>CAVSZO010000031.1:0-184049 GCA_963732335.1 Ilumatobacteraceae bacterium | reverse complement strand
CCGCCCAGCACGCGCTGCGACAGCCAGAACAGGCCCATAGCGGCGGCCGCGGAGCCCGCGGCGGCCTGGGCGGGCTGGGCGCCCACTCGAAGCGCCGGATGGCCAGCAGCAACGGGAACACGACGGCGATGATCAGCGCCTGCCCGAGCTCGATGCCGAGGTTGAAGCCGATCAGCGCGCTCAGGATCGGCGTGCCGTTGGGCAACGTCACCGCGCCGGCGAGCCGAGCCCGTGGACGAGCGCGAGCGCGACCACGACGCCCAGCTGCTTGCGCGCCCTCGATGCCGAGCACCGGCATCGCGGCGACGCCGACGATCGAGGCGACGGTCAGCGTCTCGACCACCCGCTCGGGCACGTTGACGACGCCGAGGAGCGCGAGCGCGAGCGTGAGCTGTGGCGACCGTGACCGCTGCGGCGAGCTCGACCACCTCCCGCCGGTTGCGCGCGCCGAGCAGCAGGATGCCAGGAACAGCACGTGCTGCCAGCCGAGCACGAGCGCTCGACGCCCTTCTCGAAGCAGCGCGAGAACTCCGGGGCTCGTCCGCCTCCATCACCGTGTGGTCGGCGTCGAAGCGGAACGTGCCCTCGGCGCCGCCGAGCTCGTAGTCGACGGCGTTATCCATCGGCATCTCGTTGTCGACCGTGAACTGCCCGGCTCGTGCCGGGCACTTGATCCGCAGCTTCACGCGCGTGAAGGCGACGCCGTCGCGGCGCTCGGGCGTCGCGTGCGTCATCGCGCCCGGGCAGGACTCGGCGTCCACGGACATGCGGACCGTTGTTGGCCATGTAGCCCGCGAGCGACGCCGGGGTCTCGCCGGCGACGCGGTCAGCTCCTCGGCCCGGGCCCAGCACCCACGTGACGCGGCGCCGTCCTGGCGGATCTCGGACAGGCCGGGCTTGGCCACGGGCCTGCCCCGGCGGTCGCGGGCAGGGAGGATGAAGAGCGCGAGCAGCGCGAGGAGTCGTCTCATGGCGGGCGCCACTCTCACAGCGGCTCGTGATCGCGCTGTTACCGATTCGTGACGTCACGAATCGGTAACCGACTCAGGCCACTCTCAGCGAAACTCGCCGCGGTCAAACCCTCTCAAGGAGCCATCGTTAACGCTCAAGGTGGCGCCAGGCACCGGTTGCACACCGGGCGATTCTGGGCGCTGCCCTTACGGCAGCGCTCTTCGCGGCGGGATCAACGTCGCACAGTCCCAGAACGAACCGACCCCGGCCTACCCGGCCGCGGAGAAGCACAAGCCGACGACGTTGCCGGACCGCATCATGCTGACGAACGAGGCAGATCCGTCCGACTCGCAGTCCGTCACCTGGCGGACCGACACGACGGTCAAGACCGCTCAGGCGCAGATCGCGAAGGCCGGCGGGAGGGCCCGGCTTCAAGGCACGCCATGACCGTGCTGGCGACCCGCAACGCCCAGCAGCTCGAGCCTCGGCGCCGAGACCGATGTTCCACACCGTCCGGTTCACCGATCTGGAGCCCGAGACCCAGTACCTCTACCGCGTCGGTGACGGCGCCAACTGGAGCGAGTGGCTCGAGTTCACGACCGCGTCGGACAAGCCCAAGCCGTTCTCGTTCGTCTACTTCGGCGACGCGCAGAACGACATCAAGGAGCATTGGTCGCGCGTCGTCCGCCAGGCCTTCACCGACGCGCCCGACGCCGAGTTCATCGTTCACGCCGGCGACCTGATCAACACCTCCGTCGACGACACCGAGTGGGGCGAGTGGTACCACGCCGGAGGCTGGATCGGCGGCGATGGTCCCGAGCATCGCCACCCCGGGCAACCACGAGTACAGCGGCACGCTGAGCCCGTTCTGGCGACCCGGCTTCGAGTTCCCGCTGAACGGCCCGCAGGGCACGGGGGCGCTCTACGAGGCGATGAAGGAGACCGTCTACTACGTCGACTACCAGGGCGTTCGGATCATCTCGCTGGACTCGAACTCCGTCGCTGCCGCCGGCGACACCGCGGTTGGTCGACGTCCAGGCCCAGTGGCTGGAGAGCGTGCTCGCCGACAACCCGAACAAGTGGACCGTGGTCACGTTCCACCACCCGGTGTTCGCCAACGAGCCGGCGCGCAACAACTCGGCTCTACGGAACGCCTGGCTCCCGATCCTCGAGGAGTACAACGTCGATCTGGTGCTGCAGGGCCACGACCACAGCTACGGGAGCGGGAACCTCGGGACCGGCCTCCCCGGCGTCGAGGGCACGCACGGTGTACGTGGTCTCGGTGTCGGGGCCGAAGATGTACGGGGCCGACGCGTCAACTGGAACGAGAACGGCGCGGTGCAAGAAGATGCTGAGAGACACGCAGCTCTTCCAGTTGATCACCCTCGACGGCGACAAGCTGTCCTACAAGTCCAAGGACGCCAACGGCGAGCTCTACGACGACTTCACGATCACCAAGCCCGCCAACGGGCCGAAGGTGATCACGGAGAACCTCGACAGCCGAAGCCGGCGGGCGTGGGCGGCACGTCGCCGGCACGCTCTCGCTCGCCCTCGACGGCGCGCCGAGCCTGGGCGCCTTCACCCCGGGCGTGGCCAAGGACTACGAGCGTCCGTCCCGGTCAAGATCACCACTCGGCCGCTGACGCCACGCTGTCGATCGTCGATCCGTCGACGGCCAGCGCCGGCAAGCTCGTCAACGGCGCGTTCTCGCTCGAGCAGCCGCTGCAGGCCGCGGTGACAACCCGTTCGCCGCCGTCAGCAACACGCAGCTCGCGCTGCACGCGTGGGCCGGGCCGGTCTCCAACGACCTGCTCACCCTGAGTTCAAGCAGTCCATCGGCGCCAACGAGGCGCTGCGCACGGGTTCCTACGCGAAGCCGCTGACGCTGACCCTCTCCACCACCTCGCCGTAACCCTCCACCAACCCTCAAGGGGGTCTGACCCCCTTGAGGGTGGTTGAAGGTTGTAGTCTGGGTTGCGTGACGCAACCCACCGATACCGAGCGGGCCCGCACGTTCACGTGGTCGGACCCGCTCGCGACGGCCGCCGCGGCGGCGTCGCTGCGCTGGCCTGGAGGCGATCCAGAAGATCGCCTCGGGCGAGCTCCCGCCGCCGCCGATCGCCGAGCTGCTCGACTTCGAGATCACGCTGGCGGAGGAGGGGCGTGTGATCTTCGCCGTCACGCCCGCGGAGTGGATGTACAACCCGATCGGGTCCGTGCACGGCGGCATCGCCGCGACGCTGCTGGACTCCTCGCTCGGGTGTGCGATCCACACGACGCTCGCCGGCGGCGCGTCGGCTACACCACGTCCGATCTCCAGGTCCGCTACGTGCGGGCGATGAGCGCCTCGACCCGGGCCGGGTGCTGGCGGAGAGCAAGGTGGTGCACCGCGGGCGCAAGCTCGCGACCGCCGAGGGGCGGCTGTATGCCGAGGACGGCGGGAAGCTGTTCGCCCACGGCACGACCTCCTGCCTATCTTGGCCGACTAGCCGACGGGGTCATCGGTTATCGCGAGGACAAAGCGCACCGACGGGACCCGAGCGACCGCGTAGTATCCGCACTCCCGACCGGAGCCCTTTTGCACAGTCCTTGGTCGCATGGATCTCGCGGCGGACCATGTTGCACTGGCGCGACTGCTGCGCCGTGCGCATGAGGTCGTGCTCAGCGGTTGCGGGACGCCGCCGGTGCTGCGCGAGGTCGTGGTCCGCTCGTGGGCGCGTTGCACGGCTGCCGGCGTTGATCCGGACCGCCCCGCGCCGATGATGCTCGGCGCCGACGAGGCAGCCGCTCGCTTCGCGACCCATCCGCTCGCGACGGTCATGCCGCTCGTCCGCGGCCTGCTCGGCGCCGTGTCCTCGGAAGCCCGTCACCTGGTCGCGATCAGCGACGCCGACGGGACGCTGCTGTGGATCGACGGGCACCCGCGGATGCTCGAGGCCGCGCTGGGCCCGCATTTCAAGCCGGGCGCGCTTGCAGCGAGGCGGCGGTCGGTACGAACGCCGTCGGGACCGCGCTCGCGCTCGAGCACGCGGTGCAGATCTTCTCGGCCGAGCACTTCAACCGGCTCCTGCATGGCTGGACATGCGCCGCGGCGCCGGTGCGCGACCCGGCGTCGGGCGCGATCCTCGGCGCGATCGACCTCTCGTGCTCCTTCCGCAACGCGCACCCCCACACGCTCGCGCTCGTGACGGCGGTCGCGCAGGCCGCGGAGACGCAGCTCGGCGCGAGCGCGCGCGCCGCGAGACGGACCTGCTGGAGCGCTACATCGACCGGCTCCCGGCGGCGGGTCGGCGCCCGAGTGCGCTGGTGGCCGCGACGGACGCGTGCTGGCCGCGTCTCCCCGCGGGTGGCTCGGACGGCGCGTCGCGTTGCGCGAGGGCCAGGAGGTGCTGCCCGACGGCAGCCGGGCCGTGCTCGAGCCCGTCGCGGACGGCGCGCGGATCGTCTGGGGCGTGCGCGGGCGCGAGCGGCGGGTGCCGCGACGCCTGTTGAGCGTTCGCGCGCTCGGCGCCGAAGCGCCCGCGCTGCGGCTGGCCGGGCGCTCGCTTCCGGTCACGTCGCGCCAGGCCGAGTTGCTGATCGTGCTCGCCATGACGCCGGCCGGATTGTCCGCGCAGGCGCTGGCGGGCTGACTGTACGGACCCGGCGCGAAGGCGGTGACGGTGCGCGCCGAGGTCGCCCGCGTGCGGCGCGTGGCCGGCGAGCTCATCGGTGCGCAGCCGTACCGGCTGGCGGCCGACGTCCGCGCTGACTTCCTCGACGTCGAGCGACTGCTGTCGCGCCGCCGCGTCGCGGCCGCCGTCGAGCGCTATCGCCGGACCGCTGCTTCCCCGCTCGCGCGCTCCGGCGATCGTGGCGCGCCGCGCGGCCCTCGACGCGCGCTGCAGGACGCCGTCTGCGACGCGGGAGACGTCGCGCTGCGCCTGCGGTGGGCACGCGAGCGGAGACAGCCGGTTCCACCAACGAGGCGCCGCGCTGCAACCCCTTGCAACCCGCCGCGGATCCGCGGCGGCCGGAGGCGACGCTGAAATGCTGACGTGCGTCGCGCGCCCCCGACCGAGGAGGAACAGCGAGCGATGAGCAATACGTAATCTCTAACCGAAGCAGACTTACAAGGCAACGTATTGCTCTGTGAGACTGCTGAGGGATGCCGGCTTCGATGGCGTCGAAGTCTTGCCGCATCGCTTGTCGCCCCTGCTCCCACCGGCCGACTATGATTGGCCGTGGTTCCGACGGGCGTGTGACGTTCTCGTGGCTCGGGACGTTGACGACCTCCGCCGGCGCCTAGCCACGGCCTTGGGAGACATCCGGTGAAATGGCGGCCCGCCCGATACTTGCCGTCGAAGGCGTGTCATGGTTTCCGGGGCAGAACGTGCGTTCGTGCAAACTTCCGATCAGTCGTCCACTACGCACACCGGGCGCCTGAGCCCAAAGCATTCGCCTGCTGGGGACGAGCGCAGTAGTAGGAGCTGGCTTGCACGTCGAGCCGGGATCTCCTCGGACCCGGACGTGGTAGATGACGTCGAAAGCGAACTCCGGTCGAACGTGCAGACGATCCTGAACTCGGAAGGAGGGCGGGGCTGCCGTAGTCGTTGCTCGTGTATTGGGCGTGGTCCCGGCTCGAAGTGATCCCGATACTCTCGGTACTCGTTCGCAGTCTGGCTCATTTCTCATGGGCAGAATCGATGATCTAACACGCTCCCGAAGAGACGCCCAACACGCACTCCTGCTCGCCGTGCCCAGAGAAGCCGTCGGCTCTGATCAACACCGCGAGTGGGCTCCGACTCACGATCCACCACCAATCACGAGCCGCATCGCGGGCCCGTTGGCTGATATCGGCGGGTGCTCGACATAGCGAGCGAATAGGGCGACATGAGCCCGGCCGTAACGTCAGCGCCTGCCGAAACGCGATTCGAGGGCTGTTCCGTACACGACAGTGGTAGACCGCTTCAGCTGCGAATGCAGGCTCGATGCCAAGCTGCTTTCGAACGCGGCAGCGCGAAGTCGAAGTCCTCGCCCGTGAAGTGCCACCGCTCGTCGTTGCCATTGACTGCATCCCAGACTTCGCGCCTGACACCCATTGCCCCGCTAACCACAGGCATGTCAAAGATCTTCTCGACCATCGATGACTGATACCGCGCCCGTCCGAACAGATCATGGCGCGAGTTGAGTCGGTCGTACTCGAAGGCAAATGCGACCAAAGCCGACTCGTCGAGTGCCCGCGAGGCTGCCGTGAGCCACCCCCCACCGACGACGTCGTCGGCGTCGCAGAACAGGATCTTTGATCCTCTCGCCGCGTCCACGCCGACGTTGCGGGCGTAGGCCAAGTTGTGCTACCCGGTTCGCCTCGACGAGTCGAACGCGAGCGTCACAACGGGCCCATCGCTCGACGATGCGGGCGGTGTTGTCGGTGGACCCATTGTCGACGACCACGAGTTCCCACGAAACGCCCGGATCGTCTTGACCGTGCAGCGCCGCTAGCTGTTCATCGATTGTCGCGGCTCCGTTGAGCACAGGAAGAATCACGGATATGACGGGTTCGATTCGGGGCGAGGAGCGACGGGGCCCGCCGTCAGAGAGTCGGGACTTCACGTCGAACGTCAGACATTGAGAATCCGCCGAATGTCTCTTCCCGCATGCTCCCACTTGAACGCTGCGTCGTATCGGGCTCGACCCGCATGTACCAACCGCCGGCGAAGGTCAACCGACGAGACTAATCTCCGGCATGCGGCCGCAAAGTCTTCCGCAGAGTCGGCAAGTAGGAGTTCTGCGCCGTGTGTCGCGTCGACGCCTTCGGCGCCTTTCGTCGTCGACACAACTGGGAACCCACGAGCCCATGCCTCGATGATCTTGATTCGCGTTCCGGACCCGGTGAGAAGCGGCACGACCACGACGGTTCCTGCGCCGTAGGCATCAGCCATGTCGTCCAGTCGGCCCGTGACCTCGACACCATTGACGGAACCGAGCCGACCCAGAGACTCGGAGCCGTCGCCAGCCAATACGATCCGTTGATGCGGGCAAGATCGACGCAACCCGGGCACGACACGGTCAATGAACCACTCGGCGCCGTCCCTGTTTGGCGGATACTTGAATGAAGCCGGGAAGACGAATCTGGTCACCGTAGTCCTGCCCGCGTCGTCACGCAGCGGGCCAGGGTCGTCAAACCCGTTCCGTACCTGGTGCGCATTGGCCCACCTAGCCGCCTCGCGACCATTGGCGACGACGATCGCACGTCCGTGATGTGCGATCGCCCGCTCGGACAACCGCGACCGGATTGAGCCCTCGAGGTGGAGAACAATCCGGCGAGCTAAGAGCAACGACTCTCGATCGAGACGCCTTCGGGACCGTACGCCACGAATCAAGATGCGACCGAGGCTCACCGCCATCGCCAATCCGTTTTGGCTGGGGAGATCGATCACGTCTACGACAGCGCTGCTTACGGAGCCTCCTTGGTAGCGCCAGCCACGCCTCGAGCCCGGCGCACCAAACCAACATCGAGGGGCGCGCCCATCGATCTCCCCCAGCACCATTCGAACCGGCGCGAAATCCACACGTGCCGCCGTCCACGGCGTTGCGGGATGTGCCATCCAGTGGATGAATGCCCGAGCCCGCGTGCGACGAGACAAAGGAACGGATATCACCCGAGCGTCCAAAGCGGCGCCAAGCTCGAACTGTGTCTTGGTATCGAGGTCTTGCATGATGACGGCTGTCATTGGACCGAGATGGCTGACGGCTTCAGCAAGCCGTCGACGACGAATCGATCCCCCGCTGGCCATACTCAGCGGGGCGACGTGGAACGCTCCGAGAACTGGGTGACCGCCCTCAGCGGCATCGGACGTCCACTTAGTTCGCTGCGGCACCCCGACCATCGAACGGTTGACCCTAAGCGCTCGCTGGCGCCAGCGCGCGCGCCTTCTCACGCTCGCCCGACCAAGCTGCAGAGATCAACGTGGCTGCGCGCTCGTCGAGCACAGCCATGATTCGGTTCGCTCCCCCGGGGGTTCTCACGACTCGCCTCGGGAAGGCACCGCTACTTCGTTGAAGTTGGGCTTCATGCCATTTCACCGGTTCTCCCGAGGCAACGCGGTCAGTTCATCGCGCTCCTCGCTGCGCACCCCCGGCCGCTTGCCGGCATCGACATCGGCCTGTTTGACCCACTCCACACGGACGTCTCGGCCAGATCGAAGTCCTTGGCCACGTGGCCGATCGAGCGGTCACCGCGTCGGCAACGCTCGACGATGTCCGCCTTGAACTCCGCAGTGAACGACCGGCGAGGACGGCGCCTTCCTCCCTTCCACGGTCTCCATGATCGGCACCCTTTCCGGGGCCACGGCCTGATCGTCGACGTCCGTCGAACGATGGAAACGCACTGCTCCGGGCACGTAGAAGTGTTTGGATCGGATCGTGCTCAAAGCGTTCGTCCGTTCGGTTTTGGGGGCGTGTGGGTTGCGGACGTAATGGCGGGGTCTGCACGGTGATGACAGTCTTGATGACGCGCATCGATGAGGATGACGGGCCGCATCGCCGACGAGCACCTGGCTGCCCACACCGTCGGTACCGGGGGTGTTCTGGTGCTCGTGGCAAGGCGCCGGCACCGGTGTGGAAGGTCATGCGGGCCCCAACACGGGCGCCATCGTCAACATCGAAAGAAGGACCGAACACGTCAACCACTTCCGACGGAATTTCTGGATCATTCTGCTGCTCCAGCGAGTGCAGTTTGAGCGCCGATCGTCGACGCCGCGTCAGAGCGGGCACGACAACCGTGAGCGTGCGTGGCTCGTGACACTGGTCCAACCACGACTCCGGGCACGCTTCGGTTCCAGAACTGACGGCTGTCGGCGCGGCTGCGTGTGCAGGTTCTGGACGGCTTCTGCCGCGTCGGGTTCTCCAAATTCGACGGCTCGTCCCGGAGCCAGCCGGATTCCCTTAATCATCAGCCCGCCCGAGGGCTTGCGGTCGCTTGTAGACAGATCCGCTCGACGAGACGATCCTGGAAGACCTGTTCGGACGGAATGGCGACTGCACTTCCCCAGCAGGATCGACCGCGGCGCGGTCCAGGTCGTGGGGCGTCGGCGCACACACCGGTAAATTCACTCTCCTCGCGGCGCGGCTCTTCCCGGGGCGGACGTGATCGCTGTCCAGACCACACCGAGCCAAGGCGGGAGGGTCAGGACCAACGTCGACCTGATTGGCGCCTCGGCGACCGAGTCACCGTCGTCCAAACTGCGCTCGCCTTGGTCGACGGAAACGCCCTCCTGTCGTTGGGCGGCACTGGAACTAGGACGCTGCTGAAGTGGTCGGTCGACCATCCACCACTGGGGGTGTGGCAAAAACAGACTTCGCAGCCGGCTACCGCTAACGTCCGGCGGGCATGCACTGGCCGATCACGATCGGGGAGTAGGGCCGCTGGAGACCGCCGCCATCGTTTGTCGGGTCATCCTCGGTCTCGTCTTCGTCGTCGTCCGGCACGTTCAAGCGACTTGACGGTCCGTCGTGGCCGAAGCAGGCCGCCGACATGGGCGTCGGGCGACCGATCGCGCTCGCCGTGCCGTGGGTCGAGATCGCCGTCGGCGGTGCCTTGATCGCCCAGATCTTGCGGCCGTGGCCGGCGATCGCCGCCATCGTGCTGCTCGTCGCCTTCACCTTCGTGATCGCCAACCGCCTGCTCGACGGCACGCGACCGCCGTGCGGGTGCTTCGGGTCGCGCTTCGCCAAGCCGCTCAGCTGCCAGGCACATCGTGCGCAATGCCGTGCTGCTCGGCCTTGCGGTGGTCGGGCTGTTCTGACGCTGTCACACGAGCATCGGTACACTCGCGCCGGTGCCGGACGACGCGACAGGCACCGGCAACGGCCGGACAGCGGCACGGGTGCGGCGTGGACCGTTCGTCGCCGGCGACATCACGTTCGTCGTCGACACGGCCGATCTCGAGCTCGGCGCCCGCATCGACGACGACTTCCGCGACCTGCGCGGCGGATCGGTGACGGACGCGACGTGGGTCTACGAGACGGAGCGTTCCGGCCCGCGGTGGCTGCCGAACACCTGGACCGTGCGGCGCAACGGCGAGGTCCATGGTACGGAACTCACGCGCGACCACATTCCTCGAGTCGTCGTCCATGACGTCACCGCCCGGATCACGCCGGCTGCAGGGCGTGGCGAGCGTGGCGGGAAGCGTGATCTCACGCCACGGGCGCGCTCTCGTGCTGATCGTCGCCGCGGACGCCGCCCGCACGGACTGGCCAGCGGCGTGGTCGTCGAGCGACCTGGTCGCCGCGCTGCTGGAGCGCGAGTGGGCGCTCGTCAGCCACGACCGCGCCCCGTTGCGCATCTCCGACGGCGAGGAGTTCGTGGTCGCCGAGCCATTCTGGCGCCCGTTCGACGTGACGGCCGCGATGGTGGAGCGGCACTCGATCGCCGGGCGGAACCTGCTTCCGATCTCCATGGTCGGAGCCCTTTCCGGAGCGACGCCGGTCGGTGCGGTCGTCGTGATCGAACCCGCCGTCACCACGGCAGCGGGAGCACCGGGTGTCCGGCCGATCGCGCCGGCGGCGACGTTGCGCGACCTGGCGACGCAGCTCGTCGCTCCCGAGGGCACCGGACGCGCTGCCTTCCTGTTGCTCGCCTCCGTCGTCGAGAAGCTGCCGGCGTTCCGCGTGGCCGTCGACCCGGCAGCGATCGAACAAGCCTGCGACGCGATCGGTGGGGTCGTGGAGGCGGCGGCGGCATGACCGCCGTGCACGTCGCCGGCGACGCGCCCTCGTCGGAACGCCCGCGACCGCATCCCGACATCGAGACGGCGTTCGTCGCTCCGCAGACCATCCTCTACGACGACCGCAGCGGCTCCGTGTACGAGCTCAGCCCGTCGGCGTCGGCGGTGTGGCTGCTCCTCGACGGCGAGGCCACCGTCGCCGACGTGACGCTCGACTTGGCGGAGATCCTCGGTCGCTCGCCCGACGAGGTGGCTGCGGACATCGACACCGCGCTCGCCGACTTCCGCGAGCGTGGGCTGCTCGCCGATGACGACGGCGAGTCCGCCGCCGGCGCCAACGACCTGGCCCCATCGGCTCCTGCCGGCCGCCCATACCCTCTGCCTCCGCCACCCGGTTGTGGCTGCGGCGCGAGCGCGCCGACGTGGCCGGGCCACATCGTCATGCGCGTGGGAACGCCGTCTTCAGGGTTCTCGTACGACAACGAGATCACTGCCGGCAAGATCCGCGAGGCCTTCGCCGGTCGGCTCGACACCGGCGACCCTCAGTCGCAGCCCGCCGTGACGTACAACGTCTTCGGGCTGCGCACGGCCCGCGTCGGACTGCTCCGCCGGCAGCTCGGCCTCGTGTACTACGGGTCGGCGCTGCGCCATCGCGCCGCCGACCTCGACGCGGCGATCCGTACGTTGTCGACGATCATCGCCGGGATCGACCAGCCCGTCCCTGACGGGCTCGTGGCGCTCGACGTGCGCCTGTTCACGAAGGGCGATCGCGCCGCACTGTTCGAATGGCTGCCGGCCGTCGATGTCGACGAGCGACGGCTGGCCAAGTCCGGCATCGTCTCGGTGCCGTGCTGGCGAGTCATCGTCGATCCAGGCGACGGCTCCGTCCTCCTCGACGGCAGACGCCTGGAGATCGCCGCGATCATCGTCGGCGGGGTCCTCGCCGGTCAGAACGTCGATGTCCAGCGGGTCAGACTGTGGGGGAAGGCGACCGGCGACCGCTCGGCGTGGGCATGGCTGCTCGACCGGTGGGGCGACCAGATCACGGCGGCACCGGACGACCCGGTGGCGGCGATCGCCGAGGCGCTGCGCTAGGAACCGGTCACGTCGCCGAGCAGGTCGGCCCACTGGTCGGCGATCGGCTCGATGGTGAACCGCTCGAGGACGCGCCTGCGCGCTGCCGCCCCGAGACGGTCGCCGTCGGCGGCAACGGTGGTGATTGCCGCGGCGAGCTGCTCGACGGTGACATCTGCCGGCACCAGCCGGCCCGTCGACTCGTCGACGATGAGGTTGACTCCACCGACGTCGGTGGCAACCAGTGGGAGTCCCGTGAGCGCCGCCTCGCGAAGCACGCCGGGTAACCCTTCGGTGCGACTCGACAGCACCACGACAGTCGACGGCGTACGGAATTCGGCGCCCCGCCGTTGCGCCGAGGCGACCAGGTGGAGCACCTGCACCTGCGCATCATGCCCCGTAACCTCCCGGCCGTGGGCGAGCAGTCGAGTTCTCGGGGTGATGCTGACGCCGACGGCATCGTCGTGCGCCGCGCCGTCGCCGGTGACGAAGCGGGCATCCTCGACCTCGCCCGGGCGACGCTCGGATGGGAGAGCGACGAACGTCATGCCGCGCTGTTCCGGTGGAAGCACGACGACAACCCGTTCGGACCGTCGCCACGCTGGGTCGCCGAGCTGGAGGGCCGCATCGTCGCCCTGCGTGTGCTCATGCGGTGGCAGTTCCAGCGGCCCGACGGCTCGATCGCCCGGGCGGTGCGCGCCGTTCGACACCGCCACCCATCCGGACGTGCAGGGACGCGGACTGTTCCGCCGGCTCACCCTCCTCGCCGTCGACGAGCTCACTGCCGACGGAACGGGGTTCGTGTTCAACACGCCGAACGACCAGAGCCGCCCCGGCTACCTCAAGATGGGCTGGCAGAACCTCGGTCGGGCGCCGGTGATCGTGGCGCCCCGACGCGGCCGATCGCTCGCCCGGTTGCTCCGGGCGCGAGCGCCTGCCGAACGGTGGTCGGAACCGTGCGACGCGGGGAGGCCGGCAATCGATGCCCTCGCGGATCCCCACATGGCGTCGTTGCTGACCGTCCAGGAGGTGGACCGCCGGCGCACGCACACCGCCCGCACCGCCGCGTACATGTCGTGGCGCTACACCCAGGGACCGATCGAGTACCGGGCGCTGGAGACCGGAGATCCGGACCAGGGGCTCGTCGTGTTCCGCTTGCGCAGCCGCGGCCCGGCACTCGAGGCGGTCATCGCCGAGTTGCTCGTTCGGCCCGGCGACCATCGCACCGCGGTCCGGCTGGTCAGGCGCGTCCTCAGGTCGACCCATGCCGACTACGCCTTGCTCGTGACGCACGACTGGCGCGACGTCGTCACCGTGCCGGCGGTTCCGGTTCCGCGGATCGGCCCGATCGTCACCTGGCGGGCCCTCGCCGAGCGCAACCGCGCCGTCGCTCGACCGGTGGGATCTCAGCCTCGGCGACCTCGAGCTGTTCTGACCGGCGTCGCCGTCGCCACCGCCGCCGCCCCGAGGATCACCACGACCGTCACCGCGGCCACTGCGAGGTGCAGTCCCGGCTCGTCGGCGAGGCCCGTCGTGCGGGCAGTGATCACCGCGCCGCACGGCAGTCACGGCCAAGCGCGACCACGGCTCGGGCGTATCCGGCCACGGCGACGGCTCGACGCGCCATCCCGGCCACGCCATTGCCGCGACGAGGGCAACGACGCCCGCTCCCAGACCTTCCGGCCGGCCCCGAAAGGCGCCGGCGGCCGACACGGCGATCAACGACCACGTGGCCGCCCAACCGGCCGCACCGCTGAGCGGCCGATCAGCATCGCGGCGCGAAGACCTGCCCGATGACGGCGCCGGCGAGCAGGGTGCCGAGAGCAACGGGCAGCTCGGTGTCGGGAGCGGACAACCACAGCGCGCCGGCCGCGACCGCGCCGAGCACGCCCCATGGATCAGGTGGCGATCGCCGGCCGGTGACAGGGCCGCGGACGGCCACGAGCACCGCGGCGATGGTTCCCCCCGCCCCCACGAACGTCAGCGCCCAGTGGTCGGATGCCGCCGCCCAGGCGCGCCCGGCGAGTACGGCGGCGACGACGAGGGCGGTGCCGGCGATCAGCATCGCCGTCAGCCGGCGCGGATCACCGCGGTGTGCTGACGCGAAATCGCCCCGCAGCTGCCGCCAGCGCGCTCAGGCCCACGACCGCGACCGTCGACTCGCGGCACCTCGTCGCGTGCGGCGAGCCACGCTGCAAGGATCACCGACACCCGATCCGGCGGCGACGGCGATCGATCGCGCCAGCGCGACCGCCACCGTCCAGCCGGCGACCGCCGCCGACCACGCCCACCGCCGCCAGATCCAGATGCCATCGCCCAGACACGGGCCTCCTCGTCGAGTGGATGCAGGCCGCTGACCCGAACCGATCGTGCGGTACCGTACCGCCGGCCGAGTGTGCTCGCCCGCCGGCTCGCCGCCGTGCCGGTGACAGCGGGCCGGATCCGAGGAGATCGTGAGACAGGACGACACGGGACTCGCGTGGTGAACGGCACCGGAGCAGTCCGCGTCCTCGTGCTCGTCAAGGGCCTCGGTCGCGGGGGCGCAGAGCGACTTGTCGTCGATCAGGTCACCCGACGCGACCCATCGCCGCCCGCTGAACGACCGATCGAGTACGAGGTCGGCTTCATCCGCCGCGACAAGGATCAACTCGCCGGAGAGCTGCCGCCGCCGGCGTGACGGTCCATCGCCTGGGAGGAGGCGGGCCGATGTGGGTGGCTCGCCTGGTGCGGCTCCTGCGCCGGCGCCGGCCCGACGTCGTCCATTCGCACTCACCCGTCGTCGGTGCCATCGCCGCGCCGCTCGTGCGCGCCGGTCTCGCCGGGCGACGTGCCGTGCACGTGTACACCGAGCACAACCGTTGGCCGGCGTACCGCCGGGTGACCCGGCTGGCTGACCGGCTGACGATGGGGCTGCACGCCGCGGTGTGGACCGTTTCCGAGGAAGTACGCGACTGCATCCGTCCGGCTCGGTTGCGCCGGCGGACGTCCCCGCTGGTGCACGGTGTCGACGTCGGGGCGATCGCCGCACGTGGTGACGGCGTCGACCGCGGCAAGATGCGTCGGGAGCTGGTCATCGCCGACGAAGCCGTCGTCGCCATCCACGTCGCCAACCTGCGGCCGAAGAAGGCGCACGACGTCTTGCTCGACGCCTTCGATCGGGCAGCGTCGGCGTGTCCCGACCTCCATCTGGTCGCCGTCGGGCTGAACGTCGACCACGACGGACCGGAGTGGTTCGTCGAGCGAGTCGCACGGTCGGAGCACCGTGAACGGATTCACCTGCTCGGCCGGCGGGGGGACGCCGTGGAGCTGATGGCCGCCTCCGATCTGGTCGTGTTGAGCTCCGACCACGAGGGCTTGCCGGTCGTGGTGATGGAGGCGCTCGCCCTCGGCCGGCCGGTTGTCGCCACGGCCGTGGGCGGCCTCCCGGAGGCGGTCGGCGACGGCCGGGGAGGCCTCGTCGTGCCGCCTCGCGATCCCGCCGCACTCGCCGCGGCGATGGTCGATCTCGCTGCCGACGCAGATCGCCGGCGCGCCCTCGGTGCAGCCGCGCGGGCGCAGGCCGTCCGGTTCGACGGTCGGCGAGCTGTCGCCGAGATGGAGGAGACCTACCGGCGGTTCGCCGCCGATCGCCAGCGCCGAACGGCCTAGGCGTCGCGCGGCCAGCCGGCGACGAGGGCGTCGACGGCAGCTTCGACCTGATCGGCGACCGCCCGGTAGTGCCGCAGTGACCGGCCGAGTGGGTCGGCGATGTCGGCCGTCGGATCGAAGCGCGGCAGCTCGTCCACCGGACCGGCTGGCGCCGACAGCCGGGCCAGCCACTCCGCGGTCGACGAGGCGCCATTGCTCACCACCTTCGCCCGCCACGCGGCTGCGCGCAGGGTCACCACTCGATCGGTGCTCGACGGGTCGATCGCCTCGACCTCGGCGGCGTGCTCGTGGCTCATCGTCAGGATCAGATCGGCGTTGTGCACCATCTCCCACGTGGCCATCTCGGCCCGATGGTGCGACAGGTCGAGGCCTCGCTCGGCAGCAACACGCAGCAATTTGCGATCCGGAGCGGCACCTGGTGGGGCCATCGTCCCCGCCGACGAGACGGTCGCCTCGATGCCGGCTGCGTCGAGACGGCGCTGGAGCAGCGCCGCAGCGAGCGGAGAGCGGCACAGGTTGCCGCTGCAGACCACCAGCACGTGGGGACGCTTGTCGACGGCGATCGTCCGGCGTGATCGCCGCTCGACCGGGCGTGCCGGCACCCCGGTGACGACGGCGTCAGCCGCGACGTCCGAGACCACCGCCGCGCCGGCACCCACCACTGCCCACTCGCCGACCGTCCGTCCCGGCGCGATGGATGCGCCGACGCCGATGAACGCGCCGTCGCCGATGGCCACGCGTCCGGCCAGCGTCGACGCCGGGGCGAGATGGGCGAAGGCGCCGATCGTGCACTCGTGGTCGATGCACGCACCGGTGTTGACGATCGCGCCGTCGGCGAGTCGTGCCGCGGCGTTGATGACCGCGCCCGGCATCACGACCACCCCGGCGCCCAGTCCCGCCGAGGGCGAGACGATCGACCGGGGACTGACGGCGGACACGATCGTCGCGCCTGCGGCCCGGGCGGTGGCGCTGACGGCGCGCCGCGTGCGGTTGTCGCCGATGGCGACGAAGACGCCGCTCCCCCTCGCCGCAGCCGAGGCCAACCAGTCGTCGGTGCGGCCGAGCATGTGCAGTCCAACGCGCTCGATGTCGGCGCTAGCGCTGCCGTCGGCACTGACACATCCGGCGAGAGCGAAGCCCGCCGCCGTCAGTACCTCGGCACAGACCAGGGCGTGCCCGCCCGCGCCGATCACCGTCACCGCGGTCGATGGCCGTGATGTCGTGTGCGTCATGGCTCCTCACCGGAACATACCCGCGGCTAACATTCGTCGCCGGACCGAGCCCTCCAGCGGGAGGGATGTGAACGTCGACCGCACGAACGACCGCGTCGACCGTACGGGCGGCGGACATCTCGGTCATGGTGCCGTGGGCAAGGGCAACCGACGTCTCTGGCGGTTCGGCGATGCCGTCCGCCGCCGGCTGCCGCGTGTGCAGTACGCCCTCGACGCACCGTGCTGGCTGATCGCCGTCGCCGTCATGACGTTGCTGCGCTACGACATGCACGTCGACCGGATCAACCCCGGCGGTGTGCTGGCGGTCGGTGTCGCGGGGGCGATCCTGCAGGGCCTCGTCGGCCTCCCCTTCGGGCTCTACCGGCGCCGATTCCATTACGGGTCGTTCGACGAGGTCCGCGTGCTGGCCTCTGTGGTCGGCGTCACCACCGTGGTCCTGATGGTCGTCGTCGCCTTCTTCGGCGGCACGGTCGTGCCGCGCTCCGTGCCGGTGCTGGCCGGCTTCGCTGCCCTCGTGATGACGTCGATCGTCCGCTATGTCGCTCGACTGTTCGAAGAGCAGCTGCTGCGCCCCGACGAGCACTCCAGCGACGCCGTGCTCGTCTACGGTGCCGGCCGCACCGGCACGCAGCTCGTGCACAGCATGCTCACGACGCCATCGAGCCCGTTCCGGCCGGTTGCACTGCTCGACGACGACCCGCTCCGAAGGCGGCTGCAGACCCACGGCCTACGCGTCGTCGGCGGCGCCGCCGACGCGCTGACGATGGCCCGCCGGTACGGCGTCACGTCGCTGGTGGTCGCTGATCCGGAGCTCGACGGCGAGCGTCTCGACGAGCTGTCGGCGCCGCTGCTCGCTGCCGGGCTCGACGTGTACGTGCTGCCGCCGGTCACCGATCAGCTCGGTGTCGTCGACGCGTCGGACGTTCGCCCGCTGACGCTCGTCGACCTGCTCGGCCGGCGACCGGTCGAGCTCGACGTCTCGACGATCGCTGGCTACATCGCCGGCAGGCGGGTCCTCGTCACCGGTGCCGGCGGTTCGATCGGCTCCGAACTGTGCCGCCAACTGCACCCCTTCCACCCGCAACGCCTGATCATGCTCGACCGCGACGAATCCGGCCTGCACGACACCCAGGTGAGCATCGAAGGTCGCCCCTTGCTGGACTCGCCCGATCTGGTGCTCGCCGACATTCGGGACCGTGATCGGGTGTTCGACGTCTTCCAGCAACACCGCCCCGAGGTGGTGTTCCACGCTGCCGCGCTGAAGCACCTGACGTTGCTCGAGCTGAACCCGGCCGAGGGGTGGAAGACCAACGTAGTCGGCACCGCCCACGTGCTCGAAGCGGCCCAGGCCGTCGGGGTGCAACGGTTCGTGAACATCAGCACCGACAAGGCTGCTGACCCGGCGAACGTGCTCGGATACGTCAAGCGGATCTGCGAGCGGATGACCGCAGCGGCGGCTGCTGCCACCGGGTTGCCGTTCGTGTCGGTGCGTTTCGGCAACGTGCTCGGATCGAAGGGGTCGATGCTCGGTGTGTTCCAGGCGCAGGTGGCGGCCGGCGGACCGGTGACGGTCACACACCCGGACGTCACGCGCTACTTCATGATGACCGAGGAGGCGGTAGCCCTGACCATGCAGGCCGGAGCCTTGGGCACAGGTGGCGAAGTGTTGATCCTCGACATGGGCGATCCGGTCCGCATCCGTGACGTCGCCGCCCGCATGATCGCCGACGCCGGCAAGCCCGTCGAGATCGTGTACACCGGCCTGCGTCCAGGAGAGAAGCTGCACGAGGTGCTGTTCGGTTCGGGTGAGGTCGACGAACGACAGCTCCATCCACTGATCAGCCGGAATCTCGTTCCTCCGCTGTCGTTCGACGCCGCCCGCGCCGCTTGTTCGATCAACGGGCGTGTCACGATCAACCGGACGACGCTGGAGATGGCAGCGACGGCCGGACAGGACCTGTCGACGAAGACTCATCCTCGAGCCTCAGGGATCTACGACGCCGCGATCGCATCTCGACCACCGCCGCCACATCGGTCTGCGTCGCGACCGCGGCCAGTGCCGCCGGCACTTTGACGGCCGACGTGGTTATCACGGCGCGGTCGCAGTCGCCGCCACCCTCGTGGCCGTCGACGGCGGACTGCACAGGTCTCCGGAGGAAACTGACGCGAGCTGCGGTCGCGACTTCGTCGCCGCGCCCGATGCTCACCGACCACCTCACTCCGTACGAACGCCATCGAGGCGCGCCGCCACGGCGCCACCTCGTTGCGGGCGACGACCGTCATCGCCGCCGCTCGGCGAGCACCGGGTTGGCGCGCCGCTCCCGAGCGCCACTGGCCGACTCCGTGATCGCGGGCAGGGAGAGCAGGATGAGCACGAACGGCCACACCTGCACGCGTTGGCGCACGAGCGCCCCGAAGTTGGCGAACGCCGACCAGGCAAACGTGAAGATCACGGTGTAGACGATGGCGAACAGCAGATACGGCTCGGACAGGATCATGCGCGGGATGCTCTTCAGCCGTCGCCACGAGGTCACGGCCAGCACCAGGACGATCGTCGTCTCCAGCGCCGCGAGCGTCTCGCCGACGGAGTTGACCTCGAGGAGCGTCGGCCGGAAGAGCACCGTGAAGGCTGCGTTCGGATAGTCGAGCGGCGATGTCGGAGTCGTTCGGGCGATCTCCGAGCCGCCGTCGGCCGTGCCCGACTCGGCGCGGTCGAGGAGCTCACCGGCTTCCGTGATGTCGTGGTCGACGGCGCTCGGCAGGAACCGGTCGACGGCCTTGGCGAGCGCAAGGCTGGCCACGGCGGCGAGCACGACGACGCTGATCAGCCGGCCCACCGGTCCGAAGATCGGTGGTCGCTGGTTGAGCCGCCGACGGAACAGGATGGCCACCGCGAGGGCGACCATCAGCACGAAGGCGACGTGGGGCCGGACCTGGTAGGTGAGACCGACACCGGCAGCGAGGGGAAGCAAACCGTTGCGCCGGCGCTCGAGAACGCGAGCGGCACCGAACGCCGCGCAACCGATGGCGAGCATCATCACGGCTTCCTTGCCGATGCTCGACGGCCAAAAGACCAGCGCCGGCATGAAGTAGAGCAACATCGCATAACGACGCTCGTCGAGCGACGGCAGCCCGATGCGCGCCGCGCGGTGGAACAGCACGAGCCCCCAGTAGCCGATGAACGCGTAGACGAGGAAGCCACCGAGCCGGCTCGGGCCCATCACGGTGTAGATCAGACCGGTCAGGTCGTCGATGAACCCGGTGCCGGTTCGGGTGGGGAGCAGGCTGCCGAGCGTTGAGCGTCCGTCGTGGAAGGCGTCGGCGATGGCCTCAGCTCGTACGTCGTAGGCGATCGAGTCGCCGCCTCGGTACACCGCGAACACGACGAAGTAGCGGACGAATGCCGCACCGAGCTTGGCGACCAGTCCGGCGACCATGATCGAAGTCAGCCGGTCGGTGTCGTCGCGTGTGACAACGAGGATCCCGACCACGCCGGCGGTGAACAGCAACGGCACCAGCACGAGCACCATCCACTGCTCGTACGGCCACGTTCCCATGCCGTGGACGAGCACGGCGAAGTACACGGCGACGGCGGCGAACCCGACGACGACGGCACCGTCGCTGCGATCGGCGCGAAGCACGTGGACCGGAAGGGCCATGGTGCTGTGTCAGGTCGCCTGACCGTCGGGCGGGCGTTGTTGCGCGGTGGCGGAGTCCTCGCCGTCGTCGTCGCTCCACATGTCGCCCCTGGCGAGGATCTCGTCGATCTCGCCCCACGCATCCGACGTCGACTCGTCGACCGGAGTCGCGTCCTCGGACGACCGGTCCGCCGGCTGCCCGGACTGTTCCTCGACAACGTCCACGGTCGCCTGGTCCCCATTGTCCGAGTCCGGCGGACCGAGGGCGAGCACGGGAAGTGCCTCGACGTTGGGGCGGGACTCACCGGTGTCGTCGGCGGCGACGCGGATGTGCTCGTCGGCGGCCTTGCGCTCCGGGGCCGCCCGACGCTTGCCGTAGTAGCCGTAGTAGCGCTTACGGCGAAGGTGCGCCGAGCCCGTGACGGTGAGGACGACAGCGATCTGCTCGGCGCCGCCGAACCGGATCAACTCTCCCGCCCGCTTCGCCGGCTCGACCGTCGTCCTTCCCATCCGGCCGACCAGGACGACCACCTCGGCGCCTGGCACGAACTCGAGCGCCTCCGTCGTGACCGCGAGCGGCGGCGTGTCGATGAGGATCACGTCGATGCGGTCGCGCAGGGCGGCGACCAGACGGACCGTCGCTCGGGTGATGTCGCCCGGCGAGGCGCCGATGGGCGAGAGATCGAGCAGGTCGACGCCAGGCACGGTCGTGGGGATGAGGAACTCGGTCGGGTCGAGACGGTTGATCCCGGCGAGACCGGCCGGCAGGCGCGGACGGTCGCGGTCGGTGAGCAGTGCGCCGAGGGCGGGTCGGCGCACGTCGGCATTGACGACCACCACGGAGCGACCTGTCTCGGCGAAGGCGGCCGCCAGGTTGGCGGCGATGGTCGTCTTGCCTTCGCCGGGTGCTGGGGAGGCGATGAGGACGACGCCGACGGCATCGTCGTCGGCGAGTGGCTGACCCCCGGCCGCCATGAACGTGATCGACGTCCGCAGCGACCGGAACGCTTCGGCGACCGCGTGGTGCTGGTCCGGCCCCACGACCAGCTTGGCCCGGCGTTGCCGACGTGTCATCGTTGGGATCTCACCGACGACGGCGGCGCCGAAGGCGTCCTCGGCCTTGTGCCGGTTGCGCAGTTTGGCGTCGAGGCGCTCGGCGAGCAGGGCGAGGCCGGCGCCGAACGCGGCGCCGACGCTGGCGGCGATGGGCACCCGGCTGGCCCGCGTCCGCGGCGCGTTGAACCCTCCCGTGTCGATCTGCACAGGCTGGGCCCGCTCGAGCGTCGTCAGATTGATGCCCTCGTCCTGTTGCGCGACGAGCGCTCGGTAGCCCTCGTACGCGGTGCTGTACTCGCGCACCGCGGCGTCCCGCTGCGCCAGCGTCACCGAGTCGACTTCGTCGCCGCCCTCCGACTGCGCCGCTTGGTCGCGCAGCTCGTCGTCGAGCTCCTGGATCTCCTCCTCGAGCTGCTCGACCGTGGCCAGCATCGACGTCTCGCGCTCCTGGCGCACGTCCTGCTGGCGTTCGGCCAGGTACGACACGGTCTCGTCGGCGAAGGCGTCGACGATGCGCACGGCCTGATCAGCGTTGGCGTCCTGCATCGTGAACCTGACGACACCCGTGGTCTGGTCCGTCTCCACGATCATGCGGGCGGCGAGAGAAGCCGGATTACCGTCGTACTCGAGCTGCTCGGCGACGCGGCGCGGGACCTCGCCGGTGGTCGCGAACACCGGTACCTGGGCGAACGTGATCGTGCCGACGGACTGGTTGCTGTCCGTCGCGTCGGCGAGGAGTGTGTGCGTGGCCTGGTAGCTGGTCTCGATCGGTTCCGGTTCCGGATCGGTCCCGAGGAAGGCGAACGCCGCGCCGATGAGCGCGCCGATCACGATCAACGGCCAGCGACGCAGGATCGCTCGCACATAGTCGATCGGTTCCATGCGTCGTCACACCCCTTCGCGGTCATCCTGGATGCTAGCTACGGGCCGGTTTGCGGTCCGAGCACCACCAGGACGTCGAGGTCGCCGCCGAAGCGCGTCCAGTTGGGGTCGCCAGACGGTGCCGGCACGAGGGCGTCCGGGGCGGCGCCGATGGTCTCGTTGACCGAGTTCGCCGCCGCCTCCTGCCCCGGCGCGTAGAGCACGAGGGCTCGTCGTTCAACGCCCTGTACGGCGTCGACGGCCGCCCTCGGTTGGAAGCCGGCCTGGCGCAGCTGTTCGGTCGCTGCGCGAGCGGCGCCGACGGCCGCCCCGCCGTTGATCACGAGCACGGCGACGCCCGCTCGATCGGTGATGGCGATGGTCGGTGGCACCGTCGTCGGTGGGAGCGTCGTCGGGGGCACGGTCGTCGAGGTCGTCGGGGGCACGGTTGTCGAGGTCGTCGGGGGCACGTGTGGTCGTCGGGGCACGGTGGTGTCGACGCCGGCATCGTCGTCGGTGTGGTCGACGAGGTCGTCGCCGCCTGGATGCCCGCCGGCGATCCGGTGGTTGGCGCCGGCGTCGCGGTCGTCGGTGCCATCGTCGATTGCGTGCTCGACGTCGACGTCGTCGGCGATGCGGGGAAATGTGGAGGTAGCGGAGGTGGCCACAGGAGCTGATCTCCTCGTCCGGCACGATCGACAGTCCGATCAGCACCGCGAGCAACACCAGCGCGATCAGGCCTGCAACGTCGAGCTTAGAAACGTATTTCGTCCAGTGTAGGTGGGGCCACGGACGCCGCGAGGCGCGCCGGAAGGCGCCTACCCTGTGGCGGGATGCTTGGAGGTGCCGACCGCCGTGCGATCGATCTCCTCGGGCGCCCGATCGACGCGCTGTCGAGGCCAGACGATCTGGCGTTCGTCGTGCTCACCTATCACCGCATCGGTGGAAGATCGCCTTCCCCCGTAGATCTGCCTGCCGACACGTTCGACGAGCAGCTCGACGTCCTGGCCGCGACCGCAAGGGTGATCGGACTGGCTGACGCGATCACCGGCCTCGGCGGGCCGGCCGCCGCCGCTGACGACGACCGCCGATGCCCCGCTGTCGTGCTGACGTTCGACGACGGCACCGCCGATTGGGTGGACGACGTCGCACCACGCCTCGCTCGGCGTCGCTTCCCAGCCACCTTCTACGTGGCCACCGACTATCGTCGACGGTGAGCGTGTGTTTCCCAACGACGGCCGGCCGATCAGCTGGGCCGGTCTCGCCGAGCTGGCGTCGATCGACGGCGTCACGGTCGGATCGCACACCCACACGCACCTCGTCCTCAACGAGGCCGACGCGCTGACGGCGGCCGTTGAGGTTGACCGGTCGATCGGCCTGATCGAGGATCACGTCGGCGTGCCCTGCCGCCATTTCGCCTATCCCCGAGCGGTCGCCGGCTCGCCGGCTGCCGAGGTCGTCATCCGCCGTCGGTTCGCGTCGGCGGTACTCGCCGGCAATCGCGCCAACTCTTCCGGCGCCGATCGTCACCGGCTGGGGCGCCACGCCCTCACCGTCGCCGACACCATGGGCACCTTCCGGCGCAAGCTCGACGGCGGCATGGTGCTGGAGGGGTGGCTGCGCGAACGGCGCGACGCCTGGAGAGCGTGACGGCGGAGACGTTGGATCGCACTCGTCAGTCGAGCGACGCGATCGCCTCGGTGATTCGCTCGTAGAAGCCGGGTTGGTTGGGATTCGACGGCAGCGTGATCCCTGTGGCGAACAATGCCGCCGACACGTCGCCGCCCACCGTCTCGACGCCGGCACACAGCGGTTGCAGGTGCATCGGCTTCCAGAGCGGTCTCGTCTCGATGCCGGCGGCGGCGAACCGTGCGGCGATGTCACTCGCGGTCAGTCCCGCAGCCGACGGGTCGACCGTCGCGCAGGTGAGCCAGTGGTTCGGCCGGCCGAACGGAGCATCGGGGTTGAGCGTCACTCCGTCACGGCGGGCGAGCTGGGCGGCGTAGAAGGCGCGCACCGCGTCGCGATCGGCGATGCGTTCGTCGAGCGTGTCGAGCTGTGCTCTGCCGAACGCGGCGAGCAGATTGCTGAGGCGGTAGTTGAAGCCGATCTCACGGTGCTCGTAGTGCAGCGTCGGCTGGCGGGCGTGAGTGGCGAGCATCCGTACCGCGCGGCGAGGTCAGCGTCGTCCGTCGTGAGTGCTCCGCCGCCTGACGTCGTGATCAGCTTGTTGCCGTTGAAGCTGAGGACGCCCACGTCGCCGAGCGAGCCGGCGGGCCGATCCCCGTAAGTCGCCCCGATCGCCTCGGCGGAATCCTCGATCAGCAGCACATCGAGCTCGCGGCACCGGGAGGCAAAACGGTCGTAGTCGGCGCATTGCCCGTAGAGGTCGACGGCGATCACCGCCTTCGGCGGTCGTCCGGCGCGGTGGCGCCGTTCGAGCTCGTTGACCACCAGGTTCGGGTCGATGCACCATGAGTCTCGCTCCGAATCGACGAGTACCGGGATGGCACCGGTGTAGGCCACCGCGTTGAAGGTCGCCACGAACGTGAACGTCGACACCAGCACGACATCGCCGGCGCCGATCCCGTTGGCATGCAAGGCGAGGTGAAGTGCCGCTGTGCCGCTCGACAGGGCTACGGCGTGGGTGACGCCGCACCGCTCGGCGAGTTCGGCCTCGAAGGCGTCGAGATCGGGCCCGGCTGGGGCGGCCCATCCCGAGTCGATCGCCGCGACGATCGCCTCGCGTTCCGCACCGCGGATATCGGGTGGCGAGAGATGGATGGTGAACGGCGACACCGAGCTCATGATCGAGCATGCTTCCACGAGAGCTCGGGTCGGCGGCACGCCGGGCGCGCCGCTTCTTCGGCCACGCCCCAGCGAGCGTCCCGCATGACCGGCAGACCACGTCGAGCAACGGTCGACATTCACCATCACCTCGACATCGGACTCGACCGCGTCCACGACTTGGCGAGCTTGAGGATCTCAACGTTCAGCTCCGCCACCCGCTTCTGGCGACGCAGCCTTTACCGACTCGGCCGGCTCATCCGTCGTCAAACCTTCGCACGGCCGACGTTGATGTCGGCCTGAATCATTCGGCTGCGTACACGCAACTCGGAGATCCCAGATCGTTGGCGATCCTCGGGCACTGCTGAAGTAGTCGGCTGAGCAACCGGCACCGCGATATTCACGCCTTGGATGGCTGATTTCCTGGTTCGTGGGTTGAGCGACGTCGACCACGCCGTCCTGCGTCACTGGGCCGCCTCGGCCGGGGTGTCGGTGAACCGGTTGGCCTCACGGCGATCCACACGGCGATGAGCAGGCCGGGACGCCACCACCGGGGTGTTCGGTGGTCACGAATGTTGGTCCCGGCGATGTCACCGGTCGGCGTGCAGGGGAATCGTCGCCGGGCCAGCGGATAGCGGAACAGTTGCTGCGCAAAGTGCAGCGATACGGTTTCCGTCGCCGTCGAGGTCAACCCCGGTCTGGCATGGCATCGGGACGCTGTCTGTCGTGGCGCCGACACCGGCGTGTTGTACCCGGATCGAGGCAGCCGCCACCTCGTCACCCGTCATCGCCCGAAGCTGTCCTGCTACTGATCGACTGGCAGATTTGGGGCGCGGGGAGCGCAGGCTCGCGACGCCCTGGCGGTGGTCTCTGTTCGGTACCGGACGCCGCTCGGGCGCGTTGGCGCCAGCAAGCGCTTGGACGTGGACGCGGGTCGAGGGACGCCGTAGAGACGGCGATAGGGGACGCTATCGAGGTCCCTCGGGTGGCCTCGTTCGATCCAGCGATCGCGTCGACACGGTCGAGCGGGTCGAACCGCCCGCACTCTGATGCGCGGTGCACCTGCCGGCGACGAAGGCCACGACGACGTAGGCGGTGTGCAGGTCGAAGTTCTTGTCCCGCACCGACGCGTACGGGTTGATCGTCAATCGCCCGCCAGAGACCAGGGGCCCCAGCCGCCTGCTCGCTGGTACAGGGCGAAGGCCGCCTCGGCGTTGGTCCGCGGGTGGTAGAGGTCGTCTCGGGAGTTGATGCCCAGATCGGCCAGCCAACCCTTGTGGACGTCGTAGTAGAGCTGGAACAGCCCGGAGCAGCACTGACTCTGGGCGCCGGATTCGTAGCCGCTCTCCCGCCAGGCGATCGCCAGGGCCGTCTCCTCGAGGGCGTCGGGCCACACGTCGCGGATGATCCGCTCGACGACCTCGGCGCTGGCCGGGGTCGGCGGCGCGGCCCCTGGCGGGCTGCCGGCCGGCGCCGACGGATTGGCCCCGGCGGGGACCTCGAGCTGCTGTCCGGGATGGATCACGCTGGTCAGCGTCAGCCCATTGGCCGCCAGCAACGCCCTCGGTGACACGCCGAGCTGCCGGGCGATGCCGAACAGCGAGTCACCGGACTGCACCGTGTACGTGCCGCTGCCGGGCGAGGAGCTCGCCGCCGGAGCCGGGATCGCCAACCGCTGCCCGGGATGGATCACGCTGGTCAGCGTCAGCCCATTGGCCGCCAGCAGGTCACCGAGGGCGACACCCTGCTGGTGGGCGATGCCGAACAGGGAATCGCCGGACTGCACCGTGTACGTGCCGCTGCCGGGCGAGGAGCTCGCCGCCGGGGCCGGGATCGCCAACCGCTGCCCGGGATGGATCACGCTGGTCAGCGTCAGCCCATTGGCCGCCAGTAGGTCACCGAGGGCGACACCCTGCTGGTGGGCGATGCCGAACAGGAAATCGCCGGGCTCAACCACGTAGCCCCCATCCCCGTCGGGTGCGCCGTGGACGGCGGCCGGGGCCACCAGCCCGCCGACGGAGAGGGATACGATGACGAGCAGTCGGGGGAATCGTGTCACGTAGTCGATATCGGCAGCGCCTCCGCGAATCTGCAGGGTGAAAGATTCGATCTTGACGTGACGTCAGTCACAACGCCCGCCGCTGACAGCCGCCACCGGTCTGATGTGGGCGGGAGCTGCCTGCCATACGCGAGAGCAGGTCTGGTACGCCGTCCACCGAGGTGGGATTCGGTGTCCGGCGAATGACGCTCGAGCAGCGTGCAAGCTTGGATGCTCGCCGACATAGTCCCGACGGTACGCACCCTCCGGACTCGTGTACGCGTCGAACACGGCGAGCTAGGGGCGACAAGTCGGCCTGCGACGTGACCTGATTCCATCGCCCACAAGTGTGTCGGACATCTCCAGGGCGGTGCACCTGCTGCACGTCGTTGGTCGTGCGCGTGATCAGCGACGGGGCGCCGAAGTGGGCGACCTCACGGGCGGAGAAGCGGTTGACGTGGTGGAAGATCCGGCCGCGCAGGTCGCGCCCGGGGGCCATGGCCATGCCCGCCGCTGAACCAGGTGGCGGTGATCGAGGCGGCGATCTGGACGAGCGTGACGAGCAGCATCCGTCCGCCGGCGGCGACGATGTAGCCGGTGTCCCCGGTGGCCACGCCGTTGTCGATGATGTCGGCGTTGAGGCTCGGTAGCTGCAGCATCGCCGCCGTCGCGATCGCCTGGAGCACGATGATGACGGCGATGCGCCGGTGGTACGGGCGCACCGACTGGCGGATCAGCGGATCAACATGTCCCCGCCCGTGGTCTACGGAGCGAGTGGCGTCGGATCGCCAAGTGTTCAGACCCCTGGTTCCGGGACCGCGTCGGTCAGGCTTTGAGGCGCATCCCCGACGACCGCGCCCGCCGGGCGTCGGAGCCGACCATGATTTCCATCAGATGTTCACCACCCAGATCTCCATCGCCGCCATCGCCGCCGTCATCGGTTGGCCCGCGGCCCCCCTCCACACCGAAGCAGAACCCCATCCGGGTCGGGCCCCGCAGAACGGGGCGGCGACGTCGGTGATCAACAGCTTGGGCGGACGCCTCCAGGTGGTCCTCGCCGCGGCCGGCGATGGCGAAGCCAACCTCGTGTTCTCGCCGGCGAGCGTCGCCATCGGCCTGTCGATGACCTCGGCGGGGGCAGCCGGCGACACGCTGGCGGAGTTCGCGGCGGTGCTCGGGTTTGCCGATCCGGCAGTCCACGAAGAGATGGGGGCGCTGGCGGCGACGCTGACGGCCTCCGACGACGGCTCGTTCACCTTGGCCGACTCGCTGTGGGTCCAGGACGGCTTGGCCCTCGCCGAGCCTTTCGTCACGACGCTCACCGACGTCTACGCCGCCCCGCCTCAACAGGTGGACTACGAGGGCGATCCCGCCGCCGCGGCCGGCGAGGTCAACGAATGGGTCAGCGTGGCGACCGATCAGCGGATCAGCGAGCTGCTCGCCCCCGACGACGTCACCGAGCTGACCAGGTTGATCCTCGCCAACGCCGTGCACCTCGACGCCGACTGGGAGTTCCCGTTCGATCCGGAGGCCACGGCGCCGGACGAGTTCACCCGCGACGACGCGACCACGATCTCAGTGGACGTCATGCACCAGGTCGTCCACGCCCGCTACGGCGAGTTCGCCGGCACGCAGGCGATCGCCCTGCCGTACACGAACGGGTTCGAGTTGATCGTCGTCCTCCCGCCGGCCGGCCGGCTGGCCGACTTCGAGTCGACCCTGGCCGGCGCCGGCAGCCTCGATGCCACCCTCGGCATCATGACCCCGACGGAGGTCGAGCTAGCGCTGCCGACGTGGGACTTCGGGCAATCGCACGATCTCGTCGATCCACTGATGGCCGTCGGTCTGCGGCTGGCCTTCGACGACGATCGCGCCGACTTCTCCAACATCACCACCGAGGTCCCGCTCGTGCTGTCCGGAGTCGCCCACGCGGCCGACATCACCGTCGACGAGGCTGGGACGGAGGCGGCCGCGGCGTCGGCCGTGTTCGTCGGTGAGGCGCTGGCGGCGCCGCCGGAGTCGCCGGCCGAGCCAGTCGTGATGGACGTCGACCACCCGTTCTTCTTCGCCATCCGCGACTACAACTCGACGGCGGTCGTGTTCCAGGTTCGCGTCAGCGACCCCAACCGCTAGCTGGCCAGCACGATCGTCACAAGCTCTGACAGACCGCTCACCGGGAGACGAAGTACTTCGCCTGCGGGCGGTGGCAAATGATCGCCGACGTCGTCTGTTCCGGGGTGGTACTGCCAACCGGTCTCCTCGCTGACCGCGACGTCGAGCCGCTCGGCGCCGAGCAGCTCGGCGACGGTGGCGTTCGGCCCGTTCGTCGACTCCGATGCTGAGACTGTCGGCCAACAAGACGAGGTAGGTCGCTTTGGCTCGCTGCGCTTGAGCGGCGATCCATTGGGACGTGTTCGTGGATTGCTGGCAGGTGCAGCTCACGGGTGGCTGCTTGGACGGCGGCCGCGGCGGTGGCATTGACGGTGGCGCTATGCCGATGGCGAGACTCGGGATCGGCTCGGCAACGCCGGCTACAAGGTGCGGGCGAAGGTGCCGCCGGCGCGCAACCAGGCGGGACGCTTCACCAAGGACCGCTTCCACGTCAACCTCGACGACAACACGGTGAGCTGCCCGGCCGAGCACACCCTGGGGATCACCTGGTCACGGCGTGGCGGTGGCAAGGCCACCTTCAAACCGCATTGCCGGACCTGTCCGCTGCGCCACCGATGCACCGCCGCCCGTCGCGGCCGCTCGATCAGCATTCACCGTCATGAGGCAGTGCTCTAGCACGCCCGCCGCGAACAGCAGACGGCCGATTGGGTCCACCGGTACCGGGCCGATCGTCCGATCGTGGAACGCAAACTCGCACACTTCGCTCGCCGGCTGTGGAGTGGCCGCGACGCTCGATGTCGCGGCCTCGCCCGTATCGCCACCGACGTCGATACCCGAGCCGCAGCGATCAACCTGGCCCGCCTGGCCGCCTCGGCGTTGGCTTCAACGGCACGGCCTGGACGGCCAGCACCAGCTGACCTGCACCGGTCGAGACTCACCGACCCTACACCTCGATCACCGAAACGGTCGCCACACGACCAAATCGGCGACCAAAGCAAACCGAATTGAGTCCCGAGCCGGCCGAACCCCCGACCCTCGCCCCAACCACGGCGCTACTTCAGCGGCGTCTTTAGAGCACCTCGGCTCGGGAGCCAGCCAGGCGGTTACGCGTGTCGAGGACCTTCGGAGCGAACGCGGCGACGGCGTCCCAGTCGAACGTGTCGTGATCTGCGAGAATCAGCACCACGTCGGCGGCGGTGAGCGCAGGGGCCTCCGCCTCGACCAGGGTCACGCCATGCGGTATATCGCGCTCGTCGACGAGTGGATCCGCGGCCGTTACATGGACACCTGCGGACATGAGCCGCTCGACGACCGCGACAGCCGGGGACTCGCGTGCGTCGCCAGAGTTCTGCTTATAGGTCAACCCGAGCACGAGGACATTGGAGCCATTCAGCGGCTTGCGCTGGGCGTTAAGCTTGGCTGTGAGGCGGCTGACGACGTAGTCGGGCATGTGATCGTTGACGTCGTTGGCGAGCTCAACAAAGCGAAACGCTCGGCCAATCGCCTGATGCGACTGCCACGACAGGTACGACGGGTCGATAGGTAGGCAGTGGCCGCCAACACCCGGGCCAGGCGAAAACTTCATATACCCGAACGGCTTCGTCGCCGCGATGTCGATGACGTCCCAGACATTGATACCGAGTTCGTGGGCATACATTGCCAATTCGTTCACGAGGGCGATGTTGACGTGTCGGAACGTGTTCTCCAGCAACTTGGCGAGCTCCGCCTCCCTGATATGGGCCGCCCTCACGGTGGTGTCGACCAGCACCGAATAGAAGGCGTCGACTGCATCGAGCGACGCCGCGTCGATTCCGGAAACTATCCTCGGGGTATTCTGAAAGGTCCAGTTTCGATTGCTCGGATCGATCCGCTCCGGGCTGTAACCGACCGCGAAGTCGGTACCTGCTCGCAACAGGGAGCCGTTCTCCAATCGCGGAACGAATACATCTTGCGTGGTCCCGGGATATGTCGTCGATTCAAGGACCACGCAACAGCCACGCCGCACGTGAGGAGCAAGCGTGTCGGCGGCGGCCTCGATGAATCTAAGGTCGGGCACGTGGTCGCGCAGTGGAGTCGGCACGCAGACCACGGCGATGTCAAAGACGGATAGGTCGGCGTCATTCGCCGAAGGCAGGTAGCGTCCGGTCGCCAACGCCTCCGACAGGTTGGAGTCCGTGACGTCCCCGATATACGAGTCGCCGCGCCGCAGCCGTTCGACACGGTCGCGGTCAACGTCATAGCCGACCACGTCGAACCCGGCAGCCACAGCTCGCATCGACACTGGAAGGCCGACGTAACCCTGGCCAAGGATGACAACTCGTGCCGCTGACGACATGGGTGTCGAGGCTAGTGACGTGCGCCGAGCGACCGCCCAGCCTGAAGCGACCCTCGCCGCGGCTCTTCACGGATTGGAAACACTCAGGCGGTCACGACGAAACACAGGATTCGTACGTTCGCACGGAGGCGCCGGATCGGCCGGGGCCCCACGAATCGTGCGGAGGTAGCTCGTGCACAGTCTCCTGTTCGGCCTCGCCCCGGCGCAGGCCGACGTCGATCCGGTGACCGCCCTCGGCGGGCAACTCAACATGCTGTGGGTTGTCATTGGCGCGGTTCTGGTGATCTTCATGCAGGCGGGGTTCGCCCTCGTCGAGACGGGCTTCTGTCGCGCCAAACACGCCGCCCATGTCGTCAGCACGAACTTCGCCGTCTTCGGCCTCGGGTTCATCGGGTTCTTCCTGATCGGCTGGCCGCTGTCGCTGAGCGCGATGGACATGTCCGGCTACTTCGGCGGACTCGGCAGCCCGGTCGGCAGTCCGCTGATCGACTTCGGCGACAACTGGATCTTCCTGTTCAAGGGCGGCTGGGGACTCTCGGGCGGCGGCATCGACGCCGGCGTGCTGGCGATCTTCCTCTACATGGTCGCCTTCATGGACACGACCGCGACGATCCCGACCGGGGCGATGGCCGAGCGGTGGAAGTGGGGCAGCTTCGTCATGTGGGGCTTCTTCTGCGGCGCCATCTACTACCCGCTGTTCGCGGCGTGGACGTGGGGCGGCGGCTGGCTGGCCAAGACGTGGGACACGATGGATCTCGGTGCCGGCTACGTCGACTTCGCCGGCTCCGGCGTCGTCCATGCAATGGGTGGTGCAGCCGCTCTCGCCGGCGCCCTCGTGCTCGGGCCGCGGATCGGCAAGTTCGGCAGGGACGGCAAGCCGCGGACGCTCGCTGGCCACCACATCCCGATGGCGATTCTCGGCACGTTCATCCTCCTGTTCGGCTGGTTCGGATTCAACGCGGCGTCGACGTTCGCCGCCACCGATGTCCAGTTCGCCACCGTCGCCACGAACACGGCGCTCGCCGCGGCGTTCGGCGCCATCGTCGCCATGTTCTGGATCACGAGGCGCAAGGGCAAGCCGGATCCCGGAATGATGGCCAACGGCATGCTGGCGGGTCTCGTCGCCATCACGGCGCCGTGCGCGTTCGTGACACCGTCGATGGCGGCGCTGATCGGCGCCATCGCAGGCGTGCTCGTGATCGAGGCGATCTTCTTCGTCGAAGGCCGGCTCAAGGTCGACGACCCGGTCGGGGCGATCTCGGTGCACGGTGTCTGCGGCATCTTCGGCGTGCTCGTCCGTCGGGCTGTTCGCCAACGGCAGCTACGGCGCGGCGTGGAACGGCTCCGACGTCGATGGCGTCGAGGGACTGTTCTTCGGCGGCGGGCTCGGACAACTCGGCGCCCAGGCCGTCGGGGCACTGGTGATCTGCACCGTCATGTTCGGGGTCGTCTACACGTTCTTCAAGGTCCAGAACAAGGTCTCCATTGCGATGGGCAAGGGCGGCATCCGCTCCAAGGAGGAGGACGAGATCACCGGCCTCGACGAGCCCGGAGATGGGCGTGTTCGCCTACCCCGAGTTCGAGGCGACGATCCACGAGTTCGAGGAAGAGTTCGAACCGGCCGTGTCCGGCAACGGCGACGTCAGCGAGGAGCCGGTGCCCGTCGGCTGACCCTCTGCCGACCTTGCCGACAGCGGCGTCGGATTCTGTGTCAGCGTGCGCGCCCTCCGCGGTCATGCACGCTGACACAGAGCGGAGCTACGTCGCAGCTCGCCGCCCGCCCACGACCACGGGTAGTCGGGGTCGCTGACGTCGCGGGCGGCCTGGGTGAGACCGAGCGGGGCGAACGTGTCGAGCATGACCGCCACCTCGCTCGTGCGGTCCTGCGACTCGCTGCGCTCACGACTGCCCGGCTGCGGGCCGTGGATGAACCCGGCGGGATGCAGGCTGATCGAGCCGACACCGATGCCCGATCCGGCGCGGCTCATGAAGTCGCCATCGGAGTAGAACAGCACCTCGTCGGAGTCGACGTTGGAGTGGTGGTACGGCACCTTCACGGCATCGGGACCGAAGTCGTAGAGGCGGGGCACGAACGAGCAGACGACGAACCCGGTTCCGGCGAACGTCTGGTGCACGGGCGGCGGCTGGTGGAAGGCCCCGACGATCGGGGCGAAGTCGTGGATGCTCAGCGCCCACGGGTACACGTAGCCGTCCCACCCGACGACATCGAAAGGATGGTCACGGTGGACGTGGCGGGCGAATCCGGCCCGCGTACGAACGAGCACCTCGACGTCCTGGCCGTCGACCAGGAGCGGCGGCCCTCGGGTCCACGCAGATCTCGCTCGGAGTACGGCGAGCCGTCGGCGAGCTGTCCCGTCGGCGTGAGGTACTTGCTCGGGATCTGGATGTGGCTCCGTGACTGAAGGACGAGCAGCTCGACCGGACCCGCCTCGTCGGTCACGACCCAACGATGGGTCACGCCGGTGGGCACGACGACGTAGTCGCCCGCCGTCACCGGCAGGCTGCCGAACACGCTCTCCAGCGTGGCTTGGCCGGACTGCACGTAGGCCAGTTCGTCACCGACGGCGTTGCGGTACAGCGGGCTCGTCGTCGTCGCCGTGACGTAGGACAGCTGCACGTCGTCGTTGCCGAGCAGGGCCACCCGCGACGTGACGGCATCGCCAGGTCCGGCCGGCAGCTTCGTCGTGCGCAGGTGGAACGGCGTGACCGGCTGGTTGGCGGTGAACGTCGGCGTGGCGATGTCGGCTTCCTCGATGCTCACGATCGCACTCGGCGAATGGCGGTGGTAGAGCAGGCTCGACGGGCCGGAGAACCCCTCCTCCCCCACCATCTCCTCGGCGACGACGTCGCCGTCGACGCGGTGCAGCGAGTGGCGCTTGCGGGGAATGTCACCGACCGTGCGGTAGTACGTCATCTCAGATCTCCCTTCACGCACGTTCAGGTGTAGCAACGATCGTCCCGGTTGCCTCACCGAAACCGATCCGCGGCTGGTCGCCGCCACCGCACCAGCCGTGCAGCGTGACGGTGTCTCCGTCCTCGAGGAACGTGCGCGTCGAGCCGTCGGCCAGCGTCAACGGCTCGGCGCCGCGCCACGTCAGCTCGACGAGGCTTCCCCGCTCGCCCTTCGTCGGCCCGCTCACGGTGCCGGACCCGAACAGGTCGCCGGCACCGGTCGGCGCACCGTTGACCGTGAGGTGAGCCAGCTGCTGGGCGAACGTCCAGTACATCTCCCGGAAGTTGGTCGCCGCGATCTGCTCGCCGTTGAGCTCGACCGTGAGGTTGAGATCGAGCCCCCACGGCAGGGCGGCGCGGAGGTACGGGTCGGGCTGAGGATCCTGCTCCGGCGGTTCGACGAGGAACGGCCGCAGGGCGTCGAGGGTCACGACCCAGGGTGAGATCGTCGTGGCGAAGCTCTTCGACAGATGCGGGCCGAGCGGCTGGTACTCGAAGGCCTGGATGTCGCGCGCCGACCAGTCGTTGAGCAGGACGACCCCGAACACGTGTCGATCGGCGTGGTCCGGTTCGATGCGCGCCGCCGCCGGACCACCGACGAGGAAGCCGACCTCGAGCTCGATGTCGAGCGCCTGCGTCGGCGCCAGCTGCGGCGGCCCGTCGCCTTGGGCGACGAGCCCCTCGGGTCGAACGACGGGCGTGCCACTCGGAACGACCGTGCGGGCGCGGCCGTGGTAGGCGACCGGCAGGTGACGCCAGTTGGGCAGCAGCGGCTCGGCGTCGGGCCGCACGATCCGTCCCATGTTGGTGGCGTGGTGCAGCGACGAGTAGAAGTCGATGAAGTCGACGAGCTCGACCGGCATCAGCACGTAGACCTCGTCGACCGGCAGCAACAACTCGGGCCGCTCCAGGCCGGTGAGCAACTCGGCGACGCGGTCGCGCAGCGCCCCGCCGCGACCGCTCGCCATCAGCGCGTTGAGCGAGGGCCGGGCGGTGACCTCGAGGTCGATCCCGGCGGCGACGAGATCGACAACGTGGTCGCCGATGCGCACGCCGACCCGTGGTTCCTCGTCGCGCGGCCGGAAGACGCAGAACGGAAGGTTCTCGATCGGGAAGTCCGACCCCTCCGGCACCGGCGCCCACGTGTCAGTCGCCGCTCCGACTCGCTCGGCACGTCGCCGCACCTCGGTGGCGATCAGGTCGAGTTGATCGGCGTGCTCCTCGTAGTGGCCGACGTGGAAGTGGCGGAGCTGGGCGTCGAGGTCCATCACCCCGAGTGTCTCATGCCGCCCGCGGCGATCCCAGTCGTCGTCGGTCATCCCGGCGAGCAGGGCGGCGAGGCGGTCGGCGGAGCGCTCGATCGTGCGGAGGTGCTCCGCGGGGGAGGTGTGGCGCCCCGACTCGATGGCGGCGATGCGCTCGGCGTCGCGGCGAGTGCGCCCGAACGGCGGCGGGTCGTCCGTGGCGGAGTCGAGCAGCCCCGTCAGTTCGGTGAGCCAGTAGTCACCGAACTCGGCGACGTGGGCCCACACCTGGCGGTCATCCCACGTCTCGTCCTCACCGGGCACCGGATCGGTGCGCCGCGGGTGGTCGCGGGCGAGATGGTCGCGGAACCGAGCCATCGCGATGTCGAGGCGGTCGAGCCACCCTGCCGCGGCGACGGCGCGGGGACCGGTCGACGTGTGCCACTCGGCGGTGAGCGCCGGCTCGGCGGCGACGGCGTCGTCGAGGGCGTCGAGGAACCGATCGTTGTCCTCGTGGCTGCCGACCGTTACGCGCACGCCGACTCCCAGCGGCCGGGTGACGACACCGCGCCGTTCGAGGGCGAGACCCAGCGACGCTGACGCGTGGCCGGCCGGCAGCCACCAGAAGTTGGCCTCGCTCGCCGGCACACCCAGCCCGCGGCGACGGAGTGCCTGGGCGACGCGGGATCGCTCGGCCGTCACGACTGTGCAGCGGCGGGCGACCTCGGGCAGCTGGTCGAGGGCGGCAAGGCCGGCAGCCTGGGCGGCGGCGTTGACCCCGAAGGGGATCGCACAGGCGTTGACGGCGTCGACGACCGCCGGATCGGCGACAAGAAAGCCGACGCGCAATCCGGCGAGTCCGTAGGCCTTGGACAACGTGCGCAGCACGGCGACGTTGGGCCGGTCACCGAACAGGTCGATGGCATCGGGGACGTCGGCGCCGGTGACGAACTCGCGGTAGGCCTCGTCGACGACGACGAGGCAGTCGACCGGCGCGGCGTCGACGATGCGTTGCAGGTCGGCGGTGCGCAGCGCCGTCGACGTCGGGTTGTTCGGGTTGGCGATCAGGACCACGCGAGTGCGCTCGGAGATCGCCGCGACGACGTTGTCGGCGTCGAAGGCCTGGCGAACGAGCGGCACGGTCGACTCGACGCCCCCGGCGAGGCGGGTGAACTGCGGGTAGGCGATGAAGCTCGGCCACGGATAGACGACCTCGTCGCCGTGGTCGACGTAGGCGAGGGCGAGCTGTTCGAGCAGCCCGACCGATCCCGGTCCGCACGCCACCCGTTCACGCTGGACGCCGACGTGGGCGGCGAAGCGCTCGCGCAGCGCCTCGGCGGAGTGGTCGGGGTAACGGTTGACATCGTTGGAGGGCGGCCGCTACGGCCTCGGGCACGCCGGGTAGCGGACCGAACGGCGACTCGTTGGAGGCCAGCTTGATCGCCGACGCCAAGCCGTGCTCGGCCATCGCCGCCTCCGACGACCGCCCCGGCTGATACCGCGGCAGCTCGGCCAGCCGCCCGACGGGCGCCGGAGCCTTCGCCCCGTCGCGTGAAACACGCTCTGTGCTCGTCACGGTCAAGTTTTCTCCACGCTGGAGAGCTCTGTGCTGAAAATCGTGCGAAGTGTTGGTCGGTTAGAGGTTTCCTCTGGCGGCCTGGTCGCGTTCGATCGCCTCGAACAGGGCCTTGAAGTTGCCCTCGCCGAATCCCTTGGCGCCGTGACGCTCGATGATCTCGATGAACACGGCCGGGCGGTCGGTGATCGTCTCGGTGAAGATCTGCAGCAGGTACCCGTCGTGGTCCTTGTCGGCGAGGATGTTCAGCCGCTTGAGCTCGTCCCACGGCAGCTCGAACTCGGCGAGGCGGGCCTTGGCCTCGTCGTAGTAGGTGTCCGGGACGGTCATGAAGCGCACGCCGCGGTCGCGCATCGCCTGCACGGCGCCGACGATGTCCTCGGTGCGCAGGGCGATGTGCTGCACGCCGGGACCGTCGTAGTGCTCGATGTACTCCTGGATCTGGCTCTTCTTGCGCCCCTCGGCGGGCTCGTTGATCGGCATCACGATCTTGCTGCCGTCCCACACGACCGTCGACATCAGCGCCGAGTACTCGGTGCGGATCTGCTCGTCGTCGAAATGCATCAGCTGGGCGAAGCCCATCACGTCCGAGTAGAAGTCGACCCACGTGTCGAGCTCGCCGCGCTCGACGTTGCCGACGACGTGGTCGATGGCGACAAGACCGACGTCCGGACCGACGCTCGGGTTGGGGAGCTTCTCGGCGGTGTATCCCGGCTCCAGCGTCGTGCCGCGGTAGCGCAGGCGGTTGACGAACGTGTGCACCGTGTCGCCGTAGGCGGCGACCTGGGCGAGCTCGAGGTCGCCCCATTCGTGATGATCGTCGTCGTGCTCGACCCACGGCTCGCGCACGCTGCGGGCGCCGCGGGTGAGGGCGGCGGCGTAGGTCGAAGCGGCGTCGTCGACCAGCCAGGCGAGGTCGTGGACGCCGTCGCCGTGTTTGCGCACGTGGGCGGCGATCGGCGAGTCGGCCTGGAGGGCCCCGGACACGACGAAGCGGATGTCGCCCTGTTCGAGGACATAGCTGGCCTTGTCGCGCCGCCCGGTCTCCGGACCGGCGTAGCCGGTGCAGCGGAAGCCGAAGTGGGACATCAGGAAGCCGGCGGTGGTGCGGGCGTTGCCGACCCAGAACTCGATGCAGTCCCACCCGAGGAGGTGCCGGGCCGGAGTGTCCGGGGCGTCCGGCGTCACGGTCGTGTCGGTGGTCGTCATGACGAGAGCAAACTCGCGGATAGCGGTCTGGTCAACATCCTCAACATTTCTTGCGCAGTTTGCTCATGGTCAGCCGTCACTGTCGCGCAGTTTGTAGTCTCTCGGCATGGCAACCGTTGCTCGCCGCCCTTGCCGATCTGACCCGGCCGAACGTTCTCGAGCTTTCTCGCCGGCTGGGAGTCGCCCGCAACACCGTGCAGGCGCGCATCGACCGGCTGCAGGACGGCGGCGTGATCGCCGGTTGGGGCCCGGTCGTCGACCTCAAGGCGATGGGCTACGACGTGCTGGCCTTCATGACCCTGGAGATCGCCCAGGGGCAGGAACAAGCGGCCCTCGCCGAGCTGACGGCGATCCCCGAGGTGTTGGAGATCCACAAGACGACCGGGCCCGGCGATCTGATCTGCCGAGTCGTCGCCCGCACCAACGAGCACCTGCACCTCGTCATCGAGAGGGTGCTCGCCGCGCCCGGGGTGCGGCGCACGACGTCGAGCCTCGCCCTCAACTCGCCCAAGCTGCGCGTCCACCCCGACGCCGCCTCCGTCGACCAACTCCCCCAGTGATCCCCGATCTGGGCGTCGTGACTCCCACCCACACAACCGGGCGTCGTCGTTCCCGGAAACCGGGAACAGTGACGCCCAGATCGAGGGGCATGGTCAGATGACGCCGCAGGCGATCAGACTGGACGAATGGATGTCGATGCCAGCCCTGCAGCAGCCGCCCTCCACGAGATCGCCGAGGGGGTGCACGCCTGGATCCAACCGGACGGGACGTGGTGGATCAACAACGCCGGGGCGATCACGGCGGTCGGCGACGACGGGACGCACGCTGGCGGGACGGTGATCGTCGACACGTGCGCGACGCATCAGCGGACACACCGCTTCCTCGACGCCGTTCGGGCGGCGACCGGCTCGGCACCGATCACGATGGCGGTGAACACCCATCAGCACGGCGATCACGCCTATGGCAACTGTCTGCTCCCTCGGGAGACGACGATCATCGGGCACGCCGCGATGCGTGCCGGCCTCCTCGCCGACACGATCATCGATGGCTGCCCACCGGTGTGGACGCCCGTCCCCGACTGGGGCCCGGTGACGAAGCGAGTGCCATCGATCGCGGTCCACGACCGCCTGACTGTCTACGCCGGGACTCGGATGATCGAGTTGCACCACCCCGGGTACGCCGCCCACACGACCGGCGATGTCGTCGCCTGGCTGCCCGAAGAGCGCATCCTGTTCACCGGCGACCTGATCTTCAACGGGCTGACCCCGCTGGTGTTCATGGGATCCGTCCGCGGTGCCCGGCGATCACTCGAGTGGCTGGCGTCGTTCGAGCCGGTGGTCATCGTGCCCGGGCACGGCCCGCTCGTCGACGACGCGGCGGCGATCGCCGGGGTGTTCGAAACCCACGACCGCTACTACCGATTCGTCGAGTCCGTCGCCGCCGAGGACTCCGTGACGGGCTGACGGCGCTGGACGCGGCGCGGCAGTGCAACCTCGGCGAGTTCGCCGAGTGGGCCGACTCCGAGCGGCTCGTACTCAACGTGCACCGCGCCTACGCCGATGCGACGGGAGGGGAGGTCGACCTGTTGGCGGCGATGATCGACGCCATCGAGTTCAACGGCGGCCCGCTCACCACGCACGTCTGCGCAGAGGACAGGGCGCGCCGATAGGCATTTCCACTCAGCGGGCGAACACCGCGGCGTCGTAGGCGAAGGCCTTGAACTCGAGGGCATTGCCGGCGGGATCGCGGAAGAACATCGTCCACTGCTCCCCCGGCTGTCCGGCGAATCGGAGGTAGGGCTCGATCTCGAAGGCGATCCCGGCGGCACGAACCCGCTCGGCAAGCTCGTGGAACGACTCGACGTCGAGGAGCACGCCGAAGTGCGGCACCGGCACGTCGTGGCCGTCGACCGGGTTGGCGGCCGAGTCGCCGGCGCCAGCCGACAGGTGGGTGACCAGCTGGTGACCGTAGAGGTCCCAATCGACCCACGTGTCGGCTTCCCGCCCTTGCGGGCACCGCAGCACGCCACCGTAGAACCGGCGCGCCGCGTCGAGGTCGTCGACCGGGATGGCGAGGTGGAAGCGCGGGTGGCTCATCAACTCGACCCTACGGGCAGCGACGACCGCGACCTACTTCTTGATCGAGCGGTCGTAGGCGCGCACGGCGAGCGGGGCGCAGACGGCGACGATGGCGATCGCCCACAACAGCGTGTAGACGGCCGGGTGCTCGATCGACCACGGCTGGTTGGGAGCCTGGTCAGCGACCGGGTTGCCGAACTGGATGCGCACGGCGTTGGCCAGCGTCGTCACCGGGTTCCATTCGGCGACCGTCTGCAGCGACGCCGGGCATCGTGTCCTCGTACTCGCCGCTCGGCGTTGACCCTCGTCAACGGCACGAACGTGCTCGCCGCGAACGTCAGCGGGAACAGCACGGCGAAGGCGATCCCCGTCACCCCTTCCGGCGTCTTGACGAGGCTGCCGAACAGCACACCGACCCAGATCATGGCGAAGGCGAAGGCGATCAGCAGGAGGTAGCCGCCGGCGGCGTCGAGGAGGCCGCTGCGGATCCGCCACCCGACGAGCAGGCCGCACAACGACATGATCACGAGCGGCAACAACGACTTGATCATGTTGGCGATGGCATGGCCGCCGAGCACGGCGCCCTTGGCGATCGGCAACGAGCGGAAGCGGTCGACGGCGTTGTTCTTGCGGTCGTTGGTGAGGGCGAGGGCGACACCGAAACAGGTGAACACGATCGTCTGGGCGAAGATGCCGCCCATCAGGTACTCGCGGTAGTTGCCCCCGGGGATCGGGATCGCCCCGCCGAACACGTAGGCGAACAGCAGCACGAACATGATCGGGTTGATCGTGGCGTCGCTGAGCTGCTCGGGCTGGCGCTTCATGTGGGTGAGGCCGCGGCGGGCGATCACCCACGCGTCGTGGAACACGCCGCGCGACCGGTGCACCTCCGGCGCGTTGACGGCGGCGACAGATCCGATGTCGATGGTTGCTGTAGTCACTTCGGTCTCCTCGGCTTCGTCGTGAACGATCTCGCCGGTCAGGGTGAGGAACACGTCGTCGAGCGTCGGCTGGCGGATGCTCAGGTCCTCGACGGCGATCCCGGAGTCACGCAGGTGCGTGGCGACGGCGACCAGGGCGTCGACGCCGCCGATGGTCGGGGCGTTGACGGAACGGGCCTCGGCGTCGACGACGGGCTCGCTTCCCGTGCACTCGCCGATGATCGCCGCCGCCTGGTCGAGGCGCTCAGCGTCGACCACGACGGCATAGATGTGGTCGCCACCGACCTCCCGCTTGAGCGAGCGTGAGTCGCCGCGGGCGATGACCTTGCCGCGGTCGATGACGATGATGTCGTCGGCGAGGCGCTCGGCCTCGTCGAGGTACTGCGTCGTCAGCAACAGCGTCGTGCCGCGGTCGACGAGCGTGTCGAGCACCTCCCACAGCTCGGTGCGCGCCCGCGGGTCGAGACCCGTGGTCGGCTCGTCGAGGAACAGCACCTCAGGGCGGGCGACGAGCGTGGCGGCGAGGTCGAGACGACGGCGCATGCCGCCCGAGTAGCCCGACACCACACGGTCGGCGGCGTCGGTCAGCGAGAACTGCTCGAGCAGCTCGACGGCGCGGAGGCCGGCCTCCTTGCGGCTGAGCTGGTGCAGCTCACCGAGCATCACCAGGTTCTCGCGACCCGTCAGCAGCGGGTCGACGGTGGCGTCCTGGGCGGCGAGGCCGATCCGGCGGCGAACCTCTCCCGAGTGGGTGGCGACGTCGAAGCCGGCGACGATCGCCGTCCCCGCCGTGGCGTCGGTCAGCGTCGTGAGGATCCGCACCGCGGTGGTCTTGCCGGCGCCGTTGGGACCGAGCACCGCGGTGACGGTCCCGGCGCGAACCTCGATGTCGATGCCGGCGAGGGCGGCGTTGTCGCCGTAGTGCTTGACGAGTCCGCGGGCGACGATGGCGTACCCGACGTCGAGGTCGGAGGTGATCGGTGCCGCGATCGCGGCAGTTCGTTCGTCGATGAGTTCGGTCACGGGAGTCCTCCAGATGGAGCGCGGCGATCGAAGCCAACCTATTGGCGTGCCGCGCCAGTGCGGTTTATGAGATGGCTGTGTCATCGGGCACGAGTGCCGGATGCCACCGTGACGGCTACGGCACTTCAGTGCCGCACGTGATGTTGAGTGCCGTCGCCGTGATCGTGCGGGCGTGATCGGACGCGGCAAAGACGGCGACATTGCCGACGTCGGCGAGTGTGGCGCCGCGGCCGAGCATCGACTTCGACGTGATGTCCTCGACGATCGCCTCAGCGCCCTCGAAGTCGGCGGGGATCGAATCGACGATGCCGCTCGTCTGCAGCGTCACGACCCGGATGCCATGCGGTCCCAGCTCGGCGGCGAGCTGGCGGCACAGCACCTCGACGGCGGCGAGCCCGACCTGGAAGCCGCCGAGGAAGAAGTCGCGCATTGGGGCGCCGGAGCCGCCGAACGACAGGATCACGCCGGAGCGCTGGCGAATCATGTGCCGCGCCGCTGCCCGCGCCGTTATGAACGTCGAGCGCAGCAGCGTCGTGACGGGTTGTTCGAAGTCATCGAGCTTCATCTCCGCCAAGGGCGTGAAGAACACCTCGCCGGCAGTTGATCACGCAGATCGAGATGTCGATGGTGCCGAAGCGCTCCGCCACAGCGTCGGCGTGGGCATCGACAGCCGCTTCATCGAGGGCGTCGACTGTGGCCGTCTCGGCACTCGCCACCGGCGGCGCGGATGTCTGTGGCGACGGCGTCGAGCTTTTCCAGCGTGCGCCCGGCCAGATGGACGCGGGCGCCCTCACGGGCGAAGGCCCGGGCGACGGCGCCGCCGATCTGGCCCGCCGGCGCCATAGATCACGGCGTTCTTGTCCTCCAGCAACATGCCGATCCCTCAGGAGACGGCGGCGGGCAGCTCGGCGAACCATTCCTTCCACGCCTGCCTCCTGGGTGGCGGCCAGCTCGGCGGCGCGGGAACCGAACAGGTAGGCGCGGGCAAGGGCGTAGGCGGTGTCCGGGCCGTTCGGATACGACATCAGGTTGAGGAACCCGCATTCGGGGTCGGTGTAGCGGACGAGAACGCCGAGATCCGAGAGTCTCTCGACGCGGCCGGCGATGCCGATGGACGTCGACGGAAACGCCGACGTCGGTGGCGCCGAGGCGATCGCGCATCGCCGTCACGACCTCGGCCGGGCTGTTGCCGAGCTCGGCGCCCGACTCGACGATCGTGGCCTGCTGCCCGGGGAACGCCGTCAGGTAGAGGCGGAGGTTCTCGAACTGCGGCTGCCAGTACCTCTCGGCATCGTCCATGAACTCGCGCTCCCAGTCGGCACCGGTGCCGAACGCGCTCGAGACGACGCGCAGCACGCACGATCCTCCGGACACGGCCTCGACGAGGTACTCGGTGACCAGCGGCGTGACGTCGGCTCCCTCGTGCCCGGCGAGGGCGCCCCACTCCGCCTCCTCCAACACGAGGCGATGCGGTGGCTCCCACTTGGCAACGATGCCGCGGGCGCTCGTCTCGCCCATGTGGATGACGAACTCCCCGCCGGCTCGCTCGTCGAGCTCGGTCGGCATCGACCACGCCGTCAACCCGGGACCGGTGGCGATCGCCTGCCACACCTGATCGGGTGTGCCGGGAAGCTCGACGCTGAACTCGAAGCGGACGGGAACGTTGGGGGTGGTCATTGGTCTGACTCCTTGGGTTTCGGGTAGGCGGCGACGACGAGGCGGTGCGGCCGCCCGTCGTCGTGGTGGTAGCGGGCGGCGAGCTCGATGACGGCGGCGGTGAGATCGTCGGCGAAAGCCGCACGGTCGGCGGCGTTGCGGAAGCGGATCTCGGTGTCGATCGACATCGTCGGGAGCCGCTTGCCCGCTGCCGCGGCACGGCGGGCGAGGTTGCCGACCTCGCGCACGGCGCGGCCGGCGAGGGCGACGAGGTAGCGGGCCGAGAGGCGGTCGGCGGCGGACTCGGGATCCACGGCGGCCTCGCTCACGGCTCCTGGCGAGACCACGTAGCTGGCGGCCGTCGCCTGGAGGACACGTTCGGTGATGCCGCCGTGCTGGCGCTCGGCGGCAAGGACGACGAGGCCGTGCGCTTCGAGGGCGCGCAGGTGGTAGTTGACCTTCTGGCGGGGAATGCCGACGCGAGCGGCGAGTGATGCCGCCGATGCCGGCTCGGCGAGCTCACCGAGTAACCGGGAGCGCATGGGGTCGAGGGCGACGGCGGCCGCTGCGGGATCCTCGATGACCTCGACGTCGAACACACCACCAGTCTGCCTCTTGACAAACTTTCTTGTCAAGAGGGTTTGTCGACGGGGATGCTGCGACCGAATGGAGGAGAGCGAGCGAAGCGAGCGAACGAATGCAGGTCGAAATGTCAGATCTCGACGTGGGTGCCGACGGTGACGACGCGGTCGGCGGGGAGGTCGAAGAAGCGGGCGGCCGATTCGGCGCCGCGGTCGAGCACCTCGAAGAGCTGCTCGCGCCACGGGTGCATGCCCTCCATCTCGTGGGCGATCACGATCTCGTCGCCGAGGAAGAACGTCGCCGTCTGCGGGTCGAACGGACCTCCCGGGATGTCGACCTGGCGGAGCGCGGTCACGACATCGGGCTCCTCCATGAACCCGTGGCAGATGACGACCTGGATACACGCCGGCTCCGATCTCGGACAACGTGACCCTGGCGGGGTCGTCGACCGTGGCGTCGCCGCTCACCTGCACGACCACGACGAGGATGCGCTCGTGCAGGACCTTGTGGTGCTCGAGATTGACGAGCAACGCCGGCGGCGTCGCGCCGGCGTCCTTGAACATGTACACGGCGGTGCCGGGAACCCGCGGCACGTCTCGCTGCTGGATCGTCTCGACGATGGTGGTCGAGCGGGATCTCCGCCCGCCGGAGACGGGCGGCGACGAGCTGCCGGCCGCGCCGCCACGTCGTCATCTGCACGACGAGCACGAAGGCGACGACGAGCGGGAACCAGCCGCCGTCGGGGATCTTCGGCACGTTGGCGGCGAAGAACATCACGTCGATCAGCAGCAGCGGCACGAGGATCAGCAGCGCCTTGAGCGTCGACCAGCCGAACCGGTCGCGGGCGACACGGTAGAACAGCAGCGTCGTGATCGTCATCGTCCCGGTCACGGCGATGCCGAAGGCGGCGGCGAGGGCGCTCGACGACTGGAAGGCCGAGCACCAGGCCGACGCAGCCGATCATCAACAGCCAGTTGACGAGCGGCACGTAGATCTGCCCGACGTGGGCGGGCGACGTGTGCCGGACCGTCAGCCGCGGGAGGTAGTCGAGGTTGATCGCCTGGGCGGTCAGCGAGAAGGCGCCGGAGATCAACGCCTGCGAGGCGATCACCGTCGCCATCGTGGCGAGGACGGCCAGCGGCGTGATCGCCCAGTCCGGGGCGAGGTGGTAGAAGGGGTTCTCGATCGCCGTCGGGTCGTCGCGCAGCAGCGCCGCCTGCCCGAAGTAGTTGAGCAGCAGCGCCGGGAGCACCCAGAAGTACCACGACTGGCGGATCGGTCGCAGCCCGAAGTGGCCCATGTCGGCGTACAGCGCCTCGCCGCCGGTGAGCACGAGGAAGATCGATCCGAGGGCGAGGAACGCCTTGCCCGGGTCGTTGGTGAAGAAGCCGACGGCGTAGCCGGGCCACACCGCCTGCACGACGCCCGGATGCTGCACGATCTGGGCCAGCCCGAGGACGCCGATCACGGCGAACCACACGACCATCACCGGACCGAACACCTTGGCGATGCCGGCCGTGCCGCGCTGCTGCACGGCGAACAGGCCGACGAGGATGACGACCGAGACCGGGATCACCCAGTCCTCGAACGCGGTCGTCGCCACCTCGAAGCCTTCGACGGCGCTGAGCACCGAGATCGCCGGGGTGATCAGCCCGTCGCCGTACAGCAGGGCGGTGCCGAAGACGCCGAGGGTGATGACGGCGGCGGCGATTCCTGTCGGGCGGAGATCGCGGCGGGGCGTCCTCGCCGTGCGGGCCGCGGGGCATCACCAGCGCGGTCAGGGCGAGAATGCCTCCTTCGCCACGGTTGTCGGCGCGCATGACGAGGACGAGGTACTTGACCGACACGACGATGATCAGCGCCCAGAACACGATCGATGCGGCGCCGTACGCCGTTGCCTTGGTGACCTCGATGTCGTTGTGCCCGAACGTCTCGCGCAACGAGTAGAGCGGGCTCGTTCCGAGGTCGCCGAAGACGATGCCGAGGGCGCCGAGGGCGAGCGCCGAAACCGCCGCCGTGGCCGCCGTGGCGAGCGTCGTGATGGGCGCCCGCGCTCACGAGGGAGCGAGCTTACGGCAGGTCGAGCCACCAAGCTGCCCGTGCACACCGTCGCCGGGCGCGCCAGAATGGCGAGTGAGACGAAGGGGGTACGACATGCAGGCCAACTCCGGTGATCGCATCGTCATCAAGGGCCACCGCGTCGGCGAACCGGACCGCCAGTGCGAGGTGCTCGAAGCGCGGGGGTCCGACGGAGGCTCGCCGTACTACGTGCGCTGGGACGACGGCAGCGAGGCGCTGATCTATCCCGGCTCCGACGCCATGGTCGCCCCGGCGACCCGCCGCAGGCGCAACTCCAACTAACCCATCCGAGTGTTTCCGCCATCCGAGTGTCACGCGACGTGTCGGCCGGTAGCACTCGGTGGCGGAAACACTCGATCGGGAGGGCTGTGCGGGCGTGGTGGGTCGAGCAGGTCGGGCCGATCGACGGGCGACCGCTGCGGTTCGGCGAGCGACCTGATCCCCAGCCGGGCGCCGGCGAGCTCCTCGTCCGTGTCGCCGTGTGCGGCGTCTGCCGGACCGACCTGCACCTGGCCGAGGGAGACCTCGCGCCGCGCCGACCGCGGGTCGTCCCCGGGCACGAGGTTGTCGGGACCATCGAGCAACTCGGTCCAGGAACGTCGCGCTTCGAGATCGGCCAGCGGGTCGGCATTGCCTGGCTGCGCTGGACGTGTGGGACCTGTCGGTTCTGCCGGCGCGGCGACGAGAACCTGTGCGTCGCCCCGGCGTTCACGGGGTGGGACGCCGACGGCGGTTACGCCGAGCTGGCAGTCGTCCACGAGGACTACGCCTACAACGTCCCTGACGTGTTCGGCGATGCCGAGGCGGCGCCGTTGCTGTGCGCAGGGATCATCGGCTTTCGCGCCCTGCGCCGCGCCGCGCTGCCGCCGGGCGGGCGTCTCGGGATCTACGGGTTCGGCGCCTCGGCCCACCTTGCTGCCCAGGTCGCCATCCACGAAGGAGCCACGGTGCACGTGCTCACGCGGTCAGCCGCCGCCCGCCAACTCGCCCTCGACCTCGGTGCCGCCTCCGCCGGTGACGCCGCAGCCAGCCCGCCCGAGCCGCTCGACTCGGCCATCTTGTTCGCTCCCGCCGGCGAGCTCGTGCCGGTGGCCCTGCGTGCGCTCGACCGCGGCGGCACGCTGGCGATCGCCGGGATCCACCTCAGCGACATCCCGCCACTGCGCTATGCCACCGACCTCTTCGAGGAGCGCCAGCTCGGCAGCGTCACGGCCAACACCCGACGTGACGGTGAGGAGTTCCTGGAGATCGCCGCCAAGGTCCCGCTGCGTCCGACCGTCACGATGTACCCGTTCGAGCGCGCCGACGAAGCCCTCGCCGACCTCGCCGCCGACCGGGTCAACGGCGCCGCGGTGATCGACGTCGCCGGCCGCTGACATCGAACGAAAACGCGCACAAAGCGTGCCGGAGCGCAGTTTTCTGCACGCTGGAGCGCTCTGTGGCGATTTCGTGCGAGAGGTCAGTCGGAGGCGCCCGACAACTTGATGTGCCGCATCCGCCAGTTGGCGACGGCCAGCGAGACGGCGGTGACGATGGCGAGACGGACGACGGCGGCCCAACCCTGCGGGATGCCGTCACGCACGAGCCGGTTCGGTGGATCGTCGAGCAGGCCGACGAAGATCGCCCGCGACTCCCACGTCGGTGAGATCTGGGCGATGCCCGTGAGGGCGGCGCCGAGCAGGCGCTCGACGAGGAACACGATGGCCAGCGACCACACGGCGGTGCGCTGGGTGATGCACCCGATGGCGACGAACAACGCGACGTACGTGACGCTGCCGACGGCGGCAGCGAGGAACGCCGGCCCGGCACTCGACGACGAGCCGGCCACCACGGCGGCGAGGGCGCTCGCCGGGGCGATCGTGACGACGGCGACGAGTGCTCCACCGAGCCAGCGGCCGAGCACGATCTGCCACGTCGGCGCCGGTGAGAGCCAGGTGAAGTGGAACGTCCCGGCACGCACTTCCGCACCGAGCACGGCGTCGCCGATGACCAAGGCGGCGATCGGCATCATCAGAGCGAAGATGCCCTCGGCGGCGACGTTGGCGAACGCCACGTCGCGGGTGTCGTCGACCGCCCGAGCGAGCAGACCGAACAGCAACGCACCGGCGCACGGCATCAACACCGCCGCCCACCGCTTCGGCGGGATGCACGACCGCAGCGTGTAGAGGAAGATCGCCACGAACCGCGACCGACGTCGAACGGAGACGCCGCGTGCGACCGCGGTCATCGCACGAGCTCCCGGAACAGGCTCTCCAGCGAGTCGTCGAGGGCGCGCACTTCGAGCAGGCGGATCGAGGAGTCGCGGGCCAGGCGCGGCAAGGCGGTGGCCAGCTCGCGCGCCTGGCCGGTCTGGACGACGAGACCCCCGCGAGTCGCGTCGAACGTCACACCGGCCACCGACTCGAGACCGACCAGCGAGGCCGCCAGGCTGCGGCCGTCGTCGGCGCGCACGAACACGTGGCGCGGGCGATCGTCCATCGCGTCGCGGATGGCGTGATGGCCACCGGCGGCGGCGAGCCGGCCGTGGATCAGCACGATCACCCGTTGGGCCAGGCGCTCGACCTCGTTGAGCACGTGCGAGCTGACGATGACCGTACGGCCCTCGGCCCCGAGGCGCTTGAACAGGGCGATCAGCTGCACCCGCTGGACAGGATCGGCGCCGTTCAGCGGCTCGTCGAGGACGAGCACCTGCGGATCCTTGACGAGGGCGGCGGCGACCTTGCAGCGCTGGCGCATCCCCTTGCTGAAGGCGTCGACGCGACGATCCGCGACGTCGAGCAGGCCGACGGTCTGCAGCGCCTCGTCGGCAGCGTTGCGCGCCGTGATCCCGTGGAGGTCGGCGATGTACTCGACGAAGCGCCGGGCGCTGAGCCCGGACGGCACCGCTTCGTCCTCGGGAACCAGCGCCATCAGGCTGTGGACCCTGCGGTCGCGGCGAGGGTCGCGGCCATCGACGCGCACGGCGCCCTGGTTGACGCCGACGAGACCGGTCATCGCCCGCATCAACGTCGTCTTGCCGGCGCCGTTCGGTCCGAGCAGGCCGGTGACCCCCGGGACCGAACGAGCAGCTCAGCTCCGAGAGGGCGACCTTCGGCCCGAACCACACCGACACGTCGGCGACCTCGACCGTGGCGTCCGGGGCGAACGCCGGATCGCCGGCGAGACGCACCGCACTCGCCGGGTCAGGAGGTCCGAACGTTTCCCTGCGCTCATCGCTCCACCCAGCGATAGCGGCGGAGCAGCACGGCCATTCCGACGATGACGACGGCGACGTACGCTCGCGGCGGCCAGCAGCCCGCCGTTGGTCGACGCCGGTGAGTGGCGAGTCGTCGTCGATCTCGCCGAGGAACACGAGGTCGCGCAGGTACAGCGGCAGGGCGAACAGGTTGAGCAGGGCGGCGGGCGACCCGTCTCCGTCGAGCTCGAACTCATCCCCGACGATGATCCCCGAGGCGATCGAGGTGACGAGGAACAGACCGATGATCGCCGCCCCGGCGACGATCCGCCGGTCGGTCAGCGAGGCAGATCGCCACGCCGACGACGGAGAAGTACAGGGCGAGGAAGAACACCGCCACCGGCACCTTCCAGAGGATGTCGAGGTGTCCGGTGAGGTAGTCGAGGGCGCTGTCGCTGACGAGCATGTTGCCGACGAACAAGACGACCTGGGGGATGAACGAGAAGGCGAACAGGATCGCCGCGATCGCCCCAACCTTGGCCAGCACGTAGTCGACCCCCGTCATCGGGCGGGCGAACATCAGCGGGAGCACGTGCTGCCGGCGGTCGGGGCACATCACGTCCGGGGCGACGATGGCGACGAACAGCAGCAGCGCCGACGACACGCCGACGTAGTCGTGATAGGTGATGATCTCGACGCGGTCGAAGAGCGGCTCGTCGCGAGTGATGTAGCCGATCCCGACGTTGACGATCGCCGGAATCGTCACGACGCCGAGGAGCACGAACGGGGCGACCTTCTGGCGCCACGACCGGCGGATTCCGAGCGAGCGACGCACCGACGCCTTGAACAGGGCGAACGTCGCCGCCCCGCGGCGACCGCGCTCCCCTTCGTACGGCCGGTAGCCGCGGTCGTAGACGGCGCCGTGGTGGCTGGCGTCGACAGCGCTCACGAGCTGCTCCCCGCCCGTCGCAGGAACACCTCGTCGAGCGTCGTCAGGCGGGTCGACAGGCGATACAGCGGCAGCCCGAGCTCGGCGACCACGTCGCGAACCGCGTCGAGGTCGTGGTCACCGTCGATCGTCACCTCGACGACTCCATCGTCCGCGACCGCCGGCAGGGCCCGGTTGGCCAGGGCGGCGACGAGCTCGCCGCCGCGCGGGCCGACATCGACGGTGAGGACGCCGGTGCGCTCGAGCAACGAGTCGGTGGCACCGGACACGACGAGTCGACCGGCGTCGATCATCACGACGTGGTCACACACCTGTTGCACGTCGTCGAGCAGGTGAGTCGCCATCAGCACGGAGATGCCGAACGTCCCGAGGCGGGCGACGAGAGCGAGCATCTCCTCACGACCGAGCGGGTCGAGTCCAGCGGTCGGCTCGTCGAGGAGAACCAGCTCGGGATCGCCGACGAGGGCCTGGGCGAGCTTGGTGCGCTGACGCATGCCCGTCGAGAACCCCTTGATCGGCCTGAACCGTGCCTCGTCGAGGCCGACGAGGTCCAAGATGTCGGAGGCCCGCTGGCGAGCGGCCCGCGCCGGCAGCCCGCTCAACTCGCCGAACGTCGACACCACGTCGGCCGCCGTCTGGTCGAGCGGGAGGCACTCGTGCTCGGGCATGTAGCCGAGTCGCGAACGGACGCCGATCGGATCGTGGGCAACGTCGACACCGCACACCTCGACGCGCCCCTCGCTCGGGTGGGCGAGTCCGAGCAGCAGCCGGAACGTCGTCGTCTTGCCCGCCCCGTTGGCGCCGACGAGACCGATGCGCCCACGCGGCACCTCGACGGTCAGGTCGTCGAGCGCCGTCACCCCCGGATAGCGCTTGGACAAGCGATCGAGACGGAGGAGGGGGGCTTCCACGACCAGGTGAGTCTGTCAGACGGTCCCGGGTTTGCGCCTCCGTCTCAGGTCGGATCGGGTGATCGACCTGCGGTTGACCGCGCCGGTTGCGTACGCGAACATATGTTCGTGACCGGCGAGGCGACGATCCTGCATGCCGATCTGGACGCCTTCTTCGCCGCGGTCGAGCAGCGCGACGATCCGCGCCTGCGCGGCCGCCCCGTGATCGTCGGGATCGGCGTCGTGATGTGCGCCAGTTACGAGGCGCGTGCCCGCGGCGTGCGCGGGGCGATGGGCGGTGGCGAGGCACGCCGCCTCTGCCCGGACGCCGTGTTCGTCCCGCCCCGCCTGTCGGCCTACACCGATGCCAGCAAGGCGGTGTTCGAGGTGTTCGACGACACCACCCCGTTCGTCGAGGGCATCTCCGTCGACGAAGCGTTCCTCGACGTCGGTGGCCTGCGGCGGATCGCCGGCACGCCCGAGGAGATCGCCGCCCGACTCCGCCGTGAGGTCCGCGACCGTGTCGGCCTGCCGATCAGCGTCGGTGTCGCCCGCACGAAGTTCCTCGCCAAGGTGGCCAGCGCCGTGTCCAAGCCGGACGGACTGCTCGTCGTGCCGCCCGACGACGAGCTCGGGTTCCTCCACCCGCTCCCGATCGAGCGGGTCTGGGGCATCGGCGCCAAGACCGCGGCCAAGTTGCACGCCCGCGGCATCCACCGGGTGGGTGACATCGCGGCGATGCCCGAGGAAGCGGTCGTGGCGATCCTCGGTCGCGCCTCCGGCCATCACGTCCACGCCCTGTCACACAACCGCGATGCCCGCCCGGTGCGAACGGGACGCAGGCGCCGGTCGATCGGGTCGCAACGCGCCCTCGGCCGCTCGCCACGCACCGCACCGGCGATCGACGCGGTGCTCGTCGGGCTCGTCGATCGCGTCACCCGGCGGCTGCGCACCGCGCGGCGGGTCGGGCGAACGGTGATGCTGCGGTTGCGGTTCGACGACTTCACACGGGCGACACGTTCGCACACCCTCGACCACGCAACCGCTGACACGGCAACGATCCTGTCGATCGCCAGGGTGCTCCTCGACGCGTCGATGCCGCGAATCGGACGAGAGGGGGTGACCCTGGTGGGACTGACCATCGCCAACCTCGACGACGACGGTGCCGTCCAGCTGACGCTGCCATTTCACCATCGCGGTCCCGTCGACGGCGTGCTCGACAACGTCAAGGACAAGTTCGGATCGGCCGCGATCACCCGTGCGGTGCTGCTCGGGCGCGACCCCGGCATCGAGATGCCCCGCCTCCCGGACTGAGCGCTGCGCGGACGCTCGTCGTGTCATCGCCGAAACACGCTCCGTGTCCGGTCAAGGCCTCGACGTGCAATGATCCCGACCACATTCACACCGGGAGGAACACACGATGACCGAGACCCCGCCGCGGTCTTCACCGACGACGAGGCCGGCCAGCTGGAGCGGGCGAACGCGTCCGGCCGCACGCCCGTCGTCTTCGTCCACGGCCTCTGGCTGCTCGGCAGCAGCTGGGACCGCTGGGTCGGATACTTCGAGGACGCCGGATACAGCGCGGTGACGCCGAGTTGGCCCGACGATCCGCCCACCGTCGCGGCCGCGAAGGCCGACCCAACGGTGTTCGCCGGCAAGTCGGTCGGCGATGTGGCCGATCACCACGAGCACATCGTCCGCCGGCTCGCCCGCAAGCCAGCAGTCATCGGGCACAGCTTCGGCGGCCTGCTCACCCAGATCCTGGCCGGACGTGGTCTCGCCGCGGCGGCTGTAGCGATCGACCCGGCGCCGCACCGCGGGGTTCTTCCCCTGCCGATCTCGGCGCTGCGGTCGGCGTTCCCCGTGCTGCGCAATCCGCTGAACCACGGACGCGCCGTCGCCCTCACGTACGAGCAGTTCCGCTACGCCTTCGCCAACGCCGTCGACGAGTCCGAGGCACGGCAGCTGTACGAGCAGTTCAGCGTCGCCGGTCCCGGCGTCCCGCTGTTCCAGGCGGCGTTCGCCAACCTCAACCCGTGGTCCGAGGCCAAGGTCGACACGAAGAACCCTGCGCGCGGCCCTCTGCTGGTGATCTCAGGCGAGAAGGACCACACGGTGCCCCGGGCGGTCGCCCACGCCTCGTTCAAGCGGCAGCAACGCAACCAGGGCGTGACCGAGTTCGCCGAGATCGCCGGGCGGGGCCATTCGCTGACGATCGACAGTGGCTGGCGAGAGGTCGCCGACACCGCCCTCGCCTTCGTCCGCCGGTTCACCTGACACATCCCCCAGGCCTCGGGCGCTCTGCGTACTATCGTTCGTATCTCGCACGCCGGAGGGAGGAGACGGGTACCGTGGCCGAGCACCGCGGCAACGATTTCGTCCAGTCGCTCGAACGCGGCCTGGCGGTGATCCGCTCCTTCGACGGTGAGAACCCACGGTTGACGCTCAGCGACGTCAGCCGCCGCACAGGTCTCACCCGAGCGGCCGCTCGGCGCTTCCTGCTCACCTTGGTCGCACTGGGCTACGTGCATCACGACGGCCGTGAGTTCTCGCTGCGCCCGAGCGTCCTCGACCTCGGCTTCGCCTACCTGTCCTCGATGGGTCTGCCGGAGGTGGCGATGCCGCACATGGAGACCCTCGTCGCCACGGTGCAGGAGTCGTCGTCGATGTCCGTGCTCGACGGCGAGAGCATCGTGTACATCGCCCGGGTCCCGACACGAAGGCGGATCATGACCGTTGCCATCGCCGTCGGCACACGCTTTCCTGCCTACGCCACGTCGATGGGTCGGGTCCTCCTTGCCGGGCTCAGCCCCGACGACCTCGACAAGGCGATCGCCGGCCTCGACCTCCACTCCTACACGGAGACCACCGTGCACGACGCCGCCGAGCTCCGCCGCGCCCTCGACTTCGTCCGCGAGCGCGGCTACGCCGTCGTCGATCAGGAACTCGAACACGGCCTGCGATCGGCAGCCGCGCCGGTACGCGACGACTCCGGGGCGGTGATCGCGGCGGTCAACGTGTCGGTGCATGCCAGCCGGGCGACGATCGAGGAGATCGAGACGCGTATCGTCCCGCCGCTGCTCGAGGCGGTCGACCGGATCAGCTCCGACTTCAGCTCGCTGGGGTCGCGCCCGACCGATCGGGAGTGACTGAGACGTCGGTCCCGAACTCTTTGGTTGCGGTGATGACGTTGGTGGCCGGTGATCGACCAATGAGACTGAGGACGTGTTCACTTGACGCACAGGCGTGCGCTATGCGTATAGTAGCCGCTTCGCCATGACCACACACAGCACGCTCCGCGAAGCGATCGGCGAACTGGTCCACGACGGCGACACCCTCGCGCTCGAAGGGTTCACCCACCTCATTCCGGTCGCCGCCGGTCAGGAGATCATCCGCCAGGGACGGCGCGACCTCACCGTCGCGCGGATGACGCCGGACATCGTCTACGACCAGATGATCGGCGCCGGGTGCGTGCGCAAGTTGATCTTCTCGTGGGGCGGCAATCCCGGCGTGGGATCGCTGCACCGCTTCCGGGACGCAGTCGAGAATGGCTGGCCCCGCCCCCTGGAGATCGAGGAGCACAGCCATGCCGGAATGGCCAACCGCTACGCCGCCGGGGCCGCCGGCTTGCCCTTCGCCGTCCTGCGCGGCTACCGCGGCACGGACCTCGTCGGCCACACCGCGACGTTGGCGCCGATCACCTGCCCGTTCACCGGTGAGCAACTGACCGCGGTCCCAGCGATCAATCCCGACGTCTCGATCATCCACGCCCAACAGGCCGATACCGCCGGCAACGTAATGCTCTGGGGGATTACAGGAGTGCAAAAGGAGGCCCTGCTCGCCGCGAGGCGGGCGCTCGTCACGGTCGAGGAGATCGTCGACGCCCTCGAGCCGCGACCTGGCGCCATCGTCATCCCATCGTGGGCCGTGTCCCACGTCGCCGCGGTGCCCGGAGGCGCGCACCCGAGCTACGCCCAGGGTTACTCGACGCGCGACAACGACTACTACCGAGAATGGGACACCATCTCGGCCGACCGCCAGCGCTTCATCGACTGGCTGGAGACGAACGTGCTTGGCGTCCCGGAGGCCGCCATATGAGCCCGCCTCCCGGATCTGGGGAAGATTCGTGCCAGATGCTGACACCAATATTCCCCAGAAGGGGCGGTGACACAGATCTTCCCCAGATGGTGGAGACGACGTGAACTCGTTCAGTGCCGACGACGCGATGACGATCGCCGCCGCCCGCTGCCTTCCCGACGGGGCGGTGTGCTTCGTCGGCATCGGCCTGCCGTCGACCGCCGCCAACCTCGCCCGCCGCACTCATGCGCCCAACCTCGTCCTCGTCTACGAGTCGGGCACGCTCGGCTCCAAGCCCGAACGTCTGCCGCTGTCGATCGGTGACGGGGAGCTGGCCGACACCGCCGACAGCGTCATCAGCGTGCCGGAAGTGTTCAACTACTGGCTGCAACCGGGACGCATCGACGTTGGCTTCCTGAGCGGCGCCCAGATCGACCGCTACGCCAACATCAACTCGACGGTGATCGGCGACTACGAGAACCCCAAGGTCCGCTTGCCCGGCGCCGGCGGTGCCCCGGAGATCGCCGCCTCGTGCGGCGAAGTGGTGGTACTGCTGCGCCACAGTCGCCGCACGTTCGTCGAGCACGTCGACTTCGTCTCCTCCGTCGGCTTCGGCACCGGACCGGGTTGCCGACAGCAGTGGGGCTTGCGCGGCCGGGGTCCCCAAGTCGTCGTCACCGACCTCGCCGTGCTGCGTCCCGACCCGGTCACGTGCGAACTGACGCTCACCGCCCTACAGCCAGGAGCCACGATTGACGCCGTGCGGGAGGCGACAGGGTGGGACCTCGCCGTCGCCGACGACGTCGAGGTCGTCACTCCGCCGACCGCCGACGAGCTTTTGGTGCTCCGTCACCTTCAGGGGACGATGGCACCACCGCACGGATCAGCCGCATGAACACCGACGTCGCGATCATCGGCGCCGGGCCGGCGGGACTCGTCCTCGCCCACCTGCTCGCCGCCCGCGGCATCGACAGCGTCGTGCTCGAACGCCACGATCGCGACTACGTCGAGCACCGCGTCCGTGCCGGGGTGCTCGAACATCCGAGTGTCGCCCTCCTCCGTGAGCTCGGCGTCGCCGAGCGACTCGACCGCGAGGGTCTGGCCCACCGAGGCATCGAGCTGGCCTTCGAGGGTCGCCGCCACCGCCTCGACTTCAACGAGCTGGTCGGCCACTCGATCACCGTCTACGGACAGCAGGAGATCGTCAAGGACCTCATCGCCGCCCGCCTCGCCGCCGGCGACCCGATCGTGTTCGAGGCTGATGTGACGATCGATGGGATCGACAGCGACAAACCGGTCGTTCGATACATCGCCGACGGAGAGCACCACGAGCTGCACTGCCGCATCGTCGCAGGGTGCGACGGCTTCCACGGGGTCAGCCGTGACGTGCTGGCCGCGAGCGTCGTCCGGCACGAGGTGTTCGATCGCGACTACCCGTTCGGCTGGCTCGGCATCCTCGCCGAGGCCGCGCCGACGATCGACGAGCTGATCTACTCCAGCCACGACAACGGCTTCGCCCTGTACAGCATGCGCTCGCCGAAGATCACCCGGCTGTACCTGCAGGTGCCCGCCGACGAACGGATCGAGGACTGGCCGGACGACCGCATCTGGTCGGAGTTGGAGACCCGCCTGCCCACCGGTGACGGCTTCTCGTTCAACACTGGACCGATCCTCGAGCGCGGCATCACGGCGATGCGCAGCTTCGTGTTCACACCGATGCGTCACGGCAGCCTGGTGATCGCCGGCGACGCCGCCCACATCGTCCCGCCGACCGGTGCGAAAGGGATGAACCTGGCGATCGCCGACGTCGCCGTACTCGCCGACATCCTCGACGACGTGATCAGCCGCGGACGCGACGAGCGGCTCGACGAGTACACGTCGGCCTGCCTCCGGCGGGTGTGGCGCTGCCAGCACTTCTCGTGGTGGATGACGTCGATGCTGCACCGCTTCGACGACGATCCGTTCCGCCGTCAGCTGCAACTGTCGGAGTTGCGCCTCGTCACGTCCTCGACCGCGGCGGCCACCAGCCTCGCCGAGAACTACGTGGGTTTGGCGCTCGGGGAGAGTTTCGTCAGGAGTAACGCATGAATGAAATAGACCTCGTCGAGACGTTCGCTCCGGCACCGCCGGACACCCACCCACCACTCGACGCTCCTGGCTACCGCTCCACGCACCTGCGCCACCCCAACCATGACCCGTTGCGCCTCGACCCGGGCAAGCTCGACCGTGGCGAGCTGAGCGGCCCGCTGTTCGGCGAGGGCACTGTCGCCGCCGCCGACGCCGACCTGACGATCGGTCCCAGCGGCGAAGCGGTCGGCCAGCGGATCATCGTCATCGGTCGCCTCCTCGACGCCGGCGGTCGCCCGATCGCCGGCTCGCTCGTCGAGCTGTGGCAGGCCAACGCCTCGGGCAGGTACCGCCACGTCAGCGACGGCTGGCCGGGCACGCTGGACCCCAACTTCACCGGTGCGGGGCGCTGCCTCACCGACGCCGACGGGACCTATCGCTTCACGACGATCCGCCCCGGCGCCTATCCATGGCGCAACCATCCCAACGCCTGGCGTCCGGCCCACCTGCACTTCTCCTTGTTCGGACGCTCGTTCACGCAGCGGCTGGTGACGCAGATGTACTTCCCCGACGACCCGCTGTTCTTCCAGGATCCGATCTACAACTCCGTCCCCGAACGGTCCCGCCACGCCCTCATCGCCACGTACGACCACGACACGACGACCGAGAGTGGGCGCTCGGGTTCCGGTTCGACATGGTCCTGCGAGGGCCGGATCGCACGCCCTTCGAGGACCGTGATGGCCTGCGTGGCCGGGACGCAATGACGCTGACCGCTGACCTTGACGCCGTCCCAGACCGTCGGCCCGTTCCTGCACCTCGCCCTCGCCGATCCGGCGCTGCGCTTCGCCGTCGCCGCCGACGCTCCCGGGGCGATTCACATCCACGGCACGGTCACCGACGGCGCCGGTGCGGCAGTCCCCGACGCCCTCATCGAGACCTGGCAGGCCGACGGGCTGTTCGCCCGCTGCCCGACCGACGGCGATGGCCGGTACGAGATCCACACGCGCCGACCACCGTCAACGCCGACCGTTGACGGAACGCCGCAGGCGCCGCATCTGTCGGTGTCGGTGTTCGCCCGCGGCCTGCTCGACCGCGTCGTCACGCGCATCTACTTCCCCGAGGAGGAGGCGGTCAACGCCGTCGACCCGACGTTGGGAGCAGTCGCCGCCGAACGCCGTCACCTGCTCGTCGCCGAGGCGGAGGACCCCGGACACTACCGTTTCGACATCCGCCTGCAAGGTGACGAGGAGTCCGTCTTCCTGGCGATCTGACGAACCTTTCACCCGATCGATGAACGTCGAATCTCGGCTGCCAGATCGGCGAGGTGGACCTCGACGACGGGGCGCCCGATGCGTCGCGATCCGATGCAATGTCGAATCTCGGCGGCGGCAGCGAGGTGCCGTTGTGCTGTCTGGCGATCGCCGAGGGCATTGGCCGCGGCGGCAGCCCCTTCATGACCCTCGGCAACCCGGCAGGGATACGGAACGGCGTTGGCCCTGGCGATCATCTGCCGGAACGTGGCAAGTGAGCGATCGGGGTCGCCGGCGGCGAGCTGGGCATCGCCGAGGCGACGGAGGCTGACGCAGTGTTCGCGGGCGAGGCACATGTGGCTCGCCCGGGCGACAGCAACCTCGGCCAGTTCGACAGCCTCGCTGAGGTCGCCGGCGGCCAGCGCCAGGTCCGCTCGGACGAGCAGGAACAGAGGGTCCCAACCGCCGGCGGTGTCGGATTCCAGCGCTGAGGCGGCGACGAAATGAGCGTTCGCTTCGTCGGCACGGCCGGCCGCGCACTCGATCACGGCGAGCATGACGTTGGCCAGAATGATCGCCTGCGGTTCACCGAGGGTGACGCTGAGGTCGAGCGCGTCTCTGGCCCAGGATCGGGCGCGCGTGAGATCGCCCCGGTCGAGCTCGATGACGCTGAGCAGTACCCGAACCGCCGGGCCGATGAACGACGCAGAGCCAAAGCCCCCGTTGAGCAGTTCCTGGGCGTCGCGGGCGGCGCTGTCGAGTGCCCCCGTCATCCAGTCGATCCCGATCTGCGTGGCCCGACAGAAGGCCTGCAGACCGGGGTCTGGTTGCTCGGCCTGGATCTGCATGGCGGCTGCCAGCTGGCGGCGGGCTGCAGCGATGTCGCCACGTTCCAAGTAGATCCTGGAGAGGACCTGGCGAGCGCGCCCTTCGAACACCCGGTCGTCGCCGGCGGTGGCCTCCTCGACCGCCTGCTCGCCGAAGTGAAGTCGCTGATCGGCGTCTCCCCGGTGCATCGCGATGATCGACGCGACTCGGGCCCCTGCCGATCGGGCCTCCGGCGTCCCAGCCCCGCTGCGAAGTAACGCGGCGAGTCGAGCAACGCCCTCGGCCTGATGGGTTCCGCTGAGCCACAAGTACTGGAGGTGGAACGCCAGCCACAATCCGGCTTCGGTGCGATTCCGCGCCCCGGCCGCCCAGTCGAGTGCGACGCGGAAGTTGTCGAGCTCGTACCGCAGCCGCTCAGCCGGGAGCCGGTGGTCGGGCTGGTGCTCGTCGTCGGTCTGGGCGCGGGCCACGTCGAGGAAGAACTGCAGGTGACGCTGCCGCCGATCTTCGCCGTGCCCGGCGGCGTCGAGGAGTTCGCGGGCGTACTGACGGACCGGCTCGAGCAGTCGATAGCGGGCCGGGTCATTCGTGAAGTCGACCGTCACGAAGGAGGTGCGCACGAGCTCGTCCAACACCTCGACGGCCTGCGGATCGTCACCATCGAGGCAGATGGCGGCGAACGCCGGCAATTCGCAACCACCGGCGAATGTGCTCATCGCGTGCAGCGCCGACTGGGCGTGGGGGGAGAGGAACTGGTATCCCCAGTCGAGCGCGGCGCGCATCGTGCGATGGCGCGGCAGGGTTCCGTGGCCGGTCGACGCCAAGGCTCCGATCGAGTGGTCGAGCAGCTCGGCGAGCTCCGGTAGCGACACGGTTCGGCTGCGGGCTGCCGCAAGCTCGAGCCCCAGCGGAATCCCGTCAACTCTGCGACAGATCGTGCCGACCGCCATCAGGTCCTCGCGATTCAAGGCGGAAGTCGCGACGTTGATGGGGAGGCGGGCGAGGAAGAGCGCGCCGGACCCGGAGTCCTCGACCTGCTCGAGGGTGGGGGAGGTGGGCGGAACCCCGAGCGGGCCGACCGGACACACTCGCTCCCCGGCCACGCCGAACGGCTCGCGGCTCGTCGCCACCACCCGAACACTCGGTGTCGCCCGAAGGAGCCCGATGACCAGTTCGGCGATCCCAGGCAGGAGGTGCTCACAGTTGTCGATGACCACCAGCACTGCATGTCCGTCGAGCGCCGAATTGATGCGTCCGATGACGTCGTCGTGCGCTTCGACCCGCACACCGAACGCTGCGGCCAGCGCCGCTGGGACGAGCTCGGTGGTGCCGATCGAGGAGAGGTCGGCGAAGTACGGACCGAACTCGTGCCGTCCGACCGCTCGCCCTGCGACCTCGACGGCAAGGCGGGTCTTGCCGATCCCTCCGGTACCGGTCAGGGTGACGAGCCGGTTCTCCTGACACAGCCGATCCAAGGTGGCCACCTCATCCTCGCGACCGACGATCGGGGTGAGTGCTGCGGGCAGGTTGGACGGACCCAAACCGTCTCCCGTCCGATCGGACCCGAGCCGAGGATCGTGAGTCAGGATCGAGTGCTCGAGGTTGCGCAGCACTGGACCGGGCTCGAGTCCGAGCTCGGCAGCGAGCAGCTTGCGGGCCCGGCCGAAGGCGGCGAGGGCATCGGCTGGCCGGCCGTCGCGGTACAACGCGAGCATCAGCTGACCCCAGGCGCGCTCGCGGAACGGATTGGCATCGAGGAGCGCCTCGAGCTCACCGATGCACTGCTGACCGGCGCCGCACGCCAGTTCCGCCTCGACCGACTCCTCGAACACCGCCACTCTCAGCTCCCGCAGCCGCTGCACCTCCCCCGCTGGTAGCGCGCAGTCGGGCACATCCTCGTACGGGTCGCCGCGGAACGAGGCGCTCGCCTCGCGCAACAGGCCGATGGCGTCACCCGGATGGCCCTGAGCGATCTCAGCACCGGCCTTGGTGACAAGCGTCGAGACCCGTCGGGCGTCGACGTCCACGCGATCTGGATCGAGTCGGTATCCGCCGCTGCAATGAACAATCGTCGACGGGCCGAGAACCCGGCGGAGTCGCAGGATGTTTCCTTGCAGGGTCTTGCGGGCGGACGGCGGCCGACCGGCCGGCCACAGCGCCTCCTCGAGGACATCCACCGTCACTCGCACACCCAGCCGGGCGGCGAGCGCGGCGAGCAGCGTCCGCTCGGTTGGAGACAACCGGACCACCGACTCTGCCCTCAGCCACCTCCACGGGGCCGAGGACCCGAATTTCCACCGCTGCGCAACGTACCCGCGGCTCGCCGCCTCGGCCCCCGAGTTTTCATCGCCTGACCAACCTTCGGCGGCCAGGCCCTCCTACAACCGGTCTACAACCGGGTCGCAACCGCTTCGAGCGAACCTGCCAACCGAAACTGCCACGGGAGTGAGGGAGGCCGCATGGACCATCACGACGTATCACGTCGGGCATTGCTCAAGGGCGGAGGGGCGACCTTGGCCAGCTCTGTCCGTCCTCCAGATCTCCAGCTCCGGGCGGGCCCTCGCCGGTCAGGCGGACGGCGAACATGACGGTGAGATCCCCTTCGACGATGAGATCCAGTACGTGCGTGCGGACCCGCCGCAACTCGGCGACGAGGTCGTCCCGTGGGATGACCAGCCTGAGCCGATTCCAGAACCGGAACAGAACGTCGTCGGTCATCCGCTGGTTTGGGAGGAACTGAACTCCACGCTGACGCCGAACGATCAGTTCTTCACGTCAAGCACTACGAGCAACCGGCGCTCGATCCGAGCGACTGGCGACTCGCCATCGACGGTCTCGTCGCCAACCCGAGCTCGCTGACGTTGGACGACCTGAAAGCCCAAGCCCGCGGGGAGGTCGAGTTCACGCTCGAATGCTCGGGCAACTCGGCCTTCCCGTTCTTCATCGGCGGGATCGGCAACGCTCGCTGGGCGGGAGCCCGACTGGCACCGCTGCTCGCGAGCGTGGAACCTCTCGATCAGGCGACCGAGGTGATCTTCTGGGGAGCCGACAGCGGCACCGTGACCATTCGCGACAACCCCGGCGTCACAAGTGCCGGCGATACCGGTACGGGTGAGGCCGACGACGGCGGTGGGCTCGATCTGACGATCACCGAGCAGTTCGCCCGCAGCATGTCGCTGGACGACGCAATGGGCATGGACAATCTGCTCAGCTACGAGATGAACGGCGAACCGCTGCCCGCCGAGCACGGCTTCCCGCTCCGCCTGATCGCCCCGGGATGGTACGGAGTTGCCAACGTCAAGTGGTTGACGCGCATCGAGCTGGCCGACAGGCGCTTCGATGGTCGCTTCATGGCCCGCGAATACGTCATCGGTCCGCGAGAGCGTCGACGAAGCTGGTGAAGCCCGATGGACGTTCACCACGGTGGGTCCCGCCCGACTGAAGTCAGCGCCCGCCAAGGTGACCCGGCGCGACGGCCGGTACACGATCATCGGCGCGGCGTGGGGCGCACCGATCGCGACGGTCGAGGTAGCGATCGACGAAGGTCCGTGGATGCCGGTCGAGGTGGTCCAACCATCGAGCGGATCGAAAGGCCATTCCTGGAGCCTCTGGACGTTCGATTGGGACACTCCCGAATCGGGTGCGCACACCATCGCGTCACGCGCCACAGACGCCGCCGGCGCCATCCAACCGGCATCCGACGACCCGTTCCTCGCCAGCAGGAGGACCTACTGGGAGAACAACGGCCAGATCACGCGCCACGTCACGATCCCATAGCGCACAGGGTTGTGCTCACTGGCGAGAACCAGTGCACGTAACCTGACACACCATGCCTGGCGATCTGATGGGCGATCCGTTCGCCCATCTCGTCGCCCGCGGCGCTGTGGCCGAGGCGACGTCCGCAGCGGCGTGGTTGCAGGCCCTGCTCGACGTCGAGGCGGCGCTCGCCGCCGCCCAGGCGGACTCCGGCGAGATCCCCAGCGATGCGGCCGAGGCGATCATCGCCAGCTGCCACATCGAGCACATCGACACGGACGCCCTCGCCGCCGCGACCGAACAGGGTGGCGTCCCGGTGATCGGCCTCGTCGAGCAACTTCGGGCAAGCGTCGGCCGCCAGGCCGCCGAGTACGTCCACCGAGGGGCAACCAGCCAGGACATCCTCGACACCGCGGCGATGGTCGTCGTCCGCCGCGCCGCGGTGCTGACCGCCGACCGGCTGGCGGACGCCGCCGCGGTCGTCGACCGGCTCGCCGGCGCCCACGGGCCGGCGCCGATGATCGGACGCACGCTGGGCCAGTACGCCATGCCAACGGTCTTCGGCCACGTCGCGGCGCGCTGGGCCCGCGGGCTGTCCGAGGCTGCCGGCACGCTGCGAACGCTGGCTGGCGTCGCTCCCCGTCCAGCTCGGCGGCCCGGTCGGTGACGGCTCGTCGTACGGGCCCAACCGCGCCGCCGTCGCCTCACGGCGTCGCCGAGCGACTCGGTCTCGTCGTGCCCGACGGCCCGTGGTCGACCATGCGCACACCGATCGCCCGCATCGCCGGCGGATGGGGCGTCGTCGGCACTGTCGTCGGCGACGTTGCCACCCAGCTCGTGGCGTTGATGGCGAGCGACGTCGGCGAGCTCGCCGAGCATGCCGACGGTGCCGGAGGATCGTCGTCGATGGCGCACAAGCGAAACCCGATCGCGGCGATCTCCGCCCGCGCCGCGGCGATGCAAGTACCGGGGCTCGTCGCCACCCTGCTCCATGCCGCGGCCGGTCACGACTTCGAGCGGGCGTCGGGCGCGTGGCATGCCGAGTGGCCGGCGCTCAACGCGCTGCTGCGCGCCGGTGGCTCATCGGCCGACTGGCTGGCCACGAGTCTCGAGCGCATTGTCGTCGACACCGACCGCATGGCAGCCAACCTGAAGACCGCCGAGACGGAGTGCAACAGATGACTGAACTTGCCGTGGTCGACACCGGCGTCGACGGTTCGCCCATCGTCTGGCTCGGGTCGCTGGGCAGCTCGACGGCGATGTGGGATCGCCAGGTCGCCAACTTCGCCGCCACTCACCGATGCGTGCTCGTCGACCATCCCGGGCACGGCGCCAGCCCGCCGTCGCGGGGACCGCAGTCGATCGCCGGACTCGGCGCCGACGTCCTCGCCGCCCTCGACCGGGCCGGCGTCGGCCGTGCCCACTTCGTCGGCCTGTCGCTCGGCGGGATGGTGGCGATGTCGATCGCCGCCTCCGACCCGCATCGTGTCGACCGCCTCGCGTTGATGTGTACGAGCGCGCACATGGACTCGCCGGCGCCGTGGCACGAACGGGCGGCGACGGTGCGCGCCGACGGCCCCGGCGCCGTGGCCGACACGATCGTCGACGCGCTGGCTTTCGCCGGACTACGCCGCGGCCCACCGCGACGAGGTCGCCAACTTCGTGCGGATGATCGGCTCCTGTGACCCCGAGAGCTACGCCGGTTGTTGCGAGGCGGTCGCCGCGATGGACCTCCGAGCGACGTTGCCCGCGATCGAAGCGGCGACCATCGTCGTCGCCGGCAAGCTCGACCCGGCGACACCGCCACCCCACGCGGCAACGATCGCCGCCGGCATCCCGGGCAGCCGGCTGGAGTTGCTGGACGCCGCCCACTTCGCCAATTGGGAGCGGGCCGGCGAGGTCAACGTCCTGCTCGCCGCCCACCTCGATGGGAGGACCGATGGCTGACGACCGCTACACCGCGGGGATGCGCGTGCGGCGCGAGGTTCTCGGCGACGAGCACGTCGATCGCGCCAACGCGGCGATCACGCCGCTCGATGCCGACTTCCAGCGCTTCATCACCGAGACGGCGTGGGGATCGATCTGGACCCGGGACGGCCAGCTCGACCGGCGGACGCGATCGCTCGTGACGATCGCCCTGCTCACCGCCCTGCGGATGGAGAAGGAGTTGGCGATGCACATTGGCGCAGGACTGCGCAACGGGCTGACCCCGTCGGAGGTCACCGAGGTGATCCTGCACACCGCCGTCTACGCCGGGATCCCCGCCGCCAACGCGGCGATCACCGTGGCCAAGGAGGTCCTCGCCGAGGAGCCGTGACGCTCCCGGTTCTGGGCCGTTGCTCCCAGTGGTTGCCTCAGCCCTAGCCTCGGAACGATGGGATCAGACCGGTACGACGCCGTCGTCATCGGCGGTGGGCACAACGGGCTGACGGCAGCCGCCTACCTCGCCGCGGCCGGCCGCTCGGTGCTCGTCCTCGAGCGTGACGACGTCGTCGGCGGGGCTGCTCGCTCGGTGGAGGTGTTCGCCGGTCACGGTGCCCGCCTCTCGGAGTTCGCCTACCTCGTCAGCCTGCTTCCTGACCTCATCGTCGAGGAGCTCGGACTCGACTTGACGCTCGCCCCCCGCCGGTTCGCGTCCTACACGCCAGTCGGTGATGGTGGCATCCTCGTTGATGGCTCCGACCCGGCCGGCACGCGCGCCGATCTCGGCGACGACGCCGAGGCGTGGAGCGTCCTGCGCGACGATGACGACGGCGGTGGCCGAGCGGGTGTTCCCCACGTTGACCGAGCCGCTGCGGTCGGCGGACGACCTGCGCCGCCACGTCGGCGACGACGACGCCTGGAAGGCGCTGTTCGAACGGCCGCTCGGCGAGTTGTTGGAGGAGCGCTTCAGCTCGGACACGATCCGCGGCATCGTCCTCACCGACGCGCTCGTCGGGACGTTTGCCAGCGCTCGTGATCCTTCACTGCTGGCCAACCGCTGCTACCTGTACCACGTCATCGGCCGAGGCACGGGCCGGTGGGACGTGCCGGTCGGTGGCATGGGATCGGTGTCGCAGGGACTGGCGGCGGCAGCCCGCTCCCGAGGCGCCGACATCGAGACCGGCGCCGAGGTCGTCGCCGTCGACACGGACGGCACCACCGCCACCGTGCGGACCGCGGATGGCCGCACCATCCACGCTCGCCAGGTGCTCGCCAACGTCGCCCCCTTCGTCCTCGCCCGCCTCCTCGGCGAGCCGTCACCCGCGCCGGCACCCGAAGGGTCGCAGCTGAAGATCAACATGCTGCTGCGGCCGGCTACCGCGGCTGCGCGACGCTCGGGTGACTCCGGAGCAGGCCTTCACCGGGACGTTTCACATCAACGAGGGCTACGACCAGCTGGAGCGCGCCTACCGCCAAGCCGCGGCCGGCGAGATCCCCGAGCTGCCGCCGTGCGAGGTGTATTGCCACTCGCTGACCGATCCGTCGATCCTGTCGCCTGCACTTCGCGACGCTGGAGTCCACACGCTGACCCTGTTCGGGCTGCACATGCCCGCCCGTCTGTTCCGCGACGACCCGGTCGCCACGCTGGCACGCGCCCGAGCCGCGACCCTCGCGTCCGTCGACTCGGTGCTGGCCGAGCCGATCGAGGACTGCCTCGTCGACGCGTCGACGATCGAGACGATCGGACCGTTGGAGGTGGAAGCCAGGCTGGGGATGCCGGGCGGTCACATCTTCCACGGCGACCTGCAGTGGCCGTTCGCCGAGCGGGCCGAGGACGTCGGGCGCTGGGGCGTCGAAACGTCGCACGCCAACGTCTTCGTGTGCGGCGCCGGCGCCCGTCGCGGCGGTGGCGTCAGCGGCATCCCCGGACGCAACGCGGCGAGCGCCGCGCTCGCTGCGGCCGGCTGATCTCGCGGTCGATACGCTCACAGTCGGGACGGGGCGAGCATCCTCTCGAGGGTGTTCACCCAGTGCTCGACGATGCGTGAGCGCCGGCGGCTGTCGTCGCTGAGCAGGTTCGCCAAGCCGAGCCCGCGGGCCAGATCGAGCGTGGCCTGGACGGCCTCGCGCACGCCCGGGGCGGGACTCGTCGGCGCCGAGCAGTTCGACGGCGAGTCGATGGGCCTCTCGTCCGATGCGCTGCTCGAACGGGGCGATCTGGGCGCGCAGCTGAGCATCCGACGCCGCCGCCACCCACAGTTCGAGGGCGGCGCGGAACAGCGGCCCGGTGTACACCTCGACGATCCGCTCGACGACGACTCGGATGCGGTCGGCCCCGACCGGCAGCTCGTCGCGGTGCATCCGCAGGTCGCTGATCCATGCCGCCATCAGCTCGTCGATGGCGGCCGTGAACAGCGCCTCGCGGGTCGGGAAGTGGTGCTGCGCCGCGCCGCGTGACACCCCGGCCCGCTCGGCCACGACGGCAACGGTCGTGGCACCCCAACCGAGCTCACCGAGGCGAGGCGATGGCGGCCTCGAGGAGCGCCTGGCGTGTCGCCCGGCTGCGCTCCTGTTGCGGCTGGCGCATCGCGGTCGTCATGCGCAGCTCAGTACGACTTCGGCAGGCCGAGGCTGGTCTGGGCCACGAAGTTGAGCAGCATCTCGCGGCTGACCGGGGCGATGCGGCCGAGCCGGACGAGCCGAGCATCGCCCCGAGCCCGTACTCGCTCGCCAGTCCGTTGCCGCCGTGGGTCTGCACGGCCTGGTCGACCGCCCGCACGGCGACCTCGGCAGCGGCGTACTTGGCCATGTTCGCCGCCTCCCCCGCCCCCCGGTCGTCGCCGGCGTCGTAGATCGTCGCGGCCTTCTGCAGCATCAGCTTGGCGAGCTCCAACTCGACCTTGATCTGCGCGAGTGGATGGGCGATGCCCTGGTGGGCGCCGATCGGAACGTCCCACACTTGGCGCTGCTTGGCGTACACGACGGCCTTGTCGAGTGCGTAGCGCGCCCCGCCGATGCTCCCGGCAGCGGCCATGATCCGCTCCGGGTTGAGCCCGGCGAACAACTGCCACAGGGCGGTATCGGGATCCTCTCCGACGAGTGCCTCGGCCGGGAGGCGGACGTCGTCGATGAACAGCTGGAACTGGCGGTCCGCCATCGTGATGTCCATCTCGATCGGCGCTTTCTCGAAGCCCGGCGCGTCCGTCGGGACCAGGAACAGGGCGGGCTGCAACGTTCCGCTCATTGCGTTCCTCCGGTGCGTCCGACGATCAGCACGGCGTCGGCCTGGTCGACACCGGAGATGAACGTCTTGCGACCAGACAGAGATCCAGTCCGCACCGTCGCGACGGGCCGTCGTCGTGATCCGGTGCGAGTTCGATCCGGCGTCCGCCTCGGTGATGCCGAAGGCGACGATCGACTCGCCACTGGCGATGCCAGGCAACCAGCGCTCGCGCTGCTGATCGGTGCCGAAGCGGGCCAGGATCGTCCCGACGATCGCCGGGGAGACGACCATCATCAGCAGTCCGGTGCCGCCAGCGTTGAGCTCCTCGGCAACGATCGCCAGCTCGTACATCCCAGCGCCGCCGCCGCCGTATTCGGCTGGCAGGTTGACGCCGAGGAAGCCGAGTTTGCCGGCCTCCTCCCACAGCTCGCCCATCGGCTCGTGCGTCGCCGCCTTCGCCCGGGTGTACTCCCAGCCGTACTTCGCCGAGAGCTCGGCGACGACCCGGCGCAGTTCCTGCTGCTCATTGGTCTCGGTGAAGTCCATCAGCCTCGTTCCCTCCGTGCTGTCGGTTCGACGACGGCGAGCACGGTCCCGACTTCGACCTGCTCGCCGGGCTGGACGGGAAGCTCGGTGACGACCCCAGCCGCCGGGGCGTCGATCTGGTGCTGCATCTTCATCGCCTCCAGCCACATGCAGCGGCTGGCCGCGCTCGACTCGATCTCCCACCTCGCACCTCGATGCGGGAGACGGCGCCCGGCATGCGGCGCGAGCAGGGATCCGGCGGCGACCTGGTCGGCGGGATCGGCGAAGCGCTCGACGCGGCGCAAGGCGACCGCCCCGAGCGGCGAGTCGACGTACGAATTGGTCGCCGTGCGCTGGCGACGTCGAACCGTCGGGTCACACCGTCGACGTCGAGGATGACATCTTCGGGGGTCGCCTCGACCAGGCCGACGCCCTCGAACCCCTCTGCGAGCAGGCCGTCGCGAGTGAGCCGGTAGTCGACGTCGTGCTCGCCGCCCACGCCGTCGTACGTCTTGCGCTGCGGGAACGCTGGGCACGTTGCGCCACCCGCTCGGCACGCCGCGCGAGCGCCGTTGCACGCGGCGCGGTTGCGGGCCGCGTCGGCGAGGGCGGCGGCCAACGCCGACAGCCGGTAGGCGTCCTTGCCGGCGAGCGGCTCGGCGAGAGCGTCGATCCCGTGGCGATCGAAGAACGCCGTGTCGGTGTCACCGGCGAGGAACGCCGGATGGCGCAGCACGCGCACGAGCAGGTCGCGGTTGGTGACGACGCCGTGGATGCGGGACCGTGCGAGTGTCCCGGCGAGCGCCCGCGCGGCTTCGTCGCGAGTCGGGCGCGTAGCTGATCACCTTGGCGAGCAGCGGGTCGTAGTGGATGCCGACGGTGGTGCCGGCGACGACGCCGGAGTCGAGGCGGATGCCCGGCATCGAGGGGTTGGCGAACTCGGCCGAGACGCCGGGCACGTCGAACGTGTGCAGCGTCCCGCTGTGCGGTTGCCAGGCGGCGGCGGGGTCCTCGGCGTAGAGGCGAACCTCGATGGCGTGTCCCGACGGCGCCGGAGGCGCGGGCGGCAGGCGTTCGCCCTCGGCGATGCGAATCTGCAGGGCGACGAGATCGACGCCGGTCGTGCACTCCGTGACGGGGTGCTCGACCTGCAGCCGCGTGTTCATCTCGAGGAAGAAGAAGGTGCCGTCGTCGCCGGCCAGGAACTCGACCGTGCCGGCGCCGGTGTAGCCGATCGCCCGCGCCGCGGCGATGGCGGCGGCGAACAGCGACTCGCGCATCCCCGCCACCCGCTCGACGAGTGGCGACGGCGCCTCCTCGATGACCTTCTGGTGGCGGCGCTGGATCGAGCACTCGCGTTCCCCCAGCGCCCACACCGTGCCGTGCTGATCGGCGAGGACCTGGACCTCGACGTGGCGTCCCGTCGCCAGGTACGCCTCGCAGAACACCGTCGGGTCGCCGAACGCCGACGCTGCCTCGGCCTGCGCCGCGGCGACCTCGCGGTCGAGGACGTCGAGCGAGCGCACGATGCGCATGCCGCGGCCACCGCCACCAGCGGAGGCCTTGACCAGCACGGGCAAGTCGCCCGTCGGTCACGGCGTCGGCGGCCAGCTCGGGGAGGACCGGTACGCCGGCGGCGGCCATCAGCCGCTTGGCCTCGATCTTCGAGCCCATCGCCGCGATCGCCGCCGGTGGCGGACCGATCCACGTCAACCCGGCGTCGCCGACGGCGCCGGCGAAGGCGGCGTTCTCGGACAGGAAGCCGTAGCCGGGATGAATGGCGTCGGCACCGGCGCGGCGCGCCGCGTCGATGATCAGGTCGCCGCGCAGGTAGGTGTCCGCCGGCGTGTTGCCGGGCAGCGCCACGGCCGCATCGGCGTCGGCGACGTGCGGCGAGCGGCGATCGGCATCGGAGTGGACGGCGACGGTGGCGATGCCGAGGTCGCGGCAGGTCCGCATCACCCGCCTGGCGATCTCGCCACGATTGGCCACGAGCACCGACCTAATCACGGGCGGAACACTCCGAACCGCTCGGTTCCGGCGACCGGAGCGCTGTGGGCGGCTGACAATGCGATGCCGAGCACCGTGCGCGTGTCGCGGGGATCGATGATCCCGTCGTCGTAGAGCATCCCGGACATCACCAGGGCGTCCGATTCGCTCTCGATCTGACCCTCGACGGCAGCGCGCATCGCCGCGTCGGCATCCTCGTCGTAGTCCTCGCCGCGAGCTGCGGCCGCCTGCCTGGCGACGATGGACAGCACGCCGGCCAGTTGCTGCGGCCCCATCACCGCCGACTTGGCGCTCGGCCAGGCGAACAGAAATCGCGGCTGGTACGCCCGTCCGCACATCCCGTAGTTGCCGGCCCCGTAGGAGGCCCCGAGCGTGACCGTGAGGTGCGGGACGGTCGAGTTGGTGACGGCGTTGATCATCATCGCCCCGTGCTTGATGATCCCGCCCTGCTCGTACTCCTTGCCGACCATGTAGCCGGTGGTGTTCTGGAGGAACAGCAGCGGGGTGTCGGCACGGTTGGCGAGCTGGATGAACTGTGTCGCCTTCTGCGACTCCTCGCTGAACAGCACGCCACGAGCGTTGGCGAGGATGCCCAGCGGATATCCGTGCAGCCGCGCCCAGCCGGTGACCAACGACGACCCGTAGAGCGGTTTGAACTCGTCGAACTCCGAGCCGTCGACGATCCGGGCGATCACCTCCCGCGGGTCGAACGGCATCTTCAGATCCGGCGGCACGAGGCCGAGGAGATCCTCCTCGTCGTGGACGGGCGGGGTGACCTCGGCGGCGGGTGGCGGGCCGAGCTTGCGCCAGTTGAGCCGGGCGACGATGCGCCGCCCGAGCCTGATCGCATCGTGCTCGTCGTCGGCGAGATGGTCGGAGAGCCCGGAGACTCGGGAGTGCATCTCGGCGCCGCCGAGCGACTCGTCGTCGGCCTCCTCTCCCGTCGCCATCTTCAGCAACGGCGGCCCGGCGAGGAACACCTTGGCCCGGTCCTTGACCATCACGACGTGATCGGACATGCCCGGGAGGTAGGCACCGCCCGCCGTCGAGTTGCCGAATACGAGGGCGATCGTCGGGATGCCGTGCGCCGACGCCCGGGTGAGGTCGCGGAACGTCCGCCCGCCGGGGATGAAGATGTCCTTCTGGGTGGGCAGATCGGCGCCGCCCGACTCGACGAGATGGATCGTCGGCAGTCGGTTCTCGAAGGCGATGTCGGACGCGCGGAACGCCTTGCGCAACGTGAACGGGTTGCTCGCGCCCCCTTTCACCGTCGGGTCGCTGGCGCTGATCAGGCACTCGACGCCGCTGACGACGCCGATCCCGGTGACGACGCTGGCCCCGACGGTGTACGGCGAGCCGTAGGCCGCCAGCGGGCTGAGCTCGAGGAACGGCGAGTCCTCGTCGAGGAGCAGTTCGATGCGTTCGCGGGCGAGCAGCTTGCCGCGCTGGTGGTGCCGCTCGGTGTACTTCGGCCCGCCACCGGCAAGCGCCTTGGCGTGTTCGGCGTCGACCTCGGCGAGCCTGCCGAGCATCGCGTCGCGATTGGCGGCGAACTCGGCCGACCCCGTGTCGAGGGTCGACTCGAAGAACCGTCACGTCGGAGCGATCCGTGTCATTGGTCGCTGTGAGGCCACCAACGTCATCACAGGCGCCAAAGAGTTGCGTCGGTTCACAAGAAGCGCCTCGGGGATGTCGACGTGGCGCGATCGCAACCACTCGCCGAGCGCCTTGGCCTGCGGGTCGAAGCGGGCGTTCGAGGCCACGCCTTGCCCGAGCAGGCCGTCGATGACGAAGTTGATGGCGCGCAGATTGGGCAGCACGTGGCGAGTGACCGGCAGCGACGCGACCTCGGGGAGCAGCCGGCGCAGCTCGTCGGCGGTGAGGTGATTGGCGAGCCAGCGCCAGGCGTCGTCGGTGCGGGCCCACACGCCGACGTTGGCGCTGCCACCCTTGTCGCCGGACCGGGCGCCGGCCACCGTCCCCAGCGGCACACGGCGCGTCGGCCCGTCGAGCGGCGCAGGCAGCGGCGGCTCGGTGACGTCGATCAGCTCCTGCGTCTGTTGGGGCGGGTCGATGCGCCGTCGTGTGCCGTCAGCGAGCACAGCGACGTGGTCGACGTCGGCGGCAGCGACGTGAGCGGCGGTGAACACCCCGTACGGCTCGGCGTCACCGGGCGGGGCGGTGACGTGGAAGCCGGGGTACGACGCCAGCGCCAGCTCGACCGCCGCCCCGCTGAACGCTCGGCCAATCTCCTTCGGATCTGCACCGCGAACGACGCAGTGCAGCAGGGCGCTCGCCTCCTCCTCGGTGGCGGCGTCGGCGTGGTCGGTGCGGGCAAGCGTCCAGGATGCGTCGAAGTCGGCGAGCTGCTCGCGGACGAGTGCCGCCTTGGCCTCGATGTCGACGCCGGTGAGCACGAACACGACCTCGTTGCGGAATCCGCCGATCGTCGCCATCCCGACTTTGATCGTCGGCGGCGGCGGTTCGCCGCTCACACCGCTGATCCGCACCCGATCCGGTCCGTCGCCGGCGAGGGCGATCGTGTCGAAGCGGGTGGTGACATCGGGACCGGCGTAGCGCGCCCCGGCGATCTCGTAGAGCAGTTGGGCGGTGACGGTTTCGAGCGTCACCGCTCCCCCGGTCCCGGCGTGCTTGGTGATCACACTCGATCCGTCGGCGTGGATCTCGGCGATCGGAAAGCCGGCGCGCCGGAGGTCGCCGATCTCGGTGAAGAACGAGTAGTTGCCGCCAGTCGCCTGGGCGCTGCACTCGACGACGTGACCGGCCACCGTCGCACCGGCGAGGGCGTCGAAGTCGGAGCGTCCCCACCCAAAGTGCGTCGCAGCCGGACCGACGACGAGCGAGGCGTCGGTGACGCGGCCGGTGACCACGACGTCGGCGCCGGCATCGAGACAGGCGACGATCCCCCAAGCGCCGAGATAGGCGTTGGCCGTGAGCGGCGTGCCGAGGCCGAGCTCGTCGGCCCGGGGCAGGAGGTCGTCGCCCTCGACGTGGGCGACGTTCGCCGCCACCCCCAACGACGCGGCGAGCTGGCGGAGCCGGTGGGCCAGTCCGGCCGGGTTGAGTCCGCCGGCGTTGGTGACGATCTTGACTCCCCGGTCAATGGCGAGTCCGAGCGACTCCTCCATCTGGCGGAGGAACGTCTTGGCGTAGCCGAGGCCCGGGTCCTTGGTGCGGTCCTTGCCGAGAATGAGCATCGTCAGCTCGGCCAGGTAGTCACCGGTGAGGACATCGAGCTCGCCGTCCGTGAGCATCTCGCGCACCGCGGCGAAGCGGTCGCCGTAGAACCCGGACGCGTTGCCGATGCGCAAGGGACGGTTCACGAGCGACCCTCAGGGGCACGACCGGCACCGGGCGGGCCGGCGAAGGCCTGGGCGATCGTCAGCCACTGCTCGGCGTCGTGCCCCTCGGCCATGACTGCGAGGTCGTCGCGGTGGCGCCGTTGGGTGACGAGCAAACAGAAGTCGAGGGCCGGTCCGCTCACCCGTTGGACAGCGTGTTCCGGGCCCCATGCCCAGGTGTCGCCCGATGGCCCTGCGAGCTCGACACGGAACTCCTCGGCGGGCGGCGTGAGTCCGTTGACGCGGTAGGCGTAGTCGCGGGCCCGCACACCGATGTGGGCGACGTGGCGGAGGCGGTCGGTGGGCTGGCGACTCGCCCCGAGCGCGTCGGCGACGTCCTGACCGTGGGCCCACGTCTCCATCAACCTTGCTGTCGCCATCGACGCCGCACCCATCGGCGGCCCGAACCAGGGCAGCTTCGTCCCCGCCGGGACCTCGCCGAGTGCGGCGGCGAGACGAGCCCTGCAGTCGCGCCACCACGCCAGCAGGTCGGCCGGCGGGCAATCGGCACGGCTGGCGGCGGAGTCGTCGATCGAGACCGAGCCGTCGATCAGCTCGGCGACGGCGACCGTGAAGGCATCGGCATCGGTCGCCGCGAGGATCGCCAGCTCGTCGGTCCAGCCGAGATGGGCGATCTGGTGGGCGACCGTCCAGCCCGGCGCTGGGGTCTCCGTGCGCCACTCGGCGTCGGCGAGGTCACGGACCAGGGCGTCGAGCACGTCGCTCTCGGCGGCGAGGTCGGCCAGCAACGCAACCACGTCGGCCACGGGTCAACACTGCCAAACGACCGCGAAACAATCAAGCGCGCCCGCTTGTTTCTGTCCGTCGACCTCGCACGATTCTGAGCACAGAGCGCCGTCAGCGGCGAGAAAACTGCTCGCTGGAGCGCTTTGTGTGGAATTGGCGCGGTCCGAGCCGGGCCTACGATCGCTCGATGTCGCCGGCCGTACGGGTGGGGGTGCAACTCCCCGAAGTCGAACGACGTGTGTCGTGGCCGGAACTGATCGTGATGGCGCGTACCGCCGAGGCTGTCGGCTTCGACTCGATCTGGTATGGCGACCACCTGCTCTACGACCTCCCGGGAGGCATCACGCGCGGCCCGTGGGAGGTGTGGACGACGCTCGCCGCCCTCGCCGCCGTCACCGAGCGTGTCGAGCTCGGACCGCTCGTCGCCTCGATCGGGTTCCACGCCCCGGCGATGCTCGCCAAGCAGGCGGCGACCGTTGACGGGATCTCCGGCGGGCGGCTGATCGTCGGCCTCGGCGCCGGGTGGAACGAGCGCGAGTACCGGGCCTTCGGCTTCCCGTTCGACCGCCGTGTCGACCGCTTCGCCGAGGCGTTGACGATCATCAGCACGCTCCTTCGCGACGGCAGGATCGACTTCGACGGCGAGTTCCACCGGCTGGACGCCTGTGTGCTCGACCCACCGCCCACGCGGCCCGGCGGTCCTCCGCTGATGATCGGGTCGACTGGGCCACGGATGCTGTCGATCGCCCTGCCGGTCGTCGACGGCTGGAACGTCTGGTACAGCCACTACGGCAACACCATCGAGGGGTTCCGCCAGCAACGGGCTCGGGTCGACGAGCTGGCCCGGGCCGCCGGGCGCGATCCTGCGACGCTCGACGCCAGCGCCGCGGTACTCGTACGGCTCGCCGGAGGCGCGGGAAGGCTGATGGGCCACTACTCCGAGGAGAGCCCGGCTCCCGTCGTGGGCTCGACGGAGGACATCGCCGCCCACCTCGCCGCCCTCGCTGACGCAGGGGCGGCGCACCTGCAACTCGTCCTCGACCCGATCACCACGGCGACGATCGAACTGGTCGGTGACGCCCTCGCCGATCTGCGCCGCTATTCGTCAGCGGCGTCCGGAGTTGAACCGTCGCTTGCGACACTTCGGCTCGAACCTGGCGCATGTCGGTCGGCCACACATCACTGCGCTTCACGCTGTGGGTCGGGCACCGTCGCTGACCCCCGGATCGCCGCCAGGTGGCACGATCATCGGGTGCGGTTCTTCGAAGGAGTGGATGACGTACGGCGAGCCCGCCAAGCGTTCGACGACTGCCGGCTACACGCTGGCCGCGATCACCGAGCGGCTCGGCCCGCACGCCTTCGCCCACCTCTCCGCCGGCGAACTGGCGCCACTCGTGCGCGCCACCCGGACGGGTGATCAGCTCGACGTACTCGCCCGCCTCTTCCTCGTCGGCGAGTCGGTCACCGTCGCCGCCGCGCGTCGCATGCGCTCGCACCGTTGCCGTTCGAGCAGTGGGTCGCCAGCGGCTTGGTCGCCGTCGACGGCGATGACGTCAGAGGGCCGGTCGTGATCCGGCCGCTCGGTGATCCCGACGATCGGCTCGTCGCCCACGATCGACCCGGCCCGTCCGGCGCCGTGGCCGCCGACCACGTGCTCGGCGTCAGCGCCTCGACCGCCGCCCTTGCCGGAGCGACGATCCGCCGACCGGTCGACGCCGCGTTCGACCTCGGCACCGGTTGCGGGATCCAGGCCGTGCACGCGGCCAGCCACAGCGGCCGCGTCGTCGCCTCCGACGTCAACCCGCGGGCCGTCGCGTTGGCGACGTTGACGATGGAGCTCAACGATCTCACCCACGTCGTCCGTCCGCCACGGTGACCGCTTCGATCCCGTCGCCGGCGAACGGTTCGAGCTCATCGTCACCAACCCGCCGTTCGTGATCTCGCCGTCGCGCCGCTACCTGTTCCGCGACAGTGGGCTGCCCGTGGACGAGCTCTGCCGCTCGATCGTGCGAGCCGCCCCCGATCACCTCGTCGACGGCGGGCACTGTCAGCTGCTCGCGTCGTGGGCCCACGTCGCCGGGGAGGACTGGCACGATCGCCTGGCGTCGTGGTTCGAGGGAACCGGTTGCGATGCGTCGTGTTGGAGCGAGAGGCGCTCGAACCCGGCCGCCCACGCGGCAAGTTGGCTGCGCCAGACCGAGGCGCCGGAGCGCTGGCGCGACGACTTCGACGAGTGGATGAGCGTACAGCGAGGCGCACCGTATCGAGGCGATCGGGTTCGGACTGATCACGATGCGCAAGCGGGCGGACGGCTCGACCTGGTTCCGCGCCGAAGAGGCACCGCAGGACATCGTGATGCCGTGCGGGGATCATCTCGGCGCCGTGTTCGAGCTCGCCGACTTCCTCGCACGACGTCGACGACGACGCACCTCCTCGCCACCGCCCTCACCGTCGCCCCCGACGTCGTGCTCGACGAGCGGGCCCGGCCGAACGTCCGACGGTGGGTCGTCACGGAGCGCCGGCTCCGACAGACGGCCGCGCTGTGCCACCAGGGTGACGTCGATCCGGCATCGTCGGCGATCGTCGCCGGCGTGCGACGGACAGCGCCGCTCGGTGACGTGCTCGCCGAGATCGCCGACGCAGCCGGAGTGTCGATCGCCGAGCATGGGCGCGGCGGCCCTCCCGATCATTCGGCGGCTGATCGAGCAGGCGTTCCTGCTACCGGCCGGGACCTGAGCCGAACTCAGAGCTTCTTGTTCGACCTTGAGATCCCAGCCGGCCGTCACCGGCGGCTGGGTCTTGCCGGACGACGACTGCGGCGTGTAGCTCCATTCGACCTTGCTGAAGTTCAGCGAGAACTGCTCGATCGGCGCGTCGCCCTCGCGAGTCGCCCTGGGTGTGGCTGGTGACCATCACGTCGCGCAACTTGTACTTGAGGAAGTCGGTCCCCTTGCTCTTGCCGGCGCCGCGAACCCCGCTGAGCAACGCCTCCTTGATGTGCGACCCGGACGCGCAGGCGAGGAACAGCGCGGGCGACGCCTTGCTGATCCGGCTGACGAACTGGAAGTCCTGGAACGTCGCCTTGCCAGCTTCCACCGCCTCCGCCGACCACCGCCGACGCCCGCGTTGCTCACACCCCACGACCACGACTCGACGTCGATCTCGTCCTTGTGGTTGACGTCGCGTGGATTCGCCGGGATCCCGTCGAGCTTGAGGAACCAGCGCTCCGTGGCCACGGTGACCAGGGTGCCCGACCGGCGTCGATCCGACAAGCGAATTCTTAGGTTCGCGGCAGGTCAGCGGCGGCGGGCGGCGGGCGCCGCCGCCGCCTTCGATCGTGACTGCCACCACTTCCAGCCGAACGTGACGATCACTGCGCCGACGAACGAGCCGATCAACCCGCTCGGCTTCAACGCCAGTCCGTCGCCGGCCAGGAGGCTGAACAGCAACCCGCCGACGAACGAACCGATGAGGCCGGCGACGAGCGCCAGCGACCAATCGACGCCAGCCCTTCCACGCCCCGTCACGTACTGCGCCGCGGCGCCGACGACCATTCCGAACAAGATGATGCCGAGGATCAACACGGGGCGAACTCTACGCACCTTTGCGCCGCGCCAGTGTGACTCTGATGTCGCTCAGCGGCGAGATCTGACCGCTCGGCGCGGCGAGAGGCCGATGAAGCGCCCGATTGGCGCGACAGGGGTCGGTGGCGCGCGGCGCGTGACCCCTACACGATCACCACGAGAGCGGCGACCAACAAGGCGGCGATGCCCCCGAGCAGGCAGGCCAAGACCCAGCCTGCCGGCGCTGCGACCGGGACGTCCCCGGCGATCATGCCCCGCGGCGCGACGCCGCGACGACGGCGAGCACAACGCCGCCGGCCGCCAGCGGGACCGCTGCCCAGCGTTCGTAGCCGGAATCGGCGGTGCGGGCGATGAGGGCTGCCGCCGCGGCCACGGCGAGGACCGTCCGGGACCACGCCAACACGGTCCGCTCGGCCTGCAGGCCGCTCATCGCTCGCTCATCCGATGGCGACCAGCACGAACGTGAATACGGCGATGAACCCGATGGCGGCGGCCACGATCGGGACCAGGCGCGGCGAAGGGAGGTCTTCGCCACGCCGCACGGCGCGTTGAACGGCAACCCAGCGCAGGTATCCACCGGCGACGAGGAGGATGCTGGATCCGACAGCAAGGAGAGCGAGGGCGGTCGTGGCGTTGGCGATTTCGAACGGGTCGAGGAGCTGGCGCACGGCCACACCACCGGCGAGCAGCCCGAGCGAGGTGCGGACCCACGCCAGGAACGTGCGCTCGTTGGCGAGCGTGAACCGATAGTCCGGCTCGTCGCCGTCGTCGGTCCCCACCCACCACCGGGATCCCTTTGGCGATGCTTCGATCGATCCATTGTGGCGTCCGCGAGGTGGCTCGGCCGGTGATCCATCGAATCAGCGAACGGTGTAACTCGGCACTCGTGGGAGCGGGCAGCGTTACGGTTTTCGTGCCCGGCTCGATCCGGCACCGCTGAGGAGGTGGCGACATGCCGAAAGCACGCACGGATACCAGCGACGCGATTGCCCCGGCCCGGTTCAGCATCACCGTCGACGGCGTCGAGATCGCTCAGTTCTCCGAATTGGTGGCGATCGTCAGCGAATCGGACGCCGACGACATCGCCGGAATGCTGCTCAAGAAGCTGCCGGGAAAGCGCAAGCCGCCAACGGTCACGCTCCGTCGCGCCCTGACCAGCGACACGCAGCTCGGTGCCTGGCACGAATCGGGGCTCGAGAGTCGCGCCAGCGAGTGCGGAAGTCCGCCGCTCTCGACATGCACAACACCGCCGGCGAGCCGGTCGCCCGGTACCACCTGGAGAACGCCTGGGTCCCGAAGATCGAGATCAGCGCCCTCAAAGCGGGATCCAGCGAGGTGCTCTACGAGACGTCACCATCGCCTGTGAGCGACTCCAACGCGTCGCCGTGTGACGACCTCGCCGCCACCGGTGCCGCGGCGCTGAACCGCGGCCGGTGGAGCGAGGCTCGCGAGGCATTCGAGGCGTCGATCGCCGAAGGCGAGACGGGCCCGGCTCGTCTCGGCCTGGCGACGGCGCTGTGGTGGCTCGGGGACAACCGGGCGAGCGTCGACGCACTGCACCGCGGCGTACTCGCTGTTCCGCAGGTCGGGCGACGTCGACGGGGCGGTGGAGTCGGCGCTGTGGCTGGCGATCATCTACAAGGCCAACTTCGCCAACTTCGCCGCGGCGAACGGCTGGATCGCCCGCGCCGAGCGGTTGCTCGAGCCTGCTCCCGACTGGATCCGGCACACGCCTGGTTGTGGGTCACCAAGGCGTACCGGATGCCCGACCTCGACGCCGCCGAGGCGCTGACACGACGGGCGCTCGACCTCGCCCGCGACGTCGGCGACGTCGACCTCGAGCTCAACGCCGCGTCGCAGCTCGGACTGATCCGGGTCGGCCAGGGCGACGCCGCCGGTGGCTTCGCCCTGCTCGACGAGTCGATGGCGGCGGCGCTGGGCGGTGAGCCCTCCAACTTGAACACCGTCGTGTACACGTGCTGCGACATGCTCAACGCCTGCGAGCTGACCAGCGATGCCGAGCGGGCGGCGCAGTGGTGCCAGGTCGCCGACCAGTTCGTCGAGACCTACGGCTGCCCGTTCCTCTACGCCGAGTGCCGCATCTACTACGGCAGCGTGCTGACGGCGACCGGGCGGTGGCTCGACGCCGAGCGTGAGCTCGGCGTCGGCGTGCGGATCACGGCCGGGGCGTGCCCTGGCCTGCACCGCAGAGCGTTGACCCGGCTGGCCAACCTGCGCATCCGCCAAGGACGGCTGGAGGAGGCCGAGCAGTTGCTCGATGACGTCGGCGGCTCCGCCGACGCCGAGAGCGACGTCACCCTGTCGGTGGCGGCGCTGTTGCTCGCTCGTGGCGACGGAGCTGGCGCCAGCCGTCTGCTCGAACACCGTTGGCGCGCGATGGAACGCCACCGCACCCACCTCGCCGCCGCACTCGACCTGCTCGTCGATGCCCAGCTCAGCGTCGGCGACGTCGACGCCGCGGCGACGTCGGCCGCCCGCCTCGACTGACCTCGCAGCGCACGGTGACGACCGTCTCGACGCCGTCGCCCTCGCGGCCCGTGGCCGGGTCGCCATGGCCGTCGCCGACGTGGAGTCGGCGATCGCTTCCTCGACGATGCCGTCGCCCGGTTCTCGCTCATGGACGTGCCGTTCGAGGCGGCGCGGGCGCATTTCGAGATCGGTCGCCTCCTGGCTGTCGGCCAGCCGGACCTGGCGATCGGCCACGCCCGGCTGGCATTGGCAGGCTTCGAGCAGCTCGGCGCTGCCCGCGACGCCGATCGAGCGGCGGCGTTGCTGCGTTCGATGGGAGTCGCCTCGCGCCGGGCCCGCAGGGAGCCGGCGCCCTCACGGCACGAGAGCAGGAGGTGCTCGAGTTGCTCGGCCATGGTCTGTCGAATCCGGAGATCGCCGCCCGCCTGTACGTCAGCCGCAAGACCGCTGCCCATCACGTCAGCCGCATCCTCAGCAAGCTCAACTTGCGCAGCCGCGCCGCGGCGGCGGCCTTCGCCACGAGCGCCCGCTCGGAGGCGACCGGGGACGCACTGATCGGCGCCCCGCATCGATCCGATGCATTGGTCAGTTGACCGATGCTCCGCCCGCCGACGATCGCATGATCGTCGTATGACCACGTCGAACCGTCCCGCCGAGTCGTTCCAGATCCCGATCGAGGCGGCCGAACTGTACGAATCGGCGTTCGTGCCGGCCTTCTTCGCCCAGTGGGCGCCGATCCTCTGCGAGGTCGCCGGCGTGGCACCGGGTCAGACCGTGCTCGACGTCGCCTGTGGCACGGGCATCGTCGCCCGCACTGCGGCAGACCTCGTTGGATCGGACGGCACGGTCGTCGGGGTCGATCTCAACGAGGCGATGCTCACCGTGGCCGCCCGCGTCCGCCCCGACATCGACTGGCGGCAGGGGGACGTGGCCGCGCTCCCGTTCGCCGACGGCACGTTCGACACGGTGCTGTGCCAGATGGCGTTGATGTTCTTTCCCGACCGCCCGGCCGCTCTCCGCGAGATGGCGCGGGTCGCGACCGACGAGGGCACCGTCGCCGTGGTCGTTCCCAACGCGCTCGAGACGCAGCCCGCTTTCAAGCCGTTCGTCGAGCTGGCCGCCCGGGTCGCCGGCCCGGAGGCGATGTCGCTGCTCACCACCTACTTCGTGTGCGGCGACGTCGGAGAGCTGACGGCGTTGTTCGACTCCGCCGGCCTGCGACGTCACCGAGAGTCGTTCGATCACCGGCACGTACCACGCTCCATCGGTCGACGCCGCAGTCACGACCGAGGTGGAGAGCACGCCGCTGATCGAGCGGATCGACGAGGCGACGTACCGGCAGCTGCGGACGAAGCGGTGGAGGTGATGGCGCCGTTCACCGAACCGGACGGCAGCCTCGTCGCCCCGTTCGAGTGCCTGGTGGTCGCGGCGGCTCGCCGATGAGCCGGCGTGTGCCAGGCTGGAGGCGGTGAGCGATGGCGTCTGCGTACCGGCGGCCGGTGAGTGATCGTCATGGCCGTCGAGCCACGCATGGTCTTCCTCGGCTTCGGCAAGTTCGCCCGTTCTGACCGGATCTACGCCCTCGAGCCGCTCCGCGGTGACGAGCGCGCCGACGGGCAACGCACGCGCGTGTTGGTCGACGTCTCGCTTCGCCGATCATCGCGTCACGAACCGAGCGAACGATCTTGCACGACATCGGCCAAGAGGTCGCCGCCGAAGCGCCGATCGTCGCCGAGCATTGGACTTGGCCGAGCGGCTCGCCGCGGCGGCGGAGACCGGCCACGTCGATCTCGGTGACCTCGGCCGCCTGCTCGCCGCTTCCTCGCCACGACGACCCGCCCCGCCGACGAGGACGACTAGCCGACGCCATCGATCGGCGGAGGGCAGCCCACTGCAACAGCAGGACGGTCTTGCCGTCGACGATCTCGCCGCGATCGATCATCGCCAACGCCTCGACGAGCGTGATCTCGAGCACCTCGATGTCCTCGCCCTCGTGGGTCAGCCCGCCGCCGGCGGACACCCGCTGATCGTGCGAATACGTCGCGGCGAAGAACGTCACCCGCTCGGTCACCGACCCGGGGCTCATGAACAGCTCGAACAGCCGCTCGATCTCGCCGACCCTGACGCCGCTCTCCTCTTCGGCCTCGCGGCGAACCGCTGTCTCGGCGTCGTCGCCGTCGACGAGCCCGGCAGCGGCTTCGATCAGCATCCCGTCGGGATGTCCGTTGAGGAAGATCGGCAGGCGGAACTGCCGGGTCAGCAGGACGGTGCCGGCGCCCGGGTCGTGGAGGAGGATGACGACCCCGTTGCCGCGGTCGTAGGCCTCGCGGACCTCCCGCGTCCAGGTGCCGTCACGGTGGAGATAGTCGAACGTCGCCTTGCGCAGCACGTACCAGTGATCCGACAAGACTTCGATGTCGAGGTTCTGCACTCGCTCGTTGACGCCGACGACGACGCCGTGGCCACCACGCATGACCACAGACGGTAGGGGCGGATCCCGCGGTCAGGCCGTCAATTCGGAGGTTCTGCGCAGGGCCGATCCAGGACCACCACTGCTGCGCCGACCGGATGCCCTGGATCGGTGGGGCCGTGGTGGTCGTCGTCGACGATGTCGAGGTGGTCGACGAGGTCGACGCGTCGAGGACGTCGACGAGGTCGATGACGTCGATGACGTCGACGAGGTCGACGGCTCGATGTCGACGACGACGGCTCGGTCGTCGTCGGCGGCTCGGTCGTCGTCGATGGCTCGGTCGTCGTCGACGGCTCCGTCGTTGTCGTCGGCGGCTCCGTCGTCGTCGACTCGGTCGTCGGCGGCTCGGTCGTCGTCGACTCCGTCGTCGGCGGCTCGGTCGTCGTCGACTCGGTCGTCGGCGGCTCCGTCGTCGTCGACTCCGTCGTCGGCGGCTCCGTCGTCGTCGACTCCGTCGTCGGCGGCTCCGTCGTCGTCGACTCCGTCGTCGGCGGCTCCGTCGTCGTCGTCTCCGTCGTCGGCGGCTCCGTCGTCGTCGACTCCGTCGTCGGCGGCTCCGTCGTCGGCGGCTCGTCGTCGTCGCCGGCTGGGTGATCGTCACCGGCACGCTCGTGGTGGTCGTGTCCCGGCTCCGTCGTCGTCTCGGACTCCACCGTCGTCTCGACCGCCGTCTCCGGCTCGACCGTCGTCTCGGGCTCGCTGGTGGCCGGCGGTTCCGTGCTCGCCGGGCCGGTCTGCGGTGGCGGCGGATCCGGCGGTTCGGCGACGACCTGCCGGCGGAGCGGCGAGACCGTCACCGACACCGCCGTCACGGGCAGCGTCGTGGTCGTCGTCGAGGCACCGTGATCGGCGGCCGCGGCACGGACGACGTGGTGCTTGGAAGGATGACGGGCAATCGATCGTCGGTGCTGTCGGCACCGCCGTCGGTGAACATGAACAGGGCGACGATGCCGAGGACGACGACGCACGCGCCGGCCGTCGCCGCACGAATCGCCCCCGGCTCCTGCCACCACGGACCGGGTGGCGGCTCGTACTCGGGTTCGAACAGCCACTCGTCCTCGGGGGGCAGCCAGCCGTCGTCGTCCATCACAGGCGTGCCCGAAAGGCGACTGGAGACATGCCGCGTTCACCAGCGGCAGACCGGCGGGGCACGTGACCGGTGCGATCTCGACGTCGACACCGTCCCCCGCCCCGCGAGGGCGAAACCGACATGTCTTCGACGTACCACAGCGTTGCACCTGATCAACCCGAGCGCCATTCGCGCCGGCAACATTTCCGGCCGGCGTCCTCTGTTCAGCGTGTGCCCTCCCAGGTCACGCGGGCTGACACAGACCACTCGGGCTACGCCGTGCGCGTCGCCTTGAGCACCGGGATCAGCCGGTCGGTCTTGGCCTGGTACTCGGCGTACGGCGGGTAGGCGGCGACGGCACGCTCCCACCACTGCGCCCGCTCCTCACCGTCGAGCTCGGTGACCTCGACAGCGAACGGCTCCGGGCCGTCCTGGATCGTGACCGCTCGCGGGTCGGCCTTGAGGTTGTGGTACCAGACGGGGTGGTGGGGCCGGCCGCCGTACGAGGCGACGAGGGCGTACTCGCCGTCGTGCTCGACGCGCATCAACCCCGCCTTGCGGATCCGCCCGGTCTTGTTCCCCCGCGTCGTGAGGATGATGATCGGCAGCCCGGTGTCGCGGCAGCGTGTTGGCCTCCCGGCCGCCGGAGCGCTCGTAGGCCTCGACCTGCTCGCGCACCCATCCCGTCGGGCTCGGTTCGTACTCACCTTCGAGCGTCATCAGCTCGAACGGTAGTCAGGAGCGCGCGCCGCGCTCGACCACGACGTCGGCGAGGATCCGCACGCCTTCCTCGATCGCCGGCGGTGTGAGGTTGCCGTAGCCGAGCAGGATCGCCGGCGCGGCGTCGTGTGCCTTCGCCACGCAGTACTCGCCGAGCGGGTAGATCCGCACGCCGCGGTCGGCGGCCTGGTCGACCAGCGCGGCTTCGTCGGTACCCGGCGGCAGGGTGACGAGGACGTGGAGCCCGGCGGCGATGCCGCTCAGCGTGGCGTCGGGCAACCACCTGGCGAGGGCGTCGACGAGGACGTCGCGGCGCTGCCGGTAGACCCGCCGCATCCGCCGCAGGTAGCGGTCGAGGTCGCCGTTGCCGAGGAACTCGGCGAACGTCGCCTGCACGGGAGTGGACGTGGCGTGGTCGATCAACATCCTGCTCTCGGCAATCGGGGCGACGAGCGGCGACGGCAGCACGAGCCAGCCCAGCCGCAACCCGGGCGCCAGGCTCTTCGACAACGTGCCGCAGTAGATCACCCGATCCGGGGCGAGGCCCTGCATCGCGCCCACCGGGTGCCGGTCGTATCGAAACTCGGCGTCGTAGTCGTCCTCGATGACGTAGCCGTCGACGTCGCGCGCCCAGGCGATGAGCGCCCGGCGGCGCGGCGGCGAGAGCACGGCGCCGGTGGGGAACTGGTGCGCCGGCGTGACCAGCACGGCGCGGGCAGGCGAGCGTCGGAGCTTCTCGACGACGATGCCGTCGCCGTCGACCGGCATCGGATCGTCGCTGGCGCCGAGCCAACGCCAACTCGGCGCGCTGGCCGCCGTGGCCGGGATCCTCGACGGCGAACGTCGTGTGCCCGGAGTCGAGCAGTTGGCGGGCGACGAGGCTGAGTCCGTGGGCGAACCCGTTGCAGATGACCACTTGGTCGGCGTCGGCGACGACACCGCGAACCCGACCGAGGTACTCGGCGATGGCGCGGCGCAGCTGCGGCAGGCCGCGCGGGTTGATGTAGCCGAAGTATCTGTCGGGAAGGGCGTGGAGGGCGGCACGTGTCGCCCGCAGCCATGCCGTCCGCGGAAAGGTGGAGAGCTCGGGGATGCTCGGCCGGAAGTCGATGACGGCCGGTGCCGGACGCGTTGTCGGGACCACGGCGCGATCCGTGCCGACCGGGGCGGAGTTGACGACGGTGCCGGCGCCCTGGCGGGCGAGCAGGTAGCCCTCGGCGAGCAGTTGGTCGTAGGCGGCGACGACGACGCCGCGGGTGACGCCGAGATCGGCCGCCAGTGCTCGCGTCGATGGCAGCGACGTGCCCGGCGCCAGCCGTCCGGCGCTGATCGCGTCGCGCAGCCCGCCTTCGATCTGGGCGCGCAGGCCGCGCGCGGCCGGGAACGGTCCAGCTCGATCAGCAGGTCAGGCGCAGTGGTACTCATAGAAGAACTGGAATTGGACCTTACCAGAAGTCCACTGCCGTCCTACGGTGGAGTCATGATCGATGCCTACTGCCACGGACATGGCGGCCGGGTGCACCTCGGACCGGACTCGATCGTCGCCTTCGGCAACGCCGGCAACGGCATGGTCGTGCGCTGGAGTTGCTCCTGCGGTGCCCGTGGTTCGGCGCCGTTCGAGGACGTCACCCGTCACCACCGCGCCGACCCCGCCGTTCGATCCCGCTGCCTGATCCGGCGCACTCGCACGCGACCCGACAACCGGCGTCGAATCTGCCTTCGGTGCGTCCGCCGCCCGGCGGCACACTGGTGCGATGACGGAGGAGGCGGCTGAACACGGCCACCACGTCCACGACGACGTCGACTGGGCGGCGATGGCCGATGCCCTCAGTGCCTGGGACGAGCTCGAGGCGGGACGCAACCGAGCGATCGTCGACTGGCTCGGCGTCCGCCCCGGAGACGTGGCCGTCGATGTCGGATCGGGGGCCGGCGGCATGGCGGCGGCTCTGCTCGACGCCGTCGGACAGGCGGGCACGGTGGTGATCGCCGACGGCTCCCACGAGTTGCTCGCCGTCGCCCGGCAGCATGCCGGTCGACCCGGTCACCACCTCGTCACCCTCCACGTCGATCTCGAACAGCAGCCGCTCGGCAGCGTGCTCGAGCATCGGCCGGTCGACCTCGTTCACGCCAGCGCAGTCGTCCACCATCTCGACGACGAACTCGCCGCCATCACCGATCTCGCCGCCGTCGTGAGACCGGGAGGACGCGTCGCCATCGCCGAGGGTGGGCTCGGCAACCGCTTCCTGCCGGACGACTGTGGGATCGGCGAACCGGGTCTGGAGCAACGCCTGGCCGTCGCCCGGGATGCCTGGTTCTGGAGCGAGGTTCGTCCGGATGCCGCCACGGTGCGCACCGGTTGGGGTTGGAACGTGTTGCTCGCCGAGGCCGGCCTCGCGGACGTCACGACACGCTCGTTCCTGCTCGACCTGCCGCCGCCGCTGAGCGAATCCGCCCGGCGGGTCGTCCGCGGTGTCTTCGAGCGGGAGCTGGCCAGGGTCGGCGAGCGGATCGGCAGCGACGACCGGGCGACGCTGACCCGCCTGCTCGACGACGACGATCCCCGGGGAGTCATGCGTCGCCCCGACGTGTTCGTGCTCGGAGCACGCACCGTCCACCTGGGCACTGTGCCAGCGTGATTCGGACTCTTCCCGCGCAAGCGGCGGTCCGGATCCGTGGACCGCTTGTGCGACAGCTCCGAGTCGGCCGAGTCGAGAGCGGCCGTGGCACGAGTCGGACGGCGGCTACCTTCGGGCGAACCGATGACCGACGACCAACTTCCGGAACACGTCCGCGTCAACCGCGCCCAGTGGGACGAGGACGCGCCCAACTGGGTCGCCAGCGGCGAGCGCAATTGGCGCTCCGAGCCGACGTGGGGAATGTGGGGTGTGCCGCTGCCCGGGTTTCTCCCCGACGACATGACTGGCCTCGATGCGATCGAGCTCGGGTGCGGGACGGCCTATGTGTCGGCCTGGATGGCCCGGCGCGGCGCCAACGTCGTCGGCATCGACAACTCCGAGGGTCAGCTGGCGACGGCCCGCCGCCTCGCCGCCGAGCACGGTGTCGAGCTGACGCTCATCCACGGCAACGCCGAGACCGTCCCGTACCCCGACGGCTCGTTCGACTTCGCCATCTCCGAGTACGGGGCGGCGATCTGGTGCGACCCGTATGTCTGGATCCCCGAGGCCTACCGCCTGCTGCGGTCCGGCGGCACGCTCGTGTTCCTCGGCACGTCGACGCTGGCCTCGCTGTGTTCCCCAGCCGACGGGTCGCTGCCGATCACCACCCGACTCGAGCGCGACTACTTCACGATCCACCGCCTCGACTGGCGCAACGCCGTCGACGAGCCGGGCGGCATCGAGTTCAACCTGCCGCTGTCGGGCTGGTTCCGGCTGTTCCGCCAGACGGGCTTCGAGGTCGTCGAGTTCCTCGAGATCCAGGCTCCCGAGCCCACACCCGAGACCGCGGCGGAGGTGCGCTTCTTCGTGACCGCCGAGTGGGCTCATCGCTACCCGAGCGAACAGGTGTGGGTACTGCGCAAGCCGTGACCAGTCGGTCCCGCGGCTAGATTTTCGGCACTCCAGGCGCCGAAGTCCGACCTGCCGCTCGAAGGCTGGCAGTGGCCGCCGATCTCAGAGGTTCAGGTCGTGAGCGACAGCAACAACGGTGAGTGGTCCCGTCCGCCCGGCGGCCCGCCTCCCAGCGACGGCGCCGACGAGTCGCCCGAGATCGCCTGGGGATACGACGAACCGACCGGACCGTGGTGGAACGAGTCGCGATCGATCATCTTCGTCGCCGGAGCCGCCGCCATCGTCGCCCTCGCCATCGTCGCCATCCTGCTGACGACGGGTGGCGACTCCGAAGGCACCGACAACACCCTGCTCCCACCGAACTCCGTGTCGACTTCGACGACCTCGGAGCCGCCGAACACGACGAGCACGGAGGTCGCCCTCACCATCGCAACCACTCCGACGACCGCAGACGCTGCTGGAGATTGCCCTGCTGGCCTCGACCACGTCGACGAGTGCCGTGGCCACGGTGCCGGAGACCGCGCCGGCCACGGAACCGGCGACGAGCGCACCGGAGTCGACGGAGCTGGTCGACACGACGGAGGTGGTCGAAACGACTGAGGTGGTCGAAACGACTGAGGCCGAGGTGGCGCCGCCACCAGTGACGAGGCCACCACCTCCGCCGCCCCCGCCGCCCCCGTTCCGCCCCGTTTCGAGCCCGCCGCCACCCGAGTCCTCCCTGCCCGAGTCGTCGGTCCCGGAGTCCTCACTGCCCGAGTCCTCACTGCCCGAGTCCTCGCTCCCGGAGTCCTCACTGCCCGAGTCCTCACTGCCCGAGTCGTCGCTCCCGGAGTCCTCGCTGCCCGAGTCCTCACTGCCCGAGTCCTCGCTGCCCGAGACGTCGACCCCGACCACCGCGCCGACGACGTCCACGACCCTCGACAACGTCGACGACGGCACCGTCGACGACGTCGACGACCACGTCGACCACAACGACCACAACGACAGTCCCAGGCCCGACCACGTCGACATCAACCACGTCGACGACGACACCGAGCCACGTCGACGCACGACGACGACATTCCCGGGCCGACGACGACGACCTCGTCGTCCACCACCACCACGACGACACCAGGCACGACAACCTCGACAACCTCGACCTCGACGACAACCACGACGACCCGACACGACAACCACGACAACCTCGACCTCGACGACAACCACGACCACCACCACGACGACAACGACACCACGACCACCGACCACACCTCGACGACGACGACGACCTCGACCTCGACGACAACCACCACGACGACCACGACGACCACGACGCCACCACCACTCCACCACGACGACGACCACGACCACCCCAACCACGACGACCACGACGACCACCACCACCACCACGACGACGACACGATCCCTGGCCCGACGAGCTCAACGTCATCCACGACCACGACGGCGGTGCCTGGCCCAACGACCTCGACCACGTCGACGACGACAACGACGACATTGCCGGGCTCGCCGGTCGCCCTCTCCAGTCGGATCTCATCGCTCCCGAACCGCTTGCTTCCGGAGTCGCGCACCCCGTTGCCGGACCGCCCGGCGTGGGCGGGAACGGCTTCTCCTACCACGCTGCGCCCTGACGCACAGCGGCCCGCGGCCGGGTTGCAACGGAAGATCCGGGCGAGTTTCCGCATTGGCGATCTGGTGACGCCCAGGGCGGTTGTGAGAAGCCAACCCGAACCACACGTTCACACCCGGCGCGGCCCTCGATGAAGGGCCCGAGCCAACCGCTGATGGCGCTGCCGATGCACGTCACACCTCCGACCAGGGAGGAGGTCGAGGCGGCGGCGAAGGCGTCCCCGCTCGTGGCGACGCTGTCACGCTTGCGCGACTACCTCGGGCCATCGGGGCGACCGCTCTCGCCTGCCCATGGTCTGCGCTTCGACAACGGCTACGTTCTCGCCGAGATCCTCGGTCTGCCCACCATCCCCGATCCCGACGAGTCCGATGCCGATGCCGGCCCGCTCAGCCCTGACCCGGCGCCGCGGTGCACACTGGCGTTGGCCATCGCCCTGGAGTGCGGGGCGGTCGAAGAAGTAGGAAACCGACTCGTTCCGTCCGCGCTCTGGGAACTGGAAACCACCATCGTGCAGGCTTCGGTTGCCCTCAGCACGCTGATCGAACTCGGTCCGCTGTGGACGTCCATGCCGCGTGGCGAACCCTTCCTCGACCTCCGCGACTCCACGCTCGACGACGTGTACGTCACGTGGTTGGCGACGCTGCTGGCGCCCGGACAGGAGCAGCGCGTCGACCACTTCGTCAACTGGGGCGTCGATGTCTGCCGCGAGCAGATCGGGACCGACCCGTTCCGGCGGCGCGGCGAGTTCGACCTGTGGATCGACAACGGGACGTGCTACCTCATCGACACGCTCGCCTGGGCGGGTGCCATCGACTGGTCGGGCCAGCAACTGCGCGGCCACGAATTGGCCCCTGACGTCATGTGGTACGGAGGAGGTTCGATCCGCCTGACGGCACTCGGCCGCCACGTTCTGCCGGACCACCTCGCCGACGCCGGGATCAAGCTCCGCGAGCCGGACGAGGCCGGCGCCCAGCCGGCGGCGGGATTGCTCGGCGACATCCTCGTCGCCGACAAGGACGCTCGCCGGGATCTCGTCGCGGCGTGGCGTCGCGACCTCGACGACGCCGATCGTGCTCGTCTCGTTGCCGAGGTGTTGTTGGAGGCGACGTACGCGCCCTGGCGGATGGCCGGATTCGAAGTGCTCGAGCTGATCGGCGCGGACGTCGCCGCGCCGTACGTGCGCCAGCTGCTCGACTCGCCGTCGTCGGAAGCAGCAGCACAATTCCTCGTCACCCACGGTCTCGCCGACCGTGACGAGGTGCAACCGTTCATCGGCTACGGACCACTGATCGACGCCCTCGCCTCCGTCGCCACCCGCCCAAAACAGCTGCGCAAGTGGCTCGTCCGGCTCCTCGAGCAGATCGAGGCACCCGAGCTGCTGCTCGAGATCATCGCCCTCTCTCCAACCCCGGAGGCGACGATGGTGCTCACCGCGGCAGCCCGTCACGTCACCGACCCACGCTTCGCCGACCTCATCGTCGCCGCCGAGCAGTACCACCACGAGTGGCTGGCGACCGCGACCCCGCCCTGCGGGACGGTCCGGCAGACTGGAGCGACCGCAAGCTCGGAAGGGAGTCGTTGGGATGGCTGATGAGAATCGAGCCGTGGCCGCCGCGGCAGGAACGATCGACCTGGGCGGCGACCTCACCGTCTGTCGGCTCGGATTCGGTGCGATGCGGATCACGGGACTGGCATTTGGGGCGACCCACCGGATCTCGATGCGGCGAGGGACGTGTTGCGCCGTGCGGTCGAGCTCGGTGTCAACTTCATCGACACCGCCGATTCCTACGGCCCGGAGGTCAGCGAGCGGCTGATCGGCGAGGCGTTGTCTCCGTATCCGGACGACCTGGTGATCGCCACCAAGGGCGGGCTCGAACGGCCGGGGCCGGGACAGTGGACGCCGAACGGCCGGCCCGAGCACCTCATCAGCGCCTGCGAAGGCAGCCTGCGCCGGCTGCGTCTGGAACAGATTCCGCTGTATCAATTTCATCGCCCCGATCCGGCGGTGCCCCTCGAAGACTCCGTCGGCGCCCTCGTCGAGCTGAAGGACCAGGGCAAGATCCGCCACATCGGGCTGTCCAACGTCTCCGAGAAGCAACTCCGGCGTGCCCAGCAACTCACGCCGATCGTCTCGATCCAGAACCGCTACAACCTCACCGACCGCGGCTCGGAGTCGCTGGTCGACCTGTGCGAGCAGGAGCAGATCGCCTTTCTTCCGTGGGCCCCGATCCAGGGTCTCGACGACGTCCCGATCGTGGTTGAGATCGCCGCCCGACACCAGGCGACGCAGTGGCAAGTAGCCCTCGCCTGGTTGCTCGCCCGGTCGCCCACCATGCTGGTGATTCCGGGCACGGGCTCGCGGTCCCACCTCGAGGAGAACGTCGCCGCCGCCGGTGTCCAACTCAGTGCCGACGAGGTCGCCTCGCTCAACGCGGTGCGTGGGAGTGGGCGGCGTGGGTTCGCCGCGCGGGTCAGGTCGGGGGTTCGCCGAACCAGTCGCCGCGGCGGATGAACAGATGGCGATCGGTGAGGTAGTTGAGCGTGCGCCGGGCCAGCCCGAAGCGCCCGCCGACCTCGGCAACCACCTGCATCGAGGCAGTCAGCGGGCGGGCAGTCCTCGTGGCGAGTAGGTACCACCGCTGACCGAGCCGCTCGAGCAGATCGACGGTCCCGGTTGCACCCGCGGTGGACGACGTTCGGCGATTGCCGCCGAGGCCGCTGAGACGCAACAGGCGGCCCTCGTCGTACGGCGCCAAGCCGCGCATCTCGGTGTGATCGGGGAACACCCCGGTGAGGAACAGGGCGAGGTCGCCGAGCCGGCGGTACACCCCGGGACGCTCCTCCTCCGGCACGACCTCGAGCAACGACGCCAGCCGGACAGGGTCGAGCTCGCTGAACCGGCGCCTGCGCCAACCTCGGCGAGTGTGCACCCACACGGCGCCGCTGGCCACGCGCGTGTACGACGCCAGGAGCTCGGTCACGAACAACCGGTTGGATGGCGATCCGAGGAACTGCCGCAGATCGTCGCCACCGAGCACGGGGAGGCGCCGGCGCGGCCCGACCCACTCGTCGACGTGCCCGACGTGCTGCAGCTCGTCCCATCCGCGGTGAACGATGAGGGCGAACGCCAGGAAGGGGGACACCGTCAACGCGGCGGCGTCGTCGGGCGCGGCGAACACCGACTCGAATGCAGCCGGGTGGGCGAGCACCCGCGTCAGCACGCCGTCTTCGCCCCGCACGTCCTCCGCGGCTACCCCCGCCAGCGGAGCGACACGGCGGATGAGGTCCCAGTCCTCGGCGCTCAGGTGGTCGAACCAGATCCCCCAATTCTTCCCGATCCGGTCCGGTAGCGCGGTCATCCGCCCGATTGGGTGAACCGGCGCGTGATCTAGGTTTCATCCCCATTGAGACCGGGGTTTTGGCGGAGGTCGAGGCGGCCGCACTCGACGCATCGGCGATCGAGAAGTCGTTCGGTGAGTCCCGAGTCCTGCGCGACGTCAGCGTCCGCGTCGCTCCCGGCGAAGTACACGCCCTGCTCGGCGAGAACGGCGCCGGCAAGTCGACGCTGATCAGGATCATCGCCGGGGCACTACGACCTGACGCCGGGACGGTGACGGTGGGAGGCGCGGTCGGTCCGTTCAGCGACCCACACGACGCCGAGCGGCACGGCGTCGCCACGCAGCACCAGGAGCTCGCCATCGTCCCAGGGCTCTCCGTCGCCGAGAACGTGATGCTCGGGCACGGAACCCCGCAACGGTGCGGGTTCGTCAGGTGGGCGGCGCTGCACCGCCACGTCTCGGCGATCTTCGATCGCCTCGGCGTGGCGATCGATGTTCGCCGCGACGCCGCATCACTCAGCCCGATCGAACGGACGATGACGCTGCTCGCCCGCGCCCTGTCAGTCGATGCTCGGCTGCTCGTCCTCGACGAGCCGACCGCCTCGCTCACCGACGTCGAGCGGTCGAAGCTGTTCGCGGCCATCCGTCGTGGCGCCGCCCTCGACGTCGGGGTGCTCTACGTCTCCCATCGCCTCGAGGAGGTGTTCGAGATCGCCGACACCTACACGATCCTGCGCAACGGCGAGGTGGTCGCGTCCGGAGCTATCTCCGACACGACCGCGGGCGCTGTCGTGACGGCGATGACCGGGCGCAGCATCGACTCCGTCTTCCCCCCACGCCGGCCACCGAGCGGCGCACCGATGCTCTCCGTTGGCGATCTCGGAGGCCGCCGAATCAAGCAACTGAGCCTGGACGTGGGCCGCGGCGAGATCGTCGGCGTCGCCGGGCTGGCCGGATCGGGGCGCAGCGAGCTGCTGCGCATCGTCGCCGGTGTCCAGTCGCGCGACGACCGGGAGCGTGACGTCGCTCGGCGACGAGCTGCGCCTCCGGCATCCGTGGAACGGGCAGCGCCGCCATGTCGTCTACGTCCCGCAGGACCGGCGGGAAGCCGGGTTGATCCCCGACACCGCCGAGCGCAACCTCAACGTCACCACCATCGGCCGTCACGTCGCCTTCGGCCCGTTCATGTCGACGACCGCCGAGCGGCGCCACGCGGCTGGGCTGTGGTCCCGCTTCGGCGTGCGCGGCGCATCGGTCGACCAGCCGGTGTTGAACCTGTCGGGCGGCAACCAGCAGAAGGTGATGCTGGCCAAGTTCATCGCCCTCGAACCGGACATCGTCCTGCTCGACGACCCGACCCACGGCGTCGACGTCGGCACCAAGGTCGAGATCTACCGCACGATCGCCGAGCTCGCCGCTGCCGGCGCCGCCGTGCTGATCGTCAGCTCGGAGCTGCTCGAGCTCGTCGGCCTGTGCCACCGGATCGTCGTGCTGCACGAGGGCCGCAAGGCCGCCGAGTTCGATCACTCCGAGTTCGACGAGGGACGGATCCTCAACGCCTGCTTCGGACAGGGGGATGCCAGTGGCGTCGACTGAGCAGGTCTCCGCACCGCCCGAGCTCGCTCCGCCCGACGGACCCAGCGCCCAGCGCGGTCGGTTGGCGATCGCGTCCTACGCCCGGCCGATGATGGGGCCGATCGCCCTGCTCGTGATCGTCGCCTTCTTCGGCATCCTCTATCCCGACACGTTCCTCACACGCACGAACCTCGTCACCAACGTGCTCGAGGTCGTCGCCGTGCTGATCATCGTCGCCGCCGGGCAGACCGTCGTGATGGTCGTCGGCGAGTTCGACCTGTCCGTCGGAGGTGTCGCGGCCCTCGCCACCGCGGTAACGGCGTCGTTCATCGCCACGTCGACGCTGGATGGCCAGCCGCAGACTCCGGGGTCGGTGTTCTGGTCCGTCGCCCTCGGCCTCGCCATCGGGATCGGGTGCGGTCTGCTCAATGGACTGCTCGTCGCCTACCTCGGCGTCCTCGCGTTCATCGCCACGCTCGGTATGGCGCAAGTGTTCACCAGCCTCGCCAACCACCGCGTCGACGGCCGGCCGGTGTTCGGCCTCGTCGAGCACAACTACGTCGACATCGCCCGCGGTGACCTGCTCGGGGTGTCGAACAAGATCTGGATCTCGATGACGTTCGCCGGGGCGGTGTGGCTGCTCCTCGACCGCACGACGCTCGGACGCAAGATGTACGCCGTCGGCGGCAACGCCCACGCTGCCTACCTGTCGGGCATCAACGCCAAACGGATCCGCCTTGCCGCGTTCGTCGCCTGCGGCTTTGCCGCCGCAGCCGCCGGGATCCTGCAGGCCGCGACCACGGCGACGGCGAACACGTCGGCCCCGCAGCCGTGGATGCTGCAGTCGATCGCAGGTGTGTTCCTGGGCATGGCGATGTTCCGGTCCGGCCGACCGAACCTGCCGGGCACCGTGCTCGGCGTGGTGCTGCTGCGCACGCTCGACAACGGTCTCAACTTCACCGACCTCAACGACTACCTTCAGAACGCCATCTCCGGGGCGGCCATCGTCCTTGCGGTGCTGCCCCCGGCGCTGGCACGGTTGAGAGCGGCGCGATGATCTCCAGATCCACCACATCCGTCCACGACAGAGAGCGGGCAACGATGAAACGACACTCCAGTTGGGCAACAGCGTCGATCGTGGCGGCGACGCTGGCCGTCACCGCCCTCGCCGGCACCTCGATCAGCGCCGGGCAGGCGGCGGCGCCGAGCTCATCCGAAGTGGGAGCGACGGATTCGTCGGCGCCCGCCGCGGCATGCCCCGAGACGTCTGTCCCGGCGTCGGCGCCGTCCAGCGAGACGGCGAGTGAGCCGGCCGGCACTGACGGCGAGGTTGCGGCCCTCGAGATCGCCGTGCTGTCGCCGGACTATGCCGCGCAGCCTGCGGCGAAGGAGGCGATCGACCTGTTCGAGGCTGCCGCCGAGGCCCACGGGCACGCCGTGACAGTGGTCGACACGAACAGCGACAACGCGGCGATGAACGCCGAGCTCACCACGGCCGTGTCGCAGGGGGTCGACGCCATTGTCGTCGCCTTCGGCACGCCTCAGGAGTTCGGCGACGGACTCGCCGACGCCGCCGAGGCGGGGATCCCCGTGTTCGGTCTCGACACCGGTGGGGTCGTCGAGGGCATCCTCGTCAACGTCACGACCGACAACCGCTTCCTCGGCGAGCAGAGCGCCCAGGCGATCGTCGACGAGATCGGCGAGGGCGGCACCGTGGCGATGATCCACTTCGATCCGTTCGAGCCGGTGCGCCTGCGCGCCGAGGCGGCGCGGGCGCTGTTCGAGGAGAACGGCGTCGAGGTCATCGAGTACGTCCAAGGCGACCCCGCGGACTCGACCGGATTCGCCAGCGCCGTCGTCGGCGACCTCCTCGCCAAGTATCCCGAGGGCCAGCTCGACGCGATCTGGGCCGGCTGGGACGCGTCGGCGCTCGGCGCCTACCAGGCGACCGTCGCCGCCGATCGCACCGAGATCGTCGTCACCGGCGTCGACGGGCAGGAGTTCGCCATCGCCGAAGTCGCCAAGGGCGGCAACTGGATCGCCACCGTCAGGCAGGATTGGCCGGTGATCTCGGCGACGGTGCTCGACCTGATCGAGGCGAACGCCGCCGGCGAAGCGCCCGCCGAGGAGGTCGTGTTCATCCCGGCGGTGGTGATCACCGCCGAGAACGCCTGCCCCTGACCGGCTCGCCGGCGACGATGATCCTCGCCGGTTTCGATGTCGGCACGACCGCGGTCAAGGGCATCTACTTCGACGCCGTCGAGCGGCGCGTCATTGCCGAGACGTCGTGGGACTACGAGCTGAGCCGGCCGCGGGAGGGATACGCCGAGCAGGACCCGGGCGACTGGCTGACCGGGCTGAGCGTCTGCCGTGACTCGCTCGCCGCGGCTCGCTCCCGACACCGTCGTGGCCGCGGTCGGGATCTGCTCGCAGGTCAATACGCACGTGTTCGTCGACGCCAACCTGGAACCGGTGTACGCGGCCATCAACTGGCAGGACCAACGCTGCGTCGACGCCGCCGCCGAACTGGAACGGCGGGCCGGCGCCAGCAAGGAGCAGATCTTCGGACGGCCATTCGCGATCGACGCCTCGTACGCGCTGAGCCGGGCGCTGTGGCTGCAGCAGGCCCATCCCGACGCGTGGAGCCGAACCCGGTGGATCCTGTCGCCGAAGGACTTCTGCGTCGCCGCCCTCACCGGGTCGGTGCACTCGGACCGTGTCTCGCCGGTCGGACTCGTCGGCGCCGACGGCGAGTACCTTGCCGGTGCCCTCGCCCTCGTCGACGGAGCGGCGCCGAGATTCCCACCGCTCGACGAGTTCGACGCCACCGCCGGACGGACCACCGGAGCGTTGGGGTTTCCCGCCGACCTCCCCGTGAGCGTCGGCACGATGGACGCGTGGAGCTCGATCTACGGCTCCGGCGTCGTGCGACCAGGCCAAGGTGCACACATCTCGGGGACGTCCGAGATCGTCGGCCTGCTGTCGGCGGACCCTGGGTCCGCCGAGGGTGTGATCTCGTTCCCGCCCGTACGAGACCGCTACCTGCACGCCGGGGGCACGCAGGCGGGCGGCGATGCCCTTCGCTGGATCGCCGAGTTGCTCGGCATGACCATCCCCCAGGCGCTCGCTGCGGCCGCAGCCGTCGAACCGCAACCGCTGGTCTTCCTGCCGCACCTCGCAGGCGAGCGCGCCCCGCTCTGGAACGCCTGACGCCCGCGCGGTGTTCATCGGCATGACGTCACACACGACGCCAGGCCACGTCGTACGCGCCGTTCTCGAAGGTGTCGCCCACGCCGCCCGCCACCTGCGCGAGTGCTGCGAGCAGGCGGCCGGATTCCGCGCCGAGACACTCCGCCTGTCCGGTGGCGGTGCTGGCAACGAGCTGTGGAACCAGATCCGAGCCAACGCCCACCGCTGCGTCCTCGAGCAGGTGGCGAGCACGATGACCGGCTGCCTCGGCGCCGCGTCTGATGAGCGGCGTCGCCGCCGGCGTCTCGACGGAACTCGAATCGTGGGCTGCCGAGATCGTGACAGTCGCCCGTGAGTTCTCCCCGGACCCAGCCGACGCCGATCGCCTCGACCAGCTCCACGCCGTCTATCGCTCTGCCTACCGTGCCCTGGAAGAGCACTTCGCCGACTTGCGACGCGTTTCGTCGCTTCGCGACGTCGCGGACGGCGGGCACCTTGGCTCCTAGAGTCGCTTGCACAACCGGATGAGGGGAAACTGATGGCGCTACCTACCACGCCGACTCAGGAGTTCGTGACTGGCCTGCCCAAGTCGGAGCTGCACGTGCATCTCGAGGGCACGCTCGAGCCGGCACTGAAGCTCGAGCTCGCCGAGCGCAACGGAGTCGACATCGGTCAACGGACCGTCGCCGATGTCGAGGCGACCTACCGGTTCGACTCGTTGACCAGCTTCCTCGCGGTCTACTACCCGGCGATGGAGGTGCTGCGCGACCGTCGTGACTTCTACGACTTGGCCCGCGCCTACCTCGAACGTGCCGTCGCCGATGGTGTCCGGCATGTCGAGATGTTCTTCGACCCACAGGCGCATACCTCCCGCGGCGTGCCGTTCGAGGAGGTGGTCACCGGCTACCACCAGGCTGCCGCCGAAGGCGCCAGTGCCGGCATCGACGCCGACCTGATCATGTGCTTCCTCCGCGACCACAGCGCCGAGAGCGCCGCCGAGACGCTGGAGGCGTCGGTGCCGTTCAAGGATTGGATCCTCGGCGTCGGTCTCGACTCCGACGAACGCGGTAATCCACCAGAGAAGTTCGCAGGTGTCTTCGCCCGCGCACGCGAGCTCGGCTACCGGCTGACGATGCACTGCGACATCGACCAGGTCGGCAGCATCGACAACATCCGCACCGTGCTGCAGGACATCCGCACCGATCGCATCGACCACGGCACCAACGTCGTCGAGGACTCCGCGCTCGTCAACGAGCTGCGGACGCGTGGCGTCGGGCTGACGTGCTGCCCGATCTCCAACCGCTTCGTCACCGGTGACATGAAGGCCACCGAGATCGCCCAGCTGCTCAGCTCGGGGGTGCTCGTCACCGTCAACTCCGACGACCCCGCATACTTCGGTGGCTACATCGTCGACAACTACCTGGCGTTGATCGACAGCGCGGGATTGTCCAGCGCCGACGTCGTCAGCCTCGCCGAGAACTCGTTCGCCATCTCCTGGATCGACGACGACCGGCGGGCCGGCTACCTCGACGAGGTCAGCCGCTTCGTCGACGGGTTTCGCTCGTGAACGTCGCCGTTTCGGCCCGATCAGGCGGGACTTCCGGCTGGGTCAGTTGGCGCAGCCGCACGCCCCTCCGCAGCAGCCTCCACCGACTGAGGATGGTTCGCGGGTGAGCGTGATGCCAGGGGCGGCGAACGTCGACAGCAGCCGCACGGTGTCGTCGTGACCGTCGGGGCACGGCGCTGACGCGTCAGCGTCGCGCATCGCACGCCGGACCTCGAACCGTCGATCGCAGATCCGGCAGCGGAACTCGTACAACGCCATCGCCGGCGATCGTACCAATGGGCCCGGGCCACGCGGCCAGAGCACACGTCGGTTGAACAGCCGAAGTACCAGGTGCAGCGCCGGGTCGTCACCCTCTGGGCTCTCGGGCGGAGAGATGGATGCCGAGGAGCAACCCACTGGATTCGTCGCCTGGAGGGCCGACTGGGGCGAAGCCGAGGTGCCGGTAGAAGCCAATTGCCCGGGTGTTCCGCGCGCCGACGCCGAGGTGGACGCCATCGACGCCCTGCGCGCCGAGTGCGTCGAACACCGTCGTCATCAGCCGGCGACCGAACCCGTGACCCTGTCCTCTCGGAAGGATGTCGATGTGGACGTGGCCCGGATACTCCTCGACGACGCTTGCAGGTGTCGTCGGCGGGCGGTGGATTCTGCGGATCAGCCGCTCGTCCGCTGTCAACGCGGCGCCACCGGGCGGATCGGTGTAGCGGGCCCGCAGCGCCGGCCACCATCGCTGCTCGCACGCCGCCTCGAACGCCGACGTGTCCCCGGCTCCCAGCACGTAACCGACGACACCGTCCGCATCCTCGGCGACGAACGCCAAGTCGGGCTGCAGAGCGAGGTACGGCCCGACCCAGATCTCGCCGAGCAGCTCGACGTTGCGGTACAGCGGCTCGAGCGTCCCCGCCGTTGTCGCCGGTCCGCACGCAGATGTCGTAGAGGGCGTCGCGATCGCCCGGAACAGCTCGCCGGATGCCGATCACCGTCACGATACGGAACGGTTCGCGCCGCAGGCGAACCGCGGACTGTCGCTACGCCGCGCGGTGCAGCTCGGCGACCATCACCGGGTACGGGCCGGCGGCGACCTCATCCGTGGCGTGCTCGACTGGCACGACATTGTGCATCGTCAACCGCAGGGGGTTCTCACCCTCCAGCACGATCGTCCACTCCCAGCCGCCCCCATAGTCGGCCGTGACCTCGAGGCGACCGTCGGCCAACGTGCCCGAGAGCGTGAGAATCGACGGTTGCTGATGCCAGCTGTCTGCCCACGCGGCGTTGACTTTCTGTTGCTGCGCGTCGGGTGATCCGACCAGTAGCACACCGTCCTGCGGCCCGTCCTGGGGATGCTCCCACGTGTAGGTCACGACAGCGACCTTGCCGCCGGCGGCGGTGGTGACGGTCGCCGTGGCCGGCGCTTCGTGGAATTCGTCCGTCGGCATCATGCGAAAGCCGTTGGTGCCGCGCCACGTCCCGACGAGTCGCCGGAGCCCTTCGTCCGTTTCGTCAGCGGAATCGTCACCTGGCACGCCCGCGAGTTTGACACGTGCCGGCGGAATTGGGACTCGATCGCTCGATCGACGCCGTTGCGGTCGTCCTGGCCGGCTGCGACGATTTGCTGATGGGCACGTTGGGGCGCGTGGTCCTCGCCGCCGGTCTCGCAGTGGCTGCGCCGGAGCTGTCTGCAGATTCGTCGACCAACGGGATCGCCACGGCCAGCGCCGAGTTCACGATCGAGGCGTTCCCAGTGCCTGAGGGCTCCGGTCCACATGATGTCAGCCCGGCGCTCGATGGCGGTGTCTGGTTCACCGCCCAGGACTCCGGTGAGCTCGGTCTGCTCGACCCGACGTCCGGGTCGAGCCACATGATCGATCTCGGCGAAGGTTCGCGTCCGCATGGTGTGATCACGGCAACGGACGGGGCAGCCTGGGTGACCGACGGCGGTCGCAACTCGATCATCCGCGTCGACCCCGCCACGGAGGTCGTCACCGAGTATCCACTTCCCGACACGGCCGCCGACGCCAACCTCAACACGGCGGTGTTCGGGGCCGACGGGGTGCTGTGGTTCACCGGGCAGAGCGGCTGGTACGGGAAGGTCGGAACCGATGGCGCGGTCACCGTGTATCCGGCGCCCGAAGGGCGCGGACCCTACGGGATCACCGTCACGCCCAGCGGTGAGATCTACTTCGCATCGCTCGCCGGGAGCTACGTCGGACGCATCGACACGGTCACCGGTGAAGCGACCGTGCTCGAACCGCCGGTTCCGGACCAGGGCAGCCGGCGAGTGTGGGCCGACAGCCGAGGACGAGTGTGGGTCAGCGGATGGGAATCCGGCGATGTATTCATGTTTGACCCGACGAGTAATGAATGGCGGTCGTGGCACCTGCCGGGCGACGGTCCGATGCCCTACGCCGTCTACGTCGACGAGACCGACGCCGTCTGGCTCAGCGACTTCGCCGCCAACGCACTCGTCCGCTTCGAACCGACCACCGAGACGTTCACCTCGATCCCTCTGCCCAGCGCCAACGGCGAAGTCCGCCAGCTACACGGCCGTCCCGGCGAGGTGTGGGGCGCCGAATCGGCCGCCGACCAACTCGTCGTCGTGCGCCAACGCTGATCGCCACTCGGTCAGCTGGCGCGTTGGACCGCCGGTTCGCCGGTGCTGTCCGACGGCACTGCGGGTCGATGCGACGCGAGGCGCGAGGGTGTCGACAACGGCTTCTGCTTGGTGACGAACTCATGCCGCGCCGTGCTGAAACCGTTGCGGTCATCGAAGATGTCCCGGCTCATCTCGGCCAGCTCCTCGACGCGGTACGCCTCGAGCGGCTTACCCCGCTCGTCGGCCTGGCGCGATTCACACTTGCGCTGCAGCATTCGCCGGTAACCGCCGTGTCCTGCCAATCGGCTGGCGTAGTCCACGACGGCGTCCTCGAACTCGGCCGCGGGCCCTCGGAGCACGTCGTCGACGAGCCCGATCCGTGCCGCCTGCTGCGCACCGATCGGCAGGCATCGCCGGGTGAGGCTCTCAGCCTCGACCTCGCCGACCCGCCTGGGAAGGGCGTAGGTCCAGTACTCCGAGCCGTACAGCCCCATCGTCTGATAGTGCGGGTTGAGGACGACGCCGTCACGCATGATCACGTGATCTGCACCGAGACCCAACATCACACCTCCGGCACCGGCGTTGGCGCCGATGGACGTGACGATGAGCTGGCTGGTGCACGTGATGATCTCTCGACACACGTCGTCGATGGCGTTGATGTTCCGCCACGCTTCCAGCGCCGGCGAGGGAGCGGCGTGAATGACGTTGAGGTGGATTCCGTTGGAGAACACGTCGCCGCCTCGAATCACGAGCACCCTGGTGGGTTGCTCGGTGGCGTGGCGGAGCGCCGCAAGGAGTCTGCGGCATTGACCGGTCGACATCGCCCCGTTGTAGAAGTCGAAGCGCAACACCCCCACGTCTCCGTGGCGCTGATAGCTGACCTCCCGGCGCCCGACCTCATCCGCCGACCCGGCGACGGACGGCAACGCCTCTGGCAGTTCGGCGACCTGTCGTCGCAGCACCATCGCCGCCGGCAACTTCACGGCTCCCTCGATGCGGACCTGCCCGATCCACACAGCGCCGTCGCCTGTTCGCACCAAGACCGCGCCGTGCCGCCGACCCACGATGCTGCCGGGCTGGCCCGTCAGGGCGGGTCCACGATGAGCGTCGAACACGGACACCGGCATGCCCCCGAGCGTTGTGCGGACACCCGGTGACCCGTCGGCGGCGGCGATTCGGCGCAGGATCGTGTCGGTGTCGTCGGACCACGAGAACTGGCGGTCGGAGCTGCGCATCGTCGGTCGGAGCTGTCCGAACACGTCGCTACGCCGATAGTCCAAGGGCTCGGGTCGGAACGCCGGATCGGCCGCCTTGGCGACCACCTCGCCGATCAGGTCGATCGCTGCGTCGGCGACGGGACCGTTGTACAACGCGCTCTTGCGGAGCGCCGCCGGCGACAGGGCGATCGGACGCGTCGCCCAGATCGGACCGGCGTCCATCTCCTCGACCGCCTGCAACGCGGTGACACCCCACCGACGTTCGCCGTTGGTGATCGCCCAGTCGAGCGACGACGGCCCACGGTCGCCCTTCGGTCCTGGATGAACGATGATCGTCGGGTACCGCGTCCACACGTCGGCCGGGACACGCTCGCGCAGGAACGGGCAGATGATCAGCTCGGGCTCGAACAGACGAACTGCCGAGACGATGGTGTCCTCGCTCGAGGCGAACTCGACCGTCACCTCGTGGCCGGCCTCGCGCAGCACGATCCAGGCTCGTTGGGTCAGCCCGTTGAATGCCGAGCAGAGCAGCAGGATCTTCATTGGTCTACACGGGTTCGGGGCCGGTCATCAGCCGAACTCGGGGACCGCGCGTGAACGTGACCAACAACCAGTCGGGGTCGCTGCTGCGTTCCACGGTCATCGTGTACCCGCGGGCCATCGCCAACAGGTCGGCCTGGAGGCGTTCCCGTGGACGGATCGACTCGGCCAGCGCGGACACGCCGGGACGACCGAGGGTCGCGCCGATGTCTCCTAGCCGCCAACCGCTGAGGAACGCCTCGTCGTCGTAGGGGCCGCCGCGGCTGCGGCACAGGACGAGCGGCAGTTCGGTGTCGCCCTCGCCTTGATTGGTTTCCAACATGGTCCGCCTCCCGCTCACCATCTAGAGCCAAGAGGTCACTGCCGTGATACCTCCTGCTCGCTTTCCAGCACCGTCGGCTGGGTGGTGTCGACAGTACGGACGCCGCGTTACCTGGCCGTTACCCGCCTTGGCCGAAGCGCGCCGACCGTCTCCAGACGACCTCTCCGTCGACGAGCTCGGACGTCCGCTCCAACCCAGCACGTGCGGCAACCACAGCCGAAGCGCCGTGGTCTGGATGGACGAGCGCTCGGACGAGCGCAACGTCGTGCTCGATGAGCCACTCGACCACGGCGACGGCAGCCTCCGAGGCGACGCCGCGGCCTTGCCACGGCACGCCGACTTCCCACGCCACATCGGCCGAAGCGCCGTCAGCGGCCACCGTTGCCTGCATCACTCCAACCGGCTCCCGGTCGACCGTCATCCGCACGACCCAGTTGAACCACAACTCCGAGTCGTCCGAGGAGTGTCCGACAACAAGCTGTCGGTAGCGCGTTCGAAGCTCATCGAGGGTAAGCGGCCTTCCGCCCGTGAACTCGTACATTCGCGGGTCGCCCAACACGCCGACCATCGCGTCGGCGTCCTCCGCGATGAGGGGCGTGAGTGTCAAACGGTTGGTGACGATCGTGGACGGATCCAGCGGCACCTCGTCAGTCTGGTCGCGCCACAGAGCCGGATCACCTGTGCAATCGCTGCCCGGCATATTTCTGGAAGGCCGAGCGATGAGAAGGTGCAACATTTTCCCGGCGTGAGACGACGGGACTGGTGATGGATGCGGCTGAGCGGATCGGGCCTCCGGGAGTTGCGGACCATTACCGCGCGGAGCAATCCGACCTCGTGCGCCTGGCGTTCCTGTTGTCGGGATCTCGCGAACTCGCCGAGGACGCCGTGCAATCGGTGTTCGCCGATGCCCAATGCCGATGGGGGGAGATCGACAACCATCGGGCCTACCTGCGTCGAGCCGTCAGTAATCGAGTGAAGGACGGACAGCGCCGGGCGTTCCGGCGGCGAACATTGCCACCTGACCCGGAGGTCGTGACCGGAGTTCCTCCGATCGATGAGACGTGGGCGGTCGTGTGCTCACTGCCGCCTCGGCAACGCGAGGTCGTCGTGCTGCGCTTCTACGAAGACCTGTCGCTCACCGAGATTGCCGCCACGCTCGGACGCAAGGAGGCCACGATCCGTTCGGATCTGCGCCGGGCCCTCATCCGATTGAGGAGGACTATCCGTGAATGACCGATCCGACGTCGAGGTGGATCCCGTGCTTGACCGGCACCTCCGGCACACCCTGCGGGAGATTGCGGCGACGATTGACGCGGGTGACGACCGGTCGGGTGCGGTGGTGCGGCTGATCCCACGGCCGCCGGAACCGCCGCGGTCTGCGCGACCGTGGTTCTTGGGCGCCGTCGCTGCGGTCGCCGTCCTCGGCACCGGTGCCGGGCTGGTGGTGATCGTGGATCGCGGGGACGGCGAGACAACGAGTGCACCGTCGTCGTTGCCCGTAATCGCCGTGGTGGGCGATGTGTTGCCGCTCGCCGAGGAGTGCCACTCCCAGGTGGAGGGCTGGTACACCGAGATGGGCGCCGATGTCGAACAACCCCCACCCCCTGACCCGACCGAAGCGATGTCGTTGCTGTTCGACACCTCGAGTGAACCACCGGACCAGACCCTGATCATCGTCGGTGATTCGGCGTTCTACCTGTGCAATGTCTCGACATCGGCCGGCGAACCGTCCGTGGCCAACGACGATCCGAACGTCTTCACGCTCCCGGCGGTTCTGCCCAACAGTGGGTCCGACGTGCAGGTGGTCGATCGGACGTCGCTCACAGGTGTGGATCCGTTCCACGGCCCAGGATGGGTTCGCGTCATCGGGCGAGTCGGGCCGGACGTCACCAGCGTCGAGCTCGAGCTACCCGACGGCTCGGTCACCCCGGGCGAGATCCAGGAAGGCTGGTTCGTCCTCGAGGCTTCCCTCGGGGCGGGCGTACCCGACATGCAGGAGCGAGTGAATTGGACGACAGCCGACGGATCACGCCACTCGTCACGGTCCGATCTGCTCGATCCCCCTGACGAGACGGAGGCGTGCGCCGCCAACCCCGACTGCGTCACCTCCGAGATCGACGCGATGCTGCGCGAGGCCCAAGGCCAAGGCTTCGATGATCAGGCGGAGATCCTCGCCGACCTCGTCGTCACCGACGACGAGCTGTACGCGGCGCAGCAGCGCTTTGCCGAGTGTGTCAACGCCACCGACTTCGACATCACCATCACCGTCCACGAGGACGGATCGATGGAGTTCACGGGCGAGGACCTCAACGGTGACTCCCCCGATTGGGATGACCAGAACAACGTCCAGCTGATCTGCGCAGCAGCCCACCTTGACCTCGTCGACCGGGCGCGATCGTTGCTCCGAGCCCAAGAACGGGTCGAGGAGGGCTGACTATCCCGGCAAGCTGTTGGAAGTCCCGACACATCGCGCCACTTCGGCTCGCGTGGTCGGGACTTCCGGCCTGGCCAACTGGTGCGCAGGCTGCCCATTTCGGGCGTCACATCTGGTCGAGCTTGTTGCGGCGGAGGGCGAGCTGACGCCGTTCCGGCTCCGAGGGGGCGAGTTCGATGGCCCGATCGAGTTCGCCCTGGGCCTCAGCGGTGCGCCCGGCGCGGGCGAGCAGCTCACCCCGCGCCGCCGGCAGGAGATGGAAGTCCGGCAGTTGCGGGGCGACTGCGTCGATCGCCCGCAAACCGGCGAGCGGGCCGTCGCTCATGCCGACGGCGACCGCCCGGTTGAGGGCGACGACCGGCGAGGGGTGCACCGCCATCAGCTCGTCGTAGAGCGAGACGATGCGGAGCCAGTCCGTCGACCCTGCGTCCAAGGCCGTGGCGTGGACGGCGGCAAGCTCGGCCTGGATGCGGTACGGCCCGCGCTCGGTCCCGGTGCCGGCACGGAGGGCGAGCGCCTCGCTGATGGCGTCGACGTCCCACCGCGACCGATCCTGCTCCTCGAGCGTCATCAACTCGCCGTCGACGATTCGGGCAGCGCGCCGAGCGTGCTGGAGCAGCATCAAGGCGAGCAGCCCGCGTACCTCGTCCGAGTCCGGCATCAGCTCGACGAGCAGCCGGCCGAGGCGAATCGCCTCGTCCGCCAGGTCATCGTCGGTTGTCGTCGCGTAACCCTCGGTGAACACGAGGTAGATCACGGCAAGGACGCCGTCGAGACGTTCGGGCAGCGCTGCCGGCGGGGGGACACGGTAGGGGATCGCGGCGTTGGCGATCTTGCGCTTGGCCCGCAGCAACCGCTGGCCCATGGTGTTCTCGGACGTGAGGAACATCCGCCCGATCGCCGCGGTCGACAGGTTCGAGACAACCTTGAGCGTGAGGGCGACCTGGGCCTCGATGGCCAGTGCCGGATGGCAGCAGGTGAACACGAGCCGGAGGCGGTCGTCGTCGAGCGGACCCGGCGACATGGTGGGCTCGTCGCCCGCATGGTGGTGCATGGCAACCTCGGCGAGCTTCGTGCGTTCGGTATCGCTGCGGCGGAGGACGTCGATGGCTCGTCGGCGGGCCGTGGTCGTCAACCAAGCCGCCGGGTTGTCAGGGATCCCGTCGACGACCCAGTGTCTGAGCGCTCGTTCGGCAGCGTCAGCTACGGCGTCCTCGGCGAGATCCCAGTCCCCGGTCGTCCGGATCAGCGAGGCGACGATGCGCAGCCGCTCGCTGGCCATCGCGTCGGCGAGTGCGCGACGTACGTCAACGTGGCGCGCACCCGCCGTCCATCACGACGCCGGACTACCGGGCTCGCCATCCCAGAACGGGCGCAGCTCGAGACGGCCGAACCGAGCCATCGGGTGCTGCGAGGCGATGTCGATCGCCTCGTCGAGGTCCGCGCACTCGAGGATGTCGAAGCCGGCGATCCACTCCCGGGTCTCGGCGAACGGCCCATCGGTCACCAGCACCTTCCCGCCGCGCTTGCGCACGGTGGTGGCATCGGCGATCGGCCGCAATGCGTCGCCCATGACGCGGGCACCGCTGGCGTCATGGCGCTCCACCCAGTCGTCGACATCGTCGAGCTTCGGATCGCCGGTCGGCGGATCGGGCTCGGTGTCGGTGCAGACGAACATCATGTACTTCATCTCGGGCTCCTTCGGTCAGTCTGACGTCGTACACCAACACGACGGTCGGGACGACTTCGATCCGACAGTTCGTCGGGGAGAGTCAGCGACTGCGGCCGTGAGGGTCGAGTAGCTCGGGGAGCTGACGGCGCAGCGTTGTGAGCGGTTCGACCGAGCGGCGCGCCTTGGCGAAGATGAGCGCGCCCTCGATCGCGCGCATAGACCAGCTCGGCGCGCTGACGCGCAACGGTGGCAGTGAACCCGTCCCGTTCGAGCCAACCGGCCAGTCGCGTGACGAGGAGTTCGATAGCCTCGGCGCAGGCGTCCCCGATCATCTCCGACGTGGGGCCGACCTCGAGAGTGACGGTTGCGATCGGGCAGCCGTCGTGGAAGTTGCTGCGCTCCATCAAGCCAGCGGCCTCGGCGACGTAGAGGTCCACGCATTCGGCAGCTGTCGGCCGCTCGCACGCGAGCAGTGCATGGTCGAGGTACGCCGCCGATGCAGCGATGGCCTCGGCGGCAAGCTGCTCCTTGCCGCCCGGGAAGTGGAAGTACAGCGAACCCTTGGGGGCTTCGGCCTCGGCAACGATCTGGTTGATACCGGTGCCGTGGTACCCCTGACGCTGCAACAGCTTGGCTGTGGTGGTCACCATCCTGCGACGGGCATCACGCTTCACGGGCGAGATCATAGCCATAGTAGACGACCGGTCTATTGACTAAACCGACCGGTCTATCTAGTCTTACGCCTGACGACCTCGAGGAGGCAGCACCGTGTTCAAGCACGACCCCAAGATCGAACATCTCGCCGAGATCAGCCTGTTCGGCCACTGCACGCGCCGGCAGCTCGAGGAAGTGGCCAGGCGGACCACCGAGGCCGACGCTGCCAGCGGCACCGTCCTCTGCCGGGAGGGTGATATCGGCCGCGAGTGTTTCGTCATCCGCGACGGACAGGCAAGCGTGACGATCGACGGCGACGAAGTCGCCACGATCGGACCGGGCAGCTTCTTCGGAGAACTCGCCCTGCTCGACGGTGAGCCGCGCATCGCCACCGTTACTGCAATCACCGACATGCGCCTGGTCGTGTTGTCACGCCCCGAGTTCAATGAGCTGCTCGCCGACGTACCCGTCGTGGCGCGACGAATCCTCGAAGGGATCGGAGCCCGATTGCGCGCCGCCGATTACCTGCTCCACAGCCGCATCAGCGCATAACTGTCCCGGCGACCGTGACCGGCGACCTGATGTCACGCTTCTGGATCTTGCCGGTTGCACCCTTCGGAAGGGCATCGACGAGCCACACGTGGCGGGGGTACTTGTAGGCGGCGACGCGCTCCTTGGCGTAGTCGCGCAACTCGTCCGGCGTCACCGGGGAACCCGGCTTGAGCACCACGGCGGCGGCGACCTCCTCGCCGTGGGTCGGGTGCGGCACGCCGAGGACGGCCACTTCGGCGACTGCGGGGTGCTCGTAGAGCACCTCCTCGATCTCCCGTGGGTAGACGTTGAACCCGCCGCGGATGATCATGTCCTTCTTGCGGTCGACGACGAAGTAGAAGCCGTCCTTGTCGCGACGGGCCAGGTCGCCGCTGCGGAACCACCCATCCTGAATCGCCTCGGCGGTCGCCTCCGGGCGATTCCAGTAGCCCTTCATCACGTTGTGCCCGCGGATGGCGATCTCCCCGACCTCGCCGTCAGCGACGTCGGCCCCATCGGTGTCGAGCAGCCGGATCTCGACTCCTTCGATCGGCGTGCCGATCGAACCAGGCTTGCGACCGACATCAACCTGGTTGAACGTCGCCACCGGCGATGTCTCGGACAGGCCGTAGCCCTCGAGGATCACACAGCCGAAGGCCGCTTCGAACCCGTGCAGGATCTCGACAGGCAACGCGGCGCCGCCCGACACGCAGACCCTCAGTGACGACGTGTCGTACTTCGTGCGATCCGGCAGCTGCAGTAGGGCCGTGTACATCGTCGGGACCGCTTCGAGGATCGTGACACCGTCGCGCTGGATGATGTCCAACGCGGCGGCCGGGTCGAAGCGGGGCAGGAGCGTGAGTGTGGCTCCGCAGGAGATCGCCGTGTTGAGCCCACACGTCTGACCGAACGAGTGGAACAGCGGCAGCCCACCGAAGATGACGTCGGCGGGGGTGGCGGAGAAGAGACCGATCGACACATCGATGTTGCGGCCGAGGTTGCCGTGGGTGAGCTCGGCGCCCTTCGGCGTACCGGTGGTGCCGGACGTGTAGAGAATCACGGCCGTGTCGGTCGCTTCACGTTCGACGGCGCCGGCGGTCGGAACATGGGCGGCGAGGCTGGCCGCGAACTCACCGTCCACGCCGATGGCCTCGGCGCCGGCATTGGCAAATCCGTCGCCTGCCTCGTCGATGACATCCGTCCAGACGAAGCCGATCGTCGCGCCCGAGTCGCTGAGGTAGAAGCCGACTTCGCGCGACTTCAGCAGCGGGTTCATCGGCACGGCGACTGCTCCGGCGCGGAGGATGCCGTAGTAGATGACCGGGAAGTCGATCACGTTCGGCAGCATGATGCCGACACGGTCTCCAGGTTCGACGCCGCGCGACGTGAGCAGTGCGGCGACGCGGGCGCTGGCGTCGTCGAGCTCGGCATAGCTGAGGGTGCGGTCGGCGAGGCGTATCGCGACACCGTCAGCGTGCTCGGTAGCCGAGCGGAGCAGGCGATTGGCGAGGTTCGTCATTGGGTGGTTCCTTTCGTTGTCGGGATTGGCGCTGAATCAGATTCGACCCTCGCCCCAGACAGGAAGGCCTGGATCGTCGACGCCACCTCGTCGGCTCTCGTGAGGAGGAACAGGTGACCGCCGCCCGGTACGACATGCAGGGTGGCGTTGGGGATGCGGGCCGCGAGGATCCTCCCGTTGACGACCGGGATGATCGGGTCGGCGTCGCCGGTCAGCACGAGCGTCGGTTGTTCGAGACGGTGCAGCCAGGGCAGGCTCGTCCACCGTCGAGCGGCCAGCAGCTGCCAGACGTACCCGCGCAACCCGACTTGATGATTGAAGCGGAGCCACGCCTGGCGCTGGAGCAGGGCGGCGTCGTCGAGGATCTCGCCGCCATAGAGCGACGGAGCGACCCGTTCGAAATACGAGGGCGACCAGTAGCGCAGCGGAGTGGCGAGGATGGCGAGCGCCCGTGGGTCGCCGGGAACGGCGATCATGCCGGGAGTGGTCGCCGCCAAGACGAGTCGGCGAACCCGTCCCGGGTGGCGTCGCGCCAGCTCCTGGGCGACAGCCCCGCCCCATGACACCCCCAGGACGTCGGCCTCGTCGACGTCGAGCTCGTCGAGCAGGCCGTTGATCGTGGCCGCGATGCCGCGAAGCGTCGGCGGACAGCGTGGCGTGTCCGAACCGCCGACGCCCGGTGCGTCGAAGGCGATCGTCGGGACGCCGCGGAACTCCCGCCGCAGTGGCTCCCACAGCTCGAAGCTGGCGCCCAGTCCGCTGCACAGCAGCAGCGGAGGTCCGTCACCGTCCTCGATGGACACCCGCAACCGCTGGCCGGCGACTTGCACCAGCCGGGTCGTCATTGCCCCGCCAGCACGTACCGGCCCGGTGCCGGTTCACCGGCGGGATACTTCCGCGAGCCGAGTGTGCGACGCGGCTTGATCACCTTCCCGGATCGTTGGCCCAACCAGGTGACCCAGTCAGTCCACCACGTCCCGCTGTGTGCGGCGGCGCCACGTCGCCACGCCTCGGGGTCGCTCGGGAGGTCGTCGTTGGTGAAGTACGTGGCTTTCGGGTTGCCGGGCGGGTTGACAAGGGCCTGGATGTGACCGCTCGAGCTGAGCACGAACCGGCTGTCGCCCCCGAGCAGATGGATGCTTCGATAGCACGCCTGCCACGGGGTGATGTGGTCGGTGAGCGCACCGACGACATAGCTGTCGCACGTGACCTGGCCGAGATCGACCGGCTGGCCGAGCACGTCGAGCCGGCCCGGTTCCGCCAAGGCGTTGGCCAGGGCGATCGTCAGAAAGTCAGCGTGGAGACCGGCCGGCAGGTTGGTCGAGTCGGCGTTCCAGGCAAGTACGTCGAAGGCTGGTGGACGGTTGCCGAGGAGGTAGTTGTTGACCCAGTAGTTCCAGACGAGATCGTTCGGTCGCAGCCAGGCAAACGTCCGAGCGAGGTCCTGACCGCGCAGCACGCCCCTGCGGCGCGATCGGCGGATCGCCGCGGCCGCCGCTGGTTCCGACAGGAACAGCGTGGCTGCCGACTCCGCGGCCATGTCGAGGACCGTGACGAGCAGTGTCACCGTGGCGATCCGTTCGTCACCGGTCGCCGCGAGATGGCCGAGCAGGGCAGCCGACGTGATGCCGCCCGAGCACGCGGCCGCGATGTTCACATCGGGCGACCTGGTGATCGATCGGACGACATCGGTCGCTGCCAACAACGACGTGACGTAGGTGTCGAGGTTCCAGTCGCGCTGCTCCTCCGTCGGGTTGCGCCAGCTGACCATGAACACCTGCTGCCCGTGGGCCACGAGATGCTCAACCATGCTGCGGGCCGGAGCAAGGTCCATGACGTAGAACTTGTTGATCTGCGGTGGCACCACGACCAGCGGCCGGGCATGGACGGAGGACGTGACCGGTCGGTACTGGATCAGCTCGAGGACCTCGTCGCGGTAGACGACGGCGCCGGGCATGACCGCAACGGCGGCGCCAGGCCGGAATGGCTCGCGATCGACCATCGACGGCATGCCCCCGTTGTGACGCAGGTCGTCAACGAGATGACGCGTGCCGTCCACGAGGCTCCTGCCTCTGGTCGCGATCGCCTTGCGAACCGCGGCCGGATTGCCGGCGAGCGCGTTCGTCGGCGCCAGCGCCTCCGTCGCAAGGGAGAGGGCAAAGCGCGCTCGCTGCTCGCTCTTGTGGTCGAGATCAACGTTGCCGACCACGGAATCGATCGATGCGCAGCTGGCGAGGTAGGCCTGGGCCACTCGCCGGTAGACCGGGTTGTCGCGGTACACGTGGTCCGAGAAGCGCTTGTCCTTGGCGTCGGGCGCGACGTCGGTCGTTCCCCGGGCGATGCCAGCCAGCTGGGTCACGAGTCGCCAGCCTTCGTCGGCGACGGTCGGTGCATGCCGCGCCGCCTGGCCGAGGAACCTTCCCAATGCCGCGGCGATCTGACCCCGGCTCAGCCCGATGAACGGATTGGCGCCGAGCATTGCGTCGGTCGCCTGGGAGGAGACGTCCTCGATGACCGCAGTCCTCGTTGCCATCGTCCGATCATGACGACCACGTCGGCGGACGTCGATGGCTGCCGGCAACGACTTTTGGCTGCCGGGTTGTGCACCGGCCCAACCGGCGAGGCGCTTCCTACCGAGCCTGCTCCCCCACTGCCGACGGCTCCGGGGTCACACCGAGGTTCAACAGCGTCACCGCCTCCAAGGCGACGCGCAACTCGCTCGCCGCAGCCGGATCGGCGAGCGGACGATGGGTCAACTGCTCGACGCGAGCCAACCGGTTACGCACCGTGTTGCGATGACAGAACAGGAGCCGCCCGGCCTTGCTCGCCGATCCACCGGCAACAAACCATGCCTGCAGTGTCTCGAGCAACACCGCTCGGTCTGCCGGTTCAAGGTCGAGGACTGGACCGAGGACGATGCGGGCGACGTTCTCGCTGACGGCCCGCGCTGCCGACACGAGCGTCGCGATCGGACGATCGTCGAGACTGGTCACCTGGGCTGTATCGGGAGGTGCTGCATCCCTGGCGATCGTCGCCAGCGCCAACGCCTGCGGTGCGTCCTCGAGCCGGCTGAAGGCCGGGCTCAGCCCAACCCGCGACACGGCGATCGACGCAAGCAACTTGCGCACGGTCGGGACTGGGTGATCCCGGTCGAGCACGACCAAACCGAGCCGCTCATTCGGGCGCGCCCGCCACACCGATCGGATTCCCTCGAGACGCAGCACACCGTCCACGCGAGGCAGCGGGTCGAGATCCTCCGTCCCTTCGGCACTCACGACCACGTATCGTCCGTCGGGCGGGAGGCCGAGGGCGCGGGCGGCGTCACCGACGAGCGACCACTCGCCCAGCCGGCCCTCCAGAAGGGCGTCGAACAATCCCATCTGCCGCTGTTCGTCGCGTCGGACCCGGTCGACAAGCGTCTCTCGGTAGGCGGCGTGGACCGCCTCCGAGTAGGAGTCGATCAGGTCCCAGAGCGCCGTCGCGCCGTCCAGCAGATCTTGCACCGGCGTCGCGCCCCTCGCGGCGCGCCCTGGCGAGCAGCTCATCCCACACGACACGGAACCCGAGCCGGTAGGCGTGCAACACGGCCCCAAGCGGGATCCCCTGCTCGGCACGCCGGCGAGCCGTTGTCAGCGGAGCGTTGCCGGACGAAGGCCCTGCTCCGGCGAGATCGTCGAGGATCTCGACGAGATTGTCGTGACACGACCGCCGAACATCGGCCAGTCCGTCGTCGTCCAGCTGCCGATACTCCGGCTGCGACTCCAGGATGAGAGTCACCAGCCGGTCAGCGAGGGCGGCCACCTCGGCGCTCGCCTCTGTCGCCAGTCGGGCGATCGGCGAGTCTCGCCCCCCGGCGAGTTCAGGCGCCGAACTCATGGCGACGAGCGTAGAAGGCTCTGGGCGTCGCCAGTCCCACAGGCCAAGACTGGGTGTCTGCATTCGCGGAATCCGGGAACAGCGACGCCCAGATTCGAGGACCGTCGCCGCGCCCGTTCGTGAATCGCGTCGGCGACCACCGCATAGCCCAAACGAGGTCCCGCCGTCGGGGTCGGCGAGTCCGTCGGCGCTAGCCGCCGGACACGGCAGGGATGATCGAGAGCTCCTCGCCCTCACGGATCGGCGTCGCTGGACCGTCCCGGTCACGGACGTTGTCCGACTCGACGAACAAGTTGACGTGGAGGCGAGTCTGTCCCTGCTCGTCGCGGATCCGGCGTTCGAGCGCCGGGTGCTGAACGGCCAGGGCGTCCAGCACCGTCGACACCGTCGTCAGCTTGTCCGTCGCCAATCCAACGCTGACCTCGACGACCGCGGCACCTGCAACGAGCTCGCGGAGCTGCGTGGGCACGCGCACGCGGACATCCATCACCGTCAAACCACGATTGGCGCGGCCCGCACCGACAGCACGGGGGGCAGGTGCTGGGCGAGCAGCCGCCACGAGTCACCGTCATCGGTTGACGCGTAGACCTCGCCCGTGCGGGTGCCGAAGTAGAGGCCGGCGGGGTCCTGCCCGTCGGTGGTGAATCCGTCGCGCAGCACGGTGAGGTGGGCGTCGCGCTGGGGCAAGCCCTGTGGTGAGCGGTTCCCACGTCTCGCCGGCGTCGGTGGTCCGCCACACGATGCACTTCCCGTCGGGTGTGCACCGGTACCCATCGCTCTCGAGTGGCAGCAGGTAGGCGGTCGACGGCTTCGAAGGGTGGGCCACCACCGGGAACCCGAAGTCCATTCCGGCGATCCCCGTCATCGGCTTCCATGACCCACCGCCATCGTCGCTGCGGTAGATCCCACCGTGGTGCTGGAGGTAGAGGCGTTCGGGGTCGGCGGCGTCGCGCGCCACCTTGTGCACGCACTGACCGAACTCGAGCGCCTCTCCCGTCGGGCAGGAAGCCGACGACGATCCCCTGATTGCTCGCCCGCCACGACGAACCGCCGTCGTCTGATCGGTAGACCCCCGCCGCGGAGATCGCGATCAGCAAGCGTTGCGGATCATCCGGATGCACCAGGACCGTGTGGAGGCACATACCACCACCGCCCGGTTGCCACTGCGGGCGGTGTGGGTGATCCCACAACCCTTTGATCAGGGAGAAGCTGCGCCCGCCGTCGTCGCTGCGGAACAGTGCCGCGGGCTCGACACCGGCGTACATCACGTCCGGCTCGTCGTCCGGACCGGGGGCGAGCTGCCAGATCCTCGCCAGCGAAGCGTCGGTACCGTCGGGGAACTGAAGCGCCGCCTTCTCGTCCTCGGTCCAGGTCGTGCCGAGGTCGTCCGAGCGCCGCAGCACCGGTCCCCAGTGGTTGCTGACCGACCCTGTGAACAGCCTCGTCGAGCCCGACCGCGTGTCGATACAGGTGGCGTACACCTCCTCGCCGGGGAACGTCGGCCCGGTCAGCTCGAATTGGGCACGATCATCTCCGGCGCGGAGCGTGAACAGGCCCTTCGTCGTGCCGACGAGCACCATCGCTTCGCTCGTTGCCGACTCCTCCGCGGATGAAGTTGTCATGGTCATGCGACTCCTGACCTCCCTCGGGTCCCAAACTCATCGCTCCCGGTGAGCATCGCCTCCATCATCGCTCACACCTGTCTCATCAATTGCGTCGATCGCGGACATGGCAACATCTACGGTCGCAGACGTCAGCGCGGAGGCACGCTCCGGGCGGGAGAGCGAGGAGAGAATCCGATGACGTACAACCTTGCGTGTGGAGACATCATGCCCGGATGCGCCGCAACGTTCAGCGCCGATTCCGAGGACGAGCTGCTCGCCCAGGTCGCCCCGCATGCCGCGGACGCCCACGGCATCACCGAGATCACGCCGGAGGTGCTCGACGCAGTCAAGGGCGCGATCAAGCAAGCCTGAACGAGTCGCCGGCACGTCAGGTCGCGCTGCGTTCGACGTCGATCAGTTGGTGACCGAGGGCGATGGCCCACCCGGTGCCGTCGGCGGCGATCGGCCAGGCCCAACCGTCACCGCGCTCGACGTGCGTGACGACGTGGATGTGGCCGTCGTAGGCGATGACATCGCCGGGCCGGAGTTCGTCAGCATGGATTGTCGTCATCACCATCGTGAGTGATCAGTCGATCGGCTGATACGCGCGAGCGGCAGACCAGCTTGGGCCGCCTGCTCAGGAGTGACAATCGTCGAGCGGCCCGATGATGGGGAGGCTGCGGGCGAGGACGGGGCGGAGGGTCAGCAGACCGGCCTGCTCCGGGTACACCATCGTCCAGCCGTCCGCAATCGGCTCGACACAACCTGGCCCGTCGAGTGACCAGTGGCTGGAGTACCGGACCCGCACGAGCACTGGCTCGGCGGCCGTGACCTCGAGTACGACGGCCGTCGGTCCCAGACGCACGAGACGAGCAGGCCCATCGACCAGTGGCTCGGCATCGACGACCCGCCACAGCTGCCAGTGCTCGTCGTGCCACACCGGCTCGAGGAACGGCAGCCCCCGACGGACCAACGTCGCTTCCGGCTGGGCGGACGGGTCGACCGGCGCGTCGGCAAGGGCGACGTACCGTACGGCGTTGTCGCGCAGCCACCGATGGTACGTGTCGGCGTCGAGCTCCGCTCCGTAGAAGATGGCGTTGCGGCCGATGTCGAGTTGGCGTTCCCAGCCGCGTGCCAGCGGAAGTTCGGCGGCGACGTACACGGTCTCCCAGTGGCGTTGGGTGGGGACGACCTCGATGCGCCCGACCGGACCGCCCGCGGACTGCACCGCGTCGATCAGCGGCTGGTGGTAGGCGACCGCCGACGACGGGTCGAGCCCGGCGCGGGCGATGCCGTCGAGCCCCGGCGACCACTGCCACCACACGATCGCCGGAATGGCGACGGCGATGAGAGGTGTGCGGATTCGCCGCGCCGTGAGCACGAGGATCGGTGCGGCGACGAACATCCCGAGTCGCGTGGCATTGGCACCGAGCGGGTTCGGCACGACGAACGTCGCGACGCAGGCCACGGCGTAGAGCGCGGCGCCGAGGCGCACGACGCGTGCGTCGGTTGCCAGGGCGACGACGGCGGCCACGACGCATGACCAGGCGAGGGCCGAGGCACGGAACGGGAAGTGGCCGCCCTGCGGGAACAGCACCGCCGCCGCGACGACCGGGCCGACCGCCATCGCGGCGAGGGCGATCAGGCGGGCCCGACCGGCATCCAGCGCCCACGCGGTGAGCGCCAGCGCGAGCATGACGGCGGCGACGGGACTCGCCGGCGCCGTCGCGACAACGAGCACCGCGGCGAGCGCATGCGCGCCGGCGGTGCAGTGCGGCGAGCGCCGCCAACCCGACAGCGAGGCCGAGGGCGAACGTCAGCCGCCCCACCGCGACGTTGACGACCGTGCCAGCGGCGAAGAGCACGCTCGCGGCCATGGTCCGGCGTTCGTCCCGCCCACGCGCCAAGACGTGGAATGAAGCGGCGGCGACGACGCAGCTCACAATTGCCACCGCCGCGGCACCGAACGCGGCACCGAGGAGGGGGAACAAGATGCCGTAGCCGGGCGTGTGGTGGCCGGCGAACCACAGGTTGTTCCAGATCGCCGGACCACTCCGCTCGACGAGCTCGAGGCGCAGCAGCTGGGCCGGCCAGTCGGCGCCGCGCCATCCGAGCCCGACGGCGAGGACGGCGAGCGTCGCTGCCGTCGCCGCCGGAGCGACATCCACGGTGCGTGCAGGGATCGCCCGCATCAGCCGAGGACCGTGCTCGTGCCGACGTAGATGCTGGCCACCAGGCCGACCGTGCCGAGGGCGTCTGCAATGAGCACCCGCGACGTGCGCAGCTTGCACGCTCCGGCCGCGGCGAGCACCTTGCTCGTCGGACGAAGCGCCACTCCGAGCAACCCCAGGCGATTCATCAACCGACGCGCTCGTTGCGGTACGAAGCGCCCGCCGTAGCGGCGACCGAGGGCGATGTGGATCGGATCGGCGACCAGCATCCGGGGGACGGCGACACAGAAGAACAGCAGCGGGTTGGCCGACGTCGCGGCGAGGATCAGGAACGGCAGCCGCGGTGTGAACGCAACGAGCACCATCGGAAACGCCAGCAGCGTTGGCGTGAGCGCCGTGCCCATCGCCGAGACCGCCGACATCACCGCCCAGGCTCCGAGGATCCAGCGGGTCTTGATCTTCCAACTCGACCGCTCCTCGAGGTCCTCACCGGTCGGCGCCAGCCGTGCCCGCACCCACTGCCCGACGCGTGACGCCCGTCCAGTGAGTGCCGATGTCGTCGTTGCAACCGTGTTTGCGAACATGTGACGATCGTCCGCCAGGAGGCGGCCCGTGACGACCAAGCAGGCCAGCCGATCTGGTGCCCGGGGCCAGCGCGTCGGGTAGGGAAAACCTGTCCGTACGGGTGCGGGTCGACCCCGGCGACTGCCGCTGGTCAGCCGTCGGCCGTGGCCGACAAGAACACGAGGGAGTCCGTGACGATGATCTCCTGGACTGATCCCGGCAGCGCGTAGCCGCGGCTCTTGCCCAGGGAGGCGACGCTCTGGGTCCAGCGGAGCTCGCCGTCGTTGGCGTCGAGCGCCCCGATCCGCTCGCCGCCGGCAATGACCACCGCGTCGCCACTGGCCCCGATCGCGGGTTCTCCGCCGTTGGCGGCGGCGACCGAATTCGGAAGATCGCGCTGCCACAGGATGTCGCCGTCTTCGAGCGTCGAGCTTGACGATGGTGCCGGCGGGCGTGCCGTTCGCCCCAGGTGTCGACACGTAGGCGTAGACGCTGTCGCCCGACTGGGCGACGGCGAGCACGCTCTCGCCGGGAAAGACCTGTGACCAATCCTCCACGACGCGGTTCGCCTCGATGCCCCCGTCGACGACGGTGATATCGCTCGACGGCGGTACCGGGGCAGAGATGTCGTCGATGCTGCGACGCCAGAGTTGCCGGCCGTCCTCCGGGTCCAACCCGACGAGCATTCCCGCCTCCTCTTCGGTGACAACCAGGACTCCGTCGACGAGCACGGGCGACGCGGCGGCCCGACTGATGGCCCACCCGAGGTCCCCGTCGTGCAGGTCCAGGGCGAACAAGCGGGCGCGGGGAGCGCTCTCGACGAACGGGCCGATGCACAACAGCACCGTCACACCCGCCCAAGCCAGTCCGCTGAGCGAGGACCGGCTGAGCCGGTTGGATGCCGTCGCCCAAGCGATCAGCGTCGCCAGCGCCAGGCCGAAACCGACCACCGTGAGTGAGCCCCGCAGCATCGGGTACAACCGCCGAGCGCCGATCGAGGGCTGGTGGACGAGGAGTAGCGTGACGACCGCGGCGGGGACGAGCCCGGCCACTCCGAGCACAAACACCCGGCGACTGCCCATCCGCCTGACGACCACCACGTGTTCCCCTCCCCACGACGACCTTATGTCGTCGCGATGGTGGAAAACCTCCATCGCGACCTCATGGTCAGCATGGTGGACCGGGCTGGCCCTTCCGGGGATGATGGTCTGGTGATGGTCTGGTGAGTGAAGGTTCCTTTGCCGAACGACTCTTGGCGGTCGTCGTCGTCGTTTCCGTCGTCGCCGCCGCCGCGCTCGCCGACGAGGTGCGCGCCCCGGCCGGCGGCGACGCGTGGACCGACGGTACCGCCGGTGTCTGGCTGTGGGTGCTCGCCGGCCTGGTCCCGGTGATGGCCGCCGGCCTCGTCACCGCTGCCCATCGACGCGGGCGCCCCGGCGCACTCCTCGTGCTCGGCATGGCAGCAACGGTGACGACGGCAACGGTCGTCGGCGAGGCGATGCACGTCGCCGACCCACCCCTCGACCGGTCCGTTCTGGGCGCTCTCGGCGCCGGCCTCGACGTCGCCGCAGTCGTCATGGCGGTAGGCACGGTCGGCACGCTGCTGCGACCACAGCTGGCGCGCCACGTCGGTCCGCTCGCTACCACCGCCGGCGTGGTGACGAGCATCGCGTTCGGCGTCACCGGCGACCCGACCAGCGGGCCACAGCTCTTGCCGGCGGTGTCACCGCTGCAGGTGCCGTCACTCAGCTTCTTCGAGTCCACTGGCGAAGCCGTGCTGCTCGCCTTGGCGCTGGGCCCCTTCGTGGCTGCCGGACTGCTTGTGTGGACGCTGCTCGGTGCGAGCATCGACGAGCGGCAGCGGGTGAGATGGCTGGCGCTGTGCCTCGTGACTGGGCTGGGAGCCGTTGCTGTCATGCAGCTAGTGCGTCTGCTCGGCCCGCTGGAGATGGGAGACGGGTTGCTCGCCAGCGTGCCCCGAGCGGTGGCTTGGGCAGCGGTGGCGACCGGCGCGGCGACGACCATCGTGCAACCGGAACTGGGCGACGCGGCAATCGCCGTACGACGGGTGGCGGTCGGCGTCGGCCTCGTGACCATCCTCGGTGCGGCTGGCGGGCTCGCGTGGTTCGCCGCCGATGCCACGACCGCACACATCGTGCCGGGCGCGCCCGTCGCGGTGACGGTGTTGACCGTCGCCGCGCTCTTCCTTCCGGTCCGCGATCGGTTGGAACGCGCTGCCGACCGGTGGCTGTTCGGCGAGGTCGGCAGCGACGCCAGGCTGATCGACACCTTCGGCGCCGCCGCCGAGCACGCAGGCCGGTCCGAGGTCCTCGAGTTGCTCGTCGCCACCTCCCGCCGGGCGTTGCGGCTGCGATGGGCGCGCGCATCCGCCGCGGGCGTCGTTCCGGTCGTCGCGGCCGTCGGCGTCGGCGCCGACGAGTTGCGGCCGGCCGCCGCCCGCTTCCCGCTGAGCGAGAGCGGCGAGCAGCTCGGTCTGCTCGAGTGTGGGCCGAAGCGCGGCGGGCCGCTCAACGCCCACGACCGGCAGCTCCTTGGCGCCCTCGGTCGCGAGGCCGCGCTGCGCTTGCGCACGGTGAACCAGGCGGACGAGCTCGAGGCTCGGCTGCGCCAGATCGAACGGCAAGCCGCCGAGATCGCGGCCTCTCGGGCGCGCATTGTCGAAGCCCAGGACGAGGAGCGCCGGCGGATCGAACGCGACATCCACGACGGGGTGCAGCAGGAGTTGGCCTCGCTGATCGGCAAGTTGCGCTTGGGCATCAACCAGATCGCCGTCGCGCCCGAGGACGCCGCGGCAACCTTCGCCGGTGCGCAGGACGACGTCCGCCGTGCGCTGGCCGACGTGCGAGCAATCGCCCAGGGCATCCACCCGGCGATCCTCGACGATCAGGGCATCGTGCGAGCGATCGGGGCGCGGGCGAAGCGGATGCCGCTCGAGGTCTCGGTGGACGCGGACCCGGCGCTGGCCAGTCGCCGGTTCGATCGGAGGATCGAGGGCGCCGCCTATTTCGTCGCGTCCGAGGCGCTCGCCAACGTCGTCAAGCACGCCGACGCAACATTGGTGACGGTTCAACTGGCTGTCGACGGCGATCGTCTCACGATCCGCGTCGGCGACAACGGTCGCGGCCTCGGCGAGGACATCGTGCGCGGGAGTGGCCTGACGAACATGGCCGACCGTGCGGCCGCCCTCGGAGGCCACGTCACGGTCGAGGCCAACCCGGTGGGCGGCACGACGGTGATAGCGGAGCTGCCGCTGGCTCCTACTGTTGCTTCGTGACGCTGCGCGTGGTGATCGCCGAGGACAACAAGGTGTACCGCGAGGGGGTGCGCGCAGTCCTCGAGTTCGGGGGTGAGTTCGAGGTGGTCGCCGCGGTCGATCGTCCCGAAGCGCTCTTGGAACAGGTCGACCAGCTCCAACCCGATGCCGTGATCACCGACATCCGGATGCCGCCGACACATCACATGGAAGGCATCGAGGCCGCCCACGAGATCCGTCGCCGACACCCGCAGATCGGGATCCTCGTGCTCTCCCAGCACGCCGACGACAGCTATGCCTTCGAGCTGTTGAAGGACGGAACGGCGGGGCTCGGCTACCTCCTCAAGGAGCGCATCGGCGACGACGACGGAGCGATCGCACGGGCCCTGAAGGAGGTCGTCTCGGGGCGGTCGGTGATCGATCCCGAGGTCGTTGACGGGCTGGTGTCCCGCCAGGCGAAGGCCCGATCGTCGCCACTGCACCGACTGACCGATCGCGAGCGCGACGTGCTGGGATTGATGGCGCAAGGCAAGACCAACGACGCGATCGCCGAGTCGTTGCACCTGCACCGAGCGACGATTGAGAAGCACATCAACGCCATCTTCCTCGCCTTCGACCTCGCCGAGGAGAAGCAGGTGAACAAGCGCGTCGTCGCTGTCATGCTGTTCCTGCGCGACACCTGAAGCGGCGAGTTGAGGCGGCGGCGTTGACTATGGGAGATCCATAGTCAATACTGCGGATGTGGCTGGCTCCCGCACAGCGATCGGCTCGGGTGTATCGGTCAGATCGCCGCCAGGCGCAGGCGCGCCTGACACGCCAGCGGGTCATCGAATCTGCGACTGAAGTGTTCCTGGAACGCGGCTATGCGGCGACGACGGTCCGCGAGATCGCCACCCGGGCAGGTGTTGCTGTGCCGACTGTCGAGTTGCTGTTCGGCACGAAGCCGCGCCTGTTGAAAGCGGCGATCGACGTGCTCATTGCCGGCGACGACGAACCTGTCGCGGTCCTCGATCGCGACTGGGCCACGACGGTGGTCGAGGCGACATCCGTCGACGAGCTGCTGTCGATCGCCGCGGCCGTTGTCGCTGCAGCGCAGGTTCGTTCCGCTGGCCTCGTGCTCGCGGTGTTCGAAGGCGCGCGGCGCGACGCCGAGCTCGCTGAGCTGGCGACGCACCTGTTCAACCAACGTGCGGTCACGGCGACGTGGCTGGTTGATCGGCTCACCCGCCTTGCACCGCTCTCAGCGGGCTGCGACCGTGAGCAGGCGATCGACACGGTCTGGCTGCTCATGGACTCAGCGGTCTTTGACCGGCTCACCCGGCGACGCCACTGGTCCGTCGACCAGTACGAGGCATGGTTCGCAGACTCCGTCAGGCGACTGCTCGTCGGCAGCGCACCACACAGCCCGACCACCCCACGGAGGAGAACGAAATGAGCAGCGACCAACGCTCCTCGGGACGACAACCGCGACACGGCCAGATCGGCTACCTGCAGCTGCCCGCACTCGACGTGGCGCGCTCGGCGGCGTTCTACGGAGCGGTGTTCGGATGGTCGGTCGAACCGGGTTCCGCAAGCTTCGAATCACCCGGCATCATCGGCCAGTGGACGACCGAGCGGGCGCCGGTCAGCGCCGCCGGTCCGGTCGTGTGGATCTGCGCCGACGACCTCGGAGCCACGCTTCGTCGCGTCGTTGCCAACGGCGGCACCGTGCAGGCGACACCCGTGCTCGACGACGGCGAGCGGTGGCTCGCGGAGATCGACGATCCGGCCGGCAACCGGATCGGCGTCGTGGCTTCCCGTCCGCACGGCGCAGTCACAGACCTTGATAGCAGTGCGCGACGTCGAGGCATCCAGCCGCTGGTACCAGCAGCTTCTCGGCCTGCAGAGCGACCACGGCGGGCCGCACTACGAGCGGCTGCTCTCCGACGGACAGCTCGTGCTGCAGCTGCACAACTGGGAGACCGAACACGACCACGGACGAATCGGCGACCCCGACGTCGAACCCGGCAACGGCGTCCTCCTGTGGTTCGGCGAGGTCGCCGACTTCGACGACGCTGCCGTACGAGCCGCGCAGCTCGGCGCGACTGTTGTCCTGCCACCCCGACGAAACCCGCCCCCAAGCGAGGGCAACGGACCAGGACACCGGGAGATCTGGATCAAAGATCCCGATGGCTACACCGTCGTCATCGCCAGCACCGATGGCGAGGCGTACGAACTGGAGTAGTCCGATCGGAGCCGAGGCAGCCGAACCAATTATCGATCTGGGCGTCCACAGTCTCAGAATCGAGACCGGCGACACCCAGATCGCGGCGACGAAGCGAGCGCGGGGCCCCAGCGGCGTGCCCGCTCACGCCAGCGCCGGCTGGTCCAGCGTCAGCTTTCCGGCGTCGGCGTCCAACTCCGCGAGCACGCCGAGCGGCATCGTGATCGGGTCGTCGCCATGCCCGAACCCGAAGTCGGCGAGGATCGGTACGCCGAGGCCCCCGAGGACGTCGGCAACGACGGGCTCGGCAGGCTCGCAGTCCGCCCACGACCCGAGTACGACGCCGGCTGCGCCGTCGAACCACCCCGACCTGCGCAGTTGGGTCAGGTACGAGTCGATCCGATACGCCTTCTCGTTGAGGTCTTCGAGGAGCACCAGCCCGCCGCGCGCCGTGGACGCCGACGGCGTGGCCACTGACGTCGCCAGCACCGACAGGCAGCCGCCCGTCGTCACGCCGACCGCGGCGCCGCCCACCAGCGGGCTCGCCGCGGGAGGCGACAGAACCTGCGCGGACTCGGGCTCGAACAGTGTCGTCCGCAAGTGCTCCTGGGCCGCAGGAGAGTCGAGGAACGACCGCGTGGCCGACATCGGCCCGTGAAGCGTCACGACGCCGAGCCGTGCCGCCACCGCCTGTTGCAGGGCGGTGACGTCGCTGTAGCCGACGAGCACCGTGGGTTCGGCGCTGCGTAGCGCCGACCAGTCGACGAGATCGATCATCCGCTGCGACCCGTGGCCTCCCCGCACGCAGACGATCGCCCGGACGTCGGAGGCGGCCCACGCGGTGCAGAAGTCCTCGGCGCGCGCCTCGTCTTGGCCGGCCAGATAGGCGTGGACGGGATGGACGTCCCGTACATGAGGCATGGTGCGCACGTGCAGCCCCCACGACTGAAGGATCGCGACGCCGGCGTCCAGCTGGTCCGGCGGCACGGGACCCGACGGCGCGATGAGGGCGACGACGTCGCCTTCGCGCAGCCGGCGCGGCCGCACACCAGCGGTCAGCGGAACCTCCGAGGGCGACGTCATCGGTCCATCCTGGCCCGGGCCGCGCCGTCGATGAGAACTTCGGCGAGCGTTGACACGTCGCGTCACCCGCCGACTATGTTCCAGGCCTCAGTGGCGACTCGAGCCACGCGACAAGGGGGACATCGATGACGTTGAGACGGAGATTCGCCGCAGCTGCGGCAGCGGTGGTGCTGGTGGGATATTCCGCCGGAGCCAGCAGTGCAGCGGAGGTCGAGGGCGGCTGCTGAGCCGATCACCGTGCACCTGGCGCTCGGCCAGGACATGGCGACGCTGCTGCCGATGGACTCCAACATCGATGACAACATCTCGGTGCTCGACGTCGTCTACGACGGCCTGGTCCGCTACGACCCCGAGACCACCGAGCCGTACCCCTACGTCGCCGAGAGCATCGAGACCACGGACAACCAGGTCTGGACGATCACGATCAAGCCGGACCTGACGTTCCAGAACGGCGAGCCGGTCGACGCCGAGGCCTTCGCCCGAGCCTGGAACTACGCCGCCTATGGCCCCAACGCGATGGCCAACAACTACTTCTTCGAGCGCATCGAGGGCTACGCCGACATGCAGGGCGAGGTCGACGACGAGGGCAACGTCACCGTCGAACCGACGGCCGACACCCTGTCCGGCCTGACCGTCGTCGACGAGCAGACGCTCGAGGTCACCCTGGCAGCCCCGTTTGCCGGCTTCTCCACGATGCTCGGCTACACCGGCTTCTTCCCCATCGCCCAGGCGTGCCTCGACGACATCGAGGCATGCGCGCTCCAGCCCATCGGCAACGGGCCGTTCGAGGTCGAGGCATGGGAGCAGGGTGTCAGCCTGACGGCGAGCAAGTGGGCGGACTACACGCTCGACGAGACCCCGAACTTCGACCGCATCGAGTGGACCGAGTACGCCGGGGCGTCAGACTGGCCCGACTTCTTGGCGGGCGACCTCGACACCAGCACCCCGCCGCCTGCCGAGCAGGCCGCCGCCGAGGCCGACGCCGACCTGCAATCGCGCTACGTCGAGGCGCCTGGCGCCGCCCTCACCTACCTCGGCTTCCCGCTGTACCTCGAGGGTCCCTGGGAGGACATCGAGTTCCGCAAGGCGATCTCGATGGCGATCGACCGGCAGGGCATCATCGACGCCCTGTTCCCCGGCCAGGAGGTGCCTGCCGACTCCTGGGTGGTCCCCGGAGGTGTGCCTGGCGGTGAGGCCGGAACGTGCGAGTGGTGCACGTTCGACCCCGAGGCCGCCGTGGCCGCGCTCGAGGCGGCTGGCGGCTGGCCGGAGGGCGAGACGATGGTCATCAGCCTCGGCCAGGACGAGACGAACGAGCAGTACTTCCAGGCGATCGGCGACTCGATCCAGGCCACGCTCGGTATCCCGTACGAGCTGAACCCGACGCCGGACTTCTTCGCCAACCGCGCCGATCGCGCCTTCACCGGACCGTTCCGCAACAACTGGTTCCCGGACTACCCGCTCAACGAGAACTATCTTGCGCCGGTGTACGCCTCGGGCGACGCGGAGGAGGGCAACACCAACTTCGGGTACTACAACGCCGACTTCGAGGCCGCCATCGCCGCTGGCGACGAGGCGCCGACGCTCGAGGAGGCCGTCGTGCACTATCAGGAGGCCGAGGCGATCCTCGCCGCCGACTTCCCGACCATTCCGCTGAGCTTCTCGGTGAGCGCGGCGTACTACAGCGAGCGCCTGTCCAATGTCGTGCTCGACCCATTCAGTGGTGCGACCAAGCTGCGCCTGTTGGAGGTGAGCGACGAGGGGTGACCCCCGAAGTGATGGCATAGCGGCCGCGCCCGTCGGGCGTCGCTTGATGGGCGGCTACATCGCGCGCAGGTGCCTGCAGGCGGTGCTCACGTTGTTCCTCGTGATGCTCGTCCTGCACCTGCTCACGACGCTCGCCATCCAGCTCAACGGCAACCCCGCGCTGGCGTTCTTCGGCGACCGCGTCCCGAGCGCCACCCAGCTCGCCGCCGTGGAGGAGCGTTACGGCCTCGACGACCCCTGCTACGACCAGCCGGGCAACCCGTGCCTCGGTCCGTTCGTCGACCGACTGGCGGCGTACGCCCACGGTGACTTCGGCACCAACCTCCGTGGTCGGGAAGTCACCGACATCGTCGCCACGGCCGCGCCGAACACGCTCAGGCTGTTCTGCATCGTCACGATCACCTGGCTCGTGCTCGGCATGACCCTCGGCTCGATCGCCGCCAAGTGGCGGGGCCGGGCCGTCGACCACGGCGTCCGCCTGACGAGCGTGCTCATCGACGCGCTGCCGGTGTTCGTGCTGCTACTGGTCTACCGCTACGTGTTCGCGGTACCGCTGTCGAACTGGGCGGAGGACACGTTCGGCGAGGACAGCCTGCCGGCGCTGTGGTTCCGACCGTCCTTCGACGCCGACCACCCGTGGGCGACGCTGCTCGTGCCCGGCATCCTGCTCGGCCTGGCCGGGTCGGCGGCGTTCATGCGTCTCGTGCGCGCCAGTCAATTGGAGAGCTACAGCGGCGAGCACGTGCGCACGGCGCGTGCCAAGGGCCTGCCCGAACGGCACGTGTTCACCCACCACGTGGTGCGCAACTCGTCGGTTCCGGTGGTCACCGCCGTCGGCCTGACGTTCGCCGATGCGCTCGGCGGCGCCGTGATCACCGAGGGGATGATGAACATCTACGGCATGGGCGGGGTGCTCTGGGAGGCAGTACGGGCCTCCGACGTTTCCCTCGTGGTCGGCGTCGTGACCATCCTGTCGATCGTCACCGTGGTGGTGATGATCGTGGTGGACATCACCTACGCCGCGCTGGACCCGAGGATTCGCTATGAGTGAGCGAAGCGATGAGCGACGCGACGACGCCCGAGGTGCCGACGGCGGCGAAGGACGCCGCCTCCCGCACGTTGACCGCCGACGCCTGGCGCAGCCTGCGCCGCCGCCCCGACACCATCGCCGCGGCCGTGATCCTCGCCTTCTTCCTGTTCGTGGTCGCCTTCCCCTGGGCTGTTCACGGACACCGACCCGCAGACTGCCTGATCACGGAGTCGAAGATCCACCCACAGGGCTTCGGTGAAACGCACCCGTTCGGCACCGACGCGTTCGGGTGCGACGTGCTCGCCCAGCTCGTGTACGGCGCCCGCCCGTCGCTGCTGCTCGCCCTCGTCGTCGTCGGGGCGTCGCTGCTGATCGGCGTGATCCTCGGCCTGCTCGCCGGGTACTACCTGGGGTGGATCGACGCCGTGATCTCGCGTTCCATCGAGGTGTTCCTCGTGATCCCGCTGCTGCTGGCCGCGCTGCTGCTGCTCTCCCTGTTCCGCAACGTCAGCGTGGGCTCGGGCACGTTCAACGACATCCTGCTGCCGGCGACCGTGCTCATCATGTTCGGGTGGATGGGCTTCGCCCGATACGTCCGGGCGAGCGTGCTGGAGGCCAAGGGTCTCGACTACGTGACCGCGGCCAGGGCGCTGGGCGCCTCCGACCTGCGCGTGATGTTCCGCCACGTGCTGCCAAACGCGATCGGCCCGGTGACCGCGCTGGTGCCGACGTCGATCGCCGGGATCATCGGCGCCGAGGCCGTGCTGGCGTTCCTGGGCATCGGCGTCCGGCCACCGGCGATCTCCTGGGGCATCATGATCAGCAACGGCGCCGAGTGGGTCACCGGTGGCTACCCCTACCTGCTGCTGTTCCCGCTGGGTTGCCTGATGGCCACCGTGCTGTCGCTCGTGGTGCTCGGCGACGCACTGCGCGACGCCCTCGACCCGAGGCTGCGGTGAGCGACGCCAGCCGAGGCACCGCTGCTCGAGGTCGACGACCTCGCGGTCGAGTTCCGCACGGGCGACGGCGTGGTCGACGCCGTCGACGGTCTGTCCTACACCGTGACGGCCGGGCGCACCCTGGCGATCGTCGGCGAATCCGGCTGTGGCAAGACGGTCAGCTCGCTCGCCGTCATGGGGCTGCTCGGCCCAACGGCGCGGGTGACGCGCGGCGCGGTTCAGGTTCCGCGGCACCGACCTGCTGGCGCTGCCGCCCAAGGAGCGTCGCGCGTACGCCGGCGAGCACGTGGCGATGGTGTTCCAGGACGCCCTCGCCGCGCTCAACCCGGTGCACTCGGTGGGCTACCAGCTCACCGAGGTGTTGCGGGTGCGGCGGGGCATCGGCCGCGGCGAGGCGCGGCGCCGGGCGATCGAGCTGCTCGACCTGGTCAAGGTGCCGCGGGCCGCCGACCGCATCAGGGACTATCCGCACCAGTTCTCCGGCGGCATGCGTCAGCGCGTGATGATCGCCGCCGCCCTGGCGATGGACCCGGAGGTGCTCATCGCCGACGAGCCGACCACGGCGCTGGACGTCACCGTCCAGGCGCAGGTGCTGCGGCTGCTCGCCGAGATCCAGGCCGAGCGGCAGATGGGCCTCGTGCTCATCACCCACGACCTTGGCGTGGTGGCGTCCGTCGCCGACGACGTGACCGTGATGTACGCCGGGCACGCCGTGGAGCAGGCCTCCGTGGAGGAGATCTTCGCCGCGCCGGCGCACCCGTACACGCGGGCGCTGCTGCGCGCGATGCCGCGCCTCGCAGCCGGCGACCCGACATCCGACAAGGCGGAGGGCGGTCGGCTCGACGTCATCCCCGGGCGCCCGCCCCGGCCTGGCGAGGTTCCCCGTCGGCTGCCCGTTCCACCCGCGCTGTGACGCCGCGCTGGACGTGTGCCGCACGACGCCGCCGCCGCTGGTGGAGCTGCCGGGCGGACGTACCAGCCTGTGCCACGTGGCGACCGAGGTCCTCGAGGCAGCCCGTGGCTGAGCCGCCGAACGCCGACGAGCCGATCCTCGAGGTCCGCGACCTCGCCAAGGTCTTCCCGGTGCGCCGGGGCGTGGTGCTGCGGCGCACCGTCGGGCAGGTGCAGGCCGTCGACGGAGTTTCGTTCACGCTGCGGCGCGGCCGCACGCTCGGCCTGGTGGGCGAGTCGGGGTCCGGCAAGTCGACGCTGGCGCGGCTGCTGGTGGGCGTGGAGCGGCCCACGGGCGGCCAGGTGCTGGTCGACGGTGTCGACGTCACCACCATGTCGCGGGCGGCGCGGCGCGAGTTGCGTCGCCGAGTCCAGATCGTGTTCCAGGATCCGTACACGTCGCTGAACCCGCGGATGAGCGTCGGCGAGATCGTCGGCGAGCCGTTCCGCATCCACCCCGATGCCGTGCCCAAGGGCGGGCGGGACCGGGCCGTCAAGGAGCTGCTCGAGCTCGTCGGCCTCGACCCGGCCCACGTGCACCGGTACCCGCACCAGTTCTCCGGCGGGCAGCGGCAGCGCATCGGCATCGCCCGTGCGCTCGCGGTCAAGCCGCAGGTGCTCGTGTGCGACGAGCCGGTCTCGGCGCTCGACGTGTCCGTGCAGGGCCAGGTCATCAATCTGCTCGAGGACCTGCAGGACGAGCTCGGATTGTCGTACCTGTTCATCGCCCACGACCTCGCCGTGGTGCGGCACATCGCCGACGAGGTCGCCGTGATGTACCTCGGCCGGATCGTCGAGCACGGCACGGCCGCTGACGTGTACGACCGCGCCGCCCATCCGTACACGCGAGCGCTGATGTCCGCGGTGCCCGTGCCCGACCCGAGCGCCCGCATCACGAGCGCGGAGATCGTGCTCGAGGGGGACATCCCCTCGCCGGCCGACCCGCCGTCGGGCTGCCACTTCCACACACGGTGCTGGCTCGCCGCACAGCTGGCGGCGGCAGGCGAGCCCGCCGCGGACGGCGTGCCGCTGCGGTGCGCGACCGAGTCGCCCGCGCTGACCGACACCACCACCGTCGGGCACGTCGCCGCCTGCCACTTCGCGGAGCGCCCTGCCCTCACCGCTGCCGGGAGCCGCGCATGACCGGCCGACCGCGCGTCGTCGTCGTGCAGAACTCGCCGCGCAGCGGCCCGGGACGCCTGCCCGAGTGGCTTGCCGAGGACGGGATCGACGCAGTCGTGGTCGACGGGCTCGGACCTGCCCGAGCACCTGACCGGCAGGGTCCGCCGCGGTGGACGGACTGGTGCTGCTCGGCGGCGGCTACATGCCCGACGACGACGAGCGCGCCCCGTTCCTGCCGCGTGAACGCGCCCTGGTGGGCGAGGCGATGACCGAGGCCGTGCCCGTGCTCGGCATCTGCCTGGGCGCCCAGCTGCTCGCCCACGTGACCGGCGGCGAGGTGACGGCAAAGTCAGGGGAGACCGAGCGCGGGTCGTGCCCGGTCGACCTGCTCGCGGCCGCCGGCGACGACCCGCTGTTCGCCGGCCTGACCGGCTACGACGAGCTGCGCATGATCCAGAACCACCAGGACTCGATCACGACGCTGCCGCCGGGCGCGGTGCACCTGGCGACCTCGGGAAAGTGCCGCGTGCAGGCGTTCCGCGTTGGCGCTGCCGCGTGGGGAGTCCAGTTCCACCCCGAGACGCCTGCTGCGCGGGTGGCCGACTGGGACGAGTCCAAGCTGGCGGCCGAAGGGTTCGACCGGGCGGCGCTGCTCGCCCAGGCGACGGCGGACGCGCCGGTCAACACCGTGCAGGCGCGGGCGCTCGTCGGCGCCTTCGCCGACGTCGTCCGCGAGGCGCGCCGCTGATGGGCGCGACCGGGACGCACAGCGACGGCGTGCCGGTCGTCGCCTACTGCGTGCGCCGCGCCTCCGGCCCGGTGCTGGCAGAGCGCTTGGCCGACGAGCAGTTCTACGCGGCGTCGACCGTCAAGCTGGCCGTGCTCGTCGCGGTGGCGCGAGCGCTGGAAGCGGGCACGGCGACGCTGGAGACGCCGCTGACGAGCACCGACACCTTCCGGTCCGAAGCGCCGGGGGCGCCCGACTTCCGCATCGACCCCGACGATGTCGACGAGGGCATGCCGGCGCCTGGCACGCCGATGCCGCTGGCCGACGTGGTCGAGCGGATGGTGGTGGTGTCGTCGAACGAGGCGACCAACATGGTGGTCGAGCTGCTCGGGCGCGACGCCGTCAACGCCGCGCTGGCGGACGCCGGCGCGACGTCGAGCTCGTTCGGGCGCAAGTACTCCGACTTTGCCGCCGCGGCTGCACTGGGCGGCAGCCACCGCACCACGGCCGGCGATCTGGCGACGCTGATGTCCGCCATCGTGACCGGCGCTCTCGCCGGGCCGGAAGTGGACCTCGTGGATGACCGCGATGCTCGGCCGCCAGCACGACCGGCAGCTCACCGCGCACGTGCCAGACGGGGTGCCGTTCGGGTCCAAGTCCGGGTGGGTGGACGGGATCCGCCACGACGTCGCGTTCGTCGGCGAGCCGGGGCCGGACGCGCTGGTGGTGGCGGTGTGCACGCGTGGGTACGAGGCGCCCGACGCCGAGGAGGCCCTCCGGGCGATCGGCTTGCTGGCCGTTTCCCTCGCCGCCGCCCCCAGTTGATTGGTCGATTTCCGGACACCAACGTCCCGGCCTCATCCTCCTCGACCATGCCCGACGGCCACGAGCTGTCTCACGATTCGCTGAACGGTTGCGGGAGGTCGTCGACGCACGACGTGTCCAACTCGCCGGTGGGGTCGAGGATCGAACCCGACTGACAGGAGCCGGGTGCAATCGACGACGATTCCCGACGAGTGGCCACCCGCGGGGACGACCAGTGATGTCGGATGTGCCGTCAGCGAGCGACCGGGCACGTTGGGCCCTTGGGCCCGATCAGCGGCGGCTGCAGAAACTCCCCCAGGGCCCGGTTGTCGGCGAGAATTTCGAGGTGTCCTCGATTGAGCGCGAGGAGGTCCGGGCAGCCGAGGTGATCGGCTCCCTGTCGCTTGCCACCGATCTCGGTATCGGGGTGCCACTGGAGCATGGGCTGTTGAGCACGTTGGTGGCGGTTCGTCTTGCTGATCGTCTGGGTGTCGACGAGGAGACGGCGCAGTCGGTGTTCTATTCCTGCTTGCTGTTCTATGTCGGTTGCACGGCGGGTGCTGAGCTGGCGGCGGACGTGTTCGGTGCCGATGACGCGCTGACCACCTACGGCACGCCGGTCCGGTTCGGGTCTCGCGTGGAGATGGTGCGAGGGATGCTGCGGGCGGTCTCCCCGCCGGGAGGTTCGGTGGGAACACGGGCCAGGCAGCTGGCCCGGCTGCCACGGTTGGCGCGGGAGATCGGCGGGCATGCGGTGGCGTCGTGTGAGGTCGCACAGATGTTGGTGGCGCGACTCGGTCTTCCCGCTGGGATCGGTCAGCTGTTCGCCTACACCGACGAACGTTGGGACGGGAAGGGGATCCCTGGGCGGGCCGGAGGCGAGGGGATACCGCTGGCGATGCGAATCGTGCAGGTGGCGAGGGACGCCACGTTCCAGGCGCTGCTGGCCGGCGAGTCAACAGCCGTGGAGGTGATCGCTGATCGGGCTGGGCACGCCTTTGACCCACAGGTCGCGGATGCTCTCGTCGCCGGCGGTGTGGAGATATTGAGGTGCGATGCCGATCGGTCGTTGTGGGAGAACGTGCTCGATGCGGAGCCGGCGCCGAGGATCACGCTCGCGGGTGGCGCCATCGACGCTGCGCTGGCCGCAATCGGTGACTTCGCCGATCTCGCATCGAGGTATCTCGTTGGGCACTCGTCCGCGGTGTCGCGGCTCGCCGGACGCTCCGCCGAGTGTTACGGCCTCGACCCGGCGTCGGTCCAACTGGTTCGTCGCGCAGGGCGAGTGCACGACCTGGGACGGGTGGCGGTGCCCGTGCGTGTGTGGAACCATCCCGGGCCCCTCGCCGCCGGCGATTGGGAGCAGGTCCGTCTCCACGCCTACTACACGGGACGCGTCCTGTCTCGGATGTCGACGCTGGCAGCCGTCGCGGACGTGGCGTCGTTCCATCACGAGCGTCTCGACGGTTCGGGCTACCACCGCGGCACGGTGGCACGGGAGATCTCACGACCCGCCCGTGTGGTCGCGGCGGCGGATGTCTACGTGGCGATGACCGCGGCGCGCCCGCACCGCGCCGCGCTCAGCGCCGCCGGCGCCGCCGAGGCGATCGCCGAGGAGGTCAAGGCGGGGCGCCTCGACGCTGAAGCGGTAGCCGCCGTGCTCGCCGCCGCGGGCCAGCCGGTGCCCATCTTCGCGAGGCCGGCGGGACTGACCGAGCGCGAGGCCACGGTGATCGGGCTGTTGGCACGAGGCCTCCAGACCAAGCAGATCGCCGCCGCGCTCGGCATATCGGTGAAGACCGCCGATCGGCACATCCAGAACGCCTACGCCAAGATCGGCGTGTCCACACGCGCCGCGGCGACGCTGTTCGCGATGGAACATGACCTGGTCGTATGGGGAGAACTCCCGATTGGCCGGGCGAACAGCCAGTCGTAGCGTCGCCCACGTCACAGTCTTCACGACTGGAGGTGGTTGCGATGGCGTGCCTGGAGCGGGTGGACACGATCGTGGTTGGCGGCGGCCAGGCCGGCCTCGCCGTCGGCTACCACCTCACCCGCCGAGGACTGCCCTTCGTCATCATTGACGCGAGTGATCGGGTCGGCGACGCCTGGCGGAACCGGTGGGACTCGCTGCGGCTGTTCAGCACGCGCCGCTACTCCCATCTCGACGGCATGCCACTGCCCGGTCCGCCACACGGGTTTCCAACCAAAGACGAGATCGCCGACTACCTCGAGGCGTACGCGAAGACCTTCGCCCTACCAGTTCGCAGCGGCGTGAGCGTCGACACCCTCACCCGCGACGGCACGCACTTCCTGCTGCGCGCCGGCAGCGACACATTCGAGGCACGCAACGTGGTCGTTGCCATGTCGACCGACCAGGTGCCATGGACGCCGCCGTTCGCGTCGGCGCTCAGTCCGGCGATCATCCAGATGCACTCGGCCCAGTACCGCAGCCCATCTCAGCTCCAAGACGGTGCGGTGCTCGTCATCGGCGCCGGCAACTCCGGTGGTGAGATCGCGATCGAGCTCGCCTCTGAGCGTCCGACCCTGCTCGCCGGAGACATCAAAGCCCACGTCCCATTCCGGGTCGAACGAGTCGCCGCCCGGTACATCGCGCTGCCGCTGCTGTTCCGCTTCCTCGCCCACCGCGTCCTCACCGTGCGCACACCGATGGGGCGGCACCAACGCCACAAGCTGCTCACCGAAGGATCACCGTTGGTGCGCGTCAAGCCCCGCGACCTCACCGCCGCTGGAGTCCAGCGCGTCGCGAGGGTCACCGGCGTCCGCGACGGACGCCCGCTACTCGCCGACGACACGACCGCAGACGTGTCCAACATCATCTGGTGCACCGGGTACCGACCTGACTACTCGTGGATCGACCTGCCCGTGCTTCGTCGACGGTCCCCCGAGCATCAACGAGGCATCGTCCATCGCCAGCCCGGCCTCTACTTCGTCGGCCTGCCCTTCCTCTACGCCATGTCCTCAGGCTTCCTACGCGGTGTCAGCCGCGACGCCGCCTTCGTCGCCCGCCACATCGCACGCCACAAGATCGCGGGCAATCTGGGCGTCCTCAGTCTCATTGGTCGATCACCGGCCACCAACGTCATCACCGCAACCAAAGAGTTCGGGACCGGCGCTGAGCTGCCGGTCGGAAACCTCCCAACACGCCGAACGTTGCCGCTCAGCTCGAGAAGTGCGACATCTCGCTCACGACGCCGGTTGAGTCGTCGTAGGCGATTGTCCGGGCATGTTGCCAGCTGGGGCGATGCGGATGTCCGTGAGATAGAAGTCGCAGGCCCACGCTCCGACCGCCGGCTCTGAGTTGTAGCCGATGTACAGGGCACGGAGTCGCTGGTCCACGGTCCCGTGTGTTTGATGCTCGTCCAGGCGTTCGCCGATGTCCAGGAATCCGTTGATCATGTCGTAGACGTCATCGGGGTTGATGATGTCTGCTCCCAACGGATCCATGTAGTGGTTCCTCGCTGCATAGGCCATGAACGCCCCCGCGAAGCAGTCCGCCTGGTTCTCCGACGGGATGCCCTCGTTGGGATTGTCGGGGTCGTTGAATTTCGTCCCAGCCAGGTGTTGGACGCGATGCCCCATCTCGTGGGCGATTGCCCCGAACAGCGACGCGTCGCCGTGCTTCGTATAGAAGTTCCACATCGCTGCCTCGCCGAGGTAGATCGCGTCGTCGACCTGGCAATAGAACAGTGTGCCCTCGCTGCTGCCGTCGTAGCCGCAATACGCCGGGTTGCGCACGTCGGTCGGGACATAGAGGAAGTTGTTCGGCAGCAGTGATGTCGATACCGCATTCCACTCTGCGGGCGGGGTCAGGCTGTTGTACTCCCACGTCAGCCATGCCACGGCGATAGGCAGCATGCACTCGGTCAACGTCTTCATCTGCGATGGTTCGGTGAACGCCTCTTCCAGGTCGCCGGTCACCGGGCACGGTGCGTTGATGGCCAGGGCGATCGTGCCCGGTGGGGTTGGTGTCGCAGCAGGGATGCACGTCAGGTCCTCGCCGAGGACGGTCAGCGGAGCGCAGTCAGGAGCTTCGGGACCAGAGCCGGAAGGGCCGATACCGTAGATCTGTTCCCTGGTCAACGGCTCCACCTCGTCTGTCGGAGGAGCCGCTTGGGGCGCTGCCGGTGGTTCGCTTGGAGGCGGGGCCGCTGCCGCGACTCCGCCCCCAAGTCCGACCATGACAACGGCTGCACAGATAATTCGCTTCACGGTCACCACCTCAGCTCTGGATGAACGCCAAGACGAACTGATCGTCCAGTGACCTGCCACTGCATCGTGTAGTTCGCCCAAGCGACTGATCCGGTCGGGTTGGTGTCCGCTACGAACTGGTCGTACGCCTCGTCGCTGATTGCCAGCTCGTCGAGCATGCAGTCGACCATCAGACCCATCAGCAGGCCCAGCTCCGTCGTCTTGTCCTCTTCGGCGACGGAGTCCCAGGGATTGACAACGGTCACCTGCGTCTGCGATCCCAGCGTCAGGGCGAGGGTGTCGGTGACCTTCTGCTCGATCGTCTTGCCCTCCGCTTGGGCGGCGGCGAGGAGCACGCCGTGTTCCGACACCGGCACTTCCTGGTCGTGCTGGATGAAGTACTGCTGGAAGGCGTCCTCCGCGCAGATCGCGTGGGCAGCAGCCATCCCGGCAGCGGACGCCGGCTGTGCCGGTGCCGTCGTCGGCGATGCCGGCGGTACCGTCGTCGGAGCGGCTGGTGCCGTCGTCGGAGCGGCTGGTGCCGTCGTCGGAGCGGCTGGCGCCGTCGTCACAGGAGCCGTCGATGCCGGGGCTGCCCCTGCTGAGGTGAAGGTGATCGTGAAGTCACCCTCGTCGTTGTCGCCCCAAGCGATCGTGTAGCCAGCCCAGGTGCCGCTGCCCTCGGCCGTTTCGAGCAGGTTGTCGAAGATGTCCTGGGGTATCTGCGTCGTGTCCAACAGGCAGTCGAGGTAGCGACCGGTGAGCAGTCCGTACTCGCTGAGCGTGGCCTCGGCCACCGGCGTTTCCGCCGCTTGATAGGCGTCGATCACCGTGATCTGGGTCTCCGAGTCGAGCGAACCATCGAGCACGGCCCCCAAGAAGGCGTCAACCGTCATCCCCTGTTCTTCGGCGATCCCGGCGACGGATCCCTGTGCTGTCGGGGGCACCTTGGTGGCGTAGTCGGCGGCGTAGGCGGTGAGGGCTTCGGGCTTGCAGATGGTGTGGATCGCCCCCATCGTCGCCGTCACGGCTCCCGCCACCGTGGTGGGTGGTGTAGTCGTCGGCGATGTCTGTTGGACGACGGTGTCGGTGAAGACGTCGCTGCAGAACTGGCCGGTCGCGGCCGGTTGACGCCCTGCGCAGGTGTCGCCGAAGGTCTCGTAGGCCGAACCGGCCGGAGACTGGGCGTAGAGGTCGTCGCAGGCTTGCATCGTGCCGTTGAAGCAGGCGTTGGCTAATAGGTCCATCGCCCCGTCGGTGCCCAGACCCGTTGGTTGCTGGGTCGGCGCTGGAGCCGGTACCGGCGCTGCCGGTGGTGTGGTGGTAGGAGGTGCCGCAGCGCTGACTGCCGCGCCCCCCAAGCTCAGTGCGACAACCGTCGCACCGATGAGTCGCTTGAACATTCCGCCGTTCCTTCTGTCGAAGCAGGGTGACCTGCTGGTGATTGCGGGGTACTTCAGCAATGGCGGTGAGACATCAACAACGTGATCTCCCCCACCTCGTGGCTGCCCCACGCAGCCGCGATCCAACTCTGTCTATATCCATGCTTGTTGGCTCAGCAATGAGGCCCAAGAGCATCGACTGGTCGCCTCAGGAGAGCGAACCACCGGAACCCGTGTGACCGTCATCGGTTTCCCGATCACCCATGCCGTCCAAATTTGAGCGGTTCAGCCCGTGCGAACACGTCCGTGGGCCAACTGGAGTTGCCACCACCGGCAAAGCCCGGACACGCCCAACCATGAGCATCACCGTTCGCATGTATTCCGCCGTTCCGCCAGCCACTTCTGCCCAGTAGTGGAATTCCGCCGAGTCCGCCCGCTGGCTCGACGGCAAGCTACCGGGCGCAGTACCACTCTCCACCAACGCGTCGACGACAACCTATGTAGTCCCGCAACTAGTCCAACAATGACCGAACTTCGCGGCTGTACGACGATCATGAAGTGCAACGGCCCACCCTCGCCGTGAGGGTGGGCCGTCGCTTCTCGGCCGCCGTCTCCCCCGTGACGGCGGCGAGATCAAGTGCGTCACGCTGATGCGATGACGCGGCGGCGCTTGTCTTCCAACTCGGCGTCCGTCAGCAAACCGTTGCGGTGAAGATCGTTGAGCAGCCGCAGTTGAGCCTCGATCGAATCCGTTGCCGCTCGTGCCGCGGCCGGGGCAGCGATAACCGTGGCTGGCGTGTGCTAGTCCCAGACGACTTCGTCGGGGTCGATGATGCCGTTACCGTCGAGATCCCATCCGGGCCCCCCGACCAGCGTCGACCAGGTGTTTGGTCCGACGAGACCGTCGACCTCGAGACCTTCGATCCGTTGGAAGTCGCGGACGGCTTGTTCGGTGCCAGGCCCGAAGTAGCCGTCGACATCGACCGTGTACCCGTGGTTGACCAGTGCCTGCTGGATCATGGACACGGCGTATCCCTCATCGCAGCGTCGGATCGGGTACTGATCGTTGAACGAGTAGGTGTCACATGACGGCGGGTCGACCACCGGCGGCGGCGGGGGCGGTACCGGCGCGCAACCAAAAGCTGGCCATGCTTCCACCGGTACTCCGTTCAGCAGACAACCGTTCTCCGGTCCGTAATGGCTCCCCACCAGGACGGGTTCGGACCCGTTGAATCGGAAGAAGAGTTGGTCAGTGTCATTCCATGCGTAGTCGTTCGAGTAGGTCATCGCCCATCCTGAGGAACAGCGAATGTCGGAGATTCGGAAAGCGGTTCGGCCCGGCCCGGCGGCGGCCGCGAGGAATGCCGACGGTTGTGCGCACGGTTCGTTCACGATCAGCGGCGTGTTCTCGGTGCTGAACCGCGTCAGATCGTCGAGCCGGTCCGCGGTCATCACGCCCAATCCTCCTGGCTCGCCAGTCAGCGCGGTCACTTGAGATGGTGGGATCATCGCGACTGCTCGTGCGGTATCCGGGCCGAATTGCCCATTAGCGTCCGAATCACCGACCCAGATCCCAGCCGACAACAGCAGGTTCTGGAGCGTGGCGACGGGAGGACCCGATGCGCCGATCGACAACGGCAACGCGGTGCGAAGTTCCGCAACGGGGTCGACGGACTCGACCGGTGCCACGACCTCCCAGGGATCAACGATTCCACTGCCGTCGAGGTCCGAGCCGGGCTGTCCCGCGGTCAGTACCGCCCACGTGTCGGGTCCGATCAGCCCGTCGACCTGTAGGCCGTTCTCTGACTGGAAGGTCCGTAACCGCTTGCTCGGTCGCCGGTCCGAAGTAGCCGTGGGCGACGAGAGACACGTCGACGGCGACTCTCAACTGCTCCTGTACCCGGCGCACTGCTGGACTCTCGTCACACAACCGGAGTGGATACTGGTCATTGAATCTGTAGTCGGTGCACTCCGGCGACAATGGCGTTGCACGCACGGTGGTCGTCGCAGGTTCGGCCACTGCGTCGTTGCTCGAGAGTGTGGTCTCGGCGACTGGCTCGGTCGCCGGTGGCGCTGGAGCCGTCGGCGGCTCCGCCGCGGCGGCAGTCAGACCAGACGATGCCAGTCCGATTGTCATGCCGAGGGTCGCCCCGACGATCAAGATGCGGGCGACACGCGTGCGCGTCAGGTTCACTTCGTTCCTTCGAGATTTCAGGGTGAGTCAAACCACCGGCAGCTTCCGGCGGGGACGACCATCCACGGTCGCTGAGGATGAAGCTATCGACGACCTATGACTATCGCAACCCTATGGAGTCGATACCTAGACAAGATGACCTTCGTACCTGCCAGGCCCGGAACAAGTGCTGGCGATTGCGAACCCCGACGATCAACGAACACGTCAAGGGGGGAGGAGATCCTCTCCCTTTCAACCCCCGTAGTTAGAAGGCGAGGATCTGCTCGGCGTCGTCGCGGAGGCTGGCGACGGCCCGATGCACGAGTCGGCGGGCGGCTTCGGCAGTGACGCCGAGGCTCTCGCCGACCTCACGGAAGCTCTTGCGCTCACCGTCGAGAAGCCCGAAGCGGGCCTCGACGGCATAGCGGGCGCGCCCGTCGAGCGTGCCGAGCAGCTCGTCGAGGAGGTCGCCGTCGACCATCGACATCACCGCGTCCTCCGGCGTGCCCTCACCATTGGCCATCAGGTCACCGAGCGTGGCATCACCGTCGTGACCGACGGTCTTGTCGAGCGACACGGTGGTGGTCAGGCGGTGCAGCTCGGCGTTCGCCTGGTCGAGCGTCTCGCCGTCACCGGACGCCTGGCGCAGGGCAGCACGCAGGCTGGCCGAGCGATCCCCGGGAATGCGGATCAGGCTGGCCTTCTGGTCGAGCGCCCGGCCGATCGCCTGGCGGATCCAGAACGTCGCGTAGGTCGAGAACTTGAAGCCCCGCCGCCAGTCGAACTTGTCGACGGCGTGCTCGAGGCCGAGGTTGCCCTCCTGGATCAGGTCGAGCAGATCCATCCCCTGGGGCAGCGGGTAGCGCCGGGCGATCGACACGACGAGACGCAGGTTGGAGCGGATGAAGCGGTCCTTGGCGTTGGCGGCGGCGGCGACTGCGTTCTTCAACGCCACGCCGCGCTTGCCGTTGGCCAGCTGCTCGGCCGCCTCGCGGCCGGCCTCGATGACACGCGACAGGTCGCGCTCGTCCTCGGCAGTGAGCAAGGGGACCTTGCCAATGTCGTTCAAGTACAAACCGATGGAGTCATTCATTGTGTAGTGATCAACCGTCTTGAGGGCTTCGCGGCCTTAACCGGTAGAGACAACCACGTTCATCCCGTTGTCGGGATGGAACGTCCACATGGCGTTGACGGTGTCGAGGACCCCACCGTCCCACGTAGCTCTCTGAGCGTTCGGGTCGTTTGGCCCGGACGCCAATAGCGCGAGGGTAGATAGTGCGAGTGCCGCAATCATGCCGGTACCTCCTAGTCGTCCCGCTCGGTCCTCCGCCGGACCTGTCCGCCGCGGGCGATGTGAGCCGGAGCCTACCGCCACCTATGTACGCTGCAACCTATGAGGCTAGAGACCACAGTAGGAAGGACGAATGTCCACGAACCGATGGTCCAAGGATGCAGCCGCATCGGGCGATGCCACCCGAACATCTCCCCGCCGAGGTCGGAGCGGCCCCACTGCTTCGCACGCAGGCTGGGTACCGGGCTGCCCGACGCCGCGCCCGAGCCGTGGTTCGGTCGCGGCGCGTGACGCAGCGAGTTGTGCACACTGACGCTCCGCAACGGGCTATCGATGCGACCGGGTTGCCCTCAAGAACGGTCCGGATCGACCCGCGCGGAGCCTTCGATCGGTGCGCGCTCGGCGGCGGCGGGAGACAACAGGTCAGCCCGGATCGGCAGTTCGACGTTGGCAACTAGACGAGTTCCCGGGCGAGGGTCTCCGTCCGTGCGTGCTGGTAGGGGCTCGCGAGCGCTGCGAACTCCGCCGCGAGCCTCTCAACGTGGGCGCGGTCTCCGGCGGCGAGGGCGGCGGCGCGCTCGACGATCGCAGTTGCGATCGGGTTGTCGCGTGTGGCGTGGCGGGCTCGCCTGATCCGGTCGTGGGCGTCGGCAGTGTGTGCGAGCACGGCCGCCTCGGCCCACAGTGCCGCGTACCAGGGCCTCCAGTAGCCGGTGATCCAGAACCCCCACACACGTTGGTCGTCAAGGTCGGCGCTGAGCCGTTCGAGGGCAGCGGCGGAGTCGTCCCGATGCAAGGCGAGGAGCGCGTCGAACGTTGGGGCCCAGCCCGTCGCGCACCCGGCCAGTTGCTCCGGGGCGATGCCGAGCGCCGCGGTGGTGATGCGAAGCCATTCGGCCCGGCGCTCGTCGTCGCCGAGCATGCCGTGCACCATCGCTACGGCGTGGGCAGAGCGAGCCAGGTCCGAGGCGGCTGGCCGTCCTGCCCGTTCCCAGCCGACGCGGAAGCGCTCCCCGCCGCGAACGACGTCGTCGAAGTGGCCGGCGATCGCGTCGACCTTCAGGCTCCTGCCGAGTGCGACATGGCCCTCGCCGCGGAGGAACGGCAATCGGGCCACGGCGTCGGCGCTTTCGCCGGCAGCGACCAGGTCACCAGCAGCGAGGTAGACGTCGGACGCCGTTCTGTGGATGTCGAGAAGTTCGAGGCCATTGCTCGCAACGACCGGGAGCGAGCGAATCAACTCCACACGGCGACGCACGACCCGGACTGCCTCCGGAATGTCGTCGAGGGCGACGTGGACGGCCGTCAGCCAGTCGAGGGCAGCGCTCTCGAGGGTGGCGTCGCCAGCCTGGTGGGCGAGTTCGATGGCGTGCCGCGCCGATTCGAGGACGGCCGCGCCGGTGCGTTCGTCGTAGGGCTGTGCCGCAGTGTTGCTCAACATCGTCCACGACAGGGCGATCGCCGCCCGGGTCCGGGCCGAGCCGTCGGAGATTGCCTGCGCTTCGTCCGTGAGGCCTGCCGCCTTGTCGGGTGTCGGCTTGTCGGCCATGATCCCCGGGAACCGGCCGATGTAGATGGACATCCAGGCGAGGTCGAGCGCGGCCCCGCCGCGGTCGCCGATCTCGGTCGCGGTGTCGGCGGCGGCGCGGAGCAACTTGACGGCGTCGTTGCCGACATAGCGGGTAGCGGCGGCACCGGCGGCCAGTCGCAGATGGTCAGCTCGCGCTGCAGCGGTGGGAGCAAGTGTCGAGGCCTGCTCGTAGCGACGTTGCGCTTCGGTGAGCCGCCCGCGGAGCCACAGCTGTCCGGCCAGCTGGGCGGCGAGTTGTGTTGCGTCAGCGCTGCGGTCTCGATCGGCTGCGCAGCGCACGAGCGCGGCCCTGGCGTCGTCGACGGCGCGGTCGAACCGCGACGCACCAGCCGTCGTCGGGTTGCACTCCAGCCAGCTCGGTCAGCACAGCCCGGCACCACGCTTCGTGGCGGGCCTGTACTGCGGGGAGCTCGCCGGTCTCGGCCAGCAGCTCCTCGGCGTACTGGCGGATCGTCTCGAGGGCGCGGTAGCGGGTCGGCTCGCCGCGGTCGACGACGAGCAGGCTGTGGTCGGCAAGCCGGGCCAGCCCGTCGGCGACGGCGCCACGGCTGCTGTCGGGGGCGGCGACGGTGTGGGCGGCGTCGAGGTCGAACCACGAGGCGAACATGGCAACGCCGCGCAGCAGCGCCTGCTCGGCGGGTCCGAGCAGGTCGTAGCTCCAGGCGATCGTGTCGTGCAGCGAGCGGTGCCGGCCGGCCGTGCTGGTGCCGACGGTGAAGAATCGCAGCCGCTCGTGCAACCCTTCCTCCAGCCCGTCCAGGCCGAGGGTCGCGTAGCGGGATGCCGCCAGCTCGATCGCCAACGGCATGCCGTCCAACGCCTGGCACAGCGCACTGACGCGAAGGGTGTCCGGCACCTCGTCGCCGGTTGCCTCGCTAACGCGTGACCTGAACAACTCGACGGCATCACCGCCCCTGCCGCCGACGACCGACAGCCCCGACACCGGATACAGGCACTCGTACGGAAGCATCAGCCGGGTCCGGCTCGTCGCCAGCACGGTGACGCCGGGGCAGCCGGCGACGATCCGATCGACGCAGTCACGCACCCCGTCGAGCAGGTGCTCGCAGTTGTCCAGCACCAGCAGTCCGTCGCGGCGAGCCAGCGAGGCAACCAGCGCCGATTCCGGCGACGACCCCCACTGCTCGGACACACCGACCGCCTCGGCCACCGCGGCGACAACCGCCGCAGGATCGGTCACCCGCACGAGATCGACGAACCACACGCCGTCACGCCGCTGCGCGGCCACCTCGGCGACGCTGATCGCCAGCCGGCTCTTGCCGATGCCACCCGGCCCGACCGCCGTCACGAGACGATGGCCGCCCAACGCCCGCCCGAGTGCGGCGCGCTCGGCGACCCGCCCGACGAACGGCGTCGCCGGCACCGGCAACACACCCCGCCCCTGCGCCCGCTCAACCGCCACCCGGCGGGCCAGGGTGCGTCGGTCGGAAACCTCCATCTTGCGCAGCAGCGCCGCGACATGCGCCTCCACCGTGCGCACCGAGATGAACAACTCCGCCGCGATCTGCGCATTCGTCAAGTGCCGCCCGACCAGCGCCAACACTTCCGCCTCACGCGCCGTCACCGCGGTCCCAGCCGCACCCACGCCAACGAGTCTGCACCTCGGTACCGACCCACGTAGCCGAAATAGGTGGCCGCGGCCGATGTGCCAGCACCCCACGGCGGCGCACCGTCGAAGTGTCCGAGCACACCCACACCCTTGGAGCGCAGATGAGTACGACCACCGACAACCCGATCCGCAATGACGTCGACAGGACCGCGCTGTTCGCCACCATCGACGCGGTGAAGGGCGGCCCCGAACTCGCCGCGGAGATGGTCAGCGCGCTCGGAGGCGCGCTCGGAGGGAGTCGAACCCCCAACCTTCTGATCCGTAGGCCGATTTCCGCTAGTTCGCCCAGTATCGCCGAGGTGCCACGCAGTGCCATCTAGCTGGTGTTTCGCGACGGTGCATCATTGGGCGATATCCGGCGGTATCAGACGGTTTGATACATTTGTGATACATCGCGCTCGCCGTGGTCGTGCGCGGCGTCCGAGTGCGACTCGCTGACGACACGGGCAGCTCCCTTTAGGTGGGCGACGTCGCGGACCAGCGGACCGCCGCGGGCGATTCGTCGTCGAGCGAACTCGGCGGCGGCGCCTGCGCCCGGAATGCCTATTCTGTTGCTGCCGCTTTCGACCCGGGATCACCCGACGAGCGCGGTTCGCCACTCGACCCGATGCTGCCGACTGGACGTGTGCTGGAGGAGATCGAACGCCGGTTCAGTTGCTCATTCGAGCTTGACGGTCGCTGACATTCTGTGTGCAGCTGACACGAGGTCGTCGGGCGAGACGAGGCCGCTTCGATCGCCGGGTACGGAGCGGGGTGGGCTGTGGTTCTGTGTCGCGGCGACCGTCGTTCCGCGCCGCTCTGCTTCTCCGGATGTGTTGAGCGGTTCTGACCTGCCCTCGGCCGGTCGGTTGTGCAGCTCAATCCAGAGTTCTGAGGTGTTGCCCCGCGCCCGCTCGACGGGGTCATGAGTTCTGGATCGGTTGAAGGCTCACAGAGACACCTCCTCCGTACAGGTGAGCGAAACTAGGGCTGTTCCAAGAGCCTCGCTCGCCGGACAAGGCCGAGGACATACTTCGTCGGCATTCGAAGGCGCGCCGATGCACCACCGGCGTCTCACCGAGATCGGCATCCCTCACAGCCGGCCGCCGGCCTTGACTGTTCGGTGTCGTGATTGCGAGCTCGAGAGAAGCAGGTCGGCGTGGCTTCTCCAGCGACGCGTGAGACGATGGGATCGCATGCCGACGGCCGTCGGTGGGGTTGCGATTTCAGCTCGCTGGCATCCAGCTGCCGTGGAAGCCGAAGGGGACGCGGAATGGGAGGTGGACGGTGGCGACCGGTCCGGCGGCGTAGTCCTGGGCGGCGAGCACGACGAGGTCGCTGGTGTCGGACTCGGGCCGGTAGACCGTGGCGAGCACCCAGCCGTCGTCCTCGGCGGCGTCGTCGCTGGCCGGTACGAAGATCCCTTCGCCGGCTTGGGCGCCGTCGGGGAGCCGGGCTTCGGTGACGGTGCCGCTGGCGAGGTCGTGACGGAGCAGGGTGCCGAACTCAGCAGCGTGCTCGTACTGGGTGACTGCCGTGGTGTAGGCGAATCGTTGGTCGGCTCCCAGGCGTCGCGGGTCGGCGCGGGGAACTCTTGGGGGCGATCGTCGAGGATCTCCTGACCGACACTCCCGGCCGCGGGGTCGATGGTCCAGCGCTCGAGCCGTGGTGGTGTGCCGCCGATGCCGTACACGTCGGTGTCGAACATCGTCGGGTAGCGCACGACGTCGACGACGACGGTCCCGCCATCGCCGTCGACGGCGTTGATCGTGTGGAACACGTAGCACGGCTCGATGTCGATCCAGGTGACCTCGCCGCCGTGGCGTGGCATCACGCCGACGCGGGCACCGTGCTCGGGTGCCCACGCTGCCGGGAACGGGCGGCCCTCGGCCTGCTCGGCGAAGTAGACCACCGGCAGGTCCAAGAACACCGCCTGCGTCGCCGTGATCGCGAAGTCGTGCATCATCACCGCCCGCGGGATCGGAATCTCCTGCGTCGTCACCAGCGCCCCGAACGGTTCGGCAACGTGATAGCGCAACGTCCCGTCGAGCGACATCCCGAAGAACGCCAACTCTTGCGTCGTCGGGTCGATCTTCGGGTGTGCCGTCATCGCCGAACGCAACTCGCCGGCAAAGTCATACCTGCCCACGGTGCTCGCGTCGCGGCGGATCTCCGTCGGCAGGGCGACCTCCAACAGGGCGAGGATGCGACCGCCGTGGACGACGATGTTGGTGTTCGCCTCGTTGCCGGGTCCGACCTCGGCGGGCTGGTCCGCGATCGGCTCCTCGCCGAGGTCCTCGGCGGCGCTGTCGGTGCGCACCCACCTGCTGCGGTGATCGACCGTCGCCGTCGAGCCCGTCTCGCTGAACTGGAAACTGTGGACCATCCCGTCACCGACGAACCAGTGGTACGACGCCGGGTCCTCGACGAGCACCGGGTTGGGACCAATCCGCAGCAGCGTCCCGCCGCGCACCGCCTCGGGCACCTCACCCTCAACGGCAAGTCGCAATGCCGTCACCTCCGCCGGCAGCGGCGCGAAGTTGGCGGTCAAGTACGGGTTCGGCGACTGGCGCGGCATGACACCCCCTCGGCGTCCACGGTCAGATCGATTCACGATCCGCCGCCGTTCACGGTCCCACGTCGGTGGCGGCGAGGCCAGCCGCCGCCATCCCGGCGAACAACGCTCGACGAGTGATCGGTGCGATCTCGAATCGACTCCGATGTCGACGATGATTCGTTGATGCCGATCTGCACGGCATCCCTCCTTCGGTCAACGATGGCCTCCTGCGGCCGTCAGCGCCGCCGGTGTGATCAGCTCTGTTTCGCCGCGCCCGGTACACCGAGCAATCTGCGCCACAACGCACGCAATGTCGAGGCAGTACACCGGCAACTCGGCGGCAAGTTCGGGAAGGCCCCGTGAGTGGCTCGATCTGAAAACGCCCGTCACGGCCAATCACGACCCATCAACCAGCCCGTCGCCTCCGCGCACCGGGCCATCTGCGAGCTGGTGCGCCGATCGACAGGACACAGCCATCCGAAGGTTGCCGGCGTGGCGTGCGATGAATACCGAATCGCACTCGAACACCGAGCGCAATACCGGCCACATCGCGGCACCGTGCGACAAGCGAAGTCAGTGGCCGTCGTCCGAACGCCTGAGCTGCCCGGCGATTGCCGTGGGGTGCTCGGCGTCGTGGTGTCCATGTTGCGTATCGCCGCGGTTGGCGCAGTCGAATCCAGCGGAACCCGATTGGTTCCTTGCTGTGGTGTCTGGGAACCGAGCCGGGCGCCACCACCTGCGCGGTGGTCACGGCCCGCGTCGCGCCGAGTCGGCCCGATGCTCGTGGACACCAACGTTTCGGGCTGCGCCGCTACCTGGATCCGCGACACACTGGTCAACATCCCCTTCCACCAACGGCTTCCAGATCGGCACAGATTCGAGGGTCGACCCTCTCCGCGGGGCTGACGCCCACTGGGCCACTGACCTGGAGATGTGAAGCCGTCTCGGCCGGCCGACACGCTGTACCTTTAATGCCTTCGTCCGCCGGGCGGCGTGGCTGGGGAGGTCGGCACGACTCGGGTGCAGCAGTGAGTGGCAGCCAGACGTTCGGGGCGGTGTTCCGCGGGTTCCGACGGCGGGCGCGATTGACCCAGGAGGAGTTGGCGGAACGGGCCGGCGTCAGCGTGCGCACGATCCGCAACCTGGAGAGCGACCGTTTGAACACGCCTCGGCTCTCGTCGGTCCGGGCCCTGGCCGAAGGTCTCGGTCTGGAGGCCGAGGAGCGGAAGTGGTTCGACCGGCTCGCCGGTGTAGACGTCGAGGCGCGACATGTGGCTGCATCGACGACCGGGGGCTCGATCCCGGCGTCGTTGTCTCCTCTCGTTGGTCGGGCCGCCGAGATGTCGAGGCTCGTCGAGGTGGTCGTGGGTGGGGCGACGCGTTTGGTCACGTTGACGGGTGTGGCCGGGATCGGCAAGACCCGTCTGGCCCTGGCCGTCGCCGAGGCCGCCGCCCGGCGGGGGCGGTCGACGTGGTGGGTGCCGTTGTCGGGTGTCGGCGAGTCGAAGTACGTGCTCGACGCTGTCGCCGGCGCCCTCGGCGTCGCCGAGGTCACCGTCGAGGCGATCGGCACCCGATTGGGCGGCGCGGCGGCGTTGTTGGTGGTGGACAACCTCGAGCACCTCGATGGCGTCGGTGGCGTGCTCACCGAACTGTTGCGGCGGGTTCCCGAGGTGACGGCGCTGGTGACCAGCCGGGCACCGATCGGGCTAACAGACGAGCAGGCGTGGCCGGTTCGGCCGTTGGCGGTGCCGGCGGGCGACGAGGGCGGCGTCGAGGAGCTCCGGTCGGTGTCCTCGGTCGAGCTGCTCGTCGACCGTGTCCGGCGCGCCACGCCAGCGTTCGAGTTGACCTCGCGCACCGCGGCGGTGGTCGCCGAGGTGTGTCGCCGTCTCGACGGGTTGCCGCTCGCCTTGGAGCTCGCCGCCGGCAGTTGGCGAGTGCTCGGGGCCCGTGGCGTGCTCGACGCGGTCAGCGCCGATCCGCTCGATGTGCACGACCTGCAGGGCGCCCGATCCGCCGTGCACAGTTCGCTGCGCAGCGCCCTGGCTGCCAGCTATGGCCTGCTCGCCGACGAGCCACGGGACGTCCTTCACGCCCTGTCGGTGTTCCGTGGCGGTTGGACGATCGAGGCGGCGACCGAAGTGGTCGGCCTGGGACCGCTGCTCGACCACCTCGACCGGTTGGCGGCGCTGGGCCTGGTGGAGACCCACGACGACGCAACGGGCCGGCGCTTCGTCGATGCTGCCGACGATCCAGACCTTCGCCGCCTCTCACGCCCACGAGGCGGGAATCACCGACACGGCAGTTGCGCGCCATGCCGACTACTTCCGCCGGTGGGTCGCAGAAATGAAGGACGAGTTGGCCACGGTCAGCAGGATCGTCCTGCAACGCCTCCACGCCGATGGCGACAACCTGCGGGCCGCGCTCGAGTGGTTCGCCCAGCATGATGCGGCAACCGGCTTGTCGTTCGCCATCGACCTCTATCGCTACTGGAGCTTCCGCGGCAGCATCGACGAGGGTCTCGGATGGTTCGAGACCCTGCTGCAGCGGGCCGGCCCAGTCGACGACGCGCCTCTGGCGCAACTCTTCGCCGCCGCTCTCGCCAACTACGGCGACCACCCCACAGCGTCCCGGCGCCTCGCCGAGCAGAGCATCGAAGCGTTTCGACGCCGAGGCGACGCCCAGGGTCTCGCCCTGGCCACGGGCGTCCTGGGTGACCTCGAGCTCCGCGAGGCGCCGAGGGAGTCGGTGCGACGCTGTCGAGAGGCGGCCGCGACTCTCGAGTCGATCGGCGACTCCTTCTACCTGTGCTGGGTCTTGTCGACCCTCGCCCAGGCTCTGGCTCAACTCGGCGACGTGGCCGAGGCCGAACGCACCATCCGGCGGGAAATTGCCGTCGCCCGCCAGCACGACCACCCATACCGGCTGGCGGCGGGGCTTGCGGTCCTGGCCTACATCCTGCGGCTTCGGGGCGACCTGGTCGCCGCCAACCGCCTCCTTGCCGAGTCCGAGCGGCTGATGACCGGCCTTGACGATCTCCGCTTCGGCGTCCTCTGGTTCGCCGAATGGGCAGTGGTCGCCGCCGGTCTCGGTGAGATCGAACGGGCTCGCCACCTCGCCGCCGTCGCCGTTTCCAACGCGACCCAGCGGGCCGACAGCACGACCGTGGGAGACGCGTTGTGGGCGGAGGGCGAGGTGCGGCTCTCCGGGGGCGAGCAAGCGGCGGGATCCTTCGCCAGGGCGCTCACGAGCATGGGACGCCTCGGCTTCCCGCTGCGGCGGGCCGAGGTGCTCACCGGCTTGGCGCTCACCGTCGACGACGCCGAGATCGCCGCCGCTGCCACCGCCGCCACGATCGCGGTGCGTAACGAACAGCACATGGTGCTTCCGGCCGGGATCGCCGCGCGACTCGACGAGACATGGGAGCGGTGGGCAGCCATCGTCGGCACCGACCGATGGGCGCAGTCGGTGGCCGACCTGTCGGCACGACCCCACGCAGAGCTTCTGGACCAGCTCGTTCGCGGCCTCGCAGCTCAAGCCCCTTGACTGGCACGTGGCGAGCATCGCCGCGTGGACGCGACGTTGTCTCCGGGTACGGGTTCGGCGAACGAGGACGCCTGGCCGAGCGCACCAGGTCTCCCACCCAACAGTGTGGTTCTCACCGACCGCCGTCGTGTCGGGGGCCGGCCCGCGCGCTGCTGAGCAGCCCATCAGCGCACCAATGGCCCAGCGCCCAGCGGGACGAGTGGCCGGGGGTGCGCACCCCCGTCGATGTCGTGTGTGCTGGGCATCGAAGATTCGTCGGCCGTGTTTGTCGGGGTTTCATTCGGGGCCGACTACGACGCACCCCGACGGGCCGGCATGGATGCGCATGTCATCACCAACGACGACGCGTTCGATCTCACCCCAGCACACACGTCTTGCTGCGATTCGTGCCCGAGGGCGACGAGAACATCGAGGAGCTGCGCGCCGGCCGCGTCGATCTCGACATCGGGATGCAACACGACCTCGCCCCGGACATCGCCACTGCCGACCTGTTCACTGACCGCTTCGTCGCCATCGTCGCCCACGGTCATCGCCTCACCCTCGGGCGCCTCACTCCTCCGCGGCTCGCCGGCGAAGGCCACATCTCGATGTCACGACGCGGTCGCGCTCGCAGTCCGCTCGACGATTCCTTGGACCAGCTCGGCCTGACTCGCCGGATCGCCGTGATCGTCCCAACACCGGCTGCCGCCACCGCGGTCGCCGCCGCTACCGACCTCGTGGCCATCCTGCCCAGCCTCGCGGCGACACTGTCCCCGGTCAACGAACCTCGACACCAGAGACACCCTTGGTGCGGAAGCGCTGGGGGCCGGAACACGCGGGCGTGGTCAATGGTCGGTGCGGGCGATCCGCTCGGCGATCCCGTCGAGGATGACGTCGAGTCCGAACATGAAGTCTTCGTCAGGGTCCTCGCTCTCCTCGTCGAAGGTGCCATGTTCGATCATCGAGGAGATCGCCGGGTAGCGATGGCGGTCGAGTAGGCCGGCCAACTGGCCGTAGTTCAGGTTCACGCTCTCGGGGTCGGAGACCGACGCGGCGGCGAGGTCGGCGCCCACTCGTGTCGCGCCGCGCACGTACGTGCTTACTAGCAGCACGGCGCCGATCTTCTCGCCGTCGGTCAACCGTGTGCCGTCGAGGGCGGCGAGACAGGCGTCGAACCACAGCAGGTTGTTGGGGCCCGAGGGCGGCCCTTTCACGGGGAGCTGGAGCAGCCATGGCCGTTGCCACCACACGTCGCGGACGGCCAGCGCCCACTGCTGGAGCCGGGTGCGCCACGACCGCCGGCCGGGCATCGCCGGTGGCGGTCCGACCGCGGCGTCGCTCATCAGCACCAACAGTTCGTCCTTGCTGGCGACGTAACGGTAGAGGGCCATCGTTGAGCTGCCCAGTTGGCGGGCGACACGGGCCATCGATACAGCGGCGAGGCCCTCGCGGTCGGCGACGTCGATCGCCGCGGCCACCACCTCGCCGAGCGTGTAGGAGGGTTTGGGCCCACGGCCCGACGGTTCGCCGAGGCCCCAGAGGAGCTGCACGCCGGCGGGCAGCGGCTGGGGTGAGGCGTCGTCGGCCATCGCGGGTGATGATACTGCGTTGACAATACGCAGTAGCGGTTCTATAGTTCTGCGTATGACTTACGCAGAACTGAACAGGCGGGTCGATGGTGAGCCGATGGTCGCCGTCGTCGGGCTCCGCAAGGCCTACGGACAGACCGTGGTGCTCGACGGTGTCGACTTCGAGGTTGCCGCCGGATCGGTGATCGCGCTGCTCGGACCGAACGGTGCCGGCAAGACGACCACCGTCCGCATCCTCGCCACGCTGCTGCGGTTCGACGCCGGCGAGGTTCGCGTCGCCGGAATCGACGTCGCACGGGAACCCATCGCCGTGCGCGGAGTGATCAGCCTCACCGGGCAGCACGCCGCCGTCGACGAGCAGCAGACCGGCCATGAGAACCTCACGATGATCGGCCAGCTGGTCCACCTCGGACGACGCCGCGCCCAGCGCCGCGCCGGCGAGCTGCTCGAGCGCTTCGACCTTGACGCCGCCGCCTCGCGCCGCGTGCACACCTACTCCGGCGGGATGCGTCGCCGCCTCGATCTGGCGATGAGCCTCGTCGGATCTCCGTCGGTGATCCTCCTCGACGAGCCGACGGCGGGGCTCGATCCGGCGAGCCGAGCGACGATGTGGCAGGTCGTCCGCGACCTCGTCGCCGGCGGCACCACGATCGTGCTCACGACCCAATACCTCGAGGAGGCCGACCAGCTCGCCGACCGCATCGTGCTGATCGATGGCGGCCGCGTCGTCGCCGACGGCCACGCCGACGAGCTCAAGGCCCAAGTCGGTGGGACCCGCATCGATCTCCGATTCGGCGCCCCCGACGACGCCGCCATCGCGGCACAGAAGCTCAGCGCGGTCGGCGCCGTGGTTGCTACCGACGGTTGCACGGTCGGACTGCCGAGCGACGGGTCGGCGGCCGAAGTGCACGGGGTGCTCGACACCCTCGCCGCCGCCAACCTCGAACCGCTCACCATCGACCATCGCCGTCCAACCCTCGACGACGTCTTCTTCGCCGCCACCGGGGCCCGGTCATGAGCGCCGTGATCGACGCCTCCACCCTGATCGGTCGCTCGATCAGGCTCACCCGCCGCAACGTCGACACCCTCCTCATGGCGGTGCTCCTGCCAGTCATGCTGATGGCCCTGTTCGTCTACGTATTCGGCGGCGCCGTCGAGCCAGGTGGCGACTACGTCCGCTACGTCGTGCCGGGCATCGTGCTGCTATGCGCCGGCTACGGGGCGGCCTCGACCGCAATGCCCGTCGCCGCCGACATCAACGGCGGCATGATCGACCGGCTGCGCTCCCTACCGATAGCAACCACAGCCGTCCTCACCGGACACGTCGTCGCCAGCCTCGCCCGCAACGCCGTGTCGACGGCCGTCGTCATCGGCGCCGCGCTCGCCATGGGCTTCCGCCCCAACGCCACGCCCACCGAGTGGCTGATGCTGGCCGGCCTCCTGACGCTCTACGTCCTCGCCCTGTCATGGTTCGCCGCAGCAATCGGCACCATAGCGCGCAGCGTCGAATCGGCCAGCGTGCTCGGGTTCTTCATGCTGTTCGTCCCCTACCTGTCGAGCGCCTTCGTCGCCCCCGACACCATGCCCGGCCCGCTCCGAGCGATCAGCGACCACCAGCCAGTCACGCCGATCATCGAGACAGCCCGCGGCCTACTCACCGGAACCGAGATCGGCACCAACGGCTCGATCGCTCTCGCCTGGGCCGTCGGCCTGCTCGCCATCAGCATCACCCTCGCCACCACCCTCTACCGCCACCGCATCACCCAATGAACGCCGCCCAGGCGCATCCACACTCGCCGAGTCCTTCCGTCGGGCGCCCGCGGACCCGACCAGCAGGGGCGGGCATCGCCCGAAGGCGGCCCGGCGCTCCAGGCACAACCATCCGGGCAGGAAGCACGTTCGGTCGACGGAGGCTCGTCGCGCTGGTGGGCGGTGCGTGTGTTGTCCCGACACACGCACCGCCCGATCGCTCGAGGGATGCTTTAAGCCCAGTGACGCGTGAGGCGCTGGTGGGTGTGCTCGCGGTTCGGATTCGATGATCTCGACGACTTCGCGTGTCGGTCGGGGCACGATGCGGCGCCTCGTGTACGCCTACGATGGATGGCTGCTCGAAGACGGCGAAGTTGGGGCAGCCAGACGTCGTCGGGCTGGATGAGCCGATGCGAGCAGTAGAGACCATCGACGTCGCCTGGCTGCTGGTATGTGCAGTGCTCGTCTTGTTCATGCAGGCCGGCTTCACTGCGCTCGAGAGCGGGCTTGTTCGAACGAAGAACTCGGTCAACGTCGCGATCAAGAACTTCGCGAACTTCCTCGTCGCAGCCGCACTGTTCTGGCTGTTCGGCTTCGGGCTGATGTTTGGCTCCGGTCAAGGTGGCCTGATCGGCGGGTCGTTGTTCCTGTTCAACAGCGACAGCTCGTTTCTGACCGCGTTCTTCCTGTTCCAGCTCGGCTTCATCGGAACCGCGACGACGCTGATGTCAACTGAGCGACCGAGTGACACAACCGAATAGCAGCGACAGCGGGTACCGATCGGCATCTCGTCGTCGGCGTTGCAGTTGGGCGTGGCCGCCGGACGCCACCCGTCGCGTTGGGGTCAGGCGCGTCGGTTGAAGATGCTGTAGCCGCCGGGTCCGACGAGCGCGGCGATGACGAGCAGGATGATGCCCCAAAGCACCGATCCGGAGATGAGCACGATCACGCCGATGACGGCGATCACCACCGCGATGATCCACAGCACGTTTGCCTGCATGTTCCAACCCCCTGCCACTTGTGGCTCCGAGTCCAACCACGGAAACGGTACCTGCTCGGCGCGCTCGAGCCGATCATCTCCACACGCCGACGCGACCAGCACCATGCGCCAGTCGACGCTCCAGAACGACCCCATCGAACGCCGGTTGCAGCCACGCGATGTGAGCGCCAAATCGGCATCTCGGGAGTATCCGGAAGTTTGTGTAATCGGCCGTGATCCGAGGGTCGATTGATTGGGGTGCGGACGGAATCATGACGCGTGGTCAACTTGCTTGCGCAGGCGCGGCGGAGAGCTGCTCGCAATCGGTCACTCCACTCGTAGGAGGGTGGCGACGCTTGTGCGCCGGGCTCGGCGGGCCGGGTGCAGCGTGGCGATGATCGCAACGGCTGCGCACAGCGGTACCAGCAGCAGGACCCACAGCGTTATTGGACCGGCCCCGACGCCGAGCCCATCGGCGAACCGCCGCCAGACCGTCCGACCGACGACGAATCCCACCGGCAACCCGACGAGCACCATCGTCCAGGCCAATACCACGCCTTGCCAGGCCATGATGCGCCCTAGCTGGGGTGCGGTCAGCCCGAGGCTGCGCATCACGGCGAGGTCGCGTGTCTGAGCCCGCTGGCCGATGGCGAGCGTGGACGCCAGGACGATCGTCCCCATGGCGCCGGCCAGGATGAGGCCGATCAGCGGGAGGTCGCGGACGCGGTGCAGGTTCACCACCTGGGCCGGTATCGAGTCGGTGAGGATCTCCTCGGTGAGGTCGCGATCGAGCGAAGCGCCGACCGCGGCGGGATCGTCGCCGATGAACCTCGCCATCACGAACTGTGGTTGGTCATCGCCTCCTGCTGCGGCGACTGCGTCGAGGGTGACGATGGCGCCCTGACCGATGTCGGAATCGCCGAACACCGGGGGCACGGCGATTCCGACAACGGTCAAGTCGAGCTCGGTCGTCGGCTCATCCGTCGCGGATTCACTTCCCGCGACCGAGAACCGGACGACGTCGCCGACTCGTGCGTCGAGCCCGCGACTGCGCCTCCCGCCGAGCGCGATCTCGCCCGCCGAGGCGGGGAGCCGCCCCGACCTGAGGACCGGCAGAGCCGTTCCTCCGGGTCGCACCGCCAGAACCTCGACCACTTCGTCCCCGACTGACGCCTCACACACGCGTGCCACCGTCTGCGCCTCGATCCGCGGGTCATCGATGAGCCTTTCGACGGTCGCGTCAGAGAGTGGAAAGTTGACGTTCCCGATGACGGCATCCCATGCCCACCCGCGGGCAGTGGGGACGGAGTACAGGTGATCGACCCCAGCTACGTAGATGCCGACGGCGACGACGACGGCGAGGGCGACGGCACCACCGGCGATCCCAGCGCGCGACGGCGTCGGCCGGGATCCGTGCCCGCCAGCGAAGGCCAAGTGGGTGCCGATCACGACCTCGCTCGGCACGCCGACGGCGGCGAGTCGACCAGCCACTGTGGGCCGCGCCCGAGCAGTGAGAACCCGCCGCGGAGCCGCCCGTCCGAACAGATAGCTGAGCCCGCAGATCACGAGCGTCGACAGCGCACCGCCGAGACCGAGAACCGCGGCGTCGACCTCGACGCCGCGGTCGAGCTCGAGCTGCCGACCAATCCCGACCGGGAAGCGCGACGACAGCGCGATGGCCAGGACGATGGCAACGAGGGCGCCTCCGATCGCGACAGGCACCGTGCGGAGCATCGCCGTCACCCCCAGCTGCCGGGATGTGAATCCGAGCGAGCGCAACGTGGGCTCGTCGCGCTCATGGGATCTCTGCTCCACCCGCAACAGCAGCGCGATCGTCACCGTGCCGGCAAGCGCCACGCCGAGCCCGAGCAGGAGCAAGGCATTGGTCTCGAGCTCCACCGGCGACTCGAGCGAGGCTCGGCGGTCTTGGAATCGTGGCGGTGTAAAGACCGCCGACTGCCCGCGCTCCCGGGCCAGGGCTTCGAACGTCGCGACGAAGCCGTCGCGAACGCGCTCCCCACCACTGAGCTGGATGTCGTATTCCGCTCCGAAGTCGAGGAACTCGTCATGATGTTCCTCGTAGAACTCGTACGACACGGCCATTCCGTTCTCCGACGTGTACGCCGACATGCCGATCGACTGCACCTCGTCCACAGCGATGTCGATCGGCATCCTGATGACAGCCGCGATCCGGAACGTGTAGCGCGGTCCAGTCGGGTCGTAATTCCCAGCCGCCACTTCCTCGCCCTGGTCGATCCCGAACATCTGCACGTCGACGACGTCACCGACGACACGGTCGTGAAGCTCCACAAACGCCTCATTAACCATCACCTCCATCGGATCCGTGCCGTCGGGAACAGCACCCTCGAGCACCCGGATCGTCGGATCGACAGACGACCAGTCGACAGCCATGCCGTTGATCCCTTCGACGACCGAGCCATCAGACGCCACCCGCACCATTGCCACGTACGCGCTCGGATCGGCCCGCACCACCCCGGGCAGATCGAGCAGCTCACTCCGGGTCAACGGGCTCTCGAAGACCTGCAAGTCATACGGGACGCCAGCCGCGAAGTAGCGATCGACGACGGACGCGGACCGCAGTGAACCGGCGACCAGGGTGATCGCCAGACCACCGATCACCCCGACAAGCACCGCCAGCGCCCCGAGGGCGCGCCACCGCCGCCGCAATTGGGCACGCCCCAAGAAGCCAACCGGACCCATCACCTCGGATTATCCGTCGCAACCGGCACCGAGATCCATCGTGCTAGCCGCTTTCGACGATGTGTGCTACCACCCCCGAGCCAACGTCCGCCTCGCCCAAGCCACGGGCTTGAAACGCACCGAACGACACACCGAACGACGGAGACCCTCGCCATCAACGGCCGCCCAGAACGGCATATAATTGCCGCCTGTCGCACGATTCGCCTTGTCGAATTCGGTGTAGAGCGAGCGCGGTGTCAGGCGTGCGCACATGCAGAGGGTGCCGCTGATGCGATTCGATTTCTCCATCGCCGACTTGCAGAGCCAGGGTGCGCCCGACCAGGCGATGCAGCGCGATTCATCGGCCGCCAACTATGAAGCTCAGACGCGTGAGTCACTCAATTTCAGTCAGCGGGCGACTTTCGGCACACACCGACAGGACGGGCTCAGCTCGCGAGATGGCGGATGACAGCCAGAACTCGTCGGTGGCTGTCGTCGCTGACCGGTAGGCCGAGTTGGTCGTAGATGTGCGAGATGTGTCGCACGACCGCTTTCTCGGAGATGAACATACGGCGGGCGATGGCGGCGTTGCTTCGCCCCTCGGCGATGAGGCCGAGCACCTCGCGCTGTCGCGGGGTGAGCAGTTCCACTGGCGCGCGCTCCCGCCGTGCCCTGTCGAGCATGACGGCCACGACCTCCTGGTCGAGCACCGTCTCGCCATCGGCGACTCGCCGTACGTCGCGGCAGAACTCGTCGGTGTCGGCGACGCGTTGCTTGAGCAGGTACCCGACACCGCCCGGCCGGTCAGTAACGAGTTCGAGGGCGTACTGGCGTTGGAGGTGCTGGGACAGCACCATCACTCCCACGTGCGGCTGGGTGGCCTGGATGGCGAGCGCCGCCCGTAGGCCGTCGTCGGTATGTGTCGGTGGCATGCGAATGTCGGTGATGACGACGTCGGGCTCGAGTTCGGCGGCGACGGTGATCAAGTCATCGGCGCTGCCGGCGTCACCGACGACCTCGATTCCGCCCCGGGCGAGCACCAGCGCAAGCCCGCTGCGCATCAGCGCCTCGTCCTCGGCGATCACGACTCGCATGGCATCACCGCGACGAGGTGGGTGCCGCCGCCCGGTGGGCTCTCGATGCTCAGGGTCCCGCCGAGCACGTCGACGCGGTCGGCGATCCCACGCAATCCGGACCCGGTCGGCGCGGCGCCACCTACCCCGTCGTCGCACACGTCGATACGCAGCTCACCCTTGTCCCGGACGAGCCGGACGGTCAGCTTGCTTGCGTGGGAGTGCTTGACGGCGTTGGTCAATGCCTCGGCAACTACGAAGTACGCGGCGTGCTCGGTAGACGGCGGCAGACGGTCCGCACTGGCCGGGACCTCCAGCTCGGTCCGGATCGGGATCCGGTCGGTGAGCTCGGCGGCAGCGGCGTACAGTCCCCGTTCGATCAGCACCGGTGGCATTACCCCCTGCACCAAGAGGCGCAGTTCAGCGACGGCGGTCTCGATCGACCGCTGCACGTCGGTTGCACCCGCCAACGAGGCCTCGATCGCGGCCATCACCAGTCTCGTCTGCAGCCCGTCGTGGAGATCCTGGGCGACGCGCCGGCGCTCCCGATCGCCGGCCTCCATGATCCGTCCGCGGGACTCGCGCAGCGCCTCCCTGCTGGCGCGCAGGTTTGCCGTGAGTTGCTCGCGGTCGATTGCAAGGGCGACGACTTGCGCGGCGCTGCGCACCAGCTCGCGCTCCTGGATCAGCGAGGCGTCGTAGTCGATCGCGCCGACTGCCCGCCCGCCAAGGTCGATCTCGACCGCATCCCGGTCCGCCCCGGCCACTGGCAGGTCGACCTGCTTGCCGGCGGCATCGATGAACCCGCCGTCGGAGGTCGAGAATGCCAGGCGGATCGACGGGTCGCCCAGCGCTTCGGCGAGCGCTTCACCGAGCGCAGGCCGTCCACCGGCGTCGGTGCCAAGCCATGCGCCCAGCTCCTCGACCTCGGCGGTGCGGGCGAACCCGCCACGAAGGATGCTCAACGCGAAGCCCACTGGCACCAGCGCTAGGACGACCAGCTGGATGACAATGCCCGTGAGTGCAGAGATGTCGAGCAGTGGCTGCACGACGTTGGGAGTCAGCGGCACGAGCAAGACAGCGATGATCCCGTACACATACAGCGGCCCGAGCACGCGCCGCTGTGACGGTCGAGCCGCTCGCAGCCGGATGCCCAGCACGATCGCCGCGGCCAACATCACTGCTGACCCGGCGGCCCGCTGGAGCCACAGCCCGGCATCGGCAAGGTCGGCGCGTTCGGCGACTTCGAGCACGTCATATGGCGGGGTCTCTGGCGTGAACAGATACAGCGGCGCCTGCAGCACTGTCGAGGTCGCGTATCCAGCGAGCGTGATGAGGCGCGAGGCGCGGTCGCGGAAGCGGCCGGACGGGAAGGCCAGCAACATGTGCACGATCACCGCCAGTGGCACGGTGGCGGTGATCAGCCCGACGGCGATCAGCGAGCTGTACTCGGTGTTGGCCAGCGCGGCGGCGAGCCAGCTGATTCCGCCGGCCACGAGCAGCGCCCCCATCTGATTGCTTGGCCGGCGCAGCCAGGCGACTGCTCCAGCGGTCAGGTAGATCCCACCGAGTGCCGGAAACAGCACCACCACCCACGTCGGCTCGACGGGACCAGCGACGATGAGCACGATCTCGACGAAGCCGAGCAGGGCAGCAGCGGTGACCAGCCCGAGCACGGCAAGGTGGACGGCGCGGAACCTCGCGGCTGCTCGGCGCAGACCCCCCATCCCCCACCAGCGTACGCCCCCTGCTCGACACCTCGCCGGAACGCCCGCGGGAAAGAGGGGACCCAGGTCCATTGCGCCGCGGGATCCCGGGCGGGATCGTTGACGGCACGGTTGACCAACGCGAGGTGACCACGACGAGGAGGTGCGGTTGATGGATCAGATCCTCGACAAGAGAAGGGCTGACGCTCCCGTCGTGGCCGCGCCGGTCTCGGAGTCCCACCTCGCCGTCGCCAACGCGATGACCTGCGAATGCGGGTTGTCGGCTGTTCGGGCAGCGTCCGATCCCCGCCAGCGGATCTCGAGCCACCGAACGACGGCGGGACACGTCGTGTACTACCGCTGCGAGTGTGGTCGCCCGAGGATCGCCGTGATGCGCTGGACGACCGACCGACAGTCGACGACCATCGCCGGAGGTGCGCGAACTTCCTGAGAAGTCGCGCACGACCGAACGAGACTCGACCGAACATCGCCCTGGCGGTCAACAACGCCCGCGTCGGTCGGCATGTCCGCGACGTGTGACGGGTCGAGCTATCGGTCCAACCTTCGCACGAACACGGCTCCTTCACGCTCGACTACCTCGCCTCGATCGAACGGCAGCACTGTGGTGAGCATCTGATAGCCGGGGCCTACGCCGGGGATCTTTGCGAACAGGGCCTTGCGCCCGCGAGTCATGCGGCCGGTGGCGACGTCGGAGCAGGCTCCGTGCCACGGACAGACGGGCAACCCGCCGATCGATTGATCCATCTGCCAGGTCGGCGCCGGCGGGTCACCGCTAACAGCTCACCGTTGGCACGGGTAGTGGGACGTGACGTTCACGAGCGCCAGGCTGACACGTCGGTGGGCGCGTCGCGTGGGGTACAACGGGCCGAGGTGCGACTCAAGACGGCCCGGCGCCGACAATGCGTACGATCCAGGCGTGGCCCACGCTTCACCGTCGCCGACACCGAACCCGGACGCGATGAAGTTCACGTTGGACACCACGCTCCCCGTCATGCTCAACGTGACCAGCGCCGAGGCGGCCGCCGATCACCGGTTCGCCGAGTCAGTATTCGCTACAGGAGGTGTCGCCGCTATTTTCGGAGTGGACGACTTCATCACCGTCACGCGTCAAACCGGTTTCAAGTGGGATCCGATCATCTCGGCCGTGATCGCCGCAGCCGCGAGCGACCTGTAGCGACCAATCCAAACGGATCGAACGAAACACGACGGCTCAGGCGTGAGCCACGCGCAATGCAAGCGCCATAACGCTCCGCCCGAACGACGCCGTTCACGGCGACGCGTTCGCGCCAGAACGGACATCTATTCGGCGCGTTTCCAGCGGGCTGGGCGCTAGTCGCTCTGGGGTTGTGGCTCGCTGACCGAACGCCACAAGGTCAGGAGTGCCTCGTTGATCGGCTGACCGGTGAACTGGATCTCGTGACCGGCACCCTCGATGACGGCCCGCGAGGCGCCGATGTTTCGCGCGAGGACGTCACACATCGCGTCGAATCCGGCGCTGTGTCCCCCTGACACGACGAGCTTGGGGAAGCGAGCCACAGCCAGTTCGGCCAGCGGCAGCTCGGTGTCGAAGAACGGCCGTCCCCGACGGAACACCGGCACGAGTGGCACGGCAGCCGCCAACAGGTCGGGCGGGAACTGGTCGGGGTCGCTACCCACAGCCTTCAGGAAGCGGACGACCCACTCCTGATCGGGCAGGTCCTGGCCCCACAGGTCACGAACCTCGTCCACCAGCGGCTGCCAGACGGGAACGGGCTCGGCCAGCACCACGGCGGGCGCCTCGAGGACGGTCAGCGACAGCGTGGCTTCGGGGCGGCGCGCCGCGGCGAGCATGACGCCCAGGCCGCCGTAGGAATGTCCCACCAGGTGAGCGCCGTCGCCCATCAACTCGATGATGTCGCCGGCGTCGACGATGTAATCCTCACCTGGTGCGACGGGGCTTTGGCCGTAACCGCGTCGGTCGGGCACCAAGAGGCGGAATCCCTCCTCGGCGAGCGGCCGCTGGGCGTCCCACTCCTCGGCGCCGGTGGCCAACGAGCCGTGCACGAGCACGACCGGGGTGCCGTCGCCCCACCTCTCAACGTGCAAGGTGCCCGCGGTGGCGGTGTCCTGAGCCTTCCTCATCGTGCTCGGCGATTCGATGGTCATCTTCGTTCCTCTCGTTCGATTCGCCCGGCTCGGCGACGCTGCTTGAAAGGCGTGTGATCGGCCCTCACGACGTGAGATCCGGCTTCGCTCGCTGCTGGCGGTGACGGCAGTGCCGTCTGCCCAGCCCGACGCGTAGATCTCACCACGGCCGTCGTGACCGCGACGTGGTTGTGAAAGCGATCCTCACTCCGACGGACTTTGCGTTGAGCCCTCGGCTTGAGGGCCGCTAGTCGGGGAGGGGAAAGGACCCGTACTCGGGCCTTCCGGCCGGTTGGTAGGTGCTCACCGCTACGTCCGCAGCGGTGAGCTTGGTGTCGATGCGACGCATCGCCGTAAGTGCACTCCCCTCAGCGAACAGCCGCTTTCCCTGGCCGAGGACAACCGGATGGACGAACAGCGGGTATTCGTCGACGAGGTGGTTGTCGAGCAGCGATTCGCCGGGCCCTCCCCGGGCCTGCATCACCCGTCCAAGGACAAGAACGTGGTCACGCGAGCATCATTGGCCCGCGCCTTCGGTGCTCGGGCCGGCTCGATGCCGGCCTCCGTGCCCCTTCTACGAATGCGGCGGCCTCGAATCGACACACCGAAGACGAAAGCAGCGGGGCCGCACACTCGACCCGCCAGATCGCCCGCGAGGCACCGTGGCTGTTTGGGCGGACCGCTCGGGTCCGGGTCAGGGCGACGGTGCTCGGTCGATGTGCCAGGTGGTGTCGTCGGGCGGCGTGTAGTTGCAGTAGAGCCCGGTGTTGACCGACGCCCGGAGGTGCCGGCCGAGGTCGGGGTGGGCGGCGGCGAGCTGGCGCATCGTGCTGCGCAGCCGTTGCGTGACCGTTGTGCGGGCACGTTCGGCGGTCCCGGAGGTCCGTCGTGTGCGGCCGCCGCGGCCGATGGCCGCTGTCAGGTGGTCGACCAGTGCGTCGAGCTCCGCTTGGGCGCGTTCGGCGCGGGCGAGGTCGTGGGCCAGTTCGGCGTCGTCGACGTCTTCTTGCAGGTCGCGGATGCGGGACTCATAGGCGCGCCGGGCGGCGGCGTCGATCACTTCGCCGGTCGAGGCCTCCTGCGCGCCGGCGCCGGTGAGGTCGAGGCAGTGGTGCTCGCGGCCCGGTGAGGCGAGCAGCACGGCGAGATCGGCCAACCCTTTGGAGGCGCGGACGGTGACGACGCGACCGCGGTAGCCCACCTCCCACACCGGCCCGCGCTCGACGAGGGACGGCGACGCCTCGTCGGCGCCGGGTGCCGGGGCAGGAGCGGCGCTGTCGGCGACGGGCGGCGCGGCGGCGAGGAGGCGGGCGACCATGGCGATGGCCTCGCGCCGGCCCAACGGTCGGGCGCCGCCGGCCGGGAGCGGCACGAGGTCGTACCCGGCGCCCACGAGGGTCGCCGTCGGCAGCGTCGGCGCCGTGCTGGCGAGCTGTGCCCAGGAGGGGTCACCGATCCGATGGGCGAGCACGGCCGCCACGTCGACGACGAGGCGGGCGTGTGACATGGCGCCGCGCTCGAGCACGTCGTCGAGGAGTTCGGCGACGGTGGCGCGGGCCGCGTCGACGTTGTCGCCGAGGAGCTCGGCGAAGGCGCGTGATCGGAGGTTGATCGCGACGCCGATCGGATAGTCGATGCTTCGCGACATGTCGAGCGCGTGCTCGATCTGTTTCAGCGCCGAGGCCGGATCGACCCGTAAGCGGACCCAGCCCAGGGATGAGCGGGCCCATGCCTCGTTGATGACCGAGCCGAGGCGGACGGACTCGTCGACGCTGGCGTGGAGCGCTTGCAGCGCCTCTTTGACGTGCCCGTCGTCGGCCGACGCCTGGGCGTGGGCGACGTCGAGCTCGACGGCCATCGCCGGCATGTCGAGCTGCCTGGCCACGTCGGCGCCGTCGCGGAACGCGGCGAGCGCTCCTGGCACGTCGCCGACGGCGCGCCGGGCCTGGCCGAGGACGCGCCGCAGCGTCACCGTAGCCAGCGACGGTGCGGCGAGCGAGGACAAGGTCGATTCGGCGAGGGCGATGGCGCGGTCGGGCTCACCCGACACGTACTCGGCGGTGGCCAGCGTGGCCACGGCCGCGCCGGCGACGCTGCTGCCGTCGAACGGCCAGCGTTCGATCGTCTGGCGCCCGACGATCACCACGTCGTCGGCGCGGCCTTGGTGCACGACTGCCCACATGCAGGCGCACAGCCGCCACGCCCGCTGCGGGTCGGTGTCGTGACGGTTGCACCAGCGCAGCGCCTCGGCGAGGTCGTCGTAGGAACGCACCATCTCACGCACGAGCTCGGGGCGCCACGCCGTCGTCGAGCCGCGCAGGGTGTCGCGAGCGCGTTGCAGCGCCTGGTCGGCGAAACGGTCGAAGGCGGCATCGCGCCGACCGTGCGCGTCGAGCCGGTCCAGCGCGAACCGCCGCACGCTCTCGAGCAGGCGGTACCGCGTCGACGGGCCGGAGGTGTCGGCGACCACCAGCGAGGCGTGCACGAGCTCGTCGATCAGGGCGTCGAAGCGCTGATCGTCGCCGTCGAAGCCGGCCAGCCGGCGGGCGGCGCTGGCGTCGAACGGTCCGGCGAACACGGCGAGGTGTTCGAGCAGGTCGCGCTCGTCGCTGGCCGAGGAGGTCATAGGACCAGCGGATCGTCGCCGCCACGCTGCGGTGGCGTGTCGTGCCGCGGAACCGCGGCCGATCGAGCACGTCGCTGCCCTGGCGGAGGCGTTCGGCGATCTCGGCAGGACTCATCGTGCGTGCTCGGGCGGCGGCGATCTCGAGCGCCAGCGGGAGCCCGTCGAGGCGGCCGCACAGGTCCACGACGGCATCGAGGTCGGCACCCTCGATGCGCACGCCGGCCTCGCGGGCACGCTCGAGGAACAGCTCCACCGCCGGCCACGCCGCCGGATCGGGCGTGCCGATCGTCGGCACCTCGAACGGCGCCAGCGCCACCACGGACTCGCCGGGCAGTTCCAGCGGCGAGCGGCTGGTGGCCAGCACGGTCGGCTGCTCGCAGACCTCGAGAATGCGCCCGATCGTGCGGGCCGCCGCCTCCAAGAGGTGCTCGCAGTTGTCGACCAGGAGCAGCACCTTGCGATCGCCGGGTGCGTCCAGCAACGCCTGGAACGACTCGAAGCCGAGCTGCGCGGCGAGCGCGCCCGGGACGGCGTCGGCATCGTCGACGCGGGTCAGGTCAACACTGCGCGAACCGAGCGCGAAGCGATCCGCGGCACGCCCCACCGCTTCGTTGGCGAGTGCCGTCTTGCCGACACCGCCCGGCCCGATCACCGTGACGAGACGCCCGGCCTGCAGCCGACTCTCGACGTCGTCGAGCTCGTGGTCACGACCGAGCAGCCGCATCCCCGCTCACCGCGCCAGCCTAGGGAACGCTCGGTGGGCCGGCCGGAGCGGTGGCGACACCGCCCCGGCCGGCGCGGTGTCACGCGACCGGTGACGTCGCGAAGCACCCCCACGACGCCCGGTTGCTGTGCGTCGTGCTGATGGTGACGGAGAACCTGCCGTCGGCGACATGCCGGCAGATCCCCCGCTCGGTCTCGAAGCCCTTGTTGGCGCGGGCACCCTGGCAACGGGCGATCGAGTACGGCGAGTTGACGGGGAAGCCGCCGCGCTCCTCGCACAGATAGTCGAGGGCGGTCTTGGCGGTCTCGCCGTTGGACGAGGCACCGGCGGCACCGGCGGTGAACAGGGCCAGACCGCCTGTGGCGGCGGCGGCCAGGATGAACTTGGGGATGGACATGTCGAGATGCTCCTTGTGAGAGTGGGACGTGGCCGTGATCGACCACGCTCCTCTTGCGTGAGCGCCGACCTCACGTCGTGCGATCCGGTCTCACGCCTCCCCTGCGACACCGACGACCGGCCGTGCGCCGGTCCCGACAAGGAGGAACCCCGATGGCCCTGCCCCAGCTCTGCGCACCGCTGACGGTCACCGACGGCGGACTCGAGACCACCCTCGTGTACCACCACGGGATCGACCTGCCCGACTTCGCCGCCTTCCCACTGCTCGACACCGAGCCGGGCCGCGCCGCCCTCGCCGCCTACTACGAGCCATACCTCGACCTCGGCCGCCGACTCGGCGTCGCCGTGATCGTCGACACGCCCACGTGGCGGGCCAACCTGGACTGGGGGGCCCGCCTCGGCTACGACGCGATCCGGCTCGCCGCCGTCAACCGGCGCGCCGTCGAGTTCGTACGAGAGCTGGCCACCAGCGGTCCCGGCGGCCCGGTGGCGCACGTCGTCGACGGCGTGGTCGGCCCGCGCGGCGACGGCTACGTGGTCGGCGAGACCATGTCGGCGTCAGAGGCCGCCGCCTACCACGGCCTGCAAGCGCGTGCCTTCGCCGAGGCCGGCGCCGCGATGATCACCGCCGTCACGATGACCTACGTCGACGAGGCGATCGGCGTCGCCCGAGCTGCCAGCTCGGTCGGCCTGCCGGTGGTGATCTCGTTCACCGTAGAGACCGACGGCGCCCTGCCATCGGGGGAGCCGCTCGGCGACGCGATCACTCGCGTCGACGACGCCACCGACGGGGCACCCGCCTACTACATGGTCAACTGCGCCCACCCCACCCACTTCGCCGAGCAGCTCACCCCGGGCGCCGGGTGGCTCGCACGGGTCAAGGCGATCCGCGCCAACGCCTCGCGCTGCAGCCACGCCGAGCTCGACGTGGCGACCGAACTCGACCGTGGCGACGTCGCCGAACTCGCCGACTGGTACCGGCGGTTGCACTCGATCCTGCCCGACCTGCGCGTCGTCGGCGGGTGCTGCGGCACCGACCACGAGCACGTCACGGCCATCGCCGAGGCACTGGTCGGAGTGCGGTCGTGAACGCAGGCGACCTGCACCACGTGATCGACGGCGCGGTCGACGACGACACCGACACCGGCGGCGGGGCGATCGTGCTCGTGCACGGCAGCTGGACCGACCACGCCACCTGGCAGTTCGTGCGCCCGCTGCTCGCCGAGCACCACGTCGTCGTCGCCTACGACCGCCGTGGCCACTCGCACAGCGGCCCGTCCGACGAAGACACAACACAGGCCCATGGGACCCGGCGGCCGGTCGATCATGCGACACTGCTCGCCCGATCCCACGACATCGCGCCAGCCGTCTCAACGAACGGCATCCCGGCCCGCGGCGCCATCCGCAGTTCGAACACACACCGACGACCCCCAAGACGACGACGGCGGCGCAACAACTGACTCCAACGAGCGACGACGCCAGAGCCCCGCGGCCGGCATCGTCGCAATCCTGTCGCACTTGACGCAAGTGTCCGTCGACGACGTTCGGACTCGATGCCCTACTCGCTGTAGACGACCTCGAACCGTTCGAACACGGTCGACATCTCCGGGTCGAACCCGACGCCGATTGTCGGCAAATAGCGCCGAAAGAACGCCTCGTGGTCAGCGAGCCACGAGGCCCGGGTTCGGTCGCCTTCACCCTCATCCCACGCGAACGCCTCGTCAACCGACGACAACGGCCCGACCCGCACGCCCGTGGTGCGCAACACGGCGCGGGCATCACCGCGACCGTCGGTGGCGATCGACAACTGGCCAGGCTCCGGCGGGGGAATCTGCTCGACCTCGAAATCGGCGAGGGCGGCTGCAGTGGCCCGCTTCGACCCGTTGATGACGAGGTCGACAAGTTCATCGGCCAACTCCTGGCTGTCACCGAACGGTTCGACCGTCGATGGCAACGCAGACCCGGCAGCGACGGCACCGCTCGCCACCGCTCGAATCCAGAACGCCTCGACCTGTTCGACATCGACCGGTGGTAGCGGAGTCGGCACCTCGACGATCGTACGAAATGATCGGACGGTGATGTGGATACGCCGATCACCGTTCCCACATGATCCGACTTCGCACGCGCAGCGGGCCTGACCGGGGCGACGCGTTCTGCTAGATGTATCGGGCATGTCTGGTCGATCCTCGGTTGGATCGGACGGCTACGCCCTGGGTCGCAGCGAGGCCGAGACCGAGCGACTGATCGTCCAGCACCAGCTGTTTGGGCACCTGACCCGCCAGTTCTTCGTGTCGGCGGGCATCACCACGGCGATGCAGGTGCTTGATCTGGGCAGCGGAGCCGGCGACGTCGCATTGACGTTGGCCGAGCTGGTCGGCCCACAAGGCACGGTGATCGGCGTCGACATGAACGCCGACATCCTCGACACGGCGCGACGCCGGGTCGCGAGCGTCGGCTGGTCCAACGTCGAGTTCCGCCTCGGCGACGTCCACGATCTCGACGTCGGCAACGAGTTCGACGCCGTCGTCGGCCGCTGGGTCCTGATGTATGTGCCCGACCCGGCCGAACTCTTCAGCACCGTCGCCGGTCGCCTCCGCCCTGGCGGGATCGTCGCCTTCCAAGAGAGTGATCTGAGGAATCCGCTTCGTCCCTATCCGCCCGTCCCCCTTCATGAGCAGGTTGCCCGGTGGACGACTCCACCGCCCGGCGCGACCGGGCCCGACGTCGAGATGGGGCTGAAGCTGTTCCAGACCTATCTCGCAGCCGGCCTGCCGGCCCCGCAACTGCGCGTCGACGCGGCGATCGGCGGCGGACCCGACTGGCCCGGCTACCGATACCTTGCGGGCACGGTTCGCAGCCTGCTGCCATTCCTCGAACAGATCGGCGCAGTGACAGCCGCTGAGGTCGACATCGACACGCTCGAAGCCCGCCTGCGCGACGAGGTCGTCGCCGTCAACGGCATCCAGATCCTGCCATTGCTGTTCGGCGCGTGGACCCGCACCTGACGCCTGCGTAACGCAAACGTCGGCCGGCGTCGACGTTCGCCTCGGGTGACACAAAGAAGGTCGCCTGTGCCTGTCGTCTGGCTTCGTCGCCACCCATCAGGGCGTCATGTGCGGGGGAGCGTCGACGGTTGGCCGAGATGTGAGGACCTCGCTCTCCAAGGCTTGCACGTCCACTTCTTGGCGCGGCTCGTGGCGATGTTGTCGGCCGGCGTTTCGACGGTGAGCTCGTGGTGGCGGAGGTTTGAGCGGCCGACGCCGCGGGCGTCGTAGGCGGTGAGCCGGTGGCGGTCCGACAGCGCGGCGAACCGCAGCTCCCAGGCTTCGGTGGTGTCGCCGAGGCCGGCGATCAGCAGCACGTCGGGCCCGTCGCCGCGCTGGTCGACCCACAGGCCGACGTCGTCGCGCATCCGGGCGGTCAGCGTGGGGCTCCTTCGATGGCGGCCTGCGACACCGCGGTGATGAACGCGGTGACCGACGCGGCGTGGTGGCTCGGGTGGGTGAGGTGCGGAATGTGGCCGGCGCCAAGGAACGTGTGGCGGGCGGCGTGGTGGTAGCTGGTGGCGGCGAGTTCGGCGACGATCTGGGGCAGCCAGATCGGGCTGGCATCGCCGTCGGTGAGCAGCACCGGGACGTCGTTGGGTTCCGGTGCCGCGTCCCAGCGCGGGTCGCCGATGGTGTCGAGGAAGGTGGCGGCGTTGGCGATGAAGGTGCGGCGGCTGTCGTCGGGCAGCATCTGCCACGTGCCCGGCCCGAGTGCGACCGCTTCGATGAAGTGCCTGGTGCCGGCTTCGAGATCGCCGGCCCGGAGCATGGCGGCGACCTCGTCGAGGGTGGCGTGCACCTGGTCGGCGCCAGCGGCGATAGAGGTGCCTGGGCGGGCGACAGCGAGCAGCGGCGGTTCGTGGGCGATGACGCTGTGCACGATGTCGGGGCGGCGGGCGGCGAGGCCGAGGGAGATCGACGCGCCGTAGGAGTTGCCGACGAGGTGGACCGGAGCGAGGTCGAGTGCCTCGACGAGTGCGGCCAGGTCGTCCTCGTCGTGGCGGCGGGCGCCCTGGGTGGTTGGCCGTTCGCTTCGGGAGTGACCGCGTCGGTCGTAGACGAGCACGCGGTGTCGTTCGGCCAGCATCGGGGTGACGAGCTGCCAGCTGAGATGGTCGGTCCAGCTGCCGTGGACCAGTACGAGGGTGTCGTCCCCGTCGCCGTGGAGCTCGTAGTAGAGCTCGATGCCGTTGATGCGCTGCCGAGCCATGGTGTCCTCCGTGTCCTCGCCCGCCCGGATTGGCAGGTTCGATTCGGAGGCGTGGGGTCGAGGCTCACATCGTGGGCTCAGCGGCGGGTGTCGATCTGCCACTCGCAGGGGTGCTCGGGTGCGTAGCGGCACCAGGTGCCGGTGTGCACCGAGTGCTGGAGGTGGCGGCCGAGGTCGGGGTGAACCGACGCGGCGTGGCGGATCGCCGAACGGACACGGGACGTGACCGTTGTCCGTGCCCGCTCGGCTGCTGAGCCTCGGACCCGGGCCCGCCCGGACAGGCCGAACGCCTGGCTGAGCTGCTCGACGAGGGCGTCGAGCTCACCTTCGGCCCGTTCGGCGCGTACCGCGTCGCTCGCCGCCCGAGCGTCGTCGATGTCCTCTTGGAGGTCCTGGATGCGCTGCTGGTATGCGCGACGGGCGCGTTCGTCGAGCGCCGGCCCGACGTCGCCGCCGACATCGGCGCCGCCGGCGAGCTCGAGGCAGTGCACCTCGCGCTGTGGGCGACCGAGCAGGATCGCCAGGTCGCGCAACCCCTTGCTGTCGCGCAGGTGCCGGGTCGTACCGGCGAAGGTGACGGCCCACGTTGCGCCCTCGTCGATGAGCACGGCTCGCGACGCCTGCGCCGTCAGCGCCCGTCTCGACGGCGGCGGACGTCGACGGGGGCGCGAGCCGCGGCGGGTCGCCAACGAGGCCGACACGCCGATGCGCCTCGCGGGCTGCCGTTTCGTGGTGTTCGGCTCGGGCCCGGTTGCCGGTCGCGTCTGCGAGCAGGGCGAGGTACCAGTGGACCGAACCGGTGAAGGCTGCGCCGATCCCTTCGACGCAGTAGCGGTGTGCGTACGGCGACAGCAGTTCGTACAGCACCGTGGCAGCCTCGGTGTGACCAGCGGCGACGGCCACCTGCGCCAACTGGGCCATCTCCGGTAACCATTCGGAGTCCTTCGGGCGGCGCTCGAGCCCGCCGGCGAGCATCAGGTCCAGGTGGGCGCCGGCAGCGACCCGGTCGTCGAGTTGGGCGGCGAGGAGCGCACGCAGGCGGTGTTCCGCGCCGCCGAACACGACCGGTGTTCCGCCGGGTTCCAAGCCGAGCACGGCGCGCATTTCGGTCGCCGCCTGCGCGAACCGTCCCTGTAGGCGCTCGGCCACCCACCACTGCGTGAACGTCAGTGCCAAGGCGTTCGTGCTCTGCGCTCGTTGGCCGAGGTCCCGGGCGGCGTCGGTTGCCGCCGCGGCGTCGTCGAACTCCGCCCGCATCAGCGCCCGCAACCCTCGCCACAGCGGCACGTACCAGCTGTAGAGCGGTTGGCGCATCTCCGCGGCCAGCTCCCCGAAGCGTGCCACGTCGGCATCGAAGGCGGCGATGTCTCCAAGCTCGAGGGACGCCACTGCGCGAAGCCGACGACCGAGCAGCTCCAACGGGCGGTCCATCGTCTTGCGGGCCAGCTCGACGATCTCGTCGGCTTCGTCATGGCGGGCCTCGCTGTGGTCAGGTCCGGCGATTGCATCGCAGTGGGCGGCGAGGGCGTGGCCCAACGCGGACAGGTCGTCGACCTCGCGGGCGGCTGCGATGGCGTCCTCGCTGAGCGCGAGACGGACGTGCTCGTGATCGCCAGCTGACAGTGCCACCGACAGCCGCGACAGCAGCCGAGCGCGCAGGCCGGTCGCCGACGGCCCCACCGCAGCGAGCGCCTCTTCGAGCAGAGCGACTTGTGTGCTGTCGTGCAGCGGCACCTCGAACCCGCCCTGCCCCGAACCCCATCCAAGGGCGGCACGGGCGAGCAGCTCGACAGACCCGCATTCCCGTGCGGCCGCCGCGGCTTGGCGGAAGGCGTCGCGTGCGTCGGCCAGATCGCCGGCGGCGAAGGCCGCGTCGCCTCGCCGGATGAGAAGCTCGGCTTCTCGTGCCGGGTCGGTGCCGGGCGCCATCAGGCGGAGGGCGTGCCCGTACCAGGTGGCGGCCTGCTCGTAGGCACACGTTCGGTAGGACCACTCCGCCGCTCGCTCGGCATAGAAAGCGGCCTGCGAGTCGGTGCCGAGTTCGGCGTGCAGGTAGTGGTGGGCGATGTCGAGGACGGCCCGTCCCTGGGTCCGCTGCTCCACGACGGCAGCGGCCCGGGCGTGCAGCCGGGTTCGGTCACTGCCACGGAGACGGCTGTAGAGGACTTCCTGTACGACCGCGTGGACGAACGCGAACGTCCCCGGGCCATCGTTGGTCACCAACCCCGCCGCGTGAGCGTCCTCCAACGCGTCCAGCACCGCGGCGGGGTCGCGGCCGAGCAGCTCGCCGACGGCCGCCACCTCGAAGGTGGCACCGAGCACCGCCGCGCCGCCCAGCGTCTCGCGCGCCGCATCCGGGATGGCGTCGAGGCGCAGTCCGACGACCGCGTCGACGCTCGCCGGCACCGTCGCGGCCGCACCGGCGCCGAGACGAGTGAACTCGCGGACGTAGAACGGGTTGCCGCCGCTGCGGCGGTGCAGGGCCGCAGCGTCGACGTCGCCCGCCCCCAGCTGCTCGCAGAGTTGGGCCACCTCCGCCTCGTCCAACCCTCCGAGTCGGAGGTGCACGCAACCCGGCGCCAACTCACCGACCACGTTGGCGATCGCCCCAGTCGCGTGGTCTGGCGTCGTCCCCCTCGCGGCAGGTGGCGAGCACCGCCAGACCGGCTGCCCTCACGTCGGAGCGCAGGAACCGCAACAGCCGCAACGATCCTGCATCGGCCCATTGCAGATCGTCGATCACGACCAGCAGTGGGCCGGTCGAGGTTGCCTCGGCGAGCGACATCGGCGAACGCATCGAACAGCCGGAACCTGGCCGCCTGAGCGTCGGCGGCTGACCGCACGCCCAGCAGCTCGCCGAGCGATCCGGGATCTCCTGACGAGCGGACCGCTCCCACGCCCTCGAGCGCGCAGCGCTCGCAGCACCTGCAGCCACGGCCAGAACGGCGGTGCACCATCCCCCTCCCAACACGACGACCACACCGTCCGCTGCGGCATCCGTGCGGTCACCTCATGAGCGAAACGGGACTTGCCTACACCAGCCTCCCCCGACACGAGCACCACCGGGACGACGCCGCCGAACCCGCCCCCAACCGTCTCCAGCGCCGATGCGAGCGCCGCGACACGACCGACGAAAGGATCTCCGAACCGGTCCGGCGGCCCGTGGGAGATGGCGCGATCCGCATCCACTCCAACGATCTTGCCAGTCCCCACCCCGCCTTCGTCCCGTCCGACGGTTCGGTCGACACCCGGCCAGCCCACCGGCAAGTCGGACCAGACGCCCCACGTCGTGAGGTCCAACCCCACGCCCCCTCACCAGCAACCGCTACTCCGAGGCGCGACCGGCGCCACGGAGCACCTCACTGATTAAGGAGAACGTTTCCATGTCGAAGGCAGTATTTCGTGAGTCGATCGAGGAGATCTGGAACAACGGCGACGCCAGTGCGATCGAACGCTTCATCGCCCCCAACTACGAAGGCTTCGATCCGGCGCCCATCATCGGCATTGAGGGCTACAAGCAGCACTTCGTCACGCTCACCACCGCGTTCTCCGAGATTCGGATCACCATCGAAGACATCCAGGGGGAGCGAGATCGCGTCGCCGCCCGATACATCGTGGAAGGAACCCACACCGGCCACTTCGGAGACATCCCGCCAACAGGAATCCGAGTGCGCGTCCCGGGCATGGCGATCGCCATCATCAGCAACCGCCAGATCGTCGTCGAGCACGCCCTCTCGGACACCCTCGGCCTGCTCAAGCAGATCGGAGTCATCCCCGAATCTGTCGACGTTCCCTCGCATTGGCTCCTGTGACGGTCGTCGCGGCCCGCGCCAAACCGTTGAGACGAGCGGAACGCTCCGCTCGGCGGCTCTTGGTGCACGCGCGACCGTCGCCGACCGACCGCGCACTCGACCGCAGCCGCGGGGACCTCTTTGGGGACACGACATGCTCTTGAGTGAATCCACAGTGGCGAGCGCGCTGGTGTCCACCGACATCCCGCGAGAGTCGGACGGTGGAGGGAGCCGGATCTGCCGATCTGGCCGCCCTACGCCGACCTACGCGGCGGCGGTCCGACAGTCCCGCTCGCCGCCGCTCCCGCCGAGGTGTGTTCCCTTTCACACGCGAGAGCCCCGCCCCGCCCCTCGGGGGCGGGGCTCTCGCGTCCGCACAACGGAGAGGACAGCGGACGTGTTCAGTTGATCACGGCGTGACGAAGTCGGCCAGGTTGACGTCGACGTCGGCGCGGCTCCAGCCGGAAGTGGTCGCCGACCAGGGCCGTCGGCGGCGCGAAGTCGGTCGAAACGAATGGCGGATCGGCCACGATCCGGACACTACCTGCGCCGCCGAGATGACGGTGGTCACAGCGCCGCGCCAGCCCCTGTGCGACCTCGGCCGCCCAATCTGGCATGTCCGATACCACGCGCCGAGAACGTGTGGACGTTGACCACCGCGTCCTCCAAACGCCAGTCGAGGACGCTCATGCCAACCGAGACGACCATCCGCAAACGCGCGCGTCCGCTACCACGCGTCGCAGCGGGCTCCTGAGGCCACCGATAGGTGCCGGTAGCAAACGCTCCAGAACGACGGCACAGAACGACGACGGAGTGACCTCGGCGAGCACGCCCGATCGGCATGTAGTTGCATCTACAACACTCACGTGCCGACTCGACAGCAACAATGGCAGCGTCTGCCGGCGCGGCCTTGCTCACCGTACGGGCGCGCTTGCGCGCTCACAGGCGGACTCAGTACTTGATACCTCCGCTGCACCTCTCAGCCGGCATCACTCAGCGGATGTTGCCGATAGCCCCTGGGCGCACCTCGCGTTCGAGGAGAATGGCCGGAGACTCGGGACTCGCAAGAGTGTGGGTTACTCGCCAGCCATCGTTCGCCAGCTCGTTGAGCGCTTGCTCGATCTCTGCCGTCGGTTCGTTGACCACGACAAGCCTGTACTCGTACGTTGGCATAGCGCAGTATCGCACGTCACTCACACGCCACAGCCGGCGATGAAGACGGCCAGCACCACACGTAGCGACGCACTCGAACAACGTCGCCCGGTCACATCGACGACGACGGTTCTCGAGGCGGGACGACCTTTCACCCTGTCGCCGCTGGCACTCCGAATGGGAGCGTGTAATGCCAGTGATCGCGGCGCGACTGCCGCGCCCGAACGGCATGTCGTTCGCAGCGGTGTGACAGCCAGCCCACTGGCGGGCGATCTGGGACGCGTGGGACTGACCGGGCGTCCGCCGTGTGTGTCGCCGTCACCGCTCGCTGATGGCCTGAGACGGATTTCCCAGCATCGTCGCCGGGCATCGATGTCGTGGTGATCCTGACCGCAGGACTCTGGCGTTCCCGAGTACGGCGGGTGGCGTGGCCTCGACTTCGGTGGTTCCGATCGGGATCAGCCGACGGCGTCGGCGAACCGGTCGCGGTGGGCGGTGAACCAGGCCCGGCGCCGGTCGAACTTGGCCATGCCGCCGGTCGCCTCGACCATCTGGCGGAACGCCACGTTGCCTTCGTCCAAGCGGCGTTGCAGGAACTGACCACCGCGCTGCACACCGTCGGCGAGCGTGTCCAAGAACTCGGTGCGACCGGGCGGCAGACCGTAGGCGTCGGCAACGACCCGCAGCCGCCGCATCGGATCGAACGGACCGCACCGTCCGAGCAGGGCCGCGTCCTCGTCGGTGTCGATCGGGACGTTCATCCTGGCGAAGGTGGCGAGGTCGTGCACACGCCGGCCGGGCGCCGCGAAGTCGAAGTCGAGCAGCCCGACGGCAACCTGGTCGCGGTACACGAGGTTCTCCAGGCAGACGTCGTTGTGGCAGATGATGAGGTCCACGGCGGGGACACCGCCGGCGTCCGGGTCGGCCATCTCGGCGTTCCATGTGGCCCCGGACGGCGCGACGTAGCGAGCACTGACGTCATGCATGCGACGGAGCAGCGCAGCCGCCGTCGCCAGCGCCATGTCGCTCTCAGCCCACGCCGGGTACGGCGGGACCGCGACGTCGCCGGGGATGAACGAGAGCCGCTCGCGACCGTCGGGATCGATTCCGATCGGCTGACTGGCGGCCTCAAAGCCCTCATCGCACAGAAAGCGGAGGAACGCATGGATCGTCGGCGTGTGCACGCTCGACGGTCGCAGCACGTCGTCGCCATCGCGCACCACGGCTCCAGCGTTGGCGATCCCGCCGTCGAGCATTTCGATGTCGGCCACGCCGTGCAGGCTACGGACCGCTCACCGTCGCCGATGCGCGACGTGAACCTCCGCACCGCACATCGCCCGAAGACGCTGACAACCGCTCGGACCAGATTTGCAACCCGACCTCGATGCACCGTCCAGCCCGCGCCAGAACGTCACCACCGAACGACACCATCGACGTCAGCCACTGTGACGCAGAACGGCATCTCCATCACACTGATGTCGATGGGACACGACGCGGTAGTTGCTCTGTGAGCGTCGCGGCTGTGGCACCGGCGTCTTTGGAAGTCACGTCGGCGCCACCGTTCCCTGCCAACGCCGTTGGCGTCGGGTACAACCCAGGCAGATACAACATCGGTGACGTTTGGGCCGGTGACCGAGCACACACCGCTGCATTTCCAGCCTCCGAGCCACGAGAAAGGAATCGGACGACGCCTTGTCGAAGAGGTCGGGCGCGCGGTCAGGGCCGACCCAGAGGGCGGCTGACGTCAGTCGTTGCCGACGCTTGACAGCCGGTAGTTTTCCCGGATGTAGTCCTCGGTCCAGATGTATGTCGTCTGGATCACCCACGCCCCGGTGCCGGCCTCCTGGATGATCTCGATGTCGGGTAGGTCGTCCTTGCCGATCCACCGCTGGCCGGGTTCGATCGTCACGTCATCGCTCACGGCGCCAAACTATCCCGTTCCGGTCGCTGCCAGTCTGGGAACGCGAGTCGGAGGGCGCCGTCAGCGAGAGGTGATCCGCGGCGCACGTAACCACACGACTGAACGCCGGCATCACATCAAGACAGCCGCGCCCGAACGGCATCTCGATCGCCACGACGACGTCGTGTCATGGTTCGATTCGAGTCGCCCGACCGGTGCGAGGTGACACCATGTCGTCGTGGTTGATCGACCTGCCGGGTACAGCTCAGTGACCCCGCGCCTGTTTGTCGCTGACCCTGAGGCGCAAGTCGAGTTCTTGCGTGCCGTCTTGACGCGTCTGGCGAGATCCGTCCTGGTCGGCCACCGAGCTGCGCATCGGCGACTCGCTCGTTCTCGTGGGTTCAACCGCCGAACGCGAGCCCTCCGCGGCGTTCCTGTAGATCTACGTCGACGACGCCGACACCACGTACCGGCGCGCTCAACGCAGGAGCGATCAGTTTGGAGCAGCCGCTCGACACCCCGTACGGCGATCGTCGGCGATGGTGCGGGATCGTTTCGGCAACGTGTACCAGGTCGCGCACCGCGTTGAGCCGACCGTGTAGTCATCAAGCCGTCCTGCTCGGTCACGCGCCATGTCATTCGCAGTTGGCGCCGGACGGATTGACCACCAGCACTGGGTCGGGCACCTCGCACGATGCCTAAGCGTTGGTGATCGCCGCCGGCGGGGTCGGCGCAGGGCACGAACACCTTCGAGATACGCGCACGGCGGCGCCCGCCGGGCTCGGTCACAATGCTCGCCGTGGACGTCTATGAGTTGAGCGTCGACCTCGCGCCGGGCGTGCGTGACCTCGAATTCGTCACGGCGCTCGACCGGTATCTGACGGCGCTGCAGGCGGATGGGCGGATCGAGCGCTGGCGGCTGCTGCGGAGCAAGCTCGACCTCGGCGGCGGACGAGTTCAAGGTGCTCATCGAAACCCGCGACCTCGCCCAGCTCGACGCCGCGTTCGCCGTCGTGTCGACACGCGCCGACCCGATCGAGGAGTTCCACCACGGAGTCAACTCGCTCGTCACCAACTTTCATGCGGCGCTGTCGCGCGACTTCCAGATCCGCAAAGGGTCACCGGGCAGGAGCGATTCTGACCGTGCGAGACCCGCCGACGATGACAATTGGACTCGTCAACGAGTTGCGGTTCTCGTGCGACATGGCAACATGCGCGGGCGCAGAACGACGCCCTCGAGCTGCGCTCATCGCGCACCGATCGGCATCGACGTGCCGAGGATGGTGGGGGTGCCGGCGGAGCTTGTGGGCGCCACGTGCTCGCTCGCGGGTCGGCGGGGGTACCGTCCGCGTACGCCGGCTCGATGAGTTCGACGCCCACATCTCCTGTCGCTGGCGCCAAGACTCGTTGAAAGGCGGCGCCCGCTCGGGCCGCGTCGACGGGCCGTTGGCACTGCCGCCTAGCTCGACTGGGCATCGGGAGATTCGTCGTCGCTGCGTGCTGGGGACCGCACGCGTCGCCGGTGAGGTTGTCGCATCGTCGTTGTCGACCTGGTGGCGTCTGGCGCGATGGTCATTGACGATGGCGTGAGCGTCGTTCTACGTTCGACTCGTTGCCCCGACCAGCTTGGAGGTCGCCATGGCGATTCGTCCGCCCGTTGAGTCTGACCTGGCTGCCGTCGCGGAGCGGTACGGGCTCGAGCTGAGCTCCGCCGACATCGCTTCGTTTGTGCCGTTCGCGACCGGCCTGTTGAGCTCGTGGACGGCCGTCGAGGAGCTGTACGCCCGCACCGCTCCGACCCCACGGAGCGACCGCCCCTGGTCCCGCCCGGCTGAGCGCGACAACCCGCTCGGCGCGTGGTACGTGACGACCGACATCCGGGAGACCGACGGCGGTCCGCTGGCCGGGCGAACCGTGGCGATCAAGGACAACATCATGGTTGCCGGCGTGCCGATGATGAACGGCTCGGAGACCGTGGAGGGCTTCGTGCCGAGCCGCGACGCCACGGTGGTCACCCGCCTGCTGGCCGCTGGCGCGACCATCACGGGCAAGGCGGTGTGCGAAGACCTGTGCTTCTCCGGCGGCAGCCACACGTCGCGGACTGGCCCGGTGCGCAACCCCTGGGACCTGACCCGCTCGGCCGGCGGGTCCTCCAGCGGCAGCGCCGCGCTCGTGGCGGCGGGTGCCGTCGACGTGGCGCTAGGCGGTGATCAGGGTGGCTCGGTGAGGATCCCCAGCGCCTATTGCGGGACCGTCGGTCACAAGCCGACGCATGGCCTCGTTCCCTATACGGGGGCGTTCCCGATCGAGTTGACGCTCGATCACCTCGGTCCGATCACCCGCACCGTCGCCGACGCTGGTCTCGTGCTCGGCGTGCTTGCCGGCGCCGATGGCCTCGATCCCCGCCAGCCGCCCGACGTCACGGGCGGCGACTACTCGGCTGCCCTCGTCGGCCCGGTCGAGGGTCTGCGGATCGGGGTCGTCGGTGAGGGGTTCGGTCTCCCCGACGTGTCGCAGCCGGGCGTGGACGAGGCGGTGCGGGCGGCGATCGAGCAGCTCCGTGCCGCCGGCTGCATCGTCGCCGACGTGTCGGTGCCGTGGCACCGTGACGCGATGCACGTGTGGAACGTCATCGCCACCGAGGGTGCCACGGTCCAGATGATCGACGGCAACGCCTATGGCATGAACTACAAAGGCCTGTACGACCCCGAGTTGATCGAGTTCTACGGGCGCCAATGGCGCGAACGGGCCTCGCGGTTCTCAGAGACGGTGAAGCTCGTCGTCATGGCGGGCCGCTACGCCATCGACACCGGCCACGGTCAGCACTACGCGATGGCCCGCAACCTCGCCTACGAGTTGCGCCAGGCCTACGACGACGCGTTGGCCGACCACGACGTGCTTGTCATGCCGACCCTGCCGCTCACCGCCACCACGATTCCCGCCGCCGACGCCCCACGCGACGAGTACCTCGCGAGGGCGCTGGAGATGATCGGCAACACGGCCCCGTTCGATGTCACCGGGCACCCGGCCACGTCGGTGCCGGCCGGGCTGGTCGACGGACTCCCAGCCGGGCTGATGATCATCGGCCGGCACTTCGACGACGGCACCTGTCTCCGCGTCGCCCACGCCATCGAGCAGGCCAGCGGCGGCTTCCCAACCCCGCCGGTGCCCGCAACGGTCGGCGTCGGACGCTGAACCACTCGCACGTCCCGCCGACACGCAAGGCCGATCAGACAATCGCCGACGAGAGCCGGCCGGCCCGGCCTGGCGGGCGAAGGTGCGCTCGCGCCCGAACAGCACGACCGAACGACATCGTCGAGGCCGACGAGGAGCGCACAGATCGGCATTTAATTGCGTGTGCAATGACTTGCATCTCCGGCGTTGCTCGACGACGTGCTTGCCGGAGGTTGCGGTCAGGGTGGCCAGCGGAGCACGTCGCCGGCTCCGCCTAACATCGGAGTTCCTGGAAGCACACCAGTCGCCAGGGTTCGAGTCCTATGGCCACGAACACCGGAGAGGTCGGCCCGCTCGACCACGCTGACACGATTGCTGGGTCGTAGCCGACCGGTGCCGGGGCGCTCTTCAACAGCTCCCACACCCATCGGTCGTTGATTTGTGCACTGTGGCGCGAACGGCATCCGCGGCAGCTCTGCACGTGGACACGGCGACGCTCGTCACCGCTCGCGTTTCGGGGTCGATCCCGTGCGATCGGTGCCTCGCAACGCCAGACCGTGGTGTTTCGTAACGTTGCTTCGGCACGGTCGCTCGCCAACCCTTAGGGTCACGGCGATGAGCGCTCAAGATTCTCCCGACACCATCGTTTTGATCCATGGCTTCTGGGTCACCCCGCGCAGCTGGGAGGACTGGATCGCCCACTACGAGTACAAGGGCTTCACGGTGCTGGCGCCGGCGTACCCGGGTTTCGAGGTGGAGGTCGAGGCGCTGAACGCCGACCCGACCCCGATCGAACAGGTGACGGTGGCGCAGATCATGGAGCGTCTCGAGGGAGTCGTCGGAGGCCTCGACCGGCCGCCGATCCTGATCGGCCACTCGGCGGGCGGCGTGTTCACCCAGCTGCTGATGGACCGCGGTTTCGGCGCGGTCGGGGTGGCGATCAACTCGGCGCCCACCGAAGGCGTGAAGCGGGTGCCGCTGTCGCAGCTCCGGGCGTCGTTTCCGGTGCTGAAGAACCCGGCCAACCGGCACAGGGCGGTGGGCCTCACCTTCGAGCAATGGCAGTACACGTTCACCAACACGTTCACCGAGGCGCGCGGCCGCGAGCTCTACGAGCGCTACCACATTCCGGCGTCCGGCCAGATCTTCTGGGCGAGCGCGCTGGCCAACATCCATCCCGGCAAGGACGACACCCACGTCAACTACAAGAACCCGGATCGGGCGCCGTTGCTGTTCATCTCGGGCAGCGACGACCACCTCATGCCGCCATCGATCCAGCGATCGAACGCCAAGCACTACAAGGCCGCCGGCACGACCACCGAGGTCAAGGAGTTCGCCGGACCGCACCTATTGCCCTCGATCGACGGCTGGGAGCAAGTCGCCGACTACGCCCTGGACT
>CAVSZO010000030.1:0-46251 GCA_963732335.1 Ilumatobacteraceae bacterium | reverse complement strand
GCTCGGAGGTGGCGTTGACCCGGCCGAGTTGAGCGCCGAGTCGGCGCGATCGGCCCCGAAGTAGGGCAGGCTCGCGAGAGCGCCGAGCGACGGGTATGTGGCTCGGGCGCGAACTCTTTGGTTGCTGTGAGGACGCTAGTGACCGGCGATCGACCAGAGAGACTGAGGACGCCCAGATTGCCCGGCTCTGGGCGTGGCCCACTTCTCGATCCCGCTGTCGGCCAGACCGCTCGACATCTCCAGGTAGCTCGTCTCGCCCCGCTCGTGACGTTTCAGGTGATCGCGGAATGCCTCGCGGTCACAGCTCTCAGCGACGGTCAATTCGTGATGAACGGCGGATGAGACGACTCGGTGGGCATCGTGTGCAACGAATTCGGAGTGGCCGTCTTCAGGGGACGCGCCGCCGCTGGCCACTGGTGGTCTGCGCCCGAAGATCGGGCCTCACGTTGTCGTCGGTGGTCCCCAATCGGGGTTGTCGTCGGTGCCGTCGGTGACTTGGACGAGGCCGGTTCCGTCGGCGTTGACGATCCAGATGCTCTCGTTCGAGCCGTCCGGCTCCGAGCGTGTGAAGACGATCTTCTCGCCGTCGGGCGACCAGTCCGGCGCGTAGCAGCCGTACTCGGCCGCCTCGCCGAGCGGACCGCCGCAGCCCGGGGCGATCGGCAGCTGGCTCGGCGCGCCGCCGTCAGCCCCCACGTTGACGATCCAGATCGCCTTGTGGTGGTCCTCGCTCTCCCGGGCCACGAACAGGATCTCCTCACCGTCGGGCGACCAGCGACCGGCGTGCCCGGTGTCGTCGAGGACCATCCCCTCCGGGGTCAGCTGCTGCGGCTCGCCTTCCCCAGCGCCATCGTCGGCGATGTCGATGACGAACATCCCCGTCGGAACCTCGTCCTCGAAGCGCTTGAACACGAGGCGGGTCCCGTCGGGCGAGTAGTCCCCGGGGATGTCCCCACCGTCCGGGTTGGACGTGATCCGCGTCAGGCCGCCGCCGTCGGAGGCGCGCACGGTGTAGATGCCGTTGCGGCTCGGATCGTCCACCCCGTAGCCCTCGCAGACCAGCCGCTCACCGTCGGGAGACCAGCCGAAGCCGCAGTGCAGCTCCAAGGTCGGATCCGCCGTCTCCAGACCTCGAACCTCGCCGGTGGCGACATCGACGATGTGGGCAACCATCCCGTCGTCGCAGCAGAAGATCGACACCTCGCTGCCATCGGGAGACCAGCGTCCCGCTTCCGCCCCCGCCGCCAGCAACCGCTCCTCACCCCCATCTGCGTTCACCACGTAAACGTCGGTTTCGTCCGCCTCGACGACCTCGCCGCCTGGCGCTCGCTGGAACATGATGCGGGCGACATCCTCACCGCTGCGGGTCCATGGCCCCGAGGCGAAGGCGGACAACGCCCACGCGTAGGCGTCCTTGCAGGTCTCCTCGCACGCCTCTGGCAGCACGACCTCGAAGGTGACGATGTCGTCGTCGATCTGGTAGTCGACGACCAGGTCGCCGTCGTAGCCGAACTCGCTGGCGTGCGACGGGAATGCCAGGGTGTCTTCGTCGACCAGCTCGTAGTCGCCGTGGTCGACCTCTTCCCCGTGCTCGTCATGCGAACCGAACGCGCCGTCATCGGTGAAGAAGTGGGAGTGTTCCAGCGGCCCTTGTGCACCCTCGCAGACATCGCCCTCGGTTGGACCCGGGCCTCCACCGTAGAAGTTGCCTTGTAGCCAGCCGAGATGGGATTCGGCGAGGTCTGCGGCCTCGAACACGACGAGCATCTCCTCGCACGACTGGGCGCGGTGCCACGAGCCGACGATCCCCGCCGCAGCGGTCGTGGTCGGGCCTGGCGAACCCGAAGTGGGATCGGTTGTGGTGTCCGAACCGGCCGCAACGCCGACGGCGACGATGAGTACGGCCAATGAATGCCTGCTGGCCAGCATGTTCTCCCCCGGCCAGCCACTGTGCGCCCCGTTGGTGGATTCCGCCGAGTCCCCCGCTGGCTGGGCGGCAAGCTAACACGACCCGCACGCCGACACGCCGTAATTCACGGAAACGCGATGCGGACGAGCGCCCGGACCGCTCCCGCGGCGCTCGCGATGTCATCCTGCCGCGGCTTGTCTGATGATGTCGGCGACCGCTTCGGGCTGGGACACATAGATGGCGTGGCTGCCGCTGGCCTCGACGACGGTCGAACCGGCACGCTCAGACATCGCCCGTTGGGCCGGCGGTGGGATCATCCGATCCTCGGTGGCGACGAGGTACCAGCTCGGCTTGACGCGCCACGCCGGTTCGGTGACGGATCCCCCCAGCGCTCCGACGCCCCAGGGAACCTGCGAGTCGGCCATGAACCTGGCCTGCTCGGCGCTCAGGTCGGCGGCGAACGAGTCGTGGAACTTCTCGCGGTCGAGGTAGAGGAACCCGTCGCGTGGGGGCAGGATCGGCGGGACGGATGCTCCGGGCGGAGGATCGGCGATCAGCGTGTTCACGGACTCGCCCTTATCAGGGGCGAACGCGGCGATGTAGACGACGGCTGCGACGTTTTCGTGCATGCCGGCCTCGGTGATGACTGCTCCACCGTAGGAGTGACCGACCAGGACGACCGGGCCGTCCTGGGCGTCCAGGACGAACCTTGTCGCAGCGACATCGTCCTCGAGGGACAGGGTCGGGTTCTGGACGATGCTGACGGCGAATCCTTCCTTGACGAGGAGGCGACCGGTGGCGTGGGCGAAACCGGGTCGTTGACCCGCCGCCGCAGAGGCCGCCGACAAGTGCCGACCCAGCGGACACCAATCGGCGTTCTCGGTCGGCACTTCGGACTCTCCCCGCGCAAAGCGGCCAGGCACCGTAGCGAGCTCGGCTACTGCGCGGCGGAGCGCATGCCGACGAGGTCGGCGGTGTGCAGGGCCTTGCCGGCGATGCCCCAGTCACCGCTGGTGACTTCGTCGATGGTGACCCATGTGACGGGCCGCATCGCTTCGCCCTCGACGCTGACGATGGCGTCGGTCAGCTTTTCGATGATCGTTGCCTTCTCGGCTGCGTCGAAGACGCCTGCGATGAGCTTCACTTGGATAAGGGGCATGATTCCTCCTGGAAGGTGTTGGTTGTTGAGGGGTTGTCGATCGACGGGAGACGTCACTCGGCGAGGAAGTTCGTCACCAGCTGGTTGAAGTCGTCTGGGCGTTCCAGCGGCAGCACGTGTGATGAACCGTCGCCTGTGACGAGCTCGAACCGGGCTGCGGGGATCCCGTCGGCTACCTCACGGGCGACCCACGGTGGTGTCAGCAGATCTTGCTCACCGACGATCACCATCGTCGGGGCTGTGATGCCGCCGAGCCGATCGAGGGCGTCGAACTGCAGGTAGGCCTGAGCCTGGCGATCGTAGGCCTCCGGCTCGATCGGGTTCGGGTTGCTCGCCAGCAAGGCGATCGTGTCGTGCACCGCCTGTTGGTTGCGCAGGAAGGCCGAGGAGAACAGCCAGGTGAACTGCTGCGCGCCGAACACGTCGCCGCTGGGGTCGTTTGCCTTGACCCAGTTCCAGATGGAGATCGGGTCGACGGCGCTGCGAGCGGGCGCTGCACCCGGTCCTGCGAGTACCAGCCGATCGAGACGATCAGCATGTCGCAGCGCGAACTCCATCCCGATCATCGCGCCCATCGACAGGCCCAGCAGATGGGTGCGTTGGATCTCGAGCGCGTCGAGCAGACCGGCGACGTCGTCAGCCATGTCGGCGATGGTGTACGGGTGATCGGTTCGGGAGCTGCGCCCGGCATCGCGGTTGTCGAGGAGGACGACCTGGAACCGGGTGGAGAGTTCGGGGACTTGTTGCAGCGTCCACAGCGACGAGTCGTATCCGATCCCCATGACCAGGACGAGCGGGGGGCCGTCTCCGTGGATCTCGTAGTACAGCTCCTGCCCGTTCGTGTGGACGGTTCCTGATCGCGGGGCGTGGTTGATGTTCGCGGACGTCGGTTCCTGGACCGAAGCGGCGGTTGCGCTGTTCATGAGTTCTCCTCGGGAGTGTCTTGTTGGTTCGGGGATGTCGTGGTCTCTACCCGAGGTGCGTGAGCGAGACTGTTACGGCGGTAACCCTGACGGTTACGTTCGGCGCCGGTTGATCCCGGTTCCGATCGGTCACGGATTCGGGAGGCGTGCGATGAGCGATGACGCTGGTCGTGGCCTCGTCGAGCGTGCCCGTGACGCGGCGGCCCGGGGGGACTGGCAGCAGGCCTTCGACCTGCTCATGGAGGCGGACGCGGACGACCTTCTGGTCCCTACGGATCTGCCGGTGCTTGGTGAGGTCGCCTACGCGGCCGGCCATCTCGATGTGACCGTCGAGGCGTGGGAGCGCGCCCACGCCGCCTGCATGCAGGCCGGTGACCAGGTCGCGGCCGCAGGTGCGGCCGTCCGTCTGGCGATGCACCTGCTCTTCGACACGGCGCTGATGGCACCGGTGCGCGGCTGGCTGGCACGGGCCGAGCGACTGCTCGAAGGTCACGATGAGACGCCGGCGCATGCCTGGCTTGGGGTCGTGCGCGCCTATGAGCGGATGCTGACCGGCGACATGGCCGGCGCCCGGCAGTGGGCCCGGCGTGCCATCGACGTGGGTTCGCGGTGTGACCCGGCGGCGTGCGCCATCGGCCGAGTGGCCGAAGCCCGCCTGTTCATCTTGGACGGCGATGTCCCCCAAGGGCTGGCGTTGCTCGACGAGGCCGGGGTGGCGACGGTCTCCGGGGAGCTTGATCCGCTGTCGACGGGAGTCGTGTACTGCGAGTTGGTGTGCGCCCTGCAGGGCCTCGCCCTGTATGACGTGGCCGAGCAGTGGACCGAGGCGATGGAGCGGTGGTGCGAGACGAACGCCATCGGCAGCCTCCATGGACGCTGTCGGGTGCATCGCGCCGAGATCCTCCGCCTGCGCGGGTCGTGCCACGACGCCCAAAGGCAGGCACTGATGGCCTGCGAGGAACTGCGCCCCTACCTGCGGCGCGAGCTGGGGTGGCCGCTGAACGAGCTGGGACGGATCCGACTACACCAGGGAGACATCGCCGGCGCCGAGCAAGCCCTGTTGGCGGCTCATCGTGCCGGGTGGGACCCCCAACCGGGTCTCGCCCTGGTGCGTCTGGCCCAAGGCGACGTGGCCGCTGCGGCAGCCTCCATTCGAGACGCCCTCGAGCATCCCTTGCGGGTGCCGTCCAAGGAGCGACCACCGAACACCGACCTGCAGCGCGCCCCGCTGCTCGAGGCGCAGGTCGAGATCGCCATCGCGGCCGGCGACCTCGACCGGGCCCGATCGGCCGCCGACGAACTCGATCTCGTCGCCGCCCGTTTCGAGAGCAAAGCGCTGGTCGCCAGTGCCGCCCACGCCCGCGGACGGGTGCGGCTCGCCGACGGTGATGCGACGGGCGCAGAACAATCCCTGTCCGAAGCGGTGCGACTGTGGAACGAAGTCGGCGCCCCCTACGAGGCGGCGCGCGCCCGGCTCGGCCTCGCCGACGCCCACCACGCCAGCGGCAGCGAACAGCGGGCCGACTTGGAGCGCCAAGCGGCCCGCACGATCCTCGAGGAGATCGAAGCCGCCCCAACGGTGTCCCCGGCAGGGGACATCGCCCACCACGACGCACTCGACGAGCAGCCGGCTGCGACCGTCGACGACTTTCGGTGCGAGGGCGACTACTGGACGGTGATCTTTGACGGTCACACCGTCCGGGTGCGCGACCTCAAAGGCATGCACTACCTCGCCCGGCTCCTGGCCGATCCGGGCCGGGAGTACCACGTGCTGGACCTCGTCGCCGCCGAGACCGGCAGCGTTGCATCGCTCGACAACAGCCACGCGGCCCGCCTGCCGCATTCGGCACTCGGCGACGCCGGCGAGATGCTCGACGCCCGAGCCAAGGACGCCTACCGGCGCCGCCTCGCCGAGATCGACGACGACATCGAGCAGGCGCACGCCATCGGCGACGGCGAACGGGCCGCGCAGGCCGACGCCGAACGCGACTTCCTACTTCGGGAACTCTCACGCGCCGTTGGCCTGAGCGGCCGCGATCGACGAGCCGCATCCGCTTCCGAACGCGCTCGAGCCGGCGTGACCCGCGCCATCCGCCACGCCATCACCCGGATCGGCGACCACCACCCCCAACTCGGTGAGCACCTCAACCGGACCATCCGCACCGGCACCTACTGCGCCTACATGCCCGACCCTCGCGCCCCCGTCGGATGGGGGACTTGACATCGACCGCGGTGGCAGCAACCGGAGGTCGCCCGCCGGCCGCCGCCGCCGCTCAGCGCTCACAACGCCCCGTAGAACAGCGCATCGGAGGCTTCGACCAGGGAAATCCGTACTTCTCAGAGGGACAGGTGCAGCGTCACAACATGCGTCACGGGTGACAAAGTGGCCGAACCGGCGCGACGCTCTGTCCGCTATCAACGGGCTACCAGCGCGGCGGCGCGACCTCGATCGCCGGCTCTGCGCCCGGGGGTGCCGTCGAGGCAGCGGCCGGTCTCGTTTGAGCTGACCCCGGCGCACGTCTTGGACATCGGCGTCCGGCTCCGGTCGCTCGTCGTTGCGCCTCACGCCCCCAGAGGTTCGCGAGCTGCGATCGGCGGTCAGGCTTCCCGGGGTGTCACGCACCCCATACCCCATGGATCCCCGCCCGCCGGCTCGATGCGGCGCGTCGGGCGTGGACGACGGGCCGTGTGGCGGCTCAACGAGCGGACGGAAGCGTCCGCCTCAGAGCACCTCATAGAGTTGGGTTCTGGAGCCCCGTGACAACGACGTCACCGTCGATCTTCGCGACCTGGCACGACCGCTGGAGTGTTCGCGAGTTGGCTGCTTCGGTTCTCGCTCGTCGGCCCGGTAGGCAGTCAAGCAACCGCTGGTGCCAGCGTCGCGGGATCGATCGTGACCCGTTCGGGGACGGTGATGACGATCGGTTTGGGGCCGTCGAGAAGCCGCTTGGCGTTGACGATCGTCAGGCCGATCAATTCTCCATCGGCGTTGAAGCGGAGTGCGTGACCCTCTGGTGACTCGTCGAAGTCGACCGCCTGGTCCGGCTCGCCAACGTGCAGATAGAGAGTGTCGGCATCCGAGTCGTAGCGGACCCGATCAAATGTCGTATGGCCAACCGTGATGCTCATGGCATGCGCCTCCGCGAACGCGGTCACAATCCAGCCGCGCTCGGACGATTCATCAGCCGTTCCGAGGTCGACCACCCGCCCGTCCGGATCGACAACGTTGGCGGAGGCAGCGTCCGACCATCGCTTCGGCCCACTCTCGAAGATGGATTGGGCGACGACGTTGGCGGCGTCGCGGGCGATCGCCGGCGTGACGTGAAGTACAGATCGAGCGTTATGCCGACGGTGGCGTGGCCGAGTCGCTCGCTGACGACCTTCGGATGAACGCCGGCCTTCAACGCCAGCGTGGCGTACGTGTGACGAACGTCGTGGAGCCGGATCGGGACGAGGCCGGAGGTGGTGACGACACGCCCGAACTCACGGGTGAACCAGTCGGGATGGATCGACCCACCAATCTCGTCGTACCATTCTTGTGCACGATCTGTGCACGGATGGCTTTGAGGTAGATAAAACCCGGACGTGAATAGTGGGTAAAATCCCAGCTAGATGCAGGTGCCCGGGGCGGGGATCGAACCCGCATGGTGTTGCCACCAGGGGGGTTTAAGCCCCCCGCGTCTGCCAATTCCGCCACCCGGGCGTCTCCGGTCTGGGCGGTGCCCAGCAACTACAGCATCACGCTACGGCAGCCACGCAGAGCCGTTGGCTCAATCGCCGTCGATCGCGGCGAGCAAGGTGTAGTCGACGAGGTCGGCGTACTCGGTGTGCCGCTCGATGAACGATCGCACGAACGGGCACAACGGGACGACGGGGCGTTCAGCGGCGCGCTCGGCGTCGAGCGCGGCAGCGACGAGCGCCGAGCCGATGCCCTCCCCCTCGTGACCGTCGCTGACCTCGGTGTGGACGAAGATCGTCCGGCCCCCGCGCCGCGAGTAGCGAGCGAATCCGGTGACCTCACCGCCGTCGATCGCCTCGTAGCGAGCTGCTGCCTCGTTGTCTTCGACGGTGATTTGGGTTGTGCTGTCGGCCATGGCGGCACAACCTACGTCGCCGGCGGCGGAATCATCCCGATAGCGTCGAACGACCGTGACCGCCACCGCCCCCGCCATCGCATCAGCCGACCACGTGCTGGTCGAGGCCGCGCGGCGGCGCACGTTCGCGATCATCAGCCACCCCGACGCGGGCAAGACGACGCTGACCGAGAAGTTCCTCCTGTACGCCGGGGCGGTGCAACGGGCGGGCGCAGTCAAGGCCCGTGAGGGCCGGCGCGCCGCGACGTCGGACTGGATGGAACTGGAGCGCCGAGCGCGGCATCTCGATCAGCTCGACCGTGCTGCAGTTCCCCTACCGGGACCATGTCATCAACCTCCTCGACACGCCCGGGCACAAGGACTTCTCCGAGGACACCTACCGCGTGCTGGCCGGCGTCGACGCCGTCGTGATGGTCCTCGACAGCGCCAAGGGCATCGAGGCGCAAACGCTCAAGCTGTTCGAGGTGTGTCGCTCCCGACGGCTACCCGTCCTGACATTCCTCAACAAGTACGACCGCCCCGGCCGCGAGCCGCTGGGGCTGCTCGACGAGATCGAGGCGCAGATCGGGTTGCGCCCAACGCCGGCGACGTGGCCGGTTGGCCCGGCCGGCGATCTGCGCGGAGTCATCGATCGTCGCACCGGCACCTACATCCGCTACGCACGGACGGAACGGGGCACGTCGCTGGCCCCCGAACAGATCGTCGACTTCGCAGACGCGGCCGCCACGGACGGTGCCAGCTGGCACACAGCCGTCGACGAACTGGCACTGCTCGACGCCATCGGCGCCGACATCGACGTGCCGTCGTTCCTCGCTGGCGACTCGACGCCGGTCTTCGTCGGCTCGGCGCTCACCAACTTCGGGGTCCGCATGATCCTCGATGCCGTCGTCGATCTGGCACCAGATCCGGCGCCTCGGCTCACGGAAGACGGCGCCGCGAGACCGCTCGACGCCGGATTCTCGGCCTTCGTGTTCAAGGTGCAGGCGAACATGGATCCCTCCCACCGCGACCGACTGGCGTTCGCCCGGATCTGCTCCGGCCGCTTCGACCGCGGCATGACCGTGACGTGTGCGCGCACTGGCCGCGAGCTGACGACGAAGTATGCGATGACCGCCTTCGGCGCCGAGCGCGAGACCGTCGAAGTCGCCTTTCCGGGCGACGTGATCGGGCTCGTCAACGCCACCGGCCTGCAGCTCGGCGACACCGTCCACGACACCCGCGCGGCGGTGACGTACCCGCCGATCCCTCGATTTTCGCCCGAGGTCTTCGCCACAGCGCGCCCGCTCGACACGGGACGGGCGAAGCAGTTCCGCAAGGGCCTCGAACAGCTCGACGAGGAGGGTGTCGTCCAGGTCCTGCGCGACCTCGACCACGTCGAGTCGACGCCGGTCCTCGCAGCCGTCGGCGCCTTGCAGTTCGACGTGTTCCGCCACCGCTTGGCCGGCGAGTTCGGTGCCCCGGCAGAGATCCTTCCAGCCGGCTACCAGGCGATCCGCCGCACCGACGCGAAGTCGCTCCCCCGGTTGCGTGACATCGGCGGAATCCGCGTGCTGCGTCGGTCCGACGGGGCGATCGTCGCCCTGTTCGAGAACCGCTACCGGCTGGCGAGGTTGGAACAGGACGAACCGGAACTGACCCTCGCGCCACTCGTCGCGGGTGCCGTTCCCAATTTCTGACCGCGGTCTGGCTACGCCATGGCACGATCGGGGCACCGGAGGTTCACCAGCGCATGTTGAGAGTCGACAGGAAGGTTCCCGACAATCGATGGCCGCCGCAGCGACGGCGGACGGTGGCGCGATTCGTCCTCGTCGCGATGACGGCCATCCTGCTCCTCGGCAGCGTGAGTCCATCGGCCGCTGCCGCAACCAATGAGCCGGCTCCGATCGCGGTGATGCCTCTCGGTGACTCGCTCACTGACGGGTACAACATCCCGGGCGGCTACCGGATCGACCTCGCGGAACGGTTCGCCGACGACGATTTGGCCGTCGACTTCGTCGGCTCGCTCAGCAACGGTCCGACCACGCTGAGGGACCGCGATCACGAAGGGCACTCTGGCTTCCGGATCGACGAGATCGCCGCGTCGGTCGACGACTGGTTGGGCCGCTACCGGCCCGACATCGTGCTGCTGATGATCGGCACGAACGACATGGTCCAGGGCGATCGACTCAGCACGGCGCCTCAGCGTCTGAGCGCCCTCATCGACGAGATCGCCGCGAAGTTGCCGAACAGTCACCTGATCGTCGCATCGATCCCCCAGATGTTGGGCTCCCCGTACGCCGAGCGCATCGAAGCCTTCAACGCCGACGTCCCCGGCATCGTCAGCTCGAAGATCGACGAGGGCAAGCAGGTGTCGTACGTCGACATGTACAGCGTGATCGAGGTCAGCGACCTCCACACCGACTACACCCACATGAACGCGACCGGGTACTGCAAGCTGGCCGACGCCTGGTTTGTGGCCATCCGTCGGGTCCTCGAGGACGGACCGGAAACGTCCGCCGTGGCGCCGACGCGGCAACCGAGTTGCGCCCTACCCTGAGGCGATGCTGCGAACGCTCAGCGCCGGCGGAGTCGGCCTCCTCGCCATGCTCGCCGCCCCACCAACGCCTGCGTTCTCAGCGGCTGATCAGCCGGCCACCGCGCCACCCGACAGCCTCGTCTGGGGGGACTGCGAGGAAGGCACCAGCGACGGCTTCGAGTGCGCGACGCTGGCTGTGCCGCTCGACTACGGCGACCCGTCCGGGCCCACGATCGACCTCGCGTTGATCCGCTACCCGGCCGTGTCATCGATCCGCGAAGGGGCGATCCTCCTCAATCCAGGAGGTCCCGGTGGCTCCGGGTTCGACTTCGCCGCCAACGCCGCCGAGTCGCTCGACTTCGAGATGGGACTCGGCGGCCGCTTCGACATCGTCGGCTTCGACCCTCGCGGCGTCGACCGCTCGGCTGGAATCGACTGCATCGACGACCGCGCCATCGAGGCACTGCTGTATGCCGACGACACACCCGACGACGCCGTCGAGGCAGCGGCCAGCGTCGCCCAACAGAAGATGCTCGGCCACGCCTGCCAGCAGGTCTACGGCGACACCCTGCGCCACTACTCCACGGAGAACACGGCGCGCGACATGGACATGATCCGAGCCGCTCTGGGTGACGAGCAGCTGTCCTTCATCGGCGTCTCCTACGGCACCTACCTGGGTGGCGTCTACGCCACCCTGTTCCCGGATCGGGTGCGGGCGATGGCCCTCGACTCCGCCTACGAGCCGAGCGGTGACAGCGAGTACGACCAGTGGGTCACCCAGCTCGTCGGCTTCGAAGAGGCGTTCGCCAACTGGGCAGCTTGGTGCGAGGAGGGCAACGAGTGCGCCTTCACCGATATCGACGTCGGCGCTCGCTGGGATCGCCTGATCGCCAACCTCGAGGCCACGCCGGTCAAGTCCGACGGCAAGCGGCCGGTCAACCACGTGGCGATGGAGACGGCGACCGTGTCGGCGATGTACAGCAAGATCGCCTGGCCGGCCCTCGGCGCGGCCCTCGCCGAAGCCGAGGATGGCGACGGCACCTCCCTGTTGGCGATGGCCGACGAGTACAACGGGCGTTCGAGCGACGGGACGTACGCCAGCATCCGCCAATCCGGTCCGGTGATCCGCTGCGCCAGCGGCATCGACCAGACAGTTCCAGCCGATCCCGCCGCTCTGCTTGCAGAGTTGCATCGGGTGGCGCCGCGGTTCTCCCGTGGCTACGACCTCACCGACTTCCGTGACCTCTGTGGCGACTTCTTCCCCGAGGAGGTCGACGCGATCACCCCGTCGTACTCCGGATCGGCGCCGATCGTCGTCGTCGGCGGGCTCAACGACCCGGCGACTCCGTTCCGCTGGGCCGAGGAGCTAGCGGCTCAAATGGGTCCCAACGTCTCGCTGGTGACGTTCGCGGGTGAGGGGCACGGTCAGATCCTGTCGTCGAGCTGCGTGACCGAAGCTGAAGCGTCGGTGATCCGCGATCTGCAACTGCCCGCGCCGGGGACGACGTGCGAGGAGGATCCACCGGTCGCCCGGCCGGCGTTCTGGGACGACGTGCCCGTACCGGAGGGAGTCGGGCCGCTCGTCGACGATCCGGCCATCGACCTCGCACTCGGGCTGCCGCCGACCCAGGTCTACGCCGATGTGTGGCACCTGTCGGGAGATCCCGCCGCCGTAACGGCTGCCTATCAAGCCGGCTTCGGCGAGCTCGGATTCGACGTGACCGAGGCTCCTGGGCTGCTCGAGGGGGCGACCGCACTGGCGGCGTTCGCCCCGGATGGGACCCAGGTGGTGATCCTGATCATCCCGCCCGACGCCTTGGCGTCCAATCCGGACCTCGAGGCGGCGGCCGAGCTCGCCAATCCGGGCCAGGGATTCGTGATCGTCGCCGCCCTCGGCGAGTTGTAGTCACGCCACCCGCCGGGTCGGCGGACGTGACCTCGAGCCGGGCAGCGCCACCGGCGGACGGGTCGGGTCGACCCCGGTGTGCGTGGCAACCGCGTCCCACAGGTCGGCGCGTACCCGGTTCGCCCGCCGGGCGTCGAGTTGGTTGACCGCGACGACCCCGTCGATCATGTCGGCGAGGGCAGCAACCCACGGGCGACCACGAAGGCGCACGGACACGACACCGCCCTGGGCGCGACGTCGCACCGTGCGATCGAGACCGACGAGCCGCGGCGGCGTACGGAAGGAGGGGGCAGCCAGCCCGAACCGCCGCGCCGCCGCGGCGAGTGCCCGTGCCGCCGCAGCGAATTGGACGGTGGTGGCGGCAGGCGGCGCCACCACGTTTCGTTGCTGCGGTTGCTCTGGCATGACCTCATCATGAACGCGGGGTGTCAGCGTCGGGGCTCGGTCAGTCGCTGAGGCGATCGGCGGCCAACCAGGCCTGCCCGTCGTCGCAGTCGCGGCGATGAGAACACCACCGGCACGCAGGGCCCGGACTACGCGTCGGAGGTCGGCCCTCGAAGCGGATCTCGACCATCCGCTCCACCCCATCGAGCGTGCGACGCACCGTCGAGCGCAACAGGTCGACCGTGACTTCCTCCGTGTCCGCCGCGGCGGAGTCGAGCGAGTACGAGGCGAGCAGCCGGGGTGGCACGTCGCGGACCAGCGTCTCGATGAGCGCGTAGAAGCGGAGATCCTCGCGGTGGCGATTCATCAACCGTCCGGTCTTGAGGTCGATGATGACCTTGCGACTCTCGCGCTGGCGTGGCACGCCGAGCGTCAGATCGATGCGCGCCCGCAACACGATCGGGCCGGCCAGCGGGAATTGCGCGGCGCCCTCGGTGACCGGTCGCCACCGGGGATCGAGCGGCGGAAAGCACTCGAGGAACTTGGTGACGTGCTCGACCGCTCTACCGCGCAGGTCGGCGACGTCACCTGGCGGCAGCGTTGCGAGCCACGATCCGAGACCGTTCTCGTCGTCGGCGAGGCGAGCGATTGCTTCGTCGACCACAGCGATCGGAACGACCTCGCCACGCCAGTGGATCGACAGCTGGATCGCCTTGTGCACGACCTGACCTGTGGCCTTGGCGGCGGACCAGGTGAAGTCATCAGGGGCCGCCCACTTTGCTTCGCACGTGAACACCTCGCCGAGGTCGTGCTTCGTGATCACGACGGCCGGGGCGGACTCGCTCCCCGTCGAACCCGCAAGGCGGCCGGCGAGCTCAGTGAGGCCGCTGCCGACGTCGGCGCGCAGCTCGGCGACCACACCGGGGTCGAACACGACCGGCTCTCCGTTGCGGCTGAGCAAGTCGAACGTGCGCTGCTGCACGGGGGTGAGCTCGAGAGTCACAGCCCGATGGTACGGACCGCCTGTCACACCGTCGGTGATGGTGGAACGTGTCAGAGGCCGACGTGGGTGGCGAGGAACGTCAACGCGTCGGCGATCTCGTCGGCGCGCTTGGACACCGGCTTGCCGACACCGTGCCCGGCGCGACCCTCCTGGTAGAGGAGGATCGGGCGCTCGTCCTGGCACGACGACGCGGCCTGCAGCCGCGCCACCATCTTGCGGGCGTGCAGCGGGTCAACCCGTGAGTCGCCCTCCGCCGTCTGGACAAGCGTCGCCGGATAGCACGTCCCGTCGACGACATGGTGGTACGGAGAGTAGGCGTGCAGCCAGGCGAACTCCTCGGCGACGTCGGGGTCGCCGTACTCGGACGTCCACAGCTTGGCGATGCGGAACTGCGGGAACCGGATCATGTCGAGCAGCGGCACCGCGCAGAGCACGGCGCGCGCAGAGGTCCGGCCGCTGGGTCAAGGCGACGCCGACGAGCAGTCCACCGTTGGATCCGCCGAGGATCGTCAGGCGCCGGCGGCTGGTCAGCCCGGACTCGACGAGGTGGTCTGCGGCGGCGTAGAAGTCGTCGAAGACGTTCTGCTTGTTGCCACGCGATCCAGCCGTGTGCCACGCCTCGCCGTGCTCGTGTCCGCCGCGCAGGCCGGCGACAGCATAGAGACCGCCGGCCGCGCACCAGGCCGCCATCCGCGGCTGCCACGCCGGGCTGAGGGTGATCGTGAAACCGCCATATCCGTTGAGGATGGTCGGCGTGTCGGCGTTCGGCGTGACGTCGGCACGGTGGACGAGGAACAGGCCGATCTCGGTGCCGTCGGCAGAGGAGTAGCTGCGCCGTTCGACCCTGAGCCCACCGGTCAGCGACGCGGCGTCAGAACGCTCCGTGACCGGCGTCGCCGGTCGGCCCGCCGGCGATCTTCCACAACGACGTCGGAGCGCTATAAGTGTCGACGACCACGAAGGCGTCGTCGACGTCCGGATCGGCCGCCAGTCCGTCATCAGCTACGGCGATCACCTCGCCGAGCCCGTCGATCGAGTCGAGCGGCCGGCCATCGCTGTCGAGGCGGCGGACGGTGTCCACGGCGCCAGCGCTGGTGACAACGAGCAACCCGCCACGGGTGACGGCAAGCTGGGAGATCACGTCGTCCCGTTCGACGACGATCGTCTCCCACGATTCGGGACCGCCGGCGAGCACGTCGACATCGAGGGCGACCCGTACGACGCGACCACGCGGCGCGTCGAGGTTGGAGATCCCTACCAGCGAACGTCCGTCGGCGGCCACGGAGAAGTACGTGGCGACGTCGACGCCACCGATCAGCGTGGTCCACTGATCGGTGCGGCGGTCGAGCACGTGTATGTCGGTCCGTCGATAGCCGACCTCGACGTGAACGATCAGCCAGCGGCCATCGGGCGTCAGCGTCACGTCCGGCCACGCCTGCGGGTCTGGCCGGTCGTCCCACACCACCGGGTCATCGCGCCAGTCGGTGTCGAGGCGATGGTGATGGACCGTGCGGTTGTACTCGTCGCCGGCTGGATAGCGGACGTAGAAGAACCCCGATCCGTCCGGCTCCCAGGCCACCGAGCATGCCCGCGTATCCGGGATGCGGTCGCCTTCGCCGCCAAACGCCGAGCCATCGACGCCGGAGATGACGTGCAGCACGGAGTGCTCGGTCCCCCCCTCGCTGATGCCGACTGCGACCAACGCACCGTCGCTCGACGGGTAGTACCAGTCGATGGCCGTCGCGGCGTCGACGCTCGACGCTGACGGATCGCGAAGCACCACCGGGTCCTTCGTCGGATCGGCGGCCGACCGCCGGGCGAGCACGAACTGCTCGGCGCCCGCCGGGCGCTCGTAGCAGAACAGGTAGCCGCCGCGCAGCGTTGCATGCTGCAGCACCGGCAGCTCCATCAACGCGACGAGCCGCTCGTGCCACACGGCGCGAGCGGGAACATCAAGGATCGACCTCGTCAGCTCGTTCTGGGAGGAGACCCAGGTGGCCACGTCCGGATCGTCACCGTCCTCCAGCCAGCGGTACGGGTCGGCAACGGTGGTTCCGTGGTAGGTGTCGACGACGTCCTCGCGCCGGGTCGGCGGGACCGAGGTCGACAACGTCATGTGGCAGAACGGACTGGCGGTGGACCGATCAGCCGCGGCCCATGTTGGGGCGCTTGCCGTGGTTCGCCTTGGAACGGCGCATGCGGGCCTTGCGCTTCTTGGTCTTCTTCGACATAGCTGACCAGCGTAACGGTGTAGTTGAGCATTCTGACGTGGCCTAACGCCGAAGGGTGAGGCGGAGTCGCCGGCCGTTCCTGGAGAGAGGTTGTGACGCCCGGAACCGCGGCCTATCGTTCGCCCACCCCCGAGGCGGATCGGGGGTACGACGGAACAGGGCGAGATGGCGGCGGAACAATCCAGCGACGGCGACGTGGTCGCCCAGACTCGGGCGCGTCTCGCCGACGAGATGTCAACACTCCCGACTGTCGAGGAGCTCGCTGGGCCGTTGCTGCGGACGATCTACGCACTGCACAGCCTCAACGAAGCCATCTGGTCGGCCGAGTTTCTCGATGTTCGACGGGCCATGGACGAAGGCGCCGCGTTGGTCCGACTTGTCGAGGAGGTCGCCAACCTCGCCGAGGCCGCCGTCAACGAATGCACGTCTGGCGATGCGGTCAAGCGCGGCTCGGACCTTCGGCGCATCATCTTCGACGTCGCCGACATCAACGGGCTCCGCGACCAGCATCACGGCCACCGGGCCGTAGTGGTCGCGCACGGCGCGTCGGCCTGAGATCGCCGCTCGCGGGCAGGGGGAGCCCTGAGCGGCTCGGAACGGGGAGGGGACGGTTACCGCCTATCCCCTCCCCGTTCTAGACGAAGTGGGGAACCGGGTGTCGGCGCGCAATCAGGTGGCGGAACCCGTCACACGCCGGCACCGGTTCGACCCGCCATCCAGGCTGGCACGCCAAGGTGTCGTTCACGCTGTGACAGTCGTCTCGTCTTACGGCGGAACCGCCGGCAACGCCGTTTACCGTCTCAGCCGGAGCCGGCAGAATAGCCGTCAGCCGAGGTCGGCCTCGATCGCCGCGACCACGGCCGGGTCCTGCGGCTCGACCATCGGTGCGAATCGGGTTATCGAGCCGTCCTTGCCGACGAAGAACTTCTCGAAGTTCCAGCGGATGTCGCCGTTATGGCCCTCGGCGTCGGCGACAGCGGTCAACTCGGCGTAGATCGGGTGTCTGTTGGGGCCGTTGACCTCGATCTTCTCCATCATCGGGAAGGTCACGCCGTACGTCGTCGAACAGAACGTCTCGATCTCTTCGGGCGAACCCGGTTCCTGACTGCCGAACTGGTTGCACGGGAAGCCGACGACGTTGAAACCCTGGCCGCCATAGCGCTCCTGCAAGGCCTCGAGCCCGGTGTACTGCGGAGTCAGACCACACCGCGACGCCACGTTGACGATCAGCGTCGGCGACCCCTCGAATCGCACGAGGCTCGACGGCTCACCGGAGAGTGTGTTGACGGGATGTTCGAAGATCGACATGGCCACAAGGGTACGGTCACCCAGATGGACATCAGCGGGACCTGTGACGATCGACTCGCCGCCGTGGGCGACGCCTTCGCCGGCAACTTCGAACCCGGTCGCGATCCCACCGACGTCGGTGCGTCCGTCGCCGTCACGATCGAGGGTGAGCTCGTCGTCGATCTGTGGGGCGGCACGATCACCGGTGATGACGGTGCCGAGCGGCAGTGGCAACGGGACACCATCATCAACGTCTTCTCGACCACCAAGACGGTGTCGGCGCTCGCCTGCCTGATGCTCGCCGACGAGGGCGAGCTCGACCTCTACGCGCCCGTCTACAAGGTCTGGCCCGAGTTCCGTGCCAGCAACAAGGCCGGCGTCGAGGTGCGTCATGTGATGAGCCACACCGCCGGGCTACCGACGTGGAGTGAGCCGATCACCGTCGACGTGTTGTACGACTGGGAGCAGGCGACGTCGCTGCTCGCCGCCCAGGAGCCGTGGTGGGAGCCGGGTACGGCGTCGGGCTATCACCTCATCACCCAGGGCTACCTCGAGGGTGAGATCGTCCGCCGGGTCACCGGCCAGACGATCGGCGAGTTCGTCGCCGCCGAGATCACCGGCCCGCTCGGTACCGACTTCCACATCGGCACGGCCGCCGAACACGACGGCCGGATCGCCCACGTCATCCCGCCAACCGTTCCGTTTAGCGTCGAGGGTGTCGAACCGGACTCGATCCTCGATCGGGTCGCCCGATCGGTGTCGCTCGAGGCCACTGAAGCGAACACGGTGCCATGGCGACGGGCCGAGATCCCGGCCGCCGGGGGCTTCGGCAACGCCCGCTCGGTCGCCCTGACCCATGCCCCGATGGCGTGTGGTGGCGAGGCCAACGGCGTGCGCCTTCTATCACCGTCCGGAGCCGATCCCGTGTTCGACGAGCAGTTCTACGGCGACGACCTGATCCTCCCGCTGAAGCTGCGCCACGGCATCGGGTTCGGACTGCCCAGCCCGGAGATGCCGCTCAGCCCCAACCCGCGGGCGTGCTTCTGGGGCGGGTGGGGCGGATCAGTGGCGATCATCGACCTCGACGCCCGGATGACGTTCGCCTACGTGATGAACAAGATGGGCGAGGGCACGACCGGCGACCTGCGGGCGGCGACGATCTTCGCTGCCCTCTATAGCGCTTTGTCCTAGCCGTTCCCGATCGGAGTGTTTCGCGCGCCCCTGTCGCCGCGCGTGGCACTCGGATGCCTGCAAACACTCGGATCAGGACGGGGATTCGGTCCAGGCGAGGAGGTCGTCGGCGGATCTGGTGTTGACGATCCGCTCGATCGGGACGTCGACCTTGGCCGCCCGGTCGCAGCCATGGGGCTGCCACTCCAATTGCCCCGTGGCGTGGGCATCGCTGTCGATCGAGAACCAGCAGCCGGCGGCGATCGCCCGCTCGAGCAGCTCGAACGGCGGATCGAGGCGTTCCGGCCGCGAGTTGATCTCCACCGCCGTGCCGGACTCGACGCACGCTGCGAACACGGCGTCGGCGTCGAATTCCGACGGCGGCCGCCTGCCGATCATCCGCCCAGTGCAGTGACCGAGGATGTCGACGTGCGGCGACCGCACCGCAGCAATCATCCGCGGGGTCATCTCCTTGCGGTCCATCCGCAGCTTGGAATGCACGCTGGCGACAACGACGTCGAGATGGGCGAGCAGGTCATCTTCGAGATCGAGCGAGCCGTCGAGGTTGATGTCGACCTCCATCCCGTGGAGGATGCGGAACGGAGCGAGCTCCTCGTTGAGCACGGCCACGACCCCGATCTGGTTGATCAGCCGTTGGCGGTCGAGGCCGTGGGCGACGGTCAGCCGGGCCGAGTGGTCGGTGAGCACGATGTACTCGTGGCCGAGGTCGATCGCCGTTCTCGCCATCTCCTCGATCGACGCTCCCCCGTCGCTCCACGTCGAGTGCGTGTGGCAGTCGCCGCGGAGGGCATCGCGATAGCGCTGCCCCTCAGGGGTGATCGGCACCACGGTCTCGGCTGCCAGCTTGGCGAGGTAGGCGGGCTCCTCACCGGTCAGCGCCTCGCCGATCAGCCGCGCCGTGGCCGGACCGATTCCGGACAGCTCGGTCAGCGTTCCCGCCGCCGCCCGCTCCTCGAGCTCGCCGGGGGGCAGCTCGCGGACGACCTCGCGGGCGCGCACGAACGCCTTCGCCTTGAAGCCGGTCTCGTGGGCTCGATCGAGGTAGTGGATGGCGCGGTCGAGCGCTTCCAACGGAGTCATCGGAGCCACCGTACCGAGCGCCGTTAGCCTCGACCGCCTCATGGAACGCTTCGGTCTGGTCGGCTTGCCCAATGCTGGGAAGAGCTCGCTGTACAACGCCCTCACCGGCGGCGGCGCGCTGGCGGCTCCGTACCCGTTCGCCACCAAGGACCCGAACATCGGCGTCGCCAAAGTGCCCGACGACCGCCTCGATCGTCTCGCCGCGATGTCCAAGAGCCGCAACGTGGTCCACGCGGCGGTGCAGGTCGTCGACATCGGCGGGCTCGTCGAGGGGGCGAGCAAGGGCGAGGGGCTCGGCAACCGCTTCCTCGCCAACATCCGCGAGGTCGATGCCATCGTGTTCGTGCTGCGGGCGTTCGAGGACGACGACGTTCCTGGATCCCCCGACCCGCTCGAGCACCTGCGCGTCGTCGAGTTGGAGCTGGCCCTCGCCGACCTCGAGACGGTCGAGAAGCGTCTCGCCCAGGTCGAGCGCCAGGCCAAACTCGACCGCTCCCTCGGCGACGAGCTCGACGCCCTCCGGACGGCGAACGCCGCCCTTGCCGACGGTCGGCCGCTGTACCGAGCCGGGCTCGGCGCCGAACAGAAGGCGTTGCTCGCTCCGCACTTCCTGCTCACTGCCCGACCGGTGCTCGCCGTCGTCAACGTCGGCGAGGACGAACTCGAGGGTACGTCCGCGGCCGAGGCCACGGTCGCCGCCGAGTTGAACGACGCCGGCGACAACGTGGAAGTGATCGGCATGTGCGTACAGCTCGAAGCGGAAGCAGCGGCGATCACCGACCCCGTCGAGCGCGCCGAGATGCTCGAGGGGTTCGGTCTCGGCGAGGGTGCCCTGTTCCGCATGGTACGCAGCTCCTACCATCTGCTCGGCCTGCGCACGTTCCTGACGACCGGCGACAAGGAGTCGCGGGCCTGGACGTTCTACGAGGGGTCGACGGCTCCACAGTGCGCCGGGCGGATCCACACCGACTTCCAGCGTGGGTTCATCCGCGCCGAGGTGATCCGTTGGGACGAGCTGCTCGGCATCGGTGGCTGGACCAAGGCCAAGGAGCTCGGCAAGATCCGCGTCGAGGGCAAGGACTACGTCGTCGACGACGGCGACGTCATCGAGTTCCGCTTCAACGTGTGACCCGGCTCCGACCGATGGGTGTGTAGGGGACGGAACGGTCCCCGAAACACCCATCGGTCGATCGGGGTACGGTGCTGGCAGTGGAGACGTCGTCGCTCGACCGGCGCGGAGTCGCGTGGGGAGGGGTCGCCGTGGCGATCGTGGTCGCCCTCACGTTCGTCGGCAGCGACGGGCTCGCGTGGTTCGACGCTGCCCTCGTCGGCTACTTGTTCGGAGTCGTGCTGGCGATCGCCCTGCTCGCATGGTCGGTGACGTTCTTCGGGCTCGCCCACGCGGGTGCCCGAGCCGCCGCCCAGCACGCTCGTGCTAGGTGACCAGGTCGGCGAGGGAAACTCCAGGATCGGAGAGGTCGTGGGCAGCGAATTGGCGGCCACTGCCGATGATCGACTTGAGGTCCTCGACGACGTCCCAGACGTTGACGTTCATCGCCGCGGTCACGACACCGTCGCGCTGCCAGAAGGCGATGAACTCCCGGTCGGCGAGGCTGCCGCGAACGACGACGTCGTCGCTGGGGTCGGCGTAGCCGACGTACTCCATGCCGAGGTCGTACTGATCCGAGAAGAAGTACGGGAGGCGGTCGTAGGCGTCGCTGCCGCCGGCCGCGTTGGCGCCGGCGGTGATGCCCTGGTTGAGGGCGTTGGCCCAGTGCTCGACACGCAAGTGGCGGCGGAAGTGGGGGTGCCAGGCGGAGGCGACATCGCCGGCGGCGAACACGTCGGGGGCGCTCGAGCGCAGCTGTTCGTCGACGACGACGCCGTTGTCGACATCGAGGCCGGCGGCGGCGGCGAGCTCGACCCTCGGCACGACACCAACACCGATGACGACGAGATCGGCGTCCTCCACGTCACCGTCGCTCAACACCACCCGTTCCACGGCAGTGCCGCCGCGCAGCTCGGCGACGCCCGTCTCCATCCGCAGGCGCACGCCGTGGTCGGCATGCAGTTGGCCGAACACGGCGCCGATCTCGTCGCCGAGGACGCGCTGGAGGGGCACCGGAAGCGGGTCGATGATGACTACCTCGGCGCCCAACTGTCGCGCCGAGGCACCGACCTCCGACCCGATCCAACCGGCGCCGATCACCGCCACGCGGCTGGCGGCACGGATCGCCTCACCCAGCCGGTGGGAGTCGTCGATCGTGCGGAGGTAGTGGACGCCGTCGAGCGATGATCCCGGGATGTCGAGGTGTCGCGGGGCGGCGCCGGTCGCCAGCACGGCCGTGGTGAATGGGATGCGTTCGCCACCGTCGAGCTGGACCTCGTGTGCGGTGCGGTCGAGCGCTTCCACGGTGCGACCGGTGAGCAGCTCGATGTTGTTGCTCGCGTAGAAGTCGTCGTCGTGCACGCGGGTCGTCTCGGGGGCGGCCTCGCCGCGCAGCACGGCCTTGGAGAGCGGAGGGCGTTCGTACGGCGGTGCCGGCTCGTCGCCGACGAGAACCACTCGACCGTCGAAGTCGTTCGAGCGGGCGCTCTCGGCCGCCTTGGCGCCGGCCAGGCTCGCTCCGATGATGACCAGGCTGTGTTCTGTGGGCACTGTCGCAGGCTATTCGTTGTCCACTGACCCAGCCGCGGCCGCGGATCGCGGTGAACGGAAGGCGGTGGCGAGGCGGGCGACGGCGATCTGTGTCAGCGTGTTCGCCCGTGGAGGTCATGCACGCTGACACAGAACCGAACCAAACGTGGTCGCGAGATGACCATGTTTGTCGCGGATGATGATGGCAGTCGCCGAGTGACCCCCACCTGGCAGCACACCGAGAGGAAATCATGGACTTCAAGCTCGAGTTGGTGTTCGTCCCCGTGTCGGATGTGGACCGCGCCAAGGCGTTCTACGCCGATCAGGTCGGCTTCGTCGTCGACCATGACCACACGGTGAGCGACGAGCTGCGCTTCGTCCAGCTCACCCCACCCGGGTCGGCGTGCTCGATCGCCATTGGCACGGGCCTGATCGACACCGAACCTGGCTCGCTCAAGGGTCTGCAGGTGGTCGTCGACGACGCCGATGCCGCCCGGGCGTTCCTCGTCGAGCGGGGCGTCGACGCCGGCGAGGTGCAGGACCTGCCGTGGGGTCGATTCACCGGGTTCCGCGACCCGGACGGAAACGAGTGGGCGGTGCAGCAGCTGCCGAGCTACGCCTGATCCGTCTCTGCATCAGAGGAATAGGTGCTCGGCGATCGGTCCGATGACGAGCGCTGGCAGGTAGGTGAGGCCGCCGAACACGACAACGATGCCGGTGAGCAGCGTGCCGAACGTCGGGCCAGAGGTCGGCATCGTCGCCGAGGTCGGTTCGTGAATGCGGGCCCGGGAGAGCGATCCGGCGAGAGCCAGCACGACAACAATTGGCAGGAAGCGACCTCCGAGCATCGCCAGGCCGAGCGTTGTGTTGTACCAGTCGGTGTTGGCATTGAGCCCCGCGAATGCCGAGCCGTTGCCGTTCGCCGCTGAGGCGTAGGCGTAGAGAACCTCGGTGAAGCCGTGGTTGTCCGCGTTGAGCATCGATCGGCGTGCCGACGGGATCAGCACGCTGGCCGCAGTGCCGGCGAGCACGATGATCGGCAGGACGAGGACGTAGAGGGCGACGAGCCTCATCTCGGTCGCCGTGATCTTCTTGCCGAGCCACTCCGGCGTGCGGCCGACCATCAGACCGCCGATGAACACGGCGAGCATGACGTAGACGAGCATCGCGTACAGACCGCTGCCGACGCCGCCCGGGCTGATCTCTCCCAGCAGGATCGGTCCGAGCGCCGCCATTCCCCCGACCGGCAGGTAGCTGTCGAGCTGAGAGTTGGTGATCCCGGCCGACGTGCCCATGGTTCCGACGGTCGTCAGCGCCGATCCGGCCGGGCCGAAGCGGACTTCCTTTCCTTCCATGTTGCCGCCCGGTTGGTCGTCGTCCACCTCCTGCTCGACGGCGTAGGCGTCGAGGGCCGGATTGCCGTTGGCTTCGACGACGCTCGCCACCACGATCGGCGCCAACCAGAGCACGACCATCACGGCGGCGATCGTGTAACCCTGGCGGCGCCGTCCGATGAGACGTCCGTACATGAACGGAAAGGCGAACGGGATCGCAACCACGAGAAGCAACTCGAACGCGCTCGTCACGCCGTTCGGGTTCGCCAGCGGATGGGCGGACCCAGCGTTGTAGAAGCCGCCTCCATTCGTGCCGAGGGTCTTGAGCACCTCCTGGGTCGCAACCGGACCGCCGGGCAGCGTCTGAGTTCCTCCGGCGACGGCCTCGACCGTCCGATTGCCGTGCAGGTTCTGCATCACTCCCTGGCTGATCATCACGACGGTGGCGGCCGCGGCCAACGGGATGAGGATGCGCACGATGTTGCGCGTCGCGTCAACCCAGAAACTTCCGAGCGGCAGGTCACTGGCATCGTCGTCGGCACGCCGGCGGGCCGTCACCCCACGCACAACCGCCAAGGCCACGGACATGCCGACGGCCGCGGCGGTGAATTGGGCGACGACCAGGCCCGACATCTGGGAGAGGTGGCTGATCGTCGACTCGCCGGCGTACGACTGCCAGTTCGTGCCGGTGACGAAGCTGACGGCAACGTTGAAGGCCAGTGCCGCCGGCATCCCGTCGACCCCTGTCGGGTTGAAGGGCAGCTCCGACTGCAACCGGAGAACGACGAAGAGGCCCAGAACCGAGACGGCACCGAACGCCAGCACGGAGAGTGCGTATGCGGGCCACCGTTGCCTACCTGCCGGGTCGACGCCGCACACGCGGTAGATCGCCCGCTCGATCGGGAGGAAGATGCGATCGCCGGGTGCCGAACCGCCGCCGTGTACCTCTGCGAGGTAGCGCCCGAGCAGTGGGGCAACTACAGCGACTGCAAGGATCACGACGAGCAGTTGCAGCCAGGCCGCTGACGTCATCAGCTACGTGCTACGTCACGAACCCCCGTGGTTTCCGGTCCTTAGCGGTTTCTCAACACGGCGCCGCCGATTCTTAACGCCGCCGCGCCGTCTCGGACCACCGTCACGATCGGTGTGACCGAATCAACCCTCGGTACGTTCCCGTCCGGAGAGCAGGATCAGATCCTCGTGGAGCTCGAACCACACCGTGTGGTAGCTGTCCTTGATCGGTGCCGCAACCATCGTGTGGTCACCGCCGCGGATCTCGGCGAGTGCTCGGCGCAACCGGCGGGTGTACGAGTCGAAACGCGGCAACGCCGACGTCAACGAATCCAGCGCCGGCGCGGCCTTGGCGTCGATGTTGTGCAACCGGGCGATCACCGCGTCGTCGTGGTTCCGGTCCTGATGATCGTTGAGGACGATCTGTCCGTCGACGACGCGCATCTGCCAGTCGGTGACGATCTGCTTGACCTCGTCGTTGATCGGCAGGAACGTCTCGTAGACGTCGAGGACGAGCGCCTCGGCCCGCTCCCGCTCTCCGGCGTAGAGCTCGTCGACGCGCTCCCGCCCGAGCTCCGTCATGCGGTAGCCGTTCCGCGTGCTCTCGACGAGGCCCTCCTCCTCGCACTGCTCGACCACCGCGGTGACATCGGCGTCGAGGACGGTTGCGAGCGTGTCCGCCGTCGCCCGTCCCTTGATCCGCAACACCTGCAGCATCTGCAGCATCTGATCCAACGCACCTGCCCCTTTCGACGCGGCCGCCGCCGGCCTCCGACGACGCCGAAGAATATCGGGATCATCCCTCGCCCCCGATCTCAGGACTCCTGATACCTGGCCGGTCGCACGCAATCGCGCACAGAGCGTCACAGCGCTGAGAAAACTGGCTCTTCTCACTTCATCCGTATCCGTGGGTTCAATCGCGTGCTGCGTCGGAGTCGTTGAGCTCCGGAAGCAGCACGAACCGGCCGTCGCGACGGTTGCGAGGATCGTCGTGCTGGGCATTGGAGTGTCAGCTGCACACACGGTGCGCCGGAAACACTCCGACGCGGCCGACGCCACCAGCGCGCGATGAGAGTTCCGCGCTGATAGCACGCACAACTCTCATCTCGTCGTCGACCGGCGAGCGACGGCACGACACCTGCCCCGCCCTGCCCTTCTGGCGCAACCCAACCATGGCGCAGCGAGCGGCCGGACCCACGGATAGGTGAGGAGAGCCAGAAAACTGCACCCTGGTGCGCAAAGAGTGCAGTTGGTACGACCGGCCGGTCGGGTCAGCCGAGTTCGAGGCCGCCATGGAGGGCCCGCACCCCGGCGAGCAGACCGCGGCGCAAGGCCGCTTCGTCCCGGGCGGTCAGGTCGCTCATCATCCGTGCCTCGACCTCGCGCACGCCGGCGTCGCACGCGGCGAGCAAACGGCGACCCTTGGCGGTGAGCCTGGCCTGGAGGATGCGGCCGTGGTCGGGATGCGCCCGGCGGCGGACCAGGCCGCGTCGTTCGAGCGCCAGCAGCACTTCGTTCATCGACTGCGGCGAGACGAGCGCTCGACGGGCGAGCTGAGCGTTGGAGAGCCCGCTGCGGCGCTGGAGCACGCTGAGCGTCGTGTACTGGTTGACCGAGAGCCCGTGACCACCGACGACCTCGTCGATACTCCGGCGAACCACACGATCGATGCGACCGATGAGGTAGAGCAGGGTGGGCGCGTCGGTATCGGCGGGCACGATCACTCCAAGATATCAGGGAGTCTGACACTCTCTCCGGACGTGCGCTTGCTACAACGGGTCGAGGACGATGTCGAACGTGGCGGAGAGCTCGCCGTCGTCGTCCGGGGTGAAGGTGCGCGCCAGGCTCGGGCGCACACCGAAGACGGCGTCCTCGCCCAGGTAGTCGGTGTCGGCGTCGAACACGTGGGTGATGAGGTCCTTGCATCCTTCGGCCTTCACCCACATATGGGTGTGGCCGGGCCGCATCCACCCCCGCCCGTTGGCCCGGAGGAGGTCGCCGACCGGTCCGTCGAACGGGATCGGGTACGGCACGGGACGGACGTACGGATCTCGTAGCTGCCGTCGTCGTCGGTCGTGTAGATGCCACGCAGGTTCTCCGGCGACTGGATCCCTGGCTGCTGCACGGCGTAGTAGCGGGCGGTGTTGTTCTGCCAGCAGTCCAACGTCGCCCCGGCGAGCGGAGTGCCGGCGTTGTCGGTGACCGTTCCGCGGATCACGACGCGATCACCGTCGTCATCGTCGACGAGCATCGACTCGCCGCGCGCCCGGGGCGGCGAGCCCGGTACGTAGAACGGCCCGAGCACGGTGTTCTCGGTGGTCCCCTCGGTGCCGCCGTGGGTGACGAACTCGACCAGCGTCGACACGCCGAGCGTGTCGGACAGGAGGATGAACTCCTGGCGCGTCTCGTCGCACTTCTGGCCCGTGGCGGTGAGGAACTGGATGCCGGCGAACCACTCGTCGCGCTGTAGCCCGACCTCCTCGACGAAGGCGTGGAGGTGACGCACGGCGGCCTCGCTGATCTCGCGCAACCGTGGGTTCGGTGACCGCTCGTAGCGCGACAGCACGTCGTCGAGCAGTTCCTTGTGAGCCTGTTCAGTCATGAGTTTCTCCTCTAGGTCGGTTCCACCGGGTTCTCTCCGGCGATGATGCGCTGGGCCCGTTGCTCGAAGCCAGCAACGCTCTCGGGATGGGTCAGAACGTAGAAACGATCGTGGAGCACGGCGTCGCAGACCTGGGCGGCGACCTTCGTCGGGTCGATGGCGATCGTCGCGAGCTGCTCGCGCCGCTTCGCTTTGTACTCGGCGGCCTGGGCCATCTGCTCGCTCTCCAACGTGAAGGCGAAACGTTCGGGCCGGTTGCGATCCGATGTCGTGATGTTGGTACGCACCCAGCTCGGACACAACACCGACACGCCGACACCGCTGCGCTCGGCGTCGAGCTCGAAGCGCAGTGTCTCGCTGAGGGCGACGACGGCAGCCTTCGACGCGTTGTACGGGCCCATTCGAGGCAGGTGGTAGAGGCCGGACATCGAAGCTGTATTGACGATGTGGCCGACACCGTTGGCCCGGAGGTGGGGCAGGAATGACTGGATCCCGTGGATGACACCGAACAGGTTGACCGCGACGACCCAGGCGAAGTCCTCCAGCGGAAGCTCGGCGATCGGCAAGCCGCGGCTGCCGACGCCAGCGTTGTTGCACACCAGATGGACGTCTCCGAAGTGCTCCAACGTGGTTGCCGCCAACGCCGCGACCTCGCCGGCCATGCTCACGTCGGTGGGCACGATGAGCACGTCGGCTCCCGCGGCGGAGAGCTCCTCGCCGGCCGCCACCAGGACTGGCCGTTCGATGTCGGCAAGCACGACCTTCATCCCCTCGGCTGCGAACTTCGTGGCCATCGCCAGACCGATGCCTGACGCCCCGCCCGTCACGACGGCGACCTTGCCGGCGAGGTCGTCCATCAGACGCGCAAGAGGTACGCCGAGTGGAGCAGTTCGGGATCGTCCTGCAGTTCACGCGCAGTCCCCTCGTAGCGGATTCGCCCTCCCTGAAGGACGTACGCCCGCTTGGCGAGCCCAAGGGCGACATGGGCGAACTGTTCGATGAGCAGGACGCCGACGCCCGATGCGGCGATCGATGCGAGGACGGGCACGAGGCGCTTGACCACGAGCGGAGCGAGCCCGAGGGACAGCTCGTCGACGAGGATCACCGACGGGCGCGACACCAGCGCTTGGGCGAGGACGACCATCTGCTGCTCGCCACCCGACAGCGACCGCGCCGTCGCCCCCCACCGCTGCTTCAGCTCGGGGAACAGCTCGAGTGCGTAGTCGGTGCCGTGTTCCGCCTGCTCGCGCCCCAACACGTACGTCGCCACACGCAGGTTGTCGGCGACGGAGAGCTCTGGCAGCAAGCGGCGCCCTTCGGGGACGACGGCGAGGCCCGCCCGGCGGATCTGTTCCGGCCTGCGCTTGGTCAGGTCGTGGTCGCCGAGTGCCACCGTGCCGGACGTCGGTCGGATCGTGCCGGCGACGGCGAGCACGAGCGTCGACTTGCCTGCCCCGTTCGGTCCGAGCAGGGCGGTGACCTCACCGGGCACCACGGTGATCGAGACGTCGCGGAGCACCGGTCGTCCACCCCGGGGAACGCACAGGGCGTCGACAGTGAGCGTCGCGCCGTTCACGCGACCTCCTCGGTTCCCAGATAGGCGCGGATCACGTTCTCGTCGCGGAGGACCCGAGCGGTTGCGCCGTCGGCGATCAGACGCCCGAAGTCGAGCACGGCGGTAGTGGCGCAGCAGGCCGACACCAGGCTCATGTCGTGGTCGACGAGGACGACGAGGGCGCCGGTCTCGTCGGGAATGCGCCGGATCAGGCCGGCGAGGTGGGCCGTCTCCTCCTCGGGCAGTCCGGCTGCCGGCTCGTCGAGCAGGACCAGCCGCGGCGAACCGACGATGGCGCGGGCTATCTCGACGAGGCGCCGCTGGGCCGCGCCCAGGCCGCCGGCCAAGCGGTGGGCCACGGACTCGAGGCCGACGAAGGCGATCGCCTTGTCGACATCGTCGCGGCGGGACCCACGGTCACCGCCGCCGTGCTCGTGCACGAGCAGCACGTTCTCGGACACCGTGAGGTTGCTGATCGCCTGTTCGGTCTGGAACGTCCGGCGCAGCCCCCATCGCGCCCGCTTGAAGTCTGGCATCGCCAGCAGGTCGACGCCGAACGCCTGCACGCTCCCGGAAGCCGGTCGCACGAACCCGCTGAGGACGTTGAAGAACGTCGTCTTGCCGGCGCCATTGGGTCCGATCAGCCCGCACGTGCCGGCGGCGAAGCTGACCGTCATCTGGTCGATCGGGACGACACCGCCGAAGCGCACCGTCAGGTCGACGACGTCGATCACGACGGCTGACCTTTCGGCCGGAGGAGTCCGCCGATGCGGCGACCGAGCTTGGCCAGGTCCTTCGGTAGCTGGTCGACGATGCCGCCGGGGGCGGTCATCAGCACCTGCAGCACGCCGACGCCGAAGAGGATCGTGAGCAGCTCCGTCGACACGCCCCAGTCGTCGAGCAGGGCAGGCAACAGGCGCAGCAGGAGGGCGGCCACGATCGCCCCCCAGATGCTGTACACCCCGCCCATCAGCACCACCGCGAGCAGCAGCACTGAGTTCTGCACCGGGAACTGCTGGATGCTCACCCCACCGGCTGCGGCCGCCAGGAGCGCCCCGGCCACCCCCGCCATGAACGACGCCAGAGCGAACGCCCACAGCTTGTACAGCATCGTGTTGACCCCGGCCGCGACGGCGGTTGCCTGGCTCTGACGGATCGCGGCCCAGGCCCGACCGGGCTTGTGCCGTACGTGCCACACGGCGAGCAGGAACATCAGCGCTGCAACGACGACGCAGAACCGGTAGTAGGCGCTGTCGCTCTGGGCGAGCGACGGGCGGGGCATCCGTGACGACGCAGCACCGGCTGCGGAGTTGCCGAACAGGCCGCCGCCGCCGTTCGGGAACTGCGTGGTCTGCAGGACGATGGTGATCGCCCCAGCTGCCATCAGCGTGATCAGCGCCAGGTGGAGTCCGGACAGGCGCAGCGCCGGCAGCCCGATCAGAACCCCGATCAGACCGGCGACGACGCCGGCGATGAGCAGCAGCAGCGGGAACGGGATCGAAGTCGCGTAGCTCAGTCGCAGGGCGACCCATGCTCCAACGGCAGCGAGGACGAACTGGCACAACGACACCATCCCCACCCGGCCGATGAGCAGGTTGAGACCGAGCGCGACGATGCTGTAGATCACCGCGCCCGTCCAGACGAGCATCCAGTAGCTATTGACGAGCAACGGCAGGACGATGAGGGCGAACAGCACGACGCCTGCGATGACTGCGAGCCGCGCCGGGCTCCACGTAGCCGACCCGGCGGGCCGGCGCGAGTCCGGCGGAGCACGCGCATCCGAACGGCTCCTCGGTGCGGCAGGGTTGGCCTGACATCGCGTCGTCACTTCAGGTTTGCACCAACGGGCGCTTGCGGGCGAACCACAGCAGGGCGACGATCGCCAGCACGAACGGTGTCATCGTGCGGAATTCGGCGAGCGACTTGTCACCGATCGGCACGTCGTAGAACGCCGTGAGGCACGACTGCACGATCCCGATCACGAACCCGGCGGCGAGGGTGACCCACAGTGACTGCAACTGGCCGATCAGCGCCGCCGCCAGCGCCGGGATGACGAGGAACGTCACGCTGACGATGTCGAGCGACACGAGGTCGCCGAGGAGCACGCCGGAGATGCCGCACACGATGCCCGATCCGAGCCATGCCGCCGCCTCGACCCGGCGGACCGGGACGCCGAGCATCGCCGTCACCTCGCGGTCGTTGGCCAGGGCTCGCATCGCCGTGCCGACCTTGCTGACGGCGCAGGAACACGGCGGTACCGGCGGTGACGACGATCGGGAAGATCATCCCGAGGAGCTGCGTCCAGTTGACCCGCACGCCGGCGACCTCGTAGTAGTGCAGTCTCGTCGGCAGGATGTACGTGCGCGTCGTCGACGGCGGCCAGACCCACAGCATCACGCCGAGGAGGATGAGCAGCAGCCCGATCGTCGCCGTCGCCTTGACGAGCGGATCGCGAGCCGCCAACGGCGGCCCGAACACGACGCCGTAGAGCAAGCGTGACCAGACCGCCGAAGGCGATGCAGGCGGAGTAGGCGATCCACTGGTTGACGCCGCCGAGCAGCGACCAGGCGATCAGCGCGCCGGTCGTGCCGATCGCCCCGTAGGCGAGGTTGAGCACCCCGGTCGTGCGGTAGAGGACGACGAGGCCGACGCCCGACATGGCGAAGACACCGCCGAGCGCCAGGCCGAGGACGATGAACGGCTTGAGCTCGTCAAGCGTCGGCACCGATCATCCGCCTTTCACTGTGTTCCCCGGCCACGCATGCCGGGTGTGGCCGCTCGCTCGCTGGCGCTCACTCGCTCGCATCTGGTTTCTGGTTCACCCTCCCGTGTTGAGGCCGAGCTCCTCCTCTGCGGCGCGGATCTCCGCCAGCGGGTTGTTCGGCAGCTCGGCGATCTCGAAGCACTCCTCGACCTGGACCATGTTCCGTCCCTCGGCGTCACCGTGAGGTCGGTGTTGTTGGACACGTTCGAGCCGGTGCCGCTGTCGAAGTACCACGGCTTGCAGAAGATGTCGCTGGTGAAGTTGGTGACGCTGCGGAACGCCTCGTTGACGCTCTCCTTGGTGATCTCGCCCTCGATCCCGAGCAGCGCATCGGTGGCGATGCGCCCGGCGAGATAGCCCATCTGGGCGAAGCTCGAGCTGTTGATGTCCGGCGCGTACTGCTCGCGGACCTCGTTCATGTGGTTCTGGTCCGGCATGCCCGAGTCGAGCACGTTGAACTCGGCGTTGATGAGGAACTTGTCGTTCCACGCCGGGCCCAGCGCCTCGGCGACGGACGGGTCGTTGGGTGGCGTCGAGCTGGCCCAGATCGACCGAGTCGATCGAGTCCCTGCTGGTCGATCGCCTGGAGCAGGGGCACGACGTTGGGCCCGGTGTAGTCGAGCACGACGGCGCCACCTTCGCCGGCCTCCTGGACGAGGCGCTGGGCGAACCCGGCGGGATCGGCGAACGGCGGGCTCTCGAGGATGCTCACGCCCTCGAGCCCGTTCTCTTGAGCGAACTCGACGACGCCGCTGTTGATCAGGTCGAAGCCGGGAACGTTCGGTGAGGCGACGACGATCGTGCCCTCGGCGCCGGCCCGCAGGGCGGCTTGCGCGCCGCCGAGGCTCGAGTAGTACGGGCCCATGTTCACCGCCGAGAAGTTCGGGCTGGTGAAGCAGTCCTGGGAGACACCGGCGATGATCAGGTAGTAGCCCTGATCGGCGTAGTAGTCGCGGTTGACGCTGCACTCGATCAGGCTGGTGCTGCCGACGATGCCGAGCACCTGGTCCTGCTCGATCAACTTGACCGCCAGCGAGGCGATCTGTTGCGGGTCGACCTGCTCCTCCTCGGCGATGTACTCGATCGGCCGGCCGTTGATGCCACCGTTGTCGTTCACGCACTGGAAGTACGCCGCCGGTCAGCGACGTGATCCAGGTGAAGTCGGCCTCCGGGGCGTTGGTCGCCATCGCCCCGATCTTGATCGGCTCGCCCGTCGCCGGCTCGCCGGTGCCGAGGCCGCACTCGCCTGGCGCCTGGATGTTGCCGCCGCCACCACCGGCAGCGAGCTTCCAGGCGGTTCCGTGGTGCCGCTGGACGCGGTGACCGCCGCGCCGCTGCCGAACGCTGCGAGCACGAGAGTGCCCGCCGCCGCGAATCCGAGCCCTGAACGCTTCATAGTGCCCTCCCCATTCGGCAGCCGAAGCCGGTTGCGTTGTGCCGGACGAGTTCGCCGCGTCGCTGCGGTCCGCCCGTCCCCCTCGCCTCCCCCAGGCGGCGTGATTGCGGCACGGTACACCGGCGCCGTCGCGGTGGGCAAGCGGTGTCAGCCTCCCTGAGATCGCGTTCGAGAGAGCTGTGTGCTCGGGACGCGCCACCGCCGCTCCCACCGCCGCGCCCCGTGGGGTCGGTAGCGGTGAGAGCGGGCGGTCCCGCCGAAGGGTTGCGGCAACGTCTCTTCAGCCGGCGGGGCAGTCGACCGGAGCAGTGGCGTCGGCTTCGTCGACCAGGACGACGCCGTCGACGTTGGCCGGCTCGAAGTCGGCGACCACGAACACCCGGTAGGCCTCGGCTGCCGGAGACTGGAGGTCGACGGTGAAGGTCCCGTTGACCGGCCGCTGGAACAGTCGCTGCGAGGTCACGGCCGCCGGATTGCTCGCTGGGCTGAACATCACGACGTGCTCGTTCTCCGGGGCGAGTCCGGGACTGGCACCCGTCTCGTAGGTGACGTGGACCATCCCCGCGCAGTCGATGTTCGCCGACGTGATGCGGACGAACGGGGCGACACTCGGCGGACCGGTCGGCGCCTCGTCGGCGGGCGGGGTGGCGTTGCCCTCGGGTGGATCGACCGGAGCCTGGTCCTGGGGCGGCTGCGTCTCGTCGGGTGGCGACGTGTCGTCGGGTGGCGACGTGTCCTCAGGGGTGATCGGAATGGTGACGATCGGGCCATCGAAGATCGGGCCGTCGGCCTCGTCGGGGATGGTGACGATCGGGCCATCGAAGATCGGGCCTTCGGAATCGTCGGGAATCGTGATGTGCGGCGGGTCCCCGACGAGCTCGGGGGGCGACGAGTCGAGGGGCTCGAGGTCCCCTTCGGCATGGGCTGCGCTTCCGAGCAGTGTGAACAGGCCGCCGGCGCCGAGCAGGGCACCGAGGGCAGTGGCGACGCCGAAGCGCCGCAGTGACTGATTGGAAAGATGCTGGTACATGGGGTTCTCCTGGGATTCGTGGTGGTCCGGACGATCTGTCGGACTGAGCACCACGGTGCGCCCTAAGGAGCCCGCGTCGCATCGGACGATGCCTTATCGGCCGCCTTATTCGACTCCGCCCGCGCCAGGCGGCCAGATCTGGCCGGCGGGCGACATCAGAGTTCGCTGGGTGGTCGAATCAGCCGCTGGGCGGCGACCGCCGCCTGCACCCTGGTCGTCACGTTGAGCTTCTGGAGGATGTGGGTGACGTGCACGCTCGCCGTCTTGGCGCTGATGAACAGCTCCTCACCGATCTCCCGGTTGGACCGGCCGTCACCGAGCAGCCGCAACACTTCGAGCTCGCGGGCCGTGAGTCCGCGCGCCGCCAGCTCGTCAACAGACTGGTCACCGTCGCCGTCGACCGGGACGGTGGCGAGCGCGATGCCGGCCCGGCGAGCCAGATCGGCGACTGCGGCGCCGAGCGGCTCGGCACCGAGCTCGTTGGCCCCGGCGGCGGCGTCGCCGAGGAGCAGGACGGCGGTCGACTTGCCCGCCCGGGCGTTGCCGCCGAGGAGTGCCTCGGCCTCGCGCCAGCGGGCGTAGGCAGCCAGGTAGATGTCGGATCCGGCACTGGCCGCGACGGCAGACCACGGTCCGGCGGGCTGCGGATGGTCGAGCCGGCTGCGTTCCGCCCGGGCGAGCTCGAGCACTCGATGGAACGGGACCGACCGGCAGCCGACCGCCCGTTCGATCCGCTCGAGGAAGGCCTCGGCCCGATCCAAGCGGGCGTCCGCTGATCGCCGAACGTCGTCCCCGTCCGGCGGCGAGGCACTCGTGCGGGCCCAGTCGTACTCGTCGGCGTGGAGGCGCATCGCCAGCACGGTGAGCCGCAACTCGAGGATGATCTCGTCGGTCGCCGCGGTGATCTCGTCGGCACGGGAGAGGGCGGCGCGTGCCCGTTGCCAGTCGCTCTGCCAGAGCGCCAGCTCGGCTTCCCATGCCGCACCGACGCCCGCCGTGTAGTCGTAGGCGCCGAACGAGGCCGCGAGCTCACCGAGGAGAGCCTCGGCGGCGGCGAACCGCCCTGGCGGACCAGCAGATGGAGGCGGCCGAAGTTGACGGGGAGGGCGAAGTACGGGTCGACGCCCCTGGCGAGCACGGCCGTGCTGACGGCGTCGGCGTCAGTCCATCGCCCGAGCGCCAGCAAGGCCAAGCGTCAGCTGACCGGTGGTCAGGGCGGCATAGGTTCGGTGCAGCCCCAGTCGCTCCAGGTCGGTGAGCCCGCGCTGGGCGTGCTCGACCGCCTCGGCGGCGCGGCCGGCGAACCCGTAGGCCTCGACGAGGTTGTGCCAGGTCGAGCCGATCCGCTCGGCGTCGTCGCCTTGCACGGCGAGGTCGAGCGATTCGTGCAGCCGGCTGAGTCCGTTGTCGAAGTCGCCGAGGTGGCCCTCCAGCGATCCGAGGACATGGAGGGCATAGCTCATCTCGGCGCGCCCTCCGGTCTGCCGGGCGGCCGCCAGCGCGTCGCGGGCGAGGACCAGGGCGTCGAGGTAGCGCAGCTCGAGGGCCGCCTGGTAGGCGACACCGCACAGCCGCGTGACGACGGCCAACGTGACCCCTGACTCGACGCCTTCGCGCAACGCCTCTGTCGCCTGCTTCGAAGTCGTCAGGTCGCCGGCGTGCCAGGAGTACAGCGCCCGCCGGTCGAGGATCCGGGCGTGGCGCTCCGGCTGGCGCTCGGCGTCGAGCTCGGCGAGCAGCTGATCGGCCAGCTGCAGGGCACCGTGGTGGCTCCCGGCCAGCGAGGCGACCTCGGCGGCGTGCTCGAGCAACCAGAGGCGGTCGGTCCCGGCGACGTCGTCAGCGTCGGTGACACGCGGCCACAGTTCGAGCGCTCGGCCGTAGTGACGCTGGGCCTCGATCGGGGCGTGGGCGATCTCCGCCGCCTGCCCGGCGCGGACCGAGGCCGCCAGCGATTCGGTGAGCCGCCCGGCCGCGTGCCAGTGGTGGGCCAGTTCGGCCAGCGTCAACGCCGGGTCCTCGCCGAGGGCCAGCTCCGGGTGGGCGGCGAGGGCCACGGCGACGCGCTCGTGCAGGGCGGCTCGCTCGCCGGGCAACAGGTCGTCGTACACGGCCTGGTGGCCGAGGGCGTGGCGGAACGAGTACAGCTCGCCGGACCGCACCATCAACTGGCGGCGCACCGCCTCGCGCAGGGCCGCGTCGATCGTCGTGGCGTCGAGGTCGGCGACATCCCGCAAGCAGGGAGTAGCTCACCCGGCGGCCGATGACCGCGGCGACGCGCAGCAGCCGCTGCGTCGACGGGTCGACGCTGGCGACGCGCTGGAGGACGACGTCACCGATCGTCGTCGGCAGGTCGGCGCCCCCACCGGCGGCGACGAGCTCCTCGACGAAGAACGGATTGCCATCAGCCCGATCGACGATCCTGTCGAGCAGTCCCGGTGCCGGCTCGGAGCCGATGATCCGACCGATCAGCTCGCCGACCTCCTCCGCGACCGAGCGGGCCGAGGTTCACCTGCACGGCCCGTCCGGAACGCACGAGCTCGCCGAGGGCGACCGACAGGCCGTCCGATCGGTTGCCCTCGGACGGCCGCCGCGACGCCACCACGACGACGGGCGCCGAGCGCACGGCGTTGGCCACGAACAGCAGGAGGTCGCCCGTCGACTCGTCGGCCCAATGCAGGTCCTCGACGAGGACGACGAGCGGTTGGGCCGAGGCCGCGGCGACGAGCTGATCGGCGACCCAGGCGAAGAACCGGAAGCGATCGGCCGGGTCGGCGGCAGAGGGGACCCGGCCGTCGGCGCCATCACCGGCGGACAGGTGGCCGAGGATCTGGGCGAACGGTGCGTACGGGACGGTGTCGGCGAACGGCAGGCACGACCCGGTGAGCACGTGCGCCCCGGCAGCTGCGAGCCGGGCGATGAACTCCTCGAGCAGCCGTGACTTGCCGATGCCGGCCTCCCCGTCGACGAGGACGAGACCGCCGGCGCCCGCCGTGGCGTGGTCCAACGCCGAGAGCAGCTCGGCGAGCTCGGTGGTGCGCCCGACGAGAACGGGTGACGTCGCCCTCCGGCTCACCGGGTCAGTATGACCGCTCGCCCTGTTGCCGAGCTGGGAGTTCCACGTTCGCTGCTGGCGAACGAGCACAGCTTGAGCGCGCACGGCCGAACGACGTCGGAGGACTGACCGCCAGCGAGCGAGCGCTATCACGGCCGCACGGCCGGGAACGCAAGAAGGTAGGTCGATGACTGCGGAGCGGATGAGGGAGTGGCGTCGGGAGGCGTGCTGCTCGTCGGCAGCGTGCCGCTGCGCAGCGCCGAGGAAGTGTTCCAGGTGATGGCGGCGGAACTGGGCGACCGCCTCCGCCAGGTTCCCGACGGGGAGACCGGGCCGCGGTCGGACTGGATCGTGTGGCAGTATCCCGTGCTCAGCTCCCGCCCGGAGTTCGAGGTGTGCCCGCCGGGGACGAACCAACACCGGGCCCTGCCGAGGCTGCGGATCCGCGACGGAGAGTCGCTCGACACGTTGCGCTTCGACGACCTCGGCTACGCCCAGGCCGCGCTGTCGTCGTTCGAGGTCTTCGCCAGGCGCAAGCGCGACGGGCAGATCCCGCCGCATTGCCGGTTCCAGGTGTCGCTGCCGACGCCGCTCGCCCCGATCGCCGCCTTCATCGCCACCGAGGACCAGAGCCGCATCGAGCCGCTGTACGAGGCCCGCATCTTCAACGAGCTGTCGACGATCTTCGAGGCGATCCCCCACGACCAGTTGGCCGTCCAGTGGGACACCAACTTCGAGTTCGCCATGCTCGACGGTGTCATGCCGACATGGTTCGAGGACCCGCGGTCGAGCATCGTCGAGCGGCTCGTCCGCCTCGGGCGAAGCATTCCGGCCGACGTGCATCTCGGCTACCACTTCTGTCATGGGCACGAGCGCCACCACCGTGAACGGCCCTACGACGCCCAGGCGCTCGTCGACATCGCCAACGCCCTGTCGCTCAGCCTCGGCCGATCGCTCGACTGGGTGCATCTGCCCGTGCAGGGCGGCCGCGTCGACGTCGGCTTCTTCGAGACCCTGGCGCAACTCGCCCTGCGACCGGAGACGAGCCTCTACCTCGGCCTCATCCATCCCGCCGACGGCCTCGCCGGGGCCAAGGCCCGTGTCGTCGCGGCACAACGATTCGTCCACGACTTCGGCGTCGCCACCGATTGCGGCTGGAGCCGCCACCGGCCCCAGGACGTCGAGCCGCTGATCGAGCTGCACCGCGAGATCTCGACGGCGATCGAGCCGAGCGGGCGGACGCGAACGACGTTCGCGTGGCCCTCCGGCTGGGAACGCATCCCCGACGAGGGCTGGACCACCGAGCCCGTCGACGCCTTCGGCGCGTCGTACGACAACGTCGCCCAGCACAGTTGGTATCGCAACCTCGACCCGACGGTGGAGGAGCTCGCCCATCTCCTGGCCGACGGCGAGATCGTCGTCGACTATTCGGGCGGTACCGGGATCCTCCTCGATCGACTGAAACTGCGTCTGTTCGGCACTCAGGCAGGGACGGTGATCGTCGACAGCTCGCCGAAGTTCCTGCGCGTCGCCCTGGAGAAGTTCGGCGACGACTCGCGCGTCGGGCTGCGGCTGCTGCGCTACCTGCCCGACGAGAAGCGCCTACAGCGCCTCGACGAGGTGCTCGGCGACGAGATCCTCGATCGCGGCGTCGACGTGATCGTCTCGACCAACGCCGTGCACCTCTATCCCGACCTGGCCGACACGGTGTCGTCGTGGCTGCGCGCTCTCCGGCCGGGCGGGCACGTGCTCGTCAACTCCGGCAACATCCGCAACCCGCGGGCCCGGCAGCAGCGAGTGGATCCTCGACGAGACGGTGTGGGTGGTCGGCGACCTGGCCGAAGGGCTCGTGCGCACCGACCCTGCGTATGCGGCCTACCGGAGCGACCTCGACAACGCCGAGCGGATGGCCGCCCACGCCGAGTTCCGCGACAAGGTGTTCCGCCACCCCCGGCCGTTGGACGTCTACCTCGAGACGTTCGAGCTCGCCGGACTGAAGGTCGAGTCCGTGCGCGAGGCCAGCATCGAGGCCCGCGTCGGGGAGTGGTACGAGTTGCTCGCCACGTACAGCGACGCCGTGCTCGGCTGGATCGGTGGGACGGAGAAGATCGACGGCGCCGCGCCGACCGAGCAGGCCGTCGCCGACCGGCTGCGGTTGATCCGCCACGCGATGGACGTCCTGTTCCACGGCCGGCCGACGTTCCAGGCGTGCTGGACCTACATCACCTGCGTCAACGGGAGCTAAGAAGGCGACTCATGAAGCGCAGCACCGATCGCATCCTCACCACCCACGTCGGCAGCCTCGCCCGCCCACACGAGTTGCTCGACACGCTGAAGGAGCGGGAGAACGGCCGGCCCTACGACGCCGAGCTGCTCGATCGCCAGATCACCGAGGCGGTGGCCGACCGGGTGCGCCAGCAGGTCGAGTCCGGCATCGACATCGTCACCGACGGGGAGATGAGCAAGGTCAGCTTTCTCGGGTACGTGAAGGACCGCCTCGGTGGGTTCGAACCCGATGTCGACGACATGCGGATGGCCCCGTCGTGGCAGAAGGAGGTCGACGACTTCCCTGAGTACTACGCCGACTACTTCAAGAAGTACTCGTCGACCGTCACGCCGCTGCGCCGGATCGTGTGCAAGGGACCGATCAGCTACATCGGCCAGCAGCTCCTGCAGACCGACATCGACAACCTCAAGGCGGCGGTGGCTCCCTACGACGTCGCCGACGTGTTCATGCCGTCGACCGGACCGAGCGGGTTCGGGCGCAACGAGTACTACGGATCGCACGAGGAGTATCTCGCTGCCGTCGCCGAGGCGATGCGTGAGGAGTACCTGGCGATCGTCGACGCCGGCTTCGTGCTGCAGGTCGACGACCCGTTCCTCATCGACATGCTCAGTGACCCGTCGATGGACGAGGGCGAGCGGGAGAAGGCGGCGTGGGTCCACGTCGAGGCGCTCAACCACGCCCTGCGCGGGATCCCGACGGAGCAGATCCGTCACCACACGTGCTACGGGCTCAACCACGGCCCGCGGATGAACGACATCCCGCTGATCAAGGCCGTGCCGTTCATGCTCGCCATCAACGCCGGGGCGCACAGCTTCGAGGTGGCCAACCCGCGGCACTACCACGAGTGGCGGATCTGGGAGGACATCGACCTGCCCGAGGGCAAGCTCCTCATGCCCGGCCTGCTCGGCCACGCCACCAACTACGTCGAGCACCCCGAGTTGATCGCCGACTACATCCTCAAGTACGCCGGCCTCGTCGGGCGGGAGAACGTCATCGCCAGCGCCGACTGCGGCTTCTCCTCGCGAGCGACCTACGCCCCCGAGGTCCACCCGACGGTGGTCTGGCCGAAGTTCCGTGCCCTCGCCGAAGGCGCCGCCCTGGCCAGCAAACAACTCTGGCGGTAGACCGAGCAACCGACGGGTGCCAGTAGGACCGTTCCGTCACATTGGCACCCTTTGGTTGCGTCCTGGTCGGGTGACGGCTACACAGCCACCGTTTGCTGCTACCGCCCGCCCACCCGGCTCGGGTTCTCGATGACCGCGGACAGGGCCAGCTCGGCAGCGCCGAGCAGTGGGGCGTCGATGCCCAGCGCCGTCGGAACGATCTCGACCATCGACCGAGGTGCGGCAAGTACCCGTCGCTGCACTCCTTCCTCGATCGCATCTCGTAGCTGCGGATGCAGACGGGCGTACATCCCGCCGAGGACGACCAACTCCGGGTTGAACAGGTTGATCAGGTCGCCGATGCCGAGCCCCAGCCAACCACCCACGGTGTCGACGGCCGCGAGTACCTGCGGGTCACCGGCCTCGGCGAGGGCGATGACGTGATCGATCGACGCCCGGCCCCCAGCGCCGGCTGACGGGCCGACATGGCGCAGCAAGGCACCTTCGCCGGCTTCGGTCTCCCAGCAGCCGATCGCTCCGCACCGGCAGCGGAGTCCGTCGGGATTGACGAGGGTGTGACCGGCCTCGCCGGCGTAGCCAGCCGCACCGAGTCCGGGATTGCCGCCGAGGATCACGCCAACCCCGATCCCGACCTCGCCGGAGACGAAGAGCAGGTTGGCGACGCCAGGCCGGACACCGCGACGATGCTCGCTGAGGGCGCCGAGGTCGGCCTCGTTGGCGACGGAGATCGGAACCTCGACAGCCGAGGCGACCGGCCAACATCTCGCCGAGGGGCACATCGCGCCAGCCGAGGTTGGGTGCGAGGTGGACGAATCCGTCCGCCCGTCTCGTGAGCCCGACGACAGCGACGCCGACGCCGGCGAAGTGGTGCTTGACGGGCACCGACGCCAACAGCGGCTCGGCGAGCTTGACGGCATCCTCGACCGTCTCGCTCGGGGAGAATCGACCACGCGGACGGTCGATGCGGACACGGTTGTACAGTGGCCCCCGAGTCCGATCGTCGCCACGGCGATCGAGTCGACAGCCAGCTCGATGGCGAGGACGACAGCGCCCTCGGGGTTGGCAGCAACGACTGGTGACGGGCGGCCGGGACCAGCGGACCTGGGCGGGCGGCGCTCGACGACAAGACCCAGCGACGACAGTTCACCGACGAGATCGGCGATCGTCGAGCGATTCAGTCCGGTGAGGCTGGCGAGTTGCGATCGCGACGTCGGCCCGGACAGGTGGACGTGACCGAGGACCGTGCTCAAGTTGCGTCGGCGCAACTCCTCGGCGCCGGCGCCTTGCGCCGGCGCGCTCGGTTCGTTCCCCATTCCCAGCTCCCGCTCAGCGTTTGTTGCCAGCAGGACGATATCGGTGAGATGTCGGCTGCGGCGTCGACCACCGCAGCGGCTCGAGCCGGAGCCGCTACCTCACCGGGTCGAGAACGCGTAGATCGTGGTCGTGACGTACTCCTCTCCGGGCTGCAGCACCGTCGACGGGAATTCGGGCTGGTTCGGGGAATCCGGGTAGTGCTGGGTCTCCAGGGCGAAGCCGTCGCCCTGGCGGTACACCTGACCACTCTCGCCGACCTCGAGTCCGTTGAGGAAATTGCCCGAGTAGAACTGGATGCCGGGCTCCGTCGTCGAGATCGTCAGCACCCGTCCGCTCGTCGGCTCGTAGACCTCGGCGGCGACGATCATCGACTCGTCGTCAGGGCTGGGGCGGTCGAGCACGAAGTTGTGGTCGTAGCCCTGGCCGATGACGAGCTGCTCGTCCGAGGCATCACGAATGCGCTCGCCGATGGGGTGCGGCTGGGTGAAGTCGAACGGCGTCCCGGCCACCGTCGCGATCTCGCCGGTCGGGATCAACGTGTCGTCGACGGGCGTGTAGTTCGAGGCATTGATCTGCAACTCGTGGTCGTAGGTGGTGCCGGCCCCCTCGCCGGCGAGGTTCCAATAGGCGTGGTTGGTCAGGTTGACGACCGTCGGCGCATCGGTCGTGGCGTGGTAGTCGATGCGGATCTCGTCGGCGTCGGTCAGCGTGTAGGTGACCTCGACGGTCAACGCGCCCGGATAGCCCTCCTCGCCGTCAGGGCTGGTTCGGCTGAGCATCAAGCCGACGCCGTCGCCGTCGGTCACCTCGGTCGCCGCCCAGACGACCTTGTCGAAGCCGACCTCGCCACCGTGGAGGGTGTTCTCGCCGTTGTTGAGGGCAAGGCGGTACATCTCGCCGTCGAGGGTGAACGTGCCGCGGGCGATGCGGTTGGCGTACCGGCCGGTGATGTTGCCGAAGTAGGGTGGCCGTCGAGATAGTCATCCAGGGTTGGCTTGTTCAGCGTGACGTTGACCACGTTGCCGTCGCGGTCGGGAATCCGTACCGACTGGATGATCCCCCCGTACGTCATGATCTTGACTTCCATGCCGTTGGCGTTGGTGAGCGTGTAGAGCTCGACGGCTTCGCCCTCCTCCGTTTCGCCGAATGGTTCTGACGTGATCCCCGCCTCAGCGGGTGTCGAACCTGCGGGTGCTGTCGAACCTGCGGGTGCTGTCGAATCGGCAGGTGCTGTCGAATCGGCAGGTGCTGTCGTGTCAGGAGGTACGGTGCTCGCTGCCACGGTCGCCGCGCCGGCCAGCATCATCGCCGCGGCGCCAGCGACGGCGACGCCCCGCCGGGTAGCCGCCCTTGGTGACCTCGATCGGATCTGGACTACAGCCATGACGTCCCCTCTCATACAGCCCGATTTGTTGGATCATCCAACTAATCGTGGTTGTTAACGATAACATGTCGATTTAACACCCGGGAGTCAAGCCCTGCTCAGCCCGGACGACCGTCGAGGTAGACGACCCCCTTGTTGCCGTCGACGGTGATGACCTGCCCGTCCCTGATGACGGTCGTGCCGACGTTCGTCCCGACGACGGCGGGCAATCCGTACTCGCGGGCGACGATTGCACTGTGTGACAGGATTCCCCCGACGTCGGCGACAACTGCCCCGGCGACGGAGAACGCCGGAACCCACGGCGGGAGGGTCATCTCGCACACCATCACCTCGCCCTCCTCGAGCTCGTCGATGGCCTGGGCGAGCGAACGGCAGACGCGAGCAGGACCGGTGTACACGCCTGGCGAGCCGGCGACCGCCTTGAGGGCGTTCGGGTCGGTGCTCTCCTCCGGCGGCACGATCCCGAGCAGCCGGTACACGAGAGCATCCATGAATGGATCCGGCACCTCCGGTGGCGGCGGCATCGTGCCGAGCTCGGTCGGCGGGCTGACCGCGCAGGCCCGCTGGAAGCTGGCGCGGCGCTCGGCCACCAGCGTCCGCCGGTCACCGCCGCTGGTGAGAGTGTCGACCAGTTCGTCGCGATAGAGGAAGAAGACGTCGTCGGATGAGTCGAACACTCCGTTGGCGACGAGGCGGTCGCCGACGGCGAGGACGAAGCGGCGAAACACGCTGATGTACAGCTGGTCGATGTAGAAGGCGTGGTCCTCCGTGAGCGGGTAGCTGTACTGGGCGGCTCTCGTACAGCTCGTCGAGCTTCGCCAGCGTCGCCGGATCGTCGGCGAGCTTCTCGTGCAACTCGGCGACCAGCCGCTCCCGCGTCGCAACGTTCTCGCGGTACTGGATCTCCGGATCCTCGCTCTCGTCCTGGTCCACCATCGCCCGGATGCTGGCCAGTGGGATCGACGGATCCTCTCGCCATGGCACGTCGGCGAGGTCGTAGACGGCGTCGTGGCGCCAGCCGTACTCGAACAGGAACTCGTCGAGTTGGCGGCGGAAGGCGCGACCCTCGTCGCTCTCGTCGAGGGCGACGAGCAGCTCGGGGCCTTCCTTGCTCTCGAACAGCTCCTTGAGCGTCGGGCTGGCGAGGGCCGTGCGGCTGAGCGCCCACATCCCGCGGTGAGCGTCGACCGAGCGGGTCGGGAAGCCCTGCAGGGTGCGGTACGCCTCGGTGGACTCGTCCGGCTGAATCACCTTGTCGTAGAGATCGCAGAACGCGCTGCTCGAGAGCAGCACGAAGTTGATGTGGCCGTGGATCCACCACTGGTGGCGCATGTGCTCGGTGAGCTCGTCGAGCTTGGCCACCAACTCGGCGTCGCTGAGACCCGACCAGTCAGCGGTCTTCAGCGGGATGTTCTGGGCGATGACCGCTGGCTTCCACTCCTCCTCCCACGTCTTGCCGATCAGCGGAACCTTGGCGGCGAGCTTCTCGTGGTAGTTGACCATCCGTCGCTGGATCTCCGCCTCGTCGGGAATCGGGTGGAAGGCGACGTAGAAGTAGTGGTTGATCTCCTTCGTGGTCACCATGATCGGGCAGTCGTACTCCGCCTGCGCCTTGGTGAAGCCTTCCGCAAGCGTGTGCACGATGAGGTCGAACGACAGCGGCGTGATCGGTCGCGGCGCATGCATCTTGTCGAGCGCCCAGTAACCCTCGATCTCGTCCGGCGCCGGAAAAACGACTTCACCAGTCGTGGTCGTCACGTCGATCCCCCTCTGTTGTGATCCCTTCCGGCGCGCTCGCCGCACGATCCGGACTCCCCGCGGAACGTTACCAACCGGACTTCACGCGTCAGGTTCCCTGATGCAGCGGTAGGTTCGGTGATCCATGACATCCGTGGGCGACCGCCCTCGGCGGCGACTGGCGGCGACGCGGCTGGTCCTGCTCGGCACCGGTGGCGGGGCGTACCCGAAGGCGACCCGGTGCGGGTCCGCCAACGCGATCGTCGTCGGCGACACCACCTACCTGGTCGACTGCGGTGAGGGCGTCCATCGACAACTGTGGCGGGCCGGGCTCACCGTCAACGAGCGATTTGCACCCGACCGGCCGCTCGTACGGGCGCTGTTCGTCACCCATCTCCACGCCGACCACATCATGGATCTGGCCAATCTGGTGCAGGGGAGCTGGCCCTCGCACGTGATCGACGTGTATGGCCCCGGTCCGGCGGGTCTACCGATCCCGACGTTTCCAGCCCACGCCGATCGCCCGCTGGCGTTCCCGGACGAGCCAGCCCCGGGATTGCGCGGAACCGTGGACCATCTGTTGCGGGCGTTCGCCTACAACGTCAATCTCCGGGTCGCCGATGAGGGACGCACCAACGTCGCCGACTCGATCCGTGTCCACGAGATCGGGGTGCATCGCGACGGTTACATGCCGGACATCGACCTCGGCGTCATGGCCGACGGCAGCTCGGCCGAAGCCGCGGCTCCGCTGATGGAACCGGTCGTGATCTATCCCGAGGACGACCGCGGGGTCAGCGTGAGCGCGACGCTCGTCCAGCACGCTCCTGTGTTTCCGGCGTTCGGCTTCCGCTTCGACACTCCGCACGGTTCGGTCGCCTTCTCCGGCGACACCGGACCGTGCGACAACGTCGTCCGGTTGGCCGAGGGCGCCGACGTCCTCGTCCACGAGGTCATCGACATCGACCGCATTGGCGAACGGCTGTCTCGTCTGCCCAACTCCGTCGCCGTTCGCAACCACCTGGGGGCCGCCCATTCGTCCCCCGAACAGGTCGGCGACGTCGCGACACGTGCTCGGGTCGGGACGCTGGTGCTGTCCCATCTCGTCCCAGGTGATGGTGACCCCAGCGACGAGGAGTGGGTAGCCCGCGTGCGTCCGCATTTCGACGGCGAGATCGTGTGTGGCGTCGACCTCGGCGAGCTCGCCCTCACCAGGGTTCGCACCGGGTGAGCACCGACTCGCCGATGTGACTGACTAGGTTGGCGGACCGTGTCTGCGACCCGACCGCGTCTGCCACAGGAGTACGGCGTCCCGGAAAGCACCGACGGGACGTTGCCGTG
>CAVSZO010000029.1:0-7581 GCA_963732335.1 Ilumatobacteraceae bacterium | reverse complement strand
TCGCCTCGTCCGTCGCCGCCCTCGCTGTTGCCGGCCTTGCCGGCGGAGCGGTCTACGCCGCGGGCGATGACGCCGCCCCAGCGGCGGCGCCGACCACCACAATCCCGGGGTCGGACGTCTTCGCCGATATGGGTTTGACCCCGGAACAGTCCGATTGTCTCGTCGCCAACGTCGGCGGGGTCGACATGAACGACCTGACGGCGCTGATGGAGCTGATGACGCAGTGCGGAATCTCGACGGACCAGTTGCTGCAGATCGGCGAGGGCGCTCTCGAGACGACGCTCCCCGGTGAGACCGCGACGACGACCGCGCTGCGGGCCGAGATCGACCCCGCGACGGCTGCAGCCGCCCTCGCCCTGTTCGGTCTCGACCAGGAGACGATCGACTGCCTGGTGGCCGAAGCCAGCGCCGGCACCCCCGATGACGCGACGGCAGAGCTCGCCTTCTTCAACTGTGAGGTCGGTATGGCGCAGCTCCTCGCCGGCATCATCGCCCTGGACACCGCAGCCAGCGGTGCCGCTCCAGCGGATTCGGCGACGGTGACAATCGCCGCAGAGGAGCCAGCGGTGACGTCCGGAAACGCGATGGTCGACCTCCTCCTCGAACAGCTCGCCGCTCAGGGGATCAACCTCGACGCCGAGCAGGGTCAGTGCCTCCTCGACAACATCTCCGACCTCGATCCCAACGACATGTCGGCGATGCTCGCCGTGTTCGAGACGTGCGGCATCGAGATCGCCGACCTCCTCCCTGGCGGCTGACATCGGCGGGCCGCTCACCGACGTGGGCGACCTGGGCTTCGACGCCGTCCTGTTCGACGCCGGCGGGGTGCTCGTGCTCCCCGACCCAACGGTGCTCGCCCCGCTGCTCGCTCCCTATGGCGGCAGCATCGACCTCGAGCGCCATCGCCGCGCCCACTACGCGGCGATGGCGGTCAAGTCGCATCTCAACCACGGTGAGCACGACTGGGAGGCCTACAACGAGACGTACGTCCGCGCTGTTGGGGTCGACGACGACGTCGTCACGCTCGCCGCTCGTGTCCTCGGCGCGTGCCGGATCCCCGAGCTGTGGCGCTGGCCGATACCCGAGTCGTTGCGCGGTCTGCGCCGGTTGCACGACCGCGGCATCCCCCTCGGGGTCGTATCCAACGCCAGTGGGCAGATCGCCGAGACGCTGCGCCGGGCCCGAATCTGCCAGATCGGCGACGGCGCCGGGCGTCGACGTGCGCTGTGTGATCGACAGCCACGTCGTCGGCGTTGCCAAGCCGGATCCGGCGATCTTCGAGCACGCCGCCTACGAGTTCGGTGGCATCGAACGTTCGCGAATCGTCTACGTCGGCGACTCGGTGACGATCGACGTCGCCGCGGCGACCGCGGCCGGGCTGCGCCCCGTGCTCCTCGATCCGTACGACGACCACGACGGGGCGCCCTTCGAGCGGATCGGCGAGGTCGCAGATCTGCTGGAGTTGCGCGCGTAAAGGGAAAGAAAACGCGCGCAACTGTTACAGAGCGCTAGTGTTCCCGGTCATGAAGAAATTGCTTGCCCTGAGTGCTGTCGCCCTGCTCGGACTCGCCGCCTGCGGCGACGACGACGACGACGGCGGAGACACCACCATTCCCGGAGCCGTCGCCCCCGCCGTCACCGACGCGGTCGAGGACGCCGAGGCCGACATCACCGACGCGGTCGAGGACGCCGAGGCCGACGTCACCGACGCGGTCGAGGACGCCGAAGAGGCTGTCACCGGTACCACCTGAGCTTCGCCGTTCGACGACGGCCGTCGCCACCCGCAGCGCAGCGGGAGGCGGCGGCCGTTGCGCTGTCCGTAGAGCTAGGCGACGAGTCGGCGGGCGATGACCTTGAGGCAGAGAGTCTCGTCGGCGCCCTCGAAGATCGACAGGACTCGAGCGTCGAGGTACAGCCGGCTGACGGCGAACTCTTCGGCGTAGCCCATCCCGCCGTGGATCTGCATCGCCTCGCGGGTCACCCACTCGGCCGACTTGCACACGTACGCCTTGACCATGCTCGCCTCGGTCGCCCCCTGCCCCTTGGCCATCAGCGTGGCCACGTGGTAGGCGCACTGCCGCGCCGCCTGGATGAGCACCACCATCCGCCCGAGCTTCGCCCGCGTGAGTTGGTAGTCGACGATCTTCGACCCGAACGCAGTGCGGTTGCGGGCGTAGTCGAGCGACGCGTCGTACGCCGCCTGCATCACGCCGATGGCCCGCGCTGCCGTCTGCAGGCGTCCGTTCTCGAACCCTTCCATCTGGTAGTAGAAGCCGTGGCCGAGCCCCTCGTCGCCGCCGACCAGGTTCACCGCCGGCACCCACCAGTCCTCCAGGGCGAGCTCGTAGCTGTGCATGCCGCGGTAACCGATCGTGTCGATCGGGCGCCCTTCCATCTTGCCGACGCGCTCGCCGACCGGATCCTGCGTGAACTGGAAGCCGTGCCCGTCGCCGCGTGGCTTGGGGACGACGAACAGGCTGAGCCCGCGGTGGGCCTTGGAGCGATCGGGGTCGGTGCGGGCGAGCAGCATCAGCACGTCGGCCCGGGCGGCGAACGTGCACCACGTCTTGACCCCGTTGATCACATAGCCCGCCTCGCCGTCGGGACCGGGAGCGGGCAACGCGCTCGTCGTGATCGCCGCGACGTCGCTGCCGAAATCCGGTTCCGTGACGGCCACCGCCACCATCACCTCGGCTTTGGCGAGCCGTGGCAGCCAGTGCTGCTTCTGCTCCTCGGTGCCGCCCTTGACGAGGGCACGGGTGAGGATCTCCGGCCTGGTGATCAGCGACCCGCCGATGCCGAGGCTCGCCCTGCTGAGCTCCTCGGTGGCGATGACCATCGCCAGGTACTCGCTGTCGCCGCCCTCGGAGAAACCGCCGTACTCAGCCGGAACGGAGAGCCCGAAGGCGCCGAGCTCGGCAAGCTGGGTGATGACCTCTTCGGGAACGTCACCGTTGGTGCGGTGGACGTGCTCGGCGTGGGGGGCGACGACGTTGGCGGCGAACGACCAGAATGTGTCGCGGACCATGTCCATGTCGTCATCGAGATGACGTGGTCCCGGCGACTCGGCAAGGGTGGCGAGGAATTCCGGGTCGCGGTAGGCGGAAAGCGCTGGTAGCGAGTCGTCGAGGGCGTGCGCATCGTGGCCCCACAACGCCTCCCGTCCGATGACGCGGGACAGCAGGTCATGGCCGACATCGGCAGCAAAGGCGCAGGTGATCGCCGCTTCGAGGTCGCCCTTGGCGCCGTAGTCGAGCAGCACTCGAGCCGTCGCCGCGCCGGCCGCGGCGTGGGCGAGATCGTAGGCGAGCACCTGGTTGACGTCGGGCCCGCCGGCCGACTTCAGGGCGGCGACGGCTCCGGCGATCACGCGGTCGGTCGCGGCGACGAGCTCCGACGCGGCAGCAAGATCAGGGCTTGCGGTCATGGACGGCGAATCTACCCATGGGTAACGCTCGGGTAACGCCTGTGCTTCATCGTCAACGCTCCTACCCCCAATACCCCTTACAAGGAGCAGAACAATGGCAACCAAGACAGCAGCCCGCGAAGTCGACCCGAACCCGGGCGATCTGGACGACGTCATCGACAACATCCCGGGGCAGACCACCCCCATCCCGGCACGGACAGTCCTCGACGAAATCAAGGACGCCGTGGTGGCGTATCCGCCGAACTACGTCAAGTTGGCGCTCATCAACATCGAGAAGGATGGCGTATCCGTCGACACCGGGGAGGAAGTCCGATTCAACGTCAGGGTGACCAACGACGGCCCGATGACCATGAAGGACGTGCGCCTCAAGGCAGTCGCCAAGAACGGGGCAGAGGTCAAGAGCGGATCGGCGGGCGCCGTGTTCGACGATTCAGCCCTTGGGTCCACCATCATCGACACCCTCGGCGGCCATGGCGGGTCAAACGAGGTATCGCTGTTCATCCTCGAGGCGCCGAATGCCACCAAGCCCGACGGCACGCTGTTGGTCGAGGTGACGGTCGAGGAGTACAACCTCCTCTGGGACCACATTCTCATCGGTCACAGCGATCCGACCACGACGCCGAAGGCGACGTTCTCGTCGAGCGTCGACCTCGACGATTAGTAACGGCGGAACTCGGTCATGTCGGATGGACGCGCCACTCCCCGCGCGTTCATCTGACATGAACCAACGCATCCTCGCGGGCCACGCGGGCTGAAACCCGGGCGTAACGGTCGATCTCCAGGTTGAACTCGACGGGGTCGCGGGCGTGGGGGAGGGTGCCCGGCACCCTCCCAGCACGAGCAGCTCGCCGCCGGTGAGCTCGGCGACCCGCCGGCTGCGGGCCGGTGGCTGGCACCTGTCCTGGTCGCCGTTGATCACCAGGCTCGGCCCGTCGACGTAAACGTTCGTAGTCATCGCACCACAGCCGAACCTCGCCCGCGTGCCGGGTGCGTCAAGCGGGGTCTCTGCTCATGTCAGTTGGAGTAACTCGTCGAGCTTCTGGGTGATCGGCCACGTTCCCTCGGCTGTGTTGGAGATCACCGTGTGCGTCACACCCGCTGCCCGATCGTGAACCGAGCGGAACGAAACGCCGGCGTCATAACCCTCGGGCATCACCACGTCGCGGGTCTCGTGCAACCAGAACCCGAGCCCGTACCTTCTCGACTCTGCAGGTTCGTAGCTGTGGCCGCGCACCATCTCGGTCACCCAGCGTTCGGGAACGATCCGTCCCTCGAACAGCGCCCCCCAGAACGTGGCGATGTCGGCGACCGTCGTGTAGATCCCGCCGTCGCCACTGCCACGCACTGGGAGATGGAACACATTCGTGCGCAGGCTGTCGCCGGCATCGAGATAGCCGACGGCAGCCCGGCGGGGCAGCTCGTCGGATCGGAGAAACGCGGTGTCGTGCATCCCGGCTGGTTCGCAGACCCGACGGTGCACCAGGTCGTGAAACCCGACGCCGCTCGCTCGCTCGGCGATCAGGGCTAGCACGACGTAACCGCCGTTGCAGTACGAGAACCGCTCGCCGGGGTCGAACTTGGACGGATGACCGTCGAGCACGGCGAGGAACTGCTCCGTGGTCGCCAGCTCGTGGACCGGCACGGGCATCACGTACTCGGTGATGGCGGTGTGCTGGTCCTCGTCGAGGTAGTCACCGATGCCGGAGCGATGTCCGAGCAGGTGCTCCACCGTCACGGCGTCGTCGATCAGCGGGAGGTCGTTTCCCAGCAGCGAACGCGCCGTCGTCGCGAGCGACAGAGTCCCCTCGGCGATCAGGCTGACCACGGCGAGGGCGGTGAACGGCTTGCTGCCGCTGGCGATCGCCAGCTGAGTATTCACGGTGTTGGCGATCGCGTGGCGGCGATCGGCGAAGCCGTAGGCGCGTTCCAACTCGACCTGGTCACCGACGTCGACTCGAACAACACCGGAGAACCCCATGTCAGCTGCGATGGTGTCGATCGCGTCACCCAGTTCCATACGACCGGTCTAGCGCCACTCAAATCCACCAGTTCACGCGTTGGCTCGCAGTACCGTCGCTGCAGAGACGAGTAACTGATCCGATGACGACTGACGTGGCTGTGGGCCGTGCCCGCGATCTGTTCGAGCAACGGGCCTGGGGCGAGGCGTACGAAGCGTTGCGCGCCGCCGGCACTGGGTTGGAGCTCGCGGCCGTCGACCTCGAACGGCTGGCGGTGGCCGCCTACCTCACCGGCCGCGACGACGAGGCGTGTGAAACGTGGGCGCGAGCGCATCGGGCGTACGTGCGGGCCGAACACGGGCTGGCGGCAGTTCGCTGCGCGTTCTGGCTCGGGTGCGTCCTGATCCTGCGTGGCCAGCTAGCACCGGCTCACGGCTGGTTCTCCCGGACCCAGCACCTTCTCGAGCGGGAACCACGCGGCCCAGTTGAGAACGGCTATCTCGACCTGGCCGCCGGCCTCGAAACGCTGTTTTCCGGCGATCCGATTGCGGCTCAGCCGCGCCTCGACGCCGCGGCACGGGCCGGCCTGCATCATGCCGAACCCGATCTTGCTGCCCTCGGCCGGCTCGGGTGTGGGCAGGCGCTGATCATGACCGGTCGCGTGATCGAAGGCGTGGCGATGCTCGACGAGGCCATGGTGGCCGTGTCCGCCGGGGAGGTGTCGGCGGTCGCCACCGGGCTGATCTACTGCGCGGTCATCGAAACCTGCCAGGAGCTGTTCGACCTGCGCCGGGCCCAGGAATGGACTGCGGCGCTCGGCGACTGGTGCAACTCGCAGCCAGACCTCGTCCCGTACCGGGGGCAGTGCCTCGTCCACCGGGCTCAGCTGATGCGGCTGCAGGGAGCGTGGGCGATGGCGCTCGCCGAGGCCGAGCAGGCGTCGCAACGTCTCAGCGAGCCGATCCACCCGGCACTCGGTGCCGCCCTTTACGAACAGGCCGAGCTGCACCGTCTGCGCGGCGACGACCACGCTGCTGTCGAGGCGTACCGCCGGACCAGCGACGCCGGGCACAGCGCCCAGCCCGGTCTCGCCCTGCTGCGCCTGCGCCAGGGTCGCGTCCCGTCATCGGCGGCGGCGATCGAGCGGGCACTTGCCGAGGCCCATTTCCCGGCCGAGCGGGCGCGGCTGCTCGCCGCTCGCGTCGAGGTTCAACTCGCCGGCGGGGATGTCGCGGCCGCCCACGCCGCGGCCGACCAACTCGCCGGCTTGAGCACCGAGCTGGGGTCCCCGCCGATGATCTCCGCGATGTCGAACGACGCTGCCGGCATCGTGCTCCGCGCCGAGGGGGATCCCTGGGCCGCGTTGCGAGCCCTGCGCCAGGCGTGGTCGTCATGGCAGGAGGTCGATGCGCCGTATGAATCGGCTCGGACGAGATTGCGGATCGGGCTTGTGTGCCGTGACGTCGGCGACGAGGAGACCGCCGCGATGGAGCTCGACGCGGCACGGCAAGCCTTCGCCAGTCTCGGCGCCGGGCCGGACGTCGCTGCTGCGGACGCCCTCCTGGCGAAGGCGCCGGCGCCGGGCGGGTTGACGCCGCGCGAGGTCGAGGTGCTCGCCCTCGTCGCCAACGGGAGCACCAACCGACTGATCGCCAACGAACTGGTGATCAGTGAGAAGACCGTCGCCCGCCACGTCAGCAACATCTTCACCAAGCTCGGCGTGTCGTCCCGGGCGGCGGCCACCGCGTACGCCTACGAGCACAACCTCGTCTGAGCACGCCAACCAGATTGGTGCGCCACGCGTACGGAACCTGGCTCTTCTGACCTATCCGTGGGTTTGGCCCGCTCGCTGCGTCACGGCTGTTTGCTCTGGAGGCGACGAAGCTGGCGACAAGCGCCGACGTCCCGCCATCACCGCGAACTGTGAGCTGTCGCAGCAAGTTTGTGGCTCTCCTCATTCATCCGTGGGTTCAATCGCGTGCTGCGTCGGAGTCGTTGAGCTCCGGAAGCGGCACGAACCGGCCGTCGCGACGGTTGCGAATATGGTCGTGCTGGCCATTGGAGTGTCAGCTGCACACACGGTCCGCCCGAAACACTCCGATGCCGCCGACGCCACGAGCGCGATGAGAGTTCCGCGCTGATAGCACGCACAACTCTCATCTCGTCGTCGACCGGCGAGCGACGGCACGACACCTG
>CAVSZO010000028.1:0-101888 GCA_963732335.1 Ilumatobacteraceae bacterium | reverse complement strand
GGCAGCCGCATGGCTCGACTTCCCGACGGTCTCGTGCGACGACACGATGGCCGCTGAGCAGGCGCTCGACCACCTTGTCGCCCTCGGCCACCGTCACATCGGGCTGCTTCTCGGACCGTCGGATCACGTGCCGAGCAATCGCAAGCACCGCGACGGCGCCAGGGCCGCCGCGCGCGCCACGGCCTGGACATCCCTGATCGGCGCGTCGCCAGGGCGATGTTTTCGGCGGAGGGTGGGCAGGCCGCCTGCGGCGATCTGCTCGACGGTGGCGCGACGACCATTGTGTGCGCCAGCGATCCGCTGGCCCTTGGTGCGATCCGGGCGGCGCGCCGCCGCGGCCTCGAAGTGCCTGGCGACGTGTCGGTCGTCGGGTTCGACGACTCGGCCTTCATGAAGTACACCGACCCGCCGCTGACGACCGTGCGCCAGCCGATCGAGACGATGGGGCGGGCCGCCGTCGACCGGCTCGTGAGCCAGTTGGAGGTGCGCCACCATGGGCCGGCGGAGTTGCTCTGCGCCCCGGAGTTGGTCGTTCGATCGTCGACCGGGAGTGCCGCTTAGCGTGCGCTCCGTTTGCATTCCGCAAACTTCGGTTGCGTTCCTGCGAAAGTTCAGCGACTTCTTGCATCATGTCGTCTCCGTTTGCTTAGGTATCACCCGCAGCACAGTTCGACGACGCTGCGGAGAGGGGTGTCGAAAGTCATGGCGGATGCAGAGCATGGCTGGTGGCGCGACGCCGTCATCTACCAGCTCTACGTGCGCAGCTTCGCCGACGCCAACGGCGATGGGGTCGGCGACCTTGCCGGCGTGCGAGCTCGCCTCGGGTACCTACCGCGACCTCGGCGTCGATGCCATCTGGTACAACCCGTGGTACGCCTCCCCGCTGATGGACGGCGGCTATGACGTCGCCGACTACCGGGCCATCGACCCGACGTTCGGCACGCTGGCTGAGGCCGAGGCGCTGATCGCCGAGGCCCTCAACCTGGGCATCCGCACGATCATCGACATTGTCCCCAATCACGTGTCCGACCAGCACCCGTGGTTCATCGAGGCGCACGCCGGCGGTCCGGGATCGCCGATCCGCGACGCTTCTGGTTTCGCCGCGGGAGGAGCGGCGGCGATGAGCCGCCGAACGACTGGTCCTCGCACTTCGGCGACTCGGCGTGGACGCGGACGAAGAACCCTGACGGGACACGCGGCGACTGGTTCCTCCATCTGTTCGCCCCCGGGCAGCCTGACCTCAACTGGGACCACGCGGCGTCCGCGAGGAGCACGAGGCAATCCTGCGCTTCTGGTTCGACCGTGGCGCGGCGGGAATCGCATCGACTCGGCGGCGCTGGCGATCAAGGATGCCGCTCTGCCCGATCTCGCATGACTTACGGCTGGAAGTTCCACCCCTTCGTCGACCGTGACGAGATCCACGAGGTCTACCGGTCATGGCGGACGATCGCTGATTCCTACGATCCCCCGCGCGCTGATCGGCGAGGTGTGGCTCGAGGACCGTCAGCGATTCGCCCGTTACCTCCGACCCGACGAGCTGCACGGCGCGTTCAACTTCGACTTCCTCGCCTGCCCGTGGGACGCCACAGCGCTTCGTGCGTGCATCGACGACACGCTGGACAGCCACGCCCCGGTCGGGGCACCGCCGTCGTGGGTGCTGTCGAACCATGACGTCACCCGAGTGGTGACCCGTTACGGACGCGTCGACACGACGTTCTCGTTCGCCGCCAAGCGCATCGGCACGCCGACCGACCTCGCCCTCGGCCTGCGCCGCGCTCGCGCCGCGGCGCTGCTCGTCGCCGCCCTGCCGGGGACGCTGTACGTCTACCAGGGCGAGGAGCTCGGCCTCCCCGAGGTCGAGGACCTTCCGGCCGAACACCTGCAGGATCCGATGCACTTCCAGTCCGGCGGTACCGACCCCGGGCGCGACGGCTGCCGCGTGCCGCTGCCGTGGGAAGGCACCCAGCCGCCCTACGGCTTCGGCCCGAACGGCTCACGCCCTGGCTTCCGCAACCGCCCACCTGGGCGACGCTCACCGTCGCCGCCGAGACAGCGACCCGACGTCGATGCTCTCGCTGTACCGCGACGTCATCGCCCTGCGCCGCGATCGCCTCGTCGGCAACGAGGAACCGCCGCACTGGCTGCCCGGGCCGGACGGCGTGCTCGCCTTTCGGCGCGGCGACGTCGGCTGCGTCGTCAACCTGTCCCCCGGTCCTGTCCAGCTGCCTGCCGGGACCGTCCTGATCACCAGTGGTCCACTGGACGGCGGCCGGCTCCCGGTCGACACGGCGGCATGGATCCAACTCGACAATCAACAACCAAAACCGGAACAGTAAGGAGCAACATCATGCGAAACCGGTACCGAACCGCCGTGCTGGCGGCATGTGGCGCACTCGCCGTCACGCAAGCCGCAGCCGGCCTGGCCAGCGTCCAAGCCTCCGCCGAGGAAGTCACCATCTCGGTGAGCAACCTGCCGCCGAGCACCGAAGCCGGAGCCCGCGAGGCGTTCCTCGAGCGCGTCGAGGCGTTCGAGGCGGAGTATCCCAACATCACCGTCGAGCCGAACGAGTACGAGTGGGCAATCGACACGTTCGCCGCCCAGCTCGCCGGCGGGACGCTGCCGACGGTGTTCCAGATCCCATTCACCGACTCGCAAGGCCTGATCGCGCGTGGTCAGGTCGCCGACATCACCGCCGAGGTCGAGTCGCTGCCCTACGCCGCCGACTTCAACCCCAACGTGCTGACGGTCGTCGAGAACACCGACGGAGCCATCTTCGGGATCCCGATCGCCGGCTACAGCATCGGCCTGCACTACAACCGGGCGATGTTCGAGGAGGCCGGGCTCGACCCCGACGCTCCGCCGACGACGTGGGAAGAGGTTCGTGAGGCAGCCGCGGCGATCTCTGAGGCGACCGGCCAGGCCGGATTCGCGCAGATGTCGCAGGACAACACCGGCGGCTGGATGCTGACGACGCTCAGCTACGCCTTCGGAGGCCGTCTCCAGGAGCAGACCGCCGATGGCGTCGACGTCACGATCGACAACCCCGGCACGACCGCCGCCCTCGAGTACCTCAAGGCGCTGCGCTGGGAGGACAACTCGATGGGCTCGAACTTCCTCCTCGCCTGGGGCACGATCAACCAGGCGTTCGCCGCCGGGCAGGTCGGCATGTACATGGGCGGCTCCGACGTCTACAACAGCCTCGTCACCGAGAACGGCATCGACCCGGCCACCTACGGGCTCACCACGATCCCACTCGAGGGTGACGACGCCGGAGTGCTGGCCGGTGGCACCGTCGCCGCGGTGCGCGCCGACGCCACCGACGCCGAGCGCGACGCCGCCGTCAAGTGGATCGACTTCTACTACATGGCCAAGCTGACCGACCAGGAAGCCGCCCTCGCTGACGCCGAGGCACTCGCCGCCAACGACGCCCCGATCGGGACGCCGGCGCTGCCGATCTTCAGCGCCGAGCAGCTCGCCGAGTCCGACGCCTGGGTCGCCGATCTCGTCAACGTGCCGCAGGAGCAGATGGCGCCGTTCAAGGACAGTTTCCTCGAGCAGCCGCTGATCCCCGAGCCGCCGGCGAACACACAGGAGATGTACGCCATCCTCGACACGGTCGTGCAGACCGTGCTCACCGAGGAGGATGCCGACGTCGCCGCCCTGCTCGCCCAGGCCGACGCCGACGTGACCGCATTGGTCGAGTCCGCCGCCTGAGCAATGCCGTCCATCCCCGGCCGGGGACGCCGAACCCCGGCCGGGGGCGGTGGTTGAGCACTCTGCTGCTCACCCTCCCGCTGCTGTTGACGTTCACGTACTTCTCGTGGTGGCCGATCGTGCGGGCCTTCGTGCTCAGCCTGCAGGAGACCAACCTCGTCGACAGCGCCCGCTGGGTCGGGCTCGACAACTTCCGCCGCGTCCTCGACGACCCGCTGTTGACGACCGCCGTCAAGAACACGCTGTGGTTCGTCTTCCTCGCCCTCGTGTTCGGCTACCCCGTGCCGATCATCCTCGCTGTGTGGATGAGCGAGGTGCGCAGATTTCGCGGCCTGTACGCCGGGCTCGCCTACCTGCCGGTGGTGATCCCACCGGTCGCCGCGATCCTGCTCTGGCGAGTGTTCTACGACGCCAGCCCGACCGGCACGTTCAACACGATCCTCGACTGGGTCGGACTCGGACCGTATCCATGGTTCCAGGACCGAACGTGGGCGATGCCGTCGATCGTCCTCCTCGCCACGTGGTCAGCGGCCGGGGCCACGGTGATCATCTACCTCGCGGCGTTGACAGGGGTGAGCAGCGAGCTGTATGAGGCCGCCGAGGTCGACGGCGCCTCGATCTGGCGCAAGATCTGGCACGTCACCCTGCCGCAACTGCGCACCGTGCTGTTCGTGACACTGATCCTCCAGCTGATCGGCACGCTGCAGATCTTCACCGAGCCGTATCTCCTCACCCAGGGCGGGCCGGCCAACTCGACGATGACGGTCATGCTGCTGATCTTCCGCTACGCCTTCGGCGCCGGTGGCGGCGGTGACTACGGCGCGGCGGCGGCGCTGAGCCTGATGCTCGCCGGCTGCCTGGCGGCCTTCACCGCCGTGTACTTCCGGGCGACCCGCGCTTGGTCCACCTCATGAATCGCAGTGTTCTCTCGCCCGTCGAACGTGGCCGGCCCGGCGTGCGGTGGGGGCTACGCGGCGCCAACGCCCTGTTGCTCGTCGTACTGATCATCGTCGGTCTCGGACCGCTGCTGTGGCTCGCCAAGTCGGCGATCTCGACCACCCAGGACACGCTGCGCCACCCGATGAGCCTGTGGCCGAGCGGATTCGACTTCGAGAACCTCGTCACGGCATGGCGCGACGCCCAGATCGGCCGCTACTTCGTCAATACCGTCAAGATCGCCGTCGGCTCGTGGCTCGTCCAGTTGGTCGTTGCCGTGACCGGCGGCTATGTGCTCGGCATCCTGCGCCCGTGGTACGCCCGCATTCTCACGGGTGCCGTCCTCGTGACCCTGTTCGTGCCGCCCGTCGTGCTGCTCGTCCCGCTCTTCCTCACGGTGCTCGATCTGCCGATCGCCGGCACCTCGTTGCTCAACTCCTACTGGGGGATCTGGTTGCCGGCGGGAGCGAGCGCCTTCAACGTCATCCTGGTCAAGCGGTTCATGGAGAACCTGCCGACGGAGATCATCGAAGCGGCTCGGGTCGACGGAGCCGGTCCGATCCGCCTGCTGTGGTCGATCGTCATACCGCTGTCGAAACCGGTCATCGGCGTCGTGTCGGTCTTCGCCGTGCTGCTGACGTGGAAGGACTATCTGTGGCCCCTCGTCGTGCTCCCCGACCCCGCCATCCAGCCGTTGTCGGTCCGCCTCCCACTCGTGCGCGACACGCTGCAACTCGACGTCTTCCTCGCCGCCCTGGCGATCTCGATGGTGCTGCCCATCACCCTGTTCGTCATCTTCCGCCGCTTCTTCATCGGTGGCGAGGCGATGGCTGGGGCGATCAAGGGATAGCGGCGAGCACTCCGAGGAGGATCAGGACGCCGTTGCGTGCCGCGTGCCACCAGGACAGCGGGGCAGCCGACAGCGAGCCGAAGCAGGCACAGGGCGGGTGCTGCCCGCGTGCAAGGCGGCCGACGATCCACGCCGTGAATGCGGCGAGGAGAACCACGGCGACCACGCTCGGCCAAGGCTCGGCGAGGCCGGCGAGCACCGCCGACCCGACGATCAGCTCGAACCACGGCAAGGCGATGGCGATTGGTCGCGGCACGCCAAGCCCGGCAGCCTGACCAACCCACCCCGCTCCAGTGGCGATCTTGGCCACAGCGGCGACAACCAGGGCGGCGCCGAGAACGACGCGTGCGACGTCAGAAACCGTCGTCGCATCGAGCAAGTCTGCTCACGCAGCGGTGAGGTCGACGGAAGTGCCTTCCGTGGCGGCAAAGACCTCGATCCCGTGAGCCGCGCCGCAGTGCTGCGCCGCGGTCGTCATCCGTTCGATCATGTCGTCGTCGTGGTACGGATCGTGGTGGAACAGCGCCAGCCGCTTGACGCCGGCGGCGATCGCCACCGACACCGCGTACTCGACCGTGCAGTGCCCCCACGTCCGCTTCTGCTCGAACTCGCTCGGCGTGTACTGCGCGTCGTGGATCAGCAAATCGACCCCGCGGCAGAGCTCGAGCACCGTCTCGGCGATCTTGGTTGGGTCGTCTGGCTGCTGATGGTCGCTGATGTAGGTGACGCTGAGGTCGGCACGCTCGACGCGGTAGCCCGCCATCGGTCCGTTGTGCGGCACCGCGCCGGAATGAACGACGTACGAGCCGACCGAGAACTCCGGCTTGGCACAATGGATCGTGACGTCGCCGTTGAACTCGTCGAGCGAGATCGGGAACAGCGGCGGGCAGATCGTGTTCAGCAGGACCTCGCCCGGATGGCGCCCGTCGAACTGCGAGGGGGCATGGATCGACAGGCGGGCGCCGCTGCGCAGCAGCGGCTTGAAGAACGGCAGTCCCTGTACGTGGTCCCAGTGCAGGTGACTGAGCAGGCAGGTGCCGTCGAACAGCTCGTCGGCAGCCATCGTTTCGGCGTAGTACCGCAAACCCGTGCCGAGGTCGAACAACAGCGGTCGTTCCCCGGGGGACTCCACCGATACGCAGGCGGTGTTGCCGCCGTGGCGGGCGACGTCGTCGCTCTGGCACGGTGTCGATCCGCGCACGCCGTAGAAAGTGACGATCACCTAACGGGCCCCCGAACATTTGCCATAGATCGCTTCCACAGGGTACGTGCACGGTATCGACGGTGTAAACGTCGGATGACCGTGACGTCGGTCGCAGCCTTCGTCGGAGTGTTTCCTGCTCTTGGAGTGCCACGTGTGCACACGTCCCGAAGGAAACACTCCGATGCAGCAAACACTCCAAGTCGTCACGAGACGGAGGCGATCGCTTCGACGATGTCCAGCGTGCGCCCGGCGTTCTCCACATGGAGCGCCTCGACCATGCGTCCGTCGACGGTGACGACACCGCGACCCTCGGCCGCGGCGGCGGCGTATGCCTCGATCACGCGGCTGGCCTGCTCGACGTCCTCTGCCGACGGCGTCCAGGCCGCGTTGGCCGGCTCGACCTGATCGGGGTGGATCAGCGTCTTGCCGTCGAACCCCATCTCGACGCCCTGCCTGCACTCGGCAGCGAAGCCCTCGACATCGCGCACGTCGTTGAACACGCCGTCGATGATCAGCTTGCCGGCTTCGCGGGCAGCCAGGACAGCCACCGCCAGGTACGGGATCAGGTTGGTGCGGCCGGCGACGCCGAGGGGCGCGCGCAGCTCGCGGGCGAGATCGTTGGTGCCGATCACGAGGGCGCTCACGCGAGGGTGGGCGGCGATGCCGCGGACATCGAAGATTGCTGTCGGCGTCTCGATCATCGCCCAGATCGATGTCTCGGCGGCTGCGCCGGCGTCGAGTCGGGCAGCAACTTCGTCGAGCGTGGCCAGCGAGTCAACCTTGGGGATCACCACCGCAGCGGGTCGTGCCGTAGCGGCCCGGTCAAGATCGTCACTCCCCCATGCCGTGGCCAGCCCGTTGCAGCGGATCGTCAGTTGGCGACGGCCGTAGGCACCTGATCTGACGGCGGCGACGGCACGGTCACGAGCCTCGGGCTTGGCGTCCGGGGCAACAGCATCCTCGAGATCGAAGATGATCGCGTCGCACCGAATCGACTTGGCCTTCTCCAACGCCCGCTCGTTGGCCGCGGGCATGTAGAGGACGGAGCGCAGAAGTTCGGTCACAACGCGTATCGTTCGGCGAGCTCGGGATCACGCGCCGCGAGCTGGCCGGCGAGCTCGACGACCACCCTGCACTGCTTCACCGAGGCGTCGTCTTCCATCTTGCCGTCGAGCATGATCGCGCCAGTGCCATCGCCCATCGCCTCGATCACCCGCACGGCGTGGGCGACGTCGGCCGGGTCGGGGCTGAACACGCGCTTGGCGATGTCGATCTGCGACGGGTGGAGGCTCCAGGCGCCGACGCATCCGAGGAGGTAGGCGTTGCGGAACTGGTCCTCGCAGGCGACGGTGTCGGCGATGTCGCCGAACGGGCCGTAGTGGGGAAGCACGCCGTAGGTGACACAGGCGTCGACCATCCGGGCGATCGTGTAGTGCCAGAGATCCTGCTGGTAGGTCGGTCGCGGCGATTCGGGCCGATCGGGGTCGGGGTCGGCGCGCACGAGATAGCCGGGGTGCCCCCCGCCGACTCGAGTCGTCTTCATCCGGCGGTTGGCGGCGAGATCGGCGGGACCGAGGCTGAGGCCATGCATCCGTGGCGACGCCGCGCAGATCGACTCGACGTTGGCGACTCCGCGGGCCGTCTCGAGGATTGCATGGAGGAGGATCGGACGGCTGACCCCGGCCTTGGCTTCGAGCTGGGCGACAAGCCGGTCGGCGTAGTGGATGTCTTCAGGGCCCTCGACCTTGGGGATCATGATGACATCGAGGCGATCGCCGATCTCGGTGACGGCCGCGACGAGGTCGTCGAGCACCCAAGGCGAGTCCAGCGCGTTGACCCGCGTCCAGAACTGCGTGTCGTTGTGGGTCCAGGCCTTGCCGATCTCGACCAGTCCGGCGCGCGCAGCCTCCTTGTCGCTGGCCGCCACGCCATCCTCGAGGTTGGCCAGTAGGACGTCGACCGTTGGGGCGATCGCCGGCACCTTGGCCACCATCTTCGGATTCGACGGCGGCAAGAAGTGGATCATCCGCGACGGCCGGACCGGAATCTCGCGCACCGGTTCGGGAGCTCCGGCGGCGAGCGGGCGGAAGAAGTCCCTGGGCGGTCGCATCGGGGCGTCAGCGTACGACCGTGCTGGCGAAACGCCGGTGACCGCTACGGAAGGCGGAGGGTGCCCCGATCGCGCACGACGAGACGGTCGGCGACCAGGCCGTCGACGATGCGCGCCGCGAACCTGTCGGCAGGCGACGGGCCGAGCGTGAGCGCATGCAGAACCCGACCGCGTGCTTGCCGGTCGCTGCCCTCGAAACGTGCCTGGCGGGCGCTGACACCCGCCGATCCGAGCGCCGGGTCGGGCTCGTGATGACCGGCGCGATTCCACGTGCAGCTCGTCATTACCGGGCACTCGACACAGCCTGGGATCGGACGGCAGACCGTGGCGCCGAGATCCATCAGTACTTGGTTCCACGCCCACCCGTCGCCGGCCGGGACGAGGGCGTCGGCGGCCTCCTGGACACGCTTCGCCGTCAGCCGCTCACCGGCGACGCGGGCGAGCAGGCGGGCGATGTTCGTCTCGACGACGGCTTCGTCACGCTCGAACGCGAACACGCGCACGGCCCGGGCGGTGTACGGGCCGACACCGGGCAGGTCGAGCAGGGCGGCGAGATCGTCGGGGATGTCGCCGCCGTGGAGCTCGACGATCGTCGTGGCGGCATCGTGCAGGTTGCGCGCCCGCCGCGGGTAGCCGAGTCCCTGCCACAGTCGCAGGACGTCGCCCAGCGAGGCGTCGGCGCACGAGCGTGGGGTGGGGAAGGCGGCGAGGAACGCCCGCCACTTGGGAACGACTCGTTCGGCCTGGGTCTGTTGCAGCATCACCTCGGCGACGAGGATCTGCCAGGGGTCGCGGGTGTTGCGCCAAGGCAGGTCGCGCAGCCGCGGCAACCCCCAGGCGAGCACGGCGCCGGGCTCGAGCGACTCCACGCAGCGAGACGTTACGGGTCGATGGCGCCGTCGGGTCCGTGCCGTTGCTAGTCCGCCCAGACGTCGATGCCGTCGTAGGGGCGCTTGCGCCCGGGGGCGGCGTCGCGCTTCCACACCATCACCCGGCGGCGGAAGTAGCAGACCTCCTGACCGTCCTGGTTGAACCCCTTGGTCTCGACGGTGACGATGCCCCGGTCGGGTTTGGACGTCGATGCCTTGACGTCGAGCACCCGCGTCTCGGCGTGGATCGTGTCGCCGTGGAACGTCGGGAACTTGTGCTGCAGCGTCTCCACCTCGAGGTTGGCGATGGCCGCACCGGAGACGTCGGGCACGCTCATCCCGAGCACCAGCGAGTAGACGAGGTTGCCGACCACGACGTTGCGCCCCTGCACGCTCTCGCCGGCGAACCAGTCGTTGGTGTGCAACGGGTGATGGTTCATCGTGATCATGCAGAACAGATGGTCGTCGTACTCGGTGATCGTCTTGCCCGGCCAGTGGCGATAGACGTCGCCGACGACGAAGTCCTCGAGGTAGCGGCCGAACGGCCGCTCGTGCACGGTCATCCCGGCGGACGCTATCCGCCGGGTCGCCGCGCCGTTCTGCAGAGCGAGGTGCACGAAATCGGTGCACCTCGCTCCGCAGATCGCTCCTGGACGGACCTCAGCCGGCGTAGAGGTTGAGCTCGACGGCGAAGCGGTTGGCCATGTCGACCGTCGTGGCGAGGTCGGGGTGGCGGACGACGACGTAGCCGTCCGAAAGCACGGTCTGGCGCCAATCCCGGCGCGGCTGCCCGACGTCGACAAGGTCGACGTTGACGACGTGGTCGCCGAGCTCGGCGAGGAGATGACCAAGGCCCTCGACGTGGGTGATCCTTCCGTCACCCTGAGCCCGCTTGACGATCATCGCCACGTTGTAGCGGCGCTCGGTCGGCTGGCTGAACGTGCCGTGGCACACAGCCTCGGCCCAGCCGGTGAACACGTCGGTGTCGCAGCTGTAGTTGATCATGTCGGTGATCCGGGCCCCCGGCGCCCGCGCTCCGATCTCGCCGAAGACGACCTCGCCTTGCGCGGTGCGGTACCACTCCATGTGGGTGAACCCGCTCGTGAAACCCATCGCCGCGATCACGTCGCGGCCCATCCGCAAGCCTCCGGCGAGCCCGGGGCCGGCGTGATCGGAAAGGGCGAAGATCTGCTGGCTGATCCACTCGACCTGCTTGCCGACGAGCGGGCGCGGGCGGTACTCGCAGATGTTCTCGAGGAAGATGTTGCCGGCGGCGCAGATCGTGTCGTAGGTGAACTCGTCGCCGTCGATGAACTCCTCGACGCTGACCTCGGGAACACTGCCGAGGCGGGCGAGCGCCGCTTCCAACTCGCCATCGTTCTCGATCCGGTAGGTGTCCATCGAGCCGGCCCCGGAGATCGGCTTGATGATGACCGGGTAGCCGATCGCGGAGGAGGCTGCTCGGCATCCATCGGCCGTTGTCGATCGCTCCGAGCGCGGCGTGCGAATGCCCGCGGCCTCGACCTGCTCCTTCATCAGCCCCTTGTCACGGAACGTCATCGCCTGACGTACGTTCAGACCGGGCACCCCGATCGCCTCGCGCAGCCGTGCCGCGGTCACGACGAGCGGCTCCCAGAGCGCCTCGACGAGGTCGACGTTGCGTCCCTTCAACGAGCGCAACACAATCCCCACCGTGGCCTCCTCGTCGAACCAGTTGTCGATACGCACGTAGTCGGTGAGGGCCTCGCGCACACGATGAGGCAGGGCGTCGGCTTGCTGGTCACCGACGCCGATCACCGTCGCCCCGACGCTCGCCAGCCCGCGGGTGAACAGCGGCATGTCACTCGGGTACGACGGTCCGAGGAAGACGACGTCCATCACGCCACCTCCACCCGAACGGTGGAGATGATCTCGTTCAGCGCCGCCTCGACAGGTCCCGTGTCGGGATCGCGGACCACGATGTAGCCGTCGCCGTCGTATGTGCCGGTCGGTGCTGCCCGCGCCAGCGGGAGGCTGACCTCGACGACTCGTGACCTGGTCGCCTCGCTCACGCGGTCGAGCCCCTCGATGGCGACGATCGTGCGGCCGGTGCCCTGGGCCCGCAGGTAGGCGCCGCCGCAGGCGAAGGAACGCTGCGGCGGATCGAAGACGTCGTCGACGGCGAGTCGGGCCCAGGCGGCGTACAGATCGGTGTCGTGGGCGTACGACATCAACGTCATGAACTGCGACCCAGGTGGTCGCGCCCCGACCTCCGAGATGGCGATGGTCCCGTCGGGCCGTCTGAACCACTCCATGTGCGACAGCCCATCGCGCAGACCAAGCGCCTCCAACGCCCGGCCGGCGGTGGCGGCGATGTCGCCGTGATCGTCGAGCCGCCGCGGCAGCAGCACGCACCACTGGATCCACGGGTGCTCGAGCACGTCGAGGGGGCTCGGCAGGTAGCGGCTGATCGAGTGCCACACCATCTCGCCGCCGATCACCACGCTGTCGAACGAGTACTCCTGGCCGGTCATGAACTCCTCGAGGAGCATCGGCTGCGCGTCGCTCGGAGGCGACGTCGCCAGCCACTCGCCGAGGCGGGCATCTCCGTCGACCCGAAACGTGTTGCGGGCCCCTGCGCCAGCGAGTGGCTTGGCGACGAACGGATAGCCGACGTCGGAGGCGAAGGCGATCGCTTGTTGGCCGGACGCAACCCGCCGGCTGCGGGCGCAGGGGACGCCGGCAGCGTCGAACACCGCCTTCATCCGCGCCTTGTCGCGGAAGTTGTCGGCGACGTCCGGGCCAATGCCGGGAATGCCCAGACGCTGGCGCACGTCGCCGAGTTGGACCTGGAGATTCTCGAGGATGCCGAGCAGGCGGTCGATACCGCCGACGCGGTCGCCGACCTCGGCCACGGCGCCGGTGAGGGCGTCGACGTCGAGACAGTCGGCGAGGTGCCAGTGGCCGGCGATGGGAGCGTCACCGAACGACTCGGCGCGATCACTGCTGATCACGACGACTCGCGCCCCGGGCACTGCGGCGACGGCGCGGACGAAGCGCACCGTCGCCGCCATCGCGTACGGCGCCACGAACACGATGTTCGCCACGTCCGGACCGACTACCGGACGGATGGACGCGTAGACACCGACGCATGGGGCCGCCTGTGAATGTGATCTTCCTCGAGCCCAGCTTCCCTGACAACCAGAAGCAGTTCGTGCGGGCCCTCCACGACGTCGGCGCCACCGTCATCGGCATCGGCGAGCGACCCAAGGACTGGCTCGGTGACGACGTCAAGAGCTGGCTCACCCACTACGAGCAGGTGTCGTCCGTCGTCGACGAGGGGCATCTGATCGACGTCGTGCGGTGGGTACAGGGACGTCTGTGGGTCGACCGGCTGGAAGCGACGATCGAAGCTCACGTGATGGCGGCGGCCCGCGCCCGGGAGGCATGTGGAATCCTCGGAACCTCGGTGCACACGACGTACCTCTGCCGTGACAAGCCGGCGATGAAAGAGGCGCTCGCGCGTCGCCGGCGTGCCGTGCGCCCGTTCGGCCGCACCGCGCAGCGGCCACGACGTGCGCGACTTCGCCGCCGAGGTGGGCTTCCCGATCATCCTCAAGCCGGCAGCCGGGGCCGGTGCGTCCGGGGCCGAGCGAGTCAATTCCCCCGACGAGCTCGACGAGGCGATCGCCCGCAGCGGCGTCGATCAGGGTGCCGAGGTTGCAGTCGAGGAATTCGTCGACGGACACGAGGGGTTCTACGACACGATCTCGATCGATGGCCGCGTCGCCGTCGACTTCGTCACGCACTACTACCCGAACGTCCTCGAAGCGATGCGAACGCGCTGGATCTCGCCGCAGTTCGTCACCACCAACCGCCTCGACGACCCGAGCTACTCCGAAGCTGCGCGAGCTCGGCCAGCGGGTGGTCAGCGCCTTGGGCATCGGCACCTCTGCAACACATATGGAGTGGTTCGCCGGATCCAAGGGGCTGTACTTCTCCGAGATCGGTGCTCGCCCACCGGGCGTTCGGGCGTGGGACCTGTACGCCGCCGCCAACGGCATCGACATCTATCGCGAGTGGGCCAACGCCATCGTCCACGGACACCTCTTCGGCGAGCCGTCGCGGCAGTTCGCCGCCGGGATGATCGCCCTGCGCCCTGAGCGCGACGGTTCGATCTCCGGCTACGACGGCGTCGACGAACTGCACCGACGTCACGGCGAGTGGGTCATCGACGCGCACCTTCCGCCGCCTGGCACTCCGACGCAACCGGTGGAGGCCGGCTACATGGCCAACGCCTGGGTGCGCATGCGTCATCCCGACTACGACACCTTGCGCAGCATGCTCGACGAGGTCGGCCGCACGGTTCGCGTCCGCGCCGGATGACGGCGGCGTCGACTCCGGTGGTGCGCGTGGCGCCACCGCACGGCATCACGCCCGAATCGCTGCAGGCCCGCCGCGATGCCGGCGAGCCGTTCCCGATCGTCGACGGCGACGTTTGCACGTTCGCCTTTCACGGCGCGGCGATCGCCGTACGGCTGACCCATTTCGGCGTCGGCCTGCCCGACGAACTGGCGTTTCAGCCACTCGGCGAATCCGAGTGGTGGCTGCTCAGTCTCCGGTTCCCGCACGGGCTCCCGCCTCGAGTACAAGCTCGACGTCACCGACAGCTTCGGCACGAGGCTGATCGAGGATCCGCTCAACCCGCGGACGGCCAGCCATCCCTTCGGCGGCAACTCGGTGTGCGAGGCGGATGGCTACTCGACGCCGGATTGGGCCGTCGCGCATGATGACGTGCCGCGCGGATCGATCCATGACGTGTTCCTCGAGAGCGCCGCCTTGGGTCGACCGACGACGACGTCCGTGTACGTGCCCGCTGGCTATTCGGCAGATGCAATGCAGCGCTGTCCACTCGTCATCGTCCACGACGGGCCGGACTACCTGCGCTTCGCCGCGGCGTCGACGGTCGTCGACAACCTCATCCACGATGGCGTGCTGCCCCCCGTCGTCGTCGCCTTCGTGCACCCCGCCGAGCGTCTGGTGGAGTACGCCGACGACGTCCGCCATCACGAGTACCTGACCAAGGAATTGCTTCCCCAGCTGGAGGCCGAATTGTCAGCCGGTGGTGAGCCGGCGAAACGTTGCCTCGTCGGCGCCAGCTTCGGAGCCGTGGCGTCGTTGTCGGCGGCCGCCCACGCCCCGGGCACGTTCGGCCGCCTGTTGCTGCAATCCGGCTCGTTCGCCGGCGCCGGAGTCGGATGCTGGCCGCGTCCCGAAGCGCTGTGGCGGCCGATCAAGCGGTTCGTCCACTCGTACCTCGCCAACCCATCGATCGTCGCCGAACGCATCTACGTCACCTGTGGCGTGTACGAGTCGCTGATCTGCGAGAACCGTGGGATCGTCCCGGTGCTCGAGAGCACGGGGATGGACGTGACGTTCGACGAGTCGCTCGACGGCCACAACTGGGCGAGCTGGCGCGACCGGCTCGGAGTTGCTCTGCCCGCCCTGCTGGCCACCCCGTCTGTGTAAGAGCGCACGCCGATCAGGCGGCTGAACGGCGGATTCGGCCGGGCAACCAATTGCGAGCGCTGCGCTGCTAGCTTCCGCACGTGGCTGACGTCAGCCGGCGCATCGGACTCTCGCTCGGCGCCGATCTGTGCTGGCCGATCTGCTACGAGGAAGTGCTCCGTCGCCTGGATCTCGCGCTGCCGATCGACGGCGACGTCGTCCGCTTCGAGACCGACCGCGTGATCATCGAACCGTTCGACCTACGGCAGCCGACGAAGTACGACCTCGTGGTCGACCGCCTGACGCACTGGTACACGACGAGCAGGGAGTGGATCAAGAAGGCGATCCTCACCGATGGGCTGTACGTCTTCAACAACCCGTGGGCGATCCAGTCGATGGAGAAGCACACCTCGTACTGCGCGATGATCCGACTCGGCATGCCGATCCCGGCGACGGCGATGGTGCCGCCGAAACAGTACGAGCCGAAAGCGGATCTCCAGGTCACGTTGGAGCGCTATGCCAGGCTGTTCGACCTCGGCGAGGTTGGCCAGCAGGTCGGCTACCCGCTCTTCGTCAAGCCCTACGACGGTGGTGGGCTGGGCCGGCGTCAGCCGCGTCGACGACGAGGCCGAGCTGCACCGCGCCTACGACGAAAGCGGTACCTATCTGTTGCATCTGCAACAGGCCGTCGAACCACATGACCTGTTCATCCGCTGCATCGGCTTCGGCCCGCAAACGCGTCTGATCCGCTACGACCCGTCGGCACCGCTGCACGACCGCTACACGATGGACGACGGCGGGGTGTCCGACGATGAGCGCCAGATCCTCGTCGACACGACGCTGACGATCAACTCGTTCTTCGGCTGGGAGTTCAACTCGTGCGAAGCGCTGCGGCAGAACGGCGAGTGGCGGCCGATCGACTTCGCCAACGCCTGCCCGGATTCGCAGGTGACATCGCTGCACTACCACTTCCCGTGGCTCGTCGCCGCCAACCTGCGCTGGTCGATCTTCTGCGCGGCGACGAAGCGGCCGATGCCGGTCAACCTCGACTGGTCGCCGTACTTCGAGATCGCCGACTCCGACGCGCCCTACGCCGACAAGCTGGCCGCCTACGCGGCCATCGCCAGGCAGCGCTTCCAAACGGACGAGTTCGAGGACTTCTGCGCCACCCACCTCGGTCACCTCGATGCGGTCGTGTGGGAGTTCTTCGGTGACGAGATCGCCTACGGTGCCGTCCGCCAGAAGGTCGAAGCGCTGTTCCCCGGGCACGAGGTGGTCTTCTTCACGGACCTGTTCTGGGAGCGGATCCAACTCTGGCGCGATCGCATCGAACGCAGGCATGAGGTCGAAGCTGCCGACGAGCTGGTATTCCAACCGGCTCGAACGCGACGTCAGCGTCGTGCGCTGGGGTGACTATGGCCGGCCCGTGCTGGTGTTCCCGACGGCTGGCGGCGACGCCGAGGAGATCGAACGCTTCCACCTCGTCGGTGCCTGCGCCGGATTGCTCGACGCCGGCAGGATCAAGCTCTACTCGGTCGACAGCGTCAACGGCCGGGTGATGCTTGCCGGCGAGGGCGACGCGGCGCACCAAGCCTGGGTGCAGCGGCAGTTCTTCGAGTTCATCGCTCGCGAGCTCGTCCCCGCGGTGCGCGCCGATTGCGGGTCGGCCGATATCGAGCTGCTCGCCGCCGGCGCATCGATCGGGGCGTTCAACGCTCTCGGCTGTGTCTGCCTGTTCCCCGACATGTTCCAGGCAGCGGTCTGCATGAGCGGCACGTTCCAGCTGCGCCGCTTCTTCGGCGGGCCGGTCGGCGACGACTTCGTCAAGTCGTCGCCGCTCGAGGTGCTGCCCCACCTCGATGCGGAGCACCTCGATCTGCGTGCGCACGCGGTTCGTGGTGTTCGCCAGCGGCGAGGGCGCCAACGAGGACATCGGCGAGTCCTGGCAGGCCGCCCACGTGATCGGTTCGGCCGGCATCCCCAACCGCGTCGACTCCTGGGGCCGGCACTGGGCCCACGACTGGCCGCTCTGGCGGGCGATGCTCCCCGGCTATCTCGACGAGTTGGTCGAGTGATGGGGCATCAGACCGCGACGACGCCCGGACCGATCGGCAGACGGCGATTCGCTGGATGCTGCGTGACCTCCAGGCGCTGCAGGCGATGCTGCGTGACGACCGCTTCGAGACAGGCATCCGGCGCATCGGCGCCGAACAGGAGATGTTCCTCGTCGACGCCTCGTGGCAGCCGGCTCCGGGGGCCCTGCCGATGCTCGCCGCCCTCACCGGACTCCCGTACACGACCGAGGTCGGCGCCTTCAACCTCGAGCTCAACCTCGACCCACAGGAGTTCACCGGCGACTGCTTCACACGCATGCACGCCCAACTCGACGAGTTGCTCGCCCTCGGCCGGGCCGCCGCCGAGGCGGCCGGCCTGCACGTCGTCCTCGCCGGGACACTGCCGACGATCCGCAAGCGCGATCTGACGATGGACAACATGGTCCAGAACCCGCGCTACCTCGCCCTCAACAACGCCCTGATGGGGTTGCGTGGCGAAGACTACGAGCTGCACATCAAGGGGACCGACGAACTGCGCGTCCGTCAGGACTCGGTGATGGCGGAAGCCTGCAATGCGAGCTTCCAGGTGCATCTCCAGGTCACTCCCGCCGAGTTCGCCAACGCCTACAACGTCGCCCAGGCGCTCAGTGGTCCGACCTTGGCGAGCGCCACCAACTCACCGCTGCTGTTCGGTAAGCGCCTGTGGGCGGAGACGCGAATCGCCCTGTTCGAGCAGTCCGTCGACACCAGGCGGCCCGGTCATCACGTCCGCGAGCGCCCGGCCAGGGTGAGCTTCGGCGACGGTTGGGTGACGTCATCGGTCGTCGAGCTGTACCAGGAGGACATCACCCGGTTCCGTCCGGTCCTCGCCCCGGATGACTACGTCGATCCGCTCCAGGAGCCTCGCCGACGGCCGGGTTCCGGCGCTCGCCGCCCTGCGCCTGCACACCGGCACGGTGTGGCGCTGGAACCGGGCGTGCTACGGGATCTCCCACACGGCCGACGGTGACGTGCCCCACTTGCGCATCGAGAATCGCATCCTGCCGTCCGGGCCGAGCACGATCGACGAAATCGCCAACGCCGCCCTGTGGCTCGGGTTGATGCGCTCGGTGACCGAGGACCATCCGGAGATCAACCGCTCGATCCCGTTCGAGCAGGCGCGCACGAACTTCGTCGCGGCGGCACGGCAAGGGCTGTCGTCGACGCAGGTGTGGCTCGACGGCGAGGAGTACCCGGCCGCCGCCTTGACGCTCGACGTCCTCCTCCCGCTCGCCGAACGCGGCCTCGGCTCCGAGGGAGTCGATCCGCGCCGAGATCGACAAGTACCTGAGCGTCATCGAACGGCGGGTCCACTCCGGGTACACCGGGTCGCGGTGGATCCTCACGTCGCTCAACGGGATGCGCAACCAGGGCAGCGCCGGGCAACGGCTCAACAGCCTGACGGCGGCGATGGTCAGCCGGCAGCTTGGTGGCACACCCGTGGCGGAGTGGTCGGCGGCGAGCCTCGACGAAGGTGGGCAGTGGCAGCACAACTTCGTCACGGTCGAGCAGCTGATGACAACCACCGATCTCGTGTCCGTGGCACCCGACGACCCCGTCGAGCTCGTCGCCAACCTGCTCGACTGGCACCGCATCCGCCAGGTCCTCGTCGAGGAGAGCGACGGGACGCTCGTCGGCCTCGTGTCGTACCGGGCGATCCTCCGCCTCGTCGCCCAAGGCGCCGAAATCTCCGGGCTCACCGTCGCCGACGTGATGAAGCCCGAGCCGGTGTGCGTGCCGCCGGACATGGCTCCGCTGCGCGCCCTCGAGCTGATGCGCCAGTTCGGAATCGGTGCCCTGCCGGTGGTGTCGGACGGTCAGCTCGTCGGCATCGTGACCGAGCACGACTTCTTCAACGTCGCCGGCATGCTCCTGCTCGAGCAACTCGACCAGTCCCGCCGCGATCCCGATCTGATCTCTGTGTAAGCGTGTATGCCCCTGCGGGCATTACACGCTTACACAGACGATTATTCCGTGTCGCCGATCTGGCGGTGCTGGCGCTCCTCGAGGCGTGACGATCACGTCGGATCGCTTGCGCCTCGACCAGTGGAGCCGGCCGGGATCTCGATGTCCGGCATCTTGCGCACGACCCGCTTCGGCCAGGCGCGCATCAGGAACTCGAGCTGCGACTCGCCGGCGTCCTCGCTGTCGTGGGCGAGCGTCCGCAGCCGGGCCAGCTTGTCACGCCGCTCGATCTTCCACGGCCCGAACCGCAACGACGCGTAGCAGATGCCGCCGACGACGATCGGCAGGAAGAACTGGCTGATCCGGTACACACCGACACCGAGGGTGGCGGTGGCGCGACTCAACCCGAAGCCGACGAGCGTCGGGATGTACACCCACTCGACGATCCCGAGCCCGCCCGGGGTGATCGGGATCACCCCGATCACGTTGGCCAACCCGAAGGCGACGAACAGCGCGTCGGGATCCAGCGTGCCGCCGAACGCCCGCAGGAACACCCACAGCGACGAGGCGTCGAGCACCCAGGCCAGGGCGGCGAACGAGATCACTCGTCTGAGCAGTTGCTTGTCCTCGAGGAGGTCCTCGACACGGACGCCGACCTGACGCACCGCGGCGGTGGCCTTGTCCTCGTCGAAGCGGAACTTCCTGGCGATCGCCCGCATGATCCGCTCCGCCCGGCTCTGTCCGTGGATCAGGCCGACGACGACGCCCACGGCAACCATCATCACGACGATGCCCGCCAGGGCGGCGACGACGTACAGCCCGTTGGCGCCGCGGATCGGGATCGAGATCAGCAGGGCCAACCACAGCATGACGTTGAGCACGACCGCCGAACCGATGCCGGCCGTGGCCATGGCGAACCCGGCGTCGGCGCCGCGCACTCCCGAAAGCGTGAGCAGCCGGTAACCGAGCGCCGAGCCGGCGGCGTTGCCTGCAGGCACGATGTAGGTCAGCGCCTTCGAGCTCATCCCGATGCGGAACATCCGGATCGGCGAGATCATGTGTCTGGCTTCGCCGAGGGCGGCACGAGTGAGGAACGCATAGGCCCACCACGACCCGACCTGCAGCCCGATGCCGCAGACCAGCAGCACCGGCTCGACGTCGAGCAGCTCTTCGGCGGCGTGGCGGAAGCCCGGAATGAGCGGGAGGATGAAGAAGTAGAAGACGAAGACGAACAAGACCGTCTTGATCCCGAAGCGCACCGGCCGGAACGGCTTGCGCGGCGTGGGCTGGGACGGGTCGCGCAGGATCGGCGGGAGTTCGCCTGTTTCGAAAAGGCGGGGACTGGGCGTCCGCTGCTCGACCCGCTCCGCGGTCACTCCCCCTTGCTACACGATTCGGTGGGAACCTAAACAGCAATCGCTCAGCGTTCGAGCCATTTGGGCTCGGTCGCTGCGGTCCTGACCGGTCCGGTGGCCAGGTCGACAGCCTCCTCCACGGTGGCGGCACGCTGGGCCAGGGAGCGGTGGCTGCCGCGCAGCAGGCCGGCGACGACCGAGCCGTCGAGGAACGAGAACAGATTGTCGTAGTAGCCGTGGACGTCGACGAACACGACCGGCTTGGTGATCAACCCGAGCTGGTTCCACGTCAGGATCTCGAACACCTCGTCGAGCGTGCCGAACCCGCCGGGGAGGGCGATGAAGCCGGCGGCGAGCTCGATCATCCGCGCCTTGCGGGCGTGCATCGACTCGACCAGCTCGATCGTCGTCAGGCCGTCGTGGGCGATCTCGAACGCCGCGAAGTCGCGAGGGATGACGCCGATCACCTCTCCTCCGCCAGCCAACGCGGCGTCGGCCAGGACGCCCATCATCCCGACGCGTGCCCCGCCGTAGACCAGGCCGATGCCCCGCCGGGCGAGCTCGGCACCGAGCAGGCCGGCGTGCTTGGCGTACGCCGGATCGGCACCGAAGTTGGAGCCGCAGTACACGCCGACGCGCATCGCGCCGAGACTAGAGGCCGGCGCGGCTCACAGGAAGGTGGTGTCGACCTCCTGGCCGGCGATGACGGCGCCGGCGAGGGTGTAGGTGTCGAGCTTGACGCCGAAGTGCTGGGTCAGGGTGTGGATGTCGCGCAGCCGCCGTTGCAGCGGGCTGCTGTTGTACAGCGCCGTGCCACCACCCGCTCGGTAGGCCGTGTCGACGACGCGTGGCCGCCGTCTCGACGATCCACGTCGTCGTGCTGCGGAACCGGGCACGCGCCTCGTCGTCGAACTCGGCGCCGGCAAGGCGCCATCGTCCACGCCTCCGCGGCGTCGTGGCGGAGCGCCGCACGCGCCGCCCGCAGGGCGGCATCGGCTCGACCGAGCTGGTTGCGGAACAGCGGGTTCGCCGCCAGCACGGCGTCGGCGAACATCGGCACCTTGCCCGACGCCAGGGCGACGATCTCGTCGAGCGCTCCCGCCGGCGATGCCCACCGCGACGGCGGCGAACGCCATCGTCGACAGGCACAGCTCCGGGATCCGCAGCAGCGTGAAGTCCAGCTCCGGTGGCTCGAAGATCGATGAACGACCACTCCTCGGCGACGAACACGCCGGTCGACGGTGAAGTCGTGGCTCCCGGTGCCGCGCATCCCCATCGTCGACCACGTGTCGACGATCTCGACGTCGGCGGCCGGGAGCACCATCATCCGCAGCGGCGGCATCCGCCCGTCGTCGACGATGCAATGGGCGAGGAACCAGTGGGCGTGCTGGCAGCCGCTGGCGAACGACCACTGCCCGCTGACACGGAACCCGCCGTCGACCGGCGTCGCCCTGCCCCGTCGGGTTGAACGTCCCGGCGATGATCACGTCGGGACCGGAGGCGTACACGCGCGTCGAACGTCGCCGCCGGCAGGTGGCCGAGTAACGCCGGTGCCGACGGCGCCGATCATCACCGTCCAGCCCACCGAGCCGTCGGCCGGGGCCAGCTCCTCGATGCATCTCGAGGGCGTCGGCGAGCGCCAGCTCGTCGCCGCCGTGGCTGCGCGGCACGAGCGCGCGGAAGCACCCGGCGGCAACGAGGTCGTCGACGAGGTCGCGGGGCAGCGTGCGGGCCTGCTCGATCTCGTCGACGCGAGCCGTGATCTCCGGCACCAGGGCGCGCACCGCATCGAGTGTCGTCAGCCGTTCGATGGTGGTCATCGCCCAGTCGCCTCCGATCACTGAATGGAGCACGTCGACGAACGCCTCCGGTTGTTCGAAGGCGGGGTCGTCGGCAGCGTTCTCGACGACGTGCAACGGCCAGCCGAACGCTCGGCTGGCAGCCTCGGCGACGCGCAGCGGCGTGGCCATGTCGTGGCGACCCCAGATCAGTGTCGTCGGCACGGAGATGCGGGCCAGGATGTCCGCTGGGATCTCGGCCATCCCGAACTCGGCCATCAGCGACCCGACGGTCGCCAGCCGCGCCGGTTGTTGGAGGCGGTCGACGGCGTAGTCGCCGTAGGCCGACCAGCGCTCACCGAGACGCTGGCGCACGCCGTCGAAGTCGTGGACGCAGTACTGCATCAGTCGATCCTGGGTCTCCCTCGTCGGGTCGGCGAGGTAGCGCTGGAGCGCTTCTCCGAACGGTGGCGCCGGTTCGAACGCCGACAGCCCGAGCGTGTCGACGAGCACGAGCGCTCCGACCCGATCGCCGTGTTCCACTGCGTGGCGCATCGCGATGGCGCCGCCGAGCACACGGCCGACGACGACCGGTGCGACCGCACACGTCGTCGAGATGACGTCGTCGAGCCAGGCGATCACCCGCTCAGCGCCGAGGTCGCCATCCGCCGCCGACTCTCCATGACCTGGCAGATCCGGGGCGACGACATGGTGCCCGCGGCAAGCGCCTCGAGCACCTCCGACCAACCGGCGGCGAACTCGCCGGGCCGTGCAACAGGACCATGTCGGGTCCGGATCCGGCTTCGAGCAGGGCGGTCGTGATCCCCGCGGCGTCGATGCGCCGTTCGGCGATCGACCTGCCGGCGAGCAGCTGCGCCAGCGGACCGGCTCGTGGGGCGCTCGATGCGTCTGTGGACATCACATTCTCCTTTCGCTCGTCTCGACCGTACGAAGACGACGGTGCGAGCGCATCGGGTGATGTGTGCAATCCGGGCGGCGATCCGGCGGATCGCGCATCCGACGTGGGTGATTCGGTGCACGCCGAGCGTCACGACCGATGGGTGGTGCTCGTAGGCGTACGCCGTGGCCGCCGCCCGGGACGACACGCCGAGCTTGGTGAAGATGTTGCTGACGTGGCGGGCGACGGTCTTCTCGCTGATCACCAGCTCCCTGGCGATCGCTCGGTTGGTGCTCCCGGTGGCGACGAGGGCGAGCACCTCGACCTCGCGCGGCGTCAAGCCCGCCCGGCGCCGGCGCCTTCGCCAGCAGGGCGTCCGCGGCAGCAACGTCCGGCCCGGCGCCGAGACTGGCGAACGCTTGCCGGGCCGCGTCGAGCTCCATCGCGGCCGTCTCCTCGTCGCCGACGTCACGGCAGACCAGCCCGATCCGCAACCTCGTCCGAGCCGATTCGTACGGCGCATCGACCTCCTGCCACGACGACCACGCCTGGCGCAGGGCTCGCAACGCGGCCCACGGATCCCCCTCGGCGCGGAGCACGATGCCGGCAGCGTCGTTCGACATCGCGGCGATCATCGGCGGGGACCCCAGCTCGGCGGTCAAGCGCGGCGAGCTCGTCGGCCGCGGCGTGGGCGGCCGCGACATCCCCGCCGGCGAGTTGAACCTCGACGCGGGCGGCGAGCAGCCGCGCCCGCTGGGCCGGGAAGTGCGGCTCGGCGAGTGCCCGCTCGATCGCCGCCGCCGCCGACGGGACGCGACCCTGGCGCAGGCGCAGCAGGGCGAGACCGGGCTGGGCGCCGTGCCCGGCGTCGCTGGCCCGGCGGTACGCCTCGCCGGCAGCGTGGTCGTCGCCGCGCAGCCGGTGCAGCTCGGCCTGCTCGTAGAGGGCGGCACCGAGGGCCGGATGGAGCGGCTCGCTGAGGCGCTGCGACGCCTGCTCGGCCTCGGCGAGGGCATCGCCCACGCTCCCTGGAGGCGCATCAGCTGGGCACGGTGGACGAGGCACTGCCCCCGGTACGGGACGAGGTCGGGCTGCGCGTCGCACCAGTCGCCGAGCGCCGCGGTCCACTCCTGGGCCCGGCGGAGGTCGAACAGCTCCTGGCAGGTTTCGATGACCGCGCAGTAGATCAGCCCGGTGGCGACCGGCGACACCTCGCCGGCGGACACGGCGACCATCGCCTCGTCGAGCATCGCCACGCCTTCGGTCGACGCCGACCCATCATGATCAGCGCCTGCCCACACCCGAGCCGGCCGAGGGCGGCGAGATCCGGTTCGCCATGACTGCAGCCCGGCCCGCGCCGCGGCGTCGAGGCGGGGCTGAGCCGCGACCGGATCGCCGGAGAACAGCGTTTCGAGCCCGGCAGCCAGGTCGAGATAGCCGGTCTCGACCGGCCCGCGCGGTTCCCGCTCGAGAAGGTGCTGGGTCCGGGCGAACCAGCCGTGGGCCGGCGCCAGCTGGCCGCGCAGGATCAGCACGCACCCGAGCCAGAACGCGCAACGAACTGCCGCCAGCCCGTCGTCGACACGCAGGTACGCCCGGTGCGCCCGCGCCCACGTGTCGCAGGCCTCGTCGTCGTGCCCGGTGAGGTAGGCGGCGACCGCCAGCCGTTCGAGGTCGGCGGCAGCGAGCTGCGCCGCAGTGTCAGCGGCGCGCAACGCCTCGTACGCCTCGCCCCACGCCCGTTGCTCGAACAGATCGCGGGCACGGTCCACTGCGGCGTCCGTCGTCATCGGATCACCTTACTCGTCTCCGACGCGACGGTACTCGCTTGCCGCTCGAGTTCGAGCCGGCCATATACGAGCGCTCACCCGGAAGCTCGACGAGTTGCTCCAACTCACGGAGCGGAAACCCCGCTGACCGCGTCCGGCGCCGCGGAGTAGGTTCGGCGGTCGCACGATGACAACGAACGTCTACGTCGACGGGCCCAGCCTGTACTACGGAGCCCTCAAGGACCGACCTGGTCGCTGGCTCGATCTGCAGACGTGGTGCGAGCGGCTGCTGCCTGACTACGACATCGAACGGGTCCGCTACTTCACGGCGTGGGCCAACCCGGCATTCGACCAGGGCAAGGCGATCCGCCAGCGTGTCTACCTCCGTGCGCTGCAGACGAGTCCGAAGGTCTCGATCCACTTCGGCCGGTGCATCAAGCAACGTGCCGACCTGCCCGAGGCTTTCCGTCCGCACGAACGACGGAGCGTGATCAAAGTCCGGATGAAGGGCGTCGATGTCGCCCTGACGACGGAGTTGCTCGCCGACGTCATCGACAGAGACATGGACACGGCCGTGCTGGTGACCACCGACTCGGATCTGCGCCCGCCGATCGCGGCTGTTCGGAGCCGCGGGGTTCGTGTCGGCGTCGTCAACCCGTCGCCTAACCGACGCCTCGGTCAGGCGCTGCACGAATACGTCGACTTCTTCGTGCGCCCGCCGGCGAGGTCCTACCTCGAAGCGAGGTATCCCCTCCAGATGAGCGACGACAAAGGCAGCTTCCGCGCCCCATCCTCGTGGGTTCGGGCGGTAGATCGCAGGCCGAAGTCTGCGAAGACCCGTCCCTCGGGACGGGCCTTCCGCGGCAGCGACGTAACACCGCCGGATGTGCCAACAATCGTACACGTCGATCGCGTCGTAGCGTGTGCCGACGTGTTGCCATCAACCGTGACGGGTTCATCCCGCGCCGCGCACCGCCAATCCGAGCGACGTCCGCGCCACGAGGTCGAAGGCGCGGTTGACGCCGAAGGGGTGCATGAAGGCACCGGCCCTGGCGTCGCGCCACGCCTTGGCCAGCGGATGGGATGCCATGTAGCCGGCGCCGCCGCTGAGGGCGAGGGCCCGGTCGGTGACGCGCTGCGCCCCGGCGCAGATGAACGCCTTGCTCGCCTGCACCGCAGCGGTGACCGTCCTGGGCCTCCTCGACGGTTGCCTCACCGCACGGGAACTCGGCGCGGTAGTCGTCGATTCGCCGCCCCGCGACGTCGAGCGACGCCTGCATCGCCGTCAGGTCGACGACGTTGTCGGCGAGGCAGGCCATCGCGTGGGGATCGTCGACGACGGTGTCGCGACGTCCGACCAGCGTGGTCACGATCGCGCCTGGGCGGACTCGGCAACGCCGAGCGACGCGGCGGCGTGGAACGCCCCTGAGGCCAAGAAGCGGTCGAACAGGGCAGTCGAGAAGACGCCGGTGGCGAAGCTGGCGCCCACCTGATCGGGGCCGAGGCGCACCTCCTCGAACGACACCGAGCCCGAGTCCGAGGCACGCATCCCGACTGCGTCCCAGTCGTCGTGGAACACGACTCCCGGTGCGGTCGCCGGCACGAGGGCGAAGCCGTAGCGCTCGCCGCCGTCGTCGGCCAGCACCGTGACAGCGGTGTTGATGATCGTTGCCGAGGGGGCCATCGTGGCGAACACCTTGCGGCCGTTGACGACCCATTGGTCTCCGTCGCGGCGGGCGGTGGTCCGCGGCCGGGTGAAGTCCTGCGGGGCGGGCTCGCTGACTGCGGAGGCGAAGACCACGTCGTCGGCGACCACGGCACGCAGCATCCTGGCGACGGCCGACGCCTGGCTGCCGGCACCACGAGAGAGGGCGATACGCCACGAACGGACGAGGTTGAGGACGATGGCGAAGTGCATGTTGACCCCGAGCGTGGTGGCGACGTCGCCGTGCGCCAGTCGTGCCGACGCCACCAGGACGTCATGGACGATTCCACGCCGCCGCCACCGAGCTCCTCGGGAACCGGGGCGACGAGGAACCGGTCGGCACGCAGCTTCTCGAGGTGCTCAGTGGCGAACGTCCCGCCACGGTCGTGTTCCAGGGCGCCGTCGGCGAACTCCGCGGCGAATCGCTCCGCGGCGCCGACCATCTCGGCGCCGCGGCTGGTGAGGACGCCGCAACATCTCCCTAGTGCTCTCCGGGCTCGAGCGGGATGCTCGGGTCGAAGAGCATCATGTGCGGGCCGGCCGGTCCGGTGGTCGTCAGCTTCTCGACGTTGTCGAAGCTGACCCAGGCGCTGCCGTCGGCGTGGAGCGGTGTGAGATCGCCTGACGTGTCGACGTCGAACAGCCAGATCCCGTAGTCGCTGTTGCGTGGTTCGCCGAAGTCGGCGTCGTTGTCCCACGGCGTGAGCAGCGAGTTGGTGACGTACAGGCGGCTGTTGTCGGGCTGAGGCGCAGCATGTTGGGGTGTGGCACCGCGACGGTGGACCGGAGCGTCGGGTGGAACGGGTCGCTGATGTCGAACTGCTGCACGGTGTTGCCGAACCAGTTCGACACGTAGAGGGACGTGTTGTCGTATGACACGACCATGTCGATGGGAAGCTCGAGGCCGTCGTCGGGGCCGAGCACCTGCTGGAAGTCGAACACGCCGTCGCCGTCGTCGTCGTCGGCGAGCCACACGGCGCTCGTGCCGGGTGCGTTGATGAACGCCCGCCGCACCCCTGGTTGGGCGACGAACCGGACCATCAGCGCGCCGCTGTTCGTACCGAGGCTTGTCGGTGTCGATCACCTCCTCGGCGTGCACGTCCCAGACGGCGACCTCGTCGCCGAGGCAGGTCGGGTCGATGCCTGGCGCGCACTGCGCCGGCGACCCGAACGTCGTGCTGATCGCCCGCTCACCGTCCGGCGTCATGGCGAAGTCGTACATGTAGGTGGGACCGGAGTCGCTCGCATCCCGTTCCGGCCCGGGACCGAAGTAGTCGACGAACTCGCCGGTGCGGTCGTCGATCTCGACGATGCCGCCCGGCTGGGTCTCATCGTTGGCCGCCCCGATCATCGGCGCCAGGACCATGTCGTGCATCGCCATCACGCCGTGGGGCACGGCGTACCCGCTGTCGGCGACGAGGTCCTCGTTCACCGCGCTCAGCGTCATCGTCGAGCCGTCGCTGCCGACGTCGAAGACGTGGATCCGGTTGGAGAACAGTCCCGGCACGATCAGGCGCTGCTGGTCAGCGGAGTAGCCGAAGTGGTGGAGCTCGTCGCCGACGTTGGGCATGTCGACGCGGTTGACGATCTCGCCGAAGTCGGGTTGCTCCGGATCGGCGCCGATCACGGCGACGAAGTCGGGGTCGGTCTCGCTCTGGGCGATGGTGCTGACGTAGAGGAATCGCTCCTGCTGATCCTCTCCGTGCGCTCCTGCCGGTGTGACTGCGGCAACCAGGGCCGCCGGCGCCAGCATGCCGGCCGCCAGCGCCAGCCGAGCGGTGGTGGTTCGCGTGCTCATGGATTCTCCTCCTGCGAGTGAGTTGGATTCAGCCCCAGCGGGGCTGTTCGTCGGGATTGATGCCGAGGCTCAACTTGCCGACGAGCTCGTGCGTCAGCAGGCTGTTGCCGGGGTGGATCCGCCCGAGCCGGGCGTCGCGGAACAGCTGCTCGATGCGGCTGCGCTTGAAGATCCCCGAGCCGCCGGTGAGGTCGAGGGCGGTGTCGACGACGGCGAACGCCCGCGTGACGACGTCGTACTTGCAGGCGACGATCTTCGTCGGCCAGTCCATCCCGTGATCGACGCCGTTGGCCCAGTCGTCGCACACGCGGTCGAGGTGGGCGGTCATCGCCTCGAGGTGGATGCGCATCTCGGCGACGTCGTGCTGCACGCCCGGGTGGTAGGCCATCGACCGGGTCAGGGCCACCGACGTGCGTTCGTGCATCTTGCCGACGACCTCGTCGAACGCCCGGCGGGCGATCGACGAGTACACCGCGGCGAAGCCGAGCAATGCCCAGGCGAACAGGGCGACGTGGAACAGCCCGGCACCGGCGAACCCGGCAGGGCACACAATCGTCGTCGCCTCGTCGGGCACGAACGTGCGGTCGAGGATCGTGTCGTTGGACATCGTCGCCCGCATCCCGAGGGTGTCCCACGTCTCCTCGATGCGGTAGTTCGGGGCGTCGCGGTGCAAGAAGGCGTGGACGACCTGCGGGTTGGCCGGGTCGCTGACGTCCATGCGCGTGGATCCCGAGGTAGGTCCACACCGGCGAGAGGCTGCCGAAGATCTTGTGCCCGGTGAACTCCCAGCCGCCGTCGACGCGCTCGGCCTTGGCCGACGACAGCAGCACGGGGATGTCGTTGCCGGCCTCGCCGTGGCCGGCGGCGAACACGTGGCCCTCGGCGGCCTTGCGCAGCACCCAGTCGCCGGACGGGTCGCCGGCACGGTGCAGATCGGCGCACAGGCCGACGAAGTAGTGGTGCATGTTGACGGCGACGGCGGTCGCCGGGGCGACGTAGGCGATGCGCCGCTGCAGCCGGTTGATCTCGGCGAGGTTGAGCCCGAGCCCGCCGAACTCGGTCGGGACCGAGGCGAGCAGATAGCCGCTCGCCCGCAACTCCTCGAAGTCCTCGGTGAAGAACGAGTTGTTGCGGTCGTACTGCGGCGCCCGCTCGTCGAAGCGGGCGAGCATCTCGTCGGTCAGCAGTTGGTCGGCGCTCGTCGGAGGTTGGACGGTGGCGGTCATGTGTCTCTCCTCAGTTGATCTAGTTTCGGTCGATCGACCGACTGAGCAGTAGTGTGCATCTCGACGCCGAGGCCTGTCAACCGATTTTCTCTCGACGAGCGCGATCGTCGACGTTGACGTGGCACTGATCTGGTGTGATACTGCTTCGGTCGGTCGACCGAAGAGGAGCGCTGACGTGATCGCCAACGAATCGGGTACGAAGCAGGCGATCCTCGATGCCGCCCGGCGGTGCCTGCTCGCCGAGGGCTACGCGGCGATGTCGACGCGCAAGGTCGCCACCGAAGCCGGCGTTCCGCTGTCGCAGGTCCACTACCACTTCGGCTCCAAGGGCGGACTCGTGCTCGCCCTGCTCGAACACGAGGACCGCCGCCTGCTCGCCCGCCAGGCGGCGATGTACTCCGAGGAGGCGCCGCTGTGGAAGCGCTACGAGCAGGCGTGCGACTTCCTCGAGGACGACCTCGAGTCGGGCTACGTGCGCGTGCTGCAGGAGATGATCGCCGCCGGATGGTCGAACCCCGAGCTCGCCGAGAAGGTCCGGGCGATGCAGCAGGGTTGGTACGACCTGCTCACCGACGTGGCGACCGAAGCGCAACGCCGCTTCGGTGGGCTCGGGCCGTTCACGCCCCAGGAGATCGCCACGCTGATCGCCTGCGCGTTCATCGGCGCCGAGGCATTGTTGCTGCTCGGCTTCGACCGCCACCAGCTCCCGGTCCGGGCCGCCTTGCGCCGCGTCGGCCAGCTGATCCGCGCCGCCGAGGAGAGCTCGGCGAGGCACCGTGAGGGCCGCGGCAGCCCGATGCCAGCCGGGCGGTCGAGCGCGACGGTGTCGGCGTCCACTGGGAGCGCTACGGCGACGGCGAGCCGACGATCCTGTTGCTGCCGACGTGGTCGATCGTCCCGTCGCGCCACTGGAAGCTGCAGGTTCCCTACCTCGCCCGCCACCATCGCGTGGTCACGTTCGACGGACGCGGCAGCGGCCGGTCCGATCGGCCCGCCGGACCAGCAGCCTACACCCACCACGAGTTCGCCGCCGACGCCCTCGCCGTCCTCGACGCCACAGCCACTGACCGGGCGATCCTCGCCGCGTTGTCGTGCGGCACGCTGTGGGGTGTCCAGCTCGCCGCCGACCACCCCGACCGGGTCCGTGGGCTCGTCTCGATCGGTCCATCGGTCCCGCTCGTCCCGGCCTCCCCGAACGCAGCATCTACCCGTTCGACGAGCCGATCGACGACACCGAGGGCTGGGCCAAGTACAACGCCCACTACTGGCGCCACGACTACCGGGACTTCCTCGAGTTCTTCTTCGGGCGGATGTTCTCCGAGCCGCATTCCACCAAGCAGATCGAGGACTGCGTCGGGTGGGGACTGGAGATCGAGCCGGCGACGCTGATCGACACCGACCTGCGGACTCGACGCCTGTGGCCTGGAGAGCTTCCGCTCCGTCTGCGAGCGGGTGCGCTGCCCCGTGCTCGTGATCCACGGCGACGAGGACGCCATCCGCCCTTACGCCGCGGCGCCGCCCTCGCCGAGGTCACCGGCGGCTCGTTCGTCACCATCGCCGGCGGCGGCCACGGCCCGCTCGCCCGCGACCCCGTCATCGTCAACCGCCTGATCGAGGAGTTCATCGACATGATCCACCCGACACCATCAGCAACGCACCTGGGTGCGCGCCGCCCGCCGCCCCAAGCGGGCGCTGTACATCTCGTCACCGATCGGGCTCGGCCACGCCCTGCGCGACGTCGCCATCGCCGCCGAACTGCGCAGACACCACCCCGACCTGCAGATCGACTGGCTCGCCCAGCACCCGGTGACCAAGGTGCTGGAGGACCGCGGCGAACGCGTCCACCCGGCGTCGGCGTGGCTGGCCAACGAGTCGGCCCACGTCGAGGACGAGTCGGCCGAGCACGACCTCCACGCCTTCCAGGCGATCCGCCGGATGGACGAGATCCTCGTCAACAACTTCATGGTCTTCAACGACGTCGTCACCGACGAGCACTACGACCTCGTCATCGGCGACGAGGCGTGGGACGTCGACTACTTCCTCCACGAGAACCCCGAGCTGAAGCACTTCGAGTTCGCCTGGATGACCGACTTCGTCGGCTGGCTGCCGATGCCCGACGGCGGCGACCACGAGGCGGCGCTGACGGCCGACTACAACGCCGAGATGATCGAACAACGCGCCCGCTACCGGCGCCTGCGCGATCGTTCGATCTTCGTCGGCGATCCCGACGACATCGTGCCCGACTCGTTCGGGCCCGACCTGCCGGCGATCCGCGAGTGGACCGAGGCGAACTTCGAGTTCGCCGGCTACGTCACCGGCTTCGACCCGGCCGAGTTCGCCGACCGGGACGCCCTCCGCGCCGAGCTCGGCTACCGCCCCGACGAGCGGGTGTGCATCGTCACCGTCGGCGGATCCGGCGTCGGCGAGACCTGCTGCGCCGGGTCATCGACGCCATCCCGGCCACCCGCCGCCTCGTCGACGACCTCAAGTTCGTCGTCGTCTGCGGGCCGCGGATCGACCCGCGCTCGCTGCCCCGGCGCAAGGGCGTGTCCTACCGCCGCTACGTCCCGCAGCTCTACCGCCACCTCGCCGCGTGCGACCTCGCCGTCGTGCAGGGCGGGCTGACCACGTGCATGGAGCTGACCGCGAACCGCCGGCCGTTCGTCTACGTGCCGCTGCGCCATCACTTCGAGCAGAACTTCCACGTCCACCACCGCCTCCAGCGCTACGGCGCCGGCCGCCGCCTCGACTACGACGAAGCGGCCGACCCCGACGGCCTGGCCAAGGTGATCGCCGACGAGATCGGCCGCGAGGTCGACTACCGACCGGTCGAGACCGGCGGCGCCGCCCGGGCCGCCGCGTTGATCGCCGAGCTGGTGTAGCCACGATGCGGGCAGGGAGCCGGGCGCCAGCGGGTTCGTCGAGAGCCACGGAGTGCGGATCTTCTACGAGGTCCTCGGCGACGGCGGAGCCGACCATCCTCTTCCCGCCGACCTGGGAGATCGTCCACTCGCGCGCTGGAAAGCGCAGATCCCCTACCGCTCGCGCCACTTCCGTGTCGTGACCTTCGATCCGCCAGGCAACGGTCGCTCCGACCGCCCCGCGGATCGAGCGGCCTACAAGCGGCCTGCGTTGGCCGACATGCGATCGCAGTGATGGAAGCTGCAGGTGTCGCCCGCGCCGTCGTCGTCGCCTGGTGCGACATGGGCGAGTCGCTGATCCTCGCCGCAGATCACCCGGATCGAATCGCTGGTCTCGTCCTGATCGCCCCGCCGTTGCCTGTCGTCGTGCGGCTGCCGGCGCCGTACTCCTTCACGGATGTGCTCGACACCGACGAAGGCTTGCCCGAGGAGAACCGTCACTACTGGTTGCGGGACTCGCCGGGGTACGTGGAGTTCTTCTTCTCCCAATGCTTCACCGAGCCGCACTCGACCAAACAGATCGAGGATGCCGTCGGTCGAGCCTCGAGACAGACGCCGAGACGATGCTCGTCGGATTCAACGGCTGGGAAACCAAGGAGCTCGACCCCGCGACGACGGTCGATCTCTGCAGCCGGATCAACTGCCCCGGCCTCGTGATCCACGGCACCCACGACACTCTCGTGCCATGGTCGCGAGGATTGGCACTGGCGGAGAAGCTCCACTATCCCGTCGTGCTGCTCGACGGGTCTGGACACGGACCGCACGCCCGTGACCCGGTCAAGATCAATCTGCTGATCCGCGAGTTCGCCGACTCTGTCGCGTTGCGAGACACGATCGGGACCGATGCGGGCCCGGGAGCCGGACGCCAGCGGGTTCGTCGAGCGCGACGGTGTCTCCTTCACCACGAGGTCTTCGGCGACGGTGCGCCGACCGTGATGCTGCTGCCGACGTGGTCGATCGTCCACTCGCGAATGTGGAAGGCGCAGATCCCCTACCTCGCCCGCCACTTCCGGGTCGTCACGTTCGATGGCCGCGGTTGCGGGCGATCCGGCCGGCCGGTGGGGCCGGCGGCATACACCCACGAGCAGTTCGCCGCCGACGCGGTCGCCGTCCTCGACGCGACCGACACCGACACGGCCGTGCTGGTCGGACAGTCCTCCGGCGCCCGGTGGGGTATCCAGCTCGCCGCCGATCATCCCGATCGGGTCCTCGGCTTCGTCTCGATCGCTTCGACTGCTCCACTGGTGCCCGACCATCTCGGGCGGGCCGCAGGCCGTCGACGTTCGAGTGACAGCCGAAGTCAACAGCCCTTCTGGGAGCACGATTATCCGGGTTCGTCGAGTTCTTCATCGGCCGGATGTTCACCGAACCGCACTCGACGAAGCCGATCGAGGACGCCATCGGGTGGGGCCTCGACATCGGACGCGACCACGCTCGCCGACATCTATCGGGGAATCCTCGTGACCGACCCGGAGTGGTTCCGGGAGGCCTGCACACGGGTGTCCTGCCCCGTGCTCGTCATCCACGGCGACGAGGACGCCATCCGTCCGCATGCCGGGGCGTCGCCTTGGCAGAAGCCACCAATGGCCGGCTGGTGACGATCGTCGGGGGCGGACACGCCCCGAACGTCCGCGATCCCGTCGTAGTCAACCGCTTGATCCACGAGTTCGTCGAGTCGGTCGCCCTGCGTCGACACGGCCGGACACCGATGAGGGCTCGGGAACCGGACGCCAGCGGGTTCGTCGAGCGCGGCGCCGTGCGGGTCTGGTGGGAGCGCTTCGGCGACGGCGACCCGGCGATCCTGTTCTTCGGCGGGGACGCGATCGTCGAGTCGCGGATGTGGAAGGCGCAGGTGCCCTGGTTCGCCCGGCGCCACGCCGTCCTCACGTTCGACCCACCCGGCAACGGCCGCAGCGCTCGCACCACCGATCCGAGCGCCCTCGCTGACGACGAATTACTCCGACTTTGCCATCGCGGCGCTCGATGCCGCCGGCGTGGGACGAGGCGGTCGCCACGGGCGTGTGCAGGGCGCCGGGCTCTCCGTGATGCTCGCCGCCGAGCACCCTGATCGGGTTGCTGGCGTCGTGGCGATCAACCCCGGCATCGGCTGACCCCGCAGCACCCTCACCGTCGGCCCGGGGGGATTCGACAACGCCCTGGACCACGACGACGGATGGGAGATGGAGAACCGCCACTACTGGCTGCGCGATTGGGACGGCTACGCCGAGTTCTTCTTCGACGAGCTGCTTCCCGAGCCGCACTCGACGAAGCAGCACGAGGACGCTGTCGAGTGGGCTGCGGCACTACCGCCGAGGTGATGCTCGGCGAGTGGACAAGGTGCTCCCCTCCGACGAGCTCCATCGGCGAGATTCGACCCGGACTCCGCGGACGCCCTCTGTCGTCGCGTTCGCTGTCCGGTGCTGGTGATCAACGGCGACCGGGACATGTGCCAACCGCCGGCCCGCAGCCGGCGCGTCGCCGAGCTGACCGGCGGCGAGCTGCTCGTGCTCGAAGGTGCCGGCCATCTCCCCCACGCCCGCGACCCGGTGAAGGTCAACCTCGAGATCGACCGCTTCATCCGCCGCGTCGCCGCAGTGATTCCACAGAGGTCACTCACGTCACATGAATGTGCCCGCCGCGGCGCGTTGATCCGACATGAGCCAACGGGCGCGGAGGCTCAGGGGGACGAGCATGAGGACGAGAGGGCGACTGGGTGCGAGGTGGTCAGGGAGTATGGGAGCGGACAGCGAGAGAGAGACGGAATGAGACCTAGAGAGAGAAGTGTGGAGGGCGCAGTACGAGAGGCGTCAACGAGTGGGCGGTGGGAGAGCCGTTCGACGGCTTCATGGAACGCGCCGCCAACGCTGAAAGCGATCGACGAGCGCAATAGCTGGGTCACGTGGCGACGATCTCCTTGATGACCGCCGTGACCATCGCCGGGTCGGCCTTGTGGGCGAAGTGGCCGTGACCTTCGAGGACGTCGATCCGGACATCGGGAATCGCTGCGGCCCCACGCGTCGGTGACCTCGGCGATCGAAGCCGTGCTCTCGGAGCCGGCCAGCATCAGTGTCGGCGGCGTGATCGCGTCGAACTGACCTGGTCTCGTACGACCCACTCCTCCTCGACTCGGCTTTCCCGCGGGATCGTCGGTGCGGCAGCGAGGCGCACCGGCCACAACGGGCTTGCGCGGCATCTGGTCGATCTCCTCGTCCGTCATCTTCAGGATCTCGGTGAGCACGGCGACGATGGCCGCGTCGTTGTCGCCCCTCGCGAGGGCCGCCTCGATGCCCTCGATCGAGCCTGCCGGGTAGGGCAGTCCGAAGCTCGGCTCGTAGAGCACGAGGTGATGAATGTTGCCGGTGAGGGCGGCGCCGCCGATTGCGCAGTTGGCACCATAGGAGTGGCCGAACACGTTGACCGGCCCACCCGTGCGGGCGGCGACGGCGTCGACGACGGTGGCGACGTCCTCGAAGTCCTGTTCGATGACGTAACCAGGTGCGTCGCCGCTGCCACCGAAGCCGCGGCGATCGATCGCGAACGTCGTGTACTTCTTCCGGAGCACGGCGACGAACGGCTCGAACGTGGTGTGGTCGGCGATCGAACCGTGGACCATGACCAAGGCGGCCCGGCGCCGTCGACCCATAGGCGATCGATGTCCCATCGGCCGCCCGAAGGTCGAACGTCGTGGCTTCGATCCCGCCGGCTTTGTCCATCGTGCCCTCCTTCAGAACGCGGTCAGCGGACATCTGATCAGTTGCGATGCCGACGCGATCGTGAATCCCAACTCGCACTCAACATCGAGGTCCTCCAACCCGCTACGGCGGGTGACGCACTGAAAATGCGCTATTTGGCTCATCGGCGTCGCTCTACCGTTGGGTCCATCGAGGGAAGACCATCGCTGCCGCCGGGCTGCTTGCTCAACCGGCTCGAGCCGAACGATCGGGCCGACCTGCTCGCCCTCGGGTTTGCCCGGAGGTACGCGGCCGGGGCGACGATCATCCACGAAGGTGACGAGGGCGACTCGGTGTACGTCTTGCTCAGCGGGCGCGTCAAGGTCAGCGTCACCGCGACCGATGGGCACCAGAGCGTGCTGTGCGTCCTCGGTCCCGGCGAGCTGCTCGGCGAGTTCGAGTCGATCGACGAGGACGAGGGGCCGCGCACCGCTGACAACGTGGCGCTCGAGGACGTCGAGTGTCGGGTGCTCCGTGGTGTGGAGTTCCGGCGTTTCTCGAGTCACACCCGCGGACGGCGATGGTGCTGCTCGGCACGTACGTCCGCCGCCTCCGCCACTCCGACCGACGCCGAGCGGACGTTGTGGCGCTCGACGCTACTCATCGCGTCGCCCGGCTCCTGCTCGAACAGGTGAGCCGGCGAGATATGGGCGACGACAACGAGGTCGACGTCGATCTCCCGCTGACCCAACACGAACTCGCCGGTCTCGCCGCGGCATCCCGGGAATCCGTCGTCCGCGCCCTCACCTCGTTGCGTTCCCGCGGGCTGATCACCACGCTCGGCGCCGGATCACGGTCTGCGATGTGGACGGACTGCGCAAGTACGCCGGCTGACCGCACCAAAACCCAGGTCACGAATGTCGGCGACGGCAATCGGATGGCGGGCGAAGAAGTCGATCAGCCCGTGGGCAACTGCGGTCGGATTCTGGACCATGAGGAGGTGTCCCGCGTTGGGGCACTGTCAGTCGCTCCGCTTGGGGGAACCACGACTGCACCAGCTCGCTTCCTTCCACGAAGCGTGGGACGCTGTCTGCTCCGCAGAACGTTGAGCACCGGCTGGGTGACCCGCTCGGCGTCGTTGGGCCCGAAGCTGAACTGTTGCACGGCAGGCATCTCTGCCTGGAAGAACAGATTCGCCTCGCCGAGTGCCTCGTCGAAGGCGCCTGGAGCACCCGCTCCACCACGCCGTGGTAGCCGTCGCCGCAGACGTGGTGGAGGAACAGGTCGACTTCTCGCCGCCGTGTCACCGAACTTGTAGGCGGCAAGAACCGGCTGCAGGGCCGCAACGATCTGTTCTGAGCTGGAGATTCCCCGGGCGGCCGGCTCGAGCAGCGCAACCGACCGAACCCGCTCGGGTGTGTCGATCGCCAGTTGGAGGGCGATCAGGGCGCCGTAGCAGTGACCGACGACGTGCGCGGTGGCCAGCCGAGGTGATCCATCAGACGTGCGCAGAAGGCCGTGTCCTCGGCAACGGTGAGAGGGCGGTACCCGTCTCCGTCGGACGGCAGGAGGCGGCGCCGGTACCGCAACGTCGAGATCGTCCACTAGCTGCTCGACGAGCGGCCCGGACCAGGACACGAACGCGCTGGCATGCAGGAGCACGACCCGTTCGCCGCCGTCCGACCACCTCGTAGGTGAGCTCGCACGTCATCAACGTCGAAACGATCCATCGCGCACGTTCCTCCACTATTCGCTTCAGAGCGTACTTAAGTGAATTTGGTGATACTGTAACGGAATCGCTTCACAAAGTCAAGAAGAAGACGCCGCGGCGCGCCCACAACTTGCCCCTGCGTGCCGATCAGGCCCAACAGACCCGGCGCCGAATTCTCGAGTCTGCCCGACGTCTCTTCGTCGCCCACGGCTATGCCGGGACGACGGTCGCCGCGGTCGCCGAGGACGCCGGAGTGTCTCCTGAGACCATCTACCTCTGCTCGGCGGCAAGCGCGCCTCCTCGAAGGAGTCATGGACATCACCGGACCTCACGATTCCGTCGCCGACGACGACAAGTGGTGGGACATCGTCGCTCGATTGCCCACCGCCTCCGAGCGGCTGGACAAGATGGTCGAGTACAGCTGCCGGATCCTGGCCCGCACTCGCCCGATCCACGCCATCATCCGCGGTGCCTCCGACAATGAAGCCTTCGCGGTGGAACTTCTGCCGGCGACTGCTGACCGAACGGCTCACCAACCAGACGGAGCGCATCCGTCGCCAGCTCGGCGAGACGCTCCGACCGGGCCTGTCGGCCGTCGAAGCAGGGCTAGCGCTATTGCGCCCTCACCAGCCCCGAGCTGTACTACCTGCTCACCGTCGAGCTCGCTCTGGACACCCGAGCAACATCAGCGCTGGGTCAACGAATGCTGCACCCGAACTGCTCGGAACAGGTGGCCCGCTGGATCCGTCCGGCCCCGGCCCGCCAAGGGTTCTGCGCGGTCAGGTGGTTTGAGGCAGACGAACGTGCGAATCGCCGCGTGTTCGTTCTGACCAAGCGTCGCGACCCGGCGTTTTCGTCAGCCGGACGACCGAGTTCGAGTCATTCCGCTGACGGTACAACTTGGGAGTCCGCTCAACGATTCGGTCGAGGTCGGACATCGACAAGTCGGCGAAGCCGGATTGCCCGCGATGCGAGCGATCTCGTCGTCACGCCGGCCGAGGTCGCGATCGAACGACCCGAGACGTGTCGTCGCGACGATGGCCAGACCCGGGAGCACGAGCCCGACGGCGAGGAAGCGGTGCGGGGGCCGAAGCGGTCGAGCAGGAAGGCGCCGGCGAGGCACCGGCGGCGACGCCTGCCTGGAACATCGCCTCGACGACTCCGAGCACCCTCGTCAGGACGCGGTCGTCGAACGTTCGTTGCAACACCGCGTAGTAGCCGATGTCGACGATACCGTTGCCGATGCCGACGATCCCGAACAGGACAAGGGCGACGGCCGGCACCGGCACGATGGCGCACACCGCGAGCGGCAGACCCCACGCGACGAGGCCTGTCACCAGCGACCGGTGGACGCCGCTGGCGATCGACGACGATCATGGCGAGGGGAGGCCCACGAGACCGCCGACGCCGATCGCCCCCACAGCAGGCCGACCCCTGCGTCGCCGGTGCGCAGCACCTCGATCGCGAACAAGACGACGATGACGCTCGTGGCCCCGCGGACGAACGTCTGCGTTGTGCCGAGCGCTGTGACGAGACGACCGGCACGGTTGGCGGCGAGCTGGCGGGCACCGGCCACGTACTCGCCCGACCGGGCTGTGCCGATCGCCGCTGCGGACCCCACGCCGCCGTCACGGTCGGCAGCCGTCGTGAGATCGCACCGACGGCGAGCATCCCGACACCCGTCCCGACGAGCAGCACCGGGACACCCAGGACAGCGGCCACGAGGCTGCCGAGCACGGGACCGACGAAGGAGCTGGCGCCGTCGAGGAATCCGGTGGCCGCGTTGGCTGCCAACAGTTCGCTCGGTGAGCGAACCAACGCCGGCATCAGCGCGCTGACGATGGGACGGAAGCAGTTCAACCCCACGGCGACGACCGCGGCGCACGCCAACACACCGAGTGTCGAGCCGCCGGAGGCGACGACCGCCGCCATCGCCACAGACCCGACGGCAGCGACCACCGCGAGGATGCGGAGCAACGCGCCGTGCCCGAGCCGGAAGCCGAGGGCGGTGACCACCGGCACACCCACAGCGGGGACGATCGTCCGCACGACCCCGTAGGCCGCCACGTGCGCCGTTCCGCCGCGATTGAACAGGAACGCCGACACGACGACGAGTTGGGCCAAGTCGACGGCCCGGGCCCCGGCGAGGGCGAGCTGAGCGTCCCGACGTCCGGTCTGGCGAGTACCGCGATCATCGCTCGCCCGCCGGCCGGCGCAGTGGAGGTCGTCGTGATTGCAGTTGTGCTGGCGGCGTTCATCGCCATCGGCTCCGGTCGGTTCGGGGGGGAGCCGCCACGCTGAACGTCGGGCGTTACCCGAGCGTTACCGAGGCACCGGAGGTCCGGCGCCTCGGCCGATGGTCAGGTCACCACGCCAGGCGGTGGCAGTTCGTCGATGACCACGGGAACGTCACCGGCGACCGCCAGCGCCGGGCCCGATCGTCGTCGAGCGCCAAGATGGCGATGCCGACGAGGATGAACAGCACGCCGAGGGCGACGACGAGGGCGGCCACACCGAAGGCGACCACCGAGCGTGAACAGTGAAGCGCGCAGGAACGACGACGTCATCACCTGCTCGTGTCGTGGGTCGTCCCGCTCGAGTTGGGCGTAGGTCTGGCCGTCGGCGATCTCGGCGGCGTGGACCTTGATGATCGTGGCCTCGCTATAGGCGCTGAACGGTCCGTCGACATCGTCGCCGGCGAGCGTCTCGGCATCATCGGACACCGCGATGTACTCGTCGGCGAGCTCGCGATGGACGAGTAACAGTGTACGGCCAGATCATCGTGTCACGCCACAACGATGCATCACCATCGACATGATGCGGGAAAGCTGCTCACCAGTCTCCTCTCGTTGCCGTCGCCCGCGATGGTAGGTACGACCGAGAAGGCCCCCGCTGGATGCACCGTCATGTCAGATGAACGCGCCGGGAAGGGCGCGTCCATCCGACATGACCGAGTCCGCCGTCAGCTAATCGTCGAGTTCCACGCTCGACGAGAACGTCGCCTTCGGCGTCGTGGTCGGCTCGCTGTGACCGTTGAGGATGTGGTCCCAGAGGAGGTTGTACTCCTCGACCGTCACCTCGACCAACAGCGTGCCGTCGGGCTTGGTGGCATTCGGCGCCTCGAGGATGAACAGCGCTACCTCGTTCGAGCCGCCATGGCCGCCGAGGGTCTCGATGATCGTGGAGCCGAGGGCGCTCCGGCCCGAATCGTCGAGCGGCGCCGCCTTGCTCTTGACCTCGGCCCCGTTCTTGGCGACTGCCTTGAGCGCACGTCCTTCATCGTCATCGGGCCGTCGTTGGTCACCCTGACGTTGAATCGGACTTCCTCCCCGGTGTTGACGGATATCGCCATCCTTCTCGATGTTGATGAGCGCCAACTTGACGTAGTTCGGCGGATACGCCACCACGGCGTCCTTGATTTCGTCGAGGACTGTCCGTGCCGGGATGGGGGTGGTCTGCCCCGGGATGTTGTCGATGACGTCGTCCAGATCGCCCGGGTTCGGGTCGACTTCGCGGGCTGCTGTCTTGGTTGCCATTGTTCTGCTCCTTGTAAGGGGTATTGGGGGTAGGAGCGTTGACGATGAAGCGACAGGCGTTACCCGAGCGTTACCCGTGGGTAGATTCGCCGTCCATGACCGCAAGCCCTGATCTTGCTGCCGCGTCGGAGCTCGTCGCCGCCGCCGACGCGCGTGATCGCCGGAGCCGTCGCCGCCCTGCAGTCGGCCGGCGGGCCCGACGTCAACCAGGTGCTCGCCTACGATCTCGCCCACGCCGCGGCCGGCGCGGCGACGGCTCGAGTGCTGCTCGACTACGGCGCCAAGGGCGACCTCGAAGCGGCGATCACCTGCGCCTTTGCTGCCGATGTCGGCCATGACCTGCTGTCCCGCGTCATCGGACGGGAGGCGTTGTGGGGCCGCGATGCGCACGCCCTCGACGACGTCGCTACCCAGCGCTCTCCGCCTACCGCGACCCGGAATTCCTCGCCACCCTCGCCGAGTCGCCGGGACCACGTCACCTCGATGACGACATGGAGATGGTCCAGGACACGTTTCGGGTCGTTCGCCGCCAACGTCGTCGCCCCCCACGCCGAGCACGTCCACCGCACCAACGGCGACGTTCCCGAGGAGGTCATCACCGGCCTTGCCGAGCTCGGCGCCTTCGGGCTCTCCGTCCCGGCCGAGTACGGCGGTTTCTCCGAGGGCGGCGACAGCGAGTACCTGGCGATGGTCATCGCCACCGAGGAGCTCAGCAGGGCGAGCCTCGGCATCGGCGGGTCGCTGATCACCCGGCCGGAGATCCTCACCCGTGCCCTCGTCAAGGGCGGCACCGAGGAGCAGAAGCAGCACTGGCTGCCACGGCTCGCCAAAGCCGAGGTGATGGTGGCGGTGGCCGTCACGGAACCGGATTTCGGCAGCGACGTCGCCGGCGATCACGACGAGCGCGATGCCCGCTCCCGGTCCCGACGGCGAGGCGGGCTATGTGATCAACGGGGTCAAGACGTGGTGCACGTTCGCCGCCCGGGCCGACGTGCTGATGCTGCTCGCCCGCACCGACCCCGATCGCTCCAAGGCCCACCGCGGGCTCAGCCTGTTCGTCGTCCCCAAGCCACGCGGCGACGGGCACGGCTTCCAGTTCACGCAGGATCCGGTCGGCGAGCGCGTCGGCAAGATGGAAGGGCGCCCGATCGACACGATCGGCTACCGCGGCATGCACAGCTACGAGCTCGCCCTGGAGGACTGGTGGGTGCCGGCGGAGAACCTGGTCGGCGGCGACGAGGGGCTCGGCCGCGGCTTCTACTACCAGATGGAAGGGTTCGAGAACGGCCGCCTGCAGACGGCGGCGCGGGCCATCGGCGTGATGCAGGCGGCGTACGACGCGTCGCTCGACTACGCCCGCAACCGCACTGTGTTCGGGTCGAAGATCGTCGACTACCAACTCACCGCGGGCGAAGCTCGGGCGGATGGTGGTGCTCATCCAGGCGGCGCGGCAGTGCGCCTACCACGTGGCCACGCTGATGGCCAAGGGGCAGGGGGCGACCGAGGCGAGCATGGTCAAGGCGTACGTGTGCAAGGCCGCCGAGTGGGTGACCCGCGAGGCGATGCAGATCCACGGCGGGATGGGCTACGCCGAAGAGTTCGCCGTCAGCCGGCTGTACCTCGACGCTCGAGTCCTGTCGATCTTCGAGGGCGCCGACGAGACTCTCTGCCTCAAGGTCATCGCCCGCCGACTCGTCGCCTAGCTCTACGGACGCGCAACGGCCGCCGCCTCCCGCTGCGCTGCGGGTGGCGACGGCCGTCGTCGGAACGCGGCGACAGCCCCGGTGGTACCGGTGACAGCCTCTTCGGCGTCCTCGACCGCGTCGGTGACGTCGGCCTCGGCGTCCTCGACCGCGTCGGTGACGTCGGCCTCGGCGTCCTCGACCGCGTCGGTGACTGGCGGGGGCGACGGCTCCGGGAATGGTGGTGTCTCCGCCGTCGTCGTCGTCATCGTCGCCGCAGGCGGCGAGACCGAGCAGTGCGACAGCACTCAGGGCAAGCAATTTCTTCATGACCGGGAACACTAGCCACTCTGTAACAGTTGCACGCGTTTTGTTTCCCATTTACGCGCGCAACTCCGAGCAGGTCGCCGACCTCGCCGATCCGCTCGAAGGGCGCCCCGTCGTGGTCGTCGTACGGATCGAGGAGCACGGGGCGCAGCCCGGCCGCTGTCGCCGCGGCGACGTCGATCGTCACCGAGTCGCCGACGTAGACGATTCGCGAACGTTCGATGCCACCGAACTCGTGGGCGGCGTGCTCGAAGATCGCCGGATCCGGCTTGGCAACGCCGACGACGTGGCTGTCGATCACGCAGCGCACGTCGACGCCCGGCGCCGTCGCCGATCTGGCAGATTCCGGCCCGGCGCAGCGTCTCGGCGATCTGCCCACTGGCGTTGGATACGACCCCGAGGGGGATGCCGCGGTCGTGCAACCGGCGCAGGCCGCGCAACGACTCGGGTATCGGCCAGCGCCACAGCTCGGGGATCCGGCACGCGCCGAGGACACGAGCGGCGAGCGTGACGACGTCGTCGTCGACCCCAACAGCACGGACGTACGTCTCGTTGTAGGCCTCCCAGTCGTGCTCACCGTGGTTGAGATGCGACTTGACCGCCATCGCCGCGTAGTGGGCGCGGCGATGGCGCTCGAGGTCGGTGCTGCCGCCATAGGGAGCGAGCAGCGGGGCGAGCACCGTTGGGTCGGGGAGCACGAGCACCCCGCCGGCGTCGAACAGGACGGCGTCGAAGCCCAGGTCGCCCACGTCGGTGAGCGGCCCGCCGATGTCAGCCGCCAGGGAGGAGGTCGGCGATCTCGATGCCGCACGTCTCGAACACGGCGAGCATCGCCGACATGTCGTTGGGATCGAGGTCGGAGATGTTGTCGAGGAGGCACTGACCCTGCTCGGCGTCGAGGTTGATCCCCTGAGCGGCGAGCTGTTCGAGGAGGAGGTCGACCATCGCGTTTCCGGACGTCACCGCTGGCTCCTCTGCGGCGATTGTCACCGTCGCCGAATCCGCTGGAGCGGCGCCGCTGGCTGCGGTGTCCAGGGCGATGATGCCGGCGAGGAGCTGCGCCATACCGACCTCACAGTTGAAGAAGGCGAGCTCTGCCGTCGCGTCATCGGGGGTGCCGGCGCTGGCTTCGGCCACCAGGCAGTCGATCGTCTCCTGGTCGAGACCGAACAGGGCGAGGGCGGCTGCAGCCGTCGCGGGGTCGATCTCGGCAGGCAGCGCGGTCGTCGTCGCGGTCTCACCGGGGAGCGTCGTCTCGAGAGCGCCCTCGCCGATCTGCAGCAACTGGTCCGTCGAGATTCCGCACTGCGTCATCAGCTCCATCAGCGCCGTCAGGTCGTTCATGTCGACCCCCCCGACGTTGGCGACGAGACAATCGGACTGTTCCGGGGTCAAACCCATATCGGCGAAGACGTCCGACCCCGGGATTGTGGTGGTCGGCGCCGCCGCTGGGGCGGCGTCATCGCCCGCGGCGTAGACCGCTCCGCCGGCAAGGCCGGCAACAGCGAGGGCGGCGACGGACGAGGCGATCAAGGTTTTGCGCATGGGGCGAAGCTAGCCCGTTGCCACGACTGCGTGCCGCCAGAACCGCGGCGGTTTGTGCGAGCACAATCGACGCTTCTGTTCCACCGATGGAGTATCGAATATCCTTGGCGCGGTGACCACCGACTCGGATCTGCTCGACTCGTCCGCCACCGAGACAGTTTCCGACCGCCTACCGCGACGACCGCGCCCACGTGTTCCACTCGTGGTCGGCGCAGGCGTTGATCGACCCCGTGGTCGTCGCCGGCGCCCTCGGATCGCGGTTCTGGGACGAGAGCGGGCGGTCGTGGCTCGACTTCTCCAGCCAACTCGTCAACATGAACATCGGTCACCAGCACCCCAAGCTCGTGGCGGCGATCAAGGAGCAGGCGGACAAGCTGTGCACGATCGCCCCGATCCACGCCAACGACGCCCGCAGCGAAGCGGCCCGGCTGATCGCCGAACTGGCGCCGGGCGACCTCGACAAGGTGTTCTTCACGAACGGCGGTGCGGAGGCCACCGAGAACGCGATCCGCATGGCGCGCGGCCACACCGGGCGGCACAAGGTGCTCACCACCTACCGGAGCTACCACGGCTCGACGGGCGGGGCGATCACGATGACGGGCGATCCGCGTCGATGGGCCAGTGAGCCCGGGCTCCCCGGGATCGTGAAGTTCTGGGGCCCCTTCACCTATCGGTCGGCATTCCACTCCGCCGACGACACCGAGGAATGTGAACGCGCCCTTGCCCATCTCGCCGACGTGATCATGGTCGAAGGGGGCCACACGATCGCTGCCGTGGTGCTCGAAACCGTCGTTGGCACGAACGGGATCCTCGTACCGCCCGACGGATACCTCGCTGGCGTCCGGGCCTTGTGCGACGAGCACGGCATCGTGATGATCGCCGACGAGGTGATGGCAGGCTTCGGTCGGTGCGGCGAGTGGTTCGCCGTCGACCGCTGGGGCGTCGCCCCTGACCTGATCGCCTTCGCCAAGGGCGTCAACTCCGGATACGTCCCGCTGGGCGGCGTGATCATCAGCGACCGGATTGCCGAGACGTTCGCCACGCAGGCCTATCAGGGAGGGCTGACGTACTCCGGCCATCCATTGGCCTGCGCGTCGGCGGTGGCGAGCATCAACATCTTCAAGGAGGAGGGCGTCATCGAGCACGCCCGCCACCTCGGCACCGACATCGTCGGTCCCGCCCTCGCCGAGATGGCTGAGCGCCATTCGTCAGTCGGCGAGGTGCGCGGGCTCGGCGTGTTCTGGGCGATTGAGCTGGTCCGTGACCGCGCCACCCGGGAGCCGCTCGTCCCCTACAACGCGTCCGGCCCGGACAACGCCCCGATGGCCGAGTTCGGCGGGGCGTGCAAGGACCGCGGCCTCTGGCCGTTCATCCACTTCAACCGCACCCACGTCGTCCCCCCGATCACGATCAGCGACGACGAGATGCGCGAAGGTCTCGCCATCATCGACGACGCCCTGACGGTCGCCGACAAGCACACCGTCGCCACCTGACGTTGTCGTCGGGCATCTCGCCGATGCGAGCGACCGAGCGCCAGCGAGGGAGCGGCCATTCGCGGCCTGCGTGGCCGGGGAACGCAATGAACAGATTGAATCGGAGGCGTGCCGCTGCGTCGTCGCCACAATCGTCTCGGTCTGCCCGACGCCTGGCGGGCGATCCTCGACGCCCGGTCAGTGGCATGGCGACAGCTCGACGCGGCCGAGCGAGACCGGCTCGGCGAGCTGGCCGACTGGTTGTTGCGCAATCGCCGCTGGGAAGCCGCCCGCGGCTTCGAGCTCACGGACGAGGTACGCGCAGTCGTTTCCGCCCACGCCGTGCTTCCGATCCTCGGACTGGACGAGTCGTGGTACGACGGCGTCGGGGCGATCATCGTGCGCGACGGCTCGATGACCCAGCGCCACACCGCCGGTCCGGTTCGCGGCACGTTCGAGCGCTCGCCTCAGGCTGTCGACGGCGAGTCACATCACGGCGACGGGCCATTGATGGTGTCGTGGCGGGCGGCTCGCCGGGAGGCGGCGAACCCACGGTTCGGCCGCGACGTCGTGCTCCACGAGTTCGCCCACAAGATCGACATGCACGACGGCGTGCTCGACGGCACGCCGTTGCTCCCCGACGACGACGAGCGGCAACGCTGGGTCGACGTGTGCACTGCTCACTACGACGCTGTCCGCGATGGCGAGCCGGAAGCGTTTCTGCGCTCGTACGCCGGCACCAATCCCGGCGAGTTCTTCGCCGTCGCGACCGAGACGTTCTTCACCCGGCCCATCGAGCTCGCCGACCGGCATCCCGACCTGTACGACGTGTTTGCCGCCTTCTACCGTCAGGATCCCGCGGCACGAGCTCGCGCCTTCGCCGAGCGGTCGGGTGTCGTCCTGGTCACGACGTCGCCGCGCATCGTGGTTCGCCGCCGGCCCTGAGTCACTCTGCGCTAAGGGCGGCCGAGGACCTGTTCGACGAGGGTGCGAACCCGGCTCGACTCGAGCGGCTCGAGCGACATCAGCCGGCGCAGGATGATCGGCCCGGCGAGGGCCTCGGCGGTGAGCTCGGTGTCGGTCAGTTTCGGCAACTCGCCGGCGCGCACGCCGTCCTCGAGGACCTCGATGAGGATGCGGCGCCCGTTCTCCGACATCTGGCGTTGCAGCTCGCGAGCTGCAGGATCGCGCTCGGCCGCCTCGATCAACGCAGGAAGACATGCCGACCATCGCGAGTCCGACACCATGTGAGCGAACTGTTCGAGGACGCACTGAACGCGGTCACGCACGTGCCCTTCGGTGGGAGCGATCGGTGGCGGCTTGAGCTCGTGGAACGCATCACGCAGCAGGTCGGTGCGGCCGCCCGGCCAGTGCCGGTAGATCGTGCTCTTGGCCACTCCTGAACGGGCCGCGACCGCCTCGATCGTCACCTCGCCGTAGCCGTGCTCGGTGAGCATCTCGAGAGTTGCCTCGAGCACGGCACGGCGAGTTCGCTCCAGACGGGGATCGGGCTCGCGCGTCGAGAGCAGCACGACATCAGTCTGCCGCGGCGACGGCGGTGGGCACGACGTCCAGGTCGACGTCGCCGGTGGTGTCGAAGGCGAACGTCTCGATCGCCTCCTGCTCCTTCGCCCGGGTGAACGTCCTCGCCACGATCGCCGCGGCGACGACGGCGATCGCCACGGCGACCCACGACGTCGTATTGAAGGCGTCCGTGAACGCCGCAGCCGCCCGGTCGATGACCGCCGGCGCCCCACCGCTGCTACGCGACGCGGCGTCGACGGCTTCCCCGATCGACTCCTCAGCAGCGACGCGGGTGGACGCCGTCACCTCGAGGCCGGCCAGATCGACATTCGAGCGATACGCCGAGTTGGCGATGCTCCCGAACACGGCGATGCCGAGGGCGCCCCCGAGCTCGCGAGTGGTGTCGTTGACCGCCGAGGCGACGCCGGCCCGGTTGAGCGGAACGGCGCTGATGATGCTTCCGGTGGCCGGGGCGGCGACGACTGCCATGCCGCCAGACAAGCAGCACCATCCCGACCACGATCAACGGGTACGAGGTGTCGACGCTGATCAAGCCCATCGCAGCCATACCGACGGCGATGAAGGCGAACCCGATCGACATCGTTCGCCCGGCGCCGATCCGTTCGGCAATCGCCGCGCTACGGGGCGACACGAGCACGAACATCGCCGCCGACGGAAGTGTCGCCAGCCCAGCCTCCAGCGGCGAGTAGCCGCGGGCGAACTGGAGGTACAGCCCGAACAGGAAGAACCACCCGAACAGCATGAAGAACGACGTCGTGATCACGCCGCTGCCGACGCTGAAGCGCCGATCGGCGAAGTACTTCATCGGCAGCATCGGGTGCGGCGCGACCCGCTGCCAGCGGACGAACCAGACGAGGAACACGGCGGCGACCACGAACGTCGCCAACACGACCCCGTTCGTCCAGCCGCGTTCGGGACCTTCGATGATGCCGAACAACAGGGCGGCGAGGCCGACGATGGAGAGCACAGCGCCCGCGCGGATCGAGCGGGGTCGCTTCGTCGTCGCGCGACCGTGGGCTGAACACTGCAACGGCGACCGCGGTGACGGCGATGACGGGAAGGTTGATCAGGAACGCCGAGCCCCACCAGAAGCTCTCCAGCAACGCGCCGGAGATGATCGGACCGATCGCCCCACCAGCGCCGGCGAAGCCGACCCAGATGGCGATCGCTCGCTGACGCTCCTCTGGCGGGAAGATGGCGGCGATCAACGACAGCGTCGCCGGCATCACGAACGCTGCCCCAGCACCCTGGATGCCACGGCCGGCGATGACCAGCCCGGCCGATCCGGCCACGCCGCTCAACAGAGATCCGGCGGCGAATATGCCGAGGCCCACGAGCAGCGCCCCTTTGCGCCCGAAGCGGTCACCCAATGCGCCGGCGGTGAGCAGCAGGCCGGCGAACACGATGGCGTAGGCGTCGACGATCCACTGCAGCGTCGCCGCGCTGGTGTCGAGGTCGCGTTGCATGCTCGGCAGGGCGACGTTCAGAGATGTCACCGCCATCACGATCATGACGAGCGACAGGCAGAGCACGCCGAGGAGGAACCAGCGGCGCTGATGGACGGTGGGGTCGCTGTACAGCTGGAGGTCTGACATCACGTCTCCTCGGTCGTCGTTGACGATTGACCTCACGAAACGTAAGCGTTTCGCTCCGCTACAACAACGTTTCAAAACGTGACACCTGGCACGGGAGACTTCCGACACGTCCAGCTACCTTGGAACTGACCGCGTTAGGACCGATGGGTGTTTAGGGGACCGTTCCGTCCCCAAACACCCATCGGTTGTTGGTCAGTGGGTCAGGCGCCGCCGGCTTCGGGAAGGACCTCTTCCTGCGGGATCGGCTCGAAGCCCTCGCCGGTGATGTCGAGGTCAGTGGGCAGCAGAGCGTGGGCCGCCGTGACGATGTCGTTGGTGTAGGCACCCTCGCTCGGCTCGGCAGTCAACACCGTTGCCCCCTCGAGGTTGGGCGTGTTGATGGCGATGTCGACGGTGCGGTTCCAGGCGTCAGCGTTGGTGATGCCGATGCCTTCCGGCGACGGCCAGATCAGCTTGTTGATCTCGTTCATCTGCCACAGCTGGTGGCTGTTGCCGAGCTGCGATCCGGCGGCGACGACGAGGTCGCGGCACTCCTCGGGGTTGTCCCGGCACATCACCCAGCCCTCGATCGAGGCAGCGACGAGGCGGGTGGCGATGTCGGCGTACGCCGGGTCGTCGGCGAGTCGGCCGGCATCGGCCCAGATGGCATCCTGGAGCATGCCGACGCCGATCTCCTCGTAGGAGATCACGCTGAGGTCCTCGGGTGTGTACAGCTCCCCGGTGTCGGGGTTCTCCGCTTCGAGGACCTGGGCGTACTCGTTGTAAGTCATCGCCTCGGCGGCGTCGATCTCACCTTCGAGGAGGCCGACCATGTCGAACTGCTGCTGGACGAGCGTGACGTCGTTTGCCGGATCGAGACCGGCCTGGGCCAAAGCGGCGAAGATCTCGTACTCGTTGCCGAATCCCCAGTTGCCGATGTTGCGCCCTTCGAAGTCCTCCGGGCTGGTGATCCCGGCGTCGACGAACGAGACCTGCAGGGTGCCCGAGCGCTGGAAGATCTGGGCGATGTTGACGATGTTCGCTCCGGCCTCGCGTGTCGGCGAGGGCCTTGGGCACCCAGGCCAGGGCGAAGTCGACGTTGCCGTCGGCCAGGTCCTGTTGGGGCACGATGTCGACGCCGGTCTCGATGATCTCGACGTCGAGGCAGTAGCGCTCGAAGATCCCAGTGTCACGGGCAGCGATGTACCCGGCGAACTGCGCCTGAATCGCCCACTGGAGGCGCAGCGAGATCTCGTCGACCGTCTCGCACTCGCCGCTCGGCGCAGTATCCGTTCCGCCCGGTTCGGTGGTGTCGGTGCTGGCACCCGCTGTCGTGGCCAGGCCAGCAGCGAGTGAGAGCGCAACCACGCCGGCGCCCAACAGCTTCTTGTGCTTCATGTGTTTTCTCCCCTGGGGCTCGCGCCCCATTGTTGTTTGGTGAGGCTCTCCAAAGCGATGGAGACAAGGTAGAACAACAGGCCCAGCAGCATCGCTGCGATCACGTAGGCCCACATCGCGGCTCGCGAGCCGCTGACGTTGGCGGTGATGCGCGACCCGAGGCCGTTTTGCTGCCCGCCGAAGTACTCGGCCACGAATGCTGTGATGACAGCGAGCGGGGCGGCGATCTTCAGCGCCGTGAACAGGAACGGAACGGCGTTCGGGATGCGCGCCTTGCGCAGCACGTCGAAGGGCGAGGCGGCGTAGGAACGCAGCAGTTCGAGGTGCGTCGGCTCGACCTGGCGCAGGCCCTTGGCGACGTTGACGAGCACCACGAAATACACGACGAGCGTGACCATCAGCCGCCGTGGCACCTCCGAGGTGCTGGAGAACTGGTTGTTGAACACCGACACGAGGACGATGATCGGGATCGCGTTGAGCGCGACCGCCAGCGGGCTGACCATGTCGTTGAGCAACTTGAAGCGCATCAACAGGAAGCTCATCGCCACGCCGAGGATCGTCCCGACGAGCAGGCCGACCAAGGCGTTGCGTCCGGAGACGATCGCCGCCTCGCGGACGTTGTCGATGTTCTCCACGAACGAGTCCCAGATCACCGACGGCGCCGGCAGGAAGTACTCCTTCCAGTCGAACGCTTTGACGGCGATCTCCCAGGCAACGAGGAAGGCGACGCCGAACAGCACTGGCGGCCAGACCGCGGAGAACGACGACGTCGAGCGTTCATCGTTCCTCCGCGACACCCTCGATGAGCAGTTCGTCCTCGGTCATCGCCCCGATCCCGCGCAGCGCCTCGCGCACCTCGGTGATCTTCTTGAAGAACAGCGGGTCCTCGCGCGTGTCGGTATTGCGGAGGTCGCCGAGCTCGACGGCGACGATGTCGGTGATCCGGCCCGGGCGCGGCGACATCACGACGACGCGATCGGCGAGGAACACCGCCTCCGGGATCGAATGGGTCACGAACACGACGCTGGTGCCCGCTTCGGCGCTGATCCGCAACAGCTCGGCTTGCATGTGCTCGCGGGTCATCTCGTCGAGGGCCCCGAATGGCTCGTCCATCAGCAGCAGCTCGGGTGCGGCGGCGAGCGCTCTGGCAATCGCCACGCGCTGTTGCATCCCGCCGGACAGTTGCCACGGTCGATGGCCGGCGAATTCGTCGAGCTTGACGAGCTGGAGCATCTCCATCGCCCGTTGGCGGCGTCGGGCACGGTCCCAGCCCTTGAGCTCGAGCGGCAACTCGACGTTGCGCGCCACTGTGCGCCAATCGAACAGACCCGCCTGCTGGAAGGCCATGCCGTAGTCCTGGTCGATGCGCGCCTGGTGGGCCGGCTTTCCGTTGACCACGATCGAACCGGACGTCGGCTCGGTGAGGTTGGCAATCAGCCGGAGCAAGGTCGACTTGCCACAACCCGAGGGGCCGATCAGTGACACGAACTCTCCAGATGCCACGATGAGATCGATGTCGACGAGGGCGTCGACCTGCTTCGGTGTGCCGACATTGAACGTCTTGGTGACACGAGCGTCACGATCCTCGACTGCGTTCCCCGGCCACGCAGGCCGCTTGCTGGCCGCTCGCTCGCTACGCTCGCTCGCTCGCATCGGTTCGTCACGCCACTCCTCCGCTGGCTGCCGGCCGCGCATCACGGCCCGGTCGGCAAAGGCGATGAGCAGCGCCATCAGCAGACCGAGGACGGCGGCGCCGAACACTGCGGTGTACACCTTCTCCGGATCCGACGTCGCCTGGCGCCCGTACTCGATGACGAGGCGGCCGATGCCGCCGCGCTGGCCGGTGGAGATTTCCGCAACGACGACGCCGACGACCGCCGCCGCGGCCGCGAGGCGGAAGGCCGGGATCATGTGCGGGACCGCAGCAGGGAAACGAACGCGACGAAGTGTCTGGCCCCAGGAGGCTGCGTAGCTACGCATCAACTCGAGCGACGTCGTCGGTGTCGACTCGAGCCCGCGCAAGGTCCCGACCGAGATCGGGAAGAAGGCGAGGAAGGCGCTGAGCAGCACCACTGATGTCCACCTCGGCGCCTGCCATCCGAACGGTTGGAGCCGTCCTCCCCAGCTGGCGACGAGCGGGGCGAGGGCGATCAGCGGCACCGTCTGAGAAACGATGAGGTACGGCAGCAGGCCGCGCCGGATCACGTTGAAGCGCGCCATCAGCACGGCGAGGGCGACCCCTACGGATGCTCCGATCAGCAATCCGAGCAACGTCAGACGGAACGAGTACCACACGCCGGCGAGCACGACTCGCCAGATCTGCCGGCTCGACGTTCGGCTCTCGGTCTCGAACAACCGCGCTCCCATGTCCCAGACGTGAGGCATTGCGTTGCGGCTCGTCTTCGGCAGGATGTTCCAGCCAAACACCCCGCCTCCGGACTCGGGGCCGACCGACTTGTACAGCTCCCACGCCGCGGCAACGAGAGCCAGGGCAACGAGGAAGAGAACCGCCTTGCGCACGCCTGGGATCAGGTCTTCGCCCGAACGTGTTCCGCAATGGCGGGGATGACCTGCTCGCCGTAGGCCTGCAGCGTGGCGTCCTTGGCATCGTGTTGGAGATACACGGCGAACTGGTCGACACCGAGCTGGCGTAGGTCATCGAGGCGACGGACGTGTTCGTCGACCGGCCCGAGGACGCAGAAGCGGTCGACGATGTCGTCGGGCACGAAATCGGTGTGCACGTTGCCGGCCTGGCCGTGCTCGTTGTAGTCGTAGCCGGTGCGACCCTTGATGTAGTCGGTGAGCGCCGTCGGCACGGGAGACGACTCGCCATAGCGGGCGACGATGTCGGCGACGTGGTTGCCAACCATTCCGCCGAACCAACGGCACTGGTCGCGGGCGTGTTCGACATCGTCGCTGACGTAGGCCGGCGCCGCCACACAGATGGTGACGGCGCCGGGATCGCGGCCCGCTTGCTCCGCCGCTTCGCGGACCGCTTTGATCGTCCATGCCGTGATGTCGGGATCGGCGAGCTGGAGGATGAAGCCGTCACCCACCTCGCCGGCGAGCGCCAGCGCTCGGGGCCCGTAGCCGGCGATCCAGCATTCCAGCCGGCTCGCCGTCGCCCACGGGAAGCGCAGCGTCGAGCCCTTGTACTCGACCTCACGGCCGTTGGCGAGCTCGCGGATGACGTGGACCGACTCGCGCAGCGTGTCGATCGACGTCGGCTTGCCGTTGGTGACACGGACCGCCGAGTCGCCGCGACCGATGCCGCACACCGTGCGGTTGCCGTACATCTCGTTGAGCGTGGCGAACACGCTCGCCGTCACCGTCCAGTCCCGCGTCGCCGGGTTGGTGACCATCGGCCCGACGATGATGTTGCGGGTCTCGGCGAGGATGCGGCTGTAGATGACGTAGGGCTCCTGCCACAGGATGTGGCTGTCGAACGTCCAGACGTGGCTGAACCCGTAGGCCTCGGCCCGTTTGGCCAGATCGACGACGCGCGCCGACGGCGGCGTCGTCTGCAGCACGAGCCCTAGCTGCATCGCTCCCTCGCCACCGGATTGGTGAGTCCTCACCACGGTTTTCCGCTGCCTGCGCTCACCAATCATCGGTGCTGAGGAAATCCGAGGTCGATGGTCGAGGTACCGGGGTCAGGCCAGCGGCTGGTGACGACCTTGCCGCGCGTGTAGAAGTTGATGCCCTCCGGGCCGTACATGTGGGTGTCGCCGAACAGGCTCGACTTCCAGCCGCCGAAGCTGTAGTAGCTGACCGGCACTGGGATCGGCACGTTGACGCCGACCATCCCGACGTTGACGTCGAACTCGAACTGCCTGGCCGCTCCGCCATCGCGGGTGAAGATGGCGACGCCGTTGCCATAGGGGTTGTCGTTGATCAGGTGGAGCGCCTCGTCGTAGTCGTGGACGCGCACCACACTGAGCACCGGCCCGAAGATCTCGTCGTCGTACGCCGGAGTGCCCGGGGCGACGTTGTCGAGCAGCGTCGGCTTGAGGAAGAACCCCTCGGCCGGCACCTCGTCCCGTCCGTCGACGACGATCGTGGCGCCGTCGTCGGCGGCACCGTCGACGTAGCCACGCACCTTGTCGCGGTGCTCGCCGGTGATCAGCGGGCCCATCTCGTTGTCGGGCTCGTGGCCCGGCCCGACCTTGATCGACGGAATTCGCTCGGCGATCTTGCCGACGAGATCGTCGGCGATCGCTTCAGAGGCGAGCACGACGCTGATTGCCATGCAGCGCTCGCCGGCCGAGCCGTACCCAGCCGAGACCGCTGCGTCGGCGGCCATGTCGAGGTCGGCGTCGGGCAGCACGAGCATGTGGTTCTTCGCCCCGCCCAGCGCCTGGACGCGCTTGCCGTTCTTGGTCCCGGTCTCGTAGATGTATCTGGCGATCGGGGTTGAGCCGACAAAACTGACAGCAGCGATGTCGGGGTGCCCGAGGATGCGATCGACGGCGACCTTGTCACCGTGGACGACGTTGAAGCAGCCGGGCGGGAGGCCTGCCGTTGCCAGCAGCTCGGCCAGCAGCATCGACGCCGAGGGATCCTTCTCGCTCGGCTTGAGCACGAACGTGTTGCCGCAGGCGAGGGCGTTGGCGAACATCCACATCGGCACCATCGCCGGGAAGTTGAACGGAGTGATCCCGGCGACGACCCCGAGCGGCTGGCGGATCGAGTAGACGTCGACGCCCGTCGCCGCTTGCTCCGAGTAGCCGCCCTTGAGCAGGTGCGGGACGCCACACGCGAACTCGACGTTCTCCAGACCGCGGGCGACCTCGCCGAGGGCGTCGCTGAGCACCTTGCCGTGTTCCGACGTCAACAGCGAGGCGATCTCCTTGCGGTTGGCGTCGACCAGCTCACGGAACCGGAACAGCACCTCGGCCCGGCGTGACAGGCTCGTCGCCCGCCACGCCGGGAAGGCCGCCCGAGCCGAGGCCACGGCGGCATCGACCTCGTCAACGCTGGCGAAGTCGACCGTCGAAGCCTGCTCTCCGGTTGCGGGGTTGTACACCGGCCCCTGCCGGCCGGAGGTGCCTTCCGACACCTTGCCGTCGATCCAATGCGAGATCCTGTTCATGCCATCACCTCAGTGCAGATATTGCGACAGCCCGCGCTTGACGAACTGTCCGTGGCCCTTGCGTCCGACGAACGTGTCGTTCTCGACGACGACGGTGCCGCGGCTGAGGACCGTGTCGACCTTGCCGTCGACCTCGAACCCCTCGTACGCCGAGTAGTCCATGTTCATGTGGTGCTTCTTGTCGACACCGATCGACGTGTGCCCGGCGGGATCCCAGACGAGGATGTCGGCGTCTGCCCCCGGGGCGATGACGCCCTTCTTGGGGTACATCCCGAACATCCGCGCCGGGGTGGTGCAGCACGTCTCGACCCACCGTTCGAGTGACAGCTCGCCGTTGACGACACCCTGGTAGAGCAGCTCCATGCGGTGCTCGATGCCGCCGATGCCATTGGGGATGGCGGCGAAGTTGCCGAGTCCTAGCTCCTTCTGGTCCTTCATGCAGAATGGGCAGTGGTCCGTCGAGACGACGGCCAGCTCGTTGGTCCGCAGGCCCTTCCAGAGGTCGGCGTGGTGGTGGGCGTGCTTGGTGCGCAGCGGTGTCGAACACACCCATTTGGCGCCTTCGAAGCCTGGCCGGGCGAGATGGTCCTCGAGCGAGAGATAGAGGTATTGCGGGCACGTCTCGGCGAACACGTTCTGGCCGCGGTGGCGGGCTTCGGCGACCTCCTCCAGCGCTTCCGACGCCGACATGTGGACGATGTACAACGGGACGTTGCCGGCGACCTTGGCGAGCTGGATCGCCCGGTTCGTCGCCTCACCCTCGAGCTCGGCGGGCCGGGTGAGCGAGTGGAACCGCGGGTCGGTGTCGCCGCGGGCCACTGACTGGGCCACGAGCACGTCGATGGCGATGCCGTTCTCGGCGTGCATCATCATCATCGCCCCGGACTCGCCGGCGTTCTGCATCGCCCGCAGGATCTGCCCGTCGTCGGCGTAGAAGACTCCGGGATAGGCCATGAACAGCTTGAAGCTGGTGACCCCCTCGTTGTCGACGAGGTACGTCATCGCCTTGAGGGCGTCGTCGTCGACGCCGCCAATGATCTGGTGGAAGCCGTAGTCGATGGCGCAGTTGCCGTCGGCCTTGTGGTGCCACTCGGCGAGGCCGTCCTGCACGTTCTCGCCCGTGCGCTGGACGGCGAAGTCGACGATCGTCGTGACTCCTCCCCAGGCCGCGGCGGTCGTGCCGGTCTCGAACGTGTCGGACGCGGCCGTCCCGCCGAAGGGCAATTCCATGTGGGTGTGGACGTCGACGCCGCCCGGGACGACGTACTTCCCGCTGGCGTCGATGCTGCGAGTTTCGGGATCGCCGGCCTCCCCTCCGGCGATCCCGAGAGCTTGTGCCTGCCCGGGGGCGAGCACGCCGGCGATCGTCTCGCCGTCGATCAACACGTCGGCCTCGATGCTGCCCGTGGCGCTGACGACCGTGCCGCCCGCGATCAGTGTCCTCGTCATTGCTCGACGATCTCGCCGTAGGCGTCGGGCCGGCGGTCGCGGTAGAACGCCCAGCGATCGCGGACCTGCTTGATCTTGTCGAGGTCGAGTTCCCGCACGATCAGCTCGGGCTTGTACGGGTCGCCGACGTCGCCGACGAACTTGCCCTCGGGGTCGACGAAGTAGCTCTGCCCGTAGAAGTCGTTGTCGCCGATATCGGCCTCGATGCCGACGCGGTTGATCGCGCCGACGTAGTACATGTTGGCCACGGCGGCGGCCGGCTGCTCGACCCGCCAGATGTACTCGGACAACCCACGGTGGGTGGCCGACGGGTTGAACACGATCTCGGCCCCCTCGAGGCCGAGGATGCGCCAACCCTCGGGGAAGTGCCGGTCGTAGCAGATGTACACGCCGACCTTGCCGACGGCCGTCTCGAAGATCGGGTACCCACCGTTGCCCGGGCGAAAATAGAACTTCTCCCAGAAGCCTTTGACCTGGGGGATGTGCTGCTTGCGGAACTTGCCGAGATACGTCCCGTCGGCGTCGATGACCGCCGCCGTGTTGTAGTACACGCCGGCCTGGACGATCTCGTACATCGGCAGCACGACGACCATCCCCAGCTCTTTGGCCACGGACTGGAAGCGCTGCGTCGTCGGACCGTCGGGGATCTGCTCGGTGTAGTCGTAGAACTTGGTGTCCTGCACCTGGCAGAAGTACGGACCGTAGAAGAGCTCCTGGAAGCAGATGATCTCGGCACCTTCCGTCGCCGCGTCGCGTGCCGCAGCCTCGTGCTTGTCGATCATCGATTCCTTGTCGCCAGCCCAGTCCGTCTGGAGCAGGGCGGCCTTGACAGTCCTCGGCATGTCATCCCCTGTGGGTCGTTGCGGTGGCGGCAGGTCCGCCGAATCCTGCCGCTACGCCGGCATCGTAATGTGACAGCGCCCATCTGGACAATACGAGGATTGTTACCGTACATTCTCGCCACAGGATGTTTACGGAGACGGCGGGACTGATCGTCGGCGCCCTCGACGGCGACGCCACGGAGCCGAAGGGCACCACCGAGGACGGGCGTTCGGCACGGCGCATCGCTGCGACGATCGGGCGGATGATCTCCGCAGGGTCGTTGGACGTGGGGACCCGCCTCCCAACCGTGCGCGAGTTGTCGCGCCGGATCGGCGTCTCCCCAACGACCGTCTCGGAGGCCTGGCGCCGACTCGCCGACGTCGGGGCGATCGAAACCCGCGGCCGCAACGGAACGTTCGTCCGCCACCCAACCGGGCCGGGCGGGCCGCGCCGGTACCGCCAGATCAGCGAAGGACCGGGACACTTCGCCCTCGACCTGTCGTCTGGGACCCCCGACCCCGATCTCCTCCCGGACCTCGCGCCGATCGTGGCCCAGGTCAGCCGGCAGTCGTTGACGTCGAGCTACCTCGACAACCCCGTGCTGCCGGCGCTCGAAGACGAGCTGCGGTCGACGTGGCCGTTCGTACCCGAGGCGATCACGGTCGTCGACGGTGCCCTCGACGCCCTCGACCGCGTGGCGAGCGTCGCCTTGCGCCTTGGCGACCGGGTCGTGGTCGAGCACCCGGGATTCCCGCCGATGCTCGATCTCCTCGAACGACTGTCGTGCGACGTGGTCGGTGTCGACGTCGACGACGAGGGCCTCGACATCACCCAACTCGCCGCCGTCCTCGAGGGTGATGCTCCTGCCGCGGTGATCCTGCAACCGTGGGCACAGAACCCTGCCGGAGTGGCGATGTCGCCGCACCGGGCCAAGGCCATCGCCGACCTGTTGCGGCCGGCGAAGACGCTGGTCGTCGAGGACGATCACGCCAACGAGATCTCGACTGCTCGGCTGACGAGCGTCGGCACGTGGCTACCCGAGCGCACCGTGCACATCCGCAGCTTCTCCAAGAGTCACGGACCCGATCTCCGCCTCGCCGCCGTCGGTGGAGCCGGCGACGTCGTGACCGCCGTCGAGAACCGCCGGCTGCTCGGCCCCGGCTGGTCGAGCCGGATCCTGCAGTCGGTACTCCTCGAGCTGATCCGGCACCCGGAGACCGACGATGTCTTGGAGGTTGCTCGGCACGCCTACGCCGACCGGCGGCGGGCCGTCTCGCGGGTCCTCGCCGAGCATGGCGTCGACGTCACCGGGACCGATGGCATCAACCTGTGGATGAGCGTCGACGACGAGCGCGCCGCGGTCGTCGCCCTCGCTGCGCAAGGCATCGGAGTCGCTCCCGGCACCCCATTCCTGGTCCGTGCCGACTCCGACCACCTGCGCGTCACTGTCGGCGCGCTGTCCCCAGGGCGGGGCCTGACCCAGGTGGCCGAACGCCTTGCCGCCGCCGCCTCGCTCGCCAGGACGCGCCGTCGCCGCAGCCCCGCCCCCCACCGCTGACCGCCAATCTGGGCGTCGTCGTTCCCATCGCCCATCTGGGCGTCGTTGCCCCCGGTTTCCGGGACTGAAAACGCCCAGATCGGTCGGGCACGTGAGCAGCTCGGGGATCGGCTGGACACTCGGCAGCCGAGCGCGTCGCCCGACATCGGCACCACTCCGTCAGGGCCAGCAACCTTGCTCACGTACGTCGTGGGGAATGTCTCGTGCTCGGTAGTCCAGGGCGCGGCCGATGGCCTCGACGAACGAGCGCGGCAGTCGCCGTCCCCGCCCGGCCACGAGCCAGACAGGGACGTCGACCCCCACCGCGGCAACCGCGGCAAGACCGCTCCCGATCGATGCAACGACGACATCCGTCGAGCAGGCCTCGGCCTCGACGAGAACCACGTCGGCGTCGCGCAGGGCGATCAGCGTCGCCTCCGGCGCCACGACTTCGGCAACGACGCCTGATCGATCGAGCCGGCGGATCAGGTCCCGCGCACCATCGCCCGCGTCAACCGCCGACACGCACACGTCAGGACGTTCGCAGAGGGCCTCGACGATGAGCCGGGGCGAGCCGACCGTCAGGGCCTTGGCGCCGGGGGCAAGGGCCTCGCCGAGTCGCCACGCGGTTGAATCGTCGACGATCTGCTCGGCGAGTCGCCACGCCTCGGGTAACGCCTCCGGCTTGGCGAGCAGATGGGCGCACAGCCACCACAGCGGCCCGCACGTCGGGTTGCGCTCGACGAGGTTTCGACAAAGTGGCACGAGCTCGCGCGGTGCCGGGCCCAACCTCGTCAGGGCATCGACGGTCTCGGCGACGATCACCGCTGGATCGGCGCCGCCGCTCCTCGCGACGTGGCGGAGCCGCTCCATCGGATGCACGATGTACATCATGCTCGGACCCGCGGGATCGTGCAGTCGATGTGTCCCGGGCCTTGCTACGGTCGCACCTCGTGGCCAAGGACCCACCCGCTGACCTGGCGTTCACCCCGCTCGGCGCCGAGCCCAGGCCGCTGTCGGAATGGCTGACCACATTCCACCTGGCGACCGTCGCCCTCGACCCGTACACCAACGAGTCGGCATGGATCCTGCCGACGGCGACACGGATCCTCGAGGAGCTGCGCGGCTCCGATGCCCGCGTGAACCTGCTCGTCACCGCCCCGGAGGAGGACGTCAGGGCGTTCCTCGGTCCGCTCGTCAGGCAGTTCCTCGTATTCGTCGACGACGATCGGTCCGTCGTCAAGGGGCTCGGGTTGGAGACCCTGCCCGCGTTCGTGTTCATCCGCGTCGACAGCACCGTTCCCGCGGCTGCGGAGGGTTGGGACCCGGCGGAGTGGCGAGCGGTCGCCGAAATGGTCGCTGAGACGACGGCGTGGCAACCACCGGACATCCCGATCGTCGGCGACCCCGGCCCGTTCCACGGCACGCCGGCCCTCGCGTCCTAGGTGCAGCTCCCCGACCTTCCGATCAGTGAGGCTCTCGAAGCCATCGGCGCGGCGCTCGCCGAGCACGGTCGCGTCGTCATCTCGGCGCCACCAGGCGCTGGCAAGACGACCCTCGTACCGCTCGCCCTACTCGACTCCGCATGGCGCCGCGACGGCAAGATCGTGATGCTCGAACCGCGCCGCCTGGCGACGCGAGCGGCGGCGCGGCGGATGGCCGACCTGGTCGGCGGGCGCGTCGGGGAGCTCGTCGGCTACCAGACCCGTGACGAGCGGGCGATCGGGCCGGCGACGCGGATCGAGGTGCTCACCGAGGGCGTACTGACGCGCCGGCTGCAAGGCGATCCCGATCTCCCCGGTGTCGCCGCGGTGATCTTCGATGAGGTTCACGAGCGCAACCTGACCACCGACCTCGGCCTCGCCCTGACGCTCGAAGTGGCGTCCACGTTGCGTCCCGACGTACGCATCCTGGCGATGTCGGCGACTGCCGACACGATGCGGTTCGCCCGACTCCTCGCTCCACCGGGTGAGGACGCCGCGCCGATCATCGCCGTCGCCGGGCGGGCACACCCTGTCGAGGTTCGCTGGCTCCCCCGACAGCGCGACGATCGCTTGGAACGCGCGGTCGAGCAAGCTGTCACTCGGGCGCTCGGCGAGAACGAAGGTGACGTCCTGGTGTTCCTCCCTGGGATTGGCGAGATCCTGCGCTGCCGCGATCGACTCGTCGAATTGGTTGGTGGCGGTGTCGACGTGCGCCCGCTCGCTGGAGCGTTGAGCGCCGAGGACCAGGATCTCGCCCTTGCACCGTCGCCGGTCGGGCGACGACGAGTCGTGCTGGCCACGGACATCGCCGAGACCTCGCTCACCGTCGAGGGCGTGCGCGTCGTCGTCGACAGCGGGCTCGCCCGGGCACCGCGCTTCGACGCTGCGACTGGCATGACGCGGTTGACGACGGTTTCGATCAGTCGTGACTCGGCCGAACAGCGCGCCGGCCGGGCCGGCCGTACCGAGCCTGGCGTCGCCTATCGGCTGTGGTCGAAGATCGAGCACGGCAGCCGACCGGCCCACCGTGCGGCCGAGATCACCACCGTCGACCTATCCGGGCTGGCGCTCGAGGTGGCGGCGTGGGGGACGCCCGTCGACGAGCTGGCATTTCCCGATCCGCCTCCGGCCCGGGCGTGGAAGGAGGGACGGAAACTGCTGCAAGCACTCGGCGCCATCGAGGAGGACGGAACGCTCACCGAGATCGGCCGGAGGATGGTCACCCTCCCGCTCCATCCACGTCTCGCCCGCATCGTGGCGGCGGCACCATCGACCACATCGTGCGTCGTCGCCGCAGTTGTCGACGAGCGTGACATTCTGCGCGGGCGGGGCGACGAGCTTCCCGCCGATCTCGGCCTACGCGTGGCCATCATCGCCGGACAGGTGGGCGACGATCGTGCCGACCAGCGGGCGCTGCGGCGCCTCGCCGACCGTGCCGCCGACCTCGCCCGCCGAGCGAGCATCGACTTCGACCTGTCGACCGTCGACCCCGAGATCACCGGTCAGCTGCTGCTCGCCGGGTTCCCGGATCGTCTGGCGGCGAGGCGGCGCCCAGGCCAGTTCCAATTGCGCACCGGGACGACCGCATGGTTGGCGGACGACGATCCGCTGGCGCACGCCGAGTTCGTCGTCGCCGCCGACCTCGACGGCCGGCGCGCCGGTGCTCGCATTCGCTTGGCGGCAGCGGTCGAGGCGTCTGACATCGCTGCCGTGCTCGACGACGTTGTCGAGCGCCGTCGCCTCGTCTGGGACGCTGTACGCGACGACCTCGTGCTGCGTGTGGAGCGGCGGCTCGACGCCCTGGCCCTCGGTGAGGAAACACGCGGTCCGCTACCCGGCGACGACACGGTCGACGCCCTCGTCGACCGTGTCCGGGCGACGAGGTTGGCAGTGCTCGATTGGACCCCGGGGGCGGTGCAACTGCGGGCGCGTGTCGCGTTTTTGCGCCAGGCCGCTGGTGACGACGCGCCGGCCTGGCCCGACGTCTCGGATCGAGCACTCCTCGCCACCATCGACACGTGGCTACGGCCGTACCTGTCGGGTGCGGTCGGGCGTGACGATCTGCGCCGCCTCGACGTGACCGTGCTGTTACGGGCGCACTTGCCGTGGCCACTGGGCGCCGAGTTGGACAGGCTGGCGCCGGCGTCGTGGACGCTGCCCAATGGTCGCCAGGTGGCGATCGACTACACGGGCGACCGTCCGACTGCGTCAGTTCGTGTGCAGGACGTGTTCGGCGTGACCGAGCACCCGCGCCTCGCCGGCGGGGCAGTGGCCCTGACATTGGCGTTGCTCTCGCCAGCCGACCGCCCAATTCAGGTGACCTCCGACCTGCCCGGGTTCTGGGCTGGCTCGTGGGCGGCAGTACGCAAGGACCTTGCCGGCCGCTACCCCAAGCACCGCTGGCCGGAGAACCCGGCCAGCGAACCACCGGGACGGCTCAAGCCGCGTTGAACGGGTTTGATTCCTCCGCCACCAGGAGCGCTTCCCGAGCGGCAGCCACGCCGTAGTGCCTGCTCACCAGGCGGAGCCGGCCGTCTCCGGCGAGCAAGCCGATGTCCACGCCGTCGATCACCGCCGTGCCGCTGGGATCGACGAATTGCCACGTAAAGCGCACGTGTCCGTCGCTCGCATCGATCCCGCCGACCCGACGGAACGAATAACCGGGAAACTCGACATGCAGGACGGTCGCCAACTGCTCGACGCCACGTCGGCCCTTAGCCGTTCGCGGCGGGTCGATCAGCCGACCATCTTCAGCCCACACGGCATCGAGCAACCTCGTCCGGGCGGTGGCATCGGCTTCCGTCAACGCAGCAAGAAAGGTGTCGACCGTCGTGTCCACATCAATCCGTCCCATCGACGATGACCTCGACCGCTCGGGTCCGGACCCTGGGGCCATCCCGACGTGGCGGCAGCGGCGATGGGCGACGGTTGCGCTCGGCTCGTTTCGCCCGGGCGATGGCGTGGGCGAGACGGGCGACGACAGCGGCCTCGAGCAACTCCTCCTGGCGTCGACGGGCATGTTCGATGGCGAACATCGGATGCATGGTTGACCTCCTGACGCCGTTGTCGGGGGGGTGGCGTCTGGGTTGAAGACGAACGATGACGGATCGCCCTGTCGGTGGACTGTCGATCTGCTGACGCCGGTGTAGATCACGCTGCGATCATCGGCGTCAGAAACAGCAGCAGTACCGTGGAGGTCGTGATCGCCGTTGTCTGAATCGGAGCGCTTCGCGGAGTTGCTGCCGCTCGGCCCGGACGAGACGGAGTACCGGCTTGGTCACCACCGAGGGGGTACGCACGGTCGACACCCCGCTCGGGACGTTCCTGCAGGTCGACGCCGAGACGATCACCCGGTTGACCGCCGAAGCGATGCACGACATCGCCCATTTCCTGCGGGCCGGACACCTCGAACAGCTGCGCCGCATCCTCGACGACCCGGAGGCGTCCGACAACGATCGGTTCGTCGCCCTCGACTTACTCAAGAACGCCGTGGTCGCCGCCGGAGGTGTGCTGCCGATGTGCCAGGACACGGGCACGGCGATCATCAAGGCGAAGAAGGGCCAGTTCGTGATGACCGGCGGCGCCGACGAGGTGGCGATCGCCGCCGGCGTGCAGCAGACCTACGTCACGACGAACCTGCGCTACAGCCAGATGGCCCCGCTGACGATGTACGAGGAGCGCAACACCGGGACGAACCTGCCGGCGGAGATCAAGATCAATGCCGTCGATGGCGACACCTACAAGTTCCTGTTCATCGCCAAGGGCGGCGGGAGCGCCAACAAGTCGTACCTGTTCCAGGAGACCAAGGCGCTGCTCAACGAGGACACGCTGCTGCCCTGGCTGTTCGAGAAGTTGCAGACGCTCGGCACGGCCGCCTGCCCGCCGTACCACCTCGCCGTTGTCGTCGGGGGGACGTCCGCCGAGTTCTCCCTGGAGACCGCCAAGCTGGCGTCGACGCACTACCTCGACTCCCTGCCGACGGCCGGCTCCCCGTCCGGAAGCGGGTTCCGCGATCTCGACCTCGAACGCAAGGTGCTCGAGCTCTCCCAGCGCACGGGGATAGGCGCTCAGTTCGGTGGCAAGTACTTCTGTCACGACGTACGGATCATCCGCCTGCCCCGCCACGGGGCGAGCTGCCCGGTGGCACTGGCGGTGTCCTGCTCAGCCGATCGTCAGGCGCTCGGCAAGATCACCAGGGACGGGGTGTTCCTCGAACAGCTCGAACGCGACCCGGCGCGGTTCCTACCCGACGTCACGGACGAGCACCTCGACGACGACGTCGTGCACATCGATCTCAACCGGCCGATGGCCGAGATCCTTGCTGACCTTTCACGACACCCAGTGCGCACGCGGGTGATGCTGACGGGGCCGATGGTCGTCGCCCGCGACATCGCCCACGCCAAGATCAAGGAACGTCTGGACGCCGGCGAGCCGATGCCGCAGTACCTGCGCGACCACTGCGTGTACTACGCCGGGCCGGCGAAGACCCCTGAGGGCTATGCATCGGGCTCGTTCGGGCCGACGACGGCGGGGCGGATGGACAGCTACGTCGACCAGTTCCAGGCGGCTGGCGGATCGCTGGTGATGCTGGCCAAGGGCAACCGATCCAAGCAGGTCACCGCCGCGTGCAAGGAGCACGGTGGGTTCTATCTCGGTTCGATCGGTGGCCCCGCCGCACGGCTGGCGCTCGACAACATCCGCAAGGTCGAGGTGCTCGAGTACCCCGAGCTGGGCATGGAGGCCGTGTGGAAGATCGACGTCGTCGACTTCCCGGCCTTCATCGTCGTCGACGACAAGGGCCACGACTTCTTCGAGCAGGTCCGCAGAGAAGCGGCCGCCCGCCCCGTCACCGTCTCCTAGCCCGATCCTCGATCTGGGCGGCGAAAGTCACGAATTCGTGACGGTGGGCGCCCGGAACGCGTCACCGAGAGTTCGACCATCGGGCCACGGAGTCGCGGACGATCGTCGCCACCCACTGCGGTTGTCGAGTCAACATCGTCCAGGTGAAGTGCACGACGATGTAGCCGGCGGCGGTCAACTCAGCGTTGCGTTGCCGGTCGTACTCGAACTTGCGGCGCCGCTTGTCGTGGAACTCCCAGCTGTCGCACTCCAGGACGATCGGCGTGTCGATCACCCAGAAGTCGACTTCGAAGCCGAGAATCAGGGCGTGGAAGCGCATAGCCGGCAAGCGATACCTCTTCGCCAACCGCTTCATCCGTCGCTCCAGCTCGCTGTCGAGGAGTTTGCCGTCGGCGAGCCAGTCCGTGAGCGCATCGCGGAACGTGTGGATTCCATGACGCCCTTGCCGCGAATGAACCCTGATCGCGCCCTCCAGTTCCACCAATGACGCGATGCCGTTCATCGCGATGTAGCCGACCGCCGGGTGTACTCCGTTGGGGTCGACGGCACCGAGGTCGCAGACCCATCGAACGATCTTGCAGGTCGGTATGCCGCGGCGGATCACGGTCTCGAGGTCGAGCAGGTCGCGGGGCCGGTGCACGACCACACCTTCGAGCGTGGCGCCACGAGTTCTCTCCGTGAGGATGAGATCGACCGGGTCGTCGTCTGGCCGCGGAATGTCCCAGAGGTACGCGGCCGAACGATGCGACGCCACTGCGCCGGGTCCCGCTGCGAGGACGGCCGCGGCGATTCGTTGCTCTCGGGTCGCCGGCGTGCCGAAGATGCGCGCAACCCCGGGATGCAGCAGCTCCAGCCGGCCGTCCTCGATCGCCCGGTACCAGGTCATCCGCGAAAGCCCAGCCCGCCGCAGGCTGGCGCGGGTCACGAGACCGTGGTGGGTGGCGGCGAATGGTTCAACGAGTTGCAGCTTCACACCCCGCCTGGGCGTCGCCAGGTGGAGGAAACGGAAATCGCGTCGAGCGGCATCCGGGAGCGCAGGGTCACGAATTCGTTACTCTGGACACCCAGATCGGGGCACGCACTACTCGCCTTCGGCTCGTAGTGCCGCCCGCCAGGGCCAGATGATGGCGTCGACCTGGACCTCGACGGATGGCCAGACGAAGTCGGGTTTGCTGATGCGCAGTGACGTGATGCCGTGCATGGCCGTCCACATCGACGTCGTCACCGTGAACACGTCCGGCCGGCGGCGCTTCGGTACCTCGGCGAGCATCGCGTCGACGAGGTCGTAGAGCGCCTTGAACGCCTGCGAGCCGGCGAGCGCATCGCCACTGAACAGCGGATGCGATTCCGGGATCACACCCGTCTCCAGCACCGGTCGCAGTTCGGAGTGATCGACCATCTCGCCCTTGAACGGCGGGCGCATGAACACGAGGCGGTAGTGCTCGGGATGTTCCAGCCCGAACTGCACGTAGCAGCGCCCGGCCCCGGCGAGAGCGTCGAGCGGCGACTTCGACGAGGCGACGGCCTGGGCGATGCCTTCGGTGAGCTGGACGAACACCTCGGCGCACACGGCACCGAGCATCGCCTCCTTGTCCTCGAAGTGACGGTAGATCGACGGGGGCGTGACGCCCACCCGCTCGGCGATGGCGCGGATCGACACGGCCGCCTCGTCGTTGGTCTCGTCGAGCAGGGCGCTCACCGCGGCGAGGATCTCCTCACGGAGCTTCTCGCCCTCGCCGCGGCGAGCCCTGACCCGAGCCGCCGACGTCATGGGCGGCCGGCTCCTTCCAAGACCTTGTCGTCTGAAGCGGACGCCGTCAGCTCGGCGAGCTCCTCGTCGAGGTCGACGTGCTCGGAGAACCCGAAGCGACCGTGGAAGCGCCGCAGCGGGCGCGGCGCCCACCAGTTGGCGTCGCCGGCGAGGCGCATGAACGCCGGCACCAGCGTCGAACGGATCAGGAAGGCGTCGACGAGCACGGCCAGCGTCAGCCCGATGCCGAACATCTTCATGAATGACACCTGGCCGGTGGCGAAGGCGAGGAACACGACGGCGATCAGCACCGCCGCCGCCGTGACGATCCGCCCCGTGCGCTCCAGCCCCCTCGCCACGGACGTCACCGTATCCGACCCACGATCGTGCTCTTCCTTGATCCGCGACAGGAGGAACACCTCGTAGTCCATCGACAACCCGAAGGCGATGCAGAACATCAGGATCGGCATCGACACGGCGATGTCGCCGGTGGCGGTGAAGTCGAGGAGTCCTGAGCCGTTGCCGTCCTGGAAGATGAACACCATCGCCCCGAACGTCGCCGTCAGGCTGAGGAAGTTGAGCACCAGCGCCTTGAGCGGGACGAGGAGGCTGCCGAACAACATGAACAGCACGACGAACGTGGTCAAGGCGACCAGAAGGATCGCCCATGGCAGCCGCTGGAACACGACGTCCTTGGAGTCGACCTGGGCGGCGGACTGACCGCCCACGAGCACCTCGGAGAAGGGCGAGTCGAGGTCGCGCACGTCCTCGACGAGCGCTTCGCCGTCGGAGGAGAGCGGCTCGACCGCGGGCACGACGGAGAACCACGTGCCGGTCTCATCGGCGAAGCGCAGCGACACCGGTCCCGGAGGGGCGACCTCGGCGCCGTCCATGTACGACCCGGTCAGGGCGTCGACTCGGGCGACGCCGTCGAGGCTTGACAGGTCGGCGGCGTAGGTGGCGATGTCGTCCGAATAGTCCTGGGCACCGCCCAGACCCGGTGCCGCAGCGGGATCGGCGAGCTCGGGCACGATCACCTGAACGGTCGCCGCCTCACCGGCGGCGAAGTCGTCACGCAAGATGTCGTGCGTCTCGCGGACGTCAGCGCCCGGGGCGAGCACCCGGTCGTCCGGGGTTCCCAGACGGATGCCGAGGAACGGGGCGCCGAGCAACAGGAGCAGGGCGATGACGGCCGTCGCCACGGGCAGCGGCCGACGCATCACGAACACGGCGACGCGGTGCCAGATGCCCTCGCCGTCGACGACCGGGCGCCGCTTGAACACGCGGCCCTTCTCGACACGATGACCGAGGGCTGCGAGCATCGCCGGCAGCAGCACGACGGCACCGAACGCCGCTGTCGCCGCCACTCCGATGCCGGCGTAGCCGAACGAGCGCATGAACGGGATCGGGAACACGAGCATCGCCGACAGACCGATCGCCACGGTGACGGCACTGAAGAGGATCGTCCTTCCGGCCGTACGGACGGTACGCACGACGGCTACCCCGGGTTCGTGGCCGCCGGCGAGCTCCTCCCGGTAGCGGGACACGATGAACAGGCTGTAGTCGATCGCCAGACCGAGTCCCAACGCCGTCGTGGCGTTGAGGGCGAAGATCGACACGTCGGTGAACTGGGCGAACAGCTGCAGCACGGCGAACGTGCTGATGATCGAGAAGACTCCCACCGCCAGGGGCAGCAGGGCGGCGACGATCGAGCCGAACACCCACACCAGCAGCACGAGCGTGATCGGGATGGCGATCATCTCGGCGAGCTGCAGGTCCCGCTCGACCGTGTGGGTGATCTCGGAGTTGACGACGGCGAGGCCACCGGCGCGGACGGTGACGGCGTCGCCACCGATGCCCTCCTCCTCGAGTGCATCGACGAGCTCGTCGGAACGTTCGATCGCCTCGGTGTCGTCACCCTCGACGTGGGCCATCACCAAGGCGTTGTCGCCGCCGCTGCCGCGCAGCGGCGGTGGATCGCCGAGCGACCAGTAGGACACGGCGAGGTCGACGTGCTCGAAGCCGGCGACGAACTCGGTGATCTCGGTCCCCGCCGCTCGCGTCCGATCGCTGTTGACGTCGCCGTCGGCGGCGGTCACGACGAGCACGACGTTCGGTTCGACCTGGCCGAACGACCCTTCGAGCACCTCTTCGGCGCGGACCGACTCGGCGCCGGCGGGCTCGAACCCGCCGGCAATCAGGTTGCGGGCGACACCGCCGCCGTACACGGCCGCGGCGATCATCAACAGCAGGCCAGCCACCAGGGTGAGGCGGCGGCGACGGACGACGAACGTGCCGAGACGAGCAAGCATGGCGGGACTTCCTTCGACGAGGTGGTCTCGAGCTCACGCCGAGAACACCGTTAACGTAGCAGCGTTAACGTAACGACGTTTCAACGCCGAGGTCAAGACCTGGACCGTGTGACGTTGGGCTCCCCTCGGCACCCACCCCGTACGCATACGTAGACCCGACGACACCTCGCCGGCGGCCCCCAAATAGAGAGGGCGACAGATGCGGCGAGGTAGTTCAGCGGCGCATCGTGGAGACAAGTCACCACGAGTCGAGGAGTCGAAGCGAATGCACCCCTTGCATGCCGAACGGTTCGCCCCCGAGCGACTGGCCGAGCTGCACCACGAGGCTCAGCGCCGCCGGCTGATCCGCAGCACGCGCCCTCCCCGGCCGCGCAAACGTGGCGTGGCGTGGTGGCGACGCGATCGGACGTGACCGTCGTCGAATTTCCCCAGCCGACCGCCGCCGGCGTACGCCAGACACACCCCGCGTTGGTCGGTACTCTCGACCACATGCTGGTGGGTCGTCGCGGCATCAGTCCGGTGATGATCGGACGCACGACGGCGCTCACCCGGCTCGATCGGCTGGTGTCCAGAGCGGTTGGCGAAGGCGGCGACGACCTCCCCGCCGTCGCCCTCGTTGCCGGGGAGGCCGGCGTCGGCAAGACCCGCCTGCTCCAGGAGCTCGTCAGCTCGCTCCCGGCGGGAACGCCGGTGCTGGTCGGACAAGCGGAGCCTGGCTCGCTCGGCCGCCCGCTCGACCTCGTCCGCGCGATGCTCGACGACTCCCCGACCGATCTCGTCGACGCCCGCGCCGTGGCTGTCGACGCCGTGGCCGCGCGTATCGGTGACGGCCGGGCGCTGGTGGTCTTCGAGGACTTGCACTGGGCCGACTCCGACAGTGTCGGGGTGTTCGAACAGCTCGCCGCAATGGCGCTTCCCTACCTGACCCTGATCGCCACCTACCGGCCCGACGAGCTCACCTCGCGGCTGCCGGGCGGCGAGATGGTGGTCCGCCTCGAGCGGCGGCGCGACGTCCACCAGGTGCATCTCGACCGCCTCGACCATCACGAGGTCGCCGCCTTCCTCGCCGCCGTCTATGGGCGGCCGCTCGGCACGGCGATGGTCGACGCGCTGCGTAACCGCACGGGAGGAAACCCGTTCTTCCTCGAGGAGATCCTCGTCGCCGCCGGCGATGTCGATGCCCGAGGCGCTCGCCGAGCAGCCACTGCCGTGGACGCTTGCCGAGCTGGTCAGCCGGCAGCTCGATGGGCTGTCGGCCGAGCAGCGGGGGGTCATCGAGGCGGCTGCGGTGCTCGGGTCGCGGGCGCCGTTCGACGTGGTGGCGGTGCTCAGCAATCGTTCCGAGGAACAGCTGATCGCCGACCTGCGCAGCCTCGTCGCGCGTGGCCTGCTCGTCGAAGAGGACGACGACAGGTTCAGCTTCCGTCACGAGCTCGTCCGCGACGCCGTCGAGGATCAGTTGCTCGGGCGCGAACGGCGACGGCTGCACGAGCGGGCGCTCGAGGTGCTGCGCCAGTCGATGGGCACGGACCTCGCCGATCTCGCCCGGCACGCCGCCGGCGCGGGTCGCTACGACGAGATGGTCGAGCTGGCGCGTGACGGCGTGGCGCACTATCTCGACATCGGCGCGACCCACCAGGCGCTGCGACTCGCCGTTGCCGCCCTCGCCGAGGCACCCGACGACCTCGACCTGCTCACCGGTGCGACGCGCGCCGCCTGGCTCAGCGGCGCCCACGACGAAGCCTGGGGGCACGCCGAGCGCCTCCTCGCCGTTGACGGAAGACCGAGGCGATGAGCGCCGCGCAATCGCCGTGCGCCTCGCGGCGCGCATCGCCCACGAGCGCAACGACCTCGACCGCATGTGGCAGCTCGTCGGCGAGCTGGAGCGACTTGTCGACGTGTTGCCGCCTGGTGAGGAGCGGGCGGCGACGATGGCCGCCATCGCCCAGATCGACATGCTCCACGACCGAGCGGTCGATGCGATCGGCTGGGCCGAACGAGCGATCAGCGAGGCTGACCGGGTGGGCGCCAAGGCGGTGCGCGTCCAAGCGATGATCGAGCGGGCGACGGCGATGAGCGAACTGCCCGACCGCCGCACCGACGGGATCGACCGCCCTGCTCGACGCCGTCGCCGACGCCGAGCAGATCGAGGACTGGGTGCTGCTGGCGCGGGCGCTGCACAACCTCAGCAACGTGACGCACGGTGCTGAGCGCCGTGCCTACCTCGAGCGGATGCGCGACGCCGGGCGGCGGGCCGGCTTCGACAACATGGTCGCCGCCAACTACCACGTCCGCCTCGCCGAGTCGGCCTTCTGGGAGGGCGATGCGCCTGGCGGTGTGGGACCACGTGTCGCGCGTCGGCACCCATGTCGAGGGCAGGGCGGGCGATTGGGCGCTGGCGTTGCAGGTCAGGCTGCTCCTCGAAGTCGATCGCGTCGACGAGGCGGAGGCGCTGCTCGCGGCGTGGAGCGCGACGTGCCCAGCCGCGACCGGGACGACAAGCACCGCCTGTCGTCGCAACACCTGATGCTGGCCGGCCGACGCCGTGACCGGGTGGCAGCAGCCCAACGGTTCGCCGAGGTCCTCGAGGAGTCCTGGTCGCTGGACTGCGAGGAGGAGGTCGTCGCCGGAGTCGACGACGCGATCGCCGCCGGCATCGACCCGGACGACGTGCTGGCGACCTTCGAGTCGGCGAAGTCCGACCACCTGCCGAAGGACTACGAGGCCGCGGCCAGGGCGCTGATCGCCAGTGCCCGCGCCGACCACGCCGAGGTCATCGCCCTCCTCGACAGCGGATCCGGAGGCGTGACGACCAGGCTCGAGGCGCCCGATGCGGGCGACGCTGTACCTGACGCTCGCCCGCGCCCTGGCCGCCCAGGGCCGCACCGTCCGAGGCTCGTCAGCGGGCCGCCACGGCGAGATCGTTGCTCGAGCGTTGGCCGGGCTGGCGACGCGACGAGGTCGACGCCCTGTTGCAAGCGTCTCGATGCAGCCGGCGCCACCGACGGTGAGCTGACGCCCCGCGAGCGTGAGGTGGCCGCCCTCCTGGCCGAGGGGCTGAGCAACTCCGAGCTCGCCCGGCGCCTCTACATCTCGCCGCGCACGGCCGCCGTCCACGTCTCCAACATCCTGACGAAGCTCGGGATGACGAGCCGAACCGAGGTCGCCGCCTGGGCGGTTCGCAACGGCCTCACCGCAGCGTGATCGGGAGCGTCAGCGGCCCGTAGCTCGACAGGCCGAGACGCGCTCGCCAGATCGGCGAACGGTCCCCACGCCTCGATGCCGAGGCGGGCGCTGGCCGCGGCGGGATCCTCGCTCGACTGCGCCGGTCGTAGCCGGGCGATCATCGGCACCCGTGGATACAGCCGCGGTTCGATCTCGGCCGACGCCGGGAGCCCGCCTCGCTCCTTGGCCAGCTCCAGCGCCGTGCGCAGGCCGCCGAGCTCGTCGACGAGCCCGTGCTGCTTGGCGTCGGCGCCAGTCCACACCCGGCCGCGGGCGACCTCGTCCATCCGTTCCGGCGGCACGCCACGTCCGTCGGCGACCTTGGCCGTGAAGTCGTCGTAGATGCGGTCGAGCCAGGCGTTGAGCCGCTGCCACTCGTCCTCGCTGAACTCCTGGAGGGACGAGAACATCTGGGCGTGATCACCCTCGGCAACGCCGTCGAGACTGATCCCGAGACGGCTGACAAGACCGTCGACCACCTGCTTGCCGGCAACCACGCCGATCGAGCCGGTCAGCGTTCCCGGCTCGGCCACGATCGCGTCGGCTCCCATCGAGACGAAGTACCCGCCCGACGCGGCGACGTCGCCCATCGACACGACGACGGGCTTACCGGCCTCGCGTGTGAGCGCCACCTGTCGCCAGATCGCGTCGGAGGCGACGTACGAGCCGCCCGGGCTGGCGACGCGCATGACGATCGCCTTCACGTCGGGAGCCTTCGTCGCCGATCGCAGGGCGGCGACGACCGTGTCGGAGCCGGCGCTCGTCACGGCGAGGCGCTGGCGACCGCTCGGTCCGAGGTGGATCGGCCCGGTGACGTGCACCAGCGCCACCGTGTCCCCAGCGCCCACCAAACGGTTGGGGATGCCACCCAACTTCGGTCGCGCGTAACGACCGACGTACTGCTGGACGACGTCGGCACCGACTCGCTCGCGCACCGCGTCGTAGACGTCGTCGCGATAGCCCAGGCGATCGACCAGACCGGCCTCGAGCGCCTCGTTGGCGAACAACGGCGCCCGGTCGACGAGGGCGCGCACGCCGTCGTTGTCGAGGTTCCGGTTCGTGGCGATGCCGCCCACCACCTGATCCATCATCGATTCGACGATGCGCCGGGTCGCCTCACGGTGTGCGTCGGTGAACCCGCGCTCGGTGAACAGGTTGGCCGCGTTCTTGTATTCGTGCCGCTGGGCGAGCTGCGGTGTGATGCCGGCCTTGTCGAGCGCCCCACGCAGGAACGGCACCTCGATGGCGATGCCCGTGAGACACACATCGCCAGAGGGCTGCAGCCAGATCTCGTCGCAGAACGTCGCCAGGTAGTAGCCGACGCTGCCGTGGTTGAACTCCCCGAACGTCTCCGCCCAGGCGACGGCGAGCTTGTCCCGGCTGCGGAAGTCGCGGATCGCCTCACCCAGTTCCTGGGCCCGCCCGGGCTGGAGCACCGACCGCGAACCTCCGGCCTTCACGACCAGGGCGCCGACCCTGGGATCGTCGAGCGCCTTTGCGAAGGCCATCCAGCGCCACGTGGAGCGGCGTCTTGCGACGGGCCAGGGCGGCGCTCAGCGGGTCGGCGGGGACGCCTTCGACGAGCGGCTCGGTGAGATCGAGCTCGAGGATCAGGCTCGCCGTGCGCCGGCGTCTCGCCTCCTCGATCCCGGTGACGACGTTGTCGACGGCTTGGGTCGCGGCGGGGAGCATGCCGTCGAGGCTATGAGCGGTTCGTGTTCCGCTCGACATACGCCAGGGCGACGAGCTCGAGCCAGTCGGCGTCGAAGTAGTCGACGTCACCGTCCGGCATCAGCAACACCTTGTTCGGGGCGAGGTGCTCGACGAATTCGGTGTCGTGGCTGACGAAGATGATCGAGCCCGGCCAGTCGCTGAGGGCGTTGGCGACGGCCGTGCGGCTGCTCGGGTCGAGGTTGTTGGTCGGCTCGTCGAGGAGCAGCAAGTTGTTGCGCCCGACCATCATCATCGCCAGGGCCAGCTTCGTCTTCTCCCCGCCCGACAGCGTGCCGGCCTGCTGGAACACCTTGTCGCCCGACAGCCCGAACATGCCGAGCAGCCCGCGCAGCTCGGTCTCGGTGAGGGTGATCCCGGCCGGCACCTCGGCGCGGATGTTGTCGAGCAACGTCTCGCCGACCCGGAGGTTGTCGTGCTCCTGGGCGTAGTAGCCGGCGGTCACGTTGTGGCCGAACTGGAACGTGCCCCGGTCGGCCGACGTCTCACCGGCGAGGATCCGCAGGAGGGTCGTCTTGCCGGCGCCGTTGAGGCCGAGCACGAGGAGGCGTTCGCCGCGCCCGAGGTCGAACGACACGTCGGCGAAGATGTCCGGACCGCCATACGCCTTCGTCAACCCGACGGCCTCGATCGACCGTGCGCCCGGCGGCGGGAGGCGCCGGGAAGCGGACCCGCAGCGTCCGGTCCCCCTGGCGGACTTCCACCCGGTCATCCTCGATGCGGGCGATCCGCTTCTCGATGCTGTGGGCCATCGCCGCCTTCGAGGCCTTGGCGCCGAAGCGGTCGACGACGGCCTGCAGCCTGGCGATCTCCTTGCCCTGCCTGGCGGCCACCTTGGCGGCGCGCCGCTCGTCCTCGGCGCGGGCGCGGACGTACTGCGAGTACGTGCCGCGGTACTCGACGATCGTGCCGGTGGCCGCCTCGCCCGGACGGTCGAGATGGAGGACGCGGGTGATCGCCTCGTCGAGCAACTCGAGGTCGTGGCTGATCACGAGCAGGGCGCCGCGGTAGCCGCGCAGGAAGCCGAGCAGCCACTCCTTGGCATCGACGTCGAGGTGGTTGGTCGGTTCGTCGAGGAGCAGAACGTCGCTGCCGGCGAAGAGGATGCGGGAGATCTCGACGCGGCGCCGCTCGCCACCGGAGAGCACGCCGATCGGGAGATCCTGCCGAGATGGGTCGAGCCCGAGGCCGGCGGCGATCGCTCGGGCCTCGCTCTCTGCGGCATACCCGCCGTTGGCGCGGAACAGCTCCTCGGCCCGGCTGTAGCGGGTGACGGCCCGCTCGTCGGGATGCTCCTCCATGGCGATGCGCAGCTTCTCGATGCGCTCGATCTCGGCATCGACACCGCGCCCCGAGAGCACGTGGGTGACGGCGGTGCGGGCGTCAGCAGCTGCGTCGACCCGCGGATCCTGGGGCAGGTAGCCGAACCCGCCCTTGCGGATCACCCGTCCCGCGGCGGGCTCGGCATGACCGCCGAGGACGCGGAACAGGCTGGTCTTGCCGGCGCCGTTGCGCCCGACGAGGCCGACCTTGTCCTTGGGCATGACGGTGAAGTCGGCCCCCTCGACGACGAGGCGGCCGCCAACCGACACGGCGAGACCCTGCGCTTGCAGCACAGTGTCCAAGCCTCGCGGGCCTGGGCGCCGTTTCCAACGCGTGTTCGCGACGGGTTCGAGTCGTGATTGGTTGCGCCGTTGGCTCTGGAAGCGGTGCTGGCAGCTCGCGACGCTCACGCCGATGCATCGGCAGGATCGGCCGATACGGCACGGTACGCAGTCGGTGTCGTCGAGTCCGCAGTCGGGTCGGGCGGTCGGTGGCGGCGTCGGCGCGTCGTGGCTGCGGCGGCGGCGTCGTGGCCTGCGTCGGCGGCGGTGGCGGCGGCGGCGGCGTGGCCTGCGTGGTCGGCGGCTGGGTGGCGTCACTTCCGGAGCAGCGACAGTCGTGGGCACGGTGGGTGCAACGGTGGTCGCCGGCGTGGTGACCGCCGGCGGCGCTCGTCGTGCCGCCGCCACCTCCCCCGCCGCCCTGATTGCTCGGCCAGGTGCTCGGGGGCATGGTCACCTGCCCTGGCTGGGGGGTGATGGCGGAGTCGTCGGTGAAGTCCGAGCCGAGGCAGTCGCCCTCGCCGAAGCCGGGCGCCCTCCGAGCTCCCGGCCGACGAGGTCGGCGTAGCGGGCCCGCCCGAGGTCGCTGAGGTGGAGCCCGTCGCCACCGACGAGGGCGGGGTCGTCGGCGGTCTCGGCTCGCCCAGTCGACGACCGCGGACGTTCTCGTTCTCGGCGGCGATGTCGTAGATCACCTCGTTGACCTCGGCACGATCGGGACGGAACTCGGTGACCGTGAGCAGCACGGTCGGCCGCGGCGCCAAGCGGTCGACGATCTCGGTCAGGTACTCCTCGAACACGCCCTGGTCGGCGCCGTAGTTGTTGCCGAGCATCACGACGGCGACGTCCCACTCGGCGTCGAGGCGGGCATCGAGGACGCGGTCGCCGAAGTCGACGAAGCGACCTGTCTCGGCATCGATCTCGACCTCCCAGCCACGCGGCACCAACTCCTCGCACATCTCGCCGCCGTAGCGACGGGACGTCGACGCCATGATCGAGTCGCCGATCATCAGCACCCGCTTGCCGTCGACGAGGTCACGCAGCGGTGCCCCACCGGCGTAGGTGTCCGGATCGGCGTCGCCGACGAACTCCAGCCAGCGCCGGCGAGCACCACTGGCTCCGTCGCGACGGGATCACTCGACGCCGGAGCGCTCGACTCCGGTGCGCTCGACGCTGGCTCGAGTGGCTGTCGCGGCGGCGCGGTCGCCGAACCGACGACGGGTGGAACGAGGACGACGCCGAGGGCGACGCCGACCACGGGGAGGAACCGGCGGAATCGTGTCATAGGGGAGGTTGGACCCCGACACTACCCGCCAGTCGCCGGGTCGTCCGGGCAAACGGTCAGCGTCGTGCGCAGCTCGTCGCGGATCTCGGTGAGCAGCGACATCTCGGTGTCGGTCGTCGCCTCGTCGTCCGGCTTGGCGATGTACGTGTTGTACGCCTTGATGATGAGGAAGAGGACCAAGGCGACGACGAGGAACATGATGACGGCCTGGATGACGAGACCGATGCTCGATGCGTCGCTCGCCGATGCCGAAGCCGATCTCGTCGAAGTTCTCCTCGCCGACGATCGCCGAGACGATCGGCATGATCACCCCGTTGATGAAGGCGTCGACGATCGACTTGAAGTACAACGCCATCACCAAGCCGACGGCGACGGTGATGACGTTGCCCTGGTTGATGAAGTCCCTGTACTCGCCGAACAGCTTCTTCATGGACTCACGGGTCCTCTCGCTCGGCGGGTGTCGAGCAGGAGATTAGGGCAGTTCGTGTTCGAGCAGGGTCCGATCGACGGCCGTGTCGGCGTCGGCGGGTTCGGCGTGATCCGGCACGGCGGCATCCTCGAACGTGTCGACGTGACGAAGCTCGGGGAACCATCGAGTCCACAATCCGACGACCGCCATCGTCGCCACGCCGCCCAGCACGACGGCTGGGCCGACGCCGAGCAGTGCCGCGGCGACTCCGCTCTCGAACGCACCGAGCTCGTTGGACGCGCCGATGAACACGTTCTCGACGGCCGACACCCGCCCGCGCATGTGATCCGGCGTCGCCAACGGCACGAGGGTCGCCCGGATGAACACGCTGACCGAGTCCGCCGCGGCGAGCAGCACGAGGGCGGCGAAGGCGACGGCATAGCGACTGGGTGAGTCCGAGTACGACCGTCAGCGCACCGAAGGCGGCGACGGCAGCGAACAGCACCGAACCGACGTGGCGGCGCACCGGCCGGATGGCCAACAGTGCCGACACGATCACGGCCCCGACGCCCGGTGCGGCACGCAACCACCCATAGCCGATGTTGCCGACGTGCAGGCGGTCCTCGGCGATCGCCGGGAGCAGAGCGACGGCGCCGCCGAACAGCACGGCGAACAGATCGAGCGAGATCGCCCCGAGCAGGATCGGCCGGCGGCGTACGAAGCGCAGTCCCTCGAGGGCGTGGTGCAGAGTTGGCGTCTGCTCCGCCGGTGTGCGCTGCTGCGGCCGCCGATAGCTGATGGCGAGCGTGGCGATGGCGGCGAGCCCGGCGCCGATCGCCGCGGCGACGTACGGAACAGCGGGGTCGATGTCGTAGAGCAACCCGCTGGAGGCCGGACCGATGATCATGCCGATCTGCCACGTCGCCGTGTAGAGGGCGATCAGTCGCGGCAGGCCGCCCTCCACGGCGATCAGCGGCGGGATGGCCCGCATGGCGGGTACCCCGAACGCCCGCACCGTTCCGAACAGGGCGGCGAGGCCGAAGATCGGCACGGCGCTCGTCGGTGACGTGGTGGCGTAGAGGAACATCAGCAGCGAGACGCCGATCTCCAGCGTGAAAGCGATCGCCGCGACGCGCCGGCGGTCGAAGCGATCGGCGACCGAACCGGTGAACGGCAGCAGCAGCAACGCCGGCATGAACTCGACGAGGCCGAGCAGACCGAGGGCGAACTCGCTGTCGGTGATGTCGTACACGTGCTTCGCCAGGGCGGCGGCCTGCAACGTGACGGCGATCGTCGACGTCGCCTGGGCCACAAGGAACGTGGCGACTCGACGGTCGCTGACGACCTGGCGGACGGATGACGGCACTGTGCTGACGGTGCCGTCGGCATTGCCTGCCGAGAGTACGGCCTCTGCACGCCTCCGATCGAGCGCTCACCTGTCGTGTGGTTGCTGTGATGACGTTGGTGCCGTTGGCGTCCGGAAATCGACCAAGGAACTCGCGGGAACGCGTGAGGTGTCGATGGCGGCGATCGCCTCGTCGATCGTCGGGAAGACCGCCAGGCTGGTCTCCGGGTGGGCGCTGAGCAGGTCGCCGACCTGGCCGAGGTCGTGGGCGATGATCAGCCGCTGGCCAGCCCGCTCGAGGTCGTCGGCGAGCTCGTCGAGCATGCGGACGGCGGTGATGTCGACGAAGGCGATCGCCTCGGCGTCCAGCACAACCGCCCGCGTACCGGGTGCCGCGGCATGCTCTTTGATCGCCGTGCGCACCGCTTCTGCGTTGGCGAAGAACAACCCGGACTCGACGCGCAGCACCGGGATGCCCGGGACCGCGTTGTTCTCGGGATGACGATTGCGATCGGCGTACTGGGCGACACCACCCTCCACGCGACCCAATTCGGCGACGTAGGGCTTGGACGCCCGGTAGAGCAGTAGCAGCAACGACACGATGATGCCGATGACCAGGCCCGGCAGCGTGTCGAAGAGCAACACGCCGAGCATCGCCGCCACGGCAGCGATGAAGTCCGGCCGCGCCGCCGGCCCGTAGATGCGCCCGAGGCGCCGCGTGTACAAGGCGTAGAAACCGCGCAGGGCAGCGATGTCGACGAGCTCGATGACGGCGGCGATCACGACGGCAGCGAGGGTCGCCTCGGGCAGCTCCTCGAACAGTCCCGTCAGGAACAGCAGCGTGATGACCGTCAGCACGGCAACCACGATGCCCGACATCTGAGAACGGGCGCCGGAGGACCCGTTGACAGCCGTCTTGGAGAGGCTGCCGTTGACGACCATTCCGCTGGACAGTCCGCTGCCGAGGTTGGCCGCCCCGAGACCGATCAACTCGCGATTGGGATCGATCTCGTAGTGCTCACGAGCGGCATAGGTCTTCGCCGCGCCGAGCCCCTCGGCGAACCCGACGAGCATGATCCCGGCGGCCGCTCCGGCGGCGCGCAGGTAGTCGTCGCCTCCCACGCCGTCGGGCGGGCCGAGCGACGGCAGGCCGCTGGCGATGTCGCCGACGATCTCGACGCCCTCGTCGGCGAGGTCGAAGACCTTGACGACGACCACGCCGAAGATGACGGCGGCGAGCGATCCGGGAACGATCGGTGCGAATCGACGCAGCCCGAGCACGAGCGCCAAGGACGACGCCCCGACGAGCAATGTCAGGCCGTGCGTGTCGCCGAGGTGGGTGATCACCCCCCACAGCTGTTCGAAGAAGTCGCCCTCCTCCTTCTCGATGCCGAGCAGTTTGGGTACCTGGCCGATGACGATGGTCAGGGCGAGGCCGATGATGAAACCCTTGAGGACCGGTTCGGAGATGAAGTTGGCCAGGAACCCGAGCCTCACGAGTCCGGCGGCGAGCGCCAGCAACCCGGTCATCAGGGCGAGCACGCCGGTGAAGGCCAGCACCTCGGCGGGCCCGCCGGTCGTGAGATCGGCGACGGCCGCCGCCGATAGTGCAGCGGTGGCCGACATCGGGCCGACGACGAGGTGGCGGGAGCTGCCGAAGGCGGCGTAGAGGATGAGCGCCGGCGGCGCGGCGTACAGGCCGACGACCGGCGACACGCCGGCGATCGACGCGTAGGCAAGTGCCTCCGGCACGAGCACCGCCCACACCGTGAGCCCGGCGATCAGGTCGCCGCGGAACCACGACCGGTCGTACCCGGCCAGCGAGCGGAAGACGGGGAGGTTCACGCGTCCTCGGCGAAGACCGTGGCCCAGTCGTCCTTGATGCTGATCACCGTCCAGCCTGCGGCGTGGGCCCGTTCGAGGGCCTTCTCGGCGCCGGCGGTGTAGTCGAACTCGCGCTCGGCGTCGTCGTGCAACAGGAGCGTGCGCAGCGCCGGCCGTGACCCGGACTTGGCGAAGCGCAGCATCTCGATGTCGCCGTTGGAGTTGCCACCGGCGAACACCGGGCGGCGCCCGATCCGGCTCCAGATCCGCACTGGCTTGGCCGGACCGTCGTCGAAGAACTCCATCTCGCTCTTGTAGAGAACGTCCCGGCTGTCGTCGTCACCCTCGCGGTACTCGATCGCCACCGAGCTGCCGATGACCCGCTCCGGCGGGATGCCGTAGAGGTCGCCGGCGATCGGCCGCATGAAGTCGCGATCACCACCGGAGGCGATGTAGGGGACGAAGCCGTTGGCCTCGAGGAAGCGCAGCAACTCGACCATCGGCTGGTATCCGCACGACCGGTACGTTCGTCCGAGCTTGGGGTGCTCCGCCGCGGCGAAGAAGTCGGCGACCTTGGCGCTGTACTGCTCGACCGTCAGGTCCGGCGAACGCCGCGAGGCACCGCACCCAGCAGCAGGTCGCATGTCGCCGTCGTCGCCCTGGTAGTGCTTGACCATCGCCTGAGCCGAGCCAGCCGAAGTCGTGCTCGTACGACGACTTGAACGGCTGCTGGTCGCGAAGCTGCCGGGTCGGCCTCGGCCATCTCGGCGAATCGCCGCAATGTGAAGTCGAGCTGGATCGGGATCGGCTTCTCCGCCCACAACGTGCCGTCGTTGTCGAACGTGGCGATGCGTTCCTCAGGAGGAATGAAGCCATCGCCGCCTTCCTCCGTGACAGTGTCGACGAAGTCGACGATCGCCTGCCGCGTCGCCGTGTCGTTCCAGGATGCGAGCAGCTCCTCGTGTGTTGCCATCGCCGATCCTTTCTCGTCAGGTCGTGCCAACGTACGCCTTGGCCGCGGCGAGCGATGTCGGGTGTATCCGCCCGGCGGCCTCGGCCGCCGCCCACCCCGGCATCTGCCGGGCGGTATCCAGCGCTCGTGGCGGCAGGGCGGCGACCCAGAGAGTGACGCCGCGACTGTCGAACTCGCGTTGGAGGTCAGCGAACTCGTCGAGCACTGTGACGGGGAGAACCGGAGCGGCCGAGACGTCGACGACGAGCGATCCGCGGGTGGGCGGCATCGACGGCGGCGAGGATCTTGCGGTTGGCGCCGCGCACGTTCGCCGTATAGAGGGGGCCGTCCAGGCGCAGGATCAGCAGCCCGTCGATTGGCACCGTGTCGACGCCCGGCGAACTGCACGTCGCGGCTGGTCGGCAGTGGCCTGCAACTCGGTGACGCCGAGGTGGTCGAGCTCGTAGAGGACCAAGAACAGCGTCAGACCGACACCGACGGCGACGGCAACGAGCAGACCGAAGCACAGGCCGCTGAGGGCGGTGATCGCCGCCACCCAGAATTCGACGCGCCCGAGCCGCCAGAGTCGCACCAGCTCGGCGGGCTTGATCAGGCCGAGCACCGCCACCACGACCATGCATCCGAGCGTCGCTTCTGGCAGGTCGCTGAGCAGGCCGCCGAGGAACAGGGCGCAGCAGATGGCGAGGGCGGCGGTGACCAGCTCGCTGAGCTGGGTGACCGCGCCCGCGCCCTGGTTGATCGCCGTCTGCGAGAAACCGCCGGCCGAGGGCATCGCCCGGAACCACGCGCCCACGGCGCAGGCGATCCCGTTGGCGGCGAGCTCCTGGTCGTTGTCGATGGGAGGCTCGTCGTGGCGCCGCACGCCGCGGGCGACCGCGGCCGTTTCGAGGAAGCACATGATGGCGATGGCGAACGCTCCGGGCGCCAAGGCTCCGATGTTGTCGAACGATGGGGCGACCGGGGTCGGTAGCCCGGATGGGACCGGGTCGATGAGGGCGATCCCGTGGTCGTTGATCGACGCAATCCCGACGAGGGCGATGCCGAGCACGACAGCGACGAGCGGCGCCGGGATCTGCGGAACGATCCGCCCGATACCCAAGAGCACGACAAGCGTGGCGGCCGAGAAGGCCACAGTGGTCCAGCTCACGTCGCCGAGGTCGTCGACGATCCCGGCGACCTCACCGAAGAAGCTCGATGCGTCGGGGTCACCGGCGATGCCGAGCAGCTTCGGGAGCTGGCCGGCTGCGACCGTGAGGCCGACGCCGATCTTGATGCCCGTGAGCGTCGCCTCGGAGATGTTGTCGATCAGGGCGCCGAGGCGGAGCAGCCGGGCAGCCAGCAGGATGACCCCGACGAGCAACGTCAGCATCGCCAGGTCGCCAACCGGGTCCGTCCCCTCGGCGGCGACGCCGGCGGCGATCAGGGTCGATCCGGTGAGCAGTGCCACCGTCGACGTCGTGCTCACCGACAGCGTGCGTGAGCCGCCGAGCAGGGCGTACACCACCATCGGCACCATGCACGTGTACAAGCCCACCTCGACGGGGAGATCGGCGATCGTGGCGTACGCCATCGCCTGCGGGATCACGACCGCGCCCGCGGCGAGTCCGCCGACCAGGTCCTTGGCGAGCCACTTGCGTCGGTAGTGCGGTATCCATGTCGCCGACGGCACGACGCTGGCGAGGCTTGTCACGCGAGGTCAGTCGCTGAGGCCGGCGATGCCGTTACCCAGCAACTTGGCGCCGAGCACGAGCAGAATCACGAACATGATCACGGCATTGTGCTCGGACATGAACTGCTTGATCTCGCCCAGCAGGCGGGCACTGCCGGGAACGAACAGGTAGTAGAGCACCGGCCCGACCACGGTCAGCGAACCGATGATCACGAAGATGGCAACCGCGATGGCGCTCTCTCCCCCGCTCAGCCCGGCCCGAGCGATCGATGCGGCGGCGGCGAACGTCAGGGCGAGGTTCTTCGGGTTGACCCCTGAGAGGAGGATGCCGAGGCCCAACGACTTCCCGGCGGTGAAGCGGTCGATGGCGCCCATCCACTTGGGCATCTCGGGCTCCACGCCCGGTTTCGGACGGGCGTGCCACTGTTTCACCGCCATTAGCAGGAACAGCACACCGATGAGCAACTTGATCACGTCGACAGCGGTCGACGTTCCCGAGTCGGTGTCGTCGGCGTCGCTGGCGAGGAGCAGCACGACGACGCTGACGACGATCAAGCCGATCAGCCAGCCGACTGCAAACGCGGGACCGTTCGAGCGCGCCCTCGGCGTGCCGAGCATGAGGATGACCGCGATGATCGGCACCGGGCTGATGGCGACGCCCACGGCCGACGGCAGCAAGTCACCGATCGCTTGACCCATCGGTCGTCCATTCTTGTGCGGGTCGTGGCGGCGTTCGGTGATGGTCCACCCGCCACCGCAGTAGGACTGCCACGATGACATCGGTGGCGCACCCATCGCAGAGCGACATCGGCGACATCAGCGAGTTTGTGACGAGCACGAAGGTGACGATCACCGACGTCGTGCTGGCCATCCTCGTGCTGATCGCCGCATGGCTGATCGCCCGGGTCGCCAGGCGTGGCGTTCGCACGGTGCTTGGCCGCATCGACGGGATCAGCGAGAACCAACGTCAGTTCGCGGCGCGAATCACCTTTTACTTCGTCCTGCTCATCGGCGTCGGCGTTGCACTCACATTCGTCGGGGCAGAGATCCAGCCGATTCTGACGGCCGCCATCCTGATCGGCGTTATCGCCATCATCGCCCTCCGGGGCGTCGCCGAGAACTTCGCGGCCGGCGTCATCTTGCAGACCCGTCAACCGATCCGACTCGGTGACGACATCGACGTGCACGAGCACTCGGGAATCGTCAGGGAGATGAACAGCCGCGCGGTCGTCCTCGAAGCCTGGGACCGCCGGCAGATCCACATCCCCAACCGCACGGTCCTCGACAATCCCATCGTCAACCACACCGAGCGCAACACGCGGCGCTCGGAGGTCGAGGTCCGCCTGGCGACCCCGGACGCGTTCGACGAGGCCGTCGCCGCGGTGATCGAGACCGTTGCCGATGTGTCGGGAGTCGCCGCCGATCCACCACCCGAGGTCGTCTTCCGGAGCGTCGATCCGGGTCGGCTGGTCATCGTGGTTCGCTTCGCCCACGGCCCGGCGGGCCCGGTGCGGGTCACATCGGACGTGGTCCGGGCGATCGCCGTTGCCGAGCGGTCGCGTGGCCGGGACGTCACGGTCACGGCCCCGCCGCCCGCGGTCGCCCTGACGCCAAAGTCGACCCTCTGAGGCGGTGTCCTCAGCTCCCCTCGTCGTGTCCGGAGGCGACCTCGGCGGCGAGGCGCTGTCCCATCCAGCCGTCGAAGGGCCACTCAACGGTGGTGTAGCGGGGAGCGACTTTGGAGATCCCAGACCAGGCACCGCGCACGACCTCGTCCGGGTACGGCATGCTGCCCGCGTGGGCATGGAACTGGGCCTCGTCCTCGAGCGCCACGACGCCGTCGGTGACCTCGAAATCGAGATCGAGATCGATCCACCTGATCACGTTCGAGCGAGGTGACTCGAATGGGGCTGCGGCGTGGAGCACGTACGCATCGATGTCGCCGTTCCCAGTGCCCTGACCACACAGCACCCACCACTCGCCTGGAACGGCGACCCACAGCTCGTGGCTTTCGACGTGCTCGATCGCGTTCTTGCTCGGGAGCAGCCGCTCCGAACCGGCGGCGACGTACCAGGCGACGGCGTCACCGGGGGCGGTCACCAGGCGCGCCGGCCCAACGCTCGACAACGTGCCGTCCCACTTGCGTTTCTCGACGTTCACTCCCGCTGAGCTTGGAGTTCTGCTGAGAAGAACTCCAAGGCCGTCTTCGTCTTGGTCTGCTGCTCGCCCGTGAGCTCGATGCCTTTGCTCTCGAGGAACGTGCGCGCCTCGTCAGAGACGTCGAGTCCCTCACCGGGGACGCACTTCGTGGAGAGCTCGACGACCCGTTGTCCGTCGGGATACATCCACATCTCGGCGACGAGCCGCCGTGAGAACGTGTCCGGCTGAACCTTCAACTTGAGGACGAAGATCGGTCCGAGCACGGAGAGATCGTCGAGCGTGATCCCGCCGGGCGCGTGGGCGTCGAAGAACGCCCGTTGCTCCTTCGAGAACAGCTTGCGCAGCGGCTGCTCGCCCGAGACGGAGGGGCGAACGGCCGTGGGCGAGAGCTTGCCCTTCATCGAGCCGGAGCAGACGTAGCCTCCGGGCATCGCGTCAACTTCGACGACGAAGTTCGGGGAGCTGCGCACGTCCGCCGGGAGCTGATCCGGTACCACCGGCCGCAATTTGATGACCGAGTCGCTGTCCTTGCCCTGAATCCGGCGGGCCCGAGCGACCAGCCCGGCGTTGTTGAGCGTCAACTCGGGCGTGTCAAAGAAGAAGACCTGGCGGATCTGGGCGTCGAGCGGATCGATCTCCAGCGCCGCCGCTGTCGACCGGTAGGCCAACTCCGGAACGGTCAACTTCAATTCGATGCTGTCGGACCCTCTCACCAGGCGTAGGAGATTGCGCAGCTCCTCACCGACGAGTTGTGGAGTTGCTTCGGTGGTGGTCATTTCGCTCCCTTTCGAGCCGCGGCATTGACGCCGGGTTCCTCATCTTTACTCAACCGGTCGCTCCCGACTCCACCGGCGGGCTGAATGTCAACGTGCGAAGCGGCGGAGGCCATCGAGGTCGTTGATCACGATCGATCGACGACCAGTCGACACGAGTCCGCGGGCGCGCAGCACAGCGAGCGAACGGCCGACGGACTTCGGCGAGGCGGCGACGAGCCCGGCGAGGTCGTCCTGACTCAGTCCGGCGCCGACCGCCGTTCCCCCGTCGACGACGCGTCCGTGACGATCGGCCTCGTCGACCAGAGCGCGGGCAACGCGATGGAGCACGTCGTACCCGGCCACATCGCTGTGTCGAGTCGTCGCCTCGCGCAATCGGGCGGCCAGTTGACGCAGGAGGCCGAAGCTCACAGCCGAGTGCCGCTCGACGAAACGGAGGAAGTCCTCCGAAGGGATCGCCTGCACGACGACGTCGTCGAGAGCGATCACCGACGCGGCCCGTGGTTCGTCGGAGCCGGCGAGGGCACTGAGCTCGCCGACGAGCTCGCCGGGTCCGCGCACGGCAACGAGCACGTCGCGACCGTCGGTCGAGGTGCGGACGATCTTCAGACGACCCGTTCGGAGGATCAGCACGTGGTCGCTGCGATCACCCTCGAGGATCAGGAACGCACCACGGCGATGACGCCGTACGAGACCGAGGCCGTTGAACTCCGCTTGCACGCTGGGCTCGAGGGCCGCGAACGGGCTGTCGGACACCGCCGCACGGTAGCGCCTGTGGTGCTGGTTGTCGGCCAAATGTCCGCTTCCCAACCCACCGGACGTCCAGGAGCGAGTCGACGGAATTGCGGACGATGGCGGAGACGCCCGAACCGTTCGGACGTCAACCCGAGAAGGGACAATCATGAACAAGACCAGCCAGTTGGTCGGCACCGGGATCGCACTGATCGTCGGCTCGGTGCTGGCCGTCGCTCCCGTGGCCGCAGCTGCGATCCCGGGAACACCCCGCCAGGATCTGCGTCGACAACGCGTCCTCTGGGCAGTGCGAGACTGTCGTCCGACAGATTGCCCTCCCCGGTGGCAGCGGGCAAGAGGTGGTCGTCCGGCCGGCAACGGCCGGCCGCATCGACGCCAAGGACCACCCCAACTTCGGCCAGATCACCCCCGAGAACCCGGGCCGTGACGATGCCAAGGACCACCCGGACTACGGCCAGAACACGCCGGAGAACCCGGGCCGCGGCGACGCCAAGGACCACCCGGACTACGGCTCCGTGTCGGCGCCCGGCGGCGGCGGCGGAGTCATCCCGCACAACTACCAAACGCTTCGCAAGCTGTGATGCGCGGAGCAACTCACCGCATGATGCGTTGCTCCGATCCACGTCACGACACTGATCAGGTCGGCGGTAGCGGCGATGGCGGCGCCGCTCCCGCCGGCCGCACGCGCCCGCACACCGAGGTGATCGACGTGGAGCGCTTGGCAGCGCTGCTCGTTGCCGCCCGGGCCGGCAGCGCCGGCGCCTTCGACCGGCTGATCGCCACGTGCCGTCCGGTCGTGGAACGCCAGGCCCGCCGCTCCGGCGACTCCGGGTCGACCCGGCCGTGAACCGGCTGCGCCCGGCCGGCTGACCAGCCTGATCGCCGGATCTCATTTCCGACTTGCGGTCGGGCGCCATATCGTCGCGACCATGACAGCAGCCTTCACCCGTGTGCTCGGTCGGTCCGGAATCGAGGTCAGTGCTCTCGGCATGGGGTGCTGGGCGATCGGCGGTCCGTGGACGTTCGACGGCGCACCTGCCGGCTGGAGCCAGGTCGACGACGCCGAGTCGTTGCGGGCACTGGCGCGAGCGTTCGACCTCGGCGTCACGTTCTTCGACACCGCCGCCAACTACGGCGCCGGTCGCAGCGAGCGGGTCCTCGGGCAGGCGTTCCGGCAGCGTCGCGACGAAATCGTCATCGCCACCAAGTTCGGCTACGACGTCAACGAGCAGGACCAGTCCGTCGTGTCCTACGGCGACGTCGAGGCCGACACCGACGTGGCCAGCCGGCTCCGCAAGGACCTCGAAGCCAGCCTCCAACGACTCGACACCGACTACATCGACGTCTACCAGCTGCACGTGTGGGGATTGTCGATCGAACGCGCCTTGGAAGCGCGTGACGTGCTCGAGGAGCTCGTCACCGAGGGCCTGATCCGCACGTACGGCTGGAGCACCGATCGGGCTGATGCCGTGCGGGCGTTCTCCACGTTGCCGGGATGCGGCGTCGTCCAGCAGGGGCTCAGCGTTCTCGACGAAGGCACCGCTGAGTTGCTCGCCCTCTGTGACGAACTCGACCTCGCCAGCATCAACCGTGGTCCGCTCGGCATGGGCCTACTGACCGGCAAGTTCTCCCCAGCGAGCACGTTCGCCGCCGACGACCAGCGCCACGTCGCCCAGTGGCATCCCGGCTTCCGCGACGGCAAGCCGACCGCCGAGTGGCTCGACAAGCTGGCGGCGATTCGTGACGTGCTCACCAGCGAGGGACGCACGCTGGCCCAAGGTGCCCTCGCCTGGATCTGGGCGCGCAGTCCGAGGACGGTTCCGATCCCGGGGTTCAAGACCGTTGCCCAGGTGGAGGAGAACGCCGGTGCCCTCGCCGCTGGCCCGCTGACGCCGGATCAGATGGCCGAGATCGACCGCATCCTCGACCGCGCCCACCTGAGCCGTTACTGGCACGCCAATTCACCGATCGGAGTGTTTCCGGAGGAGCACGTCGACACGTAACACTCCGACCACTCGTCGGGCACGGCGCCCCTCGCGCGGCTCGGTCAGGATCGGGCTCGAACTGAGCAGGAATCAAGAAGTGATGCCCTGGGGGATGCCGTAGCGTCTGCCAGCAGACGTCGTCCGTCCTGATCCCGGAGAGGAAAGGCCGATCATGCCTGCGAAGACCAAGACCGAGTCCGGCGGTTTCAGCGCAGAAGAGCGCGCCGCCATGAAGCAGCGCGCCGCCGAGCTGCGCGCCGAGGGGAAGAAGGGAGCCAAGAAAGCCGATGCCCTCCAGGCCGCGCTCGACAGCATCGCCGCGATGACCCCGGAGGACCGCGCCCTCGCCGAGCGGGTGCACGCCACCGTGACCTCCACGGCTCCTGAGCTGTCGCCCAAGACCTGGTACGGCATGCCCGCCTATGCGAACGAGGATGGCAAGGTCGTCGTCTTCTTCAAGGACGCCGAGAAGTTCAAGTCCCGCTATGCGACGCTCGGGTTCGAGGAGGCGGCGAACCTCGACGACGGTCCGATGTGGCCGACGTCGTACGCGCTCACGGAGTGGACCCCGGCGGTCGAGAAGAAGATCGTCGCGCTGGTGAAGGCCGCCGCCTCGTAGCCCATGCCATCGCGTCGTGCGCCGTACGGATAAGGCGTCGCGGGTGATCGCAGCTCCATCGGATCGCGTCTACGCGGCGCTGATCGATCCCGAAGCGCTTGCGATTTGCTCCCTCCCGACGGAATTTGCATCGTCGAGTCTGTCAACGCCAGAGACCGATGCTCGAGTCGAAGGCACTGACCAGGTCTGTGATGTGACCGCCAAGGATCCGGGACAGCTCTGCCCGGGTGGGAATGATCTGACTGTCCATCCACCTCACGAGTTCGCCCAGATCGCGGCCGAGCTCCGGGTCGATCTCCGCCCAACGGCTGGCGCTGCCCGCCCGGTCCGTAGTCCAGGTCCCGTCGTGGATGGAGACCAGCCCGGCTACGACGAGCAGCGACTTCCGTGCCAGCCGTCTCGCCACCTCGGCATGGTCTCCTCCCCCGCGGAGCGCGAGCCGCCATCGTTGGGCGCGAATGGCGATATCACCGTGGAGCCCGCGGGCGGCGCGGACGTCCGCCGGGAAGTCGGGCAGCGACTCATGGTGCGCCACGCCGGAGAGGTGAACGCAGTAGTGGCGCAAGAAGACACGCTTGCCATACGCCGCGTCGGTGTTGCCGAAATAGTCGCGCGTTCGAGCCGCGCGGATGTTGACGGCTCGGCACAGGCGGGAGAACCGTCTGGAGAGGGCCTGGCCGATAACCGATGAGGCATCGGGACCAACATTGATGGTCAACAGATCGACGTCCGACGACGGCACTCGAGCCTGTCCCGTCGCTACCGACCCGTAGAGATAGAGCGAGCCCCGGGCACGGTGAGACCGCACGAGATCGCTTGCGGCGACGAGGACGGGTTCGAACTTGGCTGACACGTGGTCGCGGCGAGCGCCGGTAACGATGGTCCCTCTCAGCGAGACACCTTCACGAGGGTCACGCATCCCGGCTCACCCGGGGCCCGCGACCGTGATGAACCGCGCGTCGCGTCGACTTGATCAACACGCGCCCTGACGGTATTCGGTCACCGGGTGGTGCCAGGCCACTCGCGGCACGGACCCGATGTCATGTGGGACCTCGGCACGGACCGCTCGCAATCGCGAGCAATCGGCTCTCACGCCAACCCGAATCGGCCATTTCACCGCTGTCAACTGCGACGACATCGAGGCTGCTGACCTGCGTGCGCCCCCGGCAACTCGACGATGACGTCGCCGACGGCGCGTTCGGGGCGGCGAATCGAAATGATGGTGGTGGTGATGAACCGGCGTGAGTTCCTGGCCGCGGGCGTGGGGCTGGTCGGCGCCACGGCCACCGCCGGCACGTTGGCCGGTGCGGTGTGGCCGTTGCTGTCACGCGAGGACCTCGTGCCCGGGCAAGCGCCAGACGTGCAGCTCAGGCCGCATGCCTGGCAGACGGCGGACGACCGCTTGTCATTCGTGGCGCTGGGTGACAACGGGAGTGGCGGCCGCCAAGCGCTGGCAGTCGCCGAGCGCATGGCCATCACCTACCAGACGGTGCCGTACGGTCTGGTCGCCCTACTGGGGGACATTTGCTACTACGGAGACCTTCGGCGCCGGTTCGACACCGTCTTCCGCCGTCCGCTCGGACCTCTCGTTGACGCGGGGGTGGGCTTCGAGCTGGCCATCGGCAACCACGACACTGAGCTCGACTTCAGCGACCTCGGGCTGAGCGCCATCGAGGCCGAGCTCGAGTTGCTGGGCACTCCGGGTCGCTATTACACGGCCAGCCACGGCCCGGTGGACTTCTTCTTCCTGGACTCCAGCATCCCCGGCCTGTACGGCCCCGCGTCATCCGAGCAGCTGGAATGGCTCGACGATGCCCTGTCCAGCTCGGCCAACCAGTGGAAGGTAGTGGCCTTGCATCACCCTCCCTACTCGTCCGGCCAACACGGCAGCACGCCAGGCGCCCAGGAGCGGCTGGTCCCCCTCCTGACCCGCCACCATGTCGACCTGGTCCTCAGCGGACACGACCACGACTACGAACGGACCGAGCCGCAGCAGGGTGTCACCTACGTGGTGAGCGGCGGCGGCTGCAAGACCACCCGCGTGGGTCGCAGCGCTTTCACGGCTGTGGCGGAGCGCACGCTGCAGTTCCTCCACGTCCAGGTCGTGGACGACCGTCTGGCCGCGATGTGCGTTCGGTCAGACGGGTCGGTGGCCGACCGGTTCGTGCTGCGAGCCCGGGAGGGGACCTGAGCCGCCGGGCCACCGACGTCGTCGTGGCCGCGGGCTTCGCTCTAGCCGGCTTCGTCGTCGTCCTGATCCCGGCCGTCGCCGTGCGCTCCGAGGTGTTGAACGCCGGCGTCGGCAGCATGGACGACGATGTCTTGGCGGCCAGCGCCGCCATGGGCGCCGTCCACATGGTCTTGGTGTGGAGGCGGCTGCGCGACGACGAACCGACCGCCGCCCGTCGGCTGCATCTCTGGATCGCCTCGCTCAACGCGCTCGTCGTCCTGGCCCTGAGCGCGTCCCTGCTGCTGCTCCTCGTTCTCTACTGGTTCCCCGACGAGCACGCCTCGCTCGCCAACCGGGGCTTCCCGGTCGTCGTCCTGTGGGCAGGCGTCCAGGGCGTGGCAGTCCTCCTGGCCGAGGCGACCTACCGTTTCTTCTTTTGGTGGCTCGAACCGCACGGAAGCCCGACGCTCGGCCCAGGCCCCCCGTGAGTCCTGTCGTCTTGCCCTCGGCGAGCTTGCGCTCGAAGGTACGCGCGGCCCTCGGAGTGGGGCTGGCGGATCTGGCAGATCGCCGCGAGATGAAGGGCGTGGTTGTCGTCACGCCCGATACACGGGTCGGAGCGTGGCCTAGTGGTTGCTAGTCGTCAGCCGTTCGTACGGCTGCGGCGGCGGGCCGGTGTCGGTTGAGTCGAGCCGAAGCCACGTACGACGGTGGTCAGAGCATCAAGCCATGCGCGCTGCTCGTGACCTTTTGGCATGATGCGCAAGACCTCGCCGCGAAGCTCCGCGTTGGCGAGCCCCTCCCACATGGCGTTGATCTCTCGAGCCGCGTCCGATACCGGTTTGGTGCCGAGGAGTCCCGCGTCCTTCAGGCGCTGGACCGCGGCCTGGAGCTGAACCCAGGCCTTCTCGCGGGCGGCGACGAGACCGGGATCGGGGTGCAGCCCGGCGACGCGCTGGAAGGCGATCCGGAAGAGTCCGGGGTGGTCGAGAGCCAAGCGCCGGACGGCTTCGGTCCCGATCGCGATGAGATCGGCGGCGGGGTCGTCGCTCTTGGGCAGGCGATCGATCTCGTCGTAGAGGTACTCGAACGCGGTCTGGGCGACCGCGGCGACGAGGCCCTCCTTCGATCCGAACAAGCTGTAGACGGCCCTCGTGGTCGTGCCCGCCTCGGCTGCTGCCGTCCGCACCGACAACGCGTCGGCACCGCCTGCTGCGACGAGCCGCTCGGCCGCCGCCCGTAGCGCAGCCCTCGTCTCGTCGTCGTGTTGCTTTGGGTCGGCCCATTCGGTTGACAGGATACCGCGACACCGTTACGTTACGATGTATCAGAACAGCGTCGCGGAAGCGGCGGAAGGAGGAGCCCATGTACGTGGTGGTGCAACACCGATTCAACGACCCGGCCGTGGCCTTGGCGCGAGGCGAGCGGCTCGTCAACAACGACGGTGCGCCGGCCGGGGTGCGGGGTCTGCAGTTCTATCCGAGCCGCGACGGCGCCGTCGCGACCTGCCTGTGGGAAGCACCGTCGGTCGAGGCGGTCCAGGCCTACGTCGACTCGACACTTGGCGACTCGAGCGAGAACACGTGCTACGACGTGGACGCCCAGCAGGCGTTCGCTGTCGTGCCATCCGGCATCTCGGCCGGTCCGGCCGCTGAACGCGTCTGACTCGACTCGACGCGCGGATCCGTTGTCCACTCGGGCAACGAATCCGCGCCCGGTCCTATCGCCGAGGATTGAAACGCGCCGCTCTGACGAGCCGGACGCCGTCGATCGGCGATGCGCGAGTCGCGGCAATCCGGTGCGCGCAGGACGAGTCAGGCGACGTCGTGGCTGGCCGACGGTGGTGGCAGCGCAGCCGGCAGCCGGCGAGGTCGCCGGCGTTGGGCGAGTTGGGCCTCGAAGAGGCGGACGAATTCACCGTTGCGTGCGACGAGCTCGTCGAGCGTTCCGGTTTCGACGATTCGACCACCCGCCAGCACGACGACCCGCGACGCTCTGTCGAGCGCACTGAGGCGGTGGCCGAACAAGAGCGTCGTCTTGCCTCGTCGCTGCTCGAGGATCGAGTCCATGACCTTGCGCTCGGTGTGCGAGTCCAGGTTGCAGGTCGCTTCATCGAGCACGAGGATCGGCGCATCGCGTACGACCGCCCGGGCCAGTGCCAGCCGTTGTCCCTGGCCGGCCGAGAAGTTGTCGCCGCCGAGCGACACCTGGGACTGGATGCCGTGGCGAAGCCGTCGCACGAACTCGTCGGCGTCGGTCACCTCGAGCGATCGCAGCACGACGTCGTCGGGCACGTCCTGCAGCATCGCGACGTTGTCGCGCACGCTGCGCTGCAAGAGGCCGCTGTCCTGGAACACCGCCGCGACTTGCCGCCGCCAATCCGCGTGGGTGACGTCGGCATGGGAGCGACCGTCGATGAGAACATCACCGCTGTCGGGATCGTAGAAGCCGCACACGAGGTTCGCGACGGACGTCTTGCCTGATCCGGTCTCACCGACGAAGGCGACGACCTCTCCGGGTTCGATGCTGAGGGACACGTCCTCGAGCGTGTGCGAGCGACCACTGTGACGAAGCGACGCATGCCGCAGCTCGATGGCGCCGTTCGCGGTCCACCCCATGTCCGGCGTGCCGCGGTCGATCTCGTTCGGACGCTGGAGAACCTCTTCGACTCTGCGCACCGCGTCGAGCGCCAACGTGACATTGCTCAGGTGCGACGGGAACTGTTGCGCCGGTCCGAGGAACAGGCTGATCGTCCCGACGACGAGGACGAGGTCGCCGGCGGTCGCGTTGCCGGCGATGACGTTGCTACCCAGCCACCACAGCACCAGCCCTGCGAGCGAGGCGAAGAGCAGCGCCGACAGCGCAGCCGGAACGGCAAGTGCGATGCGTTGTGCGCGCTGGCTCTCGGCGAGCGCGTCGAAGTCGTCGACGAGCCCTCCGACGAATCGGTCGGTCGAGCCGGACAGGCGCACCGAGCGCAGCTCGACGAAGGTGTCGACGGTCCTGCTGGTGAACCGTTCCATGGTCATCCACACGTGATGTTGGGCGTTGGTTGCACGGCGGCGAGTGGCGTGCCAGATCAGCCACGACAACGGCAGCGATGTGGCGACTGCCACACCGACCATCATCGAATGGGACAGGATCAGAACGAGCGCGAACGATGCCATCCCAGCGTCCGCGCACAGCGCCACGAGGTTCGGCCCGAGACCTTGAGCCACGTCGGTCGCGGTCATGGTGCGTAGTACGAATCCGGCAGTGCACCGCGTGTCGTACACACTCTGGGGAAGCGTGGCGAAGTGGCGTAGCAGCTTCTCGCCGACGTGGCGTGAGATGCGTCGCTGCACGCCACCCTCGCCGACGACCCGGGCGAGGAGGATCATCGCTTGCACGGCGCCGAGGCCGATCAGCACGAGAGCCAGGACGGCGAGCTTCGTCGAGTCACCTTGGGGTAGCACGCGATCGAAGACGTGCCCGAGCACCAGCGGTGATGCGAGGAGGAGCGCGGCCCCGGCCGCCGCGCAGCTGACGGCGAGCACGTGCCACGCCACAGCGCGCGCGACGAGCTGCCGGGCGGCGCGACCCGGCTCGACGCGCGAGCGGCGTGGCCGTAGTGCCGCGGTCGGCCGGTATACGACGACGTAGCGGCTGGACTCCCGTTCGTAGTCGGCGCGGCGCATGAACGTGCGGCCGCGGTTCGGATCCATCACCCACAGCCCACGGCGCGTCCATCGCAGAAGCACGACGAAGTGGCCCGCTCCGGGGTCGAGGTGCACGATCGCCCAACCATCGATCGCGCGAAGGCCGTCATAGTTGCTCACCGCCGCTGTCGACTGGAGACCGATGGTCCGCCCCCCGTGGATGAGTCCGACAAGGTGTGTGCCGTTGTTGTCGGTGCGCACGAGATCGCGGGCTTCCTCGACGGACACCTCGTGCCCGGCTGCCCACGCCACGCTCGCGAACGCCGCGGCGCCACAATCGCGCAACTCGGTGGGGCGCATCCACGGCACGCGCCGACGGCGTCGAAAGCCTTCGCGTCGCATGCTCAGGCCCTGTCGAGCAGCAGGTCGGCCAGCCGCTCGTGGATCGGCAGGCCGGTCTGCTCGACGATCCACCCGAACTGGCCGACCGGGTTCACTTCGAGGAACACGTGCTCACCATCGGGCGTCACGATGAAGTCGAGGCTGCCGAAGCGCAGGTTCATGCGGCGCATCAGCTCACCGATCTTCCTTTCGACTGTCGCGTCGAGCTCGTGCACGAGATGGGGTGTGTTCGCCAGGTCGTAGCGTCGCCAGTCCTTGTCCGCCACCGTGCTCTGCTGCGACTCGATGCGGCAGGCAAAGATCGTGCCGCCGACGTACACCACGCGCAACTCGAACGCCTTGTCGACGTACGGCTGGAAAATGCCCGGCGTAGCGACGAGGTTGTCACCCGCCTGCGCGCGCAGCTCGCTCGCCGACACGACTTGGGAGTAGAGCTCGGTGATGTGTCCGTCGACTCGTGGTGGGCCGAGATACGGTGTAAAGGGCTTGTAGACGATCTGGCCGCCGTGCGCGTCGGCGAAGTCGGCGGCCGCCGAGAGATCGCACAGGTAGCGGGTGACCGGCGTCGCCAATCCGACCTGGTCGGCGACGACGAGCTGGGTGAGCTTGTCCTCCCACATCGCCACGCTCGTGGCCGGGTTCACGCAGAACACGCCGGCGTACTCGAGTGCATGCCACAGCCCGCGCGACAGCTTCGACCATTGCGCCAGCACGAAGCGGAGCGCGTTCGCATCGTCGCGAATCGCATCGAGCCGCGCCTCGTGTTCGTTCGGCACGGTCGATCGCCACAGGAGGGCGGCGCTCACGTCGTCGGCCGAGACCGAGCGCGCATCGGGGTGCGGGAGATCGAGCGTGAAGGGGACACCGATCCGAGCGTGCTCGAGGGTCGCTGCATCGATGGTCCGGACGTCGGCGCCACGGCACGCAAGTGCTCGTTCGAGGACGACGACCGTTGGATCTTCTCGATGCCCGGTCATGATCAGGATCATTCGCCATTGCTTTCATCGACGAGGGAGGAATGCGGACAGGAGGGGACGCGGGTGCCGCCGGCGCGCGCCGCCGGCGGCACGCTTCTGCTACGCGAGGACGATCTGGTCGGGTCGTCGCACCCGGTCGCCGTGCTCGTGCGCCACGGCTGGAATGAGGCATCCGACGACATCGAGGCCTTCGACCTCGCGGTCCTCGAGGTAGCGAAGGCCGAACACCGGGCTCGCCTGCGGTTCAGTCAGCTTGTTCATGGTTTTCCCTTCTGGTAGGGGCTCGTCGAGCCCGTCGACAAGGAAGGCGTGACAACCTGTGACGCACCGTGACGAGCCACCTCGCTACGTGGGACGTCGGGAACCATCGGGTCATGCCAGCCCGGTCGCGTCGAACATGCAACGGCTGCCGGTCACGACGCGCGCCTCGAGCTCGCGTGCGATCTCGGGGTCGAACTTGGCGATCGCGTCCAAGGCGCGCGTGATCGCCTTGCGAACCGCGACCCGTGCCCGCTCTCGATCGTCGACGAACGAGCGCATCGCTCCGTGCAGGCCGGATACCCGGCTCAACTGCTCGATCAGCTCGTCCATCTCGAGGCGTGCTCGACTTGCGCGCTCGAGGTCGGCACAGAGGTCGGCATCGTCGATCTCGGCGCGGAGCTCGCCGATTCGGGCCCGGTAGTGGGCCTTGGCCATGTCATCGAGGACCGGTTCGGGTCGAGGTGCCAGGCCGGCGTCGCCGTGGCTGCTCACCAACGCGACCGAGGAGATCGACCTGCCCGGGTTGTTCGTCAGCTCGGCGAGGTAGCGGATCCCGACCGTCGGCCGCAGCACGACGACCCGCTCGCCAACGCTGATCTTGCATGCCTTGGCCGACTGACAGATCTTCACCACGCCGACGTTGCTGCGCCGTGGTAGACGAAGCCACTGGCGAGCGTCCGCGGTCATCTCGCATTCCGAAGCGTGCCGGTCGGCCGTTGCTTGCAGCCGCTCTGCCCTCGCCGAATCACCCGCGTGGTTGCGATGGACGAGCAGGTCCGCTGCCGTTGCCAGCGACGCGACGTAGGCGGGCAGGTTGCCCAATGCCAGATTGGCTGCCACTGCCGACTCGAGGTGGTCGATCGCGAGGTCGATGTTGCCGAACGTGAGCGCAGCGATGCCGAGCGGCCGGTGCACCGAGCCGAAGCACGCGACGCCAAGTCCGACGAGTACCGGTAGGGTCGCGAAAGGGACCAAGAGCTCGTAGGCCTCCGATGCCGCCTCGGCGTCGGCGAGCGCGTTGGCCGCGTCGCAGACGGCGGCCATCGTGACGAGCCAGTCGCTCCCGCGCGGCAGCCGGCCCAGGCGGCCCGCGCCAAGTCGTGCGAGCGCAGAGCGAGCCGTTAGCTCGTCACCAGCCGAGGCCGCCACCACCGCCAGGGCGGCGGTCGAGACTCCGCCCAGCTCAGGAACCGTGCCGCTCTGGTCGAGCTCATCGACGAGCCCGAGCAGCTCGCCCACCCTGCCCTGTGCCCATCGGATGGCGATGAGCTGAGCGCCATACCAGTTCGCGGCGTCGACATCGCCCACGTCAGTTCCAAGACGAAGGCAGCCCTCGGCCAAGTGTTCCGCGTCGCGCAGCCGACCGGCGCGAATCGTCAGCATCACCTCCCATGCAGCGACCACGAACGCCAGCGCATCGCACGGCTCGACCTCGAGCGCCCTGCGAAGCTCACCCAGCGAGCGCCGAGCCCGATCGTCGCCGGCAAGGATCCCGTTGCAGGTCCGCCAGACCAGCCCCATCAAGTGGTCGGTGGGTCGGCCCGTCGCGGCGGCCAGCGCCAGCAGTTCGCCGGCCAGCGCCGCTCGCTCGGCAGCGAAGTGCGGTCCCAGCAGGCAATGGTGTGCGAGCGACACTGCCTCGGCGGCGACGATGGGATCGTCGTGCGCTCGCGCGTTGGCCAGCTCGGCCATGACGGTGGAACCGTCTCCCGACTCGAACGCGCGCTCGGCGGCAAGTCGAACCCGCAGGCGTGCGGCGAGCGCCGACGATTCATCGATGTCGGCCAACGCGGCCCGCTGCGCGGCCAGCACCCGAGCGCGCTCAAACGTCGAGCGATGCTCATGAACCCACAGCCCGCCCAAGCCGAGCGCGGCTTCGGCGGACCCGATCACGTCGTTCGCGTCGTTGGCAGCGCCATGCTCTGACCAGAACTGCTCACGAGCCTCTCGCAAACGGCCTCGAGCTAGCCAGCCCGCTCCCCGCATACTGGCCGCTCCGCCCACTATGACATCTCCACTCGTCGATCAGGCACGAACGAGCGCGCCGAATCATGCGAACGTCCGTGCCCGTGCCGTCGCCGGCGGGCGCTGGTTGCGACACGCCGGCTCATCTGCCGTCGCTCGGTGTGACGGCTCGTTGGACTTCTAGAGTGACTATCGGCGTCCGAGATACGTCGGGGTGGCGACCAGCGCTGTTTTGCCGTCACCGCGTCGCTCCCAGGCGTCACCCCGTTGGCGCATGAACCCCTTCATGGCGATTCTCCAATCAACACGTTGGCACGCCATTGGCAACACGGGCGGAAACCAGAAGAGGCACTCGGCAGAGTGCCTCTGACCTGGACTTTTCTTCGCAGCCCGTACGGGATTCGAACCCGTGCCGCCACCTTGAGAGGGTGGTGTCCTAGGCCTCTAGACGAACGGGCCAAGCGGTCCGCCACGCTACCAGCAGCGCGGACGACTCGATGAGCTGGGGAGAGAGGAATCGAACCCCTAATTACAGAACCAGAATCTGCTGTGTTGCCAGTTACACCACTCCCCATCGGAGCGACCGACAAGTTTACCCGTATTGAGGTGGGGTTACAGGCGGTCGAAACCGATGATCCGGCCGAGGGCGACGGCGCCGGCTTCGGCGAGATGACGTCTTGCCGAGCTGGCACCGCGAACGACCGACGTCGGAGTCGGTGACACGTAGGCCGTCAGCCCGGCGTCCTGGGCGATCAGGCGGGCGCGCAGCGCGTGGTACGGATCGGTGACGATGAGGACACGATCGAGGCCGCGCTGTTCGAGCAGCTCGGCGGTGCCCGCCAGCGACTGCGAGGTGGTGCGTCCGTTGCTCTCCATGACGATCGCACCGGAAGGCACGCCGCGGTCGACGAGATACTGGGCCGACGACTCCGCCTCGGTGAAGCGATCCTCTGGTTGCTTGCCGCCTGTGACGACGATCAGCGGCGCGACGCCCTTCTCGTACAGCGTGACGACGTGGTCGAGTCGGGCAGCGAGCTGTGGCGACGGGCGGCCGTCGTATTGAGCGGCGCCGAGCACGACGATGGCGTCGACCGGCCGGGACTGCTCGACCTGATCGCTGCGGCCGGTCGCGTAGACCTGGACGAGGCTGACGGCGTAGTAGCCGACAGCGAGGGCGACGACCGCGAGCACCGATCGACGAACGACCTTCCACCGCCGCCGGCGTCGCGCGTCGGCCACCCGTTGGCCGCCCGTGAAGTCGACGAGATCGTCGATTCCGGCGATCTCCCCCCGGGGGATCGGCCGGATGGCCGCCACCGGCGTGTTGTCGCGATGCGGTGTTGACACAGCCATCGCGACCGTCAGTCACGCCCGAGCCGGGCGACGGCGGCGTTGAGTCGCCTGTTCGTCTCGTTGCGACCAAGCACTTCCAGTGATTCGAACAGCGGCGGTCCGACGCTGCGACCGGTGACGGCGACTCGCACCGGGGCTTGCGCCTTGCCGAGCTTGATGCCGTGTGATGTGCCGACCCGTTCGAGCACGGCCTTCAGCGACACAGCGTCCCACGAGGCGCGAGCAAAGCCACCGACGGTCTCGACCAGCACCGCACGCGACCACGGCTGGTGCATGGCCTTGACCCATGAGTCGTGGTCGATGACCGGATCCGGTCGCATCAGGAAGTCAACCATTGGCGCCACGTCCGCCAGCGTCACCACACGGGTCTGGACGTGTGGC
>CAVSZO010000027.1:0-195195 GCA_963732335.1 Ilumatobacteraceae bacterium | reverse complement strand
GAACGTGCCGTCGACGCGGTACGGGGGGAGCACGAAGTTGCCGTCCTCCGACGCGACGCGGGGATAGTACGGATCGTTCCACATCAGGTGCTTCCAGAGCCGCAACGAGCTCGAGGTGCTCGTACTCGGTGACCACCGGGGTGCGGCTCGACGACTCGTAGTGGAGCAGCTCGACATCGGGGTTGACCACGGTGCGATAGCCCCGGGTGTGCAGCTTGAAGCCGTAGTCGACGTCGTTGAAGTTGATCGGGAAGCCGAGCGAGAGGCCGCCCACCTCCTCGAACACCTCGCGCCTGGACATCAGGCAGGCGGCGGTCGCCGCCAGGTAGTTGACGGGGAGCCGGGCGTTGCTGAAGTAGCCGAGGTAGTCGCCGCGGTAGCCGTAGAACGGGTGGCCGGGATTGCCCCTCTGGTTGACGATCCCGACGTGCTGGATGCGCCGGTCGGCGAAGTACAGCTTTGCGCCGACGGCGCCGATCGCCGGGTCCAAGGCGTACATCAGCATCGCCTCGATCCACTCCGATCGGCCTTCGGCGCCCGGCGGCCGTTGCCGCCATCCGGCGGGGAGCACCTCGGTGTCGTCGTTGAGCATCAGCACGACGTCGCCGCGGCTGCGCAGGACGCCGAGGTTGATCTTCTCGGAGAAGTTGAAGGGCCGGGCGAACCTCACGACCGCGCAGCCGGTCCCCTGCCATCTCCCTGAGGTGTTCGAGCACGGGCTGCGGCGTGTGGTCGTCGGCCACGACGACGATCTCGTAGTTGTCGTAGGTCGAGCGGGTGACCACCGAACGCACGCAGTTCTCGACGAGGTTGATGTGCATGCCGTGGATCCGCCGCTCGGTGCCGGCTGTCGGGATGACGATGCTCACCAACGGCCGCTCGCGCAGGTCGGGCCGGAGACGGTAGACGCCGGGTAGATCGGCGAGCTTCTCGACCGTGGCGGGAAACCCGGTGCGCTCGAGGTGCGACGCGATGGCGCGCAGGGCGGCATCGTGCGCCCACGGCTTGGCGGCCGTGTCGGCGGCCGACCGAACCGGGGACCGCTCGCCAGTGATAGAGGATCTCGGGGACGTGGACGACGCGCCGTGCCCGTTCGGTGACCCGGAACACGAGGTCCCAGTCCTGAGACCCGTCGTAGCCTTCCCGCATGCCGCCGACCTCGCTCGACCAGCGAACGCCGGATCACGCTGAGGTGGCAGGTGTACATCTGCGCACCGCAGGCGCTCGGGCGACCAGTCGGGTTTGAGGAACGGGTCGAACCGGCGACCGTCGAGGTCGACCTTGTCCTCGTCGGTGTACACGTAGTCGACGTCGTCGTGGACGTCGATGGCGGCCGCCACTGCGGCGAGCGCGTCGGGGTGCAGCTCGTCGTCGTGGTCGAGGAAGGCGACGAACTCGCCGGTCGCCATCGACAGCGCGTCGTTGGTGGCGGCGACGATCCCACCGCGCGCCTGGCCGGCGCGCCACCCGCACGCGAGCGTCGGCGGCAGCCCAGTCGAGGATCCGCCGGACGTGTGGTTGGGTCGAGCCGTCGTCGACGAGGCAGTGCTCCCAGTCGCCGTGGGTCTGACGGCGCACCGAGGCGAGCATCGCCAGCAGCACGTCCTCCGGCGGGTCGCAGACCGGGGTGAGGACCGAGAAGCGCGGCGCCGTCACCGCTGCAATTCAGTGAGGAGCGAGCGGAGCTCGCCGCTGAGCAACGCGCGGAGCTTGCGGTATGGCGCCGTCATCTTGAGGCCGAGGCGCCAGGTGCGGGAGTTGAGCACCTCCTGCAGCCGCTGGGCGGTCGGCGCCGCCTCGACCAGGTCCTCGAGCCGCTTGCGGTCGCCGAGCGCCTCGCCGAGCTGGATCTCGAGGTGCAGCGCGTGATCGCGGGCGGCGAGCAGTTCCTCGCGGACATCGTCGAGCTCGGCGTGGCCGGAGCGGCCCCCGGCGCCCGTCTCCTCCAGCCGCTGTTGCAGCGTGAGCACCGACTGCCGTAGCTGGAACGACCTCGTCGCGCAGCCGCCAGTGCGCCCGGTCGTAGCCGATCGACGACGTCGGAGAGGCGCAGCTCCTCGCGGCGCTCGTAGAGCACCGTCCACGGGGCGACGTAGGAGGCGTCGTAGTCCGTGTTGCGCAGGAACCCGAGGGCGGCGAACTGGGCCGACCACCACTCGGGTGGCCGCACGTTGACGTGCGACGGCTCGGCGTAGTCGTTCGGCGACGACGAGAACAGGATCCGGTCGCTGGCGTGGCACAGGTTCTTGAGCGCGACGTAGGAGTCGTCGCTGGGCATGTGTTCGAGCACTTCGATGCAGGTGACGAGGTCGAAGCGGCCGTCGAGCGGGTCGGTGAGCGACCCGACCCGGCATCGGTCGGCGACTTCCGGCGCCACCTTGCTGATCGCGTACTCGGAGATGTCGATGCCCCAGGCGTCGACGCCGCGGGCATGGAGTGCCTCGACGAGCATGCCCATCGCGCAACCTGCGTCGAGGACCGACGTCGGGCGCAGCTCGGTGACGATGCGCTCGGCGATGCGACCGAAGAACCCGAGCCAGTGATCGTTGCGCTCGTACGGGACGCCGCAGTCGTGGCCGTAGTAGTACTCGCCGAAGGTGATCTCCACGGGGCGTTGCAGCGACGCCGCCGGGGCGCCGGAAGTTTCGACGCCGTCGCGACCGGGCATCGCGCAGATGCTACTGGCCGCCGACCCCGGCCCGGCTAACGCGTCGATCAGGATCGAGGAGCCGCACTGCGCACGTGCGTTCCCGACGCGAAGCGCGGCAGTTCTGGCCGCGAGCGACACCAGAGTCCGCGAACGGCGAGGCCGCGAGGCCGTCGCCGCCGTGCGCCGGTAGTGTCGCTGCCCATGCCCAACGAGCTCCGCAGTCGCAGCAGTCGGTTCTCGGCACGCCGTGCCAGCCGGTGGTCGGCCGTTCTCGCCGTCACCGCCCTGTCGCTGTCGGCGGCCTGCGGCTCGTCGGCGGCGGAGTCGCCCGGCAGCTCGGGCGAGCTCGGCATCCGCACCAGCTGCCGCCGGGCAGCTCGCTCCGGGCGAGCACCCGATCGGCGTCCGTGTGGGCGACGCCGGGGGCGAGCTGTTCGACAAGCGCAGCGGCGAGACGTTCTTCGCCCGCGGGCCCAGCTACCTGCGCATCGAGACCGTCGAAGGAGTGCGGACGTCGACGCTGTTCCCGCCCGAGACCGCCGATCCGGAGCGCACCGCCGCCGACCTCGCCGCCATGCACGCAGCTCGGTTTCAACAGCGTCAGGGTGTTCATCGACCTGTGCGTCCCGCAGCAGACGTGCATCGGCAACCCCGAGGGTGGCCTCAACGCCGCCTACATGGACAACGTCGCCACCTTCCTGCGCCTCGCCGCCGAGAACGAGCTGCAGGTGATGCTCGCCTCGGCACAACATGCCCCGCCGGCTACGCCAGCCGGCTCCCGTGCTGCGAGCCGTTCGGCGGCATCCGCAACGCGCTGTACCTCGCCCCGGGGGGCGCGGAGATCGCCGCCGAGTACTGGCGCGACATCATCACCGCGCTGCGCGAGCGGGAGGCGCCGCTGGACACGATCCTCACCTACGAGCTGGCCCAGGAGCAGTACGTCGCCGAGGACGCGCCGCCGCTGTCGTGGAGCTCGGGGACGGTGACCACCGCCAACGGTCAGACCTACGACATGGCCGACCCCGAGGCCAAGACGCGCATGATCGAGGACAACGTCATCCACCACATCGACGTCGTCCGCGCGGCGATCCTCGAGGAGGACCCGACGGCGCTGGTCTCGATGGGCTTCTTCGTGCCCCACGGGCCGCACGCCGCCCGCCCGGACGACGCCCGCATCGTGCACTCGGCGCGCATCGATCCGCGAGTCGTCGCTCGACCTCATCGACCTGCACGCCTATCCCGGTGGCGAGCTGACGCTGCAACAGTTCGCCGAGAACTTCGGCATCACCGGCGAGGAGCAGAAGCCGATCGTCCTCGGCGAGCTCGGCGGCATCGTCGCCGCCTATCCGACCGCCCGCGACGCGGCCATCGGGGTCGTGGCGTGGCAGGTGCACTCCTGCTCGCTCGGCATCGACGGCTGGTACCAGTGGCTGCTGGGAGGACGCGGTCAGCGACGTCTACGGCACCCTCGTCGAGGGCGGGATCATCAACGAGGCGATGGCGCCACGCAACCGCCCCGACCCCTGCGCCCACGGCGACGTCGTGCCGCGCAACTTCGCCAACCAGCGCCGAGGTGACCGCCTCGGCGGCCCAACCCGGCGGCGAGCCGCAGCTGGCCGTCGACGACCGCAACTGGAGCGCGTGGACGGCGGGACCAGCGCCGCAGTGGATCGACATCGATCTCGGAGCAGCCGCCACGGTCAGCGAGATCCGGCTGATGAGCGGGCCCGGCACGACCCCGAGCATCGACCTACCGGTGACCGGCCGGGATGCGTCGGGTGCTGAGCAGCTGCTCGCCGAGTTCGACGGGCTCAGCGCCGACGGCCAGTGGGTCAGTCAACCCGTGCCCGGCGGGTCGGTGACGGGGATCGAGACCGTCCGCGTCGAGGCGACCGCCGGGCCGGTCGCGTCGCTGCGCGAGATCTGGGTGCTCGGGTCCGGCGGCTGACCGGACGCCGCCGGGCCGCGCCGACCTCCATCCGCCGCGGCGCGGCGCAACGGTAGAGTGCCGCCTCGTGTCGGCGATCGAGTGCCCCAGCACGGGCGCGCCGCGGGTCTCGGTCGTCGTGCTCGCCCACCGGGCGCGCGACGAGCTGCGCGACTGTCTCGCCGCACTGGCCGGCCAGCGGACCTCCCACGCCTTCGAGGTCGTGGTCGTCCTCAACGGGGCGTCGCCCGACGTCGCCGCGTTCGTCGACGGCGAGGTCACCGGTGCCCGCATCGTGCGCAGCAGCGCCAACCGTGGGTTCGCCGGCGGCTGCAACCTCGGGGTCGCGGCGGCCGGCGGGGAATACCTCCTGTTCCTCAACGACGACGCCGTTGCCGCCCCGACGTGGATCGACGAGTTGGTGACGTTCGCCGACGACCATCCCGGGGCCGGCGCCGTCGGCGGACTCGTCCTCTTCCCCGACGGCACCGTCCAGGAAGCCGGGGGCGTGGTGTGGCGCGAGGGCAACACCGCCGTCGTCGGGCGCGGCGGGCAGCCGGACCACCCCGATGTGGCGTACGCCCGACGGGTCGACTACGCCTCCGCCTGCGCCCTCCTCGTGCGCCGCCGCGCCTGGGACGACGTCGGCGGATTCGACGAGGACTTCTTCCCCGCCTACTACGAGGACGCCGACCTGTGCCTCCGGCTCCGCGACCGCGGGTGGGAGGTGTGGTACACGCCGGCGGCGCGGGTCGTCCACGCCGAATCGGTCACCGCCGGCAGCGCCAAGGCCGCCATGTTCCGGGCGAGCGAGGCGACGTTCCTGCGGAAGTGGTCGGCGCGCTTGGGCGACCAGGTCGCCCACGGCGGCGACCCGGCGAGGCGGCTGTCCGCCGCCGCCGCCCGCGCACGTGGCGGAGGCAGGCGTGTGCTGGTCATCGACGAACTGGCGCCGCGGCCGGGCATGGGGGCCGGCTACGGCCGGATGCTGACGGTCCTCGAGGCCCTGCTGCGACGCAACATGCGGGTGGCGTTCCATCCGTCGATGGACCGCGGCGCGGCCGGACTCGGCCGCCTCGGCATCGAAGTGGTCGACGACCTCGACGGCTTCCTCGCCGCGCCGCACAACGTGCTCGACGCCGTGATCGTGTCGCGCCCGGACAACATGGCGCTCGCCGAGCGAGTCCGCGAGCACCAGCCGTGGGCCGCCCTCGTGTACGACGCCGAGGCGCTGTTCAGCCGCCGCTTCGAGCAATGGGCGGCGATGGCCGACGAGGAGGTCGAGCGGGAGGCGGCGGCAAGGCGCGGGCGCCGGTATCGAGCCGTCGAGCAGTCGATCGCCGAACACGCCGACGCCATCGTCGCCATCTCACCGGAGGAACGCGACTGGTTCGTCGCCACCGGGGCCCGGTGCCCGGTCGTGCTGGTCCCGCCGGTTCCCGATCGAGCGACGTTCACCGGCGCACCGTTCTCCGAGCGTCGAGGCGCGTTGTTCGTCGCCAGCTGGCTCGCCGGCCCGCAGAGTCCCAACGCCCACGGCCTGCGGTGGTTCGCGAGGAACGTGCTCCCTCGGCTACGCGCCCGGATCCCGTGGGTGAGCGTGCACGTCACGGGCGGCGATCCGCCGGAGCAACTCTCCGGGCTCGCCTCTGCGGCGCTGACGTTCGTCGGTCACGTCGATGACCTCGCCGACGAGTACGCACGCGCCCGGGTGGCGATCTCGCCGATCCTGTGGGGCGCCGGGGTCAAGCTGAAGACCGTGGAAGCGCTCGCCCATGGGGTGCCGGTGGTGGCGACGACGGTCGGCGCCGAAGGGATCCCAGACGACTGGCGCCGCCACGTCGACGTGGCCGACGACCCGGCGGAGTTCGCCGCACTGCTGGCGGTGCTGCTGACCGATCGCGCCGCATGGGAGCGGCGACGGGCGGGCATCGCCGAGCTGCTCCAGCACCACCGTTTCGACCTCGGCGCCACGTGGGCCAACATCATCGACCTGGCCGTCGCCAACCGGCTCCTGTGCCGCCCGCCTTCGCCGACGCGTTGACGAAGAGTCGCCGAGCCTCCCGACGGGATCACGGCGGCGGTCGCCCGGCCGAGCCGTACGCGACGGACTGAGCGAAACGAAATCGAATGACCGCTGACTCGAGCGTCGGGACCGCAGAGTTCCTGCAGCGAGTTCGGTCGCTCGGACCCTGGTGGTTCAGGTTCGAGATCGGCGGCCAGAGCTTCGGTGGGGACGTTCGACGCGACACCGCGAAGACTGACCTGTTCCTTGCGTGGGTCGAGCGACTTGGTGGGGGCATGGGAACAGTCTTGGAACTGGGCTCCCACGAGGGGAGTCACACCCTCCAGTTGGCCAGCCACCCCGCCGTGAAGAGGGTTGTCGGGCTCGAGGGGCGCCCGGACAACGTGGCGCGAGCCAACTTCGTCAAGAGTGTGTATGGCTGCGACAACGCCGAGTTCCACCTGGTGAATCTGGAGGCGTTCGAGCCCAGCGATTGGGACGGGTTCGACGCCGTGTTCTGCGCCGGGCTGCTCTACCACCTGCCGAAGCCCTGGGAACTCGTTCAGAAGATGGCCCAGGTGTGCAGGCGCTACCTGTTTCTGGACACGCACTATGCGCAGGACGAGCGTGTGTTGGTCCAGCGGTATGCCGGGCGGTGGTATGACGAGAACACAGCGGAGCCACTGAGCGGATTGTCGAACAGGTCGTTCTGGCTGAGCTTCAAGGATCTGGTGCTCTTGCTGATGGAGAGTGGCTTCGTGATCCGCTTTGTTCGGAGATGACGAGGGTTTTCCGGCAGGGCCGCGGGCCCACGTCATCGCCGAGCGGGTCGAGGCCGTGGGATGTGACTGGTCGAGACGCAACACGGCGACTGGGCGCGCCGTGGCGATCGAGCGCCCGGTGCCGAGTGAGGGTCGAGTCGTCGCGGACGGTTGAGGGTAGACAGAATGGAGACACATGTTTGATCGAGCCGCAGGTGATCGGACACCCTCGATGAACTTCGACGAGCCGCACTCGCTGGCCGTCCTGCTCGTGCCGGCCCGGAGCCGGGTGCTCGACGTCGGCTGCGGCGACGGGACCGTCGCCCGGCTGCTGGCGGCGCAGGGATGCTCGGTGTGGGGAGTCGAGCGCGACAAGGAGCTGGCCGAGCTGGCGAAGGATGCCTGCGACCACGTCGTCATCGCCGACGTCGAGGGCCTCGACCTGGCAGAACTGGGTGACGACCCGTTCGACGTGGTGCTGTGCCTCGACGTGCTCGAGCACCTCGTCGACCCCGTCGAGGCGTTGCGGCGCCTCACGACCCGTCTGGCGCCGAGCGGCCGCGTGGTGGCGTCGATCCCCAACGTGGCCCACGGCGCCGTCCGCCTGCAGCTGCTCGAGGGCAGCTTCCGGTACGCCGACAGCGGGCTGCTCGACCGAGGCCGTCTCCATCTCTACGATCGGCGAGGAGTCGAGGAGCTGTTCGCCTCCGCCGGTCTCGACGTCGTCGAATGGCTGGAGATCAGGCGCGGCCTGCAGGAGACGGAGTTGCCGGTCGAACCCGAGCGGTGGCCGGCGCAGGTGATCGCCGAACTGCAGGCCGACCCCGACGCCACCGTCTACCAGTTCATGGTCACGGCGACGCCGGCAAGCGCGTCGCCGGCGCAGCGGACGGTCGGCGAGCAGGTCGCCGCCCTGCTCGTCGAGCAACGCCGCATGATCGACGAGGCCGCCAGCCGGGCCCAATCGGTCGAGCTGGCCGACCTCAACCAGCAGCTCGCCGGACTGCGGGCCGACGCCGCGGCGATGGAGGAGCGCGCCGCGGAGTTGGAGCGCGAGCTGCGGACCCGCATCGCCGAGCTCGACACCGCCCGGTCCGAGCTCGGCTATCTGGAGCGGGCACTGAGCATGCGCGACGCCCAGCTGGCGGAGCTTCGTGAGCGCTGCGCGAGCAACGGCGCGCCGAGCTGGAGGTTCAGCTGCGGGCGTCGGAGGCGGCGCGATCGGCGGCCGTCGACGAGGTCGACAAGATCCTCAACTGGCCGTGGTACCGGCTGCTGGAGCGATACGACCGCTTCCGCCGCCGCCATCCGGTGGCGACCGCGCCGATCCGGTGGCTGGGCCGCCGCATGGCTCGCTGAGTCGTCGACCGCGCTCGCGGGATCGTGACTCGGCGCCATCCGAGTGTTTGGCGCGGGACGTGTCGACCGCGACACACTCCGATGGCGCACAGGCGATGACGTCCGCACCGGCCGGTCCATCCGCGCCGGTCCGGCCAGGGGAGTGTCGGGTAGCGGTCGCGGAGACGGGCGGTCATCGTGTCGGCGGCGAGGTTGCTCATCGTGATCATCGACGTCCGCTGGGTGCGGTAGCGGCCGAGCATCTCGGGGAGATGCACGCCGCGCTCGCCGGCGACGGCGAGGCGCAGCCACAGGTCCCAGTCCTCCCAGCCGTAGATCCACTCGTCCTCGCGGTAGCCACCGTGACGCACGAGCACGTCGCGGCGGACCATCGCCTGGGCGTCGAGGTAGTTCGCCGCGCACAGCCACGGGACGTGCCACGGCAGATGGCTGCGCAGCCCTGGCTCGGCGCCGAACGCCTCCAGCGTGGCGTAGGCGAAGCTGGCGCCGGGATCCGCGTCGAGGGCGTCGGCGAGCCGGCGCAGACACGTCGGGTAGACGGCGTTGTCGGCGTCGAGGATCATCACCTTGGCGGCTCGGGTCCTGGCGATGCCGTGGTTGCGCGCCTGCGGCAGGCCGCAGTTGTTCTCCCGGCCGAGGAGCAGCACGGGGAGGTCGGGATGGGCGTCCATGAACTGCCGCACGACGTCGCGCCCGCCGTCGGTGGAGTGGTCGTCGACGACGATGATCTCGAAGTCGACATCATGTCGACGCGGCGACGGATTCGAGCGCCTCGGTGACGACGTCGGCGTAGTTGAACAGCGTGACGACGACGCTGACCTCCGGCGCGGCTCGCCCCGGTCGAAGGCCGGGGTCGTGAACTCGAGGTCGTGGTTCGGCTTCGCCGTAGACGAGCTGGCAGCGGACCGACTCGATCGCGCGTTGCAGTCGCTGCTCGGCGAGGAGGGCGTGGTACACCCGTTCGCGGAGCGGCTCGGCGGGCCGGAACACCGGCAGCAACGGCGGCTTGGCGGCGCGCATCGGCTTGTTGCGCCGCACGACCCGTTGTCGCCGCCAGCCACGGGGCGCCACGTCGAGGTGGTCCAGTCGGTCGAGAACCGGTGCCAACCGCCGGCTGAGCGGATGCTCGTCGAGCACGGCGGAAGCCCCGCCCTTGCCGATCGCCGCGCAGCGCTCCGGGTCGTCGAGCAGCTCGGCGACGGTGCCGGCGATGTCGTCGCTCTCGACGAAGTCGACCCCGGGTCGCAGCGGCTCGAAGCCGGCCGACGGCTCGGTGACGACAGTGGTCCCGTTGGCCATCGCCTCGACGATGCGCGCCCACTCGAAGTAGCCGGGCTCGCTTGTCGTCGCGGTGGATGTTGACGAGGATCCGCGACCGGGCGAGCAGGGCGTACTTGTCGGCGCCGAACACGAGACCGGGCACGCCGCCGTGCGACCGGCTCGGTGAAGCGGAACAGGCGCAGCTCGCTGTGCCGGTCCCACAGCAGCGGTCCGAGCGTCGACAGCACGGCGCGACGCCGTTCCGTGTCGCCGCCGAGGAACAGCACGTCGAGGTCCCGGTCGGTGGGCTCGGCCACCATGCTCGGCACGCCGCCGAGGGGCAGCCGGTGGGCTTCGATGCCGAGTCGCCGGAGGGCGTCGACTCCGTTGGCGTTGATGTCGAACACCGCGGCGGCGGGCCGGCAGAAGCTGACGCCGATGGCGAACCACGGCGTGCCGCGGCTGTTCGGTGCAGATCGGGATGCTCACCGCGGCAGCGGCGTTGAGCTCGTCGTCGCTGCCGCCATGGAGGACGAAGAACTCGTGCGGCGCGACGACGAGGTTGGTGACGTCGGGGTCGGCCGGGAGGCGGTCGGTGACCAGCTGCGCCTCGGCGGCCAGACAGCGATGCGGCCTCGACGAGCCAGCCGGCGATATCGGTCATGAAGGCGTTGCCGGCGGCGGCGACGTAGACCTCGACCGGTTTCATCGATGGCCGGTCGGCGCCACCGGTAGCGGACCGCGAGGTAGGTCTCGCGCGGTGCCCTCGCCGCCTTGCGCCACGCCCGGACGACGATGTCGCCCTTGGCCGGCGCATGCAGGAAGTCAGCGGCCATCGACCGCAGGATCGCCCGCCGGCTCATCCCCGCCGGCAGTTCGGCGGCGATCTCACGCAGCTCCCGACGGCGCTCCTCGGACTGCCGCTGCAACTCGTCGAGACGTTCTTCGACCGACGACTCGCTGGCGCCCATCGCCGCGAGGGTAGCGAGGGTGACTGCTCGCACGGCGGCACTTCGTCGCCCCATCGCCACCGCGGACCCCTGTGTACACTCGCCGCCGATGGTCGACGTCGACGCCGAGGCCGCCCTGCGAGCCGAGGTCGAGCGGCTACGGCGCCTCGTCGGGCCGTGCGAGCAGTCCTACGACGACCTCCGTGCCGACCTTCTCGCCGCCCGCGACGCCGCCAAGTAGGCCGAGCAGGCCGCCGGCGAGCTGCGCGGCGAGCTCACCGAGGCGTACGCCGCGCTGGACCGGGCAATGGTTGGTGCGCCGGCGCTCGCACTGTTCGCGCGCCAGGTCAAGAACGCGCTCAGCGGAACGTTCGTCGGGCGTACCTACCGCGCCCGCCGGACGCGTCGCCGCGCCGGCCACTCGGCAAGGGCGGCCGGGGCCGGCGTCCGCTGAGCCGCATGGCGACCGACGCGGCGCCGCGCTTCTCCGTTCTGACGCCCGTCTGCGACCCCGAGCCCGCCCACCTCCGGGCGTGCCTGGAATCGGTGCGGGCGCAGACGTTCGCCGGCTGGGAGCACGTGATCGTCGACGACGGCTCCGCCGACGTCGTGGGTCGCCACGATGCTCGCCGAGGCGGCCGCGGCCGACCCGCGCGTGCGGGTGCTCCGTCGCCAGCGCCGCGGCGGCACCGTCGCCGCCCGGCGTGACGCTCTGGCCGCGGCGGCCGGCGAGCTGATCGCCGTCCTTGACGACGGCGACGTGCTCGAGCCCGACGCGCTGGCGGCGATGGACGCCGTCTTCGCCGCGGGCGATGTCGACGTCGCCTACAGCGACCACGATGTCATCGACGCCGACGGCGTCAGCGTCACGCCGTCGTTCAAGCCTGATTTCTCGCCGGAGCGGCTGCGCGCCCAGAACTACATCGACCGCCTCGTCGTCACCCGCCGCGCCCTCGCCGACGCTGCCGGCGGCTTCCGCGACGGCTACGACGGCGCCCACGATCACGACTTCGTGTTGCGGCTCACCGAACGGGCCGGCCGCATCGCCCACGTGCCGCGGATCCTCTGCCACCAGCACAAGGCGCCGGGTGGCGCAGCCGCTGATGGCGACGAGGCCGCGGCGCCGGCCGCCGGCGCCCGCGCCGTCGCCGACCACTGCGCCCGGGTCGGCATCGACGCCACCGTCGAGCTCGACGCCCCACGAGGCTGCTACCGGGTCGTCCGCCGGCTCACCGAGCGCCCGCTCGTCAGCGTCGTCATCCCGACCAGGGGAGCGAGCGGCCGCGTGTGGGGGGCGACCCGCTGCTACGTCTTCGACGCCGTGCGCAGCCTCGTCGAGCGCTCGACCTACCGCGAGTTGGAGTTCGTCATCGTGTATGACGCCGAGACCCCGGCGCCCGTGCTCGCCGCCCTCGCCGCGGTGCCGGGCGCGTCGATCGACGCTCGTGCCTTACGAGCGCACCGTTCAACTTCTCGGCGAAGATCAACCTCGGCGCCGCCCACGCGAGCGGAGACCTGCTGCTGCTGCTCAACGACGACACCGAGCTGATCGAGCCGGCCAGCGTCGAGGTGCTCGTCGGCCACCTGCAGGCGCCGGACGTGGCGATGGCCGGGGCGAAGCTGCTGTTCGCCGACGGCACGCTGCAGCACGGTGGCCACGTCTACTCCGGCGATCCCAACCATGCCTGTCTCGGATGGCGCGGGGACTCGCCCGGCCCGTGGCCGCTGCGACCGCTCGCCGTCGAGCGGGAGTGCAGCGGCGTCACCGCCGCCTGCGCGCTCGTGCGTAGAGCTGCGTTCGACGAGGTCGGCGGGTTTCCCACCGAGCTGCCACTCAGCTACAACGACGTCGACTTCTGCCTCAAGCTCCGTCGCGCCGGCCACCGCATCGTGTGGACGCCGTGGGCCGTGTGGTACCACTTCGAGAGCCGCACCCGGGTCAGTCGCGTGCTCCCCGAGGAGCGGGCGTGGCTCGACTGCCCGGTGGTGTGCCGAGCTGACCGGCGATCCGTACTACAACCCCAACCTCGTGCCTCGCCGGCACGACTTCCTCGAGCTGCCGCCGCCGCAGAGACCCCGTGCCTGGAACCGGCACTAGCCTCGGCCAACCATGGCGATGACGTCGACGGCGAGTCGGACGCCCAGCCTCTCGCCCCCGGTCGCGGCGCAGCCGAGTGGACCACGCGGTGCCGCCAACTACGTCCGGATCACCTCGGCGGTGCTGATCGTCGTGTGCCTGTCGTCGGCACCGTTCGTGTCGCTCAACCGTTGGGTCGTCGACGAGCCGTTGTCGCTCGAGCGGTGGCCGTACGTGTACACGATGTGGGGCGTCGCCCTGCTCGGCGCCGCCTTGTTCGTGCTCGACGTCGTCACGCCGATTACCGCCAAGCCGCTGGCCCGCTCGGAGTCGCTGCTCGTCGCCATGGCGGCTCCTGTCGCCCTTGCCGTGTGGGCGTTGCTGTCGGCGTTCTGGTCGGAGTCGCCGGCGCGCACGCCGCAAGAGGCGCTGTTGATGTCGCTCGTCATCCTCACGGCGATGTGGTTCGGCTATGGGCTGACGTTCCGCCAGCAGGTGTGGTCGTTGTTCATCGGGCTGCACGTGCTGTCGCTCGTCGTCGTTCGTGCTCGCCATCCTCCTCGAGTCGGCCCGGGTCGCCGACGACGGCTCGTGGATCGGGCTGTTCAACGACCCCAACACGCTGAGCCCGGTGGCCACGCTCGGCATCGTCGCGGCGATCGGCGCGTGGCTGCTCACCGACGACCTGTGGGTGCGCATCGCCATCGGCGTGTGCGCCGGCATCGACATCGTCGTCGCTCTGGAGGCGTCCAGCACCACCGGGTGGCTGGCGCTGTGCGGCGCCGTCGCCGCCTTCGCCGTGCTGCTGTTCGGCCGTGGACTCGTCACACGCGGGGTGCCGGTGAAGCAGGTTCGGGCCGTCGGCGCCGTCCTCGTCGGGCTGGCCGTCGTGTCGATCCCGTGGTTGGTCGGCATCGCCGCCGACATCGTCGGGACGGACGACGAACGCGCCGGACGACAGGACATCTGGGACTTCGTCATCGACTCCGTCGAGGACCGGTGGCTGGTCGGCTTCGGCTGGTTCTCGTTCTGGGACGATCCGGCCAACCGAGCGGAGCTGTTCGAACGCACCGGGCAGCAGTTCGACAGCGCCCACAGCTCGTTCATGGAGACGCTGCTGTTCCTCGGCGGCGTCGGCGTCGTGCTGCTGCTCGCCGTCGTCGTGTTCGGCTTCGGGCGGACGTGGTGGGAGGCGCTCGGGGGAACCAGTTGGGCGATGGCCTGGTGGGCGGCGGTCGGCATGTTCGCCTTCATCGAGAACGTCGCCGAGAGCAGGATCGCCTTCCACTCGATCTTCTGGCTGCTCCTCGTCGCCCCCGGGTTCGCCGCGACGCGCTACGCCGAGGTGTCGCCCAGCTCGTCGGCGAACGCGCCAACGACGAGAGCGCTACGTCTCGTACACCTACCAGTGAGCCCGACCTGGCTCTGTGTAAGCGTGTAAGCCCTTGGCGGGCATACCTGCTTACGCAGACGTGGGGGGAGCGAGGAGGCATCACGGATCGGAGTCGGTCGCCGACTTACACTCGCGCTCCGGTGAAAACACGTGCGATCGCGTCACGCAAGGCGATCCGCACGCCGAAGGCCGCCGCCATCGCCGGGATCTTGTTCGCCCTCCTGCTCATTGCCAGCGCTGATCCTCGTCCGGGTCGCCGTCCCGGAGGATTCGCGCCGAGCGGGCGACTGGGTGCTCGACGACTCGAACCGGCGGCTGGTGAATCATCGCCCTGAACCTGCTGCCGTTTGCCGGCATCGCCTTCCTGTGGTTCATCGGCGTCGTGCGCGACCGCATCGGCGAGAACGAGGACCGCTTCTTCGCCACCGTGTTCCTCGGCAGCGGCCTGCTGTTCGTGGCGATGCTCTTCGTCACCGGTGCGGTGGCCGGTGGTCTTGTCGTGTCGTCGGACGAATGTCGCGGACGAGTCGACGACGGCCGTCTGGTCGTATGGGCGGCGGCTCACCTACTAGCTGGTCACGGTCTACGCGATGCGCATGGCCGCCGTGTTCATGATCTCGACGACGACCCTCGCGATGCGACTCGGCCTCCAGCCGAAGTGGATGGTGATATCCGGGTACGTCGGCGCCCTCGTGCTCCTGGTGACCACGGGCACGGTTCCGGTGGTCGAGCTGATCTTCCCGCTCTGGGTGCTCGCCTTCAGCCTCCACATCCTGATCGTCACCCTGCGACAACCTCCGGAACAGCTCGACCAGCTGGCGGTTTCATCGCCGTCGTGAGGCCGGCGAAACCCTCGGCTGCCGCCGGATCCCACACCGCAGCCGATGGTCGACCTGGCTCCAGCCATGGAGGAGCCGACGAGCGCAATGCCACCCGAGCCCGAGCCGGACATCACCGAGCAGCTGTTCGCCGGCATCGACGGCGGGACAGCGGCCTCGACACCTAGCCAAGCGGGCGGTCTTGTTTGTCGAGGCGGGCGGCCCTCTGGGCGCGCTTCCACTGGCGCACGGCGGCGAGTGTCTCGGGCGAGGTCGAGTCGGCGACGCTGCGCGGCGTGTCGTCGCCGAACTTGCCGGCGGCGTCGCGCCAGCCGTCCGGCTGCACGCCCATCCGCTTGCCGAGGACCGCCACGAAGATGCGCGACTTCTCGTCGCCGAAGCCGGGCAGCGACCGCAGTCGCTGATACAGCTCGTCGCCCGACGTCACGCCCTCCCAGACGTTCTCGCCGCGGCCGCCGTAGTCCGACGCGAGCACGCCGCACAGGGCGTGGATCCGCCGCCCCATCGCCGCCGGGAAGCGATGGATCGCCGGCTTCGCGCAGCACACGCCGACGACGTCGTCCTCGCTCATCGCCGCGATCTTCGAGGCGTCCAGGTGGCCGAGCCGCTCGAGCAACGTCGCCGGGCCGTGGAACGCCATCTCCATCGGCACCTGCTGGTCGAGCAGCATCCCGATCAGCAACGCCGTGCCGTCGGTGTTGAGCAGCTCGTCGGCGGCGGCGTCGCCGGTGATCACCAGGCTGCCGCGCATCGCGGCCGATGCTAAGTGCTCAAGCCGAACAGCCGCTGCGAGGCGATCGCGCAGCCCTGGGCCATCGCCTCCAGCTTGGCCCAGGCGACATCGGGGTCGATGCCCTGCATGCCGACGTGGATCGAGAACCCGCAGTCGACGCCGGCCATCAGCCGGCTCGGGTCGACCACGGTGGCCCATCGCTCCAGTCGTTGGGCCACCAGCTCGGGGTGCTCGATGTAGTTCGACTGGGGCTCGATCACGCCGGGACAGATCACCTTGTCGTCGGGCACGCCGAGCTCGCCGACGGTGAGCCACTCGTGGGCGTGCCGCGGGTTGGCCGCCTCGAACAGCACGGTCTGCGGCTTGGCCGTCCAGACGATGTCGAGGATCTCGGCGATCGGGACGTCGTGGTGGTGGGGACCGGGGTAGTTCCCCCAACAGAGGTGCATGCGCAGCTGCTCTCGGTGGGATGTTGCGCACGGCGTGGTTGAGGGCGGCGATGTTGACCTCGATCGTGCGACGGAACTCGGCGACATCGAGGTCGGCGTAGATCGTGTGCCGGCCCATCGCCAGGTCCGGGCAGTCGAGCTGGACGGTTGCCCCGGCGGCGGCGATCGCCTCGTACTCGTGGCGCATCGCCTCGGCGATGGCGAACACGTACTCCTCCCTCGTGTCGTAGTACTCGTTGGCGAAGAACAACGACACGACCCCCGGCGATGCCGCGCTGGAGAACGTGCCGGCCACGTCGACACCGGCCACGGCGGCGACGAGGTGCTCCATGTCGCGCCTGGCGGCATCTGGGTCGCGCACGGCGATCGGCCCCGTGCACGCCGGAGCCGATCGCTTGCGCCGCCCCGGGTTGGCAGCGACCAGCTCGGCGCTGCGCGGGAAGTCGACCAGGTCGGCGAAGTGATAACTCTGTGCCGACTCACCGTCGAATCCGCCGAGGCGGTCCTTGACGTAGGTCGCGTAGGACGGCTTCGACATCTCCCCATCGTTGACGATCGACACGCCGGCCCGGACCTGCCGGCGGACGGTCTCGAACACCGCCGCTTCGACCCTCGACTCCAGCGCCGCGGCATCGACCGGGATCCCGTCGCCGACTGCCCACATCATCTGGACGAGGTCGTCGGGCCGGGGGAGGCTCCCGGTGTGGGTGCACAAGATGCGGTCGGTGTCCATCGTCCTCCTCAAGCCTGCTCCGGATCGAGGATGATCGCCGCCACCTCGCCGCGGATGGGTGTACATCAGCCAGTGCGTCGCCGGCACCTCGACGTAGCGCCACGACGGATCACGCCGTGCCGCCGCGGCGTACGTGCGGAACTGCGTCGATCGCTCGGCGCTGGCGAAGACGTAGGTCTTGTCGAGATCGGCGGGGAGGTCGGCGCCGAACGGCTCGGCGAGCGTCTTCGCCGACTGCGGCGCCAACCGGTCGTAGAACTCTGCGACGGCGCCAGCCCCGCCGAGCACGGCCTCGTCGGGATGGAACTCCGCGAACGGGATCATCCCCGTGCTGTCGGCGGCGTACACCACCTCGCCGTTCGCCGAGTCATCCGGCCCGAGCGGAGCGTGGGCATCGAGGTAGACGATTCGCCGAACTCTCGGCTGCCAGCCGCGGCCAGGCCTTGGTGATGACGCGCCCGCCGTAGGAGTGGCCGACCAAGGTCGCATCGACGAGGTCGTGCTGGTGGAACACAGCGACGACGTCGGCGACGTGGTCAGCGAGGGTCACGTGTGGTCCCGACTCGTTGCGGCGCCGGCCGTGGCCGGTGAGCGACACGGCGAAGACCGGCCGCCCAGCCGCCTCGAGCAGCTCTACGATTGGCTCCCAGCACCACTCGCCGACCCAGGCGCCGTGGACGAGGACGATCGGCGCGTCGGTCAGGGTCGGTGAGTCGGTCATAGCTTGCCGGTCAGTCGCCAGGACGATACCGTACGCACAACGGCTAGTCGTCCGTCCAACGGGCACCGCGAGGGGGTAACCATGTCCACCGCACCGATCGCACAGCGACTCCACCACACGGCGTACGTCACCAAGGACCAGGCCGCGACGAGAGCCTTCTACGAGGACATCCTCGGCTTTCCGCTGCTGGCGACGTGGTCGGAAGCCGACGAGTTGTTCGGCGCCGAGCGGGTGTACTGCCACACGTTCTTCGGGCTCGCCGACGGCAGCGCCCTGGCGTTCTTCCAGTTCGCCAACGAGGAGGACGATCAGCTGTTCAACCCGGAGCTGACGCCGTCGCCGTTCCGCCACGTCGCCATGAAGGTCACCGCCGAGGGCCAGGCCGAGCTCGAGCGGCGCCTCAAGGAGGCCAACTGGAAGCCGGAGGGCACCTACGTCCTCGAGCACGGCTACTGCCGGTCGCTGTACACGGAGGATCCCAACGGCATGCTCCTCGAGTTCACCGTCGACGTCCCGCAGGTCGACGAGATCGCCCAGGATCGCCGGGCCGACGCCCACGAGACGCTCGAGCGCTGGCTGGCCGGCGATCACACCAGTAACAACACCTACCGGTGAGCGACCCTCAGTCGGGGGTCGCGACCGGCAGCATGGCCAGGTCCGACCACGCCGACGACACGTCGGCGGCGGTCTGCAGGAGGAGGGGGAGGTACTCGTCGACGAGTCGCTCGATCGACGTCTCGGCGGCGTGCACGGTGACGTTCATCGCCGCTGCCGTGCGACCCGAGCGGTCCCGCACCGGTGCCGCGATCGAACGGATCCCGAGCGACAGCAACTCGTCCGACAGCGCCCAGCCGCGCTCGCGGATCTCGGCCAAGCGACTTGTCGAGCTCGGACCGCGACAGCACGACGCGGGGGATGACCCCCGAAGCCGAAGGCGTGGCCAGCACCTTGTCGAGCTCGGACTTGTCGAGATCGGCGAGCAGCACACGGCCCATCGACGTCGCCGCGGCGGGGAAACGCGTGCCGATCTGCACGGAGAGGGCGATGATCTTCGGCACCGGCACGCGTGCCGTGTACACGATGTCACTCCCGTCGAGTTGCGACATCGAACTCGACTCCCCGGTCTTGGCGACGAGGGAGGCGAGGTGCGGGCGAGCGATGTCCCACAGGCCCTGGGCGGCGACGTACGCCGTTCCCAGTTCCAGCGTCTTGGTGGTCAGCGTGTACGCGCCGTTGGCCAAGCGCGTGTACCCGAGTTGCTCGAGCGTCATCAGCAGGCGGCGAGCGGTCGGCCGCGCCAGGCCGGTCCGCGCCGCCACCTCGCTGACGGTGAGCTCCATGGCCGTCGGGCCGAACGCCTTGATGACGTCGAGGCCGCGAGCCAGCGCCTCGACGAAGTCTGAGCTGTCATTGCGCTTGTTCGGCGCCTTGCGTCTGGCGTTCATTCAGCCGTTCCGGAGTCCATCGCGAGCCTGTCAATTCCCGTTCACGTTGGCACATGATGGCTGACCACTCCATCCATTGCGTTCCCCGGCCACGCAGGCCGCTGCTGGCCGCTCCTCGGCTGGCGCCTCGTCGCTCGCACCGGAGGACGCCTTGAGGGCGCCGCTCGACGGGCTCATCGTCGCCGATCTGTCGAGGGTGTTGGCGGGACCGTACTGCTCGATGCTGCTCGCCGACCTCGGCGCCACGGTGATCAAGGTGGAGAGTCCGGCCGGCGACGACACGCGGACGTGGATGCCGCCCGAGAACGGCGGCGTGGCGACCTACTACCAGTCGATCAACCGCAACAAGCGCTCGATCGTCCTCGACTTCGGGGACGCCGACGACCTGGCGCTCGCCCACGAGCTGCTGCGGCGGGCCGACGTCGCCATCGAGAACTTCAGGCCGGGCAGCCTCGCCAAGTTCGGGCTCGACTATCACCGTGCGGCGCAGCTCAACCCGCGGCTGATCTACCTGTCGATCACCGGCTTCGGCACCGCCGAGGGCGCATGGCTGCCCGGCTACGACCTCGTCGTCCAAGCGGTCTCCGGGCTGATGAGCCTGACCGGTGAACCGGACGGTCCGGCCTACCGGTCCGGCGTCGCCGTCTTCGACGTGATGACCGGGCTGCACGGGACGATCGGTGTCCTTGCCGCCCTCCGGCAACGCACCGAGACCGGGTCGCGGCCAGCACGTCGAGGTCAACCTGCTGTCGTCGGCGCTGTCGGGCCTCGTCAACCAAGCGGCCGCCTACACCGCTGGGGGAGTGGTGCCCCACCGCATGGGCAACGCCCACCCGAGCGTCTACCCCTACCAGCCGATGCCGACGAAGGACCGTGACGTGATCATCACGGCGGCCAACGATCGCCAGTTCCGGGCGCTGTGCGAGGTCCTCGGCATCGCCGAGGTCGCCGACGACGACCGCTTCCAGCTCAACGCCGATCGCACCGCCAACCGTGCCCAGCTCCACCCGATCCTCGTCGAGCGGCTCGCCGAGTGGTCCGCCGACGACTTGTTCATCGCCCTCAACAAGGCGGGTGTTCCGTGCGGTCCGATCAACTCGATTCGTGAAGGGATCGAGCTCGCCGAACGGCTCGGTCTCGAGCCGCGAGTGACCGTTGGCGAGGACGGCCGGGCGGTCGATCTCGTGCGCAACCCGATCGGCCTCAGCGACTTCGAGGTCGACTATCACCGGCCGCCGCCGGAGCTCGGCGAGCACAGCGACGAGATTCGCGAATGGCTGGCGGCCGCCCCGACGTGACCGAGCCGACGACGTTTCGGACTGGCATCGGCGCCTCTGATCCCGATCGCATCCTGCTGCTCGGTCACGACCTCGCGGGCGAGCTGATCGGCCAGATCACGTTCGGCGAGCTCGCCTACTGGCTGGTCACGAAGCGCCGTCCCACGGCCCAGCAACGGACGATGTTCGAAGCAGTGCTCGTCGCCCTCGCCGACCACGGCTTCACGCCGACGGCGATCGCCGCCCGGGTCACCCTGCTCAGCGCTCCCGAGTCGATTCAGGGTGCGCTGGCAGCCGGTCTGCTCGGAGGCGGGTCGCGCTTTCTCGGCGTCACCGAGGACACCGCGGCATACCTCGACGACGTCGTCACTGCCCTCGACGAACTACCGAGGGACGAGGACGGCTGGGACCAGGTCGCCGCCGACGCCGTCGCCGCGACGAAGGCGGCGGGGCGGTTCGTTCCCGGCCTCGGACATCCCGTGCACAAGCATGGTGATCCGCGCACGCCGGTGTTGCTCCAGCTCGCCCGCGACAACGACTGCTTCGGGCCGCATCTCGAGCTGTTCGCGGCGATCGGTCGGGTCCACCCGGGCGTGCTCGGCCGGACGCTGCCGCTCAACGGGGCCGGGGTGTGCGGCGCCGTTCTCGCCGACATCGACGTGCCGCGCAGCATCGTGCGTGGCGTCGCCCTGCTCGCCCGCTGTGCCGGATTGCTCGGACATCTCGCCGAGGAGGTCGCCGATCCGATCGCCAACGACATCTACATGAGCGTCGATCGCAACACCGACTACCAGCCGCCCGGCGGCTGATCGGGGTCCCCAGACCGTTGTCCGCCGCGTGGTACCGTGTCCACTTCGTGGACACGTCGCGGTCCACGAAGGGGGGATACACATGAAGCCATCGGTGCGTTGGCAGACCTTCGTCGACACGAAGTCGATCGCCGCATTGGCGGTCGTCGCCTTCATCGCTACGCAAATGGGCACGTTCTTCGGCTACGTCTTTCCGGCCGTCGGCCTGCCCGTGCTGCCGTGGCCGCTCTACAACGGCCTGCTCGGCACCACTCTCAATGTTGACGGCGCCGACGCCCTCAGCAGGGTCACGGCGGGCGGTGCGTTCGACGCCGTCTTTGCAACCTCGGGCGAGTCGTTCTTCACCGGGCAGGCGCTGCACTTCGTCAACGGCATCGTCTTCGGCCTGCTCTACGGGATCCTGTTCCGCGAGCTGCTGCCCAAGTGGAAGCTGACCAACGGCGGCAACATCGCCCTCGGCCTCACCTACTCCGTCATCATGTCGGTCATCAGCGCCGGGTTGCTCGTGCCCTACGCCTACGTGCCGAACCAGGGCTACGGGCTGTTCCTGTTCGACGGCCCGGACGGCTGGAAGCTGCCGTTCGCCATCCTCGTCTGGCACGTCATCTACGGGTTCTTCCTCGGCGCGCTCTACCAGCCGACCGAGATCGAGGCCGCCGACGAGTTCGGCAACGAACGCGCCGTGTTCTACGAGGAGACGGTCGTCCGGGACTGACGTTTCGAGCGGAAACCGGAGGTTTCCGCTCGAGCTCGAAGCACCGGCCTACGGCCGGACCGAAGCATCTCAGCTGGCCGACCGGCGGAGCCGGATCGGCCAGCAGGCGGGGGCTCCGGCGGAGCCTCTGCCCCCGCACCCCCGCCTGGAGGCGCGGTCGGTGTCACAGGTCGCGGGGGTCGGGGAGGTCGGCGTCGATGCCATAGTGGGCGATCGCCTTCTCGACGTCGGCGATCTCCACCGAGCCGTGGGCGGCGAGTGCGCTGAGCACGCCCACGACGACGTGGCCAGTGTCGGTCTCGAAGTGACGGCGCAGCGCCTCGCGGGTGTCGCTGCGCCCCATCCCGTCCGTGCCGAGCGGGACGAACAGGCGGCCCGGGACGAAGCGGGCGATCTGCTCGGGCACGATCTTCATGAAGTCGGTGACGGCGACGATCGGGGTGTCGGCGTCACCGAGCAACTCGGCGACGAGTGGTACGCGTCGTTGCTGACTGGGATGGAGGCGGTTCCACCGCTCGGCGCGTAAGGCCTCGTCGCGAAGCGCCTTGTACGAGGTCGCCGACCAGAGGTCGACGCCGACGTCCCAGTTCGTCCTCAGTTCCTCGGCCGCCTCCATGGCGGCGCCCTGGGCGGTTCCGGAGAACAGCAACGTGGCCGCCCGGGCCGGGCCCTCGGGTCGCTCGGACCAGCGGTACAACCCGCGCATCACGTCGTCCGGCTGGACGTGCTCCGGCATCGGCGGCATCGGGTAGTTCTCGTTGTACAGCGTGAGGTAGTAGAAGACGTCGGGATCGGGGGCGTCCGGGCCGCCTTCGCCGTACATCCGCTGCAGCCCCTGCTGCACGATCGTCGCCACCTCGAAGGCGAACGCCGGATCGTAGGCCTGGCAAGCGGGAACCGTCGATGCCAGCACCAGCGAGTGCCCGTCCTGGTGCTGCAGCCCCTCGCCGAGCAACGTCGTGCGCCCTGCCGTGGCCCCGAGCAGGAATCCGCGAGTCCGCGAGTCGGCGGCCTGCCAGATGAGGTCGCCGACGCGCTGGAAGCCGAACATCGAGTAGAACGTGTAGAACGGCACTGTCGGGGTGGCGTTGGCGGCGTAGGCCGTGCCGGCGGCGATGAAGCTCGCCGTCGATCCCGCCTCGGTGATCCCCTCCTCGAGGATCTGCCCGGTCTTCGACTCGGCGTAGCTGAGCAACAAGTCGTGGTCGACCGGTTCGTACAGCTGACCCTGCGACGCGTAGATCTTCAACTGCGGGAACAGGGAGTCCATGCCGAACGTGCGCCCCTCGTCGGGGATGATCGGTACGACGTACTTGCCGAACTCGGCGTCGCGGGCCATGTTGCGCAGCAGCCGGGTGAACCCCATCGTGGTCGACACGGCCTGACCCCCGGAGCCCTTGCGCAGCTCGGCGAAGGCGGTGTCGCCGGGGAGTGGGGCTGGCTTGCGGTAGCGCACGACGCGCTTGGGGATCGAGCCGCCGAGCGCCCGCCGCCGCTCCATCATGTACTGGTACTCGATGGAGTCCTGGGACGGGCGGAAGTACGGGGCGGCGTCGCCGTCGAGCGCCGACTCGGGGATCTCGTCGTGTAGGTACAGCCGGTCGCGCAGGCGCAGCAGCTGCTCCTTGTTCATCTTCTTGATCTGATGGGTGGCGTTGCGTCCCTCGATGTCGGGTCCCAGCGTCCACCCCTTGATCGTCTTGCACAGGATCGCCGTGGGCGCGCCCGACCCGAGGTTCTCGGTGGCGGCCTTGTAGGCGGCGTAGAGCTTGCGGTAGTCGTGGCCGCCGCGGGGCAGGTTGACGAGGTCCTCGTCGCTGAGATGGGCGACCATCTCGCGCAGGCGCGGATCGGGGCCGAAGAAGTGGTCGCGGATGTAGTCGCCGGACTCCGTGCTGTAGCGCTGGAACTCACCGTCGACGGTGGTGTTCAGCTTGTTGAGCAGCACGCCGTCCTTGTCGGCGGCGAGCAACTCGTCCCATTTCGAGCCGAGGATGACCTTGATGACGTTCCACCCGGCGCCGCGGAACACGGCCTCGAGTTCCTGGATGATCTTGCCGTTGCCGCGTACGGGCCCGTCGAGGCGTTGCAGGTTGCAGTTGACGACGAAGATGAGGTTGTCGAGATGCTCCCGGCTGGCCAGCCCGAGGGCGCCAAGCGTCTCGGGCTCGTCGCACTCGCCGTCACCGACGAAGCACCACACCCGGCTCTGGCTCGTGTCGGCGAGCTGGCGGGCGAGGAGGTAGCGGTTGTAGCGGGCCTGGTACAGGGCGGTGATCGGGCCGAGGCCCATGCTCACCGTCGGGAACTCCCAGAAGTCGGGCATCAGCCGCGGGTGCGGGTAGCTCGACAGGCCCCGCCCGGTGCGCCCGATCTCGCGGCGGAAGTGGTCGAGGTCCTCCGCTTCCAGCCGGCCCTCGAGGAACGCCCTGGCGTAGATGCCGGGGGCAGCGTGCCCCTGGAAGTAGATCTGGTCGCCGATCGTGCCGTCGTCCTTGCCGCGGAAGAAGTGGTTGAAGCCGATCTCGTACAGCGACGCCGACGAGGCGTACGTCGAGAGATGACCGCCGATGCCGTCGGCAGCCTTGTTCGCCTTGACGACCATCATCGCCGCGTTCCAGCGGGCGAAGGCGCGGATCCGCCGCTCGATGAACTCGTCGCCGGGGAACCAGGGCTCGGACTCGCGGGGGATCGTGTTGATGTAGGGGGTCGACACCGTCGCCGGGAACGACACCTGCTTCTCACGAGCGTGATCGAGCAGTGTGGAGAGGAGATAGCGCGCCCTCGTCTTGCCGTGCACGTCGATCACGGCGTCGAGCGAGTCCAGCCACTCCTGCGTCTCACCCGGATCGGTGTCGGGCAGCTGGTGGACGTAGCCGTCGAAGATCATGGCCACAGTCTCGCAGGTAGCAGGCGACTCCAGGCCACCTACCCGGCGGTAGCTTGCGGGCCGTGGAGGCGCCGGTCCAACCGATCACCGTGTACACCGACGGGGCGTGCTCCGGGAACCCCGGCCCCGGCGGGTGGGCGTGGGCCGTGGCGCCCGACGGCATCCCGTCGGCGGCCGGCGGCGAGTCGACGACGACCAACCAGCGGATGGAGATCACCGGCGCCCTGGAAGCGGTGAGAACCCTGACCGCGGCCCATCCCGACGTGCCGATCGACGTCGTCTGCGACTCGACGTATGTCGTCAACTGCTTCCGCGATCGATGGTGGGTCAAGTGGGAGGCCAACGGGTGGCGCACGTCGGCGCGCAAGCCGGTCGCCAACGCCGACCTGTGGGCTCCGCTCGTCGCTCTCGTCAAGGACAATCCCGTGACGTTCCGGTGGGTCAAGGGGCACAGCGGCGACCGCCTCAACGACCTCGTCGACCAGCTCGCCGTGGCGGCGATCCCACGCTGAGCACTTGCGATACAGCAATTGCGCACATGTGGCGCAGAACGCGTTCTGAGAGTTGGTGTCGGAGGGCGACGAGACGAGCCGGACGCCGCGCAGATCGGCGTTGACTAGGACGACGCTCCGAGCCAGGCGGCGTTGGCCTCGGCGAATTGCTGCTGCGTCTGGGCGACGTCGTAGGGCCGCTCGATGCGTTCTCCCGGCCCCCATTGGCTGCGTGGCTGGTTGACGAAGTCGCCGCCGTACACGTGGATCGCCGCAGTCAGGTGATCGAGCGGGTTGGTCACACCGTGGATCGTCTGCTGGCCGAGCACGATCACCTCGCCGGTCGTCAACTGCTTGCCACCTGACTCGGTGAGCGTCGGCGCATCGGGCGCCTCGCGCCGGTAGAAGGCGTTGTCCTCCTGTCCCTCGTAGATCCCGATCACCGCCCACATCCCGTGGTCGTGGGGATAGATCGACATCTTCGGTGCCCACACGACGTGCAGCACGGTCAGGTCGTCGGCGTGATGGAGCAACGTGATCCCAGCGCGCTCAGGCTGCAGCACGTCGGCCACCCCGGGCTGTGTCACTGCCCGCTGGACGACGTCGCGCACGGCCACCCGCGGCTCGCTCTCGTTGCCGGCCTGACGGCACTGATCGAGGAACTCATCGAGATCGAACATGGCCCCGATCCTCGCGCCGTGACCCTCAGAAAACCCGCGGAATTGCGTTCGAGGAGTGGGCAGCGAAGCCGTGCCCGGCGGCGTCCGCCGACGTACTGTGGGCCGCATGGAGGAGCCGCGTGCGTCCGATCAGGCGCATCGCCGTCTCGACGGGCGGCGGGGACGCGCCGGGCCTCAACGCGGTCATCCGCGCCGTGGTGCTCGCCGGAAGCAACCGCGGCTGGGACGTCGTCGGCATCCGCGACGGCTTCAACGGGCTGATGTTCCCCGAGCGCTATCGCGATGGCGGCGTCCTGCCGTTGCCACGCGAAGCGGTGCGCGGCATCGTCCACCTCGGCGGCACGATCCTCGGGACGACCAACCGGGGAAATCCGACGGCCTTCCCGGTGCGTCAGCCAGACGGAAGCTACGTCGAGGTCGACCGCACGGATGAACTGGTCAAGTTGTTCGCCATCCGCGACATCGATGCACTCGTGACGATCGGCGGCGACGGTTCTCTGTTCATCGCCAAGCGCCTGTTCGAGGCCGGTTTGCGCGTCATCGGTGTGCCGAAGACGATCGACAACGATCTCGACAAGACCGTCCAGACGTTCGGCTTCGACACCGCCGTCGGCTTCGCCACGGAGTGCATCGACCGACTGTTCTCGACGGCGACGTCGCACGGACGGGTGATCGTTGTCGAGGTGATGGGCCGCTACGCCGGATGGATCGCCCTGCAGTCGGGCGTCGCCTCCGGCGCCCACGCCATCCTCATCCCGGAGATCCCCTTCCGCCTCGAACCCGTGGCAGCGACGATCGCCCAACGCGAGGAACGCGGCGCGAAGTTCTCCATCGTGGTCGTCGCCGAGGGGGCGGTGCCCGAGGGTGGCCATGTGTCGGTCCTCTCCAAGGCGGTCGACCAGGACGAGAAGTTGGGTGGCATGGGCGCCAAGGTCGCCGCCGGGCTGGAGGAGCTGACGGGCAAGGAGGCTCGTACCGTCGTGCTCGGCCACCTGCTGCGGGGCGGCTCGCCGACCGCCTTCGACCGCGTCCTCGGGCTGCGCTTCGGTGCCGCCGCGGTGCGCGGGCTGGCTGCCGGCTACGACGGGGTGATGGTCGCGCTCAACCCGCCCACGGTCGACTACGTGCCCCTCTCCGAGGCGACGCAACGAATGAAGTCCGTCCCGCTCGACTGCGACTCGATGCTCACCGCCCGCGAGCTCGGCATCAACTTCGGCGACGAAATGCCGGCCTGACGGCCTTTCGAGCGACAACCGGAGGTTGTCGCTCGAGCTCGATGCGGCGGCCTGCGGCCGGCACCGAAGCATCTCTGCTGGTCGACCGGCGGAGCCGGATCGACCAGCGGCGGGGGGCTCCGGCGGAGGCTCTGCCCCCCAAACCCCCCGCCGAAGAGGCCGGCGCGCATATCCCGAGCCGGTGTTCGGTCGGCTCGGCCGTCGCTTGCTCGACGATCTTCTTCCAGCCGGAGCCGAGCGACTCGGGCACGCTCGCCGGCTCACGCGCCAACGCCTGGGTGAGGCCGAGGAAAACGGTGTCGCCGGCGCTGGTGGCGATCGCCCGCAGCTGTTCGAACCAGTGCCGGCGGCGGACTGCGTCGTCGGTGCGCAGCGACGCCACGACACCACCGAGGCAGGCGACGGAGCGGTCGAAGTAGCTGGCTCCCGGCGCACCCTCGACGGCCTCGGCGTCCGCCTGCGCACCCTCGGGATCGTCGGCGAGGGCCCGTACGAGTGCTCGTGCCGAACGGCCGAACGGGAAGTCGTCGACGTCGACCCCCTCGATCGCGGCCAGTGCCTCGTCGATGCGGCCGAGCTGGCTGAGCGCCAACGAGCGCACCACGATCGCTTCGGCATCGGATGCTCCCATCGCGTGGTGGCGGGCGAGGACCTGCTCGGACAGCACGAGCGCCTGCTCGGCGTCGCCGAGGTGCATCGCCACGGCGGCAGCACCTTGCAGCGCCAGCCCCAGCTCGCCGAACGAGTGACCGAGGCTGATCGACTCCTCGGCGCCGCGCTGCGCATCAGCGTTCTTGCCGAGGGCCACCTGAGCCCGGGTCAGCGGCCCCAGTGCGCTCATCACGCCGTACCGGTCGTCCGCTTCGCGGAACCCGGCCAGGGCCCGCTCGGCGAGCGCCTCGGACTCGGCGATGCGCCCGGTCCACAGGCGCATGTTCGCCAGCAGCGTCTGCATCATCAGCAGGGCCCACGAGTCACCCCACCGCTTGGCATCCCTGATCACCGCCGAGGCGAGTGCCTCAGCCTCGTCGAAGCGACGCTGGAAGTACGTCACGTAGGCGAGCAACCCTTCCGCCCAGTGACCGCCGACCCGGTCGCCGAGCTTCTCGAAGCGCCGCCGCGATTCGTCGAGGAGTGTCTCGGCGTCGGCGAAGTCGCCGCCCTGGAACGCCGCCCAGGCCATGTTGTGACCTGCCCACGCCTGGCCGCGTTCGTCACCGAGGAGTCCGAACAGCGTCATCGCCTCGCCCAAGTACGTCTGCGCCGCGGGAATCGAGCCGCCGAACACCTCGGCGAAGCCGCGGGCCCGGAGGGCGTTGGCGAGGCGCTTGTCGTCGCCGGCTCGCCGGAAGATGTCGACGGCGGCGTCGAGCTGCCGGCGCGACGTGGCGAGGTCGCCCTGCATGTGGGCCACGGTTCCGAGCCGCCGGCGAGCCTCACCCTCGGTGATCTCATCGTCGTCGGCGAGGGCGCTCTCGAGGGCGTGTCTGGCATCGGCGCTGGCAGCCGGGAACTGCCGCATGTCGAGCTCGGCCGTCGCTCGGATCAGCAGCAGCTGGCGCTCCGTCTCCGGGTCCGCCTGGCACAGGGCGAGGGCGCGTCCTGCGTGGAGGATGGCGTGCTCGGCGCGGCCGGCGTCGAGCGCCGCTTGGGCGGCCTTGAGGAGGGCATGCACAGCGTGACGGGGGAGTGAGCGGGGTACGCCGGGCACCCGGCCGAGCTCGCCGACCAACTCAGCGGCGGTGGCGGCGTGGTGGGCGAGGTCTTCGATCTGGTGGAGGTACTCGCCTTTCTCGGCGGCGAGGGCCATCGCCACACCGGCGTGCCGCTGGGCGCGCGTGCGCTTGGTGAGGGTCTGGTAGGCGACCTCGCGCACGACGTCGCTGCGGAAGCGCCACCAGCCACCGTCGAGCTCGAAGATCCCGTCGGTCGCCAGCTCGAGCACGTCGGCGTGGGAGAACTCCTGATTCATCGCCTCGGCGAACTCCTCCAGGGCGATCGTCGATCCGCTCGGCCCGAGCACGGCGGCGTTGTCGACCACCGCTCGACGTGGCGACGGGAGCTGGTCGAGGCGGGCGGCGATGAGCGCCCGCAACGAACCCGGCAGGTTGGATTGCGATGGCGCGTAGGTCGCCAGGGCGGTGAGCTCGACGAGGAACAACGGGTTGCCGCCGCCACGTTCGACGAGATCGTCGACGTGGGCATCGACCGGGGTGTCGCCGCTGCCGTCACGTTCGAGCAGCAGGCGAACGAGCGTGGCGGCATCTCCGAGCGACAGCGGGCCGAGCGGCACGCGCAGCAGCAACGACCGATCGAGCAGCGGCGGTGGCCAGACGAGATCGTCGTCGGGACGCTGGCTGGTGATCAGCAGGAACGGCAGGTCGGCAAGCGAGCGGACGACGACGGCGAGGAGGTCACACACCGTCGGGTCGGCCCACTGGAGATTGTCGACCCACAGCACCGTCATCCGTGTCTGGGCGTGGCTCCGCATCGTCTCGGTGACCACGGCGGTGATCCGATCCCTCACGCCGGCCTGGTCGATGTCATCGAGCTCCGACGGATGACCGAACAGGTAGGCGATGACGCTGAGCAGTCGCTCGAGCAGGTCGTCGCCTGGTTGCAGCGACCACAACTCCTTGGAGCGCAGCTCGACCGTGCGGCGGACATCGTCGGGATTCGCATCGGGTTCGAGGGCGAGCAGCGTGGCCAGCCCGTTGCGCAGCGGCGACCACAGGCTCGTCTCTCCGTACGGCGAGCACGCCGTCTCGAGGACGATCGCCTCGTCGGCCAGCCCCGTGACGATGTGGTCGGCGAGACGAGTCTTGCCGCAACCCGGCTCGCCGACGATCGACACGACGCCGCTGTGCCCGGTCCGCACGAGCGAGATCGTCGACTCGAGCAAGGCCAGCTCGTCGAGCCGCCCGACGAACGGGATGTCGCATCGGACTGGTCGGGAACCGGCGGCGGTCGCTCCCGTGACGACCCACGGTTGCTCCGCCTGTTGGCGGCCGCGGATCTGGGTGACACCGAACGGTTCCCGGGCGACCGCTGCCGAGCACAGCGCCTCGGTCGCTTCGCCGATCAACACGCTGCCAGGCGGTGTCAGCGCCTGGAGTCGCGACGCCGTGTTGACGACGTCGCCCATCGCCGTGTAGTCGGAGCCGGCAACCTTGCCGACGAGCACCTCGCCCGTGTTGATGCCGATGCGCATCTGGATGTCGACGACGGGTTCGTCGCCGGCGTCGGCGCGTTCGGCAACGAGGCGGGCGAGCGTTTCCTGCATGCGCAGGGCGGCGCGCACGGCGCGATCGGCGTCGTCCTCGTGGGCCACGGGCGCCCCGAACAGGGCAATGATGCCGTCGCCGAGAACCTTGTCGACGCGGCCGCCGAAGGCCTCGATCTCGAGCACGAGCGGCTGGAAGTAGGACTCGACAAGCCGGGTCACGGCCTCCGGATCGAGGTGTTCGGCGAGCGCCGTGTAGCCGACGAGGTCGGCGAACAGCACCGTGACGACGCGGCGTTCCTCGAGCGCCACGGTCACGTTCTCCACGGGTGTACCGCACGATGGACAGAAGCGTGAGCCTGAGGGCACCGGCTTTCCGCACGACGAGCAGGCGAACCCCATCGAGTGCAAGGCTACGCGGAGGGTGTCACAGTCGCTCGCCCGGTTGTCAGATCCGGGCGTGCACGCGCATGCACCGTCGTATCGACGTGCGCTATGGTTGCCGTTGACCTGCCAAGGAGGACAACGACGGTGTCCGACTCCCTGTACATGCACACCGAAGAGTGCTTCGAGGCGGTTGGGGCGATCCGCACGGCGCTCGAGCCGGCGTCGACGTTCCCGACCGTCGAGGTGCCCGACGTGGGTGTGCCGGCGGCGATGGAATCGTTGGTCACCGCCTCGACGATCGCCGCCACCTTGCCGGCGGCGATCGCCACCCAACTCGGACTCGTCGCCAACGCCATCACGCTGGGCATCATCGACGTCTACCGCGCCGATGCTCCGTGCGGCCAGTCGCCGTGGATGAGCGAGGACGACTGACGTGCGTCCACCGGTCACACGAGGGGCGTCGATCCGCCGATGACCGTCTCCGCGACGTTCCTGACCAGTGTGGCGACGGGGCTGCGCACGCTGTCCGGGACGTTGCTGGGCGTCGAGGAGCAGGTCGGCGCGATGCTGTCCACAGCGAGCACGAAGCTCGGGGACGCCGATGAGCACTGGGCGGGGCCACGGTCCGATGCCGTCCTCGGTGCCGCAAACGACTACGTCGATTCCCTCGGCGCCGGTGCCCTCGGCGGAGCGCCGGCGATGATCGCAGGGATACGCGGCGTCGTCGACCGGTGGGCAGCGTCCGCCGATGAGCACGCCGGCCAGCTGTACGGACCTGAGGCGACGCTCCGGACGACGGCAGTGACGCCCGAGGACGAGGAGGCCCACGCCCGGGCGCGCGACGCCATCGCCGAGGTCGAGACGAGCTGGATCGCGGCCTCCACGTCGTTCGCCGGCGAGATCGACACGTACCGCGTCCCCCTCGGCGGTGCCGCGTCGCGCACGGCATTCACCCCACAGTTCCCGTACCAGCCGCTCGAGGGCACCGAGTACATCACCGCGGTCAGCACGTTCGCCATCACGAGCATGGTGCCGATCTCGATCATCGACCCGAGTGGTCAGACCGAACGCGCTGCGGCGGCCCGGCTCGACTGGTTGTTCAACACCGATACCGGCAAGCTGATCTTCACGATCATCGAGACCGCCCACGAGCGAGACATCGGCGAGTCCGACGAGCACTGGAGCGAGGACGACCTGCTGGCGGCGTGCGATCCCGAGCTCGTCGAGGCGCACATCAGAGCCATCTACGAGGAGGCCGGCGAAGCCCTCGACGAGGCGACCCTCGACCTCCTCGTCGACGAGACGCTGGCCGCGGCGTGGTCGATCCGGGCCAGCCGCAATGACGACTGGAAGGAACGCGACGAGGACCTCGGGTTCTTCGAGCACGGCGTCGGTGAGTGGCTGCGCGAGGACTTCGCCGGACCGGCCGCGGCGTTCGTCGCCACCGCCGGCTGCGCCGGCGCGGTGACGATCGCGACCGGCGGTCTGGGCGCTCCGGCCGCCGGAGGGTGCGCAGTGCTCGGTGGTGCGGTCGGCGACAGTGTCTCCACCTGGGCCAACGGAGGCGACCTCGGCGACATCGCCAGCGCGGCGGTCGACCCGCAGCGCCGCGTGTTGGACTTCGGCCTCGGTTTCGCCACGCAGGGTGTCCTCAACCGGGTCCTGCCGACCACTGCGGCGGCCCCGGCAGCCCCGTCGCTCGCAGCAGCGGAGCGGGGTGGCATCGGGCCGGTCCTGCAGGGTCAGGCGGGCGTCGCCCGGACCGCCGACGATCTCGTCGCGGCCGGTGGACGTGTTTCGGCGAGGAGAGTCACGGTCGTCACGACGCTCCGGGCTGCGCACGCGTCTCGACCTCTACGTCGAGCTGCCCAACGGGCAACGGGCGTTCCTCGAAGTCAAGACCGGGCCGACCGCGGCGATGAACTCCAACCAGGCGGCGGCGTTCCCGCAGATCATCAACCAGGGCGGGACTCCGGTCGGAGCCAACGCCGTCGGCCGCGGGCCTCACGCCGGGAGTGCCGCTGCGGCCCGACCCGGGTATGGGTCGTGCATCAGCCCTGGCCGCTGCCAACGCCGTGACCGTCACCACCGAGTTGTTCGCCACCGTCGCCGAGCCGCTCGCTGCGTTGGGCTTCAAGAAGCGGGCCGGGGGAATCTTCACGAAGCCGGTCGACGACGAGTTCCTCGGCTGGCTCGGCTTGAACACCGCCACGGAGCACTTTGCCGGGACCGCGGTTCGAGTGCTGCCCGTCCTCGGCGTCCGCCACCACCCGACCGAGCGCCTCGTCGCCGAGCTGTCCGATCGGCAATTCCACGCGTACCTCCCACCGACGATCAGTGCACCGCTCGGCGAGCTGAGGTCACCGCGCCGCTTCGAGACGTTCGTCGTCGAGCGGGCGAATCCGTCCGAGTCTGTCGACGGCATGGTCGCGGCGATCGCCGAGGTCGGACCCGCCTTCATCGAACGCAATGCCTCGCTACCTGCCCTGCGTGCCCGGCTCGACGACGGGCTGACGGTGGACGAGGTGCCGTACCGTCGTGCCGTGACGGCGTTGCTCGACGGTCGACGTCGACGAGGCACTGGATCTCGTCGACTCAACGATCGCTGAGCTTGGCGAGCGCGATGACCTCGCCGCCGCCGCCTTCCGGCGCTTCGCCGCCAACCTGCGCCGCTACGCCGACGTGCTCGGGACGCGCTCACAGGTAGTCGACGACCTTGAGCTCGAACCCGATCCCGTGGTTGCCGAGGAGTCGTTCTGCGTCTGGGTCAGCAGTTCGGCGATCTCACCGTCGGGCTGGCTCGAGCAGCGGAGTTGGATCGTGATCGGCTGGCCGGCGGCTTCGGGTACGTGTTCGACGTAGCCGCCGAGGGCGATGAACGTGTAGTAGGAGTTGAACTTCTCCCGCAGCTGTGCAACCTGCTCGGGGTCCGACCCCCACGGACGTTCCTCGATCATGATCGCAAGATGGCGACCGTCGCCGTCCTGAGCGATGAGGTCGACCACTCCCGTATCGGCGACTCCGGCCACGGCACCACGATACGCGGTGACGGTCAGGAGGGAATCGCCTGGCAGAGATCGGCGACGACGTCGGCGGGATCCTCGAGGCCGGCGGAGATCCGCAGCAGGCCGTCGGTGATGCCGATCGCCGCTTGATCCTCGGGGAGCAGGCCGACGTGGGTGCTCGTCGCCGGGTGGCAGACGAGCGTCTCCGGTCCTCCGAGCGATGTCGCCGAACGGGCCACGCGCAAGCTGTCGAGGGTCACCCGGGCCGCGTCGATCCCGCCGCTGAGCTCGATCGCCAGCTGGGCCGGCATCATCGCCAGCTGGCGGGTTGCCAGCTCGTGTTGGGGATGATCCTCGAGCCCGGGGTGATGGACGGCGGCGACGCCGGGATGGGCGCGCAGCGCCGCGGCGATCTCCATCGCCGCCGCCGATTGATGTCGGTGGCGAACGGCCAACGTGCGCAGGCCCCGGAGTCCGTTGAGGGCGTCGAACGGCGAGGCGCAGGCGCCGTGGAGCACTGAGTACGCCCACAGCGCCGCCAGCACGTCGCTCTCGCCGGCGACGACACCCAGCGTGGCGTCGTTGTGCCCGCAGATCCCCTTCGTCGCCGAGTGCAGCACGAGATCGACGCCGTGGTGGATCGGCTGCTGGCCGAGCGGCGTGGCGAACGTCGAGTCGACGAGGGTGAACGGGCCGGTGATCGCCCCGAGCTCGTCGAGGTCGACGACGTCGAGCCGCGGGTTGGACGGCGACTCGGCGATCACGAGCATCGTCTTGCCCGGCACCACGGCGGCGGCGAAGGAACCGGGCTCGGTGCCGTCGACCCACGTGACGTCGATTCCCATGCGGGCGCACGGGCCGAGCAGGAAGGCACTCGTGCCGGCATAGACCTGGCGTTGGGCGACGACGTGGTCGCCGCTGGAGCACAGCCCGAACACGACCGAGGCGACCGCCCCCATGCCGGAGGCGAAGGCGAGGGCGTCCTCGGCGTCCTCCAGCTCGGCGATGGCCTCCTCGAAGGCGCGCACCGTCGGGTTGGAGTAGCGGCTGTAGAAGTTGTCGGCGCGGGTGGCGGTGGCGCGCTTGCGGGTGTCATCGAGGCCGGCGGTCTGCCACACGCTGGTGCCCCACAATGGCGGCGTCAGGCTCGTCCCCTGCTGGCCGCGCCCAGCGGCGATCGCCCTGGTGCCCGGCGACTGATCGTTGCCCACGAAGCGTTGAGCGTAGTGCCCGCCCGCCGGCCGACCGATGGGTGTTCTCATGACCGTTCCGTCAGGTATTCACCCATCGGTTGGGCAGCGGGAGGCCCACGGGCTTCAGCCGAAACCACCGGAGGTGACGGCGGCGACCGCCGATCCCGGCCAGGCGAACCACCGCCGCGACAGCCAGCGCGCGTCGACGGGATCGTACGTCTCTGGCAGCAGCCCGTCGGCGTCGGCGACGGCAACCAGCCTGGCGAGACAGTCCCCTGCGCGTCGGGTGTCGCCGCTCTGTGACGCCCACACCCATTCCTGCACGTCGCCGAGTGGCCACACGCCCGGAGTGTGCGCCGAACCAAGGCCGCCGAAGGGACCTTCGACGTACGCCGGGTTCGCAGGTGAGTAGGCGAACCGCATCGTCGCCTGCCACACCGGGTCTGCGGCAGCGACGAACCCGAATCGCGGCGCGAGGGCGACCGGCAGGTCGTTGGCGTCGTGGTAGAGACGGTGGCGCCCGCGTCCGTCGATGGCGTACGCCCACTGCCCACCAAGCGGGCCGTCGACCGCGAAAACGTCGAGGACGACCGATCGGAGGCGCATGGCCTCGGTCGTGAGGTCGAGATCGTCGAGACCGAGTCCGGCGGCGTGCGCCGCCAGTCGTCGGGCCGTGTGCCAGTAGAGGATCTGCGTCGACAGCAGGAGAGGCAGCCCGGTCGGGTCGTCGGCGGGGTTCTCGTCGCTGATCAGCAACCCGCTCTCGGAGTCCCGGGGAAGTGCCGCCCACAGTCGCCTGACCCGCTCTCCCCACCTCGCGGCATCGTCGCCGAATGGCCACGAGCCGGACGCATCCCGGTAGTCGAGCAGCTCGAGCACGGGATAGAGCTGTTGGTCAGCCTGCAGTGCCCAGTCCTTGACCATACCGTTGGCCTGGTAGCTGCGCTGCCACAGGTCTGCGGGCCGATCGCAGCGCTGCCACAGCCAGCGGAGGTGGGCGGCGATCGTGTCCGGCGCCAACGGCAGCGCCGCAAGCGCTTGGTAGTAGGCGTCGCGTGTCCACGAGAGCGGCAGGATGCGGTGGTCGGTGAGGATCACCGCCGTCCCGTGTCCGCCATCGAGGGTCGTGCAGTCGAGGGTGTAACGCACGGCGCCGGTGCAGATGCGGGTCAGCCCGGCGCGCGTCTCGGGCGGGACCACGAGCCACCGTGGGGGTGACGGGTCGGAGGCCGCGCGAATCGTTGACCGGTGTGGCGCGTCGGCAGCAGCACCACCGAGCGCGCCCGCCACGACTAGTTCGACGCCGTGGCGGGTGTCGAACTCCAACAACGCTGACGTCGGGGTCGTGATCGTCCAGCCGCTGTCGAGCCCGAGCGGGAGCCGCACGTCAATGGTCGCGGCGAGGTTTGGACGCCCGGTGCCGACGCACAGCTGTGGTCCACGCGCATCGAGCGACGGCACGAGGCCGAGTGGAGGCAGTGGGCTGACGTCGGTGACCTCGGCGTACGCCGGGCGGTCGAGACGACCGGTGAACCGGATCACGACACGTCCGCCTGCGGCGACGTAGCGCTGCTCGACCGCCCGCCGACCAGCGGGCGCCGTGCGGTCGACGGCGGACGCGCCGTCGACCGTGAGTACGGCCAGGTGCGGATCGGCCATCAGCTGGCGGTAACGACGCACCGAAGCGATGTGTGACCGCGCCGACTCGTCGAACGGGGGCAGCCCATTCAGCTCGACGAACCCGAGTTCCTCCTCCGTCGTGCCGATCGACAGCCACGACCCGTCGGCGCCAAACGAGGCGACGACGATCCCGTTGCCGATATCGGCAGGAAGGCTCACCAGTCCGGATCGATGGACGTGTACAGCGCCGGGCGACGCAGGCGCAGGGCCGGTTCGTGATCGCGCTCGACGGCGATGGCGGTGAGGTCGAGCTCGGCGGTGAGGACGGCCGGCTCGGGGCCGGCCTCGGCAAGGACGTCGCCCCGCGGATCGGCGATCAACGAGTGGCCGCAGAAGCCGTTGCCGCTCTGGTTGCAGGCGACGACGAAGACCTGGTTGTCCTGGGCGCGGGCGCGACTGCGCAGCGTCAGCAGGTGCTCGTAGCCGTCGCCGACAGCGGACGGGATGACGAGAACGCTGGCGCCCGCGAGCGCCAACGTCGCGGCGATGTCCGGAAAGGCGTGCTCGAAGCAGATCAGCGGCCCGATCACCCCGGCAGGCGTGACGACGGTGTCGAGCGACGACCCCGCCGCGAACACAGCGACCTCGGGCGGATAGAGGTGCGATTTTCGGTAGCTGTTGACCGCACCGTCGGGGGAGATCGTCACGGCGCTGTCGTAGACAGCGTCGCCGTCGAGCTCCAGCAGCCCGAGGACGATCGTCGCGCCAGTGTCGGCGGCGACGTCTGAAACTGTGGAGACAGACGGACCGTCGAGCGGCTCGGCCAGGTCGGCGCCGGCGGCGCCGAGCAACTCGAGGTCGTAGCCGGTGGTCACCAGCTCGGGGGTCACGACGAGGTCGGCGTCGGGCCCGTGGAGACGGGCGAGCTCGACGACTGCAGCGACGTTGCCGGCGACGTCCCCGGGCGCGGCCGCCATCTGGAGGACGACCACCCTCACGATGCCAGGCACTGCCGTCAGCCCTTGGTCGCCCCGGCGAAGAGGCCGCGCACGTAGCAACAGCAACGACTTGAGCTGCACGTAGACGGCGAGCGGGTGGGTCGGGTCGATCGGGCGCTTGTCGGCGCGGTCGAGCTCGGATCGGCGTGCGGCCATCGCCTCACATTGTGCCGTCGAGCGCGAGCGCACGATTCAGCGGCCGCCTCGCCTATCGTCGCCGTGCGTATGAACGAGCGGAGCGAGTGCATGCCGACCGAGCGAACGCCAGTGAGCCGGGCGGCGATGGGGTTCGGGGGCGCAGCCCCCGCGAAGTAATGGACATCACCGGCGCAAGCGCGATCGTCACGGGCGGGGCCTCGGGAATCGGCGCAGCCGTCGCGCGGCAGCTCGCCCAACGAGGCGCCCAGGTCGTCGTCGCCGACCTGCAGGAGGACAAGGGCAAGGAGTTGGCGACGGAGATCGGCGGGGCGTTCGCCCGAGTCGACGTGACCAACACCGACGACATCGTCGCCGCCGTGGAGATGGCCAAGTCGATCGCTGCAGCTGCGCGTGCTCGTCAACTCGGCGGGAATCGGCTGGGCCCAACGCACTGTCGGCAAGGACGGCTCCTACGAGTCGGCCGCCAACCTCGACGCGTTCAAGAAGGTCATCGAGATCAACCTGATCGGCAGCTTCGACTGCATCCGCATCGCCGGCACGGCGATGAGCACGACCGAGCCGCTCGAGTCGGGTGAGCGCGGTGCCATCGTCAACGTCGCGTCCGTCGCCGCCTTCGACGGGCAGATTGGCCAGGCCGCCTACTCGGCGTCGAAGGGCGGCATCGTCGGGATGACGCTCCCGATCGCCCGCGATCTCGCCGCCGTCGGGGTGCGCGTGAACACGGTGGCGCCGGGGTTGATCGACACGCCGATCTACGGGTCGGGTGAGGCCTCCGACCAGTTCAAGGCCAACCTGCAGAAGGGCGTGCTGTTCCCGCAGCGCCTCGGTCGCCCGGAGGAGCTGGCGTCGGTGGTGCTGGAGTGCGTCACCAACTCGTATCTCAACGCCGAGACGATCCGCGTCGACGGCGGGATCCGCATGCCCCCCAAGTAGCCGTTCACGGGGACAGGCGCTCGGCGAGGTACTTGAGGCCGGTCGGGTAGCGGTAGTCGATCGCCGTGTGGGTGGCGTCGAACAGCTCGAAGTAGACGTCCGTGACCCCGATCCGTTCGAGAGCGCGGACCATCGCCCTGGCGCCGAGGTCGAGGAACCACTGGTCCCTCGTGCCGGCGTCGATGTAGATCGCCCGCAGGCCGCGCAGCGCATCGGCATAGCGCGGAACCATGCGCACTGGGTCCCAGGCCAGCCACCGATCCCACACCTCCGGGATGAGCTCGCCGGTGTCGACGTCGAAGGGCAGTGTGACGGTGCCGTCGTCCTCGGCCGAGAAGCACGCCGCGCACCCGTAGGACATCACCAGCGTGTCGTCCTGCTCCTTGCTCATCGGCGGCCGTGACCGGAAGTCCTCCCAGAATCGCTCGTAGGAGCCCTCGTACTTGTCACGCAGCGTCCGCACGATCGTGGCGAACTCGGGGATGTAGCAGTACTCGTAGAGCGAGTCGCCGGCATGGCTGGCCAGGCCGCCGAACAGGTCGGGGCGCAGCATCGGCGTGATGAAGGCGCCGAACCCGCCGCTCGACTTGCCGGCCACACCGCGGTGCTGCGGCGCGGCGAGGGTCCGGTAGCGCTCGTCGACGAACGGGACGACCTCGTCACAGAGGTAGCTGTGATAGCGGCCGGTTCCGGGCGAGTCGACGAACTGTGAGCCACCCACGGCGGTCCAGGCGTCGACGTACACGACGATGCACGGCGGGATCTCGCCGGCAGCGATCTGGGCGTCGGCGACTTCGGGGAACGGCTGGCGAAACGGCGTGCGATTGCGCCACATCGCCAGGTGGCCGGTGTAGCCCTGCAGCACGTAGATCGTCGGGTAACGGACGTCAGAGTCGTCGTCGTCGTAGCCCGGCGGTACGTACACCCACAGTGGCCGCTCGTGCGGGTCGCCGAGCGGGTTGCCGCGCAACAACTGGCTGTCGACGATCAGCTCGTCGACGCGTCCGGCGAAGGTGTGACTCCAGGGCAACATGCCGTCCGAACGTAGCGAAGTCGCCGTCACGAGGCGATCGGGCCGAGTGCCTCGGACAGCGTGCGGATCACGTAACCGGGTCGCTCGACGACGTCCTCGGTGGTGAAGAAGTAGATCACCTTGCCGAGCAGTTGCAGCTCGTTGCGGCGTCGCTCCTGGCGTTGCCGCTCGCTGCTGCTCATGTAGCCACGCTTGCCGCCGACTTCGACCATGATCGGCAGCGGCGAGAAGTCGAAGTCGACTCGGGCGATGTGCACGCCGTCGCGGCGATACGTGCGCTGGATGGCCGGCGTGGGCAGTGCAGTGCTCCGAAGGAGTCGGCGGAAGGATCGCTCGAGCCAGCTCTCGACACCGGCGAGTGCCATCAGCTCGTCGAAGTCGGCAAGGCCTGGCCTGCCGCGGCGGCCAAGCTCTGCGAGCCGGCGATCGACCACTGATGGCGCAGTGAGGCGCTTCCGAAACGAGCTGTCGAGGGCGTTGCCGAGCTTCGACCGGTCGACGCGACCGATCAGCTCGATGACGGTTCGGGTTCCCGAGGTGACAGCAAGGCCGTCGACCATCCTGCAGTCGAGGCGTTCGATGCAGGTCGAGGAGGTGACGATTCCGACCGTGGTGCGGTCCTTGGCGTTACGCCGGGTGAGGAACACCAGCGGTCCCGCTGCGAAACCGTCGAGCTCGTGAAGCGCCGCAGCGGCCTCGGCCGACACCAGTGCGCCCGGCCCGAGATCGAGGAGCCCGGCCTGGAGCCACCCTCGCCAGTCGAGCGTCACGCCCGCAAATGTCAGCGTGCGGGGTCCGACAACGACCAACGATCCCGAGTCGACCCGCCGCCGGATGCCGTTGTACGACAGACCAGCTGACAGTGCCTGCTCGCGCGTGAAGACCTGACGTTGTGTGGACGCCAGTTCACTGAGTCGCCGGTCCGCGTCCTTCATCGCCGCGATCATCGCGACCGGGTGTCACATCGCGAGCGGCCCCAACTTGTCGGGCATACTCCCGGAATCCGGGAGTTGAGGCCGACAAGGTCGGCTGGTCGGCAGCGAAACACTCCAATGGGTTAGGTCGTGTAGTCGGCGTTGATGCGGACGTAGCCGGCCGTGAGGTCGCAGCCCCACACGGTGCACGACTCGGTGCCGGTGCCGAGCGTGACGTGGATCGTCACCTCCGGTTCGGCGAGGTACGCCGACAACTCGGCGAGCCGGGCGTCGTCGAGCTTGGCCGGGTAGACCTGCTGGTCGCCGAAGCGGATCACGACACGGTCGGGGTCGATGTCGCGGTCGTCCTCGCCATCGCACTTGCCGATCGCCATCGCCACCCGCCCCCAGTTGGGATCGGCGCCGTGCACGGCGGTCTTCACGAGCGGTGAGTTGACGATCGACTTGGCGACCCGCTTGGCCTGCGCCCGATCGCGTGCCCCGTCGACCCGCACCTCGATCAGGGTCTCGGCTCCTTCGCCGTCGGCGGCGATCTGCTTCGCCAACGACAGCGCCACGTCGTGCAGGGCATCGGTGAAGGCGCTGATGTCGACCGGCCCGGCGACCCCGCTGGCGAGGACGACCGCTGTATCGCTCGTGGAAGTGTCGGTGTCGATACTCACGCAGTTGAACGTGTGCTCGACGACCTCTCGGAAGCAGCTGTCGAGCGTCTCGCCGGAGACCTCGGCGTCGGTGAGGACCACGGCGATCATCGTCGCCATGTTCGGCTCGATCATCCCGGCGCCCTTGGCCATCGCGACGATGCGGGCCGAACTTCCGGCGACGGTGCGCTCGACGAGCTTGGGATGGGTGTCGGTCGTCATGATCGCCTCGGCCGCCCGGTCGATGTCGGTGTCCGGCAGCTCGGTGGGCATCCCGGCGACGCCCTCGAGCATGCGCTGGATCGGATAGCGCCGACCGATGACGCCCGTCGAGGCGATCAACACGTCGGTAGTCGCGCAGCCGAGGCGCGTCGCCACCGCGTCCTCGAGCGCCTGGTTGTCGGCATCACCCTCGCGACCGTTGGCGACGTTGGCGTTGCGTGCGACGACGACGACCACTCGGGCGATCCAGTCGGCGAGGTTCGCCCTGCTGGACACGACACACGGGGCGGCGAACCTGCTCCGGGTGAACACGCCCGCGGCTGGGACGGGTCGCTCAGCGGCGATGACGACGAAGTCGTCGCGGTCCGTCGGCGACACCGATGTTGGCGACGTAGCAGCGGAAGCCGCGCGGGAGCGCGATCATTTGCAGAGGCCGGCCTGGATGGCCGTGAACACGCGCCCGAGCGCCACGACGTCGGCCGACGAGCAGTGGTCGAAGATGAGCCGGCGGACGCTGGCGAGGTGCGTGGGATAGGCCTCGGTGAGCTTGGCGAACCCGCTGTCGGTCAGCACCGCGAGCATCACCCGACGGTCCTGCAGCGATGGAACGCGGTCCACGTAGCCGTGACGAGTGAGCCCGTCGAGTCGCCGCGTCAGTCCACTCGGCGACAGATGCAGGGCGGCCGCCAGATCGACCATGCGCATCCGCCGTCCTTCGACCTCCGACAGGAAGACGAACACCTGGTAGTCGCCGAGGGTGATGCCGTGCGGCGCGAGGTCGGCGTTGATCGCCGCCGTGAGGTCGTCAACCGTCTCCACGAACGTGCGCCATGCATGGTGCTCGCGCCGATCGAGCGGCCGCTCCGGGGAGGTCGAAGGCACAGCCGAACCCTAACCGACTCGGCCACAATAGTTGTAGTCTCAATGAAGGTCCGAGCGCGGGCCGCCCAGTTCGGCACACACCTCTTAGCCTGCGGCCCGTGCGCACCCGCACCCTTCTGCTCCTCGCCGTGGCATGCGGCCTGCTCATCCTCGTGGCGGGTGTCATTCAGTTGCTTCGCATCGCCGATCAGGATGAGAACGTCGAGTTCTCACCGTTGGGAGCCGAAGTGCGAGTCGGCGACCTCGAAGTGGTCGTCGAGTCGTACGACGAGTCGAGTGGCGTGGCGGAGGTGTCGGTGCGCCTCGGTGGTGTCGACGACCAAGACGCCGCCGCGGCCTTCCGTCTCGTCGTTCCCGGCGAGAGCGAGGCGCTCGCTCCGACCGGCGAGGGCGACGACGAATGTGGCGCCGTCACTGTCGCCGCCAGCGAGTGTCAGCTGACGTTCGACGTCGGCGAGGCGGCCGGGGGTGTGCGGGTGCTGCTCGTCGAGCGCGGCGACGACTCCGCCCGTTGGGAGCTGGCCGACGCGCAGCGTTCCTGACGGACGCGGCGATCGTCTCGCGGCGCTACCGTGACTCGACGCATGGCTGAGCAATTCGACCTCGTGGTGATCGGTGGCGGTCCCGGTGGCTATTCCGCCGTCCTGTATGCGGCTTCCGCCGGAATGAAGGCGGCGCTGGTGGAGATGGACGCCCTCGGCGGCACGTGTCTCAACCGCGGGTGCATCCCGGCCAAGGCTTTCCTGGAAACCGCCGCGGTGTATCGCCATGTCGACCACGCCGCCGACTTCGGGATCGAGGCGAGCGCGCCGAAGGTGAACTTCGCGGTCACCCAACAGCGCAAGCAGAAGCTCGTCGCCGGACTCGTCGGCGGCGTCGCGTCGATGTGCAAGAACCGCAAGGTCGAGGTGTTCAACGGCATCGGGAGTCTCGGCGCCAACCGCACTGTCACGGTGGCGCTCAACGACGGCGGCACCGCCGAGATCACGGGAACGACGGTCATCCTGGCGGCCGGTTCCGTGCCGCGACTGATCCCCAACTTCGAGCGCGGCGGACCGATCATGACGAGCGACGAAGTGCTCGACATCGACTATGTCCCCGAACGCGTCGCGGTGATCGGCGGCGGGGCGATCGGCTGCGAGTTCGCTTCGACGTTCGCCGACCTCGGTGCCGAGGTGACGATCCTCGAGGCCCTGCCGAAGATCCTCCCGGGTCTCGACAGCGACGTCGCCAACGTCGTCGTGCGCTCGTTCAAGAAGAAGAAGATCGACATCCGCACCGGCGTCCCGGTCACCGGTCATCGGCCCAGGGACAAGGGCGGAACGATCGTCACGTTCGGCGACGGCGAGGAGCTCAAGGTCGACGCCGTGATCGTGTCGGTGGGCAGACGGCCGTATGCCGACAAGCTCGGGTTGGAGGGCACCGGAGTCGTCGTCGACCAGCGTGGCTTCGTCGAGGTCGACGAGTTCTGCCGTACCGGCGAGCCGGGTGTGTATGCGATCGGCGACCTCATCGACACTCCGCAACTCGCCCACGTCGGCTACGCCGAGGCGATCCTCGTCGTCAAGCAGGCGCTCGGCGAGTCGGCGATGCCGGTGCAGTACGACCGGGTGCCGTGGGCGATCTACTGCCACCCGGAAGTCGCCTGGGCCGGGCCGGGTGAGGAGGAGGCCAAGGCTGCGGGTTACGACGTGGTCGTCGCCAAGCACCCGTTCCGAGCCAACTCCCGGGCGCAGATCCTCGGGGAGACGGACGGCCTCGCCAAGATCATCGCCGAGGTCGGGAGCGATGGGCGCCCCGGCCGAATCCTCGGCGTGCACATGGTCGGCCCGTGGGTCACCGAGCAGCTGAGCGGCGGCTACCTCGCCGTCAACTGGGACGCCACGGTCGACGAGGTCGCCGAGTTCATCCAACCGCATCCGAGCCTCACCGAGCTGTTCGGCGAGACGGTGATGACGCTCACCGGTCGCAACTTCAACGGCTGAGAAAGGATCCAACAGTGGCTGAAGTCAAACCCGTGCTCCGGTGCGAGCGAGTGAGGCGCCAGCCGAGGAGCGGCCAGCAGCGGCCTGCGTGGCCGGGGAACGCAGGATTCGAATGGCTGAAGTCACGCTCCCGCAACTCGGCGAGACGGTCACCGAGGGCACGATCACGCAGTGGTTCAAGGCGGTCGGCGACAACGTCAACGCCGACGAGCCGTTGTTCGAGGTGTCGACCGACAAGGTCGACACGGAGGTGCCGTCACCGGTTGCCGGCACGGTGGCCGAGATCCGCGTTCCGGAAGGCGAGACCGTCTCCGTCGGCACGGTGATCGCGGTGGTCAACGAGGGCGGCGAAGCACCGGCGGCGGCCCCGTCCGCCGAGCCCGCCGAGGCGCCGCCGGCGCGGCCCCTGAGGCGCCACCTGCCGAAGCACCGGCAGCAGAACCGGAGCCGGCCCCCGCAGCTGCCGAGCCAGCTCCGGAACCCGCCGCGCCCGCCGCTGAACCCGCCCGCTGCAGCGCCAGAGCCCGAGCCGGCGCCTGCGGCGGCTGAACCCGAGCCGGCACCGACGCTCCGCCGCGCGGCGCCCCGGCGCCTTCCGCCGGTCCTGCACCTGCCGCTGAAGAGGCTGCGCCTGCCGGCGCCGCCGGCCGTCTGCTGTCGCCGGTCGTTCGCCGTCTCGTCAACGAGCACGGCCTCGACCCGGCGAAGATCACCGGGACCGGCCCAGGCGGGCGGATCACCCGCGACGACGTCCTCGACCACATCGATGCCATCGCCAGCGGCAAGGCGGCCGCAGCTCCGGCAGGCCCTGCCGCGCCGGCCGCGGCCGCTGCTCCTGCCGCGCCGGCCGCTCCGGCCGCCCCCGTCGCTCCTGCCGCGCCGGCCGCGGCTCCCGCCCCCACGGCGGCGCCGGCTCCGGCCGCGGCTGCTGCCCCGGCACCGGCGGCCACCGATCGTGACGAGGTCGTCAAGCTGAGCAAGATCCGCAAGCTCACGGGCACGGCGATGCTGACCTCGAAGAGCACCAGCCCGCACGCCTTCAGCGTCGTCGAGGTCGACTACCACAACGTCGACCTGACCCGGTCGAAGGTCAAGAAGCAGTGGAAGGAAGACGGAGGGCTTCAGCCTGACGTACCTCCCCTTCATCAGCCGGGCCGTCGTCGACGCCCTCGACGAGTTCCCGCACCTCAACGCCAGCGTCGGCGAGAACGATCTCATCGTCCACGGCTACGTCGACCTCGGCATCGCCGTCGACCTCGACTACGAAGGCCTGATCGTCCCGGTGATCCGCGGCGCCGAAGGCAAGCGCCTCGCCGCCATCGCCAGGGAGATCGTCGACCTCGCCGGCCGGGCCCGGACGAAGAAGCTGATGCCCGACGAGATCTCTGGCGGCACGTTCACGATCACCAACAACGGCTCCGCCGGCTCGGTGCTGACGTTCCCGATCATCAACCAGCCGCAGGTGGCGATCCTGTCGACCGACGCCATCGTGCGCAAGCCGGTCGTCGCCGCGTTGCCGGACGGCACCGAGGCGATCGTCGTCCATCCCGTCGGCAACCTGGCGATGGCCTGGGACCACCGGGCGTTCGACGGCGCCTACGCCGCCGGCTTCCTCGTCCGCGTCAAGGAGATCCTCGAAACCAAGGATTGGTCGACCGAACTGTGACGGCTCCGCTGCGGGTTCGGTGGTTGGGGAGCGTGCCCTACGGCGAGGCCCTGGCGGTGCAGGAGGCGCTCTTCCGCGGCCGCGCCGAACAGCACCTGCTGCTCCTCGAGCACCCGCACGTGTTCACCTACGGACCGCGGTCGGACCTCGCCCACAACCTGCGGTGCGAGCCCGCCGACGTCGGCGCCGAGTTGGTCGCGGTGAGCCGCGGTGGCGACATCACCTATCACGGTCCGGGCCAGCTCGTCGGCTATCCGATCCTCACCGTCGCCAACAAGCTCGATGCCGCCGGCCACGTCCGCAACGTCGAGCAGGTGGTCATCGACACCCTCGCCGCGTTCGGCGTCAGCGCCGGCCGTCTCACCGAATATCCCGGGGTGTGGGTCGACGCCGCCGGACCCAACCCGCGCAAGATCTGCGCCATCGGCGTGCGTCTCAAGGGCGGGCGGACGATGCACGGCTTCGCCCTCAACGTCGCCACCGACATGGCCTACCTGCGCGAGCACATCGTGGCGTGCGGCATCGGCGACCGGCCGGTCACGTCGCTCCGCGAGGAGGGTGTCGACGTCGAGATGCGCGAGGTCGTCGACGTGCTGGCTCGCATCGCCGGCGAACGCTGGGGAGCCGGGCGGATGGAGCGCCAAGACGTGGCGTGGCGCCACCGCCCCGAGGATCTGTCCCTGTTCTCTCGCGGCGCCGGCCCGGGCGATGCCGTGCGCCCCGATCGCCACGGCGAGCCCGTGCGCTTGACGTCGCGACTCGCCGAAGTCGGAGTCGTCGACGGGTTGTCGATCGGCACCCGCAAGCCCGACTGGCTGCGTCCGAAGGTCCACCACACGGCGCCCGTTCTCGACCTGCGGCGAACGATCCGCTCGCTGGGACTCGTCACGGTGTGCGAGGACGCCGGGTGTCCCAACCTGTCGGAGTGCTGGGCCGACGGAACGGCGACGTTCATGGTCCTCGGCGACCGGTGCACCCGGGCATGCGGCTTCTGTCTCGTCGACACACGCAAGCCCGAGGCTCCGGCGGCCGACGAACCCGAGCGGGTCGCCGAGGCGATCGACTCGCATGGCCCTCGACCACGTCGTGCTGACGATGGTGGCTCGCGACGACCTCGCCGACGGCGGGATGGCGCACGTCGCCGCGTGCGTCGAGGCGATCCGTCAACGGCGACCCGAGGCGCGGGTCGAGACGTTGATCTCCGACGCTCGCGGCAGCGACGCCGCCCTGGCGACGTTGTTCGCCTGCCGGCCCGACGTGATGAACCACAACGTCGAGACGGTCGCCCGACTGCAGCGGGCCGTGCGCCCGTCGGCCGGGTACGCCCGCAGCCTGTCCGTGTTGGCCAGGGCCAAGGCCGCCGGGCTCGTCACCAAGTCGGGGTTCATGGTCGGGCTCGGCGAGACGGACGCCGAGATCGAGGGACTGCTCGCCGACCTGGCGGCGATCGGGGTCGACATCGTCACGATCGGGCAGTACCTCCGCCCGACGTCGCACCACATCCCGGTCGACCGCTGGGTCGAGCCGCCGCGGTTCGGCGACTGGGCGGCGCTCGGCGAGTCGCTCGGCATCGGTCACGTCGAGGCCAGCCCGCTGACGAGGTCGAGCTACCACGCCAAGGCCGCCGCGGAGGGCGTGGCGGTGAACTCTCTGCGTCCCCGGCCACAATGGCGCGGTGAGCTCCGCCAACTATCTCGACCGTCTCGACCGCGTCCGCAAGGGCATGGCCGAGCAAGGCGTCGATGTCCTCCTGCTTTCGGTCGGGCACGACCTGCCCTACCTCACCGGGTACTACGCGATGCCGCTGGAGCGGCTGACGATGCTGGTCGTGCCGCGCGACGGCGAGGCGACGCTCGTCGTCCCCCAGCTGGAGGCGCCCCGCGTCGTCGAACAGCCTGGCGTGTTCACCATGGCGCCGTGGCCGGAGTCCGTCGATCCCGTCGAGCTCGTCGCTCGGCCTGTGCGGCGCGGCGTCGACGATCGCCGTCGGGGATCAGATGTGGGCCCGCTTCCTCGTCGAGCTGCTGCCGCACCTACCCGGTGCGACGTACCGTCGCGCCGTCGACGTCGTCGGTCCGCTGCGCAAGGTCAAGGACGAGGCCGAGATCGCCGCCCTGCAGCGCCGCCGGCGCGGCAGCCGATCGAGTCGCCGTCGCAGCTACAGCGCGGCGAGATCCCCCTCGTCGGGCGCACCGAGGCGCAGGTGTCCGCCGACCTCTCGAGCCGGTTGCTCGGCGAGGGCCACGACAAGGTCAACTTCGCCATCGTCGGCGCCGGGGAGAATGCCGCCAGCCCGCATCATCACGCGTCGGGCCGGGTGATCGAGGCCGGCGAGATCGTGCTGTGCGACTTCGGCGGGACGATGGACGGCTACTGCAGCGACATCACCCGCTGCGTGTTCACGGGGGAACCGCCGGCGGAGATCGCCGACGCCTACGCCGTCCTGCACGCCGCCCAGGCCGCCGGCGTGGCCGCGGCGACGGTCGGCACACCGTGCGAGGACGTCGACCGGGCCGCTCGAGAGATGATCGCCGGCGCCGGGTTCGGCGACTACTTCATCCACCGCACGGGCCACGGCATCGGCCTCGAGGAGCACGAGGATCCCTACATCATCGCCGGCAACACGGAACCGCTCGTCGCCGGCCACGCGTTCAGCGTCGAGCCGGGGATCTACGTCGCCGGCCGGTGGGGGATGCGCTTGGAGGACATCGTCGTCGCCACCGACGCCGGTCCGCAGTCGCTGAACGACGCCGACCACGACCTCGTCTCCGTCTGACAGCACCTCATCCGAGTGCTACGTGTCCGCCAGGGGTGCCGGTAGCACTCCGATGCACGGAAACACTCGGATCGAAGACGTCAGCCGCCGTCGGGCGTGAACAGGGAGGCGTCGGCGCCGGGTTCGTAGGCGGTCATCGTGACGACGACGTCGCCGGCGGCGAGGCGGGCGAGCACACCGTTGTCGAGCACGCAATACGTGTTCGTCGCCCCCTCGACAGGGATCGCTGCGCACGTCGCCGCCTGGCCCTCGACCTCCTCGGTCGACGCCGTCGGTTCGGCGACGGCGACCTCGGCGTCGTGGCGCAGTCGCGCTGACAGGCTGGTGCCGAAGAAGTCCGGGGTCATCTGCACGTCGCTGACTCGCGAGGCGTCGATGGTGTCGACGCACGTGCCGGTGGACACGGTGCATGTGCGGGTCGACGAGCCGTCGACGAGGTAGCGCACGTCGCCGATCGTCAGCGAGCGGCGACTGTCTCCCGATTGCGATGCTCGGACGAGAGTCGTCGCGTTGTCGATCGTCGTGACGACGTCGTAGTCGGCGGTGTACACGGCGTCGCCGAGGGCGTTGACGCGATCGACGACGGCGTCGACGGCGGGAAATCCTGTTGACGGTTCGTGGGCGAGGGTTGGACGCTCGCCGGTGAAGCACCCGGACATCCCGACGAGGATCAGTGCGAAGAACGCCGCCGCGCCGATTGGGCCGCCGAGCCGCGGACGAGAGGATCGACGGTGGTTCATGGCTGCGTCAGGCTAGGCCGTCGACGTCGAGAGGCGACGGTACCCTCCGCCGCGTGATCCGCCTCGAGGCCGCCACCGTGCTGTTGCAGTGGGCAGTCGGGGGAATGGCGTTCTGCTGGTTCACGACTCGTCGGCGTGAGGTCGGGCTGGGCTACGGCTGGCTGCTCCGCGGCGTCTACGCCGCCATCGCCTTCAGCGCCGTCGCGGCCGGAATCCTCACCGATCCCAACCCGGTGCGGGAGGCGTCCGCGGCCGCCACGGGAATCGCCTGCCTCGTCGTGCTGGCCGTCTCCTTCGGCAGTCGATCCGCCGGTGTGCGCGGGCAGCGCGAGGAGCACGACCGCCGGACCGCTCGTGTCGCGGCGATGACCGGCATCGACCGAACGGTGCCGGTGGCGCCGGCCGGAGGGACCGCGAGTCGAAGCAGTCGCGGCCGAGTTCGACCCACGGCTCGACCTCGTTCCCGTCGTCCTCGGAACCGTCGGACTGCTCGCCGCGGCGATCGACACCGACGGCGAGGTCGCCCTCTCGGTGCTCCGGACGCTGGTCGGCGCGGCCTTCCTCGGGGCGATCACCGACGCCATGCTGCTCGGGCACTGGTACCTGGTCCAGCCGGGCCTGCCGCGACGCCGGTTGCACGAGCTCGTCGACGCCGTGGGTGTCATCTGGCCGATCGAGGTGATCGCCCTGCTGATCCCCACCGGGATGTTCAGCGTGTGGTCGGGGAGCATCGACGACGGGTGGGGCGGCATGCTCGGGTGGATGTGGGCGGCGTGCGCCGTCACGACGATCGCCCTCGTCGTCGTGACGAAGGCGGCCCTGCGGGAGCGGCAGTACTCGGCCGTGATGGCGGCGACCGGCCTGCTCTACCTGGCCATTCTCACCGCCTTCGGCACCGACATCGTCGCTCGTGCCGTCCTGTCGCCCTGACGCCCGCCGGGGGGCGAAGCGGAATTGGCGCGATCTCCCGCGATGATGTTGACCCATGATTTCGGCGAGGACGCAGCGATACGCGTCCGTGGTGGCGGCGCTGCTCGTCACCACGGGTGCCGCAGCGTGCGCGGCCTCGCGCCCGCTCGCCGCCACGCCGACGACGTCTCTGGCGGCGGCGACCACCGACACGAAGGCCTCCGTCACCGACCGCAGGTGCGGCGCCGTCGACGCCGGCGAGCGGCTCGGCGACTCCACCGGCGACGGCCGCGGCGGCGGCGACGACGACGCTGGTCGCCCGTCCGACGCCGAGCAGCAGGCTGGTCCCCCCGACGGACGCGCAGTGGGCCCGGTTCGACGAGTACCTGCAGGACCGCCTGCTCGGCGCCGGCGACTTCGCCTTCGGCGTGGCGGTCAGCATCGACGGCGTCCCGGTCCACGCCTCGTCGTTCGGCGACCGCAACTCGCCCAACATCGTGCCTCCGCCGCCGGAACCGCCGACGGAGTCATCCGGTGCGGTCGACGATCGCCACGACGACGACGTCGACCACGACGACCGTGCCGGTGGTGCTGGAGCCGGTCGACGTTTCCGATCGCTTCCGCATCGCCAGCATCTCCAAGGTGATCACCGGAACCGTCGCCCTGCAGCTCGTCGCCGACGGCACGCTGACCCTCGACGACCCGGTCGGCGAACTGCTCGGAGACCACCTCGGCGTCGACGTGACCGGACGGCCGCCGGCGGCCATCACGGTGCGCCACCTGCTCTCGCACACGTCCGGGTTCAGCGAGTTCTACGACACGTTCTTCTCCCGCCGCGTCGAGTCGTGCCGCGAGGCCGCCGCCCGCGGGCTGGACGCCGGAGTCCAGTTCGATCCCGGGACGACGTACGAGTACTCGCAGATGAACTTCTGCCTGCTGTCGATCCTCATCGAGATCGTGACCGGGCAGCCCTACGAGACCGTCGTCCAGGAGCGCCTGCTCGCGCCACTGGGGATCAACGGAATGCGCCTCGCCGGGACGTTCGACCCGAACCCGGACGAGGTCGTCCATCCGTCGTTCCCGAACCGCAACTACATGGAGGTCCTCGACGGGGCCGGCTCATGGGTGGCGACGCCGACCGACGTGGTCAAGATCGTCGACTCGCTCGACAACACCAACCCGGGATTCCACCCCTTGCCGGACGATCTCGCCCAGCTGATGCGCAAGCCGGTCGCCGGGATCGCCTACAGCTCGCCGACGGAGCGGTGGTACGGGCTGGCGACGATGGCGTACGCCAACCAGTCGTGGGGGCACACCGGGACGATCGAGAACACCCACTCGATGGTCGTCCATCGCCCCGACGGGATGACCTGGGCGATCCTCGTCAGCGGCAACTACCCGGAGGAAACCGACGACCTGGAGGAGATCTTCCAGGACGCCATCGATCATGCGGCGATCGACGCCCCTGCGCCGACGACGTCGACCACGACGACCACGTCCACCACCTCGACCACAACCACCACGATCGCACCGACGTCCACTGCCAGCTGACAGAATCGCCGTCGGAAGGGAGTCGCGATGCAGGTCGTCGGGTTCTCGGAGACGTGGATCACTCCGCTGCTACGCCGCTGGTGGCTCGTCGTCGTGCTCGGCGTGGCGATCGGCGTCGTCGGGGTGCTGCTGCTGTTCAACCCGTTCGCCGCGGTCGGCACGCTGGTGGTCCTCGTGGCCATCGGGCTGACCTTCGCCGCAGTCGACGAGCTGTCGCAGGCCGAGCGCCACGAGGTGCGCTGGCCGTCGTACGTGCTGGCTGCGATCTGGATGGTGACGGCGATCGCCGCGCTGCTGTGGCCCGACGTCACGCTGTGGGCGTTGGCGGTCGATCGTCGGCATCGGGCTGATCGTCGGCGGCGTGAGCGAGGTGATGTTCGCCTTCCGCTACCGCCGTGAGCTGCCCCGCTGGGGGCTGTGGTGGCTCGACGGCCTGCTCAGCATCGTCATCGGGGTGTTCGCTCTGGTGTGGCCGGAGGCGACCGTCGTCGTCCTGGCGATCCTCCTCGGGATCCGGCTGTTCCTCCGTGGCTGTGCCACCGTGGCGTTCGGGCTCAGCCTCCGCGATCTCAACCGGATGACCGCCCCCCACGTCCCGACGTAGCGCCCCCGTCTGTCGCGAACCTTGAGCTCTCGCAGACTATCGCTAGTTGCGCACACACCTTCATGGAGTCGCAAGACGGCAGCGGTGAGCGGGTACCGCAGAGCGCGTGCGCCATCACAACCGATTCACAACTCAGGTGACCACCGTTCGAGCCGAGCGTTATCGTCCACGCGGTCGCGCTCGTCATCCCAGCGTCGGCGCGGCGACGTCACTCCCAGCGGGCGGACCGGGCTCGACGTGAGTAGGCACCCGACGACCGTTGGGAGTCTCGGTCAGCGTCCGCAGAGAGCGCAGCGGGCCGAAGTCACGAACTGTCGGAACGCCTCGTAGACCCGCCGGGTCTCGCCCGGCTGCCGCTCCCAGGCCGGCCGAGCGGTGCCCCTGACGGGCACGGACACCGATTGAAATGCCTCGCTTGTCCTGCCGTGCGATCGGGGCCCGCCGCGCCGCTCATGCCCCCCGGGCCCCGACCGCCTCGATCTCTCGGTGGTGCCGCTACGCCGCCGGCGTGCCCTCACCGGGCGTCTCGGCCGGCAGCAGAGGCAGGACCGCCGGCACCGCGATCGTGACCTCGCCGGCCACCATCTCCCCGGTGAAGGTCGGCTTGGGGCCGAAGATGGCGTGGTTGACCGGCGCCTGCTCGGGGTCGAAGAAGACGGTGAAGGCGAAGCGGTCCCCCGCCGCCCCGCCCCCGTGCCCGCCGTCGACCGCCTCGATCTCGTAGAACGCCGGCTCGGTCGCCGTCCGCGACCCGACCGTGCCGCTCGCCGTGCCGGCTTCGGTCGAGCAGCTCAGCGCCCCGGTCAGCTTGGCCACCCGCGTGCCGCCGCCGCCGTCCCGGATGCTGACCAGGCTCAGGTCGGTGGCGTACATCGCCATGAAGAAGGTGTGCGCCTCGACCACCACCGTGCCCATGGCGAAGGTGTCCATCGCGAAGTCGGCCGGGTTGTCCTCGATGATGCACTGGGCGTAGTGCGGGTCGAAGCTGAACGACTCCCGCAGCGGGACCTCGGCGCTCCCGTCGGGGCTCGGCATCTGCTTGACGTTGACCCCGCCCCCCGAGACGGTGACCAACTCCTCCTGGGCGCCCGCCGCGCGGCCGCCCGCGAGCCCGAGCCCCAGCCCGAGCGCCCCGGCCAAACCCTGGGTGAGGACGCGCCGGCGCGAGGCCGGCCCCCTCCATCGTGCGCGCATCGGGTCCTCCTAGCCGAGGTCCGGCAGGATGAGGTCGAACGGGGCCCGCACCACGGCCGGGGCTGCGGCGTCGGCGTGCCCGCGTCCCGCGCGTCCGTGGTCGCCGGGACCGCCGTGACCCCCGGCCCGGGCAGCTGCTGGAAGGTCCCCAGGGCGCCGGTGTACCGGCCGGTCCCGCCCTGCACCGCGCCGACGATGGCGCTCGGGTCGGCGCCGAGCTCGTTGATCACCCCCATGATCGCGCCGTCGTCGAACCGGAACTGGACCGTGGTCAGGCGCAGGTCCGGCGCGGCGGCGTCGTCGGCGGCGTGGGTCCAGGCCCCGAAGCACTGGTAGGTGCCGATCTGGGTGCCGCCGGCGTCGCCGGCCGCGTAGAGCGGCGAGTCGATATAGAACCAGTCGCCCCGCTGCGGCGGCCCGCCGCCGGCGAGGGTGATGCTGACCCCGGCAGCGGGGTGCCCGGCGTGAACTCGACCTCCAAATGCTCGGTCCGCCAGCCGGCCGGCGCGGCCGGCGTGGCGTCCTGGGCGGCGGCCCGCCGCTGGAGGCCGACGGTGGCGAGCAGGGCGGCGGCCAGCCCCCCGCCGCCGAGGCGGCCCACGGCGGCGCGCCGCGACACGGTCTGCTTGACAGACGTCGCCAGCGGGTCAAAGCGATACAGGTCCATGAACGGTTCCTCCTCGTGTCGCAATCCCGATGAAAGGCTACATCCCCTTCGAACCCGAAGCCGCCAACCCGTTCTTCCAACTCATCTCCGCCCGCTCGGTCGTGGACCCGGGCGACCCTGCGGGCCCGTTCTGCGCTTCAATTCCGGCCGAAGGTGAAGGCTCGTTCGTGGGCATGGCCGATGACCCGGTCGCCACAGCGGCGTCCAACAATCCCTATTTGACGACGTTGTCGGCGGCCGTTCAGGCTGCCGGCCTCGTCGACACGTTGAATGGCGAAGGTCCGTTCACAATCTTTGCCCCGGCAACGAGGCGTTTGCGGATGTCCCTCCGTCCGACCTCGACGTGATCCTGGCCGATACCGAGTTGTTGACGAGCATCCTCACTTACCACGTTGTAGCCGGCGAGTCGCTGAGCGCGGCCGACCTGGCCGAGGCGGGCAGTGTCACATCCGTTCAAGGCGGGGAGCTCGGGTTCACCACCGATGAAGACGGTGCACTGATCATCAACGGTGGTGCGGCAATGGCGACTTGCTGGAACATCACGACCGCCAACGCAACCGTGCACGTGATCGATCGCGTGCTGACCCCGCCGGCTCCCGAGGACTGCTTCGTCATTTGCTCGATGCCGACAGGGCGGACTCAGATGACGGAGCGCCGAATGCCCAGTGAGCGCGGCGAGCACGCCGCCCACCACCTGAGCCGCCAGTTCTGCGGCCACGTGTGAGCCACTTCTGTCTCACACGTGGCCGCGGAACGCCGGACGGCGGACGCGGTCAGTGGACCTGGCGGGTGTGGCCGGACCAGAACGGCTCGCGCAGCTTGAACTTCTGCAGCTTGCCGGTGGCGGTGCGGGCCAACTCGCTGCGGAACTCGACCCGTTTGGGGCACTTGTAGCCAGCCAGCCGCTGCTTCGTCCAGGCGATCACGTCGTCGGCGGACAGCTTGCTGTCGGGCACGGTGACGACGAGGGCGGTGACGAGCTCGCCCCACTTCTCGTCGGGGATGCCGATGACGGCGACCTCGGCCACGTCGGGGTGCTGGAAGATGGCGTCCTCGACCTCGATCGACGACACGTTCTCGCCACCGGAGATGATCACGTCCTTCTTGCGGTCGGAGATCACGACGTAGTTGTCCTCGTCGATCGAGCCGCCGTCGCCCGTGTGGAACCAACCATCGACGATCGCTGCGGCCGTGGCCTCCGGCTGGTTCCAGTACCCCTCCATCACGACGTTGCTGCGCGCCAGCACCTCGCCGTGCTCGTCGACGGCCATCTCGCAGCCGATCGCCGGTCCGCCGGCGCGACCGAGGCGCACCGCCCGTTCGGTCGGCGAGAGCTCGTCGAACTCGGCGCGCCGGCGATTCATAGTCAGCAGCGGCGACGTCTCGGTGAGCCCGTAGATCTGCACGAACTCCCAGCCGAGCTCGGTCTCGGTGCGCTCGATCGTGCGTGTCGGCGGCGGCGCCCCGGCGACGACGATCCGGGTGCGGCCGGAGCCCGGGATCGGCCCCTCCCACGTGCTCGCCGCGTCGAGGATCATGTTGAGCACGGCGGGGGCGCCGCACATCAGCGTCACGCCGTGCTCGTCGACGCGGCGGAGGATCTCGGCGCCGTCGACCTTGCGCAGCACGACGTGCTTGGCGCCCATGCCCGTCACGGCATAGAGCATCCCCCAGCCGTTGCAGTGGAACTGCGGCAGCGTGTGCAGGTAGACGTCGCGGTCGTTGACACCGATGTGCCAGCCGAACGTCGTGGCGTTGATCCAGACGTTGCGGTGGGTGAGCTGCACTCCCTTGGGTCGGGCGGTCGTCCCCGACGTGTAGTTGATCGTCGCCGTCGCCGCCTCGTCGGCGTCCCACGGCTGCGGCTCGACGCCGCGGCGCAACAACAACTCGTCGGCCTCCTCACCGATCACCAGCCGGCGCTCACACGTGACACCGGACAGCGCTTCGTCGAGTTCGGGATCGACGAGCAGGATGCGCGCCCCGCTGTGCTCGACGATGTAGGAGACCTCGTCGGCGACGAGCCGGAAGTTGATCGGAACGAGGATCCGCCCCGACCCGGAGACACCGAACAGCGCCGTGATCAGCCGCGCCGAGTTGTGGCTGACGATGGCCACCCGCTCGCCCGCACCGATGCCGAGGGCGTCGAGCCCGGCAGCGAGCGCCCGTGCCCGCTCGGCCATCTCGGCGTACGTCAGCGTGCCCCACGACGGTGCCGGCTGGTCCGGCTCGTCGACGACGCCGACGCGGTGGGGATACAGCAGCTCGGCCCGGCGCAGGAAGTCGTTGACCGTCAACGCGACATGCATTGGAGGCGAACGGTAGCCGCGCCGGCGTCTCGCGCAGTCGCCGCGCCGTCGGCACGTCGGCTAGACACCGGTGATGACGTCGATCAACCCCGATGTACCGCCGCCGGTGCGGCCGGGCATGACCGTGCCGCTGCCGGGTCCGTTGCACACCCACCGGGACGGGCTCGCCGAGCTCGCCGACCTGGGCTACACCGACGCGTGGTCCGCCGAGGCCGACGCCACCGACGCCTTCACCCCGCTGGCGCTCGCCGCCGCGTGGGAGCCCAGGCTGCGCCTCGGGACGGCGATCGTCCCGGCGTTCACGAGGGCGCCGGCGTGTCTCGCCCAGAGCGTCGCCTCACTGGCGGACGCCGCGCCCGGGCGTTTCGCCGTCGGCATCGGTTCGTCGAGCAACGTGATCGTCGAACGCTGGAACGGCGTGCCGTTCGTCGAGCCGTACAAGAAGGTGCGCGACGTCGTGCGCTTCCTCCGCGATGCGTTGTCGGGGGAGAAGGTCTCGGCCACGTACGACACCTTCGAGGTCCGCGGCTTCCGCCTCGGTGTGCATCCCGAACAGGCGCCGCCGATCCTGATCGCCGCCCTGCGCGAGGGGATGCTGCGGCTGGCCGGGCGCGAGGCTGACGGGGCGATCATCAACTGGCTGGCGCCGAGCGATGTGCGACGCGTTGTCGGCGTCGTCGAGGAGGCCAGCGGGGGAGCTCACCGCGAGATCGTCGCCCGCATCTTCGTGTGCCCGAGCGAGAACGCCGAAGTCGTCCGTGCCGGCGCCCGCTTCGCCATCGCCGTGTACCTCAACGTGCCGGTCTACGCCGAGTTCCATCGCTGGCTCGGCCGTGGCGAGGCGCTGCAGCCGATGTGGGATGCCTGGGCGGCGGGCGATCGCCAGGCCGCCCTGGCGGCGATTCCCGACTCCGTCGTCGACGAGCTCGTCGTGCACGGCTCGGCGGAAAGGTGCCGCGCCCGGATCCAGGAGTACTTCGACAACGGCGTCACGACGTCGTCGCTGGCGATCCTTCCCCTCGATCCCGACGTCTCGTTCTGGGACGCCGCCCGCGGCCTGGCGCCCAGTCGCGCGGTGAGGCGCTAGCGTCGCTCGACGTGGACGGCGATCCGATGGCCACGCTGTCGGAGGTGATCGCTGCCCTGCAGGCCGAGGGCTACACGGGAAACTGGTTCGCCACTCGCGACGGGCTGTTGCGCTGCAGCGAGAGCGGCCTCGACGCCGACCCGTCAGTGGTGACGATCGACCGCACGATGCGATTCGAGGGCCAGTCCGATCCCGACGACGAGGTGATCCTGTTCGCCCTCAGCGAACCAGGAGGCCGCAAGGGCGTGTACAGCGCCCCGTACGGCCCGTTGATGCCGCCCGAGGACGCCGCGGTGATCGCCAAGTTGCGCCACCGCACTGAACCCGCCGCTAGGCGGCGGTGCGGGGCGCCCGGACCGGCGACCTTGCCGCCGGCTTGGACGGATACCGCGCCTCGAGCTGCGCACGGATGCGGGCGACGTGGCGCAGACCCCGGCGGCGTGTGGCCTCGTCGAGACGGAAGCGCTCGGGAAGGGTGCTCGTCGCCGGGAACAGGCTGAGTTGATCGGAGCTGCGTGATGTGCTCATGCCCCCATCATGAACATGGGGTGTCACAGTCGTCTCGGCGACTCAGGAGTTGGTCGCCACCATCGAGACGACGACCGCGACCACGGCCACGGCGACCGGGGCGACATACGACACCCACTCCGGCTGGCGGGCATGGCGCGGCGCAGCCATCAGCGATCCGGCGGCGGCTCCGGCGACGAGACCGCCGATGTGGCCACCGATCGAGATGCCGCCGAATCGTGAACGTGATGAACAGGTTGAGGACGATCAATGATGCCGATCCCAGTGGACAGCGGGTTGACTCCCCGCCGGATACATGATCACGGCGGCCGCTCCGAGCAGGCCGAACACGGCACCGGATGCGCCGCCGTGCAGACCCGCTCGTTGGGCTGCAGAGCAACAGCGCTCCGGCCGACCCGCCGAGCATCGAGGCGATGTACAGCAGGACGAAGCGCACTCGTCCGAGCATCGGTTCGAGAAGCTGAGCCGAGCTGGAACAACAAGAAGCATGTTGAAGGCGAGGTGGATGATCCCGAATGGAGGAAAGCTCGACGACACGAGCCGGTACCACTGTCGGTGACGTCGATCAACTCGATGGTGCCAGTGGTAGTGCCGAACGATCGACGCTGCTCAGCGAGGGCCAGATCGGCGGCTTCCTGGTGATCGAACCGCCAGGGTTCAAGTTCTCCGCGGTCGCGGGCGACCATCCAACCGAACACGGCGAGGTTGATCGCGATCAGCGAGTAGGTGACGAGAATCGGCTGACGGGCGCTCCAATCGCGGGCCCGTGTGCGTGCCGCCGGCCGTCCCTTCTGGGCGCACTCGACGCACTGGCTCCCGATGTCGGCGCGGACGAGGCACTCGGTGCATGCCGGCCGGCCGCACCGTGTGCACCGCCTTCCCGCCTCGCGGTTGGGATGCCGGTAGCAGAAGGTTCGTTCGGCTGCGGGGGGCTGAGGCAGCCCGGTGGGTGGTGGGAGTGACATCGAAGTCAGGCGCGCTCGTAGGTGCCGGTGAACGTGACGCTGCTCGCCGTCGCCGCCTCGACCGCGGCGACGAGCTCGTTGGTCGGAGTGTCGGCCGGCAGCTCGACCTGCTGGTCGAGCAGGTGCAGCGTGAACTGGTAGGCGTGCGGTCCACCACCTGGTGGTGGGCACGGGCCGCCCCAGCCGGGGTTGCCGAAGGAGTTGACCGCCTCGGCCGCTCCGTCGACGAGCGGCTCGCCACCGCCGACCGATCCGGCCTGTGCCGGCAGCCCGATGACGAGCCAGTGCACGAAGCCGTCGGCATCGGGGTCGAGGACGGACAGCGCCAGCTCGGCGGTGCCCTCCGGCGGCGCCGTCCACGTGATCAGCGGGACGTCGCCGGCGCCGTCGCACGTGTACTCGACGGGGATGGCCGCGCCGTCGTCCCACGGTCCGATGAACTGGAGTCGCCGCCTCGGTGCCGCCGGACGCCGTGCTCGTCAGGCTGCGCTGCCGGCCCGGTCGACGTCGTCGTCGAACCCGTCGAGGCTGTCGTCGTCGTCGAGCTCGTGGTCGACGTGGTCGACGAGGTCGTCGACGACGTCGCCGGGATGAACTCGGTCGGGGGAGGAGCCACGGTCGTTGAAGTCGACGTCGTCGTGTTCTGCAGTTGGAACCTGGCGTAGGAATCGGGCGTCTGCATCTCACGGCCGTCGTCGGTGTCGCACGCGGTGATCACCGTGACGGTGGCGGCGAGCGCCAAGCACGCAAGTCGACGTCGTCGCATGGCGCCAGAGCGTAGGGCCGATGTCACTCATTCGACCGGCGGGCCCGTCGCTAGCCTGGCCGCCGTGCAGGACCGGCTTGCGCTGCTCAGTGTCCACGCCCATCCCGACGACGAGGCCTCGAAGGGAGCGGCGACGGTCGCCAAGTACCACGCCGAAAACGTCCACACAGTGCTCGTCTGTTGCACCGGGGGGGAGGAGGGTGATCTCCAGAACCCGTCGCTGCGCGAGCCCGGGGGCCCGTTCCACGACTTGTCGCCGGAGGCGGAGAAGGCCTTGCTTGCCGAGCTGCGCCCGCTCGAGTTGGCGGCCTCCGCTGCCCTCATCGGTTTCGACGAGATCGAGATGCTCGGCTATCGCGACTCGGGGATGCCGGACAGCGAGAGCAACGAGCATCCCGAGTCGTTCCACCAGGCCGACATCGACGAGGCGACGGGACGGCTGGTGGCCGTCATCCGCCGGACCCGTCCGCAAGTCGTGCTCACCTACGGCGACGACCAGCGGGTCTACCCGCATCCCGACCACCTGCGCGTCCACGACATCTCCGTGCTCGCCTTCGACCGTGCCGGAGATCCCGATTGGTATCCGGACCTCGGCGTGCCCTTCCAGCCTTCCAAGCTGTACTACGCCACGTGGTCGCTCGACCGCATGCGCACGGTGCATCAGGCGCTGATCGCCAAGAACGGGTCCTCACCGTTCGAAGAGAAGTGGTTCGACCGGCCGAACACCGACGAACGGATCACGACGCGAATCGACATCGCCGACTTCCAGTGGGCCCGCAGCGGGGCGCTCGCGCGCCCACGCCACACAGATCGACCCGGCCGAGGCCTGGTGGTTCGGGCTGGACGACGACGAGTTGAACGCTGTGTGGCCATGGGAGGAATGGGTGCTCGCCCGCTCCCTCGTGGGACCGATCCCGGCGCACCGCACAGAGGGCGATCTGTTCGAGGGGATCCGCGACTCCGTCAAGAGTGAGCAGGTGAGCGCGGCGATGCCGACGGTGCAGTACCGCGTGTTCGTCGCCAAGTCGAACGAGATCGTCGAGGGTCCCGACGACGCCGACGTCGTGATCACCGTGCCCCTCGACGACGTCCGCGACCCTTCGTTCGAGCCGACCGTCGCCTACATGCGCGGCAGGCTGAAGACCACCGGGTCGACGGGGGCGTTCTTCGACGTGCTCCGTTCCGGCGACGTGGCGGCGGCGCTCAGCCGTCTCGCATCGCAGCCCTGAGGTCGCGGTAGCCGATCAACGTCGCCCCGACGTCATCGATTCGCGCCGCCAGGGCCGGGTCGAGGGCGAGGGCGAGGTCGTCGATCCAGGCCTCGGCGTACGGCGTGAGCGCCCGCACCTCGGGCGTGTCGATGGCCGGTTGGATGTGGATCTCCGTGACCCCGGCGCTCAACGAGTCGAGGGCGGCGAACGTGCGGGCGCGACTGCCGGGGCGCCAGTCGTGGTCGAAGTGGTCGGGGAAGACGACGCCCTCCTCGGCGGCGAGCCGGCGGAACGGGAATCCGGCGCGCTCCTCGGAGATCGTCGATGGCAGGCGGATCGGCAGGTCGAACTCGACGGCGAGCTCGAGATAGATGTCGAAGAACTCCGGACGCAGCGTGATCGAAGTGAGGTGCGGTGCCAGGTGGGTGGCATCGATCCCCCACGCCAGGGCGCGCTCGACCTGGGTGCGCAGTTCGCGGCGCACCTCGTCGGGATCGGCGTGTTCCCACAGGTCGTCGATCGTCGACGGGAACCCGCCGTCGCCGGAGAGCAACGACGGGGCGTGGGTCAATGGACCCCAGCGGTAGCGGGCGTTCTCGGCGTTGAGCGTGAGGTGGACGCCGACGTCGTCGCCGTCGGCGTACAGCTCGGCGGCATGCCGGGCCCACGGCGCCGGCACCATCAGCGACGTGCACGTCGCTGAGCCGTCACGGATCGCCTGGTAGACGCCCTCATTGGCGGCGTGGCAGGACCCGAGGTCGTCGCACGAGAGGATGACCAGCTTGGCTTCCGGCGAGTAGCCGAGACGCTCGTTGAGCGAGACGTCGCGATCGATCGAGGCGGCCACGGACGGCGACGCTACCCGGCACATGCCCCCCAGAGACCGAGGTTGGCGGCCTCGGCGGCAAGTGCCGCGGTGACGAAGCGCTCGCTGTGCGTGTCGTTCGGGGCGATCGTGAGCGGGCGGGCATAGCCGCGGGCGACGACCAACTCGTTGATCAGCACGTCGTCGGCGCGCCGGTACACGTAAGCCAGCAGCCTGCCGTAGTCGTCGCGGCCGACCACGTCGCGTTCCAGTCGTACCTCCGTCCCGGAAGGGAGCTGGGATGCCGTGAATTCGAGCGCCTCGCGAGCCATGCACTCGGCGCCACCGGCGTCGGTATGCAGCTCAGGTGTGTCGATGCCGATCATGCGAACGCGCTCCTCGCGTCCACCGATGTCGATGTCGACGGTGTCGCCGTCGATCACCCACTCCACGACCCCGACGTCAGGCGGCAGGGACGCGGCGTCGCCGCCGTCTCGCGTCGCGAGCACGATCGCGACGCCGATCGCCGATGACCGCCACCACCGAGGCGAGCAACCACCGACGCGCGTTCACCGTCTGACCTGCCGGACCATCGACGGCCAGCAGGTCCTCGATCGTCTCGTCGAGGTGGTGATCGATGGCAATGTCGGTGACCCGCTCGACGTGGAACCGGTTCTGGCCCGGACCTTCAGGTCGCGCCGCCGGTCATAGGCGCCCTCGAGGTGTGCGCCGTGCCATGACAGGTGGTCGACCTCGACGAAGAAGCCGTCCTCGGGGATGCCGAGGTCGGGATGAACCACCGTCCCAGGCGCGATCTCCACGGGGTGTTGGCGTGTCAGCTGCGGAAAGCCTGCAGCGAGCATGGCCCGCTCCAGTCGCAGCTCGTAGTCGGAGTCCACCGCTCGTCTCCAGACTCGCGGCGACCGAGGACGTCGACGAATCGGGTGCTACCTCGTCGGCCACGACGGCATAGCCGTCGAGCATGTCGCCACAGAGTCGGAACGGTGTAGTAGCCGCGCCCGATGCCCTGCTCGATCACTGACTCGAGGTCATCGCCTCCGAGCCATGCCGCTGCGTCGACGGTAGTGCGGGGTGGCGACATCACGACGATCCCGTCGCGTCGGTACACGACGTCGCAGCGTGGCAAGTCGCAGGTGCGGTGAACGACGATCCAGTCCGGCACGGTGACGGAAGCACTGGCGCGTGTCACGGTCACGTGAACATCGTGCACCGCGGGTGTCTTGCGGAACTCCCACACCTTGCCAGCGGTCGGATAGCTGATCACTCCGCCAGTCAGTGCGCAGGCGATGGCGAGTCGCTGCTCGAACGTCTCGGGACCCGACGGGCTGACGAGCACGCCATTGCCGATGTGCTCGAGCCTGCCGCGTCGACACAGGCCGTCGATCACGCGACGACTAATGCCGAGCCGCTGCAGGCGCTTCCGCGTGGTGACGTGGTGGCGAGTGCTCAGCTCAGTGGCGAGCACGGACTCCCAGGCGGGCACGGGTGGACTCCCTCGCTCGGTGATCAGCTGGGGGAGTCGGTGAACGTGACTCTACGTCGACCGTGTCACATCTCGAGTTTGGCAGTGGCCGAACGTGGAGCGGATCAGCACGGATTCGGTGCTCGATCCGCGCCAGTTGGCCCGGTGACGGGTCAGCGGGGGGCCAGGCGTTCGGTGAAGTAGTCGAGGATGATCTCGGCTCGCATCTTGCGGTGCACGGGCGATCCACTTCGGGAGAGCTCGTGGTTCTCGGCCGGGAAGCGGTAGAAGGTCACGTCCTTGCCGAGCAGACGCAGGGCGACGAACAGCTCCTCGGCTTGGTTGATCGGGCAGCGCAGGTCGTCCTCGGAGTGGATGATCAGCACCGGGCAGGAGATGTCGCGGACGTGGCGGATCGGAGAGATGCGGGCATACTCGTCGGGGTCGTCGAGCACCGACGGGCCGTTGATCGTGCGGAACCCGCTGGCGATGTCGGACGTGTACTCCTCGGAGACCATGTTGTTGACGGCACGCTCGCTGCAGATCGCCCGGAACCGGTCGCTGAAGCGACCGGCCAACATCGTCGCCATGTACCCGCCATAGCTGCCGCCGAGCATGCCGACACGGTCACCGTCGCAGAACGAGTGGTTGGCGAGGACGTGGTCGAGCACGGCGATGATGTCGTCGACATCGACGGTGCCCCATCCCGATCCGCTCGCCTTGGCGGCCTTGGGGCCGCGGATCGACTGTCCCCACGACGTGTGCCGGCCGCTGCTGCCCCGTGGGTTGCACATCACGACGACGAAACCGGCGGCGGCCTGCATCTGCGCCTCGTCGAAGAACACCTCGCCGTACTGGGTGAACGGTCCACCGTGGACGTTGAGCAGGACCGGGTACCGCGTCGACTCGTCGAAGTCGCGGGGACGCATGATCCAGGCGTCGATCTCGTCGCTGCCGTCGGTGCACGGCACGGTGAACTTCTCCCAGTCCGACCACGACTTCGTCACCGTGGTGACCTGGCCGTCGAGGGTGATCAGCTCGGCTGGGCGCTGCACCGTCGACTGGGCCATCGCCACGGTGCCGCCGGCCGCGTCGAAGCCCTGCACCCCGAGGGGACCCTTGGTGAGCGCCTGGGGTGCCCGCGAGCCGTCGGCCACCAGCTCGTAGAGGTGGGTCTCGCCGCGGTCCTCGACGGTGGCGAGCAGCGTGTTGTCGTCGGTCCACACCGGCTGGCGGGCGCTCGGGTAGGGCTGCCAGTTGCGGTCGAGCGCCGAGGAGATCCACGTGATCTCGCCTCCGTCGATGCCGATGATCCCGACCGCCGAGTTCTGCGGGTCGACCTCCGGGTCGTCCGCCCCGAGCAGGGCGACGCGTGTCCCGTCGGGGGAGACGGACGGATTCGAGTAATTGCCGGTCTGATGGGTGAGGGCGCGGATCTCGCCGTCGAGCGGGACGACGTAGAGGTCGACGGCGAAGTCGAGGTCCCAGCCATCGTGGCGGGCGGCGCTGGTGACGATGGCGCTCGAGTCCGGGAGCCAGGAGATGCCGCTGTGATGGTGCGGTCCCGGGGTGAGGTTGCGTGGCGTGCCGGTGCCGTCGGCGTTGACGACGTACACGTGCGATGGCCGGTCGACGATCCAGCCCTCGCCGTTGAGCTGCGTGAAGAACGTCTCGATCTTGCGCGGCGGCTGCCAGCTCTCGTCCTTGGCGTCGTAGCGCTTGTCGCGGGTGCGGCTGGTGAAGGCGATCTGCTTGCCGTCGGGCGACCAGGTCGGCTGGGTGAAGCCCTCGGGCATCGATCCCAACGTCCGCACCTCGCCGGGGCCGGCGACCGGCATGACGTGCAGGGTCGCCTCTTTCTCCTTTTCGCCGCGCTTGGACGTGAAGGCGAGGAAGCGCCCGTCCGGCGACCATGCCGGTTGGGCATCGTTGGGTCCTGCTGTGACGGGCGCCGGATCGCCGTCGGGTCCGGTGAGCCACACCCGGCTTGTCGTCGTGTTCTCGTCGAGGTCGATCGTCGCCACGACGAAGGCGATGCGCTCGCCGTCGGGGGACACCGCCGGCCCGGCGACCCACGATCGGCCGTGGTAGAGCTCACGCAGCAGGTCGGCGAACGGGGACGGAGCGGTTTCGGCGGCAGCTTCAGTCATTGGTCCAGTGTCACCGATGCGAGCGACGAGGCGCCAGCCGAGGAGCGGTCAGCAGCGGCCTGCGTGGCCGGGGAACGCAATGAACGGCTCGCCCTAGTCGGTCGAACTCGCGAATCGCTGGTTGAGCCGGCGCATCCCGGCCAGCCAGCGTTCGATGTCGGTGGCCTTGCGCAGGGCGTACTCGTGGACCTCGGGATGGGGGAGGACGAGGAAGCGCTCCTCGCCGATCGCTGCGGCGGTGAGCTCGGCGACGTCCTCCGGCTCGAGCACGGCGCCGGACGCCTTGACGACGTCGGTGCCCCCTCCTGGCGAGGCGTTGCAGCATCGCCGTGTTGACCCCCTGGGGACACAGGCAGGTCACGCTGATGCCGCGATCGCCGTAGGTGATCGAGAGCCACTCGGCGAACGCCACGGCGGCCCGCTTGGTCACCGAGTACGGGGCCGAGCCGATCTGCGAGAGCAGCCCGGCGGCGGACGCCGTCGAGCAGAAGTAGCCCACGCCCACGTTCGAGCCAGCCGTCGAGGAGACGTGCTGCAGCCCAGCGGTGGGCGTTGACGATTGACATCGAAGGCGAGCTGCCAATCTGCCTCGGACGTCGTGAGATCCGTGCCAAGGGCCACACCGGCATTGGCGAAGAACAGGTCGACCTGGCCGAACGCGGCCTCGGCCGCGTCGATCAGCCCGACGTTGCCCTCCACGGTCGAGACGTCGGCGACGACCGCAACGGCGCCGTCCAGGCTGTCCGCCACCGGCGTGGGATCCAGGACGTCGGCGACGACCACTCGTGCCCCGGCGGCGTGGAAGCGCCGGGCCAGCGCTTCGCCGATCCCGCGTGCTGCTCCAGTGACGATCACGTGTGCGCCGGCCAGTTCCATGGCGGGCGAGCGTAACGATCTCGTGAATGACGTCGCGGGTTCGCCGCGCCGCGGGTACGGTGTTGGTCGATGACCGAGAGCATCGATCAACCCCAGACCAGCGAGTCCCACGACGCCGTGATCGCCGAGGCCCTGGCAGTGATCGATCAGGCGCTCGGGCGCGTGAGCAATCGTGACGTGGTGTCCAGCGGCGAAGTGGCCGACCTCCTGCTCGACGTCCGCACGCTGCTCACCGCCGTGCCCGCCGAATCGGTCTGAGCACGTTCACTAGTCGCCGCTCGATACCGGTCCCCGTCGAGGAGCTGTTCGCCTGGCACGAACGTGAGGGCGCCCTCGACCGTCTGCTCCCGCCGTGGAAGCGCTACCGGGTGATCGAGCGGCACGGGACGATCCATGACGGCGATCGAGTCCGGCTGCGCATCGACGTCGCCGGTGTGCCCACCGACTGGGTCGCCGAGCACATCGGCTTCGCCCGCAACGAACAGTTCGTCGACCGCATGGTGAGTGGACCGGTGCGCCGCTGGGAGCACACCCACCGCTTCATTGCCGACGGCCCACGGCGCAGCGTGATCGAGGACACAGTCGACTACGACGCCCCGTTCGGCCCGCTCGGGGAGCTCGTCGTTCGACGCCACCTGCCGCGGATGTTCGCCTTCCGCCACCGGCGCACGCACGGCGACCTCGTGCGCCAGTCACTGTTCCCAGGCGACGGTCCGATGCGAATCGCAGTCACCGGAGCGAGCGGCCTGGTCGGCCGCGACCTCGTGCCGTTCCTGACGACGGCGGGGCACCAGGTTGACCGGCTCGTGCGCCGACCGGCCACCGGCCCGGGCGAGATTCACTGGGATCCCGAACGCGGCCTCCTCGACGCCGAGCGGTTGGAGGGCGTCGACGCCGTGGTCCACCTCGCTGGCGAGAGCATCAGGCCGCCGTGGACGCGAACGCGCCGGCGACGAATCCGGGGGAGCCGGGTCGACGGCACACTGCTGCTCAGCGAAACGCTGGCTCGGCTCCGCCGACCGCCGCGCGTGTTCGTGTCGATGTCGGGCGTCAACTACTACGGCGAGCGTGGCGACGCCGTGGTCGGCGAGGACACGCCGCCGGGCGAAGGTTTCTGGGCGACGATGTGCGTGGACTGGGAAGGGGCCACGGCACCGGCAGTCGCTGCCGGGATGCGTGTCGTCAACCTTCGCAACGGGGTCGTCTTCTCGGCGCGGGGCGGCGCATTGGCGACGTCGCTCCGGCCGTTCCGGCTCGGCGTCGGAGGCACGATCGGAAGTGGGCAGCAGTACGTCAGCTGGATCGCCGTCGACGACCTCGTGGGGGCGATCTACCAGGCGATCCACGACGAGCGACTCAGTGGGCCGGTCAACGCGGTGGCGCCGAACCCGGTGACCAACCGGGAGCTGACGAAGACACTGGGGCGAGTGCTCCGACGCCCGACCGTGCTGCCCGTACCGGCGTTGGCGGTGGGCCTGCTCGGCGACGCGGGCCGCGAGCTGCTGCTGACGAGTGTGCGGGCGGCCCCCGGCCGCCTCGCCAGCGTCGGGTTCCGGTTCGACTTCCCCACCCTCGAGGACACCGTCCGCTTCCAGCTCGGCCGGTCCTGACGCTCGACGGCGATCGCAGTGATTTTCGTGCGGCCGAAGGCCGCCGCTTCAGTCGAGCCGAAACGTCCCATTCGGCTCGAAACCTCAGCGGCGCGCGGCGGAGGCGGCGGAAGGCGTCGTCGAGGAGCTTGGCGAGCAGTGGCGGATCGGCCACGGCGGCGGTGTCGATGTTGATGCCGAGGTCGAGATGCTTGACGTACGAGAGCATCGTGACGTTGAAGGGCACCCCACCGAGCGGGCCGATGGCGTACGTCTCGAGCGCCTTGCCACCGGCGATGAAGTAGGGGATCGGTGACGTCCGCACGTTGGAGGTCGCAAAGTCGACGCTCCCGGCCTGCTGCCGGGCGACGCGCGTCAGGAGCGACGTCGGCAACGCCGACGTGACGACCGCGAGGGTGTCCATCGAACCCGCGCCGCCGGACTTGATGGCCGCCGCGGCGGTTTCGGCGACGCGCTCGAAGCGCTCGGTGATCGCCATCTCGCCCGTCGGCACGAGCAGCTTGACGAGGCCGAAGGCGTTGGCCCCGGAGTCCTTGGTCCGTGTGCTCACCGCCATCGAGGCGCGCAGCTCGTCGACTGGCGCGCCCTTGGCGACGTGGTAGTGGTGGGCCGCCTCGGCGCAGGCGGTCAAGAACGCCGTGTTGAGCGAGCCACCAAGCCGCTTCGTCGCCGCTCGCGTCGACTGGAACGGAGTTCGCACGACTTCGAAGCGGCGCCGCATCGAACGCCCTGTCCACAGCGGTGAGCGCGCCGCGTCGGTCTCCGACAGCTGGGTCAGCGCGCCGCGGATCCCGTCGACCGCGGCGGCCCCGGCGGTCGGGATCGACGCCGGGTCGGCGAGCAACTCACGGACCTGGCGCCCGACGCTGATCGGGAGCCGGAACGTCGCCTCGACGTAGCCTGAGCACCGTGTCGACGGTGTTCGGTGACGGCGCTGGGGCCGGGTCGTGGCTCTCGACCTTCCCACCGGCGGGCACGGTGGCGGCGCGGGTGAGATCGACGTACTGCATCGACATCCGCACGCCGTTGACCCCGTCCGTGATCGTGTGGTGCATCTTCGTCACCAGAGCCGCCTTGCCGCCTTCGAGCCCCTCGACGACGAGGAACTGCCACAGCGGGCGGGTGCGGTCGAGCGGATCGAGCACGAAGAGGCTGGCGAGGTCGAGCAGCTGACGTCGAGTGCCGGGAGCGGGCAAGGCGACCCGGCGGACGTGGAGGTCGATGTCGAAGTCGGGATCGTCGGCCCAGATCGGGGCGCCGAGCCCGGTGGGGTTGGGCTGCACCCGCCAACCGAGGCGGGGCACGGCATGGACGGCGGACTCCATGCGGGCGCGCAGGTGGTCGAAGTCGGGTGCACGATCGAGAATTGTCACGGTGCCAAACGTCGACGCCAGGTACGGGTCCTTCTCGACGCGCCACATCAACGCTTCGGCATCGCTCATCTGGCGGTCGGCGACCGCGACCTTGGACGCGACGGGTCCGTCGTCGGGCATGGGCCCAGCCTGCCACGTTGCGGACACGGATTCAGCCGAGGTCGAACGGCCTTCAGCAGGCGGCGAGCGGCGACGCCGAGGACGGCACCGGTGGCGAGGCCCGGCCACCACGTCGGAGCCGTGATGGATGCGCACGTACGCCCGCGAGACGGCGACGGTGCTCGCCATCGTCCACCACAGCGGGGCGAGGCGCCTCCCGTCCCAACCTGTCAGCACGGTGGCGGCGAACGCCGCCGAGCTGGCGTGCCCGGATGGAAACGACGAGGTCGTCGGCCGGCGCACGGGGAAGCGATCGTCTCCCGCTTCGGTGGGCCGGGTGCGTCGGAACAGGCGCTTGATGCCTTGGTTGACGACGAGGCTCTCGGCGCCGACGAGTGCGGCGAACACGGGGATCTGCTGGACGGTTCCGATTCCCGTGATCCCGCGCACGACGTTGGTGACGTGCCAGATCAGGCTGAACTCGCCCAGCTTGCTCGCCGCGGTGAAGACCGCGTCGGCGACGGGGTTGCCGCGGATCGGCTCCAGCTGGGCATCGGCCCAATCGTCGAATCGGCCGACCAGCGCCGGGAGGCTCACGCCGGGGCGAGCCCGAAGGCGAGGGGAGCCTCCACGGCGGCCCGTTCGGAGTCGCCGCCGAACGCCGGGCACCACGGCCGGAACGCGCACAGCTCGCACAACGACGTCGGCCGCGGCTTGAAGTCGCCGGTGAGACAGGCGCGCTCGACTGCTTTCCACACGGCGGCGGTTCGGGCTGCGACGAAGTTGGTGGCCTGCTCCGAGGGCGTCGCTTCGATGATCTCGCCTGTGCTCAGGTACAGCAGGCGGATCGCCGCCGGCAGCCGGCCGAACACCTCCTTGCAGAGCAGGGCGTAGAAGCGCACGCCGGACAGGCTGCGCAGCTCCCAGTTCGCCGACGGGGGCCGCCCGGTCTTGTAGTCGGTGACGACGAGATCGCCGTCGCGCAATTCGAGCCGGTCGATGATGCCGCGCAGGTGGAGGCCATCGATCTGGGCGCCGAGGGAAAGCTCGAGGCCGATCGCCTGGACCACCTGAGGATTCTCCATGTGTAAGTAGTTGTCGACGAGCTGACGGCACTCGGAGAAGAGCTGCTCAGCCTCATCGGCGTCGAGGCCGAGCCGGGTGAAGTCGGGAAGCAGGCGATACTCGGCGACGGCCTGCTCGACCGAGGAGGCGAACAACTCCGGCGTCCGGTGCCCCGCGGGGTGGGAGAACGCCAGCTCGAGGGCGCGGTGAACGAGCGAACCTCGGGTGGCGTGGATCGACGGCGGGTCGTCGATCTTCTCGATGCTCACGAAGCGGAACAGCATCGGACACGACGTGAACGCCTCCACCCGGCTGGGCGAGAGGCTCGTCGGCACGTCGTACGTGGTCACGGTTGCATCGTACGTGGAGGGTGTCAGCGTCGTCGGCGACCCCACCCGCCGGATTGGTGAGTCGTCGCAGCGGAAATCTGTGGCGAGGGCTCACCAATCGTGTGTCACAACCCCTGGCGCAACACGTAGCGCTGGATCTTGCCGGTCGCCGTCTTCGGCAGGGCATCGACCACCGTGTAGCGCCGCGGCCGCTTGAAGCCGGCAAGCTCGGCCTTGCACAGCACCTCCAGCTCGGCCTCGTCGATGGTCGAGCCGGGGATGGCCACGACGAAGGCGGCTGGCCGCAGGATCTCCTCGTCGTCGCGGTACCCGACGACCGCCGCTTCGAGAACTGCCGAATGCCGCACCAGCACCGCCTCGACCTCGGCGGGAGAGACCCACTCGCCTCCCACGCGCATCATGTCGTCACTGCGACCGAGGTACGTGTAGTAGCCGTCCGCCGAGCGCGAGTACATGTCGCCGGAGCGCAGGTGGTCGCCCTTGAAGGTGTATTGCGTGGCTGCGCTGTCGCACCAGTAGCCGACGGCCATCGAGTCACCGCTCACGGTGAGGTGGCCGGGAGCCTCCGCCGGAACCGGCGCTCCATTGTCGTCGACGATCTCGACGTGGTACCCGGGCACCGGCCTGCCCGACGTCCCCGGGCGCAGCGCCATGGCGCTGTTGGAGATGTAGATGTGCGTCATCTCCGTCGACCCGATGCCGTCGAGGATTCGCACTCCGAAGCGCTCCTCGAACCGGTGATACGTCTCGGCCGGGAGCGGCTCGGCCGCCGACACCCCCCAGCGCACCGACGCGAACGTGTCGGCCGGCAGATCCGATGCGCACAGCGCGGCGTAGAACGTCGGAATGCAGAACAGCAACGTCGGCTGCAGCGACCGGACAATCTCGCCGACCAACGCGGGCGTCGGTGGTCGCGTCGGTTCGACGACGGCGGTGGCGCCGACCGAGAACGGGAACGACAGGGAGTTCCCCAAGCCGTAGGCGTGGAACATCGGACCGACCGAGTAGCAGCGGTCGTCGGGGTGGACTCCCAAGACTTGGGCGCCGTAGGTGTCGGCGGTGACGCGCAGGTCAAGGTGGCGGTGCATCGCCAGCTTGGGCCGGCCGGTCGAGCCCGACGTGCACAGCCAGAATCCCGGCGACTCATCCCACGTAGCCCACGGAACCCCGCCTTCCGTCCCACCGCCGAGGAGCGCTTCCCAGTCGGGCGACCCGGTCACGACGACGGTCGAAACCTCCGGGGCAGAAGCGCGGATGGCGTCGAGCTCACCGGCCCGTTCGGCCGACACCACGAGCACGGCGGCTCGGCTGGCGGCGACGATCCCACCGATGTCTCGGCCGGGGAGCAATGGGTTGACAGGCGCAGGGACCGCACCGATGCGCATGGCGGCGAGGAACACGTCATAGAACTCGATCGAGTCGAGCATCACCATCGCGACCCGCTGTTCCGGGACGACCCCGAGCCGGCGCAGCCCGGCCGCCGTGACGGCGACCTCGTCGAGCAGTTCGGCGTAGGTGACAACGCGTTGGCGAGTGACGACCGCCGGGTGATCGCCGCGACCGTCGTCGACGTTGCGATCGAGTAGGTCGACGCAGGCGTTGTAGTCGGTGGCCACGAACTCTCCGATCAGATCATGACGTACGCGAAGTCGACGGGTCTGGCGTGGATCCCCGTCGACGGCGGTGCGACCCAGCCTGCCACCTTGCCGGGCTCGGTTACGCCGACCATCAGCGACTCGACGAATGCTCTGTCGTCTGCCGTCGGCAGCCAGGACGCCACCAGCGCCGCCCACTCGTCCTCGGCGACGAGTTGCCCGTCCGGGCTCACCCGCCGGCGGGCGAACGTGCCGACGTTGCGGTTGAAGCCGACGTGCGGGAGCTCGAGCTCCTCGCCCACCTCGGCGAGCGCGCGGTTCCACCGGTCGACGCCCTTCCGGCAATCCGCCACGAAGTCGTCGCGCAGCGTCTCGTTGAGCGCCGCCAGCGCGGGCGCCTCTCGCTCGCCGATGCCGTCGTCCGTCGCCTCGGGCACCATCGTCGTGAGCCCGTGCAGCCGGTGGTCGTCGTCGCGCCGCTCCTCGTGGAAGCGCCCCTTGAGGCCGGCGGCGAAATAGTTGGCGGCGTTGGTCGACGTCTCGGCGCCGAACAGGTCGAGCGACACGCTGCAATGGAAGTTGAGGTAGCGCTGCAACGTCGCCACGTCGATGCCGCCGAACGGCCGGACGTCGTCGGTGTCGTGCTGCTTCATCAGCTGCACCGTTCGTTCGACGATCCGCCCGACCCCGGTGGCCCCGACGAACATGTGGTGGGCCTCTTCCTTGAGCATGAAGTCGCACGTGCGCGAGAGCGGGTCGAATCCCGACTCGCGCAGGGAGGCGAGCTGGAACTTGCCATCGCGATCGGTGAAGTAGGTGAACATGAAGAACGACAGCCAGTCCGGGGTCGGCTCGTTGAACGCCCCGAGGATGCGCGGCTTGTCGGCGTCGCCTGAGTGCCGCTCGAGCATCTCGTCCGCCTCGTCCCGGCCGTCGCGTCCGAAGTAGCGGTGCAGCAGGTACACCATGGCCCAGAGGTGGCGGCCTTCCTCGACGTTCACCTGGAACAGGTTGCGCAGGTCGTACAGGCTCGGCGCCGTCGTGCACAGGTGGCGCTGCTGTTCGACGGACGCCGGCTCGGTGTCGCCCTGCACGACGACCAGCCGGCGCAGGTCGGCGCGATGCTCGCCGGGGATTTCCTGCCACACAGTCTCGCCGAGGTGGTCGCCGAAGGCGATCCGCCGGTCCGGCTCGGGCTCGGCGAGGAAGATCCCCCATCGATAGTCGGGCATCTGGACGTAGTCGAAGTTCGCCCAGCCTTGCTGGCCGACGTCGATCGCCGTCCGCAGATACACGCCGCTGTCCTGGTAGGCGACCGGGCCGAGGTCCTTCCACCACTGGATGAACTTCGGCTGCCACGACTCCAGGGCGCGCTGCAAACGGCGGTCGCCGGCGAGGTCGACGTTGTTGGGGATCTTCGCTTCGATGTCGATGGCACTCATTGGACTACACCCTCGCCCGGTCGTACGCCGGACGGGCGCCGGTGCCGTAGCGGGACAGCGCGCCATCGGGGCCGACCGCGTTCGGTCGCTGGAAGATCCAGTTCTGCCACGCCGTGAGGCGGGCGAAGATCTTCGTCTCCATCGTCTCCGGGCCGGTGAACCGGAGGTTGGCTTCCATGCCGGTCAGGGCGTCGGGCGAGAAGCTGGCGCGTTCCTCCACAAGCAGTCGCACCTCGTCGTCCCAATCGAGTTCGTCGAGCGCATACGTCACCAATCCGGCCTCCACCGCCTCGGTGGCGAGGAGATCCTTGCCGATCACGTCGCGGGCGCGCTGAAGCGAGTCGTCGCGACCCCAGAAGCGCGTCGCCAGGCGGGACAGGCCGTTTGACATCGGGTACCAGGCGTCGTTGGCAGGGGAGAGTCTCATGGTCGCGGCCGGAAGCTCGATGCCCTCCCGCGTGCCGTCCAGCATCAGCGTGCGGTCAGCGGCGAGGGACAGCTCGGCGAGCGTCCCGGCGAAGCAGCTCCCCGGCTCGACCAGGGCGATCAGTGTTCGTGCCGAGAGGTCGAGCCGCTTGAGCGTGCGGGACCAGTACAGGCGGATCTCCCTCGCCAGCCAGTGATCGTTGGCGAGGACCGACTCGGCGGCCACGACGTCGTCGGCGCTGCCCTCGGTGCGCAGGATCCACGTCCCGGTCTCCGGTTCGTTGAAGCGGAGATGGAGGATGGCGTCGTCGAGCTGGCGGGCGGTGGCGAGCAGCCAGGCTGTGGCGCCGGAGGCGACCAGGTCGTCGGCCGTCGATGGCTGCGGTGTCGCCGGCCCGCCCACGGTGATCGTTGCCGCGCCGATGGTGCGGTCGATGGCGACGTGGACATGCTCGTAGCGCACCTCGTCGTTGTCGACGTCGCGCGGTAGGGGCGTCAGCGCGATTCCGGTCGCGCCGTCGGGGCGGTCCGAGTCGGACGACCGGGCCTGCGCTCGGGCGCGTACCAACTCGGCGAACGAGCTTCGCGGCGCGATGGCGTCGACCAGCGCCCACTCGACGGCCTGTTGCCCTTTGACGCCTTCGGCCCGTGTGGCGAACACATCGGCGAGATCGCGGCGGACGTGGCGCTTGTCGACCAAGCGGGTGAGCCCGCCGGTACCGGGCAGCACGGCGAGGAGGGCGACCTCCGGCAGCGAGACCGCCGAGGCCCGGTCATCGACGAGGAGGATCTCGTCGCACGCCAGCGCCAGCTCGTAACCGCCGCCCGCCGCGGTGCCGTTGACGGCGGCGATCCAGGTCTGCCGGGAATGGGCGCTGGCGTCCTCGATGGCGTTGCGGGTCTCGTTGGTGAACTTGCAGAAGTTGACCTTGTGGCCGTGTGACGAGCTCGCCAGCATCTGGATGTTGGCGCCAGCGCAGAACGTCTTCTCCACGCCGCCGGTGAGCACCACAGTCTTGACTTCCGGGTGCTCGAAGCGCAGCCGCTGCACGGCGTCCGACAACTCGATGTCGACGGCGAGGTCGTAGGAGTTGAGCTTCAGCTGGTAGTCGTCGCGCAGTCCCGCGTCGGGGGTGACCGCCATGGAGAGCGTTGCCACCGGACCGGCGAGCTCGAGCCGCCAGTGCCGATAGGCGGACGGATCTGCGCCAAAGCTGATCTGCACCAGAAGTCACTCTACGTCTCCGAACGATCTGGTCAAGACTTTGTAGAACGTCGATCGCTCAGCCGCCTGACGCCTCGGCCTTCTCGTACCAGACGTTGGCGTCGGCCGACCACGTCATGTGCCGGGCGTCGAAGAGCTGCTTGGCGCGCCGCCCCGGCCACGTCCCTGGAAGTAGACGAGCGGGGATCTCCGGATCGTCGAACGGGAACCGCCGCCATTCGTGCACCAGCTCGACCAGCGCCGCGAATCGACCCTCGGGAGTGCGCGGTTGGCGGCGTTCGAAGGAGGCGACGAACGATTCGTACCGGCTGGCGAGGGCATCGAGGTCCCACGCCCGCCGGAGGATCTCGTCATCGCCCGCCGTCGATCCGCTGCGAGCGAGCAGCACGATCGCGCCGTCGATGAGGTCGAGCTGGCGCAGGATCTCGACGGCAACACCTTCGCGGTCCGGATGCGGCGAGACCGCCGTGCCGGGAGCGATGAAGCCGAACCCGGCGAAGGTCAGTTGGCTGCGCAGCTGGTGGCGACGTCCACGCTGGTCCTCAGGCACTGCCGTGAGTACGACGATCCAGGTGCCGTCCCAGGCGTCGGCGCCGGCTCCGAACCCGTAGATGCGTTCGGTTCCCGCAGTCAGCAGATGAATCCCCGCGGCGGTGAGGTGCCACCGCGCCCGGCGCCCGTGTCGCTCGACGTCGAGCAGGCTCTGGTCCTTCAGGCGGGCGGCCGCCTGCCGAGCGTTGCCTTCACCGACGCCCGCCAGGGCGAGGGCGTCGACCACCGTCGACGTCCAGATCGAGCCGTGATGGGGCAGCACGAACTCGCCGAGCACCGTCAGCAGCAGCGATTTCGCGCTGTTGCCGGATCTGGGGCGCAGGGCGCGGTCCGGCATCCACCACGGTGTAGCACCCGCACACGTGAGGCAAACAGATGCGAGCGACCGAAGCGCCAGCGGAGGGAGCGACCATGCGCGGCCTGCGTGGCCGGGGAACGCAATGAGAAGTACCTTCGTCTGCTAGAACCTCGCCGATCGAAGGAGACGTGAGCTCGTACGCGCCGACGTTGCCGTCGTGGACAGCGACAGGTGCCGACGGCGTGGAGATCGCGGTGTACGAGTTCGGGGGAGCGGGCGAGCCGTTGCTGCTGGCCCACGCGACCGGCTTCTGCGCCACGATGTACCGGCCGCTCGGCTCCGAGCTCATCGATCGCTTCCGCGTACTCGCCCTCGACTTCCGCGGGCACGGTCGCTCGGGGCGGCCCGCCAGCGACGACTTCGGCTGGGATCGCATGGCCGAGGACGTGCTCTCCGTCGTCGAGCGGATCGGATCGACCCCGATCGCCGGGTTCGGCCACTCGATGGGGGGTGCCGCGCTCTTGATGGCGGAGGAGCGCCGGCCGGGGACCTTCGCCAGCTTGTTCCTGTTCGAGCCGATCGTGTTCCCGGACGACTTCACGCGGACGGCCCCGAGTTTCATGGCCGACCTGGCGCGGGCGCGCCGGTCGACATTTCCGTCACGCGACGACGCCCTCGCCCGCTATGCCAGCCGACCTCCGCTCAACACGATGCGCGCCGACGTGCTCAAGGCTTACGTCGACGACGGGTTCGTCGATCTCGCGGACGGGTCGGTGCGGCTGGCGTGCGACCCCGAGGACGAGGCGCGCACGTTCGAGTCGGAGACCAGGGTGCACACGGCGAGTGTCGAGGACGTGTCTTCCGCGGTGACGGTCTCCGTGGGCCACGACGAGGAAGGTCCCAACCCCGCCCGGCTCGGCCCCGGCCTCGTCGCCGCGCTGCCCCACGCCGAGCTCGTGACCAGACACGAGCTCGGCCATCTCGGCCCGTTCCAGGACCCAGTGCTCGTCGCCGAGGACATCCGCATCCACGCCGAGCGGGTCGGCGGCGCGTGAACGACGATCTGGGGAAGATCCGTGTCGCGGCCTGACACGGATCTTCCCCAGATGCGCGAATGACACAGATCTTCCCCAGATGGGCGGGCGCGGTCAGCGTTTCCGGCGGCTGATCAGGGACTGCACGGTCGGCACGACGCCGCTTCTGAACCCGAGGAACAGGACGACGATCGCCGTGCCGTAGATGACGAGGCGGAGCTGGACGAACGACACCAACCACTCGTCGAGGATCGTGAATGCTGCCGAACCGATCACCGGACCGAGCAGCGTGCCGATACCTCCGAACGCCACCATCACGATGACACGTACGTCGACACGGCCGAAGGCATAGGTCGAGGGGCTGATCAAGCCCTCGCTGTGGGCGTAGAGGGCGCCGGCGAACCCCAGCATCGCGGCGCCGAACGCGCCGGCGAAGACCCGGTAGCGAGTGACGTCGATGCCGGCGAGCTCCGCCGCGACCTCGTCGTGGCGCAGGGCGCGGAACGCCCACCCGACGTGCGATCGCTGCAGGACGCGAAAAAGCGCCAGGTAGACCACGAGCAGGGCGAGGAAGAGGTAGTAGGGGGCGACCTGTTCGCCGAGGAGCGTGTCGGAGCCGGCGTCGATGACGAGTCCGGTCTCGCCTCCTGTGAGCGCGCGCTTGCCGAGCAGCAGGTTGTCGAACGCCAGCGAGAAGGCCAGCGTGATGATGCCGGTGAAGATGACGTCGAGCTGGCGACTGACGGCGACCCAGCTGAGCAGCCCACCGACGAGGCTCGACAATGCGCTGGCGGCGACGATGGCGGCGAGCATCGGGATGCCGTAGCGACCGCTCAGGATCCCGGAGGTGTAGCCGCCGAGTCCGGCCAGGGCGCCGACGCACAGGAACAGCTGGCCGCTGCTGCCGAAGATCACGTTGAAGGCGACCGCGTAGCAGGCGAACAGAACGCCGGCGATCGCGACACCCATCATCGTCCGCGAGTCCGAGTAACGAATCGGGACGAGGGCGAGGATCGCCCCGGTCACCACGACTGGCAGGTAGGCGCGCGCTCGCGACGTGCTCATGGAGCGCCGTTGCTCGTCGTCGGCAGCAGCTACGACCGTCGGCTCGCTCTGGTCCACGATCGCGTCGCTCATTGGCGCACCCGCTCGATGCTTTCGCTCATCGTGCGTGCCCGAGCAGGCCCGCGGGTCGGACCAGGATCGTCATCGCGGCCGCTCCCAGCAACACGATCGTGGTGATGTAGGAGCCGATGTAGTAGGCGCTCACCGTGTTGACGACGCCGAGCAGCACGCCGGCGAGGAACGCGCCGGCCACGCTGCCGAGCCCGCCGACCACGGCGACGATGAGGGCGAAGATCGTGAGGTCGATGCCGGCCGACACGGTCACCGGTGACGTCATCGAGCGGGTGACGGCGACCAGTCCGGCGAGGACGCCACTGAGCCCGAAGATCACAGCGCGCATGACCGCGGGGTTGATGCCGCACAGTTGCGCGCCGATCTCGTCCTGGATGACCGAGCGCACCGCCCGCCCGAACAGGGTCAGGCGGAAGAAGCCGGCGAGCATCGCGCCGACGACGAGACTGATCGCCGAGGCCACCAGGCTCCCCGTGCGCATGCTGACGCCGAGGACATCGACGGGGCCGCCGCCGATTCGGAGGCTCAGCGTTTCGATCGGGTAGCGCCACACGAGCAGCCCTTCGATGATGAATCCGACGCCCAGCAACAGCAGCAGGCTGAGGAGCACGCGCCGCTCCCCGGTGAGCCGGTACACCGGGCGCATCAAGGTGAGGTCGAGGACGAGCGCCACGGCACCGGCGACGAGCAAGCCGACCGCCGCCGCCAACCCGACGGCGGTGCCCGAGTCCATCGTCAGGGCGACGACGATCGCCGCCAGGACGGCGAGTTGGCCGTGGGCCAGGTTGAGCACCCCGCCGAGCCCGTACACGAGGGTCAGCCCGACGCCGAGCAAGCCGAACTGCAAGCCGAGCACGATGCCGTCGAACACGACAGCCCTCATGTCGGGCCCGTTCGCGCGGAAGGCGAGCCTTCGGCTCGAGCTCGAGGGCCGGCCTTCGGCCGGCGCCGCAGAATCTCCGCTGGTCGACCGGCAAAGCCGGATCGACCAGCAGTCGAGCGCTCCGGCGGGAGCCTCTGCCCCGAACCCCCCGCCGGGCAGCGAGGCCGAAGCGCTGTCCTTCATGCGACTCCTAGATAGGCGCGGCGGACGTCGGGGTTGCGACTGAGGTCGGCGGACGAGCCCTCCATGCGGATGTGACCGTTCTCGAGCACGTAGGCCCGCTGCGTGAGCTCGAGGGCGAGGCGGACCTGCTGCTCGGCCACGAGGATCGTGAGGCCCCGGTCCCGGAGGGCGGCGAGTGCGGCGTACGTCTCCGAAGCGAGCTTGGGAGCGAGTCCGCTGCTGGGCTCGTCCAGCATCAACAGCCGCGGCTCGGACATCAGCGCACGGCCGATGGCGAGCATCTGTTGCTCCCCGCCGCTCATCGTGCCGGCGTGCTGCCCGGCTCGCTCAGCCAGCCGGGGGAACAGCTCGAGCACGAACGCCAGGCGTTCCGGCGTCGACCCGCGCCGGAAGGTCCCGAGCGTGAGATTCTCGGTCACCGTCATGTGCGGGAACAGGTGTCGCTCGGCGGGCACGTAGGCGAGGCCGCGGCGGGCGATCCGGTGCGCCGGCTCGCCGGTGATCGACCAGCCGTCGAAGTGGACGTCGCCACCCGATGGCGGGAGCAAACCGCACACGGCACGGAAGAGTGTGGTCTTGCCGGCCCCGTTGGAGCCGATGATTGCGACAGCCTCACCTTCGCTGACGCGGAAGTGGGTGCCGAGGATCACGTCCTTGCCGAGGTACCCAGCCGAGAGGCCCGTGACGTCAAGCATCCGGCACTGCCGGTTCCCCCGGTGCCGCCGTCGCGCCGAGATACGCCTCCACGACACGGGGATCGCGCATCACCTCTGTGGGCGTGCCGTCGGCGATGAGCTCACCAAAGTTGAGCACGGCGATGCGCTCGGCGAGGCTCATCACTGCCTGCATCACGTGCTCCACCCAGATCACCGTGACGCCAAAGGAATCGCGCGCCATGCGGACGATGTCGATCGAGGCCTGCAACTCGGTGTCGTTGAGCCCGGCCATCACCTCGTCGAGCAGCAGAAGCTTCGGCCGTCCGGCGAGAGCGCGGGCCAGTTCGACGAAGCGTTGCTCGTGGAGGTTGAGGCTGGTGACGTCGTCGTCGCCACGATCGCCGAGGCCGACGAAGCCGAGCGCCTCGTGTGCCCGATCGAGCGCGTCGCGTTCGGATCGCCGCCCCCCGACACTGCCGAACATCGCCCCGACGGCGACGTTCTCGGCGGTTGTCATCGAGGCGAACAACTTGGGCGTTTGCAGCACCATCGCCACGCCCTTGTGGCGGATCCGGTGCGGCCGCATCCCGGCGACATTCGTGCCGGCGAAGCGGATCGACCCCCGCGTCGGTGAGTCCAACCCCCCGACCAGCTTCAACAGCGTGGTCTTACCGGCACCGTTGGGCCCGACGAGGGCGAGGATCTCACCCTCGTCGGCGGTGGCGTTGACTCCCCTGACGGCTGGCAGGCCGCCGAAGTGTCTGGTGACGTCTTCGAGCTCGAGGATCGCCACCGCTACTGCGGCTCGTACGGTTCGAGTGGCTCCGAACGCGACAGCTCCTCGGGATACCACTCGCCGGCCTCGTTGACGCCCTCCGGCGCCGGTCCCTCGCCCATCAGCGTGAACAACGGCGTCGCCGACGCCAGCTCGCCCCACTCGGTCCAGCTGACCTCGAAGGCGTAGCCGGGCAGATCGAACGTCTGGCCGTGGAGATATTCGGCGATGGCCACCGGGTCGTCGCCGACCTCGCCGACGGCCTGGGCGAGCATCTGCACGATTCCGTAGCCGGCGACGGCATCGTCGTCCATGAACTGGTTCTCGGACGCCTCCAGGTAGCGACGCGCCAGATCCGCGTAGTCGTCGCTGAAGTAGTCGGCACAGTCGAACTCGGCCAACCGACCGAACGCCGTCTCGCCGACACCCTCCATCGCCGCCGACAGGACCCCCCAGGCTCCGGTGACCGGCACGTCGATTCCGAGGTCGGCCGACTGCACGATGATCGGGCCGACGCCCGGCGGGTGGCCGGTGGCGACGATCAGCTCGGGATCGAGCTCCTCGAGGCTGCGCAAGTAGGTGGTGAAGTCCTGCTCCGGAACGGGCGCGACCTCGACCTGCAGTTCGACGCCCTCGAGCTCGCCGATCGCCTCCTCGAGGGCAGCACCGAAGGTCTGCCCCCAGGCGTAGTCGGCGATGATCGCTCCGACTCGGGTCACACCCTCCGCCGCGACGTATTGGGCGATCGGATCCGCCACCATCGGGGCGGCCGGCAGGCATGTGCGGAACGTGAAGCGGCTGTCCTGGGTGAGGATGTCCGGGGCTCCGGCCTTGACCGTGAACATCGGCACCTGCAACTCCTCGGCGATCTGCGCCGTGGCGAGACCGATATCGCTGGAGATCACCCCACCGACGGCGATCGCCCCGTCCTCGATCAACCGCTCGATGCCGCTCACTCCGACCTCGGCGTTGTTCTGGTCGTCGACGACTGAGAGCTCGAGCGGGCGACCGTCGACGCCGCCGGCGGCATTGATCTCGTCGACGGCGAGCTGCATGCCGTCGCGTACCTGCAAACCCCAGGGCGTGAACGGCCCGGTCAGCGACGTCAGCGTGCCGATGATGATCGGCTCACCCGACGGCGCCTCGGCGGCCGCCGCAGTCGTTCCAGCCGCTGCAGGCTCGGTCCCCTCGGTCGGCTCGGTCGGGGTGGGCGAGGGTTCGGTGGTTCCCGCAGCCGCCGCGCCCTGTCCGACCAGAGCAACTGCGAGCAGTCCGAGCACGGCGAATGTCGAGCGTCGTCGCGAAGTCATGATTCCCCCTTGTTCTTCGCCGCGGCGCCGCGTCCTCGTGCGGTGATCACCGCAGGTCGAGCACAGGTTCTAACACAGTTGTGTGTCGAGTCTCAATCCGCATGTCGAGGCTCAATTCGCACGTCGAATCTCAACCCGCCTGACACGCTCCCGACGCGTCGCTCATCGTTCCTGGCGGCGCCGCCACCACATCGAGAAGAGGCGATCGAGCACGACACCGAGGGCGACGGCGATCAGGAAGCCCGCCCAGATTCGGGTTGTGACGGAGATGAACAAGAACTCGATGGTCGCCTTGTCCCGGTTCTGGGCGATGAAGATGACCGTGGCAATGACCAGCACCACGAGCCCGATCAACGTTGGTGAAATGCCGCGGCCTTCGGTCTCGGAGTGGAGATCGGCGTTGCGTTGTTCGTGCATTCACGCGCTCCCTCTCACGCTCGTGAGCCGACCACAGCTTGGCAGATCAGGACAACGCCGACGCGTACAAGGCGGTCTCGTCGGCGGAGGTGGCCGGGACGACGTAGCCGTCACGGTCGGTGATGGCGTCCCAGTTCTCGGCGACGAGCTCGGGGGTGAGCTCGGGGGAATGGAAACCCTGCGCCTCGCCGATGAAGACCTCGGCGATGCGGCCGCCGCCAACCGAGAACACCCGACCGGTCGCCTCGCACGACTCGTGGGCGAGGTAGGCGACGAGCGGCGAGACCCGCTCGGGCGCCACCTTCTCCCCGAGTGGTCCGAGCAGCGGTTCGGTCATGCGCGTCAGGGCGAGTGGGGCGATGGCGTTGGCCTTGATGCCGTACTTCACCCCTTCGACGGCGAGCACGCGGGTGAACCCGACGAGGCCCATCTTGGCGGCGCCGTAGTTGGTTTGCCCGAAGTTGCCGAAGAGGCCCGACGATGACGACGTGGAGATGATCCGGCCGTAGTTCTGTTCACGCATGTGCTGCCAGGCGGGCTGGGTGACGTGGAAGGCGCCGCGGAGGTGGACGTCGATGACGGGGTCGAGGAGCTCGGAGTTCATGTTGCTGAACGACTTGTCGCGCAGGATCCCGGCGTTGTTGACCACGATGTCGACTCGACCGAAGGCGTCGATGGCGGTCTGCACGATTGCCGCGCCGCCCTCGGGGGTGGCTACCGAGTTGCCGTCGGCGACCGCTTCGCCACCCGCTGCGGTGATCTCGTCGACGACGAGCTGAGCCGCGCCGACGTCGGCGCCCGTGCCGTCGACGGCGCCACCGAGGTCGTTGACGACCACCAGGGCGCCCCGGGACGCGAGCAGCAGGGCGTGCTGCTTGCCGAGACCGCCGCCGGCACCGGTGATGATCGCAACCTTGCCGTCGAAACCGAGCTCAGTCATGAGTGGAGGAACCTTTCGTCACGGGCTTGTCGAATCGAGCGAACGTAGCGCCGTCTCCTTGAGCGCCTTGTAGTCGAGCTTGCCGTTCGGGGCGCGGTTGACGGTGGCCACCGTGATCACCCGCTTCGGAGCCTTGTAGGCGGCGAGGCGCTCCTTCACGTGGGCGATCAGGACCACCTCGTCGATCGCCGCGTCGCCGGCCGGCTCGACCAGCGCCTGGATCGCCTCGCCGAAGCGCTCGTCGGGGACGCCGACGACGGCGGCGTCGGCTACCGCCGGGTGCAGCTTGAGCACCTCCTCGACCTCCTCCGGGTAGACCTTCTCCCCACCGGTGTTGATGCACTGGCTGCCGCGGCCGAGCAGGCGCACTGTGCCGTCGGCGTCGACGGTCGCCCAGTCGCCGGGGATCGTGTAGCGCACCCCGTCGATGATGCGGAACGTCGCCGCCGACTTGTCCGGGTCCTTGTAGTAGCCGAGCGGCATCGGACCCGCCATGGCGACGAGGCCGACCTCTCCTGAACCGGGCACGACGTCGGCACCCTGTTCGGAGATCACCCTCGTACTGTCGGCGAGCCGGAACGTTCCCGACGCCGCGGCGCTGTCCGCGGTCATGGCGCTGGTGGCCATCCCGATCGCCTCAGACGATCCCAGGGTGTCGACGAGGATCAGCCGCTCGTTGTGGCGCAGCAGGCCGTCCTTGGTCTCCTTCGACCACATCACGCCGGACGAGATGATGACGCGCAGCGCCGAGATGTCCCAGCGGCTCGGCTCGGCGTCGAGAGCCCTCAGGATCGGCCGGCCGAAGGCGTCGCCGACGATCGTCATCGACTTGACGCCCTCGCCCTCGACGGTGTCGAGCAACTCGACCGGATCGAAGTGGCGCCCAGGCAGGGTGACGATCGACCCGCCGGCCGACAGCGTCGTCAGGGCGTTGACCAGGCCGGTCCCGTGCATCAGCGGTGCCGCCGGGAGGCTCGACGGCCCCGGTCGGTCGAGTTGCCGGGCGAGGTCGTCGACGTCGACCGGCGGCGGTCGACGGAACCGGCTCAGCTTGTCGAGGGCGCGGAACAGGTCGTCCTGACGCCACATCACACCCTTCGGCGCACCGGTCGTGCCACCGGTGTAGAGCAGCAGGAGGTGATCGCCGGAGCGACCCCACGGCGCCTCGGTGCGCCCCGGCCACGGCGCGGCGGCCGCCTCGTACGGCGTCGCCCACCCGGGGCACGGACCGGAGCCGTCGTCGACGCACAGCCACGTGTGGACACGCGGTAGCCGCTGGCGGACTGCCTCGCAGCGCTCGCTGAACGCGCCGTGGAACACGACGGCGACGATGTCGGCGTTGTCCCACAGGTAGGTCAGCTCGTCGGGCGTGTAGCGGTAGTTGGTGTTGACGACGGCGAGGCCGGCCTTGAACGCGGCGAACACGGACTCGAGGTACTCGGGGCCGTTGTAGAGGTACTGGGCGACCTTGTCCTGCTCGGCCACGCCAGACGCCAGGAGGTGGGCGGCTACCGCGTCGGCGCGCTGGTCGAACTCCTGCCAGGTCCACAGCGACCCGGCGTGGCGCTGCGCCGGCGCATCCGGCAGCCGGTCGGCGACGGCCTCCCAGACCTCCGCGTAGTTCCACCCACCCCTCACGGCGCGCTAGCGGGGAGGGCCCTGGAGGAGGCGGTCGTTGGCGGCGAGGGCGGCGTCGACCTCGTTGACCGCGCTCCACAGCGACTCGATCCACCACGTCGCCCCGGCGGCCGCCCACGCCGCGGGGGAGTGCTCGTTGCCTTCGCCCTCGATCACGATGTCGTAGTCGCGGTCGCCGAGCTCCTCGCGGATGGCGCTGATCTGCGCCAGCGTCGGGTGCTTTCCTCCCGCCTGCTGCGGCAGCAGCCCGTCCCACCGCAAGGCTCGCGCCATCGACTTCGGCCGGCCGATCATCCCGACGCACCAGATCGGCACCCGCGGTTCCTGATACGTGTTGCCGATGGTCGGGAACTCCGTCGGCCGAACCGTGTAGTGCTTGCCGTCGTAGCTGAACGGCTGTCCCGCCCACAGGCCGGTGACGATGTCGAGGCACTCGTCGAGCAACTCGGCGCGGACGCGGCGGTCGCACTCCTCACCGAAACTCTCGAATCCCGAGTCGATCGCACCGAGTCCGACCGACAGCGTGACCCGGCCCTCCGACAGGCGGTCAACCGTGGCGACCTGGCTGGCCAGCTCCCACGGCCGGCGCCGCGACGGCGGCGTGAGCATCGTGCCGAGACGGATCCTCGAGGTGCGCGTCGCCGCCACGGCGAGGGAGATCCACGCATCGACACCCCACACCGGCTCCCAGATGAACAGTCCGTCCCATCCGGCCTCCTCGGCGGTGGCGGCGAGGTCGCCCACGGCGTCGGCGTCGGCCCATGGCACGACGAACCCGTAGCGCATGCGTACAGACCGTACCGGCGGGGCCGATACCGTCGCCAGCGTGCAGGAACCAGCGGACCCGCGCCGCGCAGCAGTCCGTCAGTGGATCGCCGACCATCCGCATCCGTCGGGCCGCGAGCTGGCCGCGGCCGGGTATGTCGCCCCGCACTGGCCGGCGCCGTGGGGTCTCGGCGCCGACCCAGCCCACCAGCTGATCATCGACGAGGAACTCGACGCCGCCGGGATCAAGCGCCCCGACAACCAGATCGGGATCGGCTGGGCCGGACCGACGATCATCAGTGCCGGCACCGAGGAGCAGAAGCAGCGCTACCTCCTGCCGTTGCTCAGCGGCGAGGAGATCTGGTGCCAGCTGTTCTCCGAGCCAGGGGCTGGCAGCGACCTCGCCGGGTTGACGACACGCGCCGAGCGGGACGGTGACGAGTTCGTCGTCAATGGCCAGAAGATCTGGACGAGCGGCGCCCACGAGTCCGCCTTCGGCATCCTGCTGGCTCGCACCGATCCAGAAGCGCCGAAGCATCGCGGCATCTCCTACTTCATCTGCCCGATGGACCTGCCCGGCATCGAGGTGCGTCCGATCATCGACATGACCGGAAACTGGTCGTTCAACGAGGTGTTCTTCAGCGACGTCCGCCTCCCCGCCGGATGTCTCGTCGGCGACCTCGACGACGGTTGGCGACTGGCCAAGCTGACGCTCGGAAACGAGCGGGTCTCGTTGTCGACGGGTGGCGTGCTGTGGGGCCGCGGCCCCACGGCCATCGACGTCATCGGCGCGGCTCGTGCCGCCGCACCGATCACGGACGCGACGATGCGGCAGCGCATCGCGGCGACCTACGTCGAACACACGGTGCTCGAGCTGATTCGCCATCGCACGGCGGCGGCTCGGCTGGCCGGCGAGGCACCTGGGCCGGAGGCGAGCATCCGCAAACTGCTCGGCGACCTGCACGGCCAGCGCGTCCTGGAGCTCGCCCGCGACCTCGTCGGTCCGGCGGCGATGCTCACCGGCGACAGCGACGGTTCTGGACTCGATCGCGCCGATTGGCACACCGGCTTCCTGTTCTCTCGCGCCCTGACGATCGGTGGCGGCACGGCCGAGGTGCAGCGCAACATCATCGCCGAGCGCGTCCTCGGCCTGCCGAAGTCCCCCGGTTAACCGGCGTCCTTCTCGGAAGGCCGGTGGTACAACGCGCGCATCCTCGCACCGATCGGGGGACGTTCAGCACCCGGCCGCACGCGGTCTGTGAGACCGAATGTGCCGACAGGGACGACGGCACGTTGTCGAGTCGCACGTTGTCGGACACCGCTCCGTCGGCACTTCCCGATTACGGTCTCGGCAATGCAGATCTCGAATGTCGCGGACATCGTCCGTGTCTACGGCGGGGCCAAGCCGGACGCCGCCTCGCTGTCGCTGGGCGACCGCACAATGTCGTGGGGTGAGCTCTACGAACGTGCTCGCAGGGTGGCGACCGGGCTCACCGCCGCGGGGGTCGAGTCCCAGGATCGTGTGGCCTTCCTCGACAAGAACGGCATCGAGCACTTCGAGGTCGTCTACGGCGCCGCTCTCGGCAACGCCGTCTGTGTCGACGTCAACTGGCGCCTGGCGCCGCCTGAGATCGCCTTCATCGTCAACGACTGCGAAGCCAGGGTCCTCGTCGTCGGTCCCGACTTCGTCCCGGTGCTCGATGCGATCGGCGACGAGCTCGTCCACGATCCGCTGATCCTGGTCATCGGCGGGCACGGCGGTCACCGCGACTACGGCGACTGGGTGGCCGGCCACGCCGACGTGGATCCGCACACGCCATCGACGCCCGACGACGTCGCCCTCCAGCTGTACTCGAGCGGCACGACGGGGCGGCCGAAGGGCGTGATGATCTCCAACTACAACCTCATCGGGCTGCTCCCGGTCGGTGGCGAACTGTGGGAGATGACGCCGGACTCCGTCGTGCTCGTGGCGATGCCGCTGTTCCACATCGGCGGCAGCGGTTGGGCGACCGTCGCCCACTTCATCGGCGCCCGCCTGGAGATCCTCAGGGAGATCGACTTCGGCGAGCTCGTCCGCCTGTTCTCGACCCGGGGAGTGACCCACGCCTTCGTAGTTCCGGCCGTGCTGCAGTTCATGCAGCTCGTCCCCGGCGTCGCCGATGCTGACTTCTCGTCGCTCGAAGTGATCGTGTACGGAGCGTCACCGATCAGCGAGGAGGTGCTGGCGGGGAGCATCAAGTTGCTCGGGTGCAAGTTCTTCCAGGTCTACGGCCTCACCGAGACGACCGGCGCGATCACCTTCCTGCCACCGTCCGATCACGACCTCGGCGGAGCGACCGTCCACCGCCTGCGCTCGTGCGGGGTCGCCGGCCCGGGCGTCGAGCTGCGCATCATCGACGTCGTCACCGGCGCCGACATCGTCGAGCCCGAGGTTCCCGGCGAGATCCTCGTGCGCGGCCAGCAGGTGATGAAGGGCTACTGGAACAACCCGGAGGCCACGCGTGAGGCGATCGATGACGACGGGTGGTTCCGCAGTGGCGACATCGGCTACCTCGACGCTGACGGCTATCTGTACATCCACGACCGCGTGAAGGACATGATCGTGTCGGGCGGCGAGAACATCTACCCCGCCGAGGTCGAGAACGTGCTGATGAGCCACCCGGCGATCGCCGATGTCGCCGTGATCGGCGTTCCGAGTGAGAAGTGGGGCGAGTCACCGAAGGCGATCGTCGTGCTCAAGCCCGGCGCGGAAGCCGACGAGGAGGGCATCATCGCCTTCGCCCGCGAGCGGCTGGCCAAGTACAAGTGCCCGACGAGCGTCGAGTTCACCGACGCCCTGCCCCGCAACCCCAGCGGCAAGATCCTCAAGAAGGACCTCCGCGCCCCGTACTGGGAGGGCCGCGCCCGCCAGGTCAACTGACCGCCCCCAACTACGTTCACGGCCCGTGGGGTTCCGCGGGCGGCTGCTGGTGATCACCGCCCTCGGGGCGGTGTGGCGGCTCGGCTATCTGTTCGTCGCCAAGGCCGACCAGCCGTTGCTGCTCAACGACTCGCTGTACTTCTCGATCCAGGCCGGGCTCAACTCCGAGGGCCAATGGTTCGAGGACGCCCTGACCGGACAACCGGGCGCCGAGCACGGGATGCTGACGTCGCTGTACCTCACGCCCTGGAGCATCGGTGGCGGCGACTCGGTGTTCCCGCAGCGCCTGGCGATGACGCTGCTGGGGATCGTCACCGTGTTCGTCATCGGGATGACGGGTCGCCGCCTGGCGCCAGCGTTCGGAGAGGCCAGCGGCGGAACGGATCGGCCTGATCGCCGCCGCCCTCGCCGCGGTCTACGCCAACCTGTGGATCAACGACTCACTGGTGATGTCCGAGACGCTGGCCATCCTGCTCGTTGCCCTGGCGCTGTACGTTGCCCTCGGACACCACAGGGCGCCGGACGTCGCATCGGGAGCGCTGCTGGGAGTGGTGGCCGGCCTCGGCGCGCTGACCCGCAGCGAGCTCGCCCTGCTGATCCCCGGATTCGCGTTGCTCTCGTTGCTCGTCTGCCGGCGCCGTCGGCTCTCGGCCTGGCCGGCAGTTGCGATCGTTGTCGACGGGCATCGCGACGCTGCTGCCGTGGAGCCTGTACAACCTGTCCCGGTTCGCCGAGCCGGTGCTGCTCAGCACCAACGACGGCAACACGCTGCTCGGGGCCAACTGCGACGTCACGTACTACGACGACGTCGGCGGCTGGGACATCCGCTGCCTCGGCCCGCTGGAGCCCGGGCCCGACGCTTCGCAGCGCTCCCGGGAGCGGCGCGAAGCAGCGCTCGACTACCTCACCGATCACGCCGGCCGCCTCCCCGTCGTCGTCGCCGCCAGGGCCGGACGCCTGCTCGACGTCTACGGCGTCGGCTCGCTGATCACCCTCGACGTCGGCGAGGAGAAGGCCCGCTGGGCGGTCTGGGCTGGAATCGTGACGTGGTGGCTGCTCGCCATCGGCGCCGTCGCCGGGTGGGTGGCGCTCGGCCGGGCGAGGATCGGGGGCCGCTGGTGGCTGCTCGTGCCGTGCGTCGCTGTGGCGCTGACGGCTGTGCTGTTCTACGGCGCCCACCGGATCCGCGCCCCGGCCGAGCCGGCGATCGTGCTCCTCGCCGCCGTCGCCATCGGGGTGGTGCTCGACTGGCGCCGCCGACGAGCGGCAGCACTCGTAGCGTGAGTGGGGACGACCTCGACACCAAGCTCGACGCGCTGCGTCGGGACTTGCGGCGGCTCGAACGAGTCGTCGTGGCCTTCAGCGGTGGAGCGGACTCGGCGTTCCTCGCCGCCGTCGCCACCGACACGCTCGGTGCCGACGCCGCCCTGGCGGTCACCGCTGTTTCGCCGTCGCTGGCGACCGCCGAGCTCGACGACTGCCGCCGCCTCAGCGACGAATGGGGGCTGCGCTGGCAGCCGGTGACCACCGACGAGCTCGAACGGGCCGCCTACCGCCTCAACGACCCCGACCGGTGCTACCACTGCAAGTCGGCGCTGATGGACGTGCTCGCTCCGCTCGCTGCGGCCGACGGCAGCACGGTGGTCCTCGGTGTCAACACCGACGACCTCGACGATCATCGGCCGGGTCAACGGGCGGCCGCCGAAGCCGGTGCCGAGTTCCCGCTCGTGGCCGCCGGGTTCAGCAAGCAGGACGTGCGGACCGCTTCCCGCCGACTCGGCCTGCGCACGTGGGACAAGCCCGCCGCGGCCTGCCTGGCGAGCCGGATCCCCACCGGAACGGCGGTCACCATCGAGCTGCTGTCGACGATCGACCGCGCCGAGGCGGCGGTCCGTGCCCTCGGGTTCGGTCAGCTGCGCGTGCGCCATCACGGCGAGACGGCGCGCATCGAAGTCGAGCCCGAGGATCTCGCCGCTGGCCGTCGCCCGGCGCCACGACATCGTGCCGCCCTGCGCCCGCTCGGCTACCGCTACGTGACGCTCGACCTCGAGGGCTTCCGCTCCGGCAGCACGAACGGCACCGCTCACCACTAACTTCGCCGGCGATGAAGCTGGCGATGACGATCAACTACTCGGGCGACTTCCACGCCGACGTGCGGCTGGCCCAGGACCTCGAACGGGCCGGAGTCGACCTCGTGTGGGTGGCCGAGGCCTACTCGTTCGACTCGATCAGCCTGATCGGCTACCTCGCCGCCAAGACGTCGACGATTCAGATCGGCACGGGGATCATCAACGTCTACTCGCGCACCGCCACGGCCGTCGCCCAGACGGCCGCCGGCTGCGACTTCGTCACCGGCGGCCGCTTCGTGCTCGGGCTCGGCGCGTCCGGCCCCCAGGTGATCGAGGGGTTCCACGGCGTCGCCTACGACAAGCCGATGGCGCGGATCGTCGACTACATCAACGTGTGCCGGATGGTGCTGCGCCGCGAGCCGGTGGTGTACGACGGTGCCACGGTGCAGATCCCGCTGCCCGCCAGGACAGGGCACGGGTCTCGGCAAGGCGCTGAAGATCATCAACCATCCGGTTCGGCCCGACGTGCCGATCTTCTGGGCGAGCGTCAAGGGCAACAGCGTCGCGGCCACGGCGCGGATCGCCGACGGCTGGATGCCGATCTTCTTCGATCCGACGAAGTTCACCGACGTCTGGGGCGACGACCTCCGGCGCGGCCTCGCCGAGCGAGACCCGCAGCTCGGCCCGCTGCAGATCTCCGCCGGCGGCATGCTCGCCATCGGCGACGAGTACGCCGGTTCCGGTGCCGACGCCGTGCTCGACCTCGCTCGCCCGACCTACGCCCTGTACATCGGCGGGATGGGTGCCCGAGGCCAGAACTTCTACACGGACCTGGCCTCGCGCTACGGCTACGACCGGGAGGCCAAGGAGATCCAGGATCTCTACCTCGATGGCCACAAGGACGAGGCGGCGCGACTGGTCCCGAGGGAGATGCTCGCCAACACCAACCTCGTCGGTACGGCGGGAGAGGTCGCCGAGCGAATCGCCGCCTACCGCGAGGCGGGTGTCACCCACCTCCAGGTGATGCCGATGACGCCGGACCCGGTGCAGGCCATCGACCAACTCCGCGCCCTGCTGTAGGCGTCTGGCGACTCTTTGGCGGCTGTGATGACGTTGGTGGCCTCACAGCGACCAATGAGACTCACGACGCCCAGTTTCGGGGTCAGACGAGGCCGCGGAGCCACCAGAGGCTGAGCGCCCAGGCGACGGCGAGCGTGGCGAGGGCGCCGGCCGCCCAGATCCACGTGCGCTCGGTGACGACCTCGACCTCCTCGCCGAGCGTCTCGCCGAGAATCGCCTCGATCCGTTCGTAGGCGTCGGCGAGCTCGCTCGAGGTCGCCGCCTCGTACGCCTGGCCGCCCGTCGTCTCGGCAGCGGCACGGAGCGGCTCCGGCTTCACCGGGACGGCCACGGTGTTCCCGGAGCCAGGGTCGACGATCACGCCGTCGGGGGTCCCGAAGGCGATCGTGAACACCGGAACCCCGGCGGCGGCGGCGTGAGCGGCGCCATCCTCCGTCGATGCCCCGAATGTCGTCTCACCGTCCGTGAGCAGGACGATCGCCCCCGGGGCGAGCTGTTCCTCGTCGCCCTCGCCGTTCTGCGTCGCCTCGTCGGACGCCGCACCCTGCAGCTGCACGAGCAGGTTGGTGCTGGCGATCAGGGCGTCGCCGATCGCGGTGGCGTCGTCGAGCTGCAACCCGGCGATCGCGTCGTTGATCTGGGCGCGGTCGAGCGTCGGCGAGACCTCGACCGTGACCGAGCCGCTGAACGACACCAGGCCGATCTCCACGTCGTCGGCGACCTGGGCGACGAAGTCGGTGGCGGCCTGCTGGGCGGCGGCGAATCGGCTCGGGGCGACGTCGGTGGCCTCCATCGACAGCGACACGTCGAAGGCGAGGACGATGCGTCCTTCGCTGACGACTCGTTCCGTGGTCGTCGTGATCGGCCGGGCGATGGCGATCACGCCGGCGGAGAGGCCGAGCAACTGCAGGGCGGCGACGACGTGGCGGCGCCACTGCGGCCGCCGCGGCACGATCTCGTCGAGGAGGTCGACGGTGGTGAAGCGCAAGGTGGCGGCGCGACGCCAGCGCAACACGGCGACGTAGGCGACCGCGAGGACGGCGACGCCGAGCAGCAGCCACAGTCGCTGCGGTTCGAGGAAGTTCACGCCCGCCTCATCACCTGAGCGTTGACGGCCTGGACCCGGCGACGGCGGACGTGCTGGATGATCGCCCCGAGCCAGTCGCTGTCGGTGCGCAAGCTCGATGATGTCGGCGCCGGCCCGGCGCAGGTCGTCGCGCTGTTGCTCGACCCTGGCCGCGGCGGCCTCGGCGTAGCGTCGCTGCACCGCTGGCGGTGACCCGGACCTCGCGGCTGGCGCCGGTCGCAGGGTCGACGAGCGACACGAGGCCGATCGGTGGCACGTCGCGCTCGCGGGGATCGTGGATCGGGATCGCCAGCAGGTCGTTGCGCATCCCCAGACGGGTCAGCGGATCGGCCCACCCCTCGCCGGCGAAGTCGGCGATGACGCACACGAACCCACGGCGGCGGCTGAGCCGGTCGACGCGGTCGATCGCCCCGCCGAGATCGCTGCGGCCGAGGTGCTCGGACGGCGGTGGCGAGGCGATCGACGTGAGGATCGCCCGCACCTGGTCGCGCCCGAAACGCGGCGGCATCAGCTTGATGTGCGGCCCGGCGACGAGCGCCGCGCCGATGCGGTTCTTGTTGCGCACGGTGAGGAACCCGACGCAGGCTGCGGCGGCGAGGGCGACCTGGGCCTTCTCCAGCGTGGCGGTGCCGAAGCGCATCGCCGCCGAGACGTCGACGACCAGCCAAGCCTCGAGGTCGCGGTCGGCGATCTGGTCGCGAACGTGGGTCTCGCCGGTTCGCGCCGTCACGTTCCAGTCGATGCGGCGGACGTCGTCGCCCGGCTGGTACGGCCTGGATTCGCCCGGTTCGCTGCCGTGACCGGGGGTGATGCCCTGATAGTTGCCGTGCAGTGTGGTGTCGACGCGACGGCCGATGGTGATCTCCAGCGATCGCACGAGCTCGACGACGGCGGCTGGCGGCGGCCCATCCGGCCAGCGAATCTGGGCGGGCTCGGCTCCCGCTGCACGGTGAGTCAACGGCGCAGTCCGTGGGTCGGCTCGTTCGGCTTCGGCGACACCCACGTCGCCGGCACCGTGGCGAGGATGCGGTTGATCAACTCGTCGATGGCGATGTCCCGGGCGAGGGCGTCGTAGGTGAGCAGCAGTCGGTGGCGCAGCACCTCGGGGGCGATGTCGAAGACGTCCTGCGGGGTGGTGTAGGTCCGGCCGCGGATCAGCGCCAGCGCCCGGGCACCACGGATCAGCCCGAGCGTCGCCCGTGGGCTGACGCCGAGGGCGATCAACGGCGCCAGGTCGGCGAGGTGGTAGTTGGCGGGCTGGCGGGTGGCGTGGACGAGATCGACGGCGTACTGGCCGACCGTGCGATCGACGAACACCTGGTCGCAGCGCCGCTGCAGGGCGACGAGACCGCCGAGGTCGATCACCCGGTCCGGCACGGGCGCCTGCACGGCCATGCGGTCGAGGATGACCATCTCCTCGGCGGGACTCGGGTGATCGAGGATCACCTTCATCATGAAGCGGTCGCGCTGGGCGTCCGGGAGCTGGTAGACGCCCTCGCTCTCGATCGGGTTCTGCGTCGCCACGACGAAGAACGGCCGGGGAACCTGATGGGTGTGACCACCGATCGTCACCTGTTGCTCGCCCATCACCTCGAGCAGTGCTGACTGCACCTTGGCCGGGGCGCGGTTGATCTCGTCGGCGAGCAGGAAGTTGACGAACACCGGGCCGAGCTCGACGTCGAAGCGCTCGCTGCTGCCGCGGTAGATCCGTGTGCCGACGATGTCGGAGGGCAGTAGATCGGGCGTGAACTGGATGCGGGCGAACGTGCCGCCGACGACGTCCGCCAGCGTTTCGGCGGCGAGCGTCTTGGCCAGCCCGGGGACCGATTCGAGCAGCACGTGGCCGCGGGCGAGGAGAGCGACGAGGAGCCGTTCGAGCAGCCGGCTCTGGCCGACGATGACGCGGCGCATCTCGAAGAAGATGCGCTCCACCTGCTCGGCGGTGCGCACGTCGTCCATCGGCGCGGCGTCGTGGGCCGTCATCGCTTCTCCATGTCCCGACATTGCAGCAGAGTCTGGCGGTGTCGTAGCCGCGTGCCTCGGCACGATCGCTCCGACCTCGAGAGAACAGTGCAATATATGGTACCCTATATGGCATGAGCGTGAAGACAACGATCTACCTCCCCGACGAGCTCAAGGCAGCCGTGGAACGCGAGGCCAAGCTCCGTGGCTCGTCCGAGGCCGAGGTGATCCGCGCAGCGATTGCGGCGGCGGTGACACGTCCGCGGCCAAGAGGGGGGATCATCAAGGGCGGCGAACCGATCGCCGACCGCGTCGATGAACTGCTCAAGGGCTTCGGCGAGCGGTGATCATTGCCGACACGAGCGGACTACTCGCTGCGCTGCATGGTGACGAGCCGAGCCACGAGACGGTCGCCAGGTTCGTTGTCGATGAACGCGATGTGTTCGTCGTATCGCCCTTCGTGATCGCAGAGTTGGACTATCTGTTCGCTACGCGGAACGGCGTCGCTGCCGAACTCACCGCGCTCCGGGAGATCGCAGGCGGCGCCTACGAGCTGGCTCAGCTCTCCGCCGACGACCTCAGCTCGTGCGCCGACGTGATCGAGCGATATCGGCGACCAGGAGATCGGGGTCACCGACGCGTCGCTCGTCGTGCTCGCCAGACGCTACGAGACTCGCCGGATCTTGACCCTCGATCACCGGCATTTCGACGTGCTGCGGCCGCTCAACGGTGGTCGCTTCCAGATCGTGCCGGGTTGAAGTGATCCGCGCTGCCTAGCCTGAACGCATGGTTGGCGACCACGACGACGGGTTCGAGGAGCTGAGCCCGGGAGAAGCTGCCCTGATGCGCGACGCCGCCAAGGCGGAGCGCTACCAGGCGATGCGCGAACGCGGCCGCCAGATCGGTGGTGTCCCGGGAGCGATGGTCGCCGGTCTGATGATCGCCCTGCGCGACATCTACGACCCGCCGCCCAAGCGCGACGACGGGATCCCGATGGTCGAAGCGCCGGGCGATCCGCACGACGTCGACCGCGACGGCATGGACCTCGCCGCCGCCGACATCGGCGGCCGCGACGACGTCACGGTTGCCGCCCTCGAGCGGCGCCCACCGATCGTCGGAGCAGCTCGCCGGAAGCGTCGGTTCCGGCGCCGCTAGTCCTACGCGAGGCCGACTCAGAGGATCTGGCTGAGGAACAGCTTGGTGCGGTCCTCCTGCGGGTCGGTGAAGAAGTGCTCGGGCGTGCCGACCTCGACGATCGAGGCGTCGGCCATGAACACGACACGGTCGGCGACCTCACGGGCGAAGCCCATCTCGTGGGTGACGACGATCATCGTCATCCCCTCCGTGGCGAGGTCCTTCATCACGTCGAGCACCTCGTTGATCATCTCCGGGTCGAGCGCCGACGTCGGCTCGTCGAACAGCATCACCTTCGGCTTCATCGCCAGCGAGCGGGCGATCGCCACGCGTTGCTGCTGCCCACCGGAGAGCTGGCCGGGGTACTTCTTCGCCTGCTCGGGGATCTTCACCCGCTCGAGCAGTGCCATCGCCTCTCCTCGGCCTCGCGCTTGGGGACCTTGCGCACCTGCCGTGGCGCCAGGGTGATGTTGTCGAGCACGCTGAGGTGGGGGAACAGGTTGAACTGCTGGAACACCATCCCGGTCTCGCGGCGGATCTCCTGGATGTTGCGGATGTCGCGGGTGAGCTCGACGCCGTCGACGAGGATGCGCCCGCCGTCGTGCTCCTCGAGGCGGTTGATGCAGCGGATCATCGTCGACTTCCCCGACCCGGACGGGCCGATGACGACGACGACCTCCTGCCGGGCGACGTTGAGGTCGATGTCGCGCAGCGCCTGGAACGTGCCGAAGAACTTCTGCACGTCGATCAGCTCGAGCATCGCCTCGCCCGTGGCGGCCATCTGCGTGGCGTCGGCGAAAACGGAGGAAGTCGCTGCCGTCTCGCTCATCGTGTTCCGACCCCCAGTCGTCGTTCCAGTCGTTGGCTCTCGCGGCTCATCGTGATGCAGCCGACCCAGAACAGGAACATCACGAACGAGATCGTCTCAGGAGCGAGGCGCTGGCCGCGGAACGCCTCCTGTGCCGTCGCCACGTCGGCGACGCGGAGGACGTCGAGCAGCCCCATCGCCGCGCCGGCGAGCGTGGTGTCCTTGAACAGGCTGATGAACTGCCCGACGATCGCCGGGATGACGTTGCGCAACGCCTGCGGCAGGACGATCAGGGCCGTCGTCTTGACCGGCTTGAGGCCGAGGGCCTGGGCCGCCTCGGTCTGCCCACGCGGCAGCGACTGCAACCCGCCGCGGACGATCTCGGCGATGTAGGCGGCGGTGAACAAGGTGAACACGACGATCGCCCGCACGACCAGCCCCGGTGTCTCCATCCCCTCGGGCAGGAAGAAGCCGAGGGCGATCCCGCCGAGCAGCAGCAGCACGTACAACGGCACGCCGCGGAAGAACTCGATGTAACCGATCGACACGATGCGAATGAGCGGGAGCGTCGACACGCGGCCGATGTGGAACCCGGCGAGGGCGAGGAGGATGGCGAGAGCGACGAGCAGCCACGTCACCAGGTCGGCGACGTCGATGCCGCGGCGCACGAGGACGACGAGCACCGGCAGCGCCAGGACGACGGCGACGACGATGCCGCCGATCGGGCTGTCCGTCCTTCGGCCGGCGCGGCGCCCGAGGGCGAGCAGCACGCCGAGCGGGAACGACAAGCCGATGCCGGCGGCGGCGAGGAACAGGTTGAGCATCATCCCTTCCCACTCGTTCCATGGCGCCGGCCTGCTGAGGAACCAGATGAGAACGACTGGCCCGACGATCCCGACCACGACGAGCGGCAGCAACCAGCGACGGGTCGAGAACCCGCCGACGATGCGTCCGATGACCGCCGAGCCGACGACGAGGACGGTGAGCACCGTGGGGCCCGGCGTCGTGGTCAGCGACAAGAGCACCGCGACCCCGAGGATCAGCGGCCAGATCCGTACGACCAGTCGGCCGAGCCGCTGGCGCAGCGGCTGCGTCACGGTCTCGCGGCCGGTGATCTCGCGCATCCGCTGGACGTATCCGGCGAGCACCCCGCCGTAGGCGGCGATGGCGCACAGCCCGACACCGATCCGCCACAGCTCGTCGCGGGGATAGCGGCCGACCATGAACAGCGTGAGGTTGCGCCGGACGATCTCCCAGCGACCGGACACGAACACGAAACGAAGGAGGCGGAAGGCGACGTAGCCGATGACGATCGCGGCGATCACGGTGATGACGCCGTCGACCCACGTGCGGAACAAGTTGCGCCGGGCCCAGTCGCCGGGACCTGCCGCAGGTTCCGGTGGGGGCTCCGGTGGCGGCACGGCCATCGTCTCGGTGAGGATTGGATCAAGCGTCGTCCATGCGCTCATCGCTCCACGATCGCCAGGCGGCGATTGGCGAGGTTGACCACGGCGGAGATCAGCAACGACAGCCCGAGGTAGATCAGCAGCAAGAGCACGTACGAGGGCACGGCGGGCGAGCGGTTGGCGACGCTGAGCTGGGTGATCTGGGTGAGCTCGGGGAAGCTGATCGCCGCAGCCAGCGACGTGTTCTTGGTGAGGTTGAGGTACTGGTTGCCGATCGGCGGCAGGCCGATGCGCATCGCCTGGGGCAGCACGACGTTCCACATCCGCTGGAACCCCGACAGCGCCAGCGCGTCGGCGGCCTCGCCCTGACCCTTGGGCACGGCCTGGATCGACCCGCGGACGATCTCGGCGATGTGGCTCGACGTGTAGGCGACGAGGGCGACGAGGGCGGCGAAGTACGGCGGTGTCATCGTGATCCCACCGGTGACCCGCCGGCCGTCGAGCTCCGGTGCCGATCCGCCGAGTCCGAGGAGGATCCACAGCAGAACGACGACGACTGCGGCCGCTCCCAGCCCATACAGCACGCTGAGAGCCGGCTTGCCGGTGCGATCGCTCACCGACCGACGCCAGCGGGCGACCACGGCGAACGTGAGCACGGCGGCGAGGAGGATGATCACGAACTTCGTGTTGCCACCGTCGAACCAGAACACGCTCGAACCGCGGACGTTGAGCACGGCGATCGAACCGAACTCCCACGACTCGTTCGGCGGCGGAAAGGCGTTGAGCACGACCGCGGTGTAGAGCAGGACGATCAGGCCGTACAGCGGAACGTTGCGAATGACCTCGACATAGGCCTGGGCGGCCTTGCGCACGAGGAAGTTCTTCGACAGCCTGGCGATGCCGATCAGGATTCCGAGGACGGTCGCCAGCACGATGCCGGTCACGGCCAGCCGCAGCGTGTTGAGCAACCCCTCGACGAGGGCGTCGCTGACCGGCTGGCTCTGGCGGAAGTCGCTGCCGGCGATCGGGAAACTCGCCGGCTGGTCGAGGTAGTCGAAGCTCGTCGGGAAGTTCTGGCGATCGCTGTTGACCTGGACGTTGTCGTACAGCCAGGCGATCACGGCGACGACCACGGCGAAGATCGCCAGCTGGAACGCCCACGTCAGGACGCGGACGTCGCGATAGAACGGCGGGCGCCTGCGCCGCAGCGCGGCGACGCTCGCGGTCGGCATCGAATGGCGTGGTGGCGGTCATGGCTCAGCCGAGCAGACCGCCACCAGCCACATCAATGTTCAGCGATACGGAGGCGCGTATTGCAGACCGCCGTCGATCCACAAGGCGTTGACGCCGCGTTCGATGCCGAGCGGGGCGAGGTGCGCCTCGAAGATCTCGCCGTAGTTGCCGACCTGGTCGACGACATTGAAGGCGAACGCCGGGTCGAGGCCGAGGCCGGGGTCGAGGACGGTGCCGTCGGCGTTCTCGCCGCCGAGGAACTGGCGGATGTTGGGGTCCTCGCTGTTGGCCTGCATGTCGGCGGCGTTGTCGCCGGTGATGCCCCACTCCTCGGCCTGGATCGTGGCGAAGATCGCCCAGTTGACCGCTTGCGCCCAGGCGCTGTCGCCGTCGACGACGGCCGGTGCGAGTGGTTCCTTGGAGAAGACCTCGTCGAGGATCACCAGCGCGTCCGGCCCCGCCGGATAGGCGGAGCGGAAGCCGACGAGCTGGCTGGTGTCGCTCGACCAGCCGTCGCATCCACCCTGTTCGAAGTTGGTCTGCAGCGTCTCGACGTCCTCGAACGACTGCACCTCGACACCGAGGCCACGCCGCTCGAACTCGGTGGCGACGTTGCCCTCGGTCGTCGTCCCAGCAGCTACGCAGACGACGGCGCCGTCCATGTCGTCGAGCGAGGTGATCCCGGAGTCGGCGGCGACCATCATCCCCTGCCCGTCGTAGAACGTCGGGTGCAGGAACGTCACACCTTCGATGCCGTCCCGGCTCGCTGTCCAGGTCGTGTTGCGCACGAGCACGTCGAACTCGCCGGACTGCAGCGCGGTGAACCTGGCGTCGGTCTCGACGTCGACGAACTCGACCTTTGTCGCGTCGCCGAGCACGGCGGCGGCGATCACACCGCAGAAGTCGGCGTCGAAGCCGACGTGCTCGCCGGCCTCGTCGAGGATGTTGAACCCGGGGAAGTCGTCGCGCACGCCACAGCGCACGACGTCGTTGGCGATCACCGTGTCGAGGATCGAATCGCCTGCTTGCACCTCGTTGAGCCGGCCGGCTGCCTCGGTGTCGCGCCGGCGCCGCTGTCGCCGCACGACGCGCCGACGAGGGCGAGTACCGCTACGGGTGCGAGCACCCGCGATGATCGATCGTTTCATGCCTTCTCCCTTGCGTTGGTGGGCCACCGCCACCCGGTCGCGGTCAGCAGGTGCCGGGCGGATCGGGCAACCCTAGATCATCGGACGCGGTCGCCGCTTCGAGCAGGTCGACGATCTCGTCGGCGGTCACGGCGACGCCCTCACCCTCCTGATCGGCGATCACGATGCCGACGAGCCGGCCAGCGTCGTCGACGATCGGCGATCCGCTCTCGCCGTCGGTGACACCGGGGGTGAAGAACACGACGTCGCGGCGGTAGGTGGCCTGGTCGGTGGCGTGCTCGACGACGAGGGTGACGTGCCGGTCGATGGCGACGTCACGGCTGCCATCGAGGCCGACCAGCTGCGCCTGCTTCGGGTACTTCCGGGGCGGCGATGACTTCGGCCGCGGCCGGCATGTCGGCGCTGAGCACCGCCAGGTCGGTTCGCCGATCGATCGAGACGACCCGGGCCGGCTCGCCGTCGACCGTGAGGGCACGCAGATCGCCCTCGACGGTGTGCCCGGCTGTGAGCACGAGATCGTCGCCGACGACGATGCCGACGCCGTGGAAGCGGTTCGGCTGCCGGCACCGCTGCGTCTCGACCGCGACGATCGCCGGCGGCTCGACCTCGGCCGCCGGGGCGTCGCCGCCGCACCCGGTGGCGATGGCACCGCCCACCCCCATCGCGCCAATTGCACACAAAGCTCGCCAGCGTGCAGTTTTCTCGGCGCCGGCGAGCTTTGTGCTCGATTTCGTGCGAGTCACTCGGGTGGCGTGGCCGCTGTGGGGCTGGCGGCGTGGGCGGCGAGGAGGCGGGCGACGCACTCGGTGACCCGGCGGGCGGTCGGGAGGTGGAGGAACTCGTTGGGGCCGTGGGCGTTGCTGCCGGGCACGAGCACGCCGGTGATGACGAACTGCGCCGCCGGGAACATCGCGCCGAGCATGCCCATGAACGGGATCGTCCCGCCCTCGCCGATCGTCCGGGCCGGCGCGCCGAAGGCGGCCGTCGACACTGTCGTCGAGGGCGGCGGTGAGCCACGGCGCGAACGGTGGTGCGTTCCATCCCGGCGCCGTCTCCTTGTGCGACAACGTCACCGTGGCGCCGTACGGCGGATCCTCGGTCAGCGCCCGCTCGAGGGCGGCGTAGGCCGCCTCCGGGTCGCACGTCGGCGGGAGGCGCATGCTCAGGGCGAGCGCCGTCGACGGGCGCAGGACGTTGCCTGCCCGGCCTCGTCGGCGGGAAGCCGTCGGCACCGACGTAGCTCAACGTCGGCCGCCAGGTGCGGGCGAGGACCTGCTCGACCGGGTCGTCGCTCATCGGACGGGTCGAGCCGGCGAACGGGAACAGGTCGGCGAGCGGGCGCCCCAGCTCGGCAGCCGTCGCCGACGCCTCGGCGAGGCGGTCGGCGGGGATGTCGACGTGCGCTTCGGGGATCAGCACCTCGCCGGTCGCCGCGTCCTCGACGCGGTCGAGGAGCTGGCGGATGATCCGGAAGCTCGACGGCACGATGCCGCTGGCGGCCCCGGAGTGAACGCCCTCGGTGAGCACCTCGGCGGTCAACGTGCCGCCGGCGAGCCCACGCAGCGATGTCGTCACCCACAACCGCTCCGTGTCGGCAGCCCACGAGTCGAGGCAGATCACCAGGTCGGGCCGGCCGATGACGTCGGCCAGCCGCTCCAGGTAGGCGGGCAGGTCAGGGCTGCCTGACTCCTCGCTCGCCTCGATCAGGACGACGCACCGGGCGTGGTCGAGGCCGTGCGCCTGGGCGACCTCGATCGCCAGCAGCGCCGAGAAGGCGGCGTATCCGTCGTCGGCGCCGCCGCGGCCGTACAAGCCGGTCGCCCTCGATGACCGGTGTCCACGGGCCGAGCCCGTCGCGCCACCCGGTCATCTCCGGCTGCTTGTCGAGGTGCCCGTACAGCAGCACCGTGCGGGCAGCGAGCGCAGGCGTTGACGCCGGGACCTCGGCGAGGATCAGCGGTGTGCGGCCGGGGATGCGGTGGACGTCGACGGTCAGCCCCTCGATCGGGCGGGCGGCGCACCACTCCCGGACGAGCTGCACCGCCTCGTCCATGTAGCCGTTCGCCTCCCACTCTGCGTCGTAGGCCACCGAGACGTTGGGGATCGGTGATGTAGCGCTGCAGCGTCGGTGTGATGTCGTCCGCCCAGACCCGCTCGACGTGCTCGCTGATCGCGCTCATCGTGCGCCTGCTCCGAGTCGCCCTGAGCGTGCGCTCGGCGTCGTCGACGATCTGGCGAACGAGATCCCCGGCGGGCACCAGTCCCGAGATCGCCCCGACGCCTTGGCCGGCCGGGAAGAACTCGCGGCTGGACGTCGACCTCGGTGCCGTCGGCGGCGCCGAGGTGGTTGGCCCCGGCGGCCATCGACTCGAGGACCTGGGCAGGGAACGGCTTCAACTCGTCGGGGTGGTCATCGAAGTGCTCGGTCCAGTCGTTGCGCAGGACTCGGCAGGTCTTGCCGGTGTACGCCCGCGTGACGACTGTGCCGTCCTCCGCGCTGGCCACCAACGCGTCCTTGTACCCGGCGACCGAACGAGCCTCCGGCGTGGCGATGAATCGGGTGCCGATCCACACACCGTCGGCGCCAAGGGCAAGGGCAGCGGCGAGACCACGGCCGTCGAAGATGCCGCCGGCAGCGACGACCGGGACTCGCGCACCGACGGCGTCGACCACCTGCGGGACGAGCGCCATCGTGGCGACGGTGCCGGTGTGCCCGCCCGCCTCGGTTCCCTGGGCGACGACGAAGTCGCAGCCGCCGGCGACGGCGGCGATGGCGTGGCGCACCTTGCCGCACATCGATCCGACGATGACTGCCGGCGTCGTGGAGGCCGTCGACGACGTCGCGAGGAACCCCGAGGCCGGCGACGAACAGCGTCGCGCCGCCATCGATGACGTGACCGATCCCGGCGTCCACCTGGTCCGGAAGGGCCGTGAGCAGGTCGACACCGAATGGCTTCGACGTGAGGGCGCGCACGGCGGCGATCTCCTCGGCCAGCTCGGTCGGTCGCATCGTCGACGCCCCGAGGGTGCCGATGCCACCCGCCTCGGACACGGCAGCGACGAGGCGGTGGTAGGACACCCCACCCATCCCGGCGCACATCACCGGATGTTCGATGTCGAGCAGCTCGGTGAGCCGGGTGCGCACCGTCCCGACGGTAGTCAGCCGTCGGCGTAGGCGCCGGGGCGGGCGAGGAAGCGGCGATGCCAGCGCCTCGGGGTCACGGCGATCGCCCGCGGCTCGTCCTCGAACATCCAGCGGGCGAAGTTGCGCCGGCCCCAACGTCCCGAGTGGGCGACGATCGCCAGCGCGCCGTTGGCGCCCTTCCGGCGCCGCAGGACGCGACCGAGCAGCACCGACGCACGATGGTCGGCAACGAGCTCGGCACGCACGTGCCGGCGGTAGCCGCTCGGCGATGGCGTCATTGGTGCCGCCGGCGGCGATCGCCGAGGCGGCGAGACGTCCGGTGAGCAGGGCCTGGCCGATGCCCTCGCCGGTCATCACGTCGGTCGCCGCGGCGGCGTCGCCGGTGAACAGGACCGGTCCGTGGGCGAGCACTGCCTGATCGATCCGCGCCGGGATCGGCCAGGCGAGGTGACGGCCAGCCGGCGTCGCCCCGCGCCCCAGCGCATCGGCGATGTGCGGCCGGTCGAGCAGCCCGGCCCACAGGTCGCGAACCTCCTTGCCGGTGCGGCGGCCGTCGCGCAGCACCCCGAAACCGACGTTGGCCCGGCCGTTCGGGAGCGGGAACGACCAGGCATATCCCGGCAACAGGTCGGCCTCGAACCAGACGATCAACTCCTGCGGCGGCGGTGCCGGTGACGCCGTCGACGTACTGGCGGAAGGCGTGCCACTCGCCCAGGTAGCCCGTCGGCGCCGAGCCCGAGCGCCTTGCGCGTCGGGCTCCACATCCCGTCGGCGGCGACGACGTGGAGGGCCTCGAGGTCGCCGAGTCCTTCGACGCCGAGCTCGGCAACGCGATCGACGACGTTGACGGACTTGACGGCGTGGCCGAGGCGGACGTCGACGCCGGCAGCGACGGCCAGGTCGACGAGGGCGGCGTCGAGCTGCAGCCGTGGAGCGACCGCGGCGTAGATCCCAGGGCCTGTCGGGAGAGGGACCTTGAACGTCCGTCCCGACGGAGCGCGCAGCACGGCGCCGTCGACGACACGGAAGTCGGGCACCGTCGTGGGGTCGAAGCCGAGGTGTTCGAGCTCGCGTAGGGCGAGTGTGGTGAGCCCGTCGCCGCAGCACTTGTCGCGTGGGAACTCGGCCTTGTCGACGAGCAGCACGTCACGGCCGGCGCGCCGCAGTTCGATCGCCGCGGCAACCCCGGCTGGACCGGCGCCAACGACGAGCGTGTCGATCAACGTGGGAACTGCGACGTGTCGAGGTCGACGTCGAACGGTGGCGGCAGGTGGATCGGCTCGCCGAACGGAACCGTGACGACTCGCCGGTAGTACGCCTCGCCGGCTCGGCGTACAGCGTGACCGCCGGATGCGCACCGACGCGGTCGACGAGCAGATACAGCGGCACGCCACCGGCGGCGTAGGCGTCGCGCTTCTCTTCCCGGTCGACGCGGGCATTGCGTGGCGAGGTGATCTCGACGACGAGCTTGACGTCGCCCGGAGCGAGCAGGCTCAGGCCGAACAGGGCCTCGGGCGGGGCGACGACGAGGTCGGGGATGTACAACTTCTCCTGGTCGACGAGCTTGATGCCGACGGCCTGGAACACCCTCAAGGGACGTAGGTGGGCATCAACCAACATCTCGTCGAGCATGGAGGCGATGAGGGCGTGCGCCCTCGCCGGTAGCGGGTTCATCCGGATCGCTCCCTCGGAGATCTCTGCTCGGTATCCCACGGGAGGGTCCAGCTCGCACCACACGGCGAACATCGCCTCGAAGCCGTCCAGTCCGTCGCCGGCCGGTTGCTGGAGTTGCTCTGCCACAACGGCCATGGCGGTCAGCCTACGCGGGGCCTGTCACGCTCCGGTTGGGCAGCGGGCATGGCCCGTTCGTAGTGTGCGGCGATGGCGCTCAATCCAGATGCAATCGGTACCGAAAGCGACCCCGTTGACGTCAGCTGGGACAGCAAGGACGCCCTGCTGTACGCCGTGGGGGTCGGGGCCGGCACCGACGAGCTCGCCTTCACGACCGAGAACACCAACGGCGTCACGCAGCGGGCGCTGCCGACGTTCCCGGTCGTGATCGGCTGGGGCACAGCCCTCGGGTCGGCGCTGAAGAACGCCGGAACATTCAACCCGGCGATGGTCGTCCACGGCACGCAGGCTGTGACCCTGCACCGCGAAGTCCCCGTTGACGGCAAGGCGTCGCTGACGTCCGACGATCGTCGCCATGTACGACAAGGAGAAGGCCGGGATCATCGTCACGGAGACGAGAGCGATGAGCGACGGCGAGCCCCTGTACACGCTGCGCAGCGCCATCTTCATCCGCGGCGAAGGTGGCTTCGGCGGTGAGCGCGGCCCGTCCGGCCCGCAGAACGTGCCACCCGACCGGGCCCCCGACCACGAGGTCACCTACACGACGCTGCCCACTCAGGCGCTGCTGTACCGCCTGTCCGGCGACCGCAATCCGCTGCACTCCGATCCGGGCTTCGCCGCCCTCGCCGGATTCGATCGGCCGATCCTGCACGGATTGTGCACGTACGGCTTCACCGGGCGAGCGCTGCTCCACACCCTGTGCGGCTCCGATCCTGCCCGCTTCCATCACATCGAAGGGCGCTTCGCCTCGCCGGTGCTGCCGGGCGACACCCTGACGGTGCGCGCCTGGGTGACTGGCGAAGGCGAGGCCGTGTTCGTCACGTCCGTCGACGACCGCGCGGTCATCGACCAGGGCCTGCTGCGGTTCAGCTGACGAGCTCCGAGGAGGACCGGCATCGCTGCGTTCCGCGTCACCTACGCCACCCTGACGGCGGACGACGACGAGCTGCAGGCTGCCTACACGTCTGCAGTCGACGACGTGCGGCGCCGGCTCGGCGGCGCCCACGCGCTGCGCATCGGCGAGGACGACCGCGACGGGGAGCGGTTCACAACCGTGTCGCCGATCGATACGTGCGGTCGTCGTCGGCAGCTTCCCGACGGCGACTTCGGTCGACGTCGACGACGCCGTCGCGGCGGCAAAGTCGGCGCAGCGGGCTTGGGCGGCAACACCGTGGCGTCAGCGCGTCGCAGTACTCGACCGTGCCGCTGACCTGATCTCTGACCGCTCCGTCCGCGACGGTGCGGCGCTGGCCTGGGAGAACGGCAAGTCGCGTCTCGAGGCGATCGGCGAGGTCGAAGAGGCAGCGGACCTGATCCGCTACTACACGCACGCGATGGCCGAACACGGTGGCTTCGAGGTGCCGATGCTGCGCTTCAGCGACCGCGAGGTGACGACCGACGTGATGCGCCCGTACGGGGTTTGGGCGGTGATCGCCCCGTTCAACTATCCGTCGGCGCTCGTTGCCGGTCCCGCCGGCGCCGCTCTCGTCGCCGGGAACGCGGTGATCATCAAGCCATCGGTGATCGGCTCGTTGAGTGGCCATCTCGTCTTCGACGCCCTCGTCGAAGCGGGCGTGCCGCGGGGTGCCGTGAACCTGCTGACCGGCGGCGCCAGCACCGGCGAGGAGCTCGTCCGGCATCCAGGCGTCGACGGCGTGACGTTCACAGGATCGAGCGCCGTCGGCATGTCGATCATCCGCACCTTCGCCTCGTCGTATCCGAAGCCGGCGATCTGCGAGATGGGTGGGAAGAACCCGGTGATCGTGACGGAAGCGGCTGATCTCGACCTGGCCGTCACCGGCACCGCCCGCAGCGCGTTCAGCTACGCCGGCCAGAAGTGCTCAGCCGCCTCGCGTGTCTTCGTCGATGCGACGGTTGTCGACGAGTTCGTGTCCAAGCTCGTCGACCAGGCCGAGGCGATTCGGCCGGTCGGGCCACTCGAACCCGGGGGCTTCCTCTCGCCAGTGGTCAACCAGGCTGCGCTCGAACGCTACGCCTCGGTGGTCGATCTCGTTGCGGCCGAAGGTGAGGTGTTGTGTGGCGGTCGACGGCTGACCGACGGTGATCTTGCTGCCGGCAACTTCGTCGCCCCGACCGTCGCGCTGGCGTCCGACGACTCGAAGGTGTGGACCGACGAGCTGTTCGTTCCCTTGATTGCCGTCCGGTCCGTCGCCTCGCTCGACGAGGCATTGGAACGGGCGAACGCCGTTCCGTTCGGGTTGACCGCGGGGTTGTTCAGTGAGGACCAGGACGAGATCGAGCGGTTCCTCGGCGGAATCGAAGCCGGGGTCGTCTACATCAACCGCGCGGCTGGGGCGACCACCGGCGCCTGGCCGGGCGTGCAGCCGTTCGGCGGCTGGAAGCGGTCGGGAACGGCTGGCAAGGCCGGCGGTGGCCCGTACTACCTCCAGCAGTACCTCCGCGAGCAATCACGCACGGTCGTCGAGACCTAACGACTGCTCCGCAATCTGGGCGTGATCTGTGTCATTGGTTGCTGTGAGGTCACTAGCGACCTCACATCGACCAAAGAGTTCGGGATCAGTCGCGGACGAGTTCGAGGACGCGGTCGACGGGGAGGCCGGGCGCGGTGTTGCCCCCCACGCCCGTCACCGTGTCGGCGACGAAGAGGGCGTTGACAACGGCCTCCTCGGTGGCGTCAACCACCGCCTGGAACACGTCGTCGATCGCCGGACCTTGCACCGATCGCTGCTCGATCACGCCTGAAGCGTCGCGTGGCCGACGGTTCGACGTCGACAGTGCGCAGAAGATCTCGCCGCTGCCATCGTGGGCCACCGAACCGACGCGGGCGAGCCCGAGGCCGATCCGGCGGGCCACGCGTTCGAGCTGCCGCGCGTCGAGCGGGATGTCGGTGGCCACGATGCCGATGCATGACCCTCCGTCGTCGCGGGTGGGCGCCGTCTCCCGCTCGGCGACGAGCGTCGTGCCCGACCGGAACACCACCGATGCGCAGGTTTGCCGCGTCCGCCGAAGTTCGACAGCACGAGGACGCCGACCGTGCCGAGCTCGCCAGCGACCCGTGACGACGTTCCGATGCCGGCCTTGTGGCCCATCGTGATCATCCCGGTGCCGGCGCCGACGACCCCTTCGGCGACTGGACCACCAACGGCACCGTCGAGGGCCTCTCGCACATGCGCAGTGGTCACCCACCGGCGGGCGATGTCGTCGAGCTCAGAGTCGTCGCACTCGCCGACCACGGGGATGACGACGCCGATCTCGCCGGCGGCGAACAGGGCGTCGACGACCCCGTCGTAGCCACGGCCCACGGCGTTGGTGGCGGTCAGCACGATCGGCGTCTCGAGGATGCCCCACTCGCGAATCTCGATCGACCCGGTCAGCTCGCCGGCGCCGTTGAGCACGGCCACGCCGGCCGCCATCGGGTGGCGGAACATCGCGGCGATGTCGTCGGGCACGACGGCCGTCACCCCGGTTCTGGCCACGCCGTCCGGGTCATCGCGCCACACCGTGACGTGGCCGACCCGTACGCCGGGCACGTCGGTGATGGCGTTGTGCTCGCCGGTCGGCATCGATCCGAACGTCAGGCCCAGCTCACGGGCTCGCGGACGGGGTGGCGGCGGTGGCATGCGCCGAGTCTGCTCGGTCGGGACCGGCTCGGCGATGCCGATCTATCGTCGGACGAATGCCCGAGTCTCGAAGGCGGATGCCCGTGGTGTGGACCGACCGCCACCGCGGGCACCGGCCCAACGGCGGGTACTGGCTCGGTATCCGCGAGGAGGGGGACGAGGAGCCCGAGCGTGGCGACGTCCTCCGCGACGGACTCGCGGCGGACGGCTACGGGATCGTCGATCCGCTCGATCTCGGGCTCGATCCGGTCACCGCCGTCCACGACCCGGAGTTCGTCGACTTCATGTCGCGGGCGTATCGCTCATGGGTCGCCGAAGGGCACCTCGAGAACCCCGGTCAGCCCCACGTCGTGCCCTACCTGTTCGCCACTGCGCCGTTCGCCCGCCGGCACGTGCCGGAACGGCGCCCGGCGACGATCCGCGCCGAGGTCGGCCTGTACGCCATGGACACGATGACATTGATCAGCGAGGGGACGTTCGACGCCGCATGCAGCGCGGTCCACGCCGCGGTGCACGCCGCCGACCTCGTCACCGACGGCGCCGGTGCCGCCTACGCCGCGGTGCGGCCACCGGGACATCACGCCGGCCCGGCCTTCTTCGGCGGGGCCTGCTACTTCAACAACGCCGCAGCGGCGGCCCAGCGACTGCGCGCCGCCGGGTACGAGCGGGTCGCCGTCGTCGACATCGACGCCCACCAAGGCAACGGCACGCAGGAGATCTTCTGGGACCGCTCCGACGTCCTCTATGCCAGCGTGCACGTCGACCCCGACGCCGGCTGGTTCCCTCACCTCGTCGGCTACGCCGACGAGCGAGGAGAGGGAGCCGGGCACGGCTGGAACCTCAACGTGCCGCTGCCGCCCGGCGCTGCTGACGAGCCCTGGCTGGCGGGGCTGCGCCAACTGCTCGCCGCGGTCGAGCGTCACCGTTCGGAGGCACTCGTGGTGTCGCTCGGAGTCGATGCTGCGGCGGACGACCCGGCGGCGCCGCTCGAGGTAACCGCCGGCCGGCTTCCGCGCCGCCGGCAAGTTGCTCGCAGAGCCGGGTCTGCCGACCGTGTTCGTGCAGGAGGGCGGCTACGTCCTCGACCGCCTGGCGTCGTTGGTGATCGCGGTGCTGACCGGATTCGAAGAAGGCGTTCGTGCCTGAGATCCCAGCCTCGACCTGGATCGGAGCGGAGGAAACCGGAGGCATTCCGAACCCTGGCCGTCCGGACGTCGATCAGCCGCCACACTGGCGCCTCGATGCCATCGCTGCGACGGAGCGGCCACGCAACCTGGACGTGTCGCCGGACGGTACAGCCGTGGCGTTCACGCTCGACCGCGACACGTCGGACATGTGGACGATTGCCGTGGACGGGGGTCAGCCGCGGCGACTGACCTCCGATCGAACGCTGGCCGCCTACTGGGAGGACGGCGGGCCGGCGTGGTCGCCCGACGGGACGCGGATCGCCTACACGGCGGTCGGCAAGGTGACCATCGCTCCCATCAGCGGGGGACCACCGACGGCGCTGTGCGACGGATCGTCACCCGTGTGGCTCGACGAGCAACGGCTCATTATCGCCGTCGACCGTGGTCGGTCCCGGAACGAGACGACGGCACTCGCCGTGATCGCTGTCGATGACCCGTGGCCACGTTCGCTGTGCGCCGGCTACGGCGACCGCGGCGAGGCGAAGGTGTCGCCCGACGGGACGCGGGTTGCCTCGACGTTCCACCACCGCGACGACCTCAACTGCACGAGCCTGCACGTCACCGACATCGCCACGAGCGTCGACGTGGCGGTTGCCGGCACGCCGGACCGCAACGTCCGGTCTCCGGCATGGTCGCCGGATGGCCGGCTGCTGGCCTACGCCGACGAGACGCCGGGTTGGTACGAGGTCTTCGTCGTCTCCTGCGATGGCTCGCCGCCGGGCCGGCAGCTCACCGACGCCGGCGCTGACTTCGCCGAGCTGCGCTGGTCGCCCGACGGCGCCCGCATCCTCGCCGTACGGTTCCGTCACGGGGTCGCCGATCTCGTCGTGATCGACGCGGCGACTGGTTCCGTCGACGTGTTGGCGCCGGGCGGTACGTGGTCGTCGCCGACCTGGCTCGCCGACGGGTCCGTGGTGGCCGTCCACGAGTCGCACACGACGCCGCCCCGCCTGTGCCGCATCGCCGCCGGCGAACCGGTCGAGCTGCTCGGCCCGACCCCGGCAGCCGTCAAGGCGGCACCGCACGTGGTACCCGAACATGTGAGTTACCGCTCGCTCGACGGTATGGAGGTCCACGGGTGGCTCTACCGCCCCGCCGCGGCCTCGGCCGAGCACCCGGTACCGGCGATCGTCTACCCCCACGGCGGTCCGACGTCGTACACCGGCGATGAATGGGACGGCATCGCCCAGTACTTCATCGACAAGGGCTATGCCTGGTTCTCGCTCAACTTCCGCGGCAGCACGACCTATGGCCGAGGGTTCGAGCGGGCGAACCACGGCGTCTGGGGCGTGAGCGACACGGAGGACTGCCTCGCCGCCCACGACCACCTGGCATCGCTCGGCTGGGTCGACCCAGCGCGTGTCGGCATCTTCGGGGCCAGTTACGGCTCGTACCTGGCGTTGCTGGCGGTTGTCGACGATGAACGGCACCGGTACGCCTGTGCCGCGGCCAAGTACGGCGACTGCGACATCCTCACGTCGTGGGCGCAAACTGACCTCGTCGGCCGCCTCGATCTGGAGCGGATGATGGGTCACCCGTCGCAGGCCCGAGCGGCCTACGAGGCGGGCTCGCCGATCCACCGCGTCGAGCGGCTGACCGTGCCGATCCTGGTCGCCCACGGCGAGCAGGACGAGCGGGTGGATCCCAAGCAGTCGGTCGAGCTCGTCGAGGCGCTGCGACGGCATGGCAAGACGTTCGAGTACGTGACGTACAAGACCGAGGGCCACGGCCTGCTGCGGGCCGGCCCGATGATCGACTTCTACACCCGCCTCGCTCGCTTCTTCGACTGGTACCTGCGCTAGGTTCTCCGGCCCTGGGGAGGCGGCAATGAGACGCAAACTGACAGGGGTACTGGCGGCGCTGGCCGCACTGGCGATGGCGACGGCTCCGGCGGCGGCCGGCAGCGAGGTCGGCGGTCCCGCCGCACGCCACAGGACGGCGACGTGACGTTGACGATCGGCCTGACTGCAGGACCTGTCGTCGCCCAACGTCGCGGTCGGTTACCTGGTGTCCGACTTCGAGGTGTGGAACCTGCAGTACGCCACGCTCACCGACAAGGCGGCCGACGACTTCGCCACGATCCCGGCGCTCGCCGAGTCGTGGGAGGGATCGGAGGACGGGCTGACCTGGACGTACACGCTGCGGGAGGGTCTGCACGTGGTCCGACGGCGAACCGCTCACCGCCGAGGACGTCGCCTACACGATCAACCGTTCGCGCGACGAGGAGTGGATCAACCACTACTCCACGGTGCAGAACCTCGAGGCCACCGCGCTCGACGAACGCACCGTGCAGATCGTCAGCGTCGGTGCCCGATCCGAAGCTGCCGACGATGGACGTGTACATCGTGCCCAAGCACATCTACGAGTCGATCTCCGCCGACGACCTCCTCGTCCTACGACGCCCTCGACGGCGTCGCTTCCGGGCAGTACTCGCTCGAGGAGTGGCGGTCGGGGCAGGACTGGACGATGGTCAAGAACCCCAACTGGTACGGCCGCGACAACGGCATCGACCGCATCGTGTTCCGCGTCTTCTCCAACCCCGACGCGATGGTCGCGGCCATCCAGCGCGGCGAGATCGACGCCGCCCACGCCTTTCCCCCCGGCGTCGTTCGAGCAACTCGAGGCCGACGAGAACATCGAGGTCGTCGACGGTCAGCAAGGCAGCTTCACCGAGCTGGCACTGAACGGCATGGCCGGCGGCATCGGCGACGGGCACCCGGCGCTGCAGGACATCACCGTGCGCCACGCCATCTACCACGCCGTCAACCGCGAGGGTCTCTTCCAGCGCGTCAACCTCGGCCTCGGGGCGTCGGCACGACGATCTCGCCGTCCGCCGACCCGAGCTGGATCCCCGACCTCGGCGACGAGAACTTCACCTACGACCCCGACCTGCCAACGAGATGCTCGACGAAGCTGGCTACCTCGACACCGACGGCGACGGCGTTCGCGAGATGCCCGACGGGAGCAGGCCGCTGGAGTTCCGCTACGTCGAGCGCTCCGAGTCGGCAGACCGTCCTCGGCGATCCGCGAGTTCATGATCGGGTTCATGGAGCAGATCGGCATCGCCCTGGTCGTCGAGGTGATGGACGACTCGCAGCTGCTACGACGCCCAGGTCGCGCGGCGAGTACGACATGTTCGTGTGGGGCTGGACGCCGTTCGTCGACCCCGACCCGATGCTGTCGTACTTCACGTGCGACCAGGTGACGACCGATCCGGACGTAGCCAGGGTCCAACGACGCCAACTGGTGCGACGAGCGCTACGACGAGCTGTACGAGCAGCAGAAGGTCGAGCTCGACCCCGAGCGGCGGCGCGAGATCGTCGCCGAGATGCTGCGGCTGTTCAACCGGGAGGCGACCTACCTCGTGCTCTCCATGGACCCCGACCTGCAGGCGTACCGCACCGACCGCTTCGAGGGGTGGCTGCAACAGCCGGCCGAGATCGGCCCGGTGCTGTTCACCAACACGTCGCCGACGTACGCCAACCTCACCGTCATCGAATAGCGGCTCGACGTGCACCCGTGCGCGCCAAGTTCGTCCTGGCGAAGCTCGCCGGCGCGGCGGGAACGCTTGCGTTCGTCCTCGTCTTCAACTTCTTCCTGTTCCGCGTCGTCAACGACGACCCGACCGGCGAAGCTGTTCCGCGGGCGCAACCTCAGCCAGGAGCAGCTCGACCGCCGCCGCGCGCGAGTTCAACCTCGACGGGTCGAAGTTCGAGCAGTTCGTCGCCTACGTCCGCCAGACGCTGCGCGGCAACCTCGGCGACTCGTTCCTCAGCAACCGGCCGGTGACGACCGAGATCCGCGAGGCGCTGTGGCCGACCGTCTTCCTCGTCGGCACGGCGACGCTGCTGGCGACGGTGATCGGCATCGTCGTCGGGACCTACGCCGGATGGCGACGACGCGGCGCGTTCGACACCACGTCGACGTCGACGTCGATGCTCCTCTACTCCGTACCCGACTTCTGGCTGGGCATGGTCCTGCTGTGGTTGTTCGCCGTGCGCTGGCCGTTGTTCCCGACCGGCGGGTTCGAGGACGCCGGCAGCTCGTCGTCAGGTCTCTCGGCCCTCCTCGACCAGGCCCACCACATGGCGCTGCCGGCGCTCACGCTGATGCTGGCGTACATCGGCGAGTACATGATCGTGATGCGGTCGTCGATCCTCGACACCGTCAACGAGGAGTACATCCAGTTGGCCCGCGCCAAGGGTCTGCGGGAGTCGGCTGTCCGTCGCCGGCACGCCGTGCCCAACGCCCTGCTCCCCGTCGTCAGCCTCTCGGCGTTGAACTTCGGCTTCGTGCTGTCCGGGGCGATCGCCGTCGAAGCGATCTACTCGTGGCCGGGCATCGGACAGGCCACGCTCGAGGCGATTCGTGGCCCGGACTTCCCGATGCTGCAGGGCCTGTTCCTGCTCAGCAGCGCGGCGGTGATCATCCTCAACCTGGTCGCCGACCTGACCCTCGGCTTGCTCGACCCTCGTATTGGTGGCAGGATGAGCAGCGAAGCGGTGCCGGCCACCGCACGTGGTGTCACCGCGGTCGTTGGTGCGTGCACGTCGGGTTGCGGCCGTCCGCGGCTTCGGGTCGGCGTTCCGCCGCGACGCCCTGGCGATGGTCGGCCTCGCGGTGCTCGTCGTGTTCGTCGCGATGGCGTTGCTCGCACCAGTGATCAGCCCGCGAGCCGGGCTCAGTGCCGTCGACTCGATCCTCAACCCGGTGTGGGCCCGTCCGAGCCGCGCCTACCCGTTCGGCACCGACAACCTCGGACGATCCGTGGCAGCGCAGTTCGTGTGGGGAGCGCGTGTCAGCCTGCTGGTCGGTGTCGCGGCCACGCTGCTGACGGTTGTGATCGGCTCGACCGTGGGAATCGCCGCCGGGTTCTTCGGCGGCCGTGTCGATGCCCTGCTGATGCGCCTCACCGACTGGTTCCTCGTCATCCCCTTCCTGCCTCTGGCCATCGTGCTGGCGGCAGTGCTGGATCGCTCGCTGCGCAACGTCATCATCGTCATCGCCATCACGTCGTGGCCCGGGACTGCCCGGATCATCCGCGCCCAGGTGTTGACCGCCAAACAGCGGTTGTACGTCGACCGTGCCAGGGCGCTCGGCGCCGGCCGCCTACACGTCGTCCGTCGCCACGTCCTGCCGGCCGTCGCCCCGTTGATCCTCGCCAGCACGACGCTGGCGGTGCCGATCTCGATCCTCACCGAGACGACGCTCGCCTTCCTCGGCCTCGGTGACCCGACGCGACCGTCGTGGGGCAAGATGCTCGAGGAGGCGTATTCGGCGGGGGCGATCACGCGGCAGGCGTGGTGGTACTACCTGCCGGCGGGGATCGGCATCGTCATCGTGGTGCTGGCGTTCACGCTCGTCGGTCGGGCGATCGAGGAGATCCTCGATCCGAGATTGCGTGAGCGATGAACACGCTCGAGCTCCGCAATCTGCACGTCACGTACCGGTCCGAGCGCGGCGACATCCCGGCGGTGCGCGGCGTCAACCTGACCATCGGCCCTGGGGAAACCGTCGGGCTGGCCGGGGAGTCCGGTTGCGGCAAGTCGACCATCGCCAACGCCGTGCTCCGCCTGTTGCCACTGAGGACGAACGTCGAGGGCGAGGTGCTGCTCGGCGGCGAGGACGTCTATGCGATGACCCCGAATCGGCTGCGGGCGGTGCGCTGGACGTCGGCGGCGATCGTGTTTCAAGGAGCGTTGCACGCCCTCAACCCCGTGCAACGGGTCGGCGATCAGATCGACGAGGCGGTCCTCCTCCACACCGCCCACGACAAGGGCGAGGCGCGGCGCCGCACGATCGCCCTGCTCGAGCGCGTCGGTCTGGCGCCGACGCGGGCGAGCTCGTATCCCCATCAGCTGTCCGGTGGGCAACGGCAGCGGGTGCTCATCGCCCTCGCGCTCGCCTGCGAGCCACGCCTGCTGATCGCCGACGAGCCGACTACCGCGCTCGACGTGATGGTGCAGGCGCAGGTGCTGGCGCTGCTCGCCGACCTCCAGCGCGATCAGGGGTTGGCGATGCTGTTCATCACCCATGACCTCTCACTGCTGACGACGACGTGCCGGCGCCTGGCGATCATGTACGCCGGCCGGATCGTCGAGGAGGGACCGAGCGACGAAGGTGTTCAGTGAGGGCCTGCACCCGTACAGCAGGGCACTCGCCCGCGCCTTCCCGCTGATCGGAGACCCGGCGTCGCGGATGGCACCGAGTGGTCTGCGCGGCGATCCACCCAATCCAGCCGACCTGCCCGCCGGGTGCCCGTTCGCACCGCGATGCGACGTCGCCATCGACGAGTGCCGCACGAACGACGTGACCCTGCGCCGCGCCGGCGAGGCGCGCAGTGCGGCATGCGTCCACGTCGGGGTCGTCGATGGATGACCAGCTGCTCGCGGTCGACGACATCCACGTCACGTTCGCCAGCCGTCACGGTCCTGTGCGCGCCGTCGACGGCGTCAGCCTCGACGTCCGGCGCGGCGAGGTCGTCGCCCTCGTCGGCGAGTCCGGATGCGGCAAGACGACGCTCTTGCGCGCCGTGCTCGGTCTCGAACCGATCACGTCGGGAGTCGTGTCCTTCGAGGGTCAGCCGGTGAGGTACAGCGGTCGCCAGCTGCGCGACCTGCGACGCAAGGTGCAGATGGTCTTCCAGGACCCGACGGGTGCGCTCAACCCCCGGCACACCGTGTACGAGGCCGTGGCAGAGGGCATTCGCATCCACGGGATCGGCGGCGACGAGGGCGACGTCGTCGCCGCTGCACTCGGTCGGGCCGGCCTGCGGCCTGCCGAGCGGTTCATCGGGAGGTACCCGCACGAGATCTCCGGGGGGCAGCGTCAGCGCGTGCTGATCGCCGGGGCGATCGCCCTGTCGCCGAAGCTGCTCCTCGCCGACGAGCCCGTGGCCTCGCTCGACGCCTCGATCCGCGGCGAAATACTTCGACTGTTGCGCTCCCTCGTCGACGAAGTGGGGCTGTCGATTGTTGCTGTCACCCACGACCTGGGAATGGCGTGGAACGTCGCCGACCGCATCGCCGTGATGTACCTGGGCAAGGTGGTCGAGCTGGGGACGACCGAACAGGTGCTGGAGGCGCCGCAGCATCCGTACACGAAGGCGCTGCTGTCGGTGGTGCCCGAGAAGCACCGTGTCGAAGCAGCAGATCCTCGTCGGCGAGATCCCCGACCCGAGTGCCATCCCGACGGGGTGCCGCTTCCATCCGCGGTGTCCACTGGTCCTGTCCGGCCGGGCCGCCGAACTCGGTGTCAGTCGAACGCTGCACCGCCGTCGACGTCGAGCTGGTCGACCACGGGGCGGGCCACCTCGCCGCCTGCCACGCCCTGTCCGCGCCGAGCTGATCGCCGTCTCGTACAGTCCCGCCCGTGAACATCTTCGGCTGGATCGTCGTCGGGTTGATCGCCGGTGGGCTTGCGTCGTGGGTCACCCGCGAGGAGCGACGGGGCTGCATCTACACGCTCGTCATCGGTGTCCTCGGGGCGATGATCGGCGGGGCGATCGCCCAGGCGGCTGGCGAAGACGGGATCGAGGACTTCAGCTGGCGCTCGCTCATCGTCGCCTTCCTCGGCGCCTGCCTGCTGCTCCTCGTGCTCCAGGCGATCGGCGGTCTGCGCGGCAACTCGGGCCGCCGCCGCCGTTGAACCGTCAGTCGGCGAAGACGTCGCGGCTGAGCTGGATGAAGAACGTGTGGTCGTGGCCCTTGTTCGCGTCGGACGAGTTGTACTTCGTCTGCGTCGCTCCGTCGGGAACCTGCTCCTCGGAGTAGATCGCCCCGACCGGGCACACGTCGGGTTGGTAGCAGGCCGTGCACGACGTGCACTCCTCCGTGTTGACGTAGAGCAGGCTGTCGCCGAAGATCGAGATCGTGTCGGGGTTCGGCTGGTGGGTGTTCTCCACGCCGCCGCCGGCCTCGACCTCGGAGAACAGCACGTTGTTCGCCGGGTCGAACTCGTAGATGCACTGCACCGGGCAGACGTCGACGCAGGCCCGGTCCTTCACGTCGATGCAGGCCTCGGTGATGATGGCGATTCCGGCCATGGCACTCACCTCCTCGAAGGGCACGTGTAGCCCATCATTCAACAGCGTGGCAGCGTGGCTTCCCAGTGCTTGCGGGCGACCTCGGTCCGGCCGTCGGTGACGACGAGGTCGATGGCGACTTGGATCGACTGCTCGTCGGAACGGACCGACAGCGTCGCCTCGCTGCGGCATGTGGCCTCGGGCCACTCGATCTCGAACGAAGCAGAGCCTTCCGCCCAGGCATCCGCCGGGTTGACCGTCGACACCCCGAGACGGCCGCGGTAGTCGTCCGTGATCCTCGCCCCGTGCATCCCGTCGTACGTACCCCCGTACCTCGTGACCACCTCGGTCCGCCTGCCGAGGACGTCGTGCTCGACCCGCCACACGACGCCATCGGACTCGTCGGCCGCTGGTCCGCTGCCCGGCGAGAACTCGTGCGCCGACGCCGGCAGCTCGTCGATCACGGGGAGCCGCAGCATCACGCTCGCCGCTTCGATCTCGAGCGTCACCGGTCCGGGCGGCGGCCAGCAGTTCGGCCAGTCGGTCCCGGCGACCGCCAGCCGCAGCGTGTGGTGCGGCGCAAGGGTCCAGGTCGTCGCGTCGAGCTCGATGGAGACGTCGAGCCACTCGCCGGGCACGAGCGGGGACGGCCGGGCGCCAACGATGCCCGCGGGGTCAGCCGGCCAACATCCCCGGTGGGTGAGGTCGAGCATGCCGCGAGTGATCAACGCCGAGGTGCCGTCGGGGAACACGTCGCACAGCTTGACGCTGACGTGACCGTACGGCCGGTCGCTGCGCACCCTCATCGTGACCAACCCGGTTCCGACGACCCGACGCGCAGCGTCGACCGGCCAGTCGTATACCAACGATCTGGCGTTGTCGTCTCGCTGGTCGAGCGGTTGTCCCCACGGCAGCGCCCCGGCACACGAGTTCCAGGCGGCGACGCCGACATCGCCCCGCACCTCCAGGCGATCGACGCGTTCGGACCGTACCGACCACACGTGATCCCGCAGACCCGGAGGCGGCCATGTGTCGATGTCGTGCCACCCGCCCGGGTGCGCCATCGAGGTCTGGCTGCGGCACGACCGCGTCGCGGACGAAGACCTGCGCCTTGCTCGCCGCTGACGGTGGTCCACCGCGGAGGAATTCGTCGAAGAAGGCCAGGACCTCGCGGGTGTCGTCGATGTTCGGACCCGGCCGAGCGCGTTCGGGGCTGCGATGCGACCACGGTCCGGCGATCATCCGCCATCGAAGACCGTTGCGCTCGTACTGCTCGATCGGTGCGGAACGTGTTGTTGCGGTAGCCGTCGGCCCACCCGGCGACGAGCATGGTGGGACACGCCATCCGCTCGTAGCCGTCGCCGTTCGGGCCGAGGCGAATCGAGCCACGACGCCAGGTCGGGCCGTCGAGCGGATGGGTCAACCATTCGAGCAGCCATGGTGGCGTCGACTCGACACGCTGCCGCCACTCGTCGCGCCAGCCGTCGCCAGCGATCGCCGGCACCGGCGGCAGTGCGTTCATCGCCACCATGTACAGCGGGTAGTCGATGAGGTCGATGGCTCGGAGCACGCCCCCGGACCAGTGCACGTCGTCGGTGTATCGGTCATCAGTCGCGTACATCGCCACGACCGCGCCGAGCGCCAGCTGCACCGCCTTCGGCGGCCATCTGCAGCGAGTTGAACCCGGAGTACGACGTTCCGAACATGCCGACCCGCCCCGTCGACCAGGGCTGCGCCGCCAGCCATTCGATCGTGCGGCGGAGATCGCGTCGTTCGACGTCGGGGTACTCGTCGGTCATCACGCCCGTTGACGATCCAGTGCCGCGCAGATCGAGTCGGAGCACCGCGAACCCGGCGTCGACGTAGCGGGCGTAGGTGTCGCGGTACGACGAGGTGACGTCGTCCTTGCGGTACGGGAGCGCTTCGAGCAGCGCCGCGAACGGGCCATCACCATCGGGGAGGAACAGGCTGCCGGCGAGCCGCACACCGTCGTCGGCCTCGATCCGCACCTCGTGCTCGTTCACAGTGCTCCGGACAGTACTTTTCCGGTGTGGCGCGAACCCTTCCCGCCTCCTGGTACCAGCGACCCGGAAACGTTCGAGCGCGAGCGGCGAGGCGTCTGGCACGACGAGTGGTTGATGTTCGCCCCGTCGGCGTCGCTCGATCGACCGGGCCAGTACGTGGCCGAGGAGGTCGCCGGCAGCCCGGTGTTCGTCGTCGTCGAACGTGACGGATCGCTGCGCGGCTTCCACAACGTCTGTCCGCACCGCGCCGGTGTGATCGTGTGGCCGGGCACGGGGACCGCTGGCAACCTCGTGTGCAGATATCACGGCTGGGCGTTCGATTGGGACGGCAAGCTGAAGGCCGCCCGGGACTTCGGCGACGAGGCCGACCTGTGCCCGGACGACCGCTCGCTCACCCCGATCTCCGTGGCCCGCTGGCGCAACCTCGTGTTCGTCCATCTCGGCGACAACCCACCGCCGTTCGAGGACGCCATCGCTCCGTTCGCCGCCGAATGTGAGGCGTTCGGCATCGAGTCGTTCAGTTACGTCCGGCGGGTCGAGCGCGACCTCGCCTGCAACTGGAAGACCTACGCCGACAACTACCTCGAGGGCTACCACGTGTCGCTGCTCCACCCGAGCCTCAGCCGCGCCCTCGACATGTCGACTTATCGCGTCGATGTGCCCCACGACTCCTACTGCATCCACCGTGCCGATACCGCGGCGGGCTCACCGGCGGGCGGTGCGTGGCTGTTCCGCTATCCGAACCTTGCCGTCAACGTCTACGCCGACGGGATGAACGTCGAGCGCATCGTGCCCGACGGACCGACGCGGACACGCGTGGTGTACGACTACTTCGCCCGGTCTGCGGATGACGAGGAGATCGAGCGGATGGTCGAGATGTCCAACGTCGTGCTCGACGAGGACCAGGCGATCTGCGAGGCCGTCCAGCGCAACCTCGACGCCGGGTACTACGCGACAGGACCGCTCAGCCCGCGTCACGAAAGAGGGGTGCAGTGGTTCCAACAGCGAGTCGCCGCGGGCCTCGGGACCACGTGAGCGCTGGTCTGACCCCCACACTGCCGAAGGCGTGTTACCTCAGCGACGACGTGTGGGCCGAGGAGCGCGAGCGGATCTGGTTCTGCCAATGGGTCGCCGTCGCCCGGACGGAAGACGTCGAGACGGTGGGCGACCGCGTCCTGGTCGACCTCGCCGGCGAGTCGGTGATCGTCGTGCGCGCCGCCGACGGGTTGCACGCCTTCTACAACGTGTGCAAGCACCGAGGCGCCGAGTTGGTCGACCGCGATGACCCGGCGTGCGGGTCGTTCGGCGCGGTGATCCGCTGCCCCTACCACGGCTGGACCTACGGCCTCGACGGCCGGCTGCGGGTGACGCCGTTCTTCGAACCGCCGGAGACCGTCGATGGCGGGCCGATCCGGCTCAGCGAGGTGGTCGTCGCCGAGTGGGGTGGGTTCGTGTTCGTGTGCGACACGCCTGGCGACGACCTCGCCACGCAACTCGGCGGGGTCGTCGACCGGCTGCAGCGCTACCCGCTCGCCGAGCTCAGACGGGGACTGACGGTGCGTTACGACGTCGCCGCCAACTGGAAGGTGATCGCCGAGAACTACAACGAGTGCTACCACTGCGGCCCCGTCCACCCGGAGCTGTGCGCCCTCGTGCCGGCATTCCGGCGCGGTGGTGCGGGGCTGCAATGGACCGACGGGATCCCCCACCGGGATGGGGCGTGGACGTTCACGATGTCGGGGACGTCGGTCCGCCGGCCGTTCGCCGGGCTCGACGAGGCTGAACGGACGCGGCACAAGGGCGAGCTGATCTACCCCAACCTGCTGCTCAGCCTCAGCGCCGAACACGTCGCGGCGTTCTGCCTCATCCCCCACGGGCCGGGGGCGACCACCGTGGTCTGCGACTTGCTGTTCCACCCCGACGAGTTGTCGGCGCCGTCGTTCGACCCATCCGACGCCGGGGATCTGTGGGAGCTCGTCAACCACCAGGACTGGGCGATGTGCGAGCGCGTCCAACGGGGCATGTCGTCGCGGAGCTGGACCGGTGGTTGGTTCGCGCCGATGGAGGACGAGTCCGCCGACATCGCCCGCTGGTACCGCCAGGCTGATGGGTGACGGAGTTGGCTGAGCCCGAGTTCGACGTCGCTGTCGTCGGGCTCGGTGGTCTCGGGGCGGCGACGGCGTACTGGGTGGCGCGGCAGGGAGCCAGGGTGGTGGCGTTCGAGCAGTTCGAGTCGGGCACAACCGCGGCGCTTCGCACGACTTCTCGCGGATCATCCGGCGCTCGTACCACACGCCCGGTTACGTCCGCTTGACAGCGGATGCCTACGAAGCCTGGGCTGCGGTGGAGGCCGACTCGGGGATCGCGCTCGTCACGCCGACGGGCGGCGTCGACCTGTTCCCGCCAGGCGCGGCGATCGACCCGAGCCGTACCGAACGAGTCTCGACGAGGTCGGCGTCCCGCACGAGTGGATCGACGGTGCCGAGGTGCGGCGGCGCTGGCCGGCGTTCGGGCGCGGCACGGCCGTCACCGACGACGTGATGGCGATCTACTCACCGTCGACCGGCATCGTGGCGGCGGACCTGGCGACCGCTTCGCTCCAGCGCCTGGCCGCCGAGCACGGCGCCGAGTCTGCGGCCGAACACGCCCGTGCGCCAATTGCGGCCTGTCGGCGGCGAGGTCGACGTCGTGACCGACAGCGGGGCGGTGCGCTGCGGCACGGTCGTCGTGTGCGCCGACGCCTGGACCAACCGCCTGCTCGAACCGCTCGGGCACGGCATCGAGCTCGCCGTGACCCGCGAGCAGGTGACCTACTTCGCCACCGCCGATCTCGCCGACCTGCGTCCGGGTCGCTTCCCGGTGTGGATCTGGATGGACGACCCGAGCTTCTACGGCTTCCCCGAGTTCGGCGTGGCGGGTGCCTTCAAGGCCGCCGAGGACTGCGGCGGGCCCGTGGTCGATCCGGACACGCGGACGTTCGATCCCGACCCGGCGATGGAGAACCGCCTCCGACAGTTCGTCTGCCGTCTTGTCGGCGAACGGCGAGCGGCAACGCACACGACGACGTGTCTGTACACGCTCACGTCCGATCGCGACTTCGTGGTCGATCGGCTGCCGGACGTGCCGCAGATCTGCGTCGGTCTCGGAGCGGCCCACGGGTTCAAGTTCGCCGCCTGGTTCGGTCGCCAGCTCGCCGACCTGGCGACCGGCGGCACTCCCGGACCCGAGCTGGCGCCGTTCTCGATCACCCGTGAGGCGTTGCACCGTCAGGCCGATCGCGCCGCCTGGCTCGTCTGAGTCGGAGCCTCCACGCGCCATTGGAGTGTTTCCGGCCGACGCGTCCCGCGCCGTAACACTCCAATGGCAGGAAACACTCCGATGGGTCAGGGCTGGATGGCGAGCACCGACACGGCGTCGGCGATCGGGACGTCGCGGCGGTCGCCGGACTTGCGGTCGCGTACCTCGATCACGCCGTCGGCGACGCCACGGCCGACGACCACGATCGTCGGGATTCCGATCAGCTCGGCGTCCTTGAACTTGACGCCGGGGGACGCCGAGTCGCGGTCGTCGAGCAGGACCCGGACGCCGGCGCTCTCGAGGTCGGCGGCGAGCTGCTCGGCGACGGGCCACTGCTCGCCACCGGGCTTGCCGGCGATGACGACGTGGACGTCGGCGGGAGCGACCTCGCGTGGCCAGCACAGGCCGAGCTCGTCGCACGTCAGCTCGGCGATGGCGGCCACGGCGCGGGACACGCCGATCCCGTACGAGCCCATCGTGACGGTGACCTCCTTGCCGTCGGCGTTGAGCACCTGGAGGTCGAGCGCCTCGGCGTAGCGGCGGCCGAGCTGGAAGATGTGGCCGATCTCGACGCCGCGGGCGGCCTCCAGGGCAGCGCCGCACACCGGGCACGGGTCGCCGGCGGTCGACGTTGGCGACGTCGATCGTGCCGTCCGGCGTGAAGTCACGCCCGGCGACGAGGCCGATCACGTGGTTGCCGTCGCTGTCGGCGCCGGTGACCCACGCCGTCCCTGTGGCGACCCGCGGATCGACGAGGAAGCGGATCCCCGATGACGACGCCGCACCCAGCGCGCCCGGTCCGATGTAGCCCTTGGCGAGCATCGGGTAGCGGGCGAAGTCCTCCTCGGTGAACGGCTCCGGCTCGGCCGGCAGGACGGCGGCCTCGAGCCGCTTGATGTCGACGTCGCGGTCGCCGGGCACGCCGATCGCCAGCGGCTCGCGGGTGCCGTCGGGGTGGTGGAGCATCGACGACGACGTTCTTGAGTGTGTCGGCGGCTGTCCACGGCCGGTCGTCGCGGGCGAGATCGTCGCGGGCGTTGAGGTGGTCGACGAGCGTGGCGATCGTCGGCGTGTCGGGCGTGTCGTGGACGACTGCTGGGGGCAGGCCGTCGATCGGCTGCTCCGGCGCCGGGGCGATGCGGACCGCCTCGACGTTGGCGGCGTAACCGCAGCTCGGGCAGCGTACGAACGTGTCCTCGCCGCTCTCGATCGGGGCGAGGAACTCCTCGCTGGCCGAGCCGCCCATCGCCCCCGACAGCGCCGACACGATCACGAACGGCATGCCGAGGCGCTCGAACGTCTTGATGTAGGCGTCACGGTGACGCTGGTACGAGACCTCCAATCCGGCGTCGTCGACGTCGAAGCTGTAGGAGTCCTTCATCACGAACTCGCGGCCGCGCAGCAGACCGGCGCGAGGGCGCGGCTCGTCGCGGTACTTCGTCTGGATCTGGTAGATGACGAGCGGCAGGTCCTTGTACGACGAGTAGAGGTCCTTGACGAGCAGGGTGAACATCTCCTCGTGCGTCGGGGCGAGGAGGAAGTCGTTGCCGCGGCGGTCCTTGAGGCGGAACATCGCGTCGCCGTATTCGGTCCACCGGTTCGACGCCTCGTACGGCGCCCTGGGCAGCAGCGCCGGGAAGTGGACCTCCTGGAACCCGGCGGCGTTCATCTCGTCGCGGACGATCTCCTCGACCCGCCGGTACACGATCCACCCGAGCGGCAGCCAGGTGAACCCGCCCGGCGCGGCCCGGCGGATGTAGCCGGCCCGAGTCAGCAGCCGATGGCTGGGGAGCTCGGCGTCCGCGGGGTCGTCACGCAGCGTCCGCAGGAACAGGGTCGACATCCGCAACACGGCGGGCACGATACGGGATCACTGCGGGAAGTCCCGACAGGACGGGCCGAAGTCGAGCGACGTCACGATCGGGACATCGTCCGGCACCGCCGTCGATTGGCAGGCGACGCCTTCAGAGCGGGAAACGATGGGCGATCCAGTCGGCGAACAGGGGATCGACGAGGCGATAGCCGTTGTCTGACTTTCGCAGGTGTCCTCGATCGACGAGAGTGCGGCGGGCGTGCTGCGCCGTGCCGTGGGCGAGGGCGAGCAATTCGGCCTGCACGCCGAAGATGCTCCCGCCGCACGCGAGCACTCGCAGCACTGCCTTTTCGCCTTCGCGCAGCGCTGAGTACAGGCGCTCGAGTCCGGCCGCCGTCGATTGGCGGACCTCCTCGAGGGCGTCGGCCCAGGTGTCCAGCGTCGCCTCCTCGCCGGGATCGACGCGGCGCCAAGTGGCGTCAGCGAGCTGCATCGTTCGCTGCGGATGACCTGACGCGAAGGCGGCGATGTGCTCGGGCAGTGGACCGGCTCGGCGCTCCGTGGACGCAAACCCGTCGCTGACGATGCCGACGACGGCGGCGTTGCTGAGTGGGCCGATCTCCACGAGGTCGGCCTGGGAGTAGAACGGCTGGGCGCGGTCGGAGAACAGCATGCGCATGGTCGACGGTTCGGAACCGGCGAACACGAGACCAATCGTCTGGAAATGGTGCTGGAGGTGCGTGCGCAACACACCCGCAGCGTGCTCAACGTGGCCGACGCTGGAGAACTCGTCGAAGACGACCAACGTCGGCGAGTCGATGGCCGCCCGGGTCAGGACGTCGAGCAGCGTGTGCACAGTCATCAGCGGATCCGGCCGCTGCGGTGCCGGCGCACGGAACTCGACGCGGGCGACGCCGAGGCTCAACGTGAGCGATGCAGCGATCCGCGACAACTTCTCACGAAAGGACCCGCGGGTTCCGCCGAGCGCGTCGTCGAGCCGGATCGCGATGTCGGCCATCGAGGCCACCTCATAGAAGTCGACCCAGACGACGCCGACTCCGGCGGCGTCGACGTCGGCGGCCACGCGCCGCAGCACGCTGGTCTTGCCGTACCGCCGTGGCCCGAGCAGAGCGGTGACTCGGCGCCCGCTGACACGGGCGGTGAGGTCGGCGATCAGGTCTTCACGACCGCGCACCTGGTCGGGCTCGAGGGGTCCGTAGTACGGGAACGGCGAGACATCCATGAACGACGACTGTACTACTGAATGGTAGACAAATGCTACTACTGAGTAGTAGTTCTCACCGTGGCCAATCGATCTCGCAAGTGGGCCCGTTCGGCCTCATTGGTCGCCATGGCGATCGCTGCCTCGAACGCCGCCGCCGACTCCGCCGGGCGGCCGAGACGATCGAGCAGCTCGCCACGCACGGCAGCGAGATCCTTGCTGTCACCGAGCACCTCGTCGAGACCGTCGAGCATCGCCAACGCGGCTCCGGGACCATCGGCCTCGGCGACGGCGACCGCACGATTCAAGCGCACGACGGGCGACCCGGTGAGTTGCTCGAGCTCGGCATACAGGCCGGCGATGGCCGGCCAGTCCGTGGCGGCAGCTGCTGGAGAGGTTGCGTGGGCCGCGGCGATCAACGCCTCGAGCCGGTATCGGGCGGCGAGCCGTTCGGCGGCGGGATCGTCGGACTGTTGCCGGATGGCCTCGGCAAGGAGACGCAGCCCCTCGGCAATCTCGTCGTGATGCCACTGCTGGCGGTCCTGGTCGGCGAGCAGTATCGGCCGGCCGTCGACGCCAACGCGACTCGACCGGCGGGAGTGCTGGAGCACCATCAGGGCCCGTAGGGCCTTGACGGCCGGCTGCCCGTCGAGGAGCTCGTCGAGGATCCGCCCGAGGCGGATGGCCTCGTCGCAGAGATCGACCCTCACCAGGGCGGCCCCCTCAGTGGCGACGTAGCCCTCGGTGAACACCAGGTAGATGACGGCAAGAACGACCTCGAGGCGCTCGGCGAGGCGCTCTGGCGGCGGCACGGCGAAGGGAATCCCGGCGGCGACGATCTTGCGCTTCGCCCGGGTGATCCGTGCTGCCATCGTCGCCTCGCTGACGAGGAACAGCCGGGCGATCTCGCTGACCTTGAGCCCGGCGACGAGGCGCAGCGTCAACGCCGCGCTGGACCCTGACGGCACCGCCGGGTGGCAGCACATGAAGATCAGCCGCAGCCGGTCGTCGACGATCTCGTCACCGTTGGCCGGTCTCGCCTGCGGCGAGGCGCGTCGTCGTCGACGGCGAGCGAGCGGCAGCTTGCGGGCGGCGATCGCCTCGGCGCGCAGCGTGTCGAGGGCACGCCGCCGGGCGGCGGTCAGCAGCCACGCAGCGGGGTTCGCCGGCACCCCGCTGCTCGGCCACGTCCGCGTTGCTGCGGCGATAGGCGTCCTGGACAGCGTCCTCGGCGAGGTCGATGCGTTTGAACTGGCCGATCAGCAGGGCGACGAGACGACCCCAGTGCTCGGTTGCGGCGGCGACCGCGGCGGCGACGTCAGTAGTCGGCAACCGGGCGGATCTCGATGGTGTACTCGGGCAGGACGCGGGCCGCTTCGAGGACCTCGTCGAGGCTCGGCGCCTCGACGAGGTAGAAGCCGCCGAACTGCTCGGCGGTCTCGGCGAATGGGCCATCGGTGATCGTCACGTCGTCTCCGCGGCGGCGCAGCGTCGTCGCCGTGCTCACGTCGCACAGCCCCTCGCCGGCGAACACGGTGATCCCCGAGCTCGGCGGTGAGCTTGGCGAATCGGTCGTGCTGGTCCAGGTAGACCTGCCGTTCGGCATCGGAGAGGTTGGCCCAGATCGCCTCGTCCTGGTAGAGCAGCACGGCGTACTTCACGACTGCTCGCTGCTCGGCACCACCGCACGGACCTCGATCGGTTCCCCGAACGAGATCATCCCGGCGAGCTTGATGACGTCGTCGATGTCGTCGGTCTCGACGAGGTAGAAGCCGCCGAGCTGCTCGGCGGTCTCGGCGAACGGCCCGTCGGTGACGCTCACCGACTCCGGTCGACCCACGCAGACGTCCGGGCTGTGGACGTGCCGCGCAACTCGGCGCCGCCGGTCATCTTGTGGCCGTGCTCGGCGAGCAGGCGGGAGAACTCGGTGTGGGCGGCGTACACCTGCGTGCGGGTCGCCTCGTCGGCTTGCTCCCACACCTTCTCGTCGCCGTAGATCAACAGTGCGTATTCCATGGTCGTCGTTCCTCCGTGCTGCCGGCGTCGCCGGGGAGTTGACCCGATTGTCGCATCCACCAGCATGACGAACGACGACTCCGGAATCGACAGTGCCAGGGAGATTCCCGCGCGGCGCTATGCTGGAGGCCCGTTCGATTGGTGGCAACCGAGAGGCGTGGGGTTCGCCCCACGCCTCGTTTTATGAGTCGTGGAAGGAGGAGCGATGGGCACGGACACCGAGCTTCCCGCGCTCGCTCGCGTCCGCGAGCTCGTCGCCCCGATCGCCGCTGACCTCGGTCTCGACCTGTACGACATCGAACAGCGGGGCGGGACACTGCGCATCACGCTGGACACGCCGGCCGGAGCAGCGTCCGGGGTGACCCTCGATGCCTTGGCCCTGGCGAGCAGGTTGATGTCCAAGGAGCTCGACCAGCAGGACCCGATCCCGTCGCGCTACACGCTGGAGGTGACCAGCCCGGGTGTCGAGCGGGCACTGCGCCTTCCGTCCCACTTCCAGCGCGAGGTTGGCAAGACGATCGCCATCCGACTGGCGAACGTCGAGGCGGACCAACGGCGGGTGCAGGGGGTCATCGTCGCCGCCGATGACGAGTCTGTCACGATCCACGTCGACGACGGCGACCGACGGATCGCCTACGCCGACATCGACCGCGCCAAGACCGTGTTCGAATGGGGTGGCCAATCCAAGCCGGGCAAGACGCAGACCAGCAAGGAGGCGTTGTCGTGAGCAACCTCGATATGTCCGAAGCGATCCGGCTGCTCGCCCAGGAGAAGGGTCTGTCCGAGGACTCGTTGCTGCACGTCCTCGTCGACGCCTTGGCGTCGGCGTACAAGCGCCGGCCCGGTGCCGCTGACGAGGTGGTCGTCGAGGTCGATCCGCAAACGATGGAGTTCACGTTCATCGCCTACGACCTCGACGAGGACGGCAACTGGGTCAACGAACGTGACGACACCCCGAGGCGCGACGAACTCGGCCGCATCGCCGCCCAGACGTTCCGTCAGGTGATGAGCCAGCGCATCCGCGAGGTCGAGCGCGACCGCAAGTTCGAGGAGTACGCCAACCGCGAGGGCGACATCGTCACCGGCATCATCCAGCAGACCGACACCCGTTACACGCTGCTCGATCTCGGTCGGGTCGAGGCGCTGCTGCCACAGGCCGAGCAAGTGCCGTTCGAGCGTCCCCAGCCCGGTGACCGCTGCAAGGCCTACATCGTCGAAGTGCGCAAGACCGCCAAGGGCCCGCAGATCGTGGTCAGCCGCACCCATCCAGGGCTGATCAAGCGGCTGTTCGAGCTCGAGGTGCCGGAGATCGCCGACGGCATCGTCGAGATCAAGGCCTGTGCTCGCGAGCCCGGCCACCGCACGAAGATCGCCGTCTGGTCGAACGACCACAACGTCGACCCGGTCGGCGCATGCGTCGGCGCCCGGGGCGGGCGCGTGCGAATGGTGGTCAACGAGCTGCGCGGCGAGAAGATCGACATCGTCCCGTTCTCCGAGGACTTCACCGACTTCGTCGCCAAGGCACTTTCGCCGGCCAAGGTGTCGCGAGTGACGATCTCCGAGGATGGCACGCAGGCCGACGTGATCGTCCCCGACCACCAGCTCAGCCTGGCGATCGGGCGCGAGGGTCAGAACGCTCGGCTGGCAGCTCGACTGACCGGCGTGCGCATCGACATCCGTTCGGAGACGCAGCTCGCCGAGGGTGTGCAGCCGCGCAGCGCACTGGACGAGAGCGTCGAGTACGCCGAGGGCCAGTGGATCCAGAACGCCGCGAGCGGTGAGATGGAGTGGCACGCCGCCGACGGCACCGTGATGTCCGAGTCCGACTGGGCCGCCTCCCAAGGCGAGTCCGCCGACGCCGAGCCAGTCGTCGAACCCGAATCATCGGCAGCGGCGGAGCCGACCGAAGTCGCGGCGCCGGACCCGTCGGTGAATGAGGCGGAAACCGCCGAGGGAAGCGCCAGCGACGAGGCGGACACGACTGGCGACGCGGTGCCGGACCCGTCGGTGGATGTGGCCGAAACCGCCGAGGGAAGCGCCAGCGACGAGGCGGACGCGGCGCGAGGCCAAAGCGAAGCGGAGGCCGAGCCCGCTGGAGATACGGAGGCCGAGCCCGCTGGAGATACGGAGGCCGAGCCCGGTGGAGACACGGAGGGCGAGCCCGCCAGAGATACGGAGAAGGCTTCTGAGTAGCACTTCCCAACCGGAGCGCACCTGCATCGGGTGCCGCACGCGGCGGCCCCAGGCCGCCTTGGTTCGGGTCGCCCTCGGGGCCGATGGGCGACTCGTCGCCAGCCGCACTGCGCCGGGACGCGGCGCCTGGCTGTGCAAACCGGCTGTTCAGTGTTTGCAAACGGCTCGCCAGCGGCGAGGCTTGGACAAGGCGTTTCGGCAGTCGGTCAGCGTGGCCGCGCTCGACGAGCTGGACCGGGCGCTGAGAGAACTGGCGATAGGTAAGGGCTGAGGACGCATGGCGAAGAACATGAGGGTGCACGAGTTGGCCAAGGAGCTCGGTATGACGAATGCCGAGACGATGGACCTTGCCAGCGCGCTCGGTGTGCCGGTCAAGAGCCACTCGTCCTCGCTCAACGAGGCGTACGCCGACATGATCCGTCGCCGCGCCGTTCGCGACGGTCTCACCCGGGGCGAGCAGCCCGAGGAGCCGAAGCTGGCGAAGAAGACGGCCAGGAAGGCAACCACCAAGAAGGCCGCCCCCGAGGTCGTCGAGACAGTGGCGGTCACGGCTGCAGACGAGGTCGCGGCCGACGACACGTCCGCTTCGGCACCAGCCGCGCCAGCCCCGGCCGCAGAAGTGGAAGCGCCGGCGGACGAGCCGACCGAGCCAGCCGCTGAACCGGAGCGAGTGACAGTCGAGGCGAACGCTTCGGCGGAGACGGTGGAGCCTCCGGTCAGATCCGAACGTCCACCTGCGGTCCCGCGCGTCGAGGCACCGATCAGCCCCGAGGTGATTGCCGAAGAAGCACCGCAGCCCGTTGCGGCCGGGGCCGCCGAGGTTGCCCACGCCGAACGAGTCATCTCGTCGGGGCGGCCATCCGCCGATGTCGCCGCTGCGCCGCGGTCGGTCGAGCCTGCGGCTGCCCGTGCCACGGCGCCGGCAACTCGTCCTGCCCCGGCCACCGTGGGCGCGGTGGCCAGCGCACCAGCAAGCGCGCCGCCACGACCTTCGCGGCCGCTCTCGCCGACGGGCAGGCCGATCCCACCGCCCCCCGGCCGCCCAATGTCGCCCTCGGGTCGACCGATTCCGCCGCCGCCGGGCAGCGCACGGCCGTCCAATGGCCCCCGAGTCGGCGCGCCCGGGCAGCGCAGCGGTCCGCCGAGCGGCCCACGCACAGGCGGCGCTCCACGACCGACGGGTGGCCGGCCAGGTGGTGGGGCCTTCGCACCCGCCGCCGGTCGTCCCGGTCGCCCCGGCCCTGGTGGCCCCGGTGGTCCTCCAGGCCCAGGCTCCCGACCAAGTGGCCAGCGTCGCCCGCCACGACGCGGCCGCAGTCGTCGTCGCCGCCGTGACCGCGAGGAGCTGCAGCCCCAATTCACCAACTACACACGCAGCGACGCGCCCGTCCCCGAGGGCACGATCGTGATCGAACGGGGCGTCTCGGCTCAGGAGTTCGGCCCCAAGCTGAACCGTACGGCGGCCGATGTCGTGCGCTTCCTGCTCAACAACGGCGAGATGGTGACGGCGACGATGACGCTGTCTGACGATCAGATGGAGCTGTTCGCCCTCGAGATCGGCGCCGAGATTCTTCTCGTCGAGCCAGGCCAGCAAGAGGAGATCGAGCTCCAGGCGTTGTTCGACGACACCGACGACGAGGTGAACCAGCAGCCGCGTCCGCCGGTGATCACGGTGATGGGTCACGTCGACCATGGCAAGACGACCCTGCTCGACAAGATCCGCTCGGCCAACGTCGTCGCGGGTGAGGCCGGTGGCATCACCCAACACATCGGCGCCTATCAGGTCGTCCAACGCGGGCAGCCGCTGACGTTCATCGACACGCCGGGGCACGCCGCCTTCACCCAGATGCGGGCGCGCGGCGCCGAAGCCACCGACATCGTGGTCCTCGTGGTCGCCGCCGACGACGGGGTGATGCCGCAGACCATCGAGGCGATCAACCATGCCAGGGCGGCCGAGGTGCCGATCATCGTGGCGATGAACAAGATCGACAAGGACAACGCCGATCCACAGCGCGTGCTCAACCAGCTCGCTGAGCAGGGCCTCGTCCCGGAGGTCTGGGGCGGAGACACGATTGTCGTCGAGATGTCGGCGACCCAGGAGCTGGGCATCGACGACCTGCTCGATCACTTGCTCGTCGTGGCCGAGCTGGAGGAGCTCACGGCGAACCCGGAGGGTCGGGCCAAGGGGGTCGTGCTCGAATCGAACCTCGACGTCGGGCGTGGCCCCGTCGCCACCGTGCTCGTCGACAAGGGCGAGCTGCATGTCGGCGACCCAATCGTCGCCGGTCCAGCGTGGGGTCGCGTCCGGGCGATGCTCGACGACCAGGGCGAGCAGATCAAATCGGCCGGCCCGTCGACTCCAGTCCAGGTACTCGGTCTGTCCGCTGTTCCGGCCGCTGGCGACGAGTTCCGATCCGCTCCCGACGAGAAGATCGCCCGCACCGTGGCGGAGGCCCGGGAACAGCGGCTGCGCCTCAAGTCGCAGCGCGGCGACGCCAGGGTCAAGACGGGGACGAGGCTGGAGGACATCTTCAACCAGATCCAGTCGGGTGAGTCGGCAACGCTCAACCTGATCCTCAAGGCCGACGTCCAAGGTTCTCTGGAGGCCGTTACCGAGAGCCTTCGCAAGCTCGACCGTCCCGAGGTCGAGTTGACGTTCGTGCACCGTGCGGTCGGTGCGATCACCGAGAATGACATCACTCTGGCGGCGACTACGAACGCCACGATCATCGGCTTCAACGTGCGCCCCGACCGCAAGGCTCGCGATGCAGCGGACAGCGCCGACGTCGAGATTCGCACCTACGAAGTCATCTACAAGCTGCTCGAAGAGATCGAACAGGCGATGGTGGGAATGCTCGCTCCCGAGTTCGAGGAGGTCGTCACCGGCGAGGCCGAGGTGCGCGAGATCTTCCGAGTGCCACGGGTCGGGGCGATCGCCGGGTGCTACGTGCGCTCAGGCGTGATCACGCGTGGCTCCAAGGTGCGCTTCCTTCGCGACGGCACGATCATCTGGAAGGGCGAGATCTCCTCGCTCAAGCGCTTCAAGGACGACGTCCGAGAGGTGCGCGAAGGTTTCGAGTGCGGTATCGGCCTGTCCGACTTCCAGGACCTCAAGCAGGGCGACCTGATCGAGACCTTCGAAGAGCAAGAGATCGCCAGAACCTGACTCCAGGCGACGCGATCAGGCCAGGAGCTGGGCTCTCCCCGTTGCTTCCGTGGGTCCACGCGCTGACGCAGGCCGGGCGCGCTCGCTCTGGAAGCAGGTGATGTATGACCGCCGCGACGTGCGCCGAGGTTCTTCGGAGCCGAAGTGTCGCGAGCGACATGTCGCGAAGCGACGGTTCAACTCCGGAGAGCAGATCACGCGGGCCGAGACCGGGCGGCGCCCGATAGACAGGGGACATGAGCGAGCCGACCGCGCAGACCAATTACGACGCCGAGTTCTTCCTCGACCCGATCTGCCCGTGGTGCTGGATCACGTCGCGTTGGGTCACCAACGTCCAGAGCGAACGGCAGCTCGACGTCGGTTGGCGGTTCATCTCGCTGAAGTTCGTCAACGAGGGACAAGGACGACGAGTACACCGTCGCGCCACCGAGCCGGCCATCTCGCCGGGCTCAAGCTGCTGCGGGTCTGCTACGAGGTCCGCGAACGGGAGGGGAACGCGGCAGTGGCCAAGTTGTACACCGCCGTCGGCACCGAACTGCACGTTCATGCCCGCCGAGACGAGGCCTACGCCGACGTGGGGGCCTTCGTGAGTGAATGCCTGACCGCGGCCGGACTCGACTCGGGCTATGCCGCCCACGCCGACGACGAGTCGCACGACGACGCTCTCCGGGCCGAGACGGAGGAGGCACTCGCCCGCACGGGTGGCGACGTCGGCACGCCGACCATCACCGTCGGCCCGGGCACCGAGGCGCCGCGCAGCTTCTTCGGCCCGGTGATGCCCAAGGCGCCCAAGGGCGACGAAGCCGTCGCCTTGTGGAACGCTGTCGCCACGCTCGCCCATTCCGACGTCGCCGAGTTGAAGCGCACCTCGCGCGGCGACCTCGTCTTCGACTGATCGCTCCAATCTCCATAATTGAGGGAGTAACGGATGGCCACACGCCGACGCCCGCCAGCGGGCAGGCACAAGTACCCGCGCAGCGCCCGGCTCAGCGAGACGCTGCGCGAGGTCCTCGCCGAGGAGCTGGTCAGGATCGACGACGAGCGGCTCGAGTTCGTCACGATCACGAGCATCGAGGTCGACAACGAGCTGAATCGGGCGGTCGTCTTCTTCGACTCACTGTCGGGCGAGTCGGGTGATGAAGCCATCATCGAGGTGCTCGAGCAGCACCGCCGGCGGATGCAGTCGTCGATCAACCGGCAGATCCGGGCGAAGAAGACGCCCGTGCTCGACTTCCGGCCCGATGACGTGATCCGCGCCGCCGAGCGCATCGACGAGATCCTGCGATCTGACCGCGAGCCGCGCAGCTAGGAGCGACAGTGGCGAAGCGGCGACCGCCGACGATCCACGGCGTGGCCGTCGTGGACAAGCCGGCGGGCGTCACCAGTCACGACGTCGTCGGTCAGCTCCGCCGCCGTTTCGAGGAGCGCCGCATCGGCCATGCCGGCACGCTCGACCCCGGGGCCACCGGCGTTCTCGTCGTCGGCGTCGGGATGGTTACCCGCCTGCTGCGCTTCATCACCGAAGGGCGCAAGCGCTACACGGGAGAAGTCGTCGTGGGCATCGAGACCGATTCGCTCGATGCCGACGGTGTTGTCACGGTCACCCACGAGAGGTCTCGTGTCGATCTCGGCGCCGCCCATTCGGTGATCGCCGAGCATCTCCTCGGCGATATCGAACAGATCCCGCCGATGGTGTCGGCGGTTCAGGTCAGCGGCCGAAGATTGCACGATCTCGCTCGTCAGGGCGTCGAGGTCGAGCGGGCGCCGCGACAGGTGCGCGTCGACCGCTTCGACATCGTCGGGGAGTTGTCGGACGCAGACGGTCGACAGGTGCTGCAGGTCGAGGTCGACTGTGGCTCCGGCACGTACGTGCGCTCGTTGGCCGCCGACCTCGGTCATCTGCTCGGCACCGGCGCCCACCTCCGCAATCTGCGGCGCATCGCCGTCGAGCCGTTCACGATCGAGGAGGCGGCGCCGCCGGACGACGTGTGCCCTGCTGCCACCGATCGAGGCGGTGCGGGCCCTCTCCAAGGTCGACGGTCGACGAGGCGACGCGACAGGCGATTGCGGTCGGGAAGCCGCTTCCGGCTCCGCCCGGCGACGGACCGTGGGCGATGGTCACCGAGGCCGGGGCGCTGCTGGCCGTGTTCGAACCGTGGGGCGACGGCTTGGCGAAGCCGGCGGTCGTCCTCCCGACTGCGACCGACGAGCTGACTTGACCGGAGTGTCCTGTGAAGCGCCAGGCACCGATCCGGCACCCACGGCTTCACCGAACGAATGCATTTGAATCCGGCACGGCAAACCGTGCCCGATAGCGTCGAGCCGCGTGCAGGTGATCACCGAGCTCGACCCGGCACCGTGGCCGGGCGAACGCACCGTCGTCACCATCGGCGCCTACGACGGCGTTCACGTCGGTCACCAGGCTGTCATCGAGCAGGTGCGCACGATTGCGTCCGAGACCGCCGCCCGCTCGGTCGTGCTCACCTTCGACCGCCACCCGGCGATGGTCGTCCGGCCCGAATCGGCACCCCAGCTGCTCACTGATCCGGAGCAGCGCCTCGAGCTGCTGGCCGCGACGGGCGTCGATGCCACCGTCGTGCTGCCGTTCGACGAGGAGCAGTCGCACGAATCGCCGGAGTCGTTCGTCTATCGCGTCCTCGTGCGCGGGCTGCACGTGCGCGCGGTTGTCGTCGGCGAGGACTTCCACTTCGGCGCCCACCGGCGCGGTCACGTCGACCTGCTCGAGAAGCTCGGCCGCACCAACGACTTCACCGTCCGCCCGATCGAGTTGGTCGAGCGACTCGACGGGGTCAGTGAGCCGCTCAGCTCGACGGCGATCCGCCGCGCCCTGGCCGGCGGCGACGTCACCCGGGCGGCGAGCATGCTAGGGCGGCTGCACGAGGTGCGCGGCGAGGTGATGATGGGCGACCAGCGCGGCCGGCTGCTCGGGTTCCCGACCGCCAACGTCAAGGTCCCGCGATACGTGTGCATGCCCGCCGACGGGGTCTACGCAGGCTGGTTCGAGCGGGCCGATGGAACCGAGTACCCGTGCGCGATCAACCTCGGTCGGCGCCCGACGTTCTATGAGCACGCCGAGGCGTCGCTCCTCGAAGCGCACCTCCTCGACTTCGACGACGACCTCTATGGCGAGCACGTCAAGGTCCGCTTCGCCCACTTCCTGCGCAGCGAGCGCAAGTTCGACGGCGTCGAGGCGATCGTCGCCCAGCTCAAGCTCGACGTCGCCCACGCCCGCGAGCTTCTGTCTGCGTAAGCATGCATGCCCGCCGAGGGCTTACACGCTTACACAGAGTCTGTGGCCGACAGCGGCGTTGACGTACTCGACGAAGGCGTCGGCTGCTGGATTGTGACCGCGGTAGTCGTAGTGCGAGCCGTCGGGGCGGACGACGCGTCGTCGACCCGCTCGTTCACCCACTCGCTGAACGCCAGCACGTCGACGTCGGGGCGGTCGGTCGCCATCGCCGTGATGATCGCGTTGAGCCGATCGACGCGGGCCGGGTCGCGGCTGTCGACGAAGCGCGGTGGCAGCCCGTCGACACCCACTGACGTGCTCAGGTACGGGCACGTCACCCACAGGATCCGATCGACGCCGGCGGCGGTGAGCTGGTTGGCGGCATCTTCGTAGCGCAGGCGGACGTAGTCATCGAACGCCGGGTGGCCGATCGCGTACTGCTCGTCCCCGTGATCGGGAAGCGGCTGTCTGAGCAGCTCCCACTGGCACGAGACCATCACCGCCACCGAGACGTCGTGCGCCGCAGCCTTGGCGGCGAACCGCCGGGCTGGATCGTCGCAGACGCCGGGCGGATCCGCCGGCGGCGACGGCGAGAGGGCGATTCCGCACCCGAGATCGACCTCCGACGGGGCACGGTCGAACTGCGGTACCACCGTGGTGTTGCCGAGGGCGAGCACCAGCGAGAACCCGACCGAGTCTCCGAAGATGGCGACGCGTGGTGCGCCGGTATCGGCGGCCGCGGTCGCCGTGTTGTCACCGTTTGCCGCGGCGGCCGACAGACCTCCGAGCAAGCCGGCCGATTGGGTGGCGCGGCCGTCGGCGATGACGGCGACGCCGACAATTGCGAGAGCTGCGGCGGCGCCGAATGCCAGCGGCCTGCCGGCAACGTGCTGGCGTCGGACAGGGCGTTCGACGGCGACCGCGCTGAGCTGGGCGAGGGACAACGAGATCGCCACGATCACGATCGACCGGGCGAGCGATCGGCTGTCCGTGAGACGGTTGGCGACGACGATCACCGGCCAGTGGACGAGGTAGAGGGCGTAGCTGATCCCGCCGAGCCAGCGCAGCGGGCGAATGCTGGCGATCGCTGCCACCGGTCCGCTCGGCAACAACGCACCGACGACGAGCAGCAGCGAGCACGTCGCAGTCAGCGGCAGCAGGCCGCGACGCAGAAACTCAGTTCCCGGCGTGGCGGTGATCCACAAGACCACCGTGGCGATCAGCGCACCGGTCGCGGCGACGGTCAGCCAGCGGGCTCTGCGCCAACACGACCGCGCGACGCCGGGCGGACACGAGCACCGCTGCGGCCGCGACTCCGACCATCAACTCGCCGGCCCGTGTGTCGCTGCCGTAGTAGATGCGATCGACCCCGGCCCCGGCGATGATCGGGACGAGGAACGAGGCGACGGCCGTCGCCATGGCGACCACGAACACGACACGGACCGGCCGTCGGGCGCGCCCAGCGAGCAGCACGGCGAGCACGCCGACCACGAGGTAGAACTGCTCCTCGATCGCCAGGCTCCAGAAGTGCAGCACGGCGGACGGCCCGCCGAACAGCTCGGCGTACGACGATTCCTCGGCCAGGAAGTGCCAGTTGGCGACGTTGAGGCCGCTGGCGACGATGTCCGCCCGGGTCGTCGCCTCGAGATCGGCGGTGAGGATCCGGCCGACAGCGACGACGGCCAGCGTGATGAGCGCCGGCGGCAGCAGCCGCCGCGCCCGTCGCCTCCAGAAACGTCGGAAGCGAGAACCGTCCGGTCGTGACGATCTCGTTGAGGATCAACGTGCCGATCAGCACGCCCGACAGGGTGAAGAACAGCGACACGCCGAGGTACCCACCGCCCATCTCGTCGGCGCCGAGATGGAACGCCACGACGGCGGCGACCGCCAGCCCGCGGATGCCGTCGAGCCCGGGCTGGTGCGTCACGCCGTGCGGCCCGGTGAACCGGGCGAACGTCGCCGTGGCATCCATCGGCGACGAGTCTGTCACTGCGGCCAGATGACCTCGGCGTCCTCGTCGTACACGGATGCCGCCAACGTCGACGTCGGCGACCTCGGTCAGCTCCGGCAGCTCCTCGGTGAACAGGCCGACTTCGTCGTAGGCGTCGACCTCCGCCTGCAGCAGCTCGAGGTCCGGGACGCCGTACGGTTCGCCGTCGGCATAGGACTGGCGGAGCAGTTCGGCGTCGGTCTGCCAGCGGAACGTCTCGCCCTCGAGCGGACAGGAAGCTCGGGTTGCCGCCGGCCTCGGCGAGGTCGAACGCCGACTGGGCGGCGGCCTCGGGGTCGGCGAGCGCATCGGCGAGGCCACGCATCGTGGCCCGCACGAAGTCCTGGGCCGCGGTCGGCTGCTCGTCGAGGAACTGGCGGCTCGTGTAGATCACGCCGAACGATCCCGGAACGTCGTAGTCGGCGGGGTCGAACAGGTCGTAGTCGATGCCGGCACGGTCGAGCGTCCCCGGCTCGTTGCTCTTGTAGCCGGGGAAGCCGACGATCCCGTCGATGGCGATGTGGGCGAGCGGGTCGAATCCGTCGAGCAGCACGGTGTCGTAGTCCTCGCCCTCGACGAGTCCTGCCCCGGCGAGCATCGCCTCCACCGCCGGCGTGATCGCGCCCTTCACGCCGATCGTCGTCCCCGTCGAGGTCGGCGAGCGTCTCGGCCGTGCCCGGCTTGAGGATCAGGGCGTCGATCGGGAACCGCCCCTCGACGACGACGGCGACGAGCTCGGCGTCGTTGGCGGCGGCGAAGTTGATGACCTCGCTGAACGACCCGCCGGAGGCGAACTGCGCCTCGTTGGCGGCGATCAGCGGGTAGTTGGTGGTCGAGAAGCTGGCGACGACCTCGACATCGAGGCACAGCTCGTCGTAGTAGCCGCCTCCTCGGCGACGAACACGTCGACCATCGACGCCGCTGCGGCGAAGTCGAACCCGGTGAGGTAGGTGATCGTGCCGGCCTCGCGATTGGCGGCGCAGCGCTCCTCGGTGAACCACGCGGCGTCGACTGACGAGACCGGCGGCGGCTCGGTCGTTGGGCCGGCGCCGACCAGGAGGGGACCGCTGCGACGGCGGCCAGCGACGACGAGGACTCGAGGCGTCTGATGGCTCATGCGGTCGGTCACAGTACCCAGCGCCGTGCAGTTCGCGCGCGCGCTGGCGTCGAGCGGGCTACGGCGCTGCGACACGTGCCAGCGCAGCACCACCCGCTCGATCAGCGAGACGAGGCCGAGGCCGATCACGCCCAGCAGGACCGTGGCGAACACCGTCGCCCACAGCGGGCGCCCCTGGTTGAGACTCGCCGCGCTGCGGCCGATCGTGCCCAGCCCACCCTCGCCGACCGACGTGAGGTTGCCACCCTCGCCGTAGTACGCCGCAGCGAGGGCCAGGCCGATCACGTAGCGGGAGGTGGCGAGCAGCACGGGGAGTGCCGACGGGAGACGCAGGCGCCACAGCACCTCGAGGCGGCTGGCGTTGACCGAGGCGAGCAACTCGCGGGCAGCGGGGTCGCTGGATCGCAGCCCCGACACGGCGGCGAACGTGAACGCCGGCACGGCGACGAGCGTGACGAGGAACAGCACGGGCGGGTCGCCCCGGCCGAGCCAGGCGACGATCGACGTGAAGTAGGCGACCCACGGGGCGACGAGGACGAGCACGAGGACCGGTTGGGACGCCTGTTCGATGAACCGCGACGACGCCAACACTGCGCCGACGACCAGGGAGATGGCCAGCGCCAGGCCGATCCCGACGAGTGCGTGGCGAGCCGTCACGAGGGCGGCGTCGAAGTACGACGCGCGGGTTCTCGGCGAGCTCGGCGACGATCTTCGATGGCGGCAGCAGGATGAACTCGGCGACGTCCGCAAGTCGTACGAATACCTCCCACACAGCGCCGAACACGACGATGCCGACGACGCTGGCGAAGACAACTCTCCAGCCACGCATCGTCTAGACCGCCGGCGTCCAGTGCAACACCGCTCCTTCGTGGAGCAGAGAGCGCAGCCGCTTGGTGGCGGCGAAGAACGCCGGGTCGTCCTCCAGGTCGGGCTGTCGCGGGCGGGGGAGCTCGATCGGCTCGATTCCGACGAACACGTCCGGGCCGTTGCGACAGCACGACCACACGATCCGACAGGTAGACGGCCTCGGGCACCGAGTGGGTGACGAACACCACGGTTGTCGAGCAGCGACTCGCAGAGGCGAGCGAGCAGGTGACGCATGTCCTCGCGGGTGATCTCGTCGAGGGACGCGAAGGGCTCGTCCATGAGCAGCAGTGGAGCGCCGAGCGCCATCGCCCGCACGAGCGCGACGCGTTGCTGCATTCCACCCGACAGTTCGTGCGGGTAGGCACCGGCGAAGTCGGCGAGACCGACCTCGGCGAGGAGTTCGCTCGGCGAGCGCGCCGCGTCGCTCGTCGCGTCGCGGTTGACCTCGAGGAGGAGGCTGGCGTTGCGGGCGACCGTGCGCCAGGGGAGCAGCGCTGGCGACTGCGGCACGAACCCGACGCGCTTGGCGACGCGGGCGGCGTGGGGGCTGCCACCGTCGACCTCGACGACACCGGAGCTCGGCTCGTCGAGTCCGCCGATGAGGCGCAGCAGCGTCGTCTTGCCGCTGCCGGATGCGCCGAGGACGGTGACGATCTCACCCGGCGCGACGTCGAGGTCGATCAGCCGCAGTGCTTCCAGGCGGCCGAAGAACTTGGTGACCCCGCGCACGCTGATCGACGCCGACACCAGCCCGAGGGTATCGGTGGGCCGCGTTCTGGGGAACGAAACGTGCCAGGGTCTGAGCCGGCACGGACTCTCCCCAGATGCGCAGGACTGCGCGTCAGGCGCTCTTGCGCGTCCGGCGGCGGGACGTCCGGCGCTGCTTGCCGCCGCGGGCCTCGTCGAGACTGCGTTGCAGCGCTTCGCTGAGGTCGATCACGTCGGCCTTCTGCTCGGTCGGCTCCTCGGCAACGATCTCCTTGCCAGCCTCCTTGGCCTCGATCCGGTCGCGCAGCTCCTCGACGTAGGTGTCCTTGTACTGCTTCGGATCCCAGTCGCCGGCCAACGAGTCGAGCAGCTGCAAGGCCATCTTCAGCTCCTTCGGCGCCGGCTTGGCGCGGCGCGACGGGAGTTCGTCGATCTCCCGGCGGGGTACCACCTCATCGGCGAACCGCATCGTCGACATCGCCAGCACTCCGTCGAGCGGACGGATCGCCGTGAGGTACTGCTTGTTGCGCATCGCCACCGTGCCGATGGCGACTTGGTCGCGTTCCTCCATCGCCGCCAGCAGCAGCTGATAGGCGCGGGCGGCTGCCTCGCCGTCGGGGGCGAGCCAGTACGTGCGCTCGTAGTAGATCGGGTCGACGTCCTCGAGGGCGACGAAGTCGGTGACCTCGATCGTCTTGGTCGACTTCGGGCGCAGCTCGTCGAGCTCCTTCTTGTCGAACGTGACGTAGCGCCCGTTGGCGATCTCGAAGCCCATCTCGATCTGGTCGCTGTCGACCTCCCGGCCCGACTTCTCGGTGACCTTCTTGTAGCGGATGCGCGCCCCGCTCTTCTTGTCGAGCTGGTGGAAGTGCACGTCGTGATCGCGCACCGCCGTAAATGCCTTCACCGGCACGTTGACGAGGCCAAAGCTGATCGTGCCGGACCAAACCGGTCGAGCCATACCCAGTCGCTACCCAATCGCTGGACGTCAACCGCGAAGCTGTCTGGCGGAACCTCCGGTTGCGAGGGCGAAGCCGTTCAGCGGCGCAGGCCGAGCTTGGCGACGATCTCGCGATAGCGGGCGACGTCGATCGAGCGCACGTAGTCGAGCATCCGGCGCCGACGTCCGACCAGCATCAACAGGCCGCGCCGGCTGTGGTGATCCTTGGGGTGGTCCTGCAGGTGCTGGGTCAGATGGCTGATGCGTGACGAGAGGAGAGCGATCTGCACCTCCGGCGAGCCGGTGTCGGTCTCGTGGGTGCGATGCGTCGCGATGGTCTCTTGCTTGGTGGCCATGTCAGGGTCTTTCGTTGTCGGTGACCTCGCCCGGCGCCAGGTGGCGCCGCAGCATCACGTCGACGCCCTCCGGTTCGTGACCGGCGCCTCGACGGACCCGGCAAGGCTATCGGCGGCAACCGGGCCGCAGCATCCACTCATCGGTTGTGCGGGGCGATAGCCTGGACCGCTAAACCGAGCGGACCAACCGTGTCGGTTGTCAGTCGCCGTTCCCCCGGAACGTGAGCGCCGCTCGTTCGGTGCGCTGCCAGGGGATAGCCGACTGGGAACCGGCCGTCCGCTCCACAGTTCCCGGCCGACGCGCCGGGCATCGAAAGGAGCCCTCGTGGCTGATCCCATCCGCGTCAGCGGTCCCGTGTCCGGGACCGACAAGACGCTCTCGTTCGAAACCGGCAAACTGGCCCCGCAAAGCCAGGGAGCGGTCGTCGCCACGATCGGCAGCACCACCGTGCTGACCACGGCGAACGCCGCCCACGACGTACGCCCCGGCATCGACTTCTTCCCGCTGACCGTCGACGTCGAAGAGCGGGCGTACGCCGCCGGCAAGATCCCCGGCTCGTTCTTCCGCCGCGAGGGCCGTCCCACCGAGGACGCCATCCTCACCTGCCGGCTCACCGACCGTCCGCTGCGCCCGTCGTTCGCCGACGGCTTCCGCAACGAGACGCAGATCGTCACCACCGTCATCGGCGCCGACCAGGACAACCCCCACGACGTGCTGTCGATCAACGCCGCCTCAGCCGCGCTGATGATCAGCGGCATCCCGTTCGAGGGGCCGATCGGCGCCGTCCGTGTCGCCTACACCACCGACGGCGAGTGGACGCCCCACCCGACGTTCGAGGAGTCCGACGCCTCCGTGTTCGAGCTCGTCGTCGCCGGGCGCGAGCTCGAGGACGGCGACGTGGCGATCATGATGGTCGAGGCCGGCGGCACTGAGAAGAGCTTCGCGTACTACGCCGAGGGCGCCAAGAAGGTCGACGAGGCGGTGCTCGCCTCGGGGCTGGAAGCCTCCAAGGGGTGGATCAAGGAGTCGATCCAGCTGCAGCGCCAGCTCGTCGCCTCGGTCATCTCCACCCACGGCCCGATCGAGCCACTGCCGTTCACCCCGGTCTCCGAATTCGGCGCCGACGTGCTTGCCGCAGTCGAGCGGGTCGCCACCGACGACCTCGCCAAGGCCGTGACGATCTCGCTCAAGCAGGATCGCAACGCGGCCATCGATGCCGCCGGCGACGCGGCCATCGTCGAGCTGTGCGGCACCGCCGACGCGCCGGGCGAGTTCGCCGGCCGCGAGCGGGAGATCAAGGATGCCGTCCTCAAGCTGACGAAGAAGCTTGTGCGCAAGCGCATCGTCGAAGAGGGCGTCCGCATCGACGGACGCGGTGTCACCGACCTGCGCCCGCTGTCGGCCGAGGTCGGCGTGCTGCCGACCGCCCACGGCTCCGGTCTGTTCCAGCGCGGCGAGACGCAGGTGATGACCGTGTGCACGCTGGCCATGCCGCGCATGAACCAGCTCCTCGACACGCTCACGCCGGAGACGCAGAAGCGCTATCTCCACCACTACAACATGCCGCCGTGGGCCAACGGCGAGGTCGGCCGGGTCGGGTCGCCGAAGCGCCGCGAGATCGGCCACGGAGCCCTCGCCGCCCGGGCCGTCCTGCCCGTCGTGCCGAGCCAGGAGGAGTTCGCCTACACGCTGCGTCTCGTCTCCGAGGTGCTCGCCTCGAACGGCTCGACGTCGATGGCGTCGGTGTGTGCGTCGAGCCTGTCGCTGATGGATGCCGGCGTGCCGATCAAGGCGCCGGTGGCCGGCATCGCCATGGGCCTCGTCTACGAGGGCGGCACGTACACCACGCTGACCGACATCCTCGGTGCCGAGGATGCCTTCGGCGACATGGACTTCAAGGTCGCCGGCACAGCCGACGCGATCACGGCTCTCCAGCTCGACACGAAGATCGACGGGATCCCCGCCGACGTCCTCACCGCCGCCCTCGAACAGGCCAAGGTGGCTCGTCTGCAGATCCTCGACGTGATGAACACGGCGATCTCGGGGCCTCGCACAGAGGTTGCTGCCACCGCACCGAAGATCGCAACGATCACGATCCCGCTCGACAAGGTCGGCGAGGTGATCGGACCGAAGGGCAAGGTCATCAACACGATCCAGAGCGAGACCGGTGCCGACATCAACGTCGACGACGACGGGGTGCAGGGCATCGTGACGATCGGTGCCGTCGAGGCGTGGAGGATGGAGGAGGCCAAGGCCGCCATCCTCGCCATCGTCGATCCGCCGAAGGCCGAGCTCGGCAAGGTCTACAAGGGTCGCGTCGTCAACATCACCAAGTTCGGCGCGTTCGTCAACATCCTTCCCGGCCGTGACGGCCTCGTGCACATCTCCAAGCTGGGCGGAGGCAAGCGCATCGCCCAGGTCGAGGACGTCCTCCAGCTCGGTCAGGAGATCGAGGTCCGCGTCGACGAGATCGACGACAAGGGCAAGGTCAGCCTGACGCCGACGAGCGATGCCGCCCCGGCGGGCGAGTCCCAGGTTCCGGCCGCCGTCGGCGCCACCGCGAGCGCGGCCGAGTCGGCGCCGAGCGCCGGCGCCGGAGACGTCGTCAGCGTCTCCTTCGAGGAGTCGTTCGACTCGGAGCTGCGCGACGAGCTCGGTGACCTCGGTCCCAGCGGCGATCGCGGCGGCGACGCTGACCGCGGGAACCGCAACGACCGTGGGCGCCGCCGTCATCGTTGATGACTGAACGGATCACACAACTCGACAACGGGTTGACCGTTGCCACTGACCGCGTCCACGGGGCGCGGTCGGTAGCGATCGGCGTCTGGGTCGGCGTCGGCTCCCGTGACGAACCGGCGGCACAATCCGGTGTCAGCCACTTCCTCGAGCACCTGCTGTTCAAGGGCACCCCGACCCGCTCGGCGACCGACATCTCCCGCAGCGTCGATCGCGTCGGCGGCGACATCAACGCCTTCACGGCGAAGGAGTACACGTCGTTCTACTGCCGCATGCCCGCTCGCCACGGCGGGGCGGGAATCGATCTGTTGGGCGACGTGCTCGCCAGATCCACGCTCGAGGACGACGACGTCGAGAGCGAGCGCCAGGTCATCCTCGAGGAGCTGGCGATGGACGACGACTCGCCCGACGACGTCGCCCTGCGCACGCTGACGCGGCAGCTGTTCCCCGATCACGGGCTCGGCCGTGACACGGCGGGCGATCGCGACACCGTGCGCTCGATCACCGCCGAGGACATCCGCCGGTTCCACCTCGACCACTACACCACCGGCTCGACGGTCGTCGCCGTCGCCGGTGAGATCGACCACGACGACATCCTCGAGGCCGTCGCCACCGCCTTCGTCGACCTGCCCGACGGCGACGGACGGGTGCCCCGCCGGCTCCCGGGTGCCCACGGCGACAGCGTCGGCATCGACGACGACTCGGAGCAGGTCCACCTCGCCATCGGCGGGCGATCCGTGCGCCGCGACGACCCCGATCGGGAAGTTCTCGACGTCGTCAACCACGTCTTCGGCGGCGGCCTCTCGAGCCGTCTGTTCGACGAGATCCGCGAGCGCCGCGGGCTTGCCTACAGCGTCTATTCGGCAACCTCGTCGTACGCCGACACCGGAGCATGGTCGGTGTACGCCGGGTCGATGCCCGAGCACGTCGGCGAGGTCGAGCGACTGATCCACAGCGAGATCGAGCGGCTGGTGAGCGGCGGCATCACCGCCGAGGAGCTCGACGTCGCCGTCGGCTACCTCACCGGCGCCTACCAACTCGGCCTCGAGGACACGGCGGCGCGGATGAGCCGCCTCGGTGGGATGCTCATCACGCTGGGCAAGGTGCACAGCGTCGAAGAGCAGCTCGCCCGATGGGAGAACGTCACCCTCGACGACGCCAAGCGGGTGATCACGGATGTGTTCGGGACGGCTGCGCCGATCACGGTGACGGTGGGACCGCGCTACTGACGGTTGAGTCGTACAACGGAGGTTGCACATGACGCGTGTCGCGGTGATCGGAACCGGAGTGATCGGCGCGGGAATCGCGGTCAACCTGCTGCGCAACGGCCACGACGTCACGGTCTGGAATCGCACTCCCGAGCGCGCCGCCGACGTCGTCACCGAGGGAGCGAAGCTGGCTCGCGACGCCTGCGGAGGCGGCGGCCGAGGCCGACGTCGTGTTCGAGGCGACCGCCGACGACGCGTCGTCGCGGTCCGTGTGGCTCGGTGACGACGGAATCCTCGCCGGGTCGGCGGCAGTCGTCGACGCTCGTCACGCTCGGCGACATTGTCGCCGGACTGGATCGCCGAGCTTGGCCGACGCCTGCCGCGCCGCCGGCCGAAGGTTCCTCGACATGCCCGTCACGGGCGGACGGGCCGGGGCCGAGGGCGGCGCCCTCGTGATGCTCGCCGGCGGCGAAGCGTCCGATCTGGCGGAAATCTCCGGCGTCCTCGACGCGATCTCGTCGACCGTTCGGCACTTCGGCCCGGTGGGCAGCGGGACACGGTTCAAGCTCGTGCTCAACGCCCTGCAAGCCGCCCACCTCGTCGCCTTCGGCGAGGCGATGGCGCTGGCTCGCTCGGTCGGGCTCGACCCCGACGACGTCGGACCGGCGCTCGTCGAGCGGCTCGGCGGTCCAGTGACGACCATGGCGTGGGCAGCCGATCAGCAGCTCCCGGAGAGGGCGAACTTCGCCCTGGCGTGGGCGTTGAAGGATCTTCGCTATGCCTCGGCGATGGCCGGCGACCTGCCAACTCCTGTGCTCGACGTGGCGGTCGAGCGGCTCACCGCCGCAGCGGCGAAGGGCTGGGGCGAGCGCGACTGGACAGTCGCCAACGCCCGCCAAGACGCCGGGCTGAGTAGTTTCGCGGGCGATGCCGATCGAGCCGGACACCAAGGATTGGACCTGGGTCCTCGAGCGTCCGTGCCCGGAGTGCGGGTTCGACGCCTCGTCGGCGTCCTTCGCAGACGTACCGAAGCTGATTCGCGGCAACGCCGAGCAGTGGCCGGCGGTGCTCGACCGTCCCGACGCACGGAGACCGCCCGAGCGCCGACCGCTGGTCGCCGCTGGAGTACGCCTGTCACGTGCGCGACGTGTTCCGCTTGTTCGACATGCGCCTCCACCGCATGCTCGACGAGGACGACCCGACGTTCGCCAACTGGGACCAGGACGAAACCGCCGTCGCCGAACGGTACGGCGAGCAGGATCCGACGGTCGTGGGTCGGGAGCTGGTGGCGGCCGGCGACCAGATCGCCGACAGCTTCGCTGCGGTCACCGCTGAGCAGCTGGGTCGAACGGGAACGCGCAGCGACGGCGCACGGTTCACCGTCGAGACGTTCGCCCGATACCTGATCCACGATCCGGTGCACCACCTCTGGGACGTAGGCCGGACGCCCTGACATGATCCGTCCATTGCGTTCCCCGGCCACGCAGGCCGTCATTGCGTTCCCCGGCCACGCAGGCCGCTCGTGGACGCTCCCTCCGCTGGCGCTCCGGTCGCTCGCACGTGCACTTCTCGATGGCGCTCGGTCGCTCGCAGTCGAGCGACGCGGTTGACATGATTCGCGTTGGCGTGTGCGGGGCCGGCGGGCGGATGGGGGCGACCGCCTGCCGGGCCATCACCGGAGACGACGAGCTGGAGCTCGTTGCCGCCGTCGACCCGAGTGCCGCCGCCGAGATCGTCGGCGGGGTCACCGTCGCCGCCGACGTCGCCGAGTTCGCCGCCGCCGACTGCGAAGTCGTCGTCGACTTCACGACGGCGGCGGCCGCACGCGAGAACGTGCCCGTGCTGCTGAGCCAGGGCATTCACACGATCGTCGGCACCACCGGGCTGGTCGACGACGACCTCGTCGCCTTCGCTGCCGCTGCGGAATCAGGTGGCGGCAACGCTCTCGTCGCCGCCAACTTCTCGATCTCGGCAGTGCTGCTGATGCGGCTCAGCGAGTTGGCCGCACCGTTCTTCGACACGGCCGAGATCATCGAGCTGCACCATGACGGCAAGGTCGACGCACCATCGGGCACGGCGATCACCACCGCCCAGCGCATCGCCGCAGTGTCCGGCGAGTGGGCGCCCGATCCGACCACCAAGGAGACGCTCGCCGCCGCCCGCGGAGCGTCCGGACCTGCCGGGATCCGCATCCACGCCGTGCGGATGCGCGGCATGGTCGCCCACCAGGAGGTCATCTTCGGTGCCCGCGGGCAGACGCTGACGCTGCGCCAGGACAGCTACGACCGGGAGAGCTTCATGCCCGGCGTGCTGCTCGCCTGCAAGCGCATCGCCGAGCTTCCTGGCCTGACCGTCGGCCTCGACGCCCTGCTCGACGTGTAGCCCGGCCTCTCACCGAGGCATGTCGGCGAGCGCCGTGTCGGCAGACGGTCGATCACTGCCGGCTCGTGAATCAGGTCGCCGTCAGCCGAGTGCGGCGACCGCCTCGAGGGCCGCGTCGTAGTTCGGCTCCTGGGCGATCTCCGGGACCAGCTCGGTGTAGGCGACGTTGCCCGATCCGTCGACGACGACGACCGAGCGGGCGAGCAGCCCGGCGAGCGGGCCGTCGGTGATCGTCACGCCGTAGTCGGCTCCGAACGAGCTGCGGAACGCCGACGCCGGCTTGACGTTCTCGATGCCTTCGGCGCCGCAGAAGCGCGCTGCGGCGAACGGCAGGTCCTCGGAGACGCACAGCACGGCGACCCCGCTGTCGGCGACCCGCTCGTTGAACGTGCGCACGCTCGTGGCACAGACCTGGGTGTCGATCGACGGGAAGATGTTGAGCACGACCGGCTGACCGGCGTAGCTGTCGTTGGACACGTCGCCGAGGTCGGTCCCGGTCAGCGTGAACGCCGGTGCTGGTTCGCCGACAGCGGGAAGCTCGCCGACGGTGTGGATGGGGTTGCCGCGAAAGGTGATCTCAGCCATGGGCCGCGAGTCTGGCAGGGACGCACGGTCATTGCGACGAGCCGCGGCGATAGTTGCGCACGTTGATCAGCACGACGAGAGCCACCGACACGATCACGACCCACCATTGGAAGCGCTGCACGACGCGCGAGGAAGTCCACCAGCGGCTCCTCGAACACCTTGGCCAGCCACCAGATCAGGGCCAGGCGACCGGCGATCCCGATCGCCAGCAGCACACCCAGCTTGAGCGGCTGGGTGCGCCGGATACCGGTCAACACGGCCACGATGTTGCTGCCGACGAAGAACGGGATCACCGCCACCTCGGCCTTGTCGAGCGCCTGGTGGTAGGCGTCGAGGGCCTCGGGCGTGAGGCCGAGATAGCGGGTGAACAGCCTGCAGCAGGTCGTCGCGGTACGCCCGCCCGGCGAGGTGACAGACGACGAAGGCAGCGGCGATGCGCGTCGTGCCGATGGCCGACGTAAGGCACGACTCCGATTCCGCTGGGGCACGGACAAGCGCGAGGTAGCGCTGGCGCGAGCTGAGGGCGAGCAGGGCCTCCGGGTTGCTGTCACCCACCGGGCCCAGACGGCGTTGGCCACGTTGGTGCAGATGACCAGGCCGACGAAGGCGACGATCGTCAGAGGACCCCACCATGGCCGGGTGTGCGGAACCGGTACGGTCGGCTCGGTGGCGTCCGCATCGGCCGTGTCCATGGCCGCCGAACGCTATCTGTCGCGTCGCTAACGGCGGCAGCACCAGCTTGGCGTACCGTTCGCTCATGCTCGGCCTGATGCAAGACGTGCCGCTGTCGATCATCCACCTGTTCGACCGGGCGGAACAGCTCTTCGCCCACAAGGGGATCGTCACCGCCGTCGCCGGCTCCCGTGTCCGCACGACGTACGGCGACTGGGCGGCGCGGACCCGGCGCCTCGGAGGCGTGCTCGAGACCCTCGGGATCGCCGCCGATGCGCGTGTGGCGACGTTCGCCTGGAACACGGCCCGACACCTCGAGCTGTACTTCGCCGCCCCGTGCACCGGGCGGGTGCTGCACACGCTGAACATCCGCTTGTTCCCCGAGCAGCTCACCTACATCGTCAACCACGCCGACGACGAGGTGATCTTCGTCGACCGCTCGCTGCTCGGCGTGCTCGCGCCGCTGCTCCCGACGTTCGACGGGGTCAAGCACCTCGTGCTGATGGATGACGGCGTCGGTCCGGACCCGACCACGGTCGACCTCGCCGGCCACGAGTTGCTCGACTACGAGTCGTTGCTTGCCGAGGCCGAACCCGTCGAGTTCCAGCGCGTCGACGAGAACACGGCGGCGAGCATGTGCTACACGAGCGGCACCACCGGCAACCCCAAGGGCGTCGTGTACAGCCATCGCAGCACGTTCCTGCACACGATGGGGGTCCTGCAGGCCGACTCGTTGGGCGCGCGCGAGTCAGACCGCATCCTTCCCGTCGTCCCGATGTTCCACGCCAACGCCTGGGGGCTCGCCCACGCCGCCGTGGCGTGCGGCGCCGACCTCGTGATGCCGGGCGCCGACCTGTCCGGCAAGGCGCTCGCCGACCTCATCGTCGAGGAGCGGGTCACGATTGCCGCCGGCGTCCCGACGATCTGGATGCAGGTGCTCCCGGAGCTTCAGGGACGGGATACGTCGAGCCTGCGGACGATCCCGTGCGGTGGGTCGGCGGTCTCGAAGGCGCTGTCCGAGTCGTACAAGGAAGCGATCGGCCTGCCGATCCTGCAGGCCTGGGGGATGACCGAGACGAGCCCCGTCGCCACCGTCGGCCGCCTCGACGGCGACCAGGAGCTGCTCTCCGACGGCGACAAGGCCGAGTTGCGCACCACTGTCGGCAGAGCGGAGCTGGGTGTGGATTGCCGCATCGTCGAACCGGGCACGTCGACACCGGTACCGCGTGACGGACGGACGAGCGGGGAGTTGCAGTGCCGCGGGCCGTGGATTGCCGCCATCGTACTACAACGACGAGCGCGCTGGAGAGAGCTTCACCGACGACGGATGGCTGCGCACGGGCGACGTGGCGACGATGGACGAACGGGGACGGATCAAGCTCGTCGACCGTACCAAGGACCTGATCAAGTCCGGAGGCGAGTGGATCTCCTCGGTCGAGATCGAGAACGAGCTGATGAGCCATCCGGAGATCCGCGAGGCCGCCGTCATCGGGGTCATCGATGACCGCTGGGGCGAGCGCCCGTTGGCGTGCGTCGTCAAGGTGGAAGGCAGCGAGCTCACCGAATCCGCCGTGCTCGAGTTCATCACCCCGCGTCTCGCCAAGTGGCAGGTGCCAGACCGCGTCGTGTTCATCGACGAGGTACCCAAGACGAGCGTCGGCAAGTTCTCCAAGAAGACCCTCCGCGACCGGTTCCAGTCGATGCCGACCTGACGGCGAGCTACGGTCCCGGGGATGCCAACACGCACCGCCCGTACCGCCTGGACCGGGACGCTCGAGCAGGGTTCAGGACAGGTCGAGATGACCAGCTCGGGGATCGGCACGTTCGAGGTGTCGTTCCCGAAGCGAGCCGCCGACGACGCCGGCGGGATGACCAGCCCCGAGGAGCTGATCGCCGCCGCTCACTCGTCGTGCTACGCGATGTCACTGTCGAATCTCGTCGCCCGCGCCGGGGGCACACCCAAGACACTCGACGTCGGCGCCGACGTCAGCCTCGGGCCCGATCCCGCGGGAGGCTTCAAGCTGACCGGGATCACCCTCAACGTCTCGGGCGCCGTCGACGGCCTCGACGCCGCCGGCTTCCAGACCGCCGCCGAGGAGGCGAAAGCGAGCTGCCCGGTCAGTAAAGCGCTGACGGGGGTCGAGATCACGCTCAACGTCACGACCTGACGATCTGTGTCAGCGGGCGCGCCCGCTGAGGGCTGACACGCTGACACAGACGCTTTCGGTGCTTCACCCCGCGAGGGCGGGCGACGGAGATAGCTTTTCGGCGGCCCTCATGAACGTTGCTGACCCCGCCGCCGACCTTCGCCCGCTGACCGCGGTCATGCCCGTGAGGTCATACCTCGCCGCGATGTGGTCGCGCCGCGACTTCGCCGTCGCCCTGCCCTACGAGGAAATGCGGGCAACCCACCAGGACACTCTGCTCGGCAACGTCTGGCATCTCGCCAACCCGATGCTGTCCGTGGCCGTGTACTACTTCGTGTTCGGGGTCATACTCGACGTCAGCCGGGGCATCGACAACTACATCCTGTTCCTGATGATCGGCATCTTCACGTTCGGCCTGACGTCGAAGTGCGTGCTCGGCGGAGCGACGTCGATCGACGCCAACCAGGGATTGATGCGCTCGATCCGCTTCCCGCGCGCCTTGCTCCCGTTCTCGGTGATCATGTCCAAGCTGTACACGTTCGGCTTCGAGCTGACGGTGCTGGCCGCCGTGGCCCTGGCGACCGGCGAGGGGATCGGCCTGCGCTGGCTGCTCCTGCCGGCAATCGTGCTGTTGCACAGCTGCCTGAACCTCGGCGGGGCGTTGGTCGCCGCTCGGCTCAACGACAGCTTCCGCGACATCCAACAGATCATCCCGTTCGTGTTCCGCCTGCTGATGTATGTGTCCGGTGTGTTGTTCCCGCTCGAGACGTTCCTCACCGAGGAGCGCGCCGGCGCCGTGCTACCGACGTTGATCCGTCTCAACCCGCTGATCGGGATCATCGACATGTACCGCTATGTCTTCATGGGGTTGCCCGTGTACGACGGCGACCTCATCAAGGGCGTCATCGGGTCGGTGGCGTTGCTCGTCTTCGGCTTCTGGTTCTTCCGCACGGCCGAGTCGCGGTACGGGCGCGCATGATGGCGGCAACGACGTCCGAGATGTCAGTCGTGACAGCGGTTCCCAAGCTGACCCTGCGCATCCGCGACCTCGTGCTCGACTACGAGGTGTTCGAGGACCGGCGCGCCGCGTTGAAGCAACGGTTCGTCACCAAGCAGGGGAGCGGGCGCAGCCTGGTCCACGCCCTCCGAGGAGTGTCCTTCGACGCTGCTGAGGGCGACACGATCGGTGTCGTTGGTCCCAATGGATCCGGCAAGTCGACGCTGTTGGCGGCAGTTGCCGGCCTGCTCGCGCCGACGAGTGGGGAAGTCCTCGTCGCCGAGGAGCCCAAGCTGCTCGGTGTCGGAGCAACGTTGGTCGCCGGCACCTCGGGATACCGCAACATCCGCCTCGGCTGCCTCGCCCTCGGTATGTCGAACGACGAGGTCGACGAGAAGATCGACGAGATCGTCGAGTTCGCCGACATCGGCGAGGCGATCCACCGGCCGCTGCGGACGTACTCATCGGGCATGCGCGCTCGCCTGCACTTCGCCATCGCCACGTCGGTGAAGCCGCGGATCCTGTTGGTCGACGAGGCGTTGGCCGTCGGTGACCGAGCCTTCCGGGCGAAGTCGACGGCGCGCATCGAGGAGATCGTCGCTCACGCCGGAACGCTGATGCTCGTCAGCCACTCGATGGACGAGGTCGCCAGGCTGTGCAAGCGGGCGCTGTGGATCGAGGACGGCAAACTCGTCGCCGACGGTCCCGTCGACGACGTCCTCGAGGCCTACACCGCCTCTTGACGCCACCGCTCACTTGCGTCTGGGGAAGATCCGTGTCAGGCCCTGACACGATCCTTCCCCAGATCACGGAATGACTCGGATCTTCCCCAGATTTGGGGAAGATCCCAGATTTGCCGGTCAGAGCCTGCCGGACTCGATCACGCGGGTGAGGAACGTGCGTGTGCGCTCCTCGCGCGGCGCCTCGAGAACTTGCTCGGGAGGACCTGATTCGACGATGCGGCCGGCGTCGAGGAAGCAGACGGTGTCGGAGATCTCCCTGGCGAAGCCCATCTCGTGGGTGGCGATGACCATCGTCATGCCGCTGGCGCGCAGGTCGCGCACGACGTCGAGAACCTCGCCGACGAGCTCGGGGTCGAGCGCCGAGGTGATCTCGTCGAGGAGCATCACGTCGGGATCCATCGCCAACGATCGGGCGATGGCGACGCGCTGTTGCTGGCCGCCAGACAGCTGATCGGGATAGGCCAGCGCCTTGTCGCCGAGGCCGAGGCGGCCGAGCAGCTGCGTCGCTCGCGTCGTCGCCTCGGTGGCGCTGACGAGCCCAAGCTTGCGCGGCGCCAGCGTGATGTTCTCGACGACCTTGAGGTGCGGGAACAAGTTGAAGCTCTGGAACACCATCCCGATGCGCCGGCGGATCGGGTTCGGGTCGAGTCCCGGTTCGCTGATGTCGACGCCGTCGAGGGTGATGTAGCCGTCGTCGATCGGCTCGAGCAGATTGATGCAGCGCAGCAACGTGCTCTTGCCCGATCCGGAGGCGCCGATCAGCGTCGCCGCCGACCCGCTCGGGCACGTCGAGGTCGATGCCGTCGAGGACCCGGAGGCTCCCGAACTCCTTGACCACACCGCGCAGCGTGACAGTGCTCATCGTCAGGTAACGACCGTGCCCGACATCCTGCGGCGGTCGCGCGCAAGCAGATGGTCGGTGAGGCGGGTCAACGGGATCGACACGCAGAGGAACAGCACGGCGGCGACGACGTATGGCGTGAAGTTGAAGATCCGGTCCTTGATGATCGTCGCCCGGCGGAGCGCCTCGACCGGTCCCAGGACCGAGATCAGGGCGACGTCCTTCTGCAGGCTGACGAGATCGTTCATCAGCGGTGGGATGACCCGGCGCACGGCTTGCGGCAGGACCACGGAGCGCATCGTCTGGCCGGCGGAGAGCCCGAGCGAGCGGGCCGCCGCTCGTTGCGATTCGTGGACGCTCTCGATCCCGGCGCGGAAGACCTCGGCGACGTACGCCGAGTACGTCAGGATCAGCGCCACCGACCCCCAGATGATCGGCCGGCCGTACCATTCCCGAGTCTGCAACAGGCCGGGAATGCCGAAGCCGAGCATCGTGATCCACAGGATCACGGGCACGCCGCGGACGACATCGGTGTACACGGTGGCGACGAGCCGCAGCGGGTACAGCGCCGGCGTCCGGATGTTCCGCGCCATCGCGACGAGCAAGGCGACAGCGACGATGCACGGCGCGCAGACGAGGAAGACGCGGATGTCCAACCAGAAGGCGCGGAGGATCGGGCGAAAGCTGTCGCGGAACACCGACCAGTTGAAGAACGACTCCCGGACGTCCTGCCATCCGGAGCGTCTTGGGCAGCAGCCAGACGAGGAGAACGACGAACACCGCCGTCGAGGCAGTCGCGATCGTGATGCTGGTGCGCCGTTGCCGGCGTTCGAACTGCTGCCGCCGGGCACGGGTGGAAACGGGCAGGTTGCCGGCCGCATCAACCGGCGTCGTGGTCATTCGAGGTCGAAGACCGGCACCTCCGTGGCCTCCTCCATCCACGTGGTGGTGATCTCGTCCAGCTCGCCGGATTCACGCAGCCGGAGCAACGCATAGTCGACGCATTCGACGAGCGGGTTGTCCTGCTCGAAGAGCAGACCCCAGTCGTCGCCGGGAGCGGCGTCGATCGGCGGGAACTGCCCGACGACAACTCCGCCTTCGATCTCCACGGCAGCGAGGAACAGCGCCGTCGGGAGGTCGACGACGAGACCGTCGACCTGCTGGGTCGACAGCGCTTGGATGGCGTCGGCGTTGGTGTTGAACACCTGGGCCTCGGCGGATGGCTGGATCACCTCCTCGACGAGTGCCAGGCTCGTGGTTCCTGCGGCGACGCCGAGTCTGAGGTCCTGCAGCTCTGGCAGCGTGGTCGCGCCAATGGCAGGGGAGTCTGGGCCGGCGACGATCGCCTGCGTGCTCGTGTAGTAGGGCACGCTGAACGAGACGACCTCGAGGCGATCCTCGGTGATCGAGTACTGCTGGAGGTTGAAGTCGAAGTCCTTCGGGCCGGGGGCGATCGCCGCGTCGAACAGCGTTCGCACCCACTCGACGTCTTCGGGGGCGAACCCGAGCTGCTCGGCGACGGCGTAGGCGACGGCAGCTTCGAACCCTTCTCCGCTCTCGGGGGCATCGTCGATCACGTACGGCGGGAAGGCCGGCTCGCCGGTGGCGACGGTCAGCACCCCTTCCTCGAGCGTCAGCCCTTCGGCGCACGCCGCCGGGTCGGGGATCGTGCCGACCGGCACGGTGGTTTCAGCGTCGGTCGTGCCGGGAGGTTCCGTGGGCGGGACGGTGGTGGCGCCGGCGGTGCTCGCTGTGGTCGCGATGACGATCGCGGCCGCTGCGGCAGCGATCGCGATGTGGCGAAGATGCATCCTGATCTCCCTGAGGTCGATGTTGCTGGCGCGAATCTATTCGCGGCGCTTTCGTCGACGAGATTTGCGTCACCAATAACTCGTTGACGGTGAGACAGATCAGTCTTATTGTCTCATGGGTATGGCCGCCTCGCTCGAATCGCGAATCCTCGACGCCACCAAGGCGTGTTGCGAACGCTTCGGGTTCGCCAAGCTGTCGATCGACGACGTCGCCGCCGAGGCCGGCCTGTCGCGGGCAACGATCTACCGGCTGTACCCCGGCGGCAAGGACGTGCTCCTCGACGCCCTGCGCGTGCGTGAGCTGGAGGAGTTCTTTGCCGACCTCCGGGCGGGAGTCGAGGGAGCCGAGACGCTCGAGGAGCTCCTCGTTCGCACTGTTGTCATGGCGACTCGTGAGCTGCGCGCCGATCATCATCTGGCGGTCATGCTCGCCGCTGAGCCGGGTGAGGCGCTGTCGCAGTTGACCACCGCCGGTGTGCCGCGGATCATCCACTACGCCACGACGTTCCTCGTCCCCTTCGCCGAGCCGTTCCTCACGCGCGAGCAGTCCGTCGCCCTCGTCGACGTGCTCAGCCGGCTGACGATCTCCTACTTCCTGGCGCCGAGCGAGCTCGTCGACCTCGGCGATCCAGAGTCTGCGCGCCGGTTCCTCGCCCCTCTCATCGCCGTCCTCACCCAAGGAGCAAATGCATGACCGTGACGCACCGCGACAACGACGAGATCCTCGGGCGCGCCGAGCTCAACGACATCGAGGCGATCGTGGCGATCGTCAACACCGACGTCGACGAGGTCGAACACGCTGTCAAGGACAACGCCGAGGCGATGTTCACCTGGGACTACACCCTCGCCCGGCCGCAGCTGCGCAAGCTCTACGAGAAGGGCAAGGTCGGCCAGTGGAACGCCGCCACCGATCTGCCGTGGGACACTGAGGTCGACTTCGAGAAGGTCGTCCGCGAGGACGAGAGCGCGATCTCCGCTGGACTCAGCCCCGATCACTACGACGGCACGGTGGTCGAGAAGTGGACCGACGACGAGTGGATCGCCTTCGCCATGGACCAACGCCGCTGGACGTTGTCGCAATTCCTTCACGGCGAGCAGGGAGCGCTGCTGTGCACGGCGAAGATCACCGAGTCGGTGCCGTGGTACGACGCCAAGCTGTACGCCGCCACCCAGGTCGTCGACGAGGCCCGCCACGTCGAGGTGTTCAGCCGCTACCTCCAGGAGAAGGTCGGCGGCGAGTTCCAGGTCAACGCTCACCTGCGCCTGCTCCTCGACGACATCATCAACGACAGCCGCTGGGACATGACCTACCTCGGCATGCAGGTGATGGTCGAGGGATTGGCCCTCGCCGCCTTCGGGTTCATGCATCAGCTCACCAGTGAGCCGTTGCTCAAGCAGCTGCTCCGTTACGTGATGAGCGACGAAGCACGTCACGTCGCCTTCGGCGTGCTGTCGCTGCGCGAGGTGTACGCCGCGTCGACGGACGCCGAGATCAAGGAGCGCCAGGAGTTCGCCTACGAGGCGGCCGTGCGGATGCGCGACCGCTTCCTCTCCCAGGAGGTCTGGGAGCGCCACGGCGTCAACCCCCGCGACGTCGTCCCGCTCGTGCTCAACGACCCGACCCGCCAGCTGTTCCAGACGATGCTGTTCTCGAAGATCGTGCCCAACTGCAAGAAGCTCGGGCTCCTCGACCGCAACGACTCAGTGGCTTCGTCGCCGCTTCGAGGAGATGGAGGTCATCCAGTTCGAGAACCTCGAGGACACCGGCGAGGAGTACGAGAGTCGTTCGCAACCTGAGTTGCCGGCGGAACCCTTGACCGGACCGATCCACTCTGTGCTCGACCGGCGGAGCTGGATCGCCAGCGGAGCGCTCTGGCGACCTCTGCGCACCCCCGCCAGGATTCAGGACCTCAGGGTCCCTGACACCTCCTCTTTGGTGTGAGGTGGTGTGCTGGAACTAGGTTGCGAACATGACGCAAGCGGGGGGGCGCCATGAGATGTCCCACGACGGTTGGGACCCGGCGCAGTACGGACGATTCGCCGAACAGCGGGCGCAACCGTTCTGGGACCTGGTCGCCCTGATCCAGCCGCCCGACAGCGGGTTCGGGCGATGTGTCGATCTCGGGTGCGGGTCCGGCGAGCTCACCGCCGAGGTCACCGATCGGCTCGGGATCGAGGAGATGGTCGGCATCGACTCGTCCGACGCGATGCTCAACGCCGCCCGGGAATCGATCGGTTGCGGCGACGATCGGTTGCGTTTTGCCCGCGGTGACCTGGGCAAGTGGACGAGTCGTGGTGACCACGACCTCGTCATCGCCAACGCCAGCATGCAGTGGGTCCCGGACCACCCTGGCGTGCTCGCCCGCTGGTGGGCGGCGCTGGCTTCCGGCGGGCAACTCGCCGTGCAGGTGCCCGCCAACGCCGATCACCCGGCCCATCGCCTCGCCAACCAGGTCGCCGCCACCGAGCCCTTCCTGTCGGCGTTCAACAGCCTGCCGCCGCCTGATCCGGTGGCCCAGAACGTGCTGCTCCCGGAGCAATATGCAGTGGTCCTCGACGAGCTCGGCGCTGCCGCTCAGCACGTGCGTCTACAGGTCTACCCCCATCACCTCGAGTCGACCGCCAGCGTCGTGGAGTGGACCCGTGGCACCACGTTGATCCGCTTCACCAAGCTCCTCGAGCCCGACCTCGCCGGCCAGTTCATCGACGCCTTCCGTTCCCGCGTGCTCGACGTCCTCGGCGACGTCTCGCCGTACTTCTACCCCTTCAAGCGCATCCTGATGTGGGCCAAGAAGTAGGCCCGGCGCAGAACACCCGGCGCCCATGCAGGAGTGATTAGCCTGCTGGAATGGCTCGATTCGGCAGAGTCGTGACGGCGATGATCACGCCGTTCGACGACGATCTCGCGCTCGACGTGGACGGTGCGGTCGAGCTCGCCAAGTGGCTGCAATCCCAAGGCAACGAAGGCCTCGTCATCTCCGGCACGACAGGAGAGTCGCCGACGCTCGGTGACGACGAGAAGCTGCAGCTGTGGGAAGCCGTAGCCGGCGCCGTGACGATCCCAGTTGTCGCCGGCTCGACTGGAAACGACACTGCCCACGACGTGAAGCTCACGGTCGAGGCGTCGAAACGTGATGTCGCCGGGATCCTCGCCTTGTGCCCGTACTACAGCCGCCCGTCGCAGGCAGGCATCGAGGCCCACCTGCGCGCCATCGCTGCGTCAACCGACCTGCCTGTCGTGATCTACGACATCCCGATCCGTACCGGCCGCAAGATCGCCACCGAGGTGCTCGTGCGCCTCGCCACCGACGTGCCCAACGTCTTGGGCGTCAAGGATGCCGCCGGCAACCCGGGCGAGACGTCGCGGCTGGTCGCCGCCGCGCCGGATTCGTTCGAGGTGTACAGCGGCGACGACATCAACACCCTGCCGCTCGTCGCCGTAGGTGCCGTCGGTGTGGTCAGCGTCGCCGGTCACTGGGTTGCTCCCGACCTCGTCGAGTTCTTCGACACATGGGAGCGCGGCGACGCCGCCACGGCGCGGCGGGTCAACTCCCGCCTGCTGGAGAGCTACGCGTTCGAGACCGGCGACGAGGCCCCTAACCCGTTGCCGACGAAGGCGATGCTCCGCCATCTCGGCCAACCTGCTGGCCGTTGCCGGCCGCCGCTCGGACCCGACCCGGAGTGGTTGGAACCGCGAGCGGCCGAGGTGTACAGCCGGTTGGTCGCTGCCCGTGGCTGACCCGGCCGTTCGAGCCGGGGACGGCTCGGCTCGTCGCGACGCCGTCCGCATCGTCTTCCTCGGCGGCCTGGGCGAGATCGGCCGCAACTGCATGGCGATCGAGCTCGGTGGCGGCCCATCGGGCGACGGTCCAGACCGGAAGATCCTGCTCATCGACTGTGGGTTGATGTTCCCCGACCCGGACATGCATGGCATCGACCTCGTGCTCCCCGACTTCACGTATCTGCGCGAGAACGGCCGACGAATCGTCGCCGTCGTCGCCACCCACGGCCACGAGGATCACGTCGGCGCCTTGCAGTACCTGTTGCGCGAGATCAAGGTGCCGATCTACGGCTCGGCGGTGACCCTTGGCCTCGCCCGCAACCGCATCGAGGAAGCCGGCCTCCTCGGCAACACAGAGCTGCGTGTCGTCGCCGACAACGAGCGGGTGCAGATCGGCCCGTTCGATGTCGAGTTCATCCCGGTGACCCACAGCGTTCCGCACTCCCACGCCATCGCCGTGCACACGCAGCAAGGCGTCCTGCTGCACAGCGGAGACTTCAAGCTCGACCTCACGCCGGTCGACGGTCGTCGCACCGACCTGGCCCGGATCGGCGAGCTCGCTCGCACCGCTGGCATCAGGGTGCTCCTCGCCGACTCGACGAACGCCGAGGAGCCGGGACACGCGCCCAGCGAGAGCACCGTCGGCGGGGTGCTGCGCACACTGTTCGCCGAATGCCGGGGGCGCCGGGTGATCACGGCGAGCTTCGCCAGCCACCTCCATCGCATCCAGCAGATCGCCGATGCGGCCATCGAGAGCGGGCGCAAGGTCGCCACGCTGGGGATGAGCATCCGCAAGAACGTCCAGCTCGGCATCGAGCTCGGCATCGTGTCGATCCCGGCGAGTCGGTTGATCGACATCGAGGACATCGACCGCTACCCGCCCGGCGAGGTGTGCGTCATCTCCACCGGATCGCAGGGCGAGCCGATGTCCGCCCTGGCGCTGCTGGCGCGGGGCGAGAACAAGTTCGTCAAGCTCACCGAGAACGACACCGTGATCCTGTCGAGCCACGCCATCCCCGGCAACGAGTCGAACGTCAACCGGGTGATGGACGGGTTGCTGCGGGCGGGCGCCCAGGTCGTCCATTCGGGGACCCGCGACGTGCATGCAACCGGGCACGCCCAGGCAGACGAGTTGAAGACGTACCTCTCGATCGCCCAGCCACAGTGGTACGTGCCGATCCACGGCGAGTACCGCCACCTGATGGCCAACGCCGAGATCGGCGCGACGATGGGCGTGCCGCGCGACCGGGTGCTCGTGTGCGAGGACGGCGACGTGCTCGTGGTCGGCGACGACGGTGTCGAGGTCGGCGGGCGGGTGCCGGCGGGCTACCTGTACGTCGACGGGATCGTCGGTGATGTCGGCCTCGGCGTGCTGCGCGACCGTGCCGTGCTGGCTTCCGAGGGCGTCGTCGTGGTGGTCGTCATTGTCGACACGCAGTCGGGCAAGGTGCTCACCGGTCCGGAGATCATCACCCGCGGCTGGGTGTACGCCCCCGAGGCCGAAGACCTCCTCGACGAGGCATGCGACACGATCGCCGTGACCGTCGAGGAGACCCTGGCCAAGGGCGTGCGTGACGTCGAGACGCTCGAACGCGACGTGCGCCGTGCCGCCGGGCGCTTCGTCTCCGAGCGCACGCGGAGGCGTCCGATGATCGTCCCGGTGGTCATGGAGGCATGAACCGGTTCCGCGATCGGCGGTCGACGAGTTCTCTGCACCGGCATAGCGTCGCGCATCGCTCCGATCGCACCGACCCTCCGGCCGCTGGCGGCCGTGGGCTTGCTACCTTGAACGCTGACATGGCTACGTGGGGACCGTCGAAGAAGCCCGAGCAGCGCGCCCTGCCTGCGGCACGCACGTCCACCCCGTCGAAGTCGTCGAACGGCGGCGGAACCAAGGGCTCCGGCAGCAGCAACGTCACGAGGGCCCGCTACACCGCCGATGAGCAGGCGCGGCGCCAGGCCACGAGGCGAGAACAGGCGACGGGCGAATTGCGCCGGGCGATCGCCGGGCGGGAGCACGAGTTCATCGGGCTGATCCTCATCGTCGCCGCAGTGATCCTCGCTGCCGGCATCTACTTCGACTTCGCCGGCATCCTCGGCGACGGCATCGAATGGCTCGGAGGGGCGCTGGCGGGCCTCGGCCGCTACGTCCTGCCCAGTCGTGCTGTTGATCGTCGGCGTGTCGTTCATCCGCAGCGCACGCTCGTCCAGCCCGTATCGCCTCGTGATCGGCTGGGCGCTTGTGGCCTCACCGCGCTCGGGATCCTGCACGTCGCGCAGCGGTCCGGAGGGATTCTCGGTCGACGGCGTCACCGACGCCGGTGGGCGTGCTCGGATGGATGGTCGGCGAGCCACTGCGCACGCTGATGGCGGAGTTCGGATCGATCGTCCTCCTCGCCGCCCTCGGCATCGGCGGTGCGTTGTTGATCACCCAGGCCTCGCTGCGGACGATCGCCCAGCGGACCGGGCATGTCGCCCAGCGCACCGGCCGCGGCGCGGCGTCGATCGCCCGGCCGGTCGGTCGTGCGGCCCGCAACGCCATCGGCAACCTGTCGTCGCTGAGCAGCGACAGCGAGGCCCAGCACGACGACGCCGAGGGGTCAGCCGGTCCGACCGACCTCGACGAGGCCGGCGCGACGGTCGCCCTGGCCCTTCCTCCAGCGCCCTACGACGCTGCCGACGACTTCGGATCCGACGACGGCACCGGTTCGCCGCGTCGCCGGCGGCGGACAACGTCGAACGAGCCGTTCGACGGTGACGCGGCTGCGGGCAACGGGCCGGGAAGGTGGGTGCTGCCACCCGTGTCGCTCCTCCATCGCGGCGCGACCCGCAGCGTCGATCAGGGTGAGGCCGCCGGCCGTGGCCGGATCCTCGAGCAGTCCCTCGAACAGCACGGCGTTGACACCAGCCTCGCCGGGATGACCGTCGGTCCCACCGTCACCCGCTACGAGCTCGAGCTCGGGCCTGGTGTCAAGGTGGCGCGGGTGACTTCCCTGCAGCGCGACATCGCCTACGCGATGGCGGCCACCGACGTGCGCATCCTCGCCCCGATCCCGGGCAAGTCGGCGATCGGTGTGGAGGTTCCCAACCACACCCGGCAGCTGGTCTCGCTCGGCGACCTGCTCCTCGCCCCAGAGGCAGCGGCGGCGACCGGCCCGCTCGACGTTGCCATCGGCAAGGACATCGCCGGCGACGCCGTATTCCTCGACCTCGCCACGACCCCGCACGTGCTCATCGCCGGGGCGACGGGCGCCGGCAAGTCGAGCTGCATCAACAGCATCCTCGCCTCGCTGCTGATGCGCCGCACCCCCGAGCAGGTGCGCCTGATCCTCGTCGACCCGAAGCAGGTCGAGATGGGCCAGTACAACCGCCTACCCCACCTGCTCACGCAGCCGGTGACGAACCCGAAGAAGGCGGCCAACGCTCTCGGTTGGGCCGTCAAGGAGATGGAGCGGCGCTACGACCTGCTGTCGGCGAAGGGGTTCCGCGACATCACCGGCTACAACGCGGCGTTCGACCAGGGTCATCTCGAGGCCGACCGGGTGAGTGGCGAGGAACCTGAGCGTCTGCCCTACATCGTCGTCGTCGTCGACGAGCTCAACGACTTGATGATGGTGGCGGCCCGCGACGTCGAGGACGCGATCACCAGGCTCGCCCAGAAGGCTCGTGCTGTCGGCATCCACCTGATCCTTGCCACCCAGCGTCCGAGCGTGAACGTGATCACGGGCGTCATCAAGGCGAACATCCCGGCGCGTATCGCCTTCTCCGTCTCCAGCCTCACCGACTCGCGGGTGATCCTCGACCAGCCCGGTGCCGAGAAGCTCGTCGGCAAGGGCGACATGCTGATCCTGCCGGGCAACTCCTCGGTCCTCAGCCGCGTCCAGGGCGCCTTCGTCAGCGAGGAAGAGGTGCGGACGATCGTCCGCCACTGGCGGGAGCAGGCGCCGGAGGTCGTCTACGTGAGCGGCGTCGAAGGCGCCGACGAACCCGATCTCGTGACGGCGTCGACGAACAGCATCAGCAGCAACGGCGAGGACGACGACGAGGTGATGATGCGCCAGGCGATGGAGCTCGTCGTGCGCAGCCAGCTGGGTTCGACGTCGATGCTGCAACGCAAGCTGAAGGTCGGCTTCGCCCGCGCCGGGCGAATCATGGACCTGCTCGAGCAGCGCGGCGTCGTCGGGCCGAGCGAAGGTTCCAAGGCACGCGCCGTGCTGATGACGGTCGAGGAGTTCGAGACCCTCAACCAGTGAGCGGCAAGGATGGCGGCGTGACCGACGCCACCTTCACCGAGATCGCTGCGGGCCTGCAGTTCCCGGAAGGGCCGGTAGCGATGCCCGACGGCTCGGTCGTCGTCGTCGAGATGTTCGGCGAGCGCGTGACGCGCATCGGCGCCGGTGGAGTCACGACGGTCCTGTGCGAGGTCAAGGGCGGACCGAACGGCCTCGCCGTCGGGCCGGACGGTGCGTTGTACCTGTGCAACAACGGCGGGTCGCACACGCCGGTCGACCTCGGTGGGTTGTTGTTGCCAGGACCGTTCGACCTGGACCGCTATTCCGGCGGTCTGATCCAACGCATCGACCACGACGGCAAGGTCACCAACCTGTACACCAACTGCGCCGGCCGTCCGCTGCGCTCACCGAACGATCTCGTGATGGACGGGCATGGCGGCTTCTACTTCACCGATCACGGCATCCACGACGTCGTCGGGACTCGCACCGCCGACCTCAGCGCCCTGTACTACGCCCGCTGCGACGGCTCCGACATCCACGAGGTGGCCTATCCGGTGCACTCGCCGAACGGAATCGGGCTGAGTCCTGACGGCACGATCCTGTACTACGCCGAGACATACACGGGTCGGGTCTTCCGCCGGCGCATTGCCGAGCCTGGCGTCCTCGAGCCGCTGACGTCGATCATCGAGCACGACCCCTGGGCGCTGCTGTGCGGCCTGCCCGGCATGCAGCTGCTCGACTCCCTCGCCGTCGACGCCGATGGCTGGGTGTCGGTCGGAACGATGGTCAACGGCGCGGTGACGTCGATCTCGCCCGACGGTTCGTCGGTGGTGCAGGTGCCCACAGACGACCCGCTGACGACGAACCTCTGCTTCGGCGGCGCCGACATGCGCACTGCCTACGTCACGCTGTCAGGCGACCGGCCGGCTCGTCTCGATGGAGTGGCCGCGGCGCGGACTGCGCCTCGCCCACCAGTAGCCCCGCCCCCACCGAAGGGTGCCACTAGGACCGTTCGGTCACATTGGCACCCTTGGGTTGAGAACCATCGTGAGCTCCTCGGCGGGCACGCGTCAGTAGCCTGGTCAACCGTGCCTGGGAGCTTCTACGTCGAGACGCTTGGTTGCCCCAAGAACCAGGTCGACTCCGACAAGCTCGTCGGCACGTTGCTCGCTGACGGGCTGCGCCCCGCCGACGACGCCGAGTCGGCCGACCTCGTCGTCGTCAACACGTGCGCGTTCATCGAGGCGGCCCGCCAGGAGTCGATCGACACCGTGCTTGCCCTCGACGAGCGGCGGCGCGACGGCAGCCGGCTCGTCGTCACCGGATGCATGGCTGAGCGCTACGGCGACGAGCTCGCCGCCGCCCTGCCCGAGGTCGACCGGGTCGCCGGGTTCGGCGTTGCGCTTCAGCCGGTCTCGCGCAAGCTCATCCCGGTCAGCGCGAAGCCGATCCCGGAGTTCGACCTGCTCAACCTGCCCCGGCCGAAGTCGCCGGTTCCGTGGGCCTACGTCAAGATCGCCGAGGGCTGTGATCGTTCGTGCGGCTTCTGCGCCATCCCGTCGTTCCGCGGCAGGCAGCGCAGCCGCGACGTGGCCCAGATCCTCGCCGAGGTCGACGAGCTGGGCGCCAAGGAGATCGTCCTCGTCGCCCAGGACCTTGCTTCGTACGGGAAGGACCGTCCTGGCGAGCTCGGCGCTGGGTCAATCGTGCCGCTGGTGCGTGCCGTCAACGAGCGGGTGCCGCGGGTGCGCCTCCTGTACCTGTATCCGAGCGACCTCAGCGACGAACTGATCGACGTCGTCTGCTCGTCGAGTGTGCCGTACTTCGACCTGTCCCTGCAGCACGTGAGCAAGCCGCTGCTGCGGCGGATGCGTCGCTGGGGCGACGGTGATCGGTTCCTCCAGCGCATCGCCGACATCCGGGCCCGCCGTCACGACGCGGCGTTCCGCAGCAACTTCATCGTCGGCTACCCCGGTGAGACGGAGGGCGACCACGATCAGCTGCTCCGTTTCGTCGAGGAGGCCCAACTCGATTGGTGCGGCTTCTTCGCCTTCAGCCGCGAGGACGGCACGTATGCGGCCGGGCTCGACGGCCAGATCCCCGCACCCCTCGTCGCCGAGCGACTCGGTGAGTTGACCGAACTGCAGGACGCCATCACGGCAGGGCGTCGTGACGAACTCGTCGGCAACTCGGTCGAGGTCCTCATCGATCGCCCCGGCATCGGCCGGAGCCACCGCGAAGCTCCGGAGATCGATGGCGTCGTGCTCGTGGATGCCTCGCTTTCCGTCGGATCGTTCGTCGAGGTGACGATCGTCGACGCCCTCGGCAGCGATCTCATCGCCGCCGGTGCGGACCTTGCGACCATCAGCGAGACCCTGGACGAGCTGTGAAGACCGACGTCGGAACGGCGCTGGCGACGTGGGCGAACGCCATCACGGCCGGGCGCCTGCTGCTGTCGCCGGTGATGTTCTGGCTGATCCCCGAAGACGATGCCGGATCATGGGTCGCCTTCGTGTTCTGGTTCCTGCTGTCGGTGAGCGACTTCGTCGACGGCTACATCGCCCGGCGTCGCGGTCCGACCCGCTCGGGGGCGTTCCTCGACCCGCTCGCCGACAAGGTGCTGATCCTCGGGGCGATGTTCACGCTCGTCGGGCGCGACGTGTTCTGGATCGTCCCGGTGGCCATCATCGCCGCCCGCGAGCTGGTGATCAGCGTGTACCGCAGCGTCATCGGCACGAAGGGCATCTCGATGCCGGCCAGCCGCGCCGCCAAGTACAAGACGCTCGCCCAGCAGCTCGCCGTCGGCTTCGCCCTGCTGCCGCTCACCGCGCTCGACGCCACCTGGCTGTGGAACCTGTGCTTGTGGGCAGCCGTCGTGCTCGCGTTGTACAGCGCCGCCCAGTACTTCTGGCGGATGCACGCGGCGAAGGCGCGGGCCGTCCTGCCGCCAGACGTGTCGGTGGTGTGAGTGAGCGATGCGTTGTGACGTCGTGGCCGTCGGCACGGAGCTGCTCCTCGGTCAGATCGTCGACACCAACTCGGCGCTGATCGGCGAACGACTGGCCGCCCACGGAATCGCGTCGCGGCTGCAGGTCAAGGTCGGCGACAACGTCGAACGGATCGAGCAGGTCTTCCGCCAGCTCCTCGTCGATGCCGACGCGCTGATCGTCTGCGGCGGCCTCGGACCGACCCACGACGACGTGACCAGGGAAGCCATTGCCGCGCTGATGGGCGTCGAGCTCGAGCTCGACGACGCCGTCGCCGACGTGATCCGCGACCTGTTCGCCCAGCTGCGACGGGAGATGCCCGACAACAACCTGCGCCAGGCCATGGTTCCGGCCGGGGCCACCGTCATCCCCCAGCGGCGCGGCACGGCACCAGGTCTGATCTGTCCGTTCCAGCTCGACGGGAGCGACCGCGTGATCTACGCCATTCCGGGCGTTCCCGACGAGATGGAGGAGATGCTCGAGCGCGCCGTGCTGCCGGACCTCCTTGCCCGCGCCGGCGAGCCGACCGTGATCGCCTCGCGCATCCTCAAGGTGTGGGGGGAGACCGAGAGCGGCCTCAACGCCCGCCTCGACGACGTCATTTCCCGACTCGACGACGATGGTGACGTCACGCTGGCGTTTCTCGCCCGCGGCTGGAACGGTCTGGAGATCCGCTTGACCACATCGGCTGAGTCGACGGCCGCAGCCGAGGACAAGCTGCGCCCGTGGGAGGAGGAGATCCGCGCCCTCCTCGGCAAGGCCGTGTTCGGCAGCGACGGAGACACCGATGGAGTCGGTGGTGCTCGATGCCTTGCGCAAGCGCGGATGGACGCTCGGGATCGCCGAGTCGCTCACCGCAGGTCTGGTCGCCGCTCGCTTGGCGAGCGTTCCCGGTGCCAGCGACGTGCTGCGCGGCTCGCTGGTCACGTACGCCAGCGACGTCAAGTTCGACCTGCTGGGCGTCACGCCGGGCCCGGTGATCAGCGAGGAAGCGGCGTTGGAGATGGCCGAGGGAGCGTGCCGTGTGCTCGGCGCCGACGTCGGGCTGGCCTTGACCGGGGTCGCCGGTCCTGACCGCCAGGACGACGTCCCGGTGGGAACGGTTTGCCTCGCCGTCGTCGGCCACGGCTCGGACCGGGCGACGACGATCCGCCATCGACAGACCGCCAGCCGGGAGCAGATCCGCCAGCTCAGCGTGATCAACGCTCTTGACCTCGTCCGCCGCTTCCTCCGCTGACACGCCGGCGCACCGGAGTGTTTCCTGCCATCGGAGTGCCACGTGTCGACACGCCCCACACGAAACACTCCAATGGCGGGGCTTAGGCTGGCGGCCGGCCCCCGTAGCTCAGTCTGGATAGAGCAGCGGACTTCTAATCCTCAGGTCGCACGTTCGAATCGTGCCGGGGGCGCCATATCATCCCAGCGTAGTTGCCATATCCGAGCCGTTGCTGACATCGGGGTAGAGTCGCTGCCGCGAATCTGCCGCGAAAGAGTATGCCGATGGGAACGATGCGGGAACGCTCACCGGGCAAGTGGGAGCTGGTCGTGTCGGCCGGCGTCAATCCTGCGACGGGCCGCTATCACCGAGTCGTCCGCACGGTCGCGACCACCTCGAAGCGCGAGGCCAAGGCGGCGTTGGCCACGCTCGAGGCCGCAGTGGCGGCCGGCAACGTGTCCTTCGACGACCCGACGCTTTCGTCACTGCTCGAACGGTGGATGGAACACATCACGAGCCTGGGCCGCGCCGACACCACGCTGTACAACTACCGGCAGTACATCGACCGAGAGATCGTTCCCGTGCTCGGCTCGATCCGGCTGTCTCGACTGAAGTCGCTCGACATCGATCGCCTTTACGGGAGCCTCCGCAACGCGGCCTTGCCCCGGCGACGATCCGCCAAGTGCATGCGATCCTGCGGGCGTCACTCAACCAGGCCGAACGATGGGGCCTCGTCCAGCGCAACGTCGCAAAGCTTGCCTCGGCGCCGTCACAGCCACAACGTGAACAGCATCCGCCCACCGTGGCGCAGGTACGCGACCTTGATCGACGCGGCCGCGGACGTGGACCCGCTGTTCGGCCTCTACGTACGGGTCATGGTTGCGACAGGAGCCCGTCGCGCCGAGTTGTGTGGCCTGCGCTGGCCCGACGTCGACTTCGAGGCGGAGACCCTCAGCATTTCGCGCAGCTACTCGGTGGTTCCGGGCGTGCGCGGTGATCGACCGACGAAGACGAGATCGAGGCGGTTGGTGATCCTTGATCCGGTCACACTGGAGGGATTGCAGTCGGCGATGCTCCACTCGGTTGCTCTCGCGACCGACGTGGGTGTCGCGGCCGACAAGCGGCGAGCCGGCTACGTGTTCACCGACGATCCCACTGGCGCGACCGCGTGGCGTCCCGACACTGCATACAGTCGATGGGTCAAGGCGAGGGCAACAGTCGGACTCACAGGCGTGCGGCTTCATGATCTGCGGCACTTTCAGGCCACACAGCTGCTCGACGCTGGGGTCCCCGTGCCCACCGTGGCGGCGCGCTTGGGGCACGCCGACGGCACCACCACCATGAAGATCTACGCACACCGCACCCGTCGAGCCGATCAACAAGCCGCAGACGTCGTCGCACGCTTGCTCGACTGATCACGCGCGGCGGGCTGACTTGACAGCGTTCCGTCGCACACCGGCTGCGTAGCGTCCGGCGTGCCGGCCATCAGCCGGGTACGATTGACCGCGATGTCCCGAGCGGTCGTGTTCGAGATCGATGTCCCCGACACCCTCGAGCAGTTGCGCCTGCCCGCAGGCGTTGACGAGCGCCTCACGCATCTGCTCGACGTGCAGGACGAGAACGGAGCGCTGACGCCCGAGGAGCGGCGCGAGGCCGAAGGTCTCGCCGATCTCGCCGAGTTGCTGTCGCTGCTTCGGGTCCGTGCGGAACGACTCAGCTCCCGCTCGACTGAGTGACAGCAAGCGATCCCAGCCGAGCTACGAGCGTTCGTCGTCGAGCGCGCCCACGGCCGGTGTGAGTATTGCCGTCTCGCACAGGTCGGGAACTCGGCGGCACGGAGGTAGAAGCCGATCACCGCACCCGACAAAGTTCCGACCCAGGCCAGTAGCGATCGCAACGAGGGGCTATCGCCAATGACATCGCATGGTTGCGCTCCGGCTCGCCCTCAGGCGGCAGCTCAGGTGAGCGAGTAGCTGCGCCAGCAACGCACCCCGCCTTTGCTCGGCTACCACCCGCTTGTCGCCAGTCGTGGTCATCACCTCGCCGGCATCTCGGTCGAGCGTCAGTCGGTCTTCCCGGCGACGTGCGTGCCCATCTCACCGTCATGCACCACGTCTTGTCCGACGATTGGGACCCCGACGACGCCGACGATCTATCCGCATCCGCGTACGGCGGCACCACCACTGTGAGCCTCCCCGTCGAGGCTGGGACCCGTCGGGTCGAGGCGTGCCGCTTTCGCTGCTTCTAGGGGCACTCCGCCGTCTGTTGTCGCCTGAAGATGAATCCGCCGTGCATGACCTGGTTGCGGTGGCGGTGTTGCCGTCGCCGCCGCCGGCGAGGGCGGTGCTGTTGTCGCCGGTTGCGGTGGCGGTGTTGCCGTCGCCGGTGCCAGCGTTGGCGGTGCTGTTGTCGCCGGTTGCGGTGGCGGTGTTGCCGTCGCCGAAGTTGCCGGCGAAGGCGGTGCTGTTGTCGCCGGTTGCGGTGGCGGTGTTGCTGTCACCGAACCAGGCGACGGCGCCGCTGTTGTCGCCGGTTGCGGTGGCCGTGTTGCCCTCGCCGTGGGTGGCGTTGGCGGTGCTGTTTTCGCCGGTTGCGGTGGCGGTGTTGCCGTCGCCGACTTCGATGAAGGCGGTGCTGTTGTCGCCGGTTGCGGTGGCGGTGTTGCCGTCGCCGAGGTGGGCCGCGGCGCCGCTGTTGTCGCCGGTTGCGGTGGCGGTGTTGCCGTCGCCGCTGCCGGCTTCGGCGCCGCTGTTGTCGCCGGTTGCGGTGGCGGTGTTGCCGTCGCCGAGGTGGGCGAAGGCGCCGCTGTTGTCGCCGGTTGCGATGGCCGTGTTGCCGTCGCCGTGGGTGGCGTTGGCGGTGCTGTCGTCGCCGGTTGCGGTGGCGGTGTTGCCGTCGCCGAGGACGGCGTTGGCGCTGCTGTTGTCGCCGGTTGCGGTGGCGGTGTTGCCGTCGCCGTCGGTGGCGAAGGCGCCGCTGTTGTCGCCGGTTGCGGTGGCGGTGTTGCCGTCGCCGTCGGTGGCGATGGCGGTGCTGTTGTTGCCGGTTGCGGTGGCCGTGTTGCCCTCGCCGTTGGAGGCGATGGCGCGGCTGTTGTCGCCGGTTGCGGTTGCTCGGTTCCGGTCGCCGCCGGTCGCCGCGGCGAAGCTGTCGTCGCCATGGGCGATCGCCACCGATCCGGTGCCGTTGACTTCGCAGTTGGCGGATCCGTGCCGCACGCGTTGTTCGCCGCCCGCGGCAACGCAGAGGTTGTTGCGCGTCAAGGCGGTGGCTGGCAACAGCCCGATCCCACCCGCCGCGAGCAGCGCCAGCGTCGCTGATTTGTAGACCTTGTTCATCAAGTTACCCTCATGCCGCGCGATGGGTTGTCGGGTCCGCGCCAGCGGGATCATGCCAGCCCAGCGTTCCGGAGATCGTTTCATTTCGCGTCAGCGGCATATCGGCGCGAGCAGGACGGACAGCAGGCGACAGCGACATTCCACGTTGACCACGTAACCCCGCGGAGCGGGGCGGCGAGACCGACGAGAGCAACCTGGCGAACGCTTGTGTCGGTTGCTCGCTTCGCAAGGGAGCACGCCAGCGTGCCGTTGATCTCGCGACCGGAGCGGAAGCGACGCTGTTCAATCCTCGCCACGAGTCGTGGTCCGACCACTTCCGCTGGCAAGGCTTCGTTGTCGTCGGCGTGAGCCCGACGGGTCGAGCGACGGTCGACGCGCTGGGGATGAACCGCCCCTTGATGGTGGCGATTCGCGAGGAGGAGTCGATCCTCGGTCGTCATCCGCCCGGCTGATCGCCCGTCGCCTCGGCCGCGACGTCGAACCATGCACGACGCGTCGCGGGTGCGCCGGTCAAGCGCTGACGACCAAACGCCTGTCCTGTCGCGGATTGTGTCACTGCCCGCGCTTTAACAGGGCATGCAGATCCAGCATCCACTCACCGGCGCCGACTCGTTGACACTCGCGCCCACGGCGATGTCGCGGATTGCGTCGTCAGTCGACCTTTAACCAGGTATGGAACGCCAGAATCCGTTCGGTCGGCGACGATTTCCGACCCCGTCGGGTAGTACACGGCGGCGGCCACTGGTCGCCGACGTTGTGGACGGACGACAAGGTCCGTTCCACCGACTCCCGAGTCGCCTCGTGCCGCCTCGGAACCGTGGCGTGCCGCCGCGTCCACTCTTTGTGCACCGGGGGTGAGTCGCCATGGCTGAGACGAACCAAACGCACCCTTCCGGGCCCGAGGACTTGCCGTACCTGCTCACTGTTGAGCAGATCGCCGACTTGCTGAACATCGGTAGGACCCTTGTCCACCAGAAGACGAAGCTCTTCCTCGACAGCGGTGGTTTAGCCGTCGACGGCATCCCGGCTGTCCGGATCGGGCGGTGCAAACGAGTTCCTCGCGACCGCTTGCTCGAGTGGATCGACCGCGGGTGCATGAACATCCCGTCGGAAACGGCGCGGGACGAGTTGGCTCCCCGCCGGCGCACGGACGACGACAGCGCTCCTCGTCCGCAAGGCGCGAGGCGCGACGAGCCACCGCCCGAGCAGCCACCGCTGTTCCCAGCCGTGTGAGGTCTGTGGTGACTCGGCCCGACTCGATCGCCGTTCTCAAACCGCACGCCGCTGCAGCGACCCACGCTCCTGTGAAGTTCGTCACACGCTTGTTGTCGTCGGGTATCGCCTCGTGCCGGCTCGTATCGGGCTGTGCCGCCCCTTCCGCAGCGCACGAGCGCGCCTTTCGAGGAGGTCTTGCTGCGATGGATGACATCGATGTAACTAGCAGCATGGGCAGGGAACTGCCGTGCATGTTCAACGTCGTCGAGGTCGCCAAGGTGCTCGGCTTCGATCGGAACTTCCCACAAACGTGGGTCCCCAGAAGCGGCGGCGGGCAGCCGGCGCGCACTTCGGATCGGGCGGTCCTTGCGGGTGCTCCGCGACGAGCTGCTCATGCGGTTCGGCGTTCGTCGCGTCGTCTGCTCGTTCGCACGTGTGGGAGGCGAGGCCGCGCCGCGCCCGCGCCCCAACGTGGACGGCGCCGGTGATCGTGGCGGCACTTGGCACCGCCCGGGCGTTCTGGGTGGCGGCAATGAGTCTGTCGGCCGCGCCGGTTCGCCCCGCCTCGTGCCCCCGCCTGACCAGATCCCGCTCGTCCTCGAGGTCTGAGCGCCGTGTTCGTGTACTTCGCGTCTTCCGCCCGATCTGGTTTCTGCAGACAGTGCCCGTGTGGGCGATCGGGTGTCGGGTCTGATGCTGCGGGTCTCGACGATCCGTGCGTCGTCGGCTGGGGCGTCGGCGAAGTACTACACGCGGTACCTGACCGGCGCGCCCGGCGAGGTGCCGGGGGTGTGGTCGGGCGGCCAGGCAGCCGGTCTCGGACTGTCGGGCAAGGTCGAGCGCGACGACCTGCAGGCCTTGTTGGAGGGCCGTGACCCCATTTCGGGGACACGGCTCGGCTACCCGCTCGTCGATCGCGTCACTCGCTGATGGCCGGGTGGTCCACGCGGTGGCGGGCTTTGATGCGACGTTCTCGGCGCCGAAGTCGGTCTCGGTGTGCTGGGCGCTGTCGGGCGACGACCGGTTCCTGAAGGCCCATGATGTCGCCGTCACGGCGGCGTTGGCGCATCTGGAGCGGTTCGGGTCAACGACGCGGATCCGCCGCGACGGTGGCCGGCTGCATCCGGACACGCAAGGCTTGACGATGGCGGTGTTCCGGCAGACGACGTCGCGGGCCGATGATCCCGCAGATCCACACCCACGCCGTGATCTCGGCCAAGGTGCAGACCGCCGACGGCCGGTGGATGGCTCTCGATGCCCGCTATCTGAAGAAGCATCAGCGGATGCTCGGCGGCCTGTACCAGTCGGTGCTGCGCAACGAGCTCACCCACCGCCTCGGCGTCGAGTGGCAGCCGATCGTCAACGGCCAGGCCGAGATCGCCGGCGTGCCCAAGGACCTGTTGGCGGTGTTCTCCAAACGCGCCGCCGGCATCGAGGACGCCATGGCGGTCAAGCTCGACGAGTTCCGCCACCGTGAGGGCCGGGACCCGTCACCGAAGGAGCGCGCCGCCCTGGAGCGTGAAGCCTCGGCCGATACCCGGGGCCGCAAGTCCGGGCTCGGTGTCGCCGATCTGGCGACACGGTGGCAGGGCGAGGCGGCAGAGGTCGGCTGGACCGTCGAACGGCTCGTCGAGCACGTCCAACGGGCCGCTGCCGACCGTTCCCCGACGGACTCGCTGACGGTCACCGACGTCGTCGAGGCGGTGTCGGCGGAGCACTCGTCGTGGGGCAGGCCCGATGTCATCCAGGCGATCTGTGACCTGCACCGTCCCGTGTCGCAGATGTCGGGACACCGCTGGGCAGCGGCGATCGAACACGCCGCCGACAAGGTGCTCGAACGCTGCGTCGACTTGGATCCGCCCGACGCGACGCAGCGACGAGACTCTGATGGTCGCTCGCTGTGGATCGAGCCAACGGCACCGAGGTTCACCTCCGAGGCGGTGCTCGTCCAAGAGGAGCGGATTCTCACCTGGGCGATGGATGCTCAAGCCGGAACCGCGTCGCCGTCAAGCACCGTCGATCGGGCCGGTCTCGATGTGTTGCAGGCCGACGCCGCCGCCTCGGTGGCCGGCGACGACCGTCTCGTGTTGGTGGTCGGCCCGGCCGGTGCGGGCAAGACCCGGATGCTCGCCGCCGCCGTCACCGACCTGCACGCCCACCATCGGCCGGTGTTCGGTGTCGCCCCGACGGCGAAAGCAGCCCGGGTACTCGAACGGGACACCGGGATGCGCGCCGACACCGTCGCCAAACTGCTCCACGAGTGGCAGCGGCCCGACCGGCCGCCACTGCCCGAGTACCGCCTCGGCCGCGGGGCGACACTCGTCGTCGACGAGGCCGGGATGGTCTCCACCCCGGCGCTGCATCAACTCGTCAGTCTCGCCGAGGCGAACCAGTGGCGCCTCGTCCTCGTTGGTGACCACCGCCAGCTGCAAGCCGTCGGCCGTGGCGGCCTGTTCGCCGAGCTGTGCGCCAACGGCCAAGTCGACCAACTCGAACGACTGCACCGCTTCAACCACGACTGGGAGGCTGCCGCGTCGCTGCAACTGCGATCCGGTGATCCCCGCGCCCTCGACGCCTACGAAGCCCACGACCGGATCATCCCCGGCACGCTCGACGATCACCTCGCCGCGATCGCCGAATGTGGATCGAGCATCACTCAGGCGGCGTCACCGTCGCCCTCGTCGCCTCCACGAACGATCATGTCGACGCCATCAACCACGCCGTCCAAGCCGCCCGAGTCGCCGCCGGACAGCTCAACCCGGACATCGCCGCGGCGATCGCCGGCGGCGAACACGCTCACGTCGGCGACGTTGTCGCCACCCGCCGCAACGACCGCACCCTGTCACCTCGGCCGGCGAGCCGGTGCGCAACCGGGAGACCTGGACCGTCACGGCGATCGGGACCGATGGTTCGTTGACCGTGACCCGTGAACAGGGACACGGCACCGTCACCTTGCCCGCCGACTACGCCCACAACCACGTCCGGTTGGGCTACGCGGCGACCGAGCACGGCTACCAGTCCGACACCGTCGACCACAGCGTCTCGCTCGTCTCGGCGGTGACGACCCGCCGCGGCCTGTACGTCGCCGCCACCCGCGGCCGCGACAGAACCTGCTCTGCGTGGTCACCGACAGCACCGACGTCGCCGAAGCCAGAGACACCCTCGAGATGATCCTCGCCTTCGACCGTGCCGACATCCCCGCCGTCACCCAACGCCGCACCCTCGCCCACCAGCAACCGCTCGAGGCGTGGCGACAACCGTCGCCCGACGGCTCGCTGTGAGGTCCCCGAGTGGTTCGAACCACTCCTCGCCGACCTTCGCGGCGAGCTCAAGATCGCCGAACAGGCAGTGACGGACAGTGAGACTGAGCGGGCTCGTCTTGCGGCCTCGGCCGCCGCGGCGCGAACGCGACCTCGCCCGTATCGAGGCAGCGACCGCGCCGGCTCGTGAGCAACTCGCCGCCGCCACAGGACACGCCGATCAGGCGCGGTGGCAGCACACCGACGCACAACGCCGCCTCGACACGACCGGCTTGCGCGGGCGACGGGCCGCTCGCCACGAGCTCGCCGCCGCCGAAGTCCGCCGCGAGCGCGCCGTCGAACACCTCCAACACATCCGGCACCGCACCCGCCCTGACATCGACCAGTACAACCAGGCGCGGGCACGCGTCGAGGAGGCACAAACGGCCCTCGATCGCCACGACACCCGGGTTCGGCTCCGCCGCACCCTCGACCAGGTCCCGGTCCTGCGACGACAGGTCGAAGCCCTCGAGCAGTGGAGTCGATGGGCCCGCGGCGACACCATCAACGTCCAGCAACTCGGCGACACCATCGCACAGCTCACCAGCCACAGTCGCCGAGACGAGCACGCCGACCAGTTCCGAGCACTCGGCCAAGCGGCACACGACTGGGCCGACGACGCTGGCATCGACCTGCCGACCAGGGCGACGACACACCCGAACCCTCGAACGAGCCGGCCCCGAACTCGACCTGTAAGCGGCGGCCAGACGGCAACTCGATCCGGTCGCTCGCGATCTGAGAGCAAGCGGTCGCGGGTCCCTGGATCGCCCCGAAGCCGGTGAATGGCGGAGAAACCGGGCTCGCAGATCGCCTCAGACGCACGAAATCGGCGCGGGTGGTACCAGGGTGCCGAGCATTCAGCCCGAATCCGGTAACCGACCCGATCGTGTGACGACGCCGGCGGCTGCAACGCCGAAGGATTGTCGAGCGACGTTCGGTACGCCAACCGGCGAACCGCCTCGGCCCGCCGGTGCAACGAGTCACTGCGTCGCGCTGGCGCCCGGCGAGGGCGTCAATCTGCACGCGAATAACGATGCTCCTGTGTTGTCAAGGGGCGGGCGCGGATTGGACAGGACAGAGATCAGCCACTCGGGTGAGGGCAGGCTCCTGGTAGGTCACGGCCCGCGCTGGAGGTGACGGTGGCGGTCGACAGGTCGTTCGTTGAACAGCTCGCTGGGGGCGTTGGCCGATTCGAAGGGTCAGACCGCGACCGTGGTCTCGGGTGCCGGTGGGTTCAGCTCATGCCGACGACGCTGCGGCGCTGCGTCGGCGAGAGGGATCGGCCGCACTGCTGATACCCGGCGACCCGGTTGCGTGGCTGTGAGGCGATTGTGGAGCCCGGTTTCGCGTCCGGTTGATGGCTGATCGGCCTCAGCGGGGTTCATCGGTTCGTCGGGGCGGAGGTGTTTGAAGGCTTCGCGGGCGACGTAGCGCTTGAGGATGCGGACGATCTCACCGGTCGATTTGCCTTCGGCGCGGCGTCGGGCGACGTAGACCTTGGTGGCCGGGTGGGACGACATGCGGGTGATCACGACGTGGTAGAGGGCGTTGTTGGCTTGGCGGTCGCCGCCCCGGTTGAGTCGGTGTCGGCGGGTCTTGCCCGAGGACGCCTCCAGTGGGGCGACGCCGCAGAGGTGGGCGAACGCGGCTTCGCTGCGGAGCCGGCCGGGGTTGTCGCCGGCGGCTACGAGCATCTTGGCGGCGACGTCGTAGCCGATACCGTGCATCGCCGAGCAGTCCGGGCGCGGCGCGTTCCACGAGTGGACGGATGACCACGGCGAGGTTGTCGAGCTCATCGTCGAGATAGGCAACCCGCCGGGCGAGTGTGCGGATGGCTAGCAGCGTCGAATACCGCACCGTGTCGGTCGGTCGCGGTCTCAGCGCCGCTGCGTGTGCGGTCAACTGGCCCACCGAGAGCCGCTCGAAGCGCCCTCGGACCTGGTGATCGGCAGTGAAGCACAAGTGGCGCAGCTGATTGAGCGCAGCGATCCGTTCCGACCCGGCCGAACGACGGGCGACCATCGACACCCGGATCGCTTCGACGTCACCATTGCGAGTCTTCGGTTGGCCGAGCGCCTGACCCGACAGCGCCGCCCGGGCCGCCGCCAAGGCATCGATCGGGTCGGATTTGCCTTCCCGGCGCCGCACTTGCCGGTTCGGTCGGTCGACCTCGACCACGCCGATCCCGGCCCGCTCCAACTGACGGGTCAGCCCGGCCCCATACGAACCGGTGCCCTCCACCCCGACCAGCGCCACGTCGCCATGCGAACGCAGCCAGTCGATCAGCTGCTGGCAGCCGTACTCAGTCGTGGCGAAGGTCTCGATCCCGAGCACCCCACCAACCTGATCGACCACGGCCGCCACGTGCACATCAGCGTGCGTGTCGACTCCCGCGGTCACCGCCCCGCCGGAAGCTGCCGGTGGTTTGACTCACCCGGATCCACCGTCGTGGTGGTTGGTGGGCCGTTGTAGGGTTCCGGGTATCCGCTAAAAAGTGCCTTTGACCTGGGAGAATGATTGTTGCTCGCAATCATTGATTCCCGTCAGGGAAGGCACCTTTTCGATGCGATCTTGCCACACTCTCGACCGCTTGGACGTGACCTTCGACGACGACCACGCGGTCGCCGACGCCGGGCTGGTGCTGCCAGCCACCCTCGCCCAGCATCTCAGGTGCGTGAGTTGTTCAGTCACCGGGTCACGTTGCACGGAGTGGGTGCAGCCAACGTCGGGGACAAGGCGATGACGTTGATCCACTCGGCGCTGCGTGACGGAGATTGCATCGGTGACGCCGACGCGCTGCGGGCCGGCGACACCGCCGCGGTGCTCGGCCACACGGTGTTGGCGCCATCGACGTTGGGCACGTTCCTGCGCAGCTTCACCTGGGGCCATGTCAGCCAGCTCGACGCCGTCGCCGGCGAAGTACTCGTCCGGGCCTGGCAGGCCGGCGCCGGTCCCGGCGCCAGCGCACTGACGATCGATGTCGACTCGACGATCTGTGAGACCTACGGGCTCGCCAAACAAGGCGGCGTGTTCGGCTACACCGGTGTGCGTGGCTACCACCCCATGCTCGCCGCCGTCGCCGGCACCGGTGAGGTCGTGCATTCCCGCCTGCGTGGCGGCAACGCCCACACCAGCCGGGGAGCGAAACACTTCTTGGCCGAAACGTTCAACCGGGTGCGCGCTGCCGGGGCCACCGGGCCGTTGACGTTGCGTGCCGATTCCGGGTTCTACAGCCATCACGTCACCGACGTCTGCGGGCGTCACAACGTCCGCTTCTCGATCACCGCCAAACAGTCCAAGAAGATGCGAGCCCTGATCAGCGCCATCGCCGAGGCCGACTGGCAGCCGATCCCGTACTTCCTCGACGGCGGCGCCGACGTCGCCGAAACGACTACCGGCCATTCACCAACATCCCGGGCAGACCAGCCACACCCTCCGGCTCATCGTCCGCCGCGTCCGTCCCAAACCCGGCAGCCAACTCGCCCTGTTCACCATCTACGACTTCCACGCCTTCATCACCGACCGCGACGGCGACACCACCGAACTCGAAGCCGACCATCGCCACCACGCCGAGATCGAAAACACCATCCGCGACCTCAAATACGGCGTCGGACTCAACCACCTGCCCTCCGGACACTTTGGCGCCAACGCCGCCTGGTTCGCCCTCAACATCATCGCCCACAACCTGTCCCGCTGGACCAGCCGCCTCGGACTCGGCGAACAACTGATCACCCACAAGACGCTGCGTCGCCGCTACCTCACCACCCCCGGCCGCATCACCCACAGCGCCCGACAATCAACACTGCACCTACCAACACGATGGCCATCGCGCCACCGCTTCCTCGCCGCCCTCACCAACCTGCGAACCGTCGTCCTCATCACCTGAACCCGACATCACCGGCGACCCCCCACCCGAGCCGGGCGCCAGAACACAACATCACCCCAACACGCCAGCTTCAACGCGGGCCCCAACAACAACACGACCAGACCACCTCGACTCCCCACCCGACCAGACCCGGATCAACCCAGACACGACATCGATCGGTGGATCCGGGCTTACCCTGAAATCTCGAAGGAACGAAGTGAACCTGACGCGCACACATTTCGACGTCGAGGGCGGCGCGGCGAGCAATGTCACCAACTCGATCCAGCGCAGCGTGCCCTCAGCAGTCCGCTCGCTGACGGCGACCCCTGGCAACAGTTCTGTCGCGCTGCGCTGGACTGCGCCAGCGTCGAATGGCGGTGCGGCTACTGCCGGCTACGTGATCCAACGTTCCGCCAACGGTTCAACGGGCTGGGCGACCATCAACGAAGGCGTACCCACAACGACCTCGCACACGGTGACTGGGTTGAGCAATGGGACTCGCTACTACTTCCGTGTCTTGGCGAAGAATGCCGCTGGCACCGGGGCGTCGAGCAACGTCGTCCATCAGGTCCCACGGACGGTGCCGTCAGCACCTCGCCTGGGGGCATGCCCCGGGTCGGGACGAGCCGTGCTTGAGTGGACGCCCCCGGCGTCCAACGGTGCAGCAATCACCCGTTACTTCCGCATTGCAGCAATCAACGCCGCCGGAACGGGACCATGGAGCGCTCCGGTCAGCGCCGTGCCGCGATAGCGGGCACGCATGTCCCCAACGACGACACGCGTCGTGGCGTCGGCGGTGAGTAACGCAGCGATCGTCGTGTCGACGCCTGTCCGGTGGTATCGCAGCCTGTACGCGGTGGCGACGATCGCCGCGGTGTACGTCATCTGGACGCTGGCCATCGGCTTGACGGCCAAGGGCATGTCTCCGGAGGAGGCGACCCTCTACTTCAACGAGCCGTACGACCTTGAGTCGGTCAACAACGCAGCGCTCGGATTCTTCATGATCTCGGGTGTGCTCGGCTTGGCGACCGCTGGCGTCGTAGCCCTCGTTCGCCGCCACCGGATGTCCACATCCTGGTCGTAACCGATCGACGCCATCTTGGACCTCGACAGCGAAGGGGCGTCGTGCACGTCCTACCGCAGTGCCGTCCGCGTCGTTGGCGGCGACGGGGTCGCCGAAGTTGCTGATCAAGCCTCCAGCTCGCCCGCCCCGAGGTAACTGGAACGAAGGACGTGAGCGTCGGCGAGCAGCTCGGCGGCGCTGCCCTGCATGACGAGGTCGCCGTGGCTCAGTACGTAGCCACGGTCGGCGATCTCCAACGCCATGTGCACGTGCTGCTCGACGAGCAACACGCCCGCACCGGTGTCGCCGACGATGCGACGGAGGACCGGCAGCAACCGTTGCACGATGACCGGCGCCAGACCGAGGCTCATCTCGTCGATCATCAACAGGCGCGGCCGTGCCGCCAGGGCACGCGCCATCGCCAGCATCTGCTGCTCGCCACCGGACAGCAGGCCAGCGCGGCGGCCGAGGATCGGCTCGAGGGCGGGGAAGTACTCGAGCGCCCGCGCCAGGTCGGCGGCTCCCTCGGCCGCCCCGAGACGCAGGTTCTCGGCGACTGTCAGTTGGAAGAACAGCGACCGGTCCTCGAGCACGTGGGCAAGGCCGTCGCGGGCGAGAACGTGAGCGGGCCGGGCGCGGATCGACGAACCGAACAGTTCGACGTCGCCGGCGAGGATCGGGTTGATCGCCGAGACGCACAGCAACGTCGACGTCTTCCCGGCCCCGTTGGCGCCGAGCAGGGCGACGATCTCGCCGCGATCGACATGGAGATCGAGGTCGCGTACGACAGCGACGCCGCCGTACCCGGTCGACAGTCCGTCGATCGTGAGCAGCCGCCGGTCGATCACAAGTGCCCCTGCTGCGAGGCGTCGGACCCGAGATACGACTCGATGACGCGTGGGTCGCTGGTGATCTGACGAGGTGTGCCTTCGGCAATCTTGACGCCGAAGTCGATGACGTAGATGTAGTCGCAGACGTCGAGGACGAGGCCCATGTCGTGGTCGACCAGCAGCACAGTGATGCCCGTCTCGCGAATGGCGCGTAGGCGGCGAGCGAACTCCGCGCTCTCGGCGGTATCGAGGCCGGCCGCGGGCTCGTCCATGCACAGCAGCCTCGGTCGGGAGGCCACCGCCCGGGCGGCGCTGACGAGCTTGCGCTGTCCGGTACTGAGCTCGTTCGGCATCCGCTGGGCGAGCTGAGTGATGCCGAGGATGTCGAGCGCGCCGCCGACGTCACCGCGGCGCCGGGCCGGGTGGAACAGATCGGCCGCGAACCCGCCGATGCTCTGGCGCTCGGCGGCGACCCGGAGGTTGTCCTCGACCGAGAGGTCGTCGAACAGCTCCAACGACTGCCAGGTGCGACCCAGCCCAGCACGAGCACGGTGATGGGCGGCGAGCGTCTCGATGTCCCTGCCGGCGAAGTGGATCCGACCGGTGATCGGGACGTACCCGGTGAGCCCGTCGATGAACGTCGTCTTGCCCGCTCCGTTGGGACCGATCAGCCCGACGATCTGCCCGTCGTCGATGTGCAGGTCGACGCCGTTGACGGCGCGCAGGCCACCGAACGTCACCGACATCCCATGAGTCTCGAGCAGCGCGCTCACGAGACTTCCATCGGTAGCGCGGCGGGTGCTGGCAGGTCGTCATTGGCACGGCGTCGTCGACGCGACCGGATCTTGTTCCATTCGCTGCGCACCTGCCCAGCGGTGCCGTCCGGGGCGAAGATGGCCGCGACGATCAGCCCGAGGCCACCAAGGAGGAACGTGAAATCGCTGGAGATGCCGACGACCTCGAGGAGGAACGTCCACAACAGGCCGCCAGACACGATCAGCCCGCCGACGATCGCCCCGGCGACGCTGGAGATTCCACCGAGGTACGCGTAGGCAAAGAACACCAGTGACTGCAGGTAGTCGAAGCGATCCGGCGATGCCCCGCTCGACCGGTAGGCGATGATCGCCCCGGCGATTCCGGCGATCGACGCGGACAGGGCGAAGCCGAGGATCTTCGTGCCGGCGACGCTCACGCCGGCAGCCGCCGCAGCGCGTTCATTCGAACGAACGGCGAGCATCTGCCGTCCCGTCGTGGAGCGCCGCAGGTTGGCGACGGCGTAGCAGAGCACGACGGCGGCGGCGAGGCAGAACATCGCCGTCATCGGGTTGGGGAGCTTGCCGTCGCCGATCTTCAGCCCGAGCAGTTCGTACGTCGTGCCCTTGTTCTGGTCGATCCAATCGGGCGGGTCGACGGCGGCGCCGAGCAATGGGTCGTTCACCGACGGGTGGCGGAACACGACGGTGTCGGCGGCGACGGCGGTGGCGAACGTGACGATGGCCAGGCTGACGCCGCGCACACGCAGTGCCGGCACGGCGACAATCAATCCGGCGACGAGGGCGACGGCGGTACCGGCGAGGATCGGCCATGGGAACGGCCAGCCGTGCTCGACGGAGAGGATTGACACCGTGAAGGCGGAGAAGCCGGCGAACGTCATCTGGGCCAGCGAGATCTGTCCGACGAATCCTGTGAGCACGACGATGGAAAGGCAGATGACGATCCCGATCAACGAGTTGGCGAGGGCGCCGCGGAACGCAGGGGTGAACCAGAACATCCCGGCGAGGGCGGCGAACCCGGCGAGTAGAGGTCCGCCGATCCGCAGCGCCCAGGGCGGCGGCGTGGGGGAGTACGGGAGACGCCCCGGGCGAACAGCACCACGCTCGGGTAGTGGGTTGCCGCGCAGGAACAGCACGGCGACGATGACGACGAGCGGGATCAGCAGGCTGACGCCGGGAAACGGTTGTGCAGCGGCGTGAGGGAACCATGATCGCGTTGCGCCGAGGTAGTCGACGAGCGGTTTCTGCATGCCGAGAAGGAAGGCGGCAACGATGGTCAGGCCGAACGAGGAGAATCCGCCGACGAGAGCGGCGGTGAGGGCAGGTACGACGAGTGCGGGAAGGATCCGCGGCTCGATGTTCGAGTTGATCGATGCCACGAATATTCCGAGCAGGCCGGTGATCGTGGTCGCCAACACCCAGTTGATCGCAGCCAGCCGTTCGGGCGAGAAGCCGAGGACGACCGCGCCGCGCTCGTTCTCCGCGGCTGCCCGGGTCGCCAGCCCGAAGCGTGTTCGGTGGAAGACGAGCCAGAGGACGAAGGCGAAGACGACGACCAACACGGCCACGAAGAGCTGCTCCTCGGTGAGCGAGAGGATCCCGAGGTCGACCTGGTCCTTGTCCACGAACGGCAGTGGCTTCACCGCCCGCGGGGTGAGCGTGAAGCGACGGATCACGATCGCCTGGAGCACGAGCAACAGGCCCACTGACGCGACGACCTTGGCGAGGACGGGCGCGTCGCGCAGGGGTCGGAAGACCAGCCAATGGATGGCCAGGCCGAGGACGACGCAGAATCCCAGCGACAAAGCCAGTGCCGGCCAGAACGGCATCGGTCCGCCAAGCGAGATGGTGCTCGGCCAGTCCGGCAGGTCGAGCGCGTCACCGGACTGGAACCAGTGGACGACACCTTCGACGAGCGCCAGCGGGTTCGGAAGCGGTGGCACGAAGAGGTCCCCCTCGGCGCGCAGCCCGGCATAGACATAGGCGACGTACATGGCGATCGTGCCGCTGGCGAAGTTGACGACCCCCGAACCAAGGTAGGTGAGCACAATGCCGAGAGCGATGGCCGCAATCAGCGCGCCCTGGGCGATCCCGTCGCCGGAGACGAAGCGCTCACGGAGATCATCCGTACCGAGGACGGCGACGAGGACGACACCGGCGAGGACCAGCACCACCGCCTTGGCGGTGGCAGCAGACGATCGACCGACTGTCAACCTTCCGGGGTGACGTCGATCGGGTCGCCGTTCAGTCCGTTGCGGATGCTGACCCATTCGCCGTCGATGTACTGCTGAATGCCCATCTGGTGTCCGCACGAAGCGACAAACGGTGGCAGGCCGCACTGAATCGGCCCGACCTGCAGCATCATCGGACCGGTGAACGTGCGAATCTGTTCGTCGAGCGCTTCGTAGCCGAGGTTGTCGACCCCGACGGAGTTGATGAACTTCACGGCGGTCAGCACGTTGGCGAACATCGGACCGGCGAAGCCGGTGTATTCGATCTCCGAGGCGCCGGCGACCGGTTCGCCGTACTCCTGCACCTTGGTGACGTAGGTCAGCATCCCGGACTCGTAGTCGGGGTTGAAGTAGCTGTAGCCGTAGTCGCCGAAATACCAGCCATCCGGGTAGTCGCCTTCCTCGCCGAGGTCCTCGAGGTGTTGCTCCATCGGTGTCCCGAAGCACAGCCCGCTGGTCACGACTGTCGGGTCGATGCCGAGCGAGCGGATGCTGTCGTACATGTTGATGCAGTTCGGGAGGGTGACGAGGGAGAGGAACACGTCGGCCGTACCGGCCCCCGCTGCCTCCATCGCCGACGTGACATCGGGCGCGGTGGCTGTGTCGGCGACGAAGACCAGCGAGGACTGCACTCCGGCGGCATCGAGCGCCGGCTTGACCAACACGTTGGCGGCGGCCTGTCCGGCGGCGTTGTCGTTGGCGATGATCGCCACGGTCTCCGGCTGGAACTCGTCGAGGATGAACTCGGCCATCCCGGCGACGACCCCGACGGCACCGGCGGTGTACGACTGCCCGGCCGGGGTGACGAAGTCGTCGACGGTCAACCCGTTGCCGATGATCAGCGGCTTGTTGCCGTTGAGGGCGTCGTAGAGCTCCTTGTTGCCGACGACGAGCGTGCCGGTGAGGACGAGGGCGATCGAGTCGTCGTTGGCGAATTGGGCGCCGCACGCTGCCCCGTCGGCAACGGCGACGATCGGACACTCGACGATCTCGATGGGGCGCCCGCCGGCTCCGCCCAGCTCGGCGTTGACGTACTCCACGGCGGCACGGACGCCAACGGTCGACTCCGGGAAGAACGGCTCGCTGTTGGCGTAGCCGATGCGGATCGGCTCACCCTCGGCGGCGCCGCCCGGGCTGCCGGTGTACTCGAGCGCCCAGGTGTTGACGTCCTCTTCGGGTGCCGTCGTCGCTCCGGCGATCCCCGCAGCCGCCAGCGCCGCGACGACGCCGACGCCGACCGCGCCGGATCCGATTCCGCGCCTTCGGCCCATAGCGTTCCCCCCGTCTCGCGATCGGGGCGGCCCCTGCGGCCGCCGCGGCGGACAGTAACACGCCGCGTCCTGACGACGGATGCGGTCGAGTGGGCAAACTCCGGGTGGGGTAGGTCACAGTCAGAATCGGGCCTCCTCGCCGTATCCTGGGTAGTCCCCGATTCTCCCCGGCGAAGGGTTCTGCGTGAAGTTCAAGAAGGGTGACACCATCATCTATCCCCAGCACGGTGCGTGCATCGTGATGGGAACGAAGAAGATGGAGGCGTTCGGCGAGAAGCGCGAGTACCTCATCCTGCAGACCGTCATCAACGAGATGACGCTGAAGGTCCCGGTCAACATGGCCGAAGAGGTCGGCGTGCGCTCACCGGTCTCGGCCGACGAGCTCGAGGATCTCGTCGCCGTGCTCTCCAAGCCCGACCCCCGCGTGCCCTCGAACTGGAGCCGGCGGTTCAAGAACCACCAGGAGAAGCTCAAGAGCGGCGACGTGTACCAGGTCGCTGAGGTCGTCCGGAACCTTGCCGCCCGTAACCGTGACGCCTCCCTTTCGGCGGCCGAGCGGACGATGTACGAGCGGGCCAGGGTCAACCTGATCAGTGAGATCTCCCCGGCGCTGAAGGTCACCGCCGAAGAGGCCGAGGACTACCTCGACGCCGCCCTCGCCAAGGGCGTGCTCAAGCCTGCGAAGGTCCCGGCCGCGGCCGGCGCCGCCCGCAAGAAGTAGCGACGGGCCGATCGCCCGACTTCACGTCGTAGGCTCTGAAGGATGCGGGCAAGTGCCGACGGAGCGGGCCGAATCGCATCCGCGGTCGACCGGCGGAGCCGGCCCGACCGCCTTCCGGAGCAACCGGCGGAGCTCGGCCCGTCAATCACGCCCCCGGCGGCCGTCGCCAGGGTGTCGACGATGCGGTCGACCTGCTCGTCGGTCGTGACGAGGGGTGGGCAGAACGTGCAGGTGTCGGTCCCGATGGCCCGTGTCACGACACCGCTGGCAAGCATCGCGTCGCGAATCGTCACGGCGTCCTGGTCGGATCGCAAACCAGCCGCCCACACCGCTCCCGTGCCGCGAGCGTGATCGATCACACCGTCGGCGGCGAGCGATTCGAGGCCGGCGGCGAGGCGCTTGCCGAGCGGCTCGGCGCGGGCGAGCAGCTCCTCGTCACGGAGGACGTCGAGATTGCGCAACGCTGCCGCGCAGGCGGTGGCGTGTCCTGAATACGTGTAGCCGTGACGGAGGATGAAGCTGTCGTCGGACTCGAGCGGCTCACGGACCCGCGATCCGACGATCACGCCGCCGACCTGCTGGTATCCCGACGTCACCGCCTTGGCGAACGTGATCATGTCGGGCACCACGTCGAACGCCTCGGCGGCGAACCACGTGCCCAGTCGGCCGAAGCCGGTGATCACCTCGTCGAACACGAGCAGCGCTCCGTGCCGATCGCAGAGCGCCCGCACCTCGGCGAGATAGCCCGGCGGCGGCGGGAACACGCCGCCGGCGCCCTGGACCGGCTCGATCAGCAGAGCCGCGACGTCGCCGCCACGCTCCGCCATCAAAACCGACAGCGCCTCGATGTCGTCGGCGGGCGCCTGGATGATGTCAGGCACCAGCGGACCCCAACCCTGGCGGTTGGGCTCGATGCCCTGGGCGCTGGTGCCGCCGAAGTTCGTTCCGTGGTAGCCGCGCTGGCGGCTGATGACGACGGTGCGGTTCGGATTGCCCGCAAGGGACTGGGCGAGACGAGCGAGCTTGATCGACGTGTCGACCGCCTCGGATCCCGACCCGCAGAGAAAGACTCGGGAGGACGGGATGGGCGACAGTTCTGTCAGACGGGTCGCCAGTTCCTCGGCGGGAGGGTTCGAGAACGGTTCGAAACACGAATAGGCCTCGAGAGTCTGGATTTGCGCAGCAACGGCCTCGGCGATTTCGCGACGACCGTGCCCGACGTTGCAGTACCACAGGCTGGCCATGGCGTCGATGAGCTCGGTGCCGTCGGCCGTCCAGAGCAGCGCGCCCTCTCCCCGGACGACGGACACGAACGCCGGCCGTGCTGGCCTGGCAAAGGGATGCAGAAAGCTGTCGACCACCGACGAGAACGTAGCCGCCCTCCGACCGTCGCGGATCGCCCGTCAGCGGCCGCCGATCTGCAATCCTCGGCGGACGTGGACGAGGACGCGACGACGGTGACCGTTGCGACCTGGAACCTTCAGGGATCGGCCGGCCTCGATGTGGCAGGCGTGGCCGACGTGATCAGTGGTGCGGCTCCGGACGTGTTCGTCGTCCAGGAGGTCGGCTGGTGGCAATCGCGACGCCTCGCCGGCCACCTCGGGATGAGGCGACGATGGGCGTTCAAGCACTACGGGTGGCCAGGGCCAGAGGGATTGGCGGTTCTCACACCGCACCGCATCGCCAGCAGCGAGCGTCTCGTGCTGCGCAGCGAGCGCTGGTGGGACTGGCGCCGAAGGATCGCCATCTGTGCCGAGATCGATCGACGAGGTACGCCGTTCGGCATCATCAACGTCCACCTCTCACCCCACGACGACAGCGACAACCGTCGGAGGGAAGCGGCGATCGTCCTCGAAGCGGCCCGCCGCATGCCTCGACTGCCGGTGATCGCAGGCGACTGCAACGACTTCCCGAGCGGCCCGGGGCCAGCCGATTTCGGCGACGCCGGTTGGGTCGATGCGTGGATGCTCGACCGACTGGCCGTCGTCGACGGTTCGACGAATTGGACGTCCGGGGAACGACGTGGCCGGGCACCGACGCAACGACTCGACTACGTGTTCGCCCCACCCGGCTGGACTGTCGTCGATGCTCGAGTGCTGGCGTCGGCGGAACGCTTCGATTGGTTCGCCGAGCGCTCCGATCACCTGCCCGTTCTGGCCGAGCTGAGGGCTCCGCAACAATGAGCGAAGAACTTCTCGACAAGATCCACAAGCTGCTTGCCAAGGCTGAGCGCACCGACAACGCCAACGAGGCCGAAGCGTTCTCGGCGAAGGCGGCGCAGCTGATCGCCGAGCACCGTGTCGACCCTGATCATGTCCGCAAAGCGCTGGCCCACGGCGCACTCGGACTGCACCGGATCACCCTCGGCCGCGGGGCGTACGTTCGCGCCCGCCTCGCCCTCCTCGACGCAGTCGCCCACAACCAAGACTGCGAGGTCGTGTTCGAGACCGGCCCGGGTGGCACGACGGCGATCGTCGCCGGCTACGAGTCCGACCTCGATGTCACCGAGGTGCTGTACACCTCGTTGCACGCCCAGGCGGCGAGCCAGATGGCCGGCTTTCGCTCGCGCAGCCCGGCGGCGACGCAGCGGTGGCGCCGGTCTTTCCTGTTCGGCTTTGCCAACCGCGTCGCCGAACAGCTCGAAGCCGCTCGCGTCGACGCAGCGGCCACCCGAGCAGCGATGGTCGAGGGCGCGCCTGCACCGTCGGACGAGACGCTTCCCGATGTCCTCGCCCGGTCGGCACGGGTGAGTGCGTTTGCGGCGCGCTCGTTCGGGCGAGTGGTCACCGCGGAGCGGCCGCACCGGCCCAGCGGTCCGGCTGGCGGGACGGCCATCGAGCCGCCGCCAACGCCGACCTCGGGCGGACGCGAGTCGCCGGCCGGCTGGCGTTGACCAGCGGAGGGCGATGATCGATCGGGGCACGGCAGCAGTGTCGGCCGCCGAGGAGATGGCCTTCGGGGGCACCGACCTGGACGACTTGCTCGGCCGTGAAGTCGCCGAGCGGCGCATCGCCCAGCTGACCGCCGGCCCGTGGTGGCGCTCATGCGGACCAACGGTCATCGCTTCGGCTCCCCGGGGAGGGATGCGCTCGTCGAGGACGTGGGACCGGCCCGGGCACGTTGGGATCCAGCTGAGTGACGAGCAGCTGAACCTCGCCACGGTCGCCCATGAGCTCGCCCATGCCCTCGCTGGCATCGAGCATGGCCACGACGCCACCTTCCGCGCCGCCTTCGTCGACGTCGTCGCGGTGCTCGCCGGCGCCGCCAGCGCGTCGATGCTCGCGCGAGGCGTTCGACACGATGCGCGTCCCCGCCGGGAACCGACGGTGGCCCCCACCACATCGGGCCGTCGGCGACGGCTTCGTCGTCACCGCCTGATCACGCCCCCTCTCCAAGAGCGTCGGCGTCATCGACGCTGACCGCGAAGCCGATGCGGCGATCGCGCTGCACCCGGCGAGCATCGAAGAGCACGGCACGCCGGTCGCCGTCGGTAACGGGCGTGCTCCCGACAAGTGACCGGGGCGTCAGTCGATGGTGCAGCACGGCGTTGAGCTCGGCGCTGAGCAGAACGACGCGCGAGACGAGGAAGAACCAGCTGAGCAACGCGATCACGACCGCGAACGTGCCGTACGTGTCACTTGCCCCGGCGATGTACCTGGTCACGATCCACGATCCCAGGGCCTGCAGGGCGACGATGGCTGCGGCAGCGACGAGGACACCCGGCAGCAGCTCGCCCACTCCGTTGCGTCCGCTGATGAACAGCGAGAAGGTGGCCAAGAGGATCAGTGCGTTGACGACGAACGAGACGATGATCGCGGCCACACCGGCGAACTGACCGAGATCGACGAGGTAGGGAGACGTCAACACCAGGGTCGACGCGGTGATGCCGACGGCGAGGAGCACGAGGAACAGGATCGAACGCAGACGCTTGACGGCGAGATTGGGTCGTTCGAACGGGGGCGTGTCCCAGATCTCTTCGAGGGCAGCCTGCAACTCGTTCGCCGCGGCCAGCCCGGTCCACAGCGCGACGACGAGACCAACGACGACGGTCGTCCAGCTGCCACCCAGCCCGGTCTGCGAATCGGCGAGCTGAGTGCCGATCACGGGAACCTGACCGAGCGCTCCATCGACGAAGTCCTGGCGCCGTTCCGGATTGTCCTCGAGGAGCAGATTGAGCACCGTGGCGAACACGAGCAGCAGGGGGAAGATGCTGAAGAACGACCAGTAAGAGACCGTTGTGGCGAGGCGACCTCCACCGTGTTCGCCGAAGCGCTTGAACACGGCGAGCGGTAGGGCCATCCAGTGGTGGCGGCGCTGCAGGCGGTCGAGGTGCTCGAGGAAGCGGTTCATGGGAATGGGTCGAGGTGCGCACCTCGGGGTGCCACAGTTGTACCCCGCCGCGGCTCGTGTCCGATCCATGCGCCGGTACGGTGACCGAGTGTCGAGTGACGCGTCCGGGAACGGCAGCGCTGATCGCGACGAACTGCACGCCGCCGCCGACCGCCGTCTCGCCCGCGTCGGGCAGCGCCACACCAAGCAGCGCCGGGCAATCCTCGATCTCGTTGCCGCTGCCGGGCGGCCGGTGTCAGTGCCCGATCTCCTGGGCGATGACGGCTCAGATGTCTCGCAGAGCTCGCTGTACCGCAACCTGGTTGTCCTCGAGGGTGTCGGCGTCCTGCAACGCGTGACGGGTGCCGGCAATCACGACCGGTTCGAGCTGAGCGAGGCGTTGAGCGGGCAGCACCATCACCATCTGACGTGCACGGTGTGCGGGCTCGTCGTCGACATTCCGGCCGACCCCGAGGTTGAGGCGGCAGTCGCAGGCGAGGCTCGCCGCATCACCGCCCAGATGGCAGCGGTCGTCACCGGCCACAGTCTCGACCTTTACGGTCGATGTGCGGACTGCAGCCGGTGACGGTGCCTCAGGCCGTCGTCGTCTCGGTTGCTTCGGTGCCCTCGCCCGTCGCCGGGTCCTCGTCCGGCGTGGGTTGTTCACCCTCGATCCACTCCGTGACCCGCTCGGTGTAGTCGGCCACGAGGGCATCGATCACCACTTGCGGGTCGACCCCGTTGGCTTCGGCGACTTCGGCGACGGTGGCCCCGGTGCGAAGCTCCTCGCGCAGCGTTTCGACGTCGATGCCGAGGGTGTCGGCGATCACCTGTGCGTCGAGGATCCGGAACTGACCCCGTCCCGGACCTCCGTCGTGCCTGCCGGGAAAGCCTGGACCGCCGGGACCGACCTGGATGTCGGCGCCGATCTGGATGTCAGGACCTATCGAGGCGAGCAAGCTGTCGACCAGCTCGGCGACGATCGCGTCGGCCTGTTCTTCGGTGAGCGCGCCCGAGTCGATGAGTGGCTGGAGCAGCTCGCGGAGGCGTTCGCCGCGCTCGGTCGAACCACTCTCGGCGCCACTGTCGTCGGCCTCGTCGGTGCCGACCACCTCGCTCGATGTCGGTGGCGCGGCGCCTGTTGGGCTGGGTCCGAGCAAGAGTGCGGCGGTGACGCCGCCGCCGAGCACGGCGGCGGCAACGCCACCGGCGATCTTTCGGGGTGGGGGCTCATCTGATGTCCTTTCTTGGCCCGTTCGGGGCCGATGGTGAGTCGACGACCACGATGCGCGATCGGTATGTGAGCCCGCCGAGAGCCGGTTCAAAGCTTGGTAAGAACTGGTCGGTCAGCTCGTCGATGGCGGGCAGCCGGAAGCCGATGACCGTGCCCCCGCCGTCTCGATTGGCCGCGTGGACCGATCCGCCATTGCGGGTGACGACGTCGCGGACGATCGACAGGCCGAGACCGGATCCCGGCAGGGCCTGCGCCGCCGTGGCGCGGTGGAACCTCTCGAACACGAAACCGAGCTCGTCGGGCGGGATCCCCGGACCGCGGTCCATCACCGTGACGACGCCGTCGGCAACGCGGACCTCGATGGGGGTGCCAGAGGCGTCGAACTTGGCGGAGTTGTC
>CAVSZO010000026.1:0-488417 GCA_963732335.1 Ilumatobacteraceae bacterium | reverse complement strand
ATCCATCCACAGAGTCCCGCTGTCAAGCAGGCTGGTCACCGACCGAGACGTCACCAACGCCAAGCCGACTCGTTCGGGCTGCGAGGGTCGCATGGGCTATGCCCGAAGGTTGTGGAAGCAAATGAATCGATGCGTGGCCGAGTGTCCGCGTCACGAACGGGGAGGGTACGGCACTTCGATCGTGCTCATGAGTTGCTCGGTTCACGCGTTGGAGGACGCGACCTTCTCCGGACACCGGCACGGCACGCCGGAGCGCTGCTTGAGGGAGGTTCGGTTTGGCCGCGTCCCGCGGGTTGCGTTGCCGGCTGTCGCATCTGCTCGGGTCACATCCGTGCTCGGCGGTGGGGCCGACGAGTCTTCGGGACGTGGGTGATGCGTTTGACGTTCGGCCCTTGAGCGTCGAGACGTGGCCGGCGTTGGAGGATCTGTTCGGACGCGCTGGCGCCTCGAACGGCTGCTGGTGCATGTACTGGCGGCTCGGTCCGGGATACCGCAACCGGCCGCGTGAGGAGAACAGGCGAGACCTGTGTGAGCTGGCAGCTGCTCGGCCGACTCCGGGGCTCCTCGCATTCGATCGTGAGATGGCGGTCGGCTGGTGCTTGGTTGCCCACGAGCGGACCTTGCGTGGCTCGCCGAGGCTCGGTTCCTCGGTCCGGTTGATGAGCAGCCGGTGTGGTCGGTGCCTTGCTTCTTCGTGCGTCGCTCCCACCGACAGCAGGGCGTCACCTCGGCGCTCCTCGACGCCGCGACCGATGCGGCGCGCCTGGTGGAGCTGGTGCGTTGGAGGCGTATCCGATCGACACCGATGTTTCCGGGCACACGAGAAATCTGTTTCCGGGTGTCGCGTCGGTATTCGTTCGGCACGGCTTCGAGGTTGTGGCCCGACGTAAAGCCGACCGGCCGATCATGCGCAAGGAGCTCCGCAGTCCCGCGGACTAGGGACCGCGTATTGCTGGTGGTCGCGGTCCGTCGATGATTCGCCTGTCGACCTGACCCCGGTGAGGTCCAATGACTGCGCCGGATCCCATTGCAGCGTCCTCGACCGCCGGAGGTCCGGCGCCACCGAACGTCGCGAAGAGGCCGCATTTGAGTTTCAGCCCATCGCTGGGTCGATGTGTTCGTATGTGGCAGCGCTCAGTGGGGTGCGGGTGGGCGGCGAGCGATGTAGAGGAGGGTCTCCTCGCCGCCGGTGGGCCGGTGACCGTCGTAACCGCCGACGACTCCGACGTCGTCGAAACCGGCTGCGTGGAGCGCCGCAACGATCTCGCTCGACGTGTAGCTGTTGATCACCAGCGAGTGGGTTTCGTGGGCGACCAATTCCCCGTTGGACCACTGCCACACCTGCATGTGGAGACTGAACTGTCTGGTGTCGACATCGACGGCGGTAAGCCGGTGCCGCAGGGCGTAGTCGAAGCCGTCTGCGCCGGTGCGTCGGTCCTGCGGTGACGGCCGGCGCCAGCGGATTCCGGCTGCCAACAGCGCCATCGTTCAGCGTCGAACTCCTCAACGTCATCGTCCAGCGCGGAGCACGCCACCAGGTCGGAGATGGTGGAACAGGCGTGTGAGGCCCTCGACATCCTGCTGGCGCGTGACGCCGAGTCCGAACGACCCGCACAACACGACCGTCCCGTAGCGACGAGGCAGATCGAGGAGATGCAATGGCTGCACGTACAACGCCGGGCTGCGCCCAACACGCCCAGCGGCCTCCCGGCACGCGGCTACCATGTCCGCGACGCGTCGACTCCGTCGATGTCGAGCCCCTCGGCAACCCACGGCACGAGCAACCTGCCGGTACCACATGCGGCGTCCAATCCCGGCTGGCCAGCACGCACGAAGGACCCGAAGTACTCGATCTCCGGACCGTCGGTGTTGAAGTTTGCCCACCAGTGGGCCATCAGCCCGTGATGCCAAGTAACGACCTTGTCTGCCCCATCGGAACCGGCGCGAGACATCGGACCACCATAGATCCGACAACCCCAACCGAGGTCGACCAGCAACAACCGCCGGCCCGCCACCGAATCACCGCACCGAACGCCAGCCTGACCATCCGATCTGCCGCGCCCCTAACGCACGCATGTAGTTGCGCCCGCAACGGTATCTTCACGAGGAAGCGGCCACTCCACTGCGTCGTCGCGGAACCCGAGGACGTGCACGACCACGTGGGCGGAATCGGGCACTGTGTGCCCCCGTCGGTCGAAACTTGCTTTCCGTGTGTCGCAGCACGCGACCAGAGTTGGCGGCGTGCCCGAGAACTACTTCGATGTGTGGGTCGCGCAGCGCTACGAGGTCCTCTGGCCGCACCTCTTCGATCCGCAGGTCGTCGAGCCCGCGGTGAGCTTCCTTGCTGACTTGGCTGGCGATGGGCGTGCCCTCGAACTTGGTATCGGCACTGGTCGCCTCGCCCTGCCGCTGAGTCGCCGAGGCATCCGAGTGGACGGCATCGAGCTGTCGTCGGCGATGGTCGAACAGTTGCGGTCCCAGCCTGGTTCCGCCGACATCGACGTGACGATTGGCGACTTCTCGACCACGAAGGTGAATGGCACGTTCACCCTCGCGTACCTCGTACGCAACACGATCATGAACCTGACGACACAGGACGCGCAGGTCGAGTGCTTCCTCAATGTTGCGAGGCATCTGGAACCGGGCGGCTTCTTCGTGATCGAGGTCATCGTTCCCCCGTGGCAACGACTCCCGCCGGGCGAGACCGTCATCCCGTTCGATGTGAGCCCTGCACACCTCGGCTTCGACGAGATCGACGTGGCGACGCAGAACTCTTGGTCGCACCACTACTGGTTCGTGGATGGCGAGACCAAGACCTTCTCGGCGCCATTCCGCAACGTGTGGCCATCAGAGTTGGATCTCATGGCTCGCCTTGCCGGGATGGCTTTGCGCGATCGGTGGAGCGACTGGAACCGCGAGCCCTTCACCAGCACGAGCCGCAGCCACATCTCGGTCTGGCAGAAGCCCGAGTAGCTCGTCGAACGCAGATCTGCCGGTCGAGACCGGCGCGTGTAGGGCACGCCAGAACTGCCTGATTGAGTAGTGGTAGGCGTCGCGAGGGTTCTCGTAGCGTCGTGGGGCTCCGGCAGGGTCGCTCTCGAAATGCCTGCCGATCATCGTCTGGCTGTCTAACGAGGTGTCGGCCTGTCGGGGTCTCGCCGTGGTGTGGCTCACAAGAGGGACGTGCCAGTCCTTCGAATCAGGAGTGCTTGCCACGGTCCCAACCGAAGACAGGAGGACCCAACGATGGATGTGATGATCGGTGTCGACCCGCACAAGGGGTCGCACACGGCGACGATGCTCGACCGAGGACGAGCACGAGTTGAGAGCGGATCAAGGTGCGCGCCGGGCGCCGCCAGGTGAGCCAGCTGCTCGAGTGGGCTGACGGTGTCAAGCCGCGGACGTGGGCGGTGGAGTCGGCCGGTGGGATGGGCTATCTGCTGTCCCAGCAGCTGGTCGCCGCCGGCGAGACGGTGCTGAACGTGCCGGCGACGTTGGCGTCACGGGTGCGGGTGCTGGGCACCGGCCAGTCCACCAAGAGCGATCCGAACGACGCCCGCTCGGTCGCCGTCGCCGCCTTACGGGCCCCGTCGCTGGCGGTGGTGCGCCCGGCTGATCACACCACGGTGTGCCGGCTGCTGGTCAAGCATCACAACGATCTGGCCCGCTGGCGGAACAAGCTGTGCTGCCGGCTGCACGCCCTGGTCGGCGAACTGGTGCCCGGCGGGATCGACAAGGAAGTGGTCGTCAACCAGGCACGATCACTGCTCGAGGGGATCGAACCCGACGATGTGGCAGCGGTTGAACGGCACCGTCAGGCGGTCGAGCTCGTCGCCGAGCTCGAACACCTCGACGTCGTCATAGCGCGACTCCAGGGCGCGGATCACCACCGCGGTGGACGGCGTCACAGACGACGTTGACGGAGATCTTCGGGGTCGGCCCGATCGTCGCCGGCATGCTCATCGGCTACAGCGGTGACCCGACCCGGTTCACCACCGCCAGCCGCTTCGCCGCCTACACCGGCACCGCCCCGGTCGAGTTCTCCTCCGGCGGCCGCGTCACCCACCGGCTGTCCCGGCGCGGCAACCGGCGGCTCAACCACGCCCTGCACATCGCCGCGATCACCCAGATCCGCCACCCGCACAGCCCCGGCCGCCGCTACTACGAACGCAAGCTCGCCGAAGGCAAGACCCCACGCGAAGCGATCCGCTCGCTCAAGCGCCGGCTCAGCGACGTCGTCTGGCGGCACCTCGTCGCCGACGCCCGACGCGTCGCCACCGTGACCAGCGGGCCCGGGCAGGACACTCCAGGACGACTCTGACGCCTGCGTGACCGGCTCACACCTGAACACCGGCTCTTCGGCGAAGTCACTACCCGGACCCAGAACCCAACCCTAGGACCACCCGCCGGCCACGCCGACCGGGCACGCTCCCACGCGCCCCCGACACCAGCCCAAACTGCCACTTGACAACAAAGAGGTTTCGGTCGGTCGCTGGTTCGCTCCGTGACGGTCAGTTCCGATGCGATCGAGGGCGCCGCCCCGAATGCGCGCACCGAACACCGCCGGGGATGCCAGCGGGACGCGCCGACGGCATCACCGTACGCGTCCGGCCGACCGGGTCCGCGCCGAGAGCGTGGCGGCGGCTCGCACGTGTACCCGTCGTTCTACCTCGCATGGAGGCGCCGAATCCCGGTGTGCTTGCTGTCGCGAGCGTCAGAGTTCGGGAGGAACGGCACTTAGCCCGCGGTTCACGGTGTCGACGCCCGCGTTCGGAGCGTTTCCGGACGCGTGAAATCGGACATCGTGTGGACGTGGCCGGCTGCGCGAGGAACGGCACTTCAGGTGACGCGGTGACCACGTTCGGGCTGAGCGTTATCGGCGAGCCGGTATCGGACACCGGGGGCGAAAACCCTGCGGGCGGCTACACCGGCTCGTCGATCGTTGTGTCGGGTAGCGCGGCCCACCTGGCCACCGCGCCAATTGCTGACCCGCAGTTCCGGCGGATGGGCGTGTGCATCGCTTACGGCCAACGCGTGATCTCGTGGAGCGTCGTGCTGGCGACGTCCGAGCAGTCGGCAGCCGTGCTGCCGGGCGCTGCACCGCAATCGCCGGCGTCCGCTCCCGCGGCATCCGCTCGCCACGTTCACTGTCGGAGGCACGATCTGGCTCGTTCAGGTCCCGGGAACAGGAGGAACTGGCGACGCTCCCGGGTTGGCGCCACGCGGAGCAGGTACTGCACATGTCCCGACCGACCTGTCTGGTCGTCGGGTCACGCCTCGTTGTCGCTTGCGAGGTTCATCGCTTCGCTGTGGGCGCCGTACGCGGTACGAGGTCGGTGACGCCCCGACGTAGCGCCGAAAGACCGCTGCGAAGTCCTGGCTCGACGAGAACCCGAGCTGGTGTGCCACGTCGGTGACCGATCGACTCGAATCCTCGAGGAGTTCGCGGGCACGGACGACCTTGCTCTGGAGCACGTGGTCCTTGGGGCTGGTGCCGGTCTCGTCGAAGAACGCTTCGTAGAAGCGCTTCGTCGAGAGTCCGGACACCTCGAGCAGATCGGTGGCCCCGATCGGCTCCTCGAGATGCTCCGCCGTCCAACTCAGCGCGGCACGAACACCGGGCTGGACCGCTCTACCCGACACTCGCGTACAGCGATCACGGGCCTGCACGAGGTCGAGGAGGGCGAGTCCGCAGAGTAGTCGCCGCCTCGCCGTGGCGACCAGCCCGTGTCGCCCGGGTCGTCGAGAGCCGCCTGGAACGACGCGGTCGCTTGGTCCGGTGCCTGCCACACCGCTGGACCGGCGCCGGCGAGAGATGAGAGGGCGCGATTCAATGGATCTCCTCCTCCTCCGACGTGGCCGATCAACCAGACCAGCTGTCCACGGGGCTGGCCAGTCGCGCCAGTGACGTAGGTCTGGCCAGGGGCGATGCGCATGACCTGACTCGGCCCCACCTCCCATCGCCGCCCATCGACGAGGACGTCCAAGTGCGCCTTGAGCGGAATCACGATGACCACCCACGACCTGTGGCGCTGTGGCTCGAGTGCCTCCTTGGCGGCCAAGTGCCGGTAGCGACCGACGGTGACGATGGGACCGTGACCCCGAAGATCGACGATCGTGCGCTCAGGCGTGGAGTCGACGTCAGGTACCTCGTCGAACATCAGGCAGCGCTCGTTTGACATGTACGAGAAATTTCGGGAAGGAGACGGACGCGCGAATCGTACTGCTCTGTCAATGTGCCGAGGGCATGGCCGCTCCCTTCGATCCCGCAACCCCAGCGCTTCGGCAGGACACACTAGTGCGCTTCGCACAGGACGGCTTCGTGCAGGTCGGCGCCCTGCTCAGCCCCGATGAGGTTGGCGTTTACCGGTCGATCTACGACCGGTTCCTGTCGGGCGAGATCGACGCTGGAGCAAAGCGCTCGGACCTCGGTGCCGGGAGCGGGTCGACGAGCGCCGCACGCGAGAACATCACGCAGATCATGTGGCCGTCGGCACTTCACGCCGACCTGCTCGACCTCCCCTTGCATCGACGGGCACACAGGGTCGCTCGCGAACTCATCGGTGACGACGCCGAACTCGACTTCGACATGTTGATCGACAAGGGGCCACGTTCGAACACCGCCACCCCGTGGCACCAAGATGCCGCGTACTGGGTGAGTCTTCCGGACGAGCGAGCCGTGTCCGTGTGGGTCGCGCTGATGACGCCACGGTCGACACCGGTTGCATGTGGTATGTCGCGGCCTCGCACCTCGACTCTGTCCGCAGACATTGGTCGAGCGGACACGGTGGAGGGGCGCTGGAGTGCGCGGGTTCTGAGGACGAGATGGGAGCCACTGCTGTACCGGTCGCCGCGGGGCAGGGAATCGCGGACGCCGGCCGAACCCTGCACTACTCGCGGGCAATTGCACCGATCGGCACCGACGCCGCCTACGTGCTCAACTTCCGACCGCTCGCCATGGTGAAGTTGGAACGTGAGAAGGGCATGGACCACGGGCGGACCTCCAACGTCCGCATAGTGCGTTCGCGATGGCTGTGGCTCGCACGTCCAAACAGAGGAGGACCGAGAGATGGTCAGCGCAAGGGGGGCTGAGGCCGCTGATGGACGGCTCGTCATGCGCGGCCTTGGTCGCCTTGGCTGATGAGGGAGGTCGTGGCTGCCTGGCCACGCTGAAAGTGAGGAGATCGGCATGATGAGGTAGACGTCGCGTCTTTGTGTGGTGGTCACGGTCGTTGCGTTTGTGGGGTGGTCGGGCGGCAACGAGCGGTTCGACGACAAGCGGGTGCGACGGCGAGATCGAGGGCGAGGTCACGATCACCGTGTGGTACCACGGCTCGACGACATCGGGCGCCGATGTGGGCGGGGCGGAGATGGCGAAATTGGTCGACGAGTTCAACGAGAGTCAGACCAGCGTCACGATCGACCTGGTCGGCCAGGCAGAGGCCGACTACGGCACCACGGTCAAGGCGGCGTCGGCCAGCGGCGGTCTGCCGGACTTGCTCGACTTCGACGGTCCGAACCTTTACAACTACGCTTGGTCGAAGGACCTCATTCCGCTCGACAGCTGCCTCAGCCCGGAGGTGCGCGCGGACCTGACCGCGCCGAATGTCGATCAGGGAACGTACGCTGGCGACCTCTACGGAGTCGGATATTACGAGGGGTCGATGGGTATGTTCGCCCGTCGCTCAGTCCTGGAAGAGAACGGAATCCGGATCCCTACCGGGCCGGAGGACGCGTGGACGGCCGAAGAGTTCACCGCTGCGTTGCAAACACTCCAGACGGCGGGTTTTGACCATCCGCTCGACTTGAAGATGAACTACGGGATCGGCGAGTGGTTCACGTTCGGGTTCTCGCCCGTCATCCAGTCCGCGGGCGCGGACTTGATCGATCGGAGCGACTATCAGACGGCTACCGGCGTCCTCGACAGCGACGCCGCGGTGGCTGCCCTGACGACGGTGCAATCGTGGTTCGAAGCCGGGTACGTGGACCCGAATGACGACGACGCCGCGTTTGTGACGGGGCGTACGCCGATCTCGTGGGTGGGGCCTTGGGTCTACCTCGCATACAGCGAGGCGGTTGGCGATGATTTGATCGTCGTTCCGCTGCCCGACTTCGGGGACGGCATGAGGACTGGAAATGGTGGGTGGATGTGGGGCATCACCAAGGAGGCGGATGAACCTGATGCGGTCGCGGCCTTCATCAACTGGATGCTGAGTCCGGAGCGTGCGTTGCAGTGGCCGGATGCTACCGGTCAGGGATCACCGGTCCAGTCCGTGGCCGACCAGTCGGAGCTGTACGGGTCCGACGGCCCACTGAACCTCATCACTCAGTTCCTCGACGGCGACTACACGGTCAGTCGTCCGCAGACTCCCGCCTATCCGACGATCACGAGTCAGTTCGCGCAAGCCTTCAAGGACATTGCTGACGGCGCCGACGTGCAGGAAACGCTCAGTTCGGCGGCCAGCGCGATCGATCAGGACATCGAAGATAACGAGGGCTACCCAATTCCCGAAGACTAGATCGGCATTGGTTCCGGCCGGAGGATCTTGATGAGTTCAGGAGCGCCCACAAAGGGTTCGTGGGCCGCTCGACGACGAACTGAAAGCGGTGCAATCGCCCTCATTGGACCTGCGACGCTACTACTTGTCGCCTTTCTGGTGATCCCATTCCTGCTGGCGATTGGCTTCTCCTTGACCAATCAGCGCCTTGTGTCGCCGTTGCCGCTGCGCTATGTCGGCCTCGATAACTACGAACGGGTCCTCTCCGATCCACGGTTCTGGAAGGCATTTAGGAACAATGTGAAGTTCACGCTCGTCGTCCCAATGGCGCAGACGGTGCTTGGGCTTGGGCTGGCCTTGATGGTGAACCAGGGACTCCGGGGCATCTCGATCTTCCGAACGATCTATTTTGCGCCTGTCGTCATGGTCCTCGCGGTCGTGTCCGTGGTCTGGCGGCTCCTATTCGCTGAGAACGGAATGATCAATGCCGGCATCGCGGCCATAGGCGGTGGGTCATTCCAACCGAATTGGCTGCATGATCCGGCGTTGGCTTTGCCCGCCGTCATGATCATGTCGACTTGGCAGAACGTTGGATTCCAGATGATCCTGCTGCTTGCCGGCCTGCAGGCCATACCTGCTGTCCTGTATGAAGCCGCACGTGTCGACGGAGCAAACGGGCGGCAGCTCTTCCTACACATCACGCTGCCCGGACTCCGCAACACGCTGATCTTCGTCCTGACGATCTCCATGATCACGTCGTTCCTGCTGTTCGACCAGCCGTACATTATGACGGGAGGTGGGCCGCAGGACGAGACCACGACGCTCATGCTGTTGATGGTCGAGGTAGGATTCGCTGAGCAGCGCATCGGGCAGGCCTCGGCGATTGCCGTCGTCTTCTTCGTGTTAGTCCTCGCCCTCGCCCTGATCTCTCGTCGCTTTGGGCCGCGGATGACCGAGGCGAAGTGATGGCGATGGGTCGCTCGAGGGGCTCTATCGGGGCGCTTGCCGTTCGCTACGGATTGCTGCTTGTGGTGGCCGCCGTGTTCGTCGTGCCTCTTCTCGTCATGTTCGTTGGCTCGGTCAAGCCGGACCTCGATGTGTTGGCCGAGAGCAGCAGCCCGAAGGCCTTTTGGCCGACTCGGATCGAGAACAACTACGCGGGCACGTGTTCGCCACCAGCCAGTTCGGACGCCTGTTGGTGAACTCGCTGATCGTGAGCGGATCCGTGGTCGTCCTCGGGACGTTCGTCAACAGCATGGCCGGATATGCCCTGGCGTGGGTTCCGTTCCGAGGTCGACGACTCCTACTCGGCGTCGTCGTCCGCTCGTCATCGTGCCGTTCCAGGCGGTGGCGATCCCGCTGCTGCTGATCGTCTCCAAGGTCCAATCGTCGACACGTATCTCGTCCAGATCCTGCCGTTCATCGCCAGCCCATTCTTCATCTACCTCTTCTACTCGTTCTTCCTAGGATTACCGGGCGAGCTGTTTGAGGCGGCACGGATCGATGGGGCCGGCGCAGTCAGGGCCTATAGGTTGATCGCCCTACCGCTGATCAAGCCCGCCATCGCCACGTCTGCGATCCTCAGTTTCTTGGCGATCTGGGGCGGTCTCTTCTGGCCCCTTATGGTCACCCGATCGGTACAGGTGCGGCCCGTCACGGTAGGCCTATCCCAGGTCGCCGGCACCCTTCCTACCCACTGGGGCGACATCATGGCCATGTCAGTAGCCATCTCGACGCCGATCCTTATCGTCTTCTTTATTTTCCAGCCGGCGTTCATCCGGAGCATCGCCAGCTCCGGCCTCAAAGGCTAAGGGACCGATCGCCGTGGCATGCCCCGGACCAGGGATCACGAGTCGACCTCCGCACATGCCCGTATACCACTTCCGTCCCGAGCGCAACTGGATCAACGACCCGGTCGGGTTCACGAAGGTCGACGATTGGTATCACTTGTTTTATCAATGCAACCCGCTCGGGCCGGAGCCGGGCGTCAAATTGGGGCCATGCGGTCTCGCGGGACCTCTCCGATTGGGAGATCTTGCCCATCGCCCTGCGCCCGACGGAGGGCGGTCCTGACGAAGGCGGCTGCTGGTCCGGGTCGATCACGACGCTGGTCGAACCCGCCCACCTCTTCTACACCGGGGTGCGCCACGATCCGAGACGCGGGCGGACCGAAGCTGTGTGTCTTGCTCTGGGCGACCACGACTTGCACTCGTGGCGGAAGCACCCCGTCGTCCTGATCCCGGGGCCGCCAGCGGAGCTTGACACCGTCGGCTTCCGCGACCCGTTCATTTGGCGCGACGGCGACACGTGGTGCCTACTCGTGGGCTCGGGATCCGCGGGACCGGCGGGGCGGTCCTCATCTATCGCTCCGAAGACTTGCTGGGCTGGCGCTATGACGGCGTCTTCTTCTCCGTGGCCTCGATGCGGAGCCACTATGAGATGGGCGCGATGTGGGAATGCCCACAGCTCATTCGACTAGGCGATCGCCACGTCCTGTTGCTCTCGATCGACAACCCGGTGCACCCGGTCCTCTACGTCATCGGCCACGTCAACGGCAGTCGGTTCGTCGCCGAGCGGATCGGCCGACCGATCTCGGGCCCGAGTATTTCGCTGCAACGGTCTTGGTGCGGGAAGCTGGCCCACCGCTGGTGATCGCCTGGGCGCCGGAAGGCCGAAGCAACGACGCCCAGACCGCCGCAGGTTGGGCCGGTGTGATGACGCTACCGAGAACCCTCGAGCTTGCTCCAGATGGCCGGCTCCGCCTGGCTCCGGCTGGGAGATCGTGACGCTTCGCCGCGTGCATTGGCAGGGGGTTGGAATCGCCCTGCCCGATGGGGTCGATGTGCCAATGCCTCTGACGGGCTCACGGCTTGAGATTGCCGTCCTTGTTCGGGCAGGGGGCGCATCCCTGGTCGGGCTGCGTTTCCGCATGTCACCAGATGGCCATGAAGCGACGGCCGTCTCCATCGACATCGCACCGGCCGCCTAACGCTCAATCGGACGGCCTCGTCCCTGGCACCCGACTCCACCCCCGGCGTGTACGGAGACGTCGCTGAACGGGCACCCGGCGACCGGTTCCGCCTCCATCTATTCCTCGACGAGTCGATAGTGGAACTCTTCGTCGACGATACCTTGGCGCTTACGGGGCGGATCTATCCGACCCGAACGGACAGTATCGGAATTGTGGCCTTCGCCGTCGGTGGTGCCGCGGAAATCGAGACGATCGACATCTGGCAACTTGCCGACGGAGGGACCGTCGACCTGCGCCCAACAAACGAAGGTGAACATCCTGCACTCAAGCCGAACCACCACTCGTAAGTACTGACCTTTGAGTCGAGAGAAGAAACGTGCACGGGATTTCTCGCGTCAAGAATCTGCATATGCCCCTCCACGCGCTCGGTCGCGGATTGCAAAATGCATCCTTGCACGCAGTCGTAGGCGCCGCGTCCGAAAATCGCTGGGGCAGCGGGCACCGATCGCCGCTCGGAGACGTGTCGTCGGCCGACCCGGCAAGGGACTGCTTGCTGCGGCGAGCGCACAGATTCGGCCCGCGGACGTGTCACGACGTCGGAAGTGCCGCGGCTCGACGGGACACGCCCGCCGCCGTTCGCGCACCGAACGCCGGTACCGAACGACAGGTCTACGCGTGACCGGGGCCGCTCCGAACGGCATGTAGATCGTTGACGCACAGTCTCGCAGAGGCTGCGTCGGAGTGAGCCTCCCCGATCGTCGTGGTGGCCCCGACGACCCCCGTTGTCAATCCTGCTTGATCGCGCCTTTCACCGCCTCGAGTACGTCGGGCGTGATCTCGGTGATGCCATGAGCGTCCGCGGCGTGTGGGCCGACCTGTGCCAACAGTTCGTCCTGTGTCTCGGCGCTGAACGTTGCGGCGCAGCCCGGCATGACATCGCCGCACGCAAGTGAATAACCCATGATGTCCTCCTCATCCGGACCGGCAACGTACCCGACTTCCTGGAGTCGCCGAACGACCGAACTGGTGACCACCAGCCTTGGCTGTCGATCACCGGCAACCCGTACTTGGCAGTGGGTGCGACCAATCGACCGTCCGCGCTGTTCGGAGCGCGGACGGTCGACCCCGAACCTCGCGACCGAATCACGCCGCCCGGACCCCCGCCCACGGGCCACGTCGCTCGAGGAGAGATAGCACCAGGAGGAACCATGAAACGCAAGCTCGTTACCGCGACAACAGCTATCGCCGCCGCCGCTGCCGCCGTCGTGCCCGCTGCCGGGCTCGCCAGTGCCGACGACCCCGACTTCGGCCGCTGCTTCGGCTACGGCCCGTACGGTATCGGTACGGGTCTGACGGGCGGGGGAGTGGGCTGGGGTACCGCGTGTGCGTCGATTGACCGCCCCAGCGTCGAGCCGAGTCCAGCAGTTGTCGCGGTGCCAGCTGAGCCGCCGCGACGAGGCGGTTGGCGGCAACAAAGCACGTACCCAGCTAACGCTGAGCATCGTGTCATCAGCGCACCGTCATTGCCAGTGTCACCACACGCATCCTCGTCCCGACGGTGCTCGTCTCGTTGGCCCTCGTCCGGGTGCAGTGACCGACGGCCGCCGTTCGCACCGACGCGCCAGAACGACGCCGCGAGCCCTACGGCGCCTCCGCCCCGAACGGCACCTCGATCGCGAATCGCGTCCCTCAGGTCACTTGATGTGTCAAGCGCCGACCCTTCGTCAATCGCGAAGGTGTACGCGGCGTCGACGCCGCTACGGGCCGTCGGCGGTGCCACAACGATCGGACCCCGCCGACTCTGGCCTTCTAGCGCCGGGGTCGGCAAGGGACGAAGTGCGTGTTCGCCTCGTGGGTTGGTTGTCAGTGGGACGATCCTTCGTCGCAGTCGAGGAACCGGGCAATGACGTCGGCCGCGGCGCGGGGTTCTCGAGGAGAAAGAGGTGGCCGCCGTGCAGCATTTGCCGTCGCGTGTTGGGGAGGCGGGCGGCGAGGATGCGCGCGTTGAGCGGTGGGACGACACGGTCGTTGTCGCCGGCGAGGACGAGGGTGGGGGCCTGAACGTGGTGGAGCCACGGAAGGCTGGTCCATCCGGCGGCGGCGCTGAGCTGGCCAACATAGCCGTACAACGAGGGAGGTCGAGCGTGGCGGGACGCCAGGTGTGTACGCAGCATCCGGTCGTCGCGAGCGGCGCCCGGGCCGTAGAGCAGTGGTGCGATGAGTCGAAAGAACCTGGGTGAGTAGTAGCGCAGTGGCGTGGCCAGGGCGGCGAGGGCGAGCGGGTGCCCGGGGATGCTGCCCAGGCCGCACGTCGTACCGGCGAGGACCAGGCGTCGGACACGGTGGGGGTTGTGCAGGGCGAGTTCTTGGGCGACAGCGCCGCCCAAGGAGACGCCGAGGATGTCGACCCGGGGCAGGGCGAGCGCGTCGAGGAGATGGGCGGCGTGTCGGGCAAGTCCCGACATGCGTGGCGGGATCAGGCGGGGTGGGGACTCGCCAGTGCCGGGGGCGTCGTAGGCGATGGTCTGGACGCCGTGACTGCTGAGGGCTCGTTCCAGCGGGTCCCACATCTCGATGTTGCCGCCAAGTCCCATGATCAGCAGGAGTGGTCTGCCGTCACCGCGGACGGAGACTCTGACGAGGCTTCCATCCACACGGGCGAACGTGAGCAATCGGCCGCCGCACTCAGCGGAGATGGACATAGCGCCCTGGGGCCGGCTCGACGGGTGGGTGCGCCTCGTTGCCCGGAGTCGTCGGCGCCGGTCGGCGCCGACCCGAACGCCGGCCGAGCCAGGTGAGCCAGTGGTCCCACCACGAGCCGGGATGCACGTCGGCGTGCTCGCGCCACAGGGCGGGGTCGGCGGGTGGCCGGCCGCGGCTGGTCAGGTAGGACCCCTTGGCGCCGGTCGGCGGATTGATGATCGCCTGGACGTGCCCGCTCGACGCCAGCACGAACTGACTCTTGCCGCCGAGTAGTTGGGTGGTGCGGAACGCCGCGGTCCACGGGATGATGTGGTCGGTCGCGGCGCCGACGACGTAGGCGTCGCAGGTGACGGCGGAGAGGTCGACCGGTGTGCCCAACACCTCGATCGCCCCCGGCTTGGCCAGGAGGTTGTCGACGGTGATGTCGAGGAAGTCGGCGTGCAGCCCGGCCGGAAGGCGGGTGGTGTCGGCATTCCAGTAGAGGATGTCGAACGCCGGGGGATTCTCGCCGAGGAGGTAGTTGCTGACCCAGTAGTTCCACACCAAGTCGTTGGGGCGAAGCCAGGCGAAGATCCGCCCGAGGTCGCGACCGTCGAGCACCCCGGCCCGGCGGGACCGGCGCCGGGCGACCTCCACGGCCGGTTTCGAGGCGAGCATCCCGACGGTCGACTCGTCGGTGGTCTCGAGGCCGGCAACGAGGAACGTGACGGACTTCGCCCGCCGATCGCCGTGGGCCGCGAGGTGGCCGAGGGCACAGGCCGTGGTGACGCCACCTGCGCAGATGCCGAGCAGGTTGGCGTCGCGGCTACGAGTGATCGCGCAGGCGATGTCCACCGCCTCGAGGCACGCGGCGACGTACGTGTCGAGGTTCCAGTCCCGCTGCGCCTGGGTGGGATTGCGCCAACTCACGGTGAAGTAGGGGACACCGGCGGCGACTGCGTGCTCGGTGAGGCTGCGGCCTGGCGCAAGGTCGGTGATGTAGTACTTGTTGATCTGCGGGGGGATCATCACCAGCGGGCGGGTGTAGACGTGCGGCGTCGTCGGCGAGTACTGAATCAGCTCGAACACGTCGCCGCGGTGGACGACGTGACCCGGGGTGACCGCCAGGTTGGTGCCGACGGCGAACGGGCGGGTGTCGACCATCGATGGCATCGCCCCGTTGTGGCGCATGTCGCGGAGCGCGTTGCGGGCGCCGGCGAGCAGGCTCTGGCCACGTGTCTGCCATGCCCGTTTCAGCGCCGCCGGGTTGCCGAGCAGGGTGTTCGTCGGCGCCAGCGACTGGGTGAGCAGCTTCATTGCGAAGCGGGCGCGCTCGCGGCTCTTGCGGTCGAGGTCGACGTCGTCGACGAGTCGCTCCAGCGCGGCGCACTCCACGAGGTAGGCCTGCATCAGCCGGCGGTAGAGCGGGTTCGACGTCCAGGTGGAGTCGGTGAAGCGCCGGTCGGAGCGCTCCGGTGCGATGTCGGCGCGGCCGGCGGCGACGTCGAGCAACTGACGGGAGGCGTCGAACGCGACTCCGAGGGCGACCTTGGGCTCGGTGCCGGCCCGCTCGAACAGACGGGCCAGCGCGGCCCGCGCCTGTCCGGAGGTCAATCCGACGAACGAGTTCGCGCCGAGGACGAGAGCTTCATCGCTCACTGCTTCGACACCGGCAGGTAGTGGTCGGCGAAGCGGGCCCGCAGGTCCTTCTTGGAGAACTTGCCGACGGAGGTCTTCGGGATCTGGTCGACGAACACGGCATCGTCGGGCAACCACCACTTGGCCACGCGGCCGGCGAGGAAGGCGACCAGTTCGGCGGTCGTGACCTCCACCCCTGGCCGGACGACCACACACGCCAGTGGTCGTTCGCCCCACCGCGGGTGGGCGACGCCGATCACGGCCGCCTCGACGACGTCGGGATGAGCCATCAGCTCGTTCTCGAGGTGGACCGAGCTGATCCACTCTCCGCCGGACTTGATCACGTCCTTCGAGCGGTCGACCAGGCGGACGTAGCCGTGGCGGTCGATCGTGGCGACGTCGCCGGTGTCCAGCCAGCCGTCGGGGGTGAACGAGGACGCCGACTGGTCGTCGTCGAAGTACGAGGCGGCGATCCACGGCCCGCGCACCTGCAGCTCGCCGGACGTCTCGCCGTCCCACGGCAACGGGTCCGTCGAGCCGTCGTGGGTGATGCGCGCTTCGACGCCGACGACGGGTTGGCCGACGCTGGTGCGCAGCTCGGCGCGACCGTCGTCGTCGAGCTCGGCGTCGAGGGTCGACGTGATGCGGCAGATCGAGGCGACCGGGCTGGTCTCGGTCATCCCCCACGCTTGGAGGATCGGCAGACCGGTGGCCCGGCGGTAGGCCTCCGAGAGCGCCTTCGGTACGGCCGACCCGCCGCACGGGATCGATCGCAGGGACGACAGGTCGCGGCCCTCCAGCTCGGGGAGCACCGCCATCCAGATCGTCGGCACCCCGGCGGCGACCGTCACCCGTTCCTCCTCGATCAACGTGGCCAGGGCGCCGGGCGACAGGTCCGGCCCGGGCATCACCAGCGACGCGCCGGCGGCGACCGAGGCGTGGGCCAGCCCCCAGGCGTTGGCGTGGAACATCGGCACGACCGGCAACACCCGATCCGGCTCGTCGATCGCCAGGCTGCCGGCGGCCATCACCCCGAGGGTGTGAAGGAACGTCGATCGGTGGGTGTAGAGCACGCCCTTCGGGTTGCCCGTCGTGCCGCTCGTGTAGCACATCGACGCCGCCCGCCACTCGTCGTCGACGGCGAAGTCGGCCGGCGTCGCCCCGGCCAGCAAGCTCTCGTAGTCGTGCAGCGTCGGGACGCCGTCGAGCGCAGGCGTGTCGCCCTTACCGTCGTCCATCACCACGACGTGCTTGACCGTCTGGAACTGGTCGATGAGGGGGAACAGCAGGGACGTCAGCGATCGGTCGACGAAGATCACCTCGTCGGCGGCGTGGTTGACGATGTAGACGAGTTGTTCGGCGGTGAGCCGGATGTTGAGGGTGTGCAGCACCCGACCGGTGCACGGGGCGGCGAAGTACAACTCGAGGTGGCGGGCGGTGTTCCACCCGAACGTCGCCACCCGACCGGCGTCGGTGATCCCGAGCTCGTCGAGCACGCTGCCGAGCCGGCGGGTCCGTTCGGCCCAGTCGCCATAGGTGACGCGCTCACGGTCCCCGGTGCCGGTGACCGTGAGCACGTCCTTGTCGGCGAACAGTCGCTCGGCGCGCTCGAAGAGATGGGGCAGCGTCAGCGGGAACTGCTGCATGAGACCGCGCATCGTGATGTCCTTCCTCAGCCGCCGCGCTGGTAGCCGGCGGCCAGCGGCGAGGCGAAGAGGTCGGCGACAACGGTGAGCCCACCTTCGACGGCCGCATCGGGCTCGAGGATGTACACCTCTCGCGCCGGCGGTTGACCCGGGCTGCTGAAGTCCAGCGGGGCGACGAGGCCCTCGGTGTCGACGTCGCTGAGGCTCTGGAAAGCGGCCAGCAGTCCCTCGCGGGTCAGCGCTCCGCTGGCGCACGCGGCCTCGAGGATCTGCGCCATCACTTCGCCCTGGGCGTAGCCGTAGAGCACGAAGTGGGTCGGGGTCTGGTCGGGGAAGTTGGTGCCGTAGGCATCACGCACGCTGGTCGGTCCGCCGGCGTCGCTGGCGTACGGTGCGATCGACGACACCATCACGTAGGAGTCCTCCAACGCCGCCGCGGCAGGGCTGTCCAGCAGCGCCGGGCTGAACGTCGGGTTGGAGCCGACGAAGTTCATGTCGAGACCGTTGGCCTGGGCGATCGACACTGCCGAGGCGGTCTGGGGTGGCGTCGTGGTGAGCAGCACCACCTTCGCCCCGGCCTCATCGAGGGCGGTCACCTGGGCCGTGAGGTCGGCGTCGGTGGGATGGACCTTCTGCTCGGCGATCTCGACGTCGAGCTGCTCGGCGGCGTACCGGGTGCCGGCGAGCGCGTTCTCGCCGTAGTCACCTTCGAGATAGATGTGGCCGACGGTGTCGCCGGCGGCGACTCGGCCGTCATCGACCAGCCATTGGAGGGCGTTGATCATCTCGATGTCGTACGTCGAACCGGTCACCACGACGTATGGGTTGTCGAGCAGGTTGGACGAGAACGACACGGCCATCGTGAGCACGCCGTCCTCACCGATGGTGGGGACGAGGGCGGCGATCATCGGCGAGCCGAGTAGCTCGTCGAAGGCGAGAACCTCGGGCTCCATCGCGGCGTACAGGCTGGTCGCGTTCTGGGCGTTGTAGGCGTGGTCTTTGACGTCGAACTCGACGGTGCGGTTGCAGACCCCGCCGTCGGCGTTGCGAGCATCCCAGAAGAGCTGGCGACCTTGGGCGATGCCGAGCGATGCCCCGGCGAATGGGCCCGACTGGTCGGTGAGCACGCCGAGCTTGATCGTGTCGTCGCTGACACCAGGGCCGGTCTCGAGGTCGCCACCTGCAGGTGACGCCGCAACGGTCGTTGCGGAGAAGGCGCCGGCGACGACGGAGATCGCCGCCAGTGCGAGAGCGAGGCGTGAGGGTGAGGGTTGTCGGAGCATTGGTAATTCCTCCTTGGGAGCGAGTGTGGGATGACGGGGCTAGGAGACGGTGACGACGGGCTCGGCCGGCTGCGCCGTGGGCCGGGCACGGGCGGAGATCGCGACGCGGTCCGGGGGAGCAGCGACTCGCCGCCGGATGCGCCGGCCGAGGGCGGCGAGACCACCGGGTTCGACGAGCAGCAGGACGATGATCGCCGCGCCGTAGCAGTAACGAGCGGCGATGCCTGACGTGATCCCGCCGCCGGCGGGGGACTCGGCGAGGAACGGCAGCACGTCGCTGTAGCGCTGGAGGACGACCGGAAGTGCGGAGACGAACAGCGCCCCGGCCAGCGTCCCGTTCGGGGAGCCGACACCGCCGATCACGATCATGGCCAGGTACTCGACGGCCAGCAGCACGCCGAACGTCTCCGGGACGATGTGCCGGAAGGCGAGCGCCAACAGCACGCCGCCCAGTCCGGCGAGCATCGACGACACGAGAAAGGCGGATCCCTTCGCCCGCATGACGTTGACACCCATCACCGAGGCGGCGACCTCGCCGTCGCGCACCGGCGTGCAGGGCCCGCCCCGCCCGGCTGGCACCGACATTGCGATAGAACCACCAACAGGCGACGACGACGACGAGCCCGACGTACCACAGGTCGCCGGCGACGTCGCCGATGTCGAACCCGAGCGCCGTCAGCGGCGGAACGTCACGACCGTTGAAGCCGCCGGTCAACGCTTCGGCGTTGAAGAGCACGTGCTGACCGAGGAACACCAAGCCGAGCGAGGCGACGCCGAGATAGATGCCGCGCACGCGTGCGGCGATCGGGCTGAAGAGAAGACCGGCGAAACCTGCGGCGGCGACCGCGAGCACGACGGCGAGCAGCGGCGGCAGGCCCCATCCGGCCTGGCTGCTCACCCCCACCTCATGCGACTCGGAAGCGAAGAAGGTGTAGCTGTAGGCGCCGACGGCGACGAAGAACGAGTGCGCCAGCGACAGCTGACCCGCCTCGCCGACGAGCAGGTTGAGGCCGAGGGCGGCAACCATCGCGGCGAACGCGAACACCCCGACCTGGAGCCAGAAGGCGTCGAGGAAGAATGGGGCGACGATCGCCGCCGTCAGCAGGCCGAGCCCGGCGAGCGCGCTCGGGCGCGACATGGACGACATCCGCAACCGCGTGGCGTCAGACACGGGTCGACTCCTTCGTGCCGAACAAGCCGGTCGGGCGCACGAGCAGCACGGCGACCATCACCACGTACGGCATCACCGAGGAGAAGCCCTGGCCGAGGAACGGGAGGTCGTCCTGGTAGCCCTGGGTGAGCGTCTCGGCGAGGCCGATCAGCAGGCCGCCGACGACGGCTCCACCGGTGGAGTCGAGGCCGCCGAGGATCGCTGCTGGAAATGCCCGCAGCGCCACGGTCGAGGTCGTCGGTGAGACACCCGGCGTCGGGAAGGCGCTGAGGAACAGGCCGGCGACCGTCGCCAGCACGGCGGCGATGAGCCACACCCTCGCCGACACCCGGCCGAGCCGCACTCCCATCAGCTCGGCGGTGTGGTGATCCTCGGCGGTCGCCCGCATCGCGACGCCCCAGTCGGACAGCTTGAACCAGGCGAACAACCCGCCCATCACGACGACGGCGACGATCAGCGCGGCGACCCGGGTCTGCGGGATGGTGATCCCGAGCACGTCGACCGTGGCGCTCTGCCATGGATCACCGACCGGGAGGATGTCGATGCCGAGGCGGCGGGTGACGTCGGTCTGCAGGATCACGTCGACGCCGATGGTCATGATCGCCGCGGCGACGATCGACCGCCGGCCGACGGGGCGGACGAAGAAGCGCTCGACCACCAACGCCACCACCACGGCCACGGCGACGCCGAGGAGCAGGGCAACCGGGAACGGGTACTCGTTGACCGTGCGGAAGCGGGCGGTGAAGTAGGCGCCCACCATCAGCAGTCCGCCGTGGGCGAAGTTGACCACCTCGGTGGCCTTGAACACGACGACGAAGCCGAGGGCGAGCAGGGCGTACACCGAGCCGAGCGCGGCGCCGCTGAACACCAACTGCAGCAGCTTGTCCATCAGTTCACCCCCATCGCCGCGCCGTAGCCGTCACCGGTGCCGAGGTAGGCGCGGATCACCTCGGGGTCGTTCTGCACCTGTGCCGCCGTTCCGTCGGCGATCACCCGACCGAAGTCGAGGACCGTGATGCGATCTGCGATTCCCATCACCAAGCCCATGTCGTGCTCGACGAGCACGATCGGGATCTCCATCGCCACCCTGATGTCGTGGATCAGCGTCGCCATGGCGCGGGTCTCGTGAGCGTTCATCCCGGCGGCCGGTTCGTCGAGCAGCAGCAATTCCGGCTCGACGCACAACGCCCTGGCGATCTCCACCCGCTTCTGGTCGCCGTGCGACAGGTCGCCGGCGGACACGCCGAGGAGATGGTGGATGCCGACGAAGTCGGCGATCTCGGCGACCCGTGCACGGTGGCGGCGCTCCTCCCGCCGGGCCGACGCCAGGCGCAGGCCGCATGCCGCGATGCCGGAGCAGGTCAGGTGGTGGCGGCCGAGGAGGACGTTCTCCTCGACCGTCGAGTGCGGGTAGAGAGCGTTGTTCTGGAACGCTCTGGCCACCCCGAGGCGGGCGATCTGGAACGGCCGCAGGCCGGTCAGCTGGTGGCGGCCGAACCGCACACGGCCGGACACCGGCGTGTACACGCCGGACACGACGTTGAACAACGTCGACTTGCCGGCCCCGTTCGGTCCGATCACTGCGTGGATCGACGCCGGGGCGACCTCGAGCGACACCTCCTCGAGGGCGGCGAGCCCGGCGAAACGGACGGTCACGTCGCTCACCTCCAACGTCGCCGTGCTCATGCGACCCACCGCCCGAGTCGCGTGCGGGAAGCGTCGACGGCAGCTGCGCGGTCGGTGTCGCCGTCCCCGCTCAGGTACAGGTCGCGGACGCGCTCGTCGGCGGCGAGGTCGGTCGCCGTGCCGGCCAGCGACACCTCGCCGACCGTGAGGACGACCGCGTGGGTCGCCACGTGCAGCGCCATCGCCGCGTTCTGCTCGATGAGCAGGACCGCGGTACCTTGGCGGTTGATCTCCAGCACGACGTCGCCGATCTGCGTCACGACCTGGGGCGCGAGGCCAAGCGACGGCTCGTCGAGCAGCAGCAGTTGGGGAGCGGCCATCAACGCCCTGCCGATGGCGAGCATCTGCTGCTGGCCACCCGAGAGCAGACCGGCCCGCTGCCGGCGCCGGTCGTAGAGGATCGGGAACAGCTCGAACACCCGGGCGCGGGTGCGACCCTTGGCGCGACGGTCGCGGCGGCTGAAACCGCCGATGCGCAGGTTCTCGTCCACCGTCAAACGGGTGAAGATCCGCCGTCCCTCCGGCACCTGGACCACGCCGGCGCCGACGATCGCCGCCGCCGCTCGGCCGCGCAGCGACTGCCCAGCGAACTCGATGCTGCCGCCGTCGATGGCGCCGCCGACGCCTGGCAGGACACCCGACACCGCCCGCACGAGCGTCGTCTTGCCGGCGCCGTTGCTGCCGAGCACGGCAACCACGCCACGCTCGCCGACCTCGACGGAGACGTCACGCAGCGCACGAACCGCGCCGCCATAGCTCACCTCGAGGTTGCGCACCGACAACATGGCCAGATCGTGCGCTCGTGACCGGCGTCACGGTAGCTGGTCATGGAGACCGCCAACCGGGGGATCTCCATCCGGAGACACCCGGACAGGGGTGGTCGCGACCGCGGGGGTGGTGCATGATGGGCGCAATGTGGGCACGGAGGGCGCAAGCGTGAGCCGCCCCTCGCGCCGGAGGCGACGCGCCGCGTCGCCTCCCGCCGACCTCCTCGTCGAACTCGACGAGGACTACGCCAAGGTGCTCAGCCTGCTCGATCGGCGCACCGCCTTCCGGTCCGTCCTCGCCAGCCTCCCCGATGCGATCGGCATCGACGTGGCGTGGATCGGCGAGCTCGACGACGCCGGCAACATCGTGCTCGGACATTCGGTGCAGACGCGCACCGATGCCGTCGACGGCCTCGTCGTCCCGCCCGGGGTCGGACTCGCCGGTCGCGTCCTCGGATCGGGCCGGCCCGAGTGGGTGCCCAACTATCCGGTCAGTGCCCACCTTTCACCGTTCACCGCCCAGGCTGATCGGGAAGGCGTCAAGGGGATGGTCGCCGTGCCGATCGTCCACGCCGGCCGCGTGCTCGGCGTGCTCTACGGGGCCAATCGGCAGGAGGCCACCTACGGTGACGCCGCCGTCGGAGCGCTCGAGAGCGCGGCGCGGCGAGCCGCCGACGCGGCGATCGTCGAGGAGCGGGCCCGCCACAGCGCCGAGGTCGCCGTTCACGAGGAACGGCGACGGCTCGCCCTCCAGCTTCACGACACGGTCGGGGCGATGCTGTTCACCATCGGCGCGGGCGTGCGCAAGCTGTCCGACGGCGCCGCCCACGACCCGGCGCTGCGCGCCCAGCTGGAGGCGATCGAACGCCAGGCCAGCGAAGCCGCGGCGGTGTTCCGCGAGTCGCTCCAGGCGCTGCACGCATCGCCCGAGGCCGTCGCCCTCGCCGTCGCCCTGCGCGCCGACTGCCGCAGCTTCGCCGAACGCGCCGGTGTGCCCGCCCGGCTGCTCGTGCTCGACGAGATCCCCCCGCTCCACACGTCGCGCGCCAGGGTCCTGGCGGACGTCGTGCGCGAGGCGCTGCTCAACGTGGAGAAGCACGCCCGGGCCAACTCCGTGCTGGTCAGCGTGTTCTGTGCCCACGAGGGGGTCACCGTCGCCGTGGCCGACGACGGTGTTGGCGTGCGGCCCAGCGACTCCGACCGACCAGGTCTCGGGCTCGCCGCCCAGTCCGACGCCCTCGGCCGGGTCGGCGGCTACCTCACGGTGGGCGGCAACGACGACGGCGGAGTGACGGTCCGGGCATGGGTTCCGGAGTGAGCATCGTGCAACGGGCGATCAGCGTTCTCGTCGTCGACGACCACCCGATCGTCCTCGACGGCGTCCGCCACCTCGTCGAGAGCACACCGTGGATCAGCCTCGCCGGCTACGCCCGCACCGGACAGCGAGGCGGTCACGCTGGCCGAGCAGACCCAACCCGACGTCGTGGTGCTCGACCTGCGGCTCCCCGACATGCTCGGCCCCGAGGTCGTGCGGAGCATCCACCACGGCGCTCCTGGCGCCAAGGTGATCCTCTTCACTGCCTATCCGGACCACGCCGCCGTCGACCCCGCGTTGGCCGCCGGGGCCAAAGCGGTCGTGCTCAAGGACGCCGACCGGGCCGACCTCGTCGATGTGATCCGCCGCGTCGCCGCGGGCGAAACGGTCGGGCCGGACTCGGGCGTCGGGGAGGCGAGCCGTCGCTTCGCCGACAAGCTGCGACGGAGCGCGCTCACCCGACGCGAGTACGACATCCTCCGCCTGATCTCGATGGGCCAGACCAACCCGGAGATCGCCGACGCCCTCGGCCTGACCCGCAACACCGTCAAGACCTACGTGCAGAGCGCCCTCAACAAGCTCGGCGCCCGGAATCGCATCGAGGCGCTCAACCGCCTGAGCGAGCGCGGGCTGCTCTGAGGTCGACATGACCGACACCGCTGCGGAGACGCTGAGCCGGCCTGTGTACATCGGCATCGGAGAGGCACTGGGAACGGACTACTTCCTGCTGCGCGGTGAGCTCACCGACACCGAGTTGGACTATCTCGACCGCACTCGTCGCTTCGTCCACGACGAGGTGTTGCCGGTGATCAACGCCTTCTGGGAGCGGGCCGAGGTGCCGCTGGATCTCTGCCGCCGGCTCGGTGAGCTCGGCCTGGTCGGCGACGGCATCGAGGGCTACGGCTGCCCGCCGATGAGCAGCACCGCAGCCGGCCTGATCCACATGGAGCTCAATCGTGGGGACGGCAGCATCGGGACCTTCCTCGGCGTGCAGGCCGGTCTCGCCATGCGCTCGATCGCCCTGTGCGGCTCCGAGGAGCAGAAGCAGCGCTGGCTGCCGGCGATGGCGCGCTGCGAGAGGCTCGGTGCGTTCGCCCTCACCGAGCCTGCCCACGGGTCCGATTCCGTGGCGCTCGAGACCGAGGCCAGGCGCGAGGGCGACGTGTACGTGATCAACGGCGCCAAGCGGTGGATCGGCAACGGGACGCTCGCCGACGTGGTCGTGGTGTGGGCGCGCGACGCCGAGGACCTGCAAGTCAAGGGCTTCCTGGTGGAGAAGGGCACGCCCGGCTACGAGGCCAAGGTGATCGAGGGCAAGGTGTCGCTGCGCGCCATGTGGCAAGCCGACATCGTCCTCACCGACGTCCGGGTGCCCGCCGAGAACCGGCTACCGGACGCCAACAGCTTCAAGGACACGGCCCGGGTGCTCGCCTCGACTCGGGCGGCGTGCTCGTGGATGGCGCTTGGCCATGCGGTCGCCGCCTATGACGCCGCACTGAGTTACACCAGTCAGCGCCACCAGTTCGGCAAGCCGCTCGTACGGTTCCAGATCGTCCAGGAGAAGCTGGTGCGGATGCTCGCCGAGGTGACGGCGATGCAGCTGTACTGCTTGCGGATCGGGCGGCTCGCCGAGGGAGACCGGCTGTCGGACACGATCGCCTCGCTCGGCAAACTCAACAATACGACGAAGGCCCGCGACGTCATCGCCGAGGCCCGCAACCTCCTCGGCGGCAACGGGATCCTGCTCGACTATCACGTGATGCGGCACATGGCCGACATGGAGGCCATCTACACGTTCGAGGGCACCGAGACCATCCAGACACTGCTGGTCGGACGCGACATCACCGGGGTCGGTGCGTTTACCTGACGCTCGCGCCCGCAAACGACAACCGCCCTGACCTCGAAGCATCATGGCCAAGCTCATCTACGCCGCGCTCACGTCCCTCGACGACTACATCGAAGACGAACCGGCCCAGCTCCGCGTCTTCCGAGCGACCGCGGAGACAATCGACGCTCTCGACGAGAACGACCGGCGTGCCCGTAACCCTGTAAAGCCAGCCGGCGAAGGCAGAGGCCAGACCATCCGCTAGCACGCGCCGACAATCCGCCGTACCGACCAAGTCCACGTCGTCGACCTACCGGCCTCATCAGGTACTCCGTCAACGCCAGCGCCGAATCGGGTGTGTAGCCAAAGCGCCCTCGCATGGTGTGCCGGTCGGAGGCGTCGATCGAGCACGGCACGTATGGACCAGGGCGTCCTCAGCATCTTGGAGGGATCCGAGCATCCGGTAGCAGTGCACCTGGAGCTCTCGGCGATATGGCTCGGTCAACTCTCGGAACGCCTCGCCATCCCCGGCCTGGGCCCGTGACATCAACTCGACTGTCACAACCGTCGCGTGACCTTCCTCCGAAACTTGTTGGACTTCCATGTCTGTATAGACACCGACCGAAGGGCGAACTGGGCGGTTGGTCGGCGCCCACCTTCCCGACGTCGCGGTGTCTACATCATCGACGGCTCAAAACGATCCCGATGCCGATCGATGGCGCACCAGCCACCCACAGACGCGTTTCAGCCGTCGCTCTCAACACATGAAGGTGCGCGCATGCGCGCACCCTCACCGGACGTGACCAGTCCCCCGTCGCGGTTGTCGCCAAGAGAGGTCATTGCCGCCGGCGGATCCGCCGAGGCGGCGGAGGTCGACGCCCTCGACGAACAGGTAATGGACGAGCATGTGCAGTCCGTGATCGACACGGCGGGCCGCGTCGACATCCGAGCCGGGGCGATCATGACCGAAGCGTCGGTTCGGACCGGGCGAGGCTGCGGATGGCGTCGGGCACTTCGCGGCCGGCCGTTCACGGAAACTGAGTTCTCCGATCCTCCGGGCCCGGCCCCGGCAGACCCTCGTGAGCGAAGGTTGCCTCCGCCGTCGTCAGGGAGCGCTGGCTCTGTCTCGCGAAGTGCTGGCGGAGCCCGTCGGCGCACAACGTGCGCAGGAGGTATTCCATGCTCGGGTAGCGCCGGTAAGAGCGCGGCGATGCCCACTCCCCCTCGTGCGGCCACGGCCGAGATTGGCGCAGCGGGATCATCGGCTGCACCTGCCCGGGCGACCCATGGGGCCGGGTGAATGGCTGGCAGCAGGGTCGCCGGTTGGAGCGGGTTCCCTTGTCATCGGACGACTTACCCGTGCTTGGCCAGCACCTCGCCGAGGCGGGTGACCGCCTCGGCGAACCCGTGCTCGACGGCCCCGAACCCGATCCGGAAGTGTGACGGCACATCGAAGCAGTCGCCGGGGGCGACGAGCACGCCGGCGGCCGCGGCGTCGATGCAGAACGGACGCGAGTCGACGCCGGAGCGCAGCCAGGGAAACGCCGTCAGGCCGCCCGTCGGGCGCACCCAGCCGAGCACGTCGACGTGCTCGCCGACGAAGGCGTCGAGCGTCGCCAGGTTCTGCTCGGCGACTGCCTGTGCCCGGGCGATGATGGTGTCGCGGCTGCGGATCGCCGCCGCAGCGAGCGCCTCGTCGATCGGCGAGTTGCTGATCGTCAGGTAGGACCGGGCGTCCACGTACTGCTCGAAGCGGGCGCGGTCATGCTCGACGATCCAGCCGGTGCGTAGGCCGGCCAGGCACAGCGCCTTCGACAGGTCGCCGATGGTCGTCGCCCCGGTGAGCGTCGCCGCCGACGGTGTCGGCGGTCCGTGGTAGATCGGGTGGTACACCTCGTCGACGACGAGCTGGGCGCCGTGGTTTGCCACCAGGTCGCGCAGCTGCGCCAACAGCTCGGCGCCGACCACCGAGCCGGTCGGGTTGTGCGGCGTGTTGACGATGACCACCGCCGTGCGGTCGTCGAGGCGGGCGGCCAGCTCGTCGACATCGACGGCGTGCTGCGCCGCCGCCGCCAGGTGGTAGTGGCGAACCTCGAGCCCGAGGTAGCGAGCCAGCTCGTCGAACGCCGGGTAGCCGGGGTGCGGCAGCACCACGTTCGCCCCCGGCTCGGCAGCGACGAGCAGCACCAGCCACAGCGCCTCCGACGCGCCGGTGACGGCGACCACCTCCGCCGGGGAGACGCCGGCCATCTCGGCGATCGCCTCGCGCAGCGCCGGCGAGCCGGCGGCCGGCCCGTACGACACGCCGGCGTCGCCGAGTCCCTCGAGCACCCCGGGCGCGAGCTGCGACATCAGCTCGTCCCAGGTCCACCGTGGTCCGGTGCTCGCGGCCAGGTCGAACTCGATCGGCGGGGTTGCGAACTGGTGCTCGGTCAGCCACCGGTCGAGGAGGAAGGGTGTGATCCGCATCCGCCCAGTGTCGCCCCGCCGCTCGCCGGCGACCGACCCGATATCGGGTAGCCGATCGCGGCACTCTGCTGTCAGCGGCACCTGCCTCCGTACCACCGTCGTTCGCAAACGCCCACCGAACGAGACGGCACCGAACCACGTGCCTGGGCTCCAGCGCGTCGCGCCCGAACAGCACGTACGACCGATCGGGCGACCGACTCAGGACACTTCCACGTTCGGATTCCCCGGGGACAGGTGGCCGATGATTCGACGGAGTTGTTCGCCGTAGCGGGCGACGAACTCCAGGCTTGACGGATCAAGTCCGCACACACGGGCGGCCATCTGCGGCATGGTGATGCCCGCAGCGACGGCGCCCATCAAGGCGAGCAGCAGGAAGCCTGATCGAGATCGCTGACGAGTTCGCCCTCCGCTTGGCGGCGACGGATGTCGGCGACCTCGGGCGGCTCACCGGTGGCAGCGATGACGTCGCTGTGAGCCGTCAGTTCATCCCACACCAGCAGCCTGGCCATCTCCGGCTGGTCGTGGTTCGCCTGCAGGTAGGCAACCACGAGATCGGCGAACGATTGCGCCTCCCCAGCGAGGGTCGCCTCCCGGCGGTGCCATGCCAGGAGCAGCTCGGCGTAGAGGCCGTCCTTGCCGCCGAAGTAGTAGGAGATGAGTTGTTGATTGAGGTTGGCACGCCTTGCGATGTCGGCGACGCGGGCACCAGCGAATCCCTTGTCGGCGAACTCGTGCAGGGCTGCCTCCAGGATCCGCTGCCGGGTGCGTTCAGGATCGCGCTGACGTTCATCGGCCGCGGGCGCTCGCCGTGGACTTCGAGCCGTGGCGCTGGTCGGACGCTTGGTGGCCATGCCGACAGGGTACCTCCCGATCGAACTGTGTCACATGTCTACCTGAATATATCATTCGAGTAGTTGACAATATCAGTCGTTCGAGTGATACTCGGTGTCATGACTACCGAGAACATCCACAGCACCATCAGCACCAGAAACACCAGGTCGCCTTCACGTCCGGCGCGGCCTCGGCGAGACGATGATCGGCAGCTCCGCCGCGATGAGCGGCCTCTACACCGCTCACCACACCAGTCGGCGTCCGAAGGCGCGGGTCCACGGCAGCGAGGTCGAGCTCACCTATCCCCGGGTATCCGTTCGCCGTCGAACCGGCACCGACGTGATCACCCTCAATTCCACGCTCGTGTGGAGCATCGACATCGACGGCGGCGTCGGTAGTGTCGCCGCCGATCTCATCGACGTCGCGCTCGGCAGCCTGCGCATCGACGGCGGGGTAGCCCGCACCGAGATCTGCCTGCCCGCTCCCGACGGCACGCTGCACGTGCGATTCGGCGCTGCCAGCCGCGTCACCGTACGCCGACCGGAAGGCGTGCCTGTCCGCGTGACTGCCCACCGAGGCAGCTCGGCGTTGACCGTCGACGACGAGTCGTTCGGCGCCGTCGGCGGTCCCTTCACCGTGACGAGCCCCGGGTTCGCCTCGGCCAGCAACCGCATCGATCTCACCGTCGACTCGGCCGACCGACTGACGGTGGCTTGACCTAACAGGCTGCTGAACTTCGACCTTCGGGCCGTATATCCATCCGCGTCGTGGCATGTTCATGCATGCGCCAGTAGGGCGAACGTCCAGCTTCGCAACATTGGTGAGCTGAGCAGGCAGGTTTCTGCTCGCTGCACTCACCAAGACGCCTGTCGCCCACTGGATGTCGTGCACCATGCATGGCCATCCACCGGAGTCAGCTTTTCAGCACCCGACCTAATCGGTTCGGCCGCACTCTCGGTCGCCGCCAACGCCCTCAATCCCCTCGAGATCAACCAGGAATCCCCGATGAATACCCCCATTCTCCCGGTCCCCCGACGCTGTCGCCGGGTGCCTTGCGCGCCGAGGAACAAGCATCCCTGTCTACTCCGCGCCAGGGGTCGAACCCGGTCATCGTCGTGATGAACGTGTTGATCTCGGTGCTCTACGGGCGGCGTGCCTCGCTACAGAAGTTTCTGGTTCTCGAGCACCTCGCCCAGGTCCCCTACCGCTCGTGGGAACGTGTCGCTCAGCGCCGCATCGCCCGCACCCGCGGGCAATCCACCATGGCCAGACGGATCCAAGCACGCGTCGCCGACGCCCGCGCCGCCCACGACAACGAGCAATGGCACATGCTGGTCCTCGAGGACGTCCTCGCCCGACGCCGCCATCGCCTCGCCCGGTTCCGGTTTCGCGTCGTCCCGCGGTTGCTCGCCGGTCCCTGGCACCTCGCCACCTGGATCCTCCACCTCGGCGCGCCAGCCTGGAGCTACGCGCTCAATGCCGCCTTTGAGGACCACGCTGAACGCGAGTACATGCGCTTCGTCGCAGCCAACTCCCACTCCGAACACCAGACCTTCGACGGGCCCCTCTCCCACCGTTGGACTCATCCCGTCACCGTCGCCGACGTCCTGCGCCAGATCGGCCACGACGAACGCTGCCACAAGCTCGACAGCATCGCCGCTTTCCGAGCAGAGCCTCGCCAGCAACCCGCCGTGGCGATCCACGAGACGGAACACTCCCTCGACCACGCCGCCTAGATAGATAGAGAAACGGTGCTCCAGATGTTCGGCGATTGGTGCGAATCTGGCCACGAGCAGACGCCAAGCACGCTGTCATCGCCAGAGACACGCCCATCGAACACCGCCGCCGAGACCAGCCATGCGCACGCCGATCGGCATCTCCGCGGTGCCGGCTGCGCACAGCGGTGCGCACGCGATGGTGATTGACGGGGTGAGGCAGGGTCGCGGCCCGCAGGCGGGCAACTCGTGGACGGGCTACGACGTGAATGGTTTGATCATGTGTCGGCATGGTTGGCCGGGCGAGGCGGCGTCCATCCGGTCGCGCCGACGAGGTTCGTCCCGGCGGCGGATTTGTGGCCTGGACCAGGGAGCGGTGTGACGGAGCTGAGAGTGAACGGCTCAGGCACTGCGGGCACATCACCACAGGTTCGACGATCTTGCCGCAGATGTGGCGGAAGCGGATCGGCGGTCCTTCATCCGGGCCGAACCAGCGGTCGCCCCACGCCGTGAGTGCGATCAGGATGGGCACGACCTCGCGGCCCGATGCTGTGAGCCGATAGTCGTAGCGGGGTGGATGGTCCTGGTACGGGCTGCGCTCGACGACACCACGCTCGACGAGGTGGTCGAGGCGACGGGTGAGGAGGTTGCGGGCCACTCCGAGATCGTCGGCGAGCTCGTCGAAACGGGTCAGACCGAGGTAGAGGTCGCGGAGCACGAGCGGCGTCCAGGGGTCACCGATCACGTCGAGTGCCCTGGCCATCGAGCAGTGCATGGTGCCGAAACCGTGTCGGGTCATACCGTCCGAGGTTAGTGGGTTGACATTGTAAACTCGCTGTTCTACGGTCGGCGCATGTATCGGATGATCGTCGCTTCCAAAGCTCGAGCCACCTGGCGGCGGATCGCCACCGGCGAGGTCGAGGCCGCCGCTGAGATGGCCGACGCCGAGATGCGGTTCCGCTTCGTCGGGGAACCGCACTCGGTGCCGACCTGCGGGGCAAGGACGCCTTCCTCGCCTGGTTCCGGGCTGTCGGCGAACGCCTACCTGGGTTGACGTTCCAAGTTCAAGACGTCCTCGTCGGAGGCTGGCCGTGGAACACCCGGGTGGCGGTGCGCCTCGCCATCTCGGCGCCGCTACCCGACGGCACCACCTACCGCAACGAGGGGGTGCAATGGCTGCGACTGCGATGGGGTCGCATCATTGACGACTGGGTACTCGAAGACACCATCGCACTGCAACGAGCCCTCGACCAACTGCAGACCGCCGCGTAAGCGTCTGCCACAAGCTGTGGCCGCGACGTCGTCAGACCGCGTGGTCAGTGCCGACACCCCAGAATGTCACCACCGAACAACTGCCGCACTGACCATCCGCACAGGCGCAGAACGCATCCTCGATCGCCCGCGTGGTGCAGGTGACAATGTCGTCACGGCATGAATTTGCGACGGTGTCGTCGAGGCGCCGCGCCGGGTTGGCCTGGTCGGACCGTTTCCAGGCACGCTGGCGCCAACCGCGAGCCACACGTATCGCGGGAGGCAGCTCACGCTGAATGGAGGTCGATCGATGGTTGATGTCGTGCTGAAGCGCTTCGAGCAGCCCGATGAGATTCGGGAGTTCGCCAAAGGAAGGCTCGAGATCGTACGACTGGGCGAGCTCACTCTCGGCCGAGCTAGCTACGAGCCGGGCTGGAAGTGGTCGACGACGTCGGTCCAGATACGGGTTCTTCGCGTTGCACTGTTGAACACATCGGGCTGGTCGTGTCGGGTACGGCGACGGCGGCCTTCGACGACGGCCACGTCGTCGAGTTGCGTGCAGGCGACCTGTTTCACATTCCACCCGTGCCTCACGACAGCTGGGTTGTCGGCGACCAGCCGTACGTCTCGATTCATCTCCTCGGCGCCGACGGTACGCGAGACAGCCGCCGGCAACGCCCGGAGCTGCCCCGAACCGACACACCGACGACACCCTCGGCTGCGCCGCTGACCGGCTCCGAATCAGGCATCACCGTACGGCCCGAGAGGAGCCGAGGGTTTGCTCACCGTCCCGGCCGACTTGAGCGGGGGTCCTGGTGCTCACGGCCCAGGTGGTCCCATGCCAGTGGCGGGCGACACCAGTCGCCGCTGGATCAGGTGCAGGTCCGCCCTGAGAACGAGGCAGAAGATCACTCTACGCTGATATAGGTCTTGACTTATATGTTTTGTGGTCCCAGAATCGAGCCGTGCACGCGTTCGAAGTCCTGGGCGATCCGGTCCGGCGGCGGATCCTCGAACTGTTCGCCGACGGCGAGCTGTCGGCCGGGCAGATCACGGCCGTCGTGCAGCGGGAGTTCGGCCTTTCCCAGCCGGGGTCTCGCAGCATCTGCGAGTGTTGCGGGACAACGGGTTCGCGCGGGTCCGCCCGCGGGAGCCCGACGGCTCTACGCCGTCGAGCCCGCTCCGCTGTGGACGTCGACCGGTGGCTCGAGCGGTTTCGCGCGCGTTCTGGTATCAGCATCTCGACGCACTCGCACCGAGCTCGCCCGCGGCAAGCGGGAGCGGCGCCTGACGGGAACCCACCAGCGTCGCCGGGCGGGGGCCTAGCGACAGACCCCGAGGAGGAAGCATGAAGGACTCTTGGACGAGCTTGCCGCGACGGCTCGCGACGTGCCCGGCGCGGGTCGGCGACGACGAGTTGATCGCCGTCACCCTCGACGCGCAGTACCAAGCCGAGGTCGAGGACGTCTGGCACGCCATTACCGATCCGCGAGCGTCTCGCGCGCTGGTTCGCGCCCGTCACTGGTGACCTGCGGGAGGGCGGGCCTTCCAGCCGAGGGCAACGCCGACGGCGAGATCCGCAGTGCGAGCCGCCGTCGACGCTCACCGTGACCTGGGGCGGCCCGGTGAGCGTCGTGACCGTGCGGCTCCCCCGACGGCGGCGGTGCGGGACCTGCTCAGCTGGAACACACCGTGCCGTCGGCGTTCGCCCGGACGGGCCGGGGCCTCTACGTCGGCCCGGCTGGGACGTCGCCATGCTCGGTCTCGGGTCTACCTGCCGGCGAGCGGTCGACGCCCCGGCCGTTTGCGGAGACCTCACCCGAGGTCCGAGAGGTCAACGCCGGGTCGATCGACGCGTGGATCGCGACAGTCACTGCCTCGAGCACCGCCACCGACGACGAGCTCGCCGCCGCGACCGCGGCCTTGTGCGCAACCCAGTTCACCCCGGATCAGGTCGACACCGACGGCGTCCCCACCGCCGGCTGAGGACAGCGGCGGCATCCATCAAGCCGCCGCCGAACGTGCAGCCGAGAGGTCGTGGTGTCCAAGCCTGCGGTGATCCGCTGGAAACGTCGCTATGCCGCGGAGGGCGTGGCCGGCCTGGACGAACTCCTCGAAAACGGCGCCACAGTGCTACCCGACGGCATGCACCATCGTCGCTGGCATGGCGCCGAAACGACCCCAGCGCAACGATACGACTCAGCTGACGGACTGGCTCCCACGGGAAGCGCCCGTGCCACCGACCGACATCGGGCAAGACCAGGGGGCCGGCAACCCCACGCGTGTACCGAATGTCGATGCCGAACGTCGCTGGTGACTCCGTGCCTCCGCCGCCCATATCAGGCATCGACGTACGCGTCCATGCGGCGGGCTCCCAGCCGACGCCCCCCGGATGTCCGTTCGTGCACGTGTAGCCGTTATGGCGCGGTCGCGGCCGGCAGCACCGGGCCCGACAAGGTCGGAGCGCTGACCCTCCTCGGAAGCTCGTCGGGCACGCCGCCCCTAGCACGGCTCGGTCAGGATCGGGCTCGAACTGAGCAGGAATCAAGAAGTGATGCCCTGGGGGCTGCCGTAGCGTCTGCCAGCAGACGCCGTCCGTCCTGATCCCGGAGAGGAAGGGCCGATCATGCCTGCGAAGACCAAGACCGAGTCCGGCGGTTTCAGCGCAGAGGAGCGCGCCGCCATGAAGCAGCGCGCCGCCGAGCTGCGCGCCGAGGGGAAGAAGGGGGCCAAGAAGGCCGATGCCCTCCAGGCCGCGCTCGACAGCATCGCCGCGATGGCCCCGGACGACCGCGCCCTCGCCGAGCGGGTGCACGCCACCGTGACCTCCACGGCTCCTGAGCTGTCGCCCAAGACCTGGTACGGCATGCCCGCCTACGCGAACGAGGACGGCAAGGTCGTCGTCTTCTTCAAGGACGCCGGCAAGTTCAAGTCCCGCTATGCGACGCTCGGGTTCGAGGAGGCCGCGAACCTCGACGACGGTCCGATGTGGCCGACGTCGTACGCGCTCACGGAGTGGACCCCGGCGGTCGAGAAGAAGATCGTCGCGCTGGTGAAGGCCGCCGCCTCGTAGCCCATACCCTCGCGTCGTGCGCCGTACGCGGCGGACGTGTCCCTAAACTGTCCGATCTGAGGGTTCTACGGAGTGGTCGTGATGGCGCCAGCGAGTGTCCTTCCTTCGGGCGGAACCCCCGTCTTGCTGCTTGAGCGCGATGCCCAGGTCGCGGCGCTGCAGGCATTGACCGACGCGGCGCGGAGCGGCGGTGGGCGGTTCGCCGTGATCGAGGGAAGTGCCGGGATCGGCAAGACCCGCCTGCTCGCCGAGGCGCGGGCGATTGCCGGCTCGGCGGGGATGCGAGTGCTCGCCGCCCGCGGCGGCGAGTTCGAGGGCGAGTTTGCGTACGGGATCGTCCGCCAGCTGTTCGAGCCGCTGCTCGCATCCGTCGCTCCGGATCTGCGCGCCGAGCTGCTCTCAGGGCCGGCCGAGCTTGTCGAGCCGCTGTTCGGAGCCGCCCAGCTCGCCGCCTCGCACGACGCGCCCGGGGAGGGCTCCTTCGCGATCCTTCACGGCCTCTACTGGCTGGCCGCCAACGTGGCCCTTCAGCGGCCGACGTTGCTGGCGATCGACGACCTGCACTGGGCGGACACTGCCTCCTTGCGGTGGCTCCGATATTTGACGCGAAGGCTCGAGGGGGTGCCCCTTCTCGTCGCCGCCGGAACCCGGCCGCCCGAGGGAGAGGGCCACAATCCCACGCTTGTCGCAGAGCTCGTCGCCGATCCGGAGGCCGCCGCGATTCGCCCCGAACCGCTTGGCCGTGACTCAATCGCCGTGCTGGCGCGCGAGCTGCACGGCCTGGAACCGGACGAAGCCTTCTGCGCCGCCCTTCATACGGCGACCGGCGGAAATCCGCTCTTCATCGGCGCTGTGCTCGACGCCGTTGCACGCGAGGGAACCAGCCCGACAGCTGAGCAGGTGCCCCGTCTGTTGGAAATCGGTGCGCAGGGTGTTTCTCGCGCCGTCGGGCTTCGCCTCGCCCGCCTGCCGCAACCGGCGCTGGCCTTGCTCCGCGCGGCCTCGATCCTCGGCGACGGGACCTCGCTGCGCCTCGCAGCCGCGCTTGCCGGCGTGGACGCAGGCGAGCTCGGTCCGGCCGCCGCCACCCTCGTTCGGCTTGACCTGCTTCGTCGCGAGGATCCCCTCGAGTTCTTCCACCCCGTCATCCGCAGCGCCGTCCACGAGACGCTCGATGTGGTCGAACGAGACGCCGCCCACCGCCTGGCCGCTGAACTGCAGCTCCAGGCCGGCGCGCCGGCGGAGAGTGCGGCGGGGCACCTGCTCCGTGTCGCCCCACGGGCCGACTCGTTCGTGGTCTCGACGCTCCGCCAAGCGGCCGAACGCTCAGTCGCCCAGGGCGCGGCCGAGGCCGCGGTCGGATATCTCAGCCGTGCGCTCGACGAGCAGACCGATCCGGCGGTGCGGGCGGAGGTGCTGGTCGAGCTCGGCCTTGCGGAGCGGCGGACGAACGGCCCGGCTGCGGCCGACCACCTGCATGCCGGTCTCGAGCTCCTCGCCGACCCGGCGCGGCGCGGCGCGGTTGCGCTCGAGTTCGGCCGCGCGCTGTGGTTCACGGATCGGATCGCGGATGCCCTTGCAGTCTTCCAGCAGGCGCTTGACGAGGTCGATCGGAAGCGAGATCCGGACCTCTACGAGCTGCTCGTGGCGGAGCTCATCAGCTCGGCGTGGTGGGACGCGCAGACCTATCCCATCGCCGAAGTAGCGATCGGCGAGCTCGACCTGGATGCGCTCCACGGAGGCCTCGGCAGCGAGATCCTGCTCGGGACGATGGCGCACTACGAGTACCAGCTGGCGCTGCACCGTGAGCTCGCAATCGAGCTCGCCCGGCGGGCGCTCGCGCCCGGGAACCTGTTGGCGAGCGGCTCGATCGCGTTCTGATTACGCGGCGATGGTGCTGCCCCAGGCGGGGTTGCTCGACGAAGCGGTTTCCATCTTCGACCAGGCGGTCGCGCAGGCTCGCCGGCGTGGCGACATCCTCAACGTCGCGTTCATGTCGACGTTCCGCGGCTATTGTCAGATCCGTCGCGGCGATCTTCGAGCCGCGGTCACCGATCTGCGGGAGGCGATCGATCTCTGCGTCGCCCGCGGCATGCTCGCCGCCTGGCCGTACAGCATCGGGTTCCTGGCGTACGCGCTGCTGGAGCAGGGGGAGGCGGATGAAGCGGCGCGAGTGATCGACCAGGGTGACTTCCCAGAGCAGCTACCGCTCGCCCAGGTCCCCCTCGTCTGGTTTCGGCTCAGCCGCGGCCGTCTGCGCATCGAGACCGGAAGCCCCGAGCGGGGAGTCGAGGAACTACTGCAGGTTGGCGAGACCGTTCGGCTCGTCCCCTTCGACAATCCAAGCAGCGTGCCGTGGCGGAGCTGGGCCGCCGAAGGCCTTCGACTCCTTGACCGCAACGACGAAGCGCGTGCGCTCGCCGACGAGGAGCTCGCACTCGCTCGACGTTGGGGTGACCCGTACGCCATCGGCGCCTCCCTGCGCGTGCTCGGGCTGGTTGAGGGCGGCACGGCAGGAGTCGGGCTACTCCGGGAGGCGGTCGAGGCGCTCGCAGGCTCAGAAGCTCGGCTCGAGCACGCCCGCGCCCTCGTCGACCTCGGCGCCGCGCTGCGCCGCACGAACCAGCGGACCGAAGCACGCCAGCGGCTCCGAGAAGGCGTCGACCTCGCCCGAAGGGTCGGAGCATTCGGGCTCGCCGAGCGGGCGAACGAAGAGATCGCCGCCACCGGTGCGAGACCGCGAAAGGTCCTCCAGACGGGACTCGACGCACTCACCGCCAGCGAGCGGCGCGTGGCACAGCTCGCCGCCGACGGGATGAGCAACAAGGAGATCGCGCAAACGCTCTTCGTCACGATCAAGACGGTCGAGGTCCACCTGAGCCACGCCTACCGCAAGCTCGAGATCAGCTCCCGCGCCCAGCTCCACAAGGCCCTCCGGCCTCGCGCCGCAGAGCGCGGCGCCCACCTCCGCCTAGCCGCCCTGCCCCCGCATGTCGGGCGCGGAAGAACATTAGGGGTGAGGTTGGGGTCACCTCCGATGCGAACCAGCTCTTCCCGGACGCACAGTCGTGCCATACGAACCGGTGCTCGGAGCGGTGTGAGGGAGGGACGACCCAGCTCGCCGACACCGAGGCTCAGCGAGGAGGGTTGTATGACGATCGCCGACAAAGCAGTGCTGGTGACCGGGGCCAATCGTGGTATCGGTCAGGCGCTGGTCGAGGAAGCCTTGAGGCGAGGCGCGAAGCGGGTGTATGCCGGTACGCGCCAGCCGTTGGCCCACTCGGATGGGCGGGTCACACCGCTGACCGTGGACGTGACCGACGGGGCGCAGATCCGGGCGGCGGTCGAGCGCGTCGAGTCGCTCGATGTCTTGATCAACAACGCCGGCGTCGATCTCCACGGTGAGGTCAGCGATCGTGCCCTGCTCGAACAGCACCTCGCCGTCAACCTCTTCGGCACCTATGGCGTGACCCAGGCTTTCCTGCCGTTGCTGACCCGTTCGCGGGGCGCCATCGTCAACGTGCTGTCGCTGGCGGCCGTTGCCGCCCTGCCGATCAGTCCGACCTATTCGATCTCCAAGGCGGCCGCCTTCAGCCTGTCCCAATCGTGGCGGGCGCTGCTGGCCGGACGGGAGATGAGGGTCCATGCCGTCATCGCCGGCCCCGTGGACACCGAGATGACCCGAGGCCTCGACATCCCCAAGGCTTCGCCCGAGTTCGTTGCCCGAGCCATCTTCGACGGTGTGGACAACGGGGAGGAGGAGATCTTCCCCGATCCTCTGTCGGCGTCGATGGCCGACAGCTGGCGCAACGGGGCGGTCAAGTCACTCGAACGCCAGTTTGCGACGCTCGTAGACGTAGCTCCGGTCAAGTCATGAGTGACTTGTCGGACCGGACCACGGTCGTGGTCGGCGCCAGCCGGGGCTTGGGCCGTGGGATCGCTAGGGCGTTCGCGGAGGCTGGTGCTGCGGTGGTGGCGGTCGCCCGCAGCGGCCCGGCCCTTGCCGAGCTGGCCGCCACCGGCGGCAGCATCCGCACCGAGGTCGCCGACGCGAGCGACGCCACGGTGGCTTGGAGCTTGGTCGACCGCTACGAGCCGGAGGTGCTGATCCTCGTCGCCGGGGCCAACCCGGTGATGCGTCCACTCCACCACCAGACGTGGGAGACGTTCTCCGTCAACTGGCACACCGACGTCAAGATCGCCTTCATCTGGCTGCGGGAGGCCCTGCTCAAGCCGCTGCCGGCTGGCAGCCGGGTGGTCGTAGTGAGCAGCGGAGCGGCGATCAACGGATCACCGGCCAGCGGAGGCTACGCCGGGGCCAAGGCCACCCAACGGTTCCTCGCCGACTACGCCCAAGAGGAGTCGCGCCGGGCCGGACTGGACATCACCGTCACCGCGGTGATGCCGAGGATGACCCCGTTCGGCGACGTCGGCCGGCGCGGGGTGCGCGCATACGCCGCCCGCAGCGGCCAGACCGAGGAGGCATACCTGCAGCAACTGGGGGACCCGTTGACTCCCGAGATCGCCGGGTCCGCCCTCGTCGACCTGTTACGGGCCGACCCGGCGACCACCGCCCCCGGATACCTGCTCACCGGGGCCGGGCTGCGGAACCTTCCGTGAACACCGGCGCGGGAGCGGTCCATCGCTCCCCGAAGCGAGTCCATCGGGGCGGGCGGTTGGCAGCCTGAGCGTTGCCCACCACGTCACAACACAGACCACGATCTGGAGGCAGATATGACGACATCGAGATCCCTGATCTCAGCAATGCAGGTGACGCTGGACGGGTACAGCTCCGAAGGCGACGCCGAGTGGGTCGACTCCTGGGCCGACGGCCTCGAGCTGCTGCCGCCGGTTGACGCCTTCGTACTGGGTGGCGGAATGTTCCCCGACTACGAGCGGTTCTGGGCAACCATCCTCGACGACCCCAGCGCCGCCTCCGACATGCTCGGCAGAGACGTCTACCCTCGCGAGATCGCCTACGCCCGCCTCGCGGCGGAGACGCCGCATCTGGTGCTCTCGAAGACGCTCACCGACCCAAGCTGGCCCACGGCGCGGATCGTTCACGACATCAACGAGATCCGTACGTTGAGGCAGCAACCGGGCAACGCCGTCTATGTCGTAGGAGGCCCAGGATTGGTCACCAGCCTCATCAACGCCGGCCTGCTCGACGAACTTCGCCTGATCGTCCACCCGGTCGCCACGGGAGGCGGAACCGCCGTCTTCGAAGGCATCGCCCAGCGTCAGACACTCGAGCTCGTGTCGGCCGAATCCACGACATCCGGCCGCGTCAACCTCACCTACCGCCTCGGAGCGTCGACGGCGCAAACCGCTGAGTAAATGCACGACGCAGACGTTCGTTTGTCCACGTGAGACGAGATCATGGCGCATCCAGCCCCAGACGGGAGCAACGACTTCAATGACAAGATCATCGAGGAGTTCCGGGCGAACGAAGGACCCGTCGCGAAAGAGTGCCGGCGTGTCTCCGACGACGCGGGAGGTAGCGGCACGGAAGGGGACGTACAGGATGAGGATCGGCATCGCCGAGGTGTTCGTCGACGACCTGGACCGCGCTCGCGACTTCTACGGCGGGGCGCTCGGTTTCCAAGTGAAGATGGACGCCGCGTACGGCCCGGGTGCCCGCTGGTTGACCGTCGTGTCACCTGAGGACGGCACGGAGTTGCTGCTGACACCGCTCAACGACGCGGCGAGGGCGCTGCAGGACAGTCGGCGGGCGGACGGCACGCCGGCAGTGTCGTTCAACGTCGACGACTGCCAGCGTCGCTACCAGGAACTGCGCGACCGAGGGGTCGTGTTCGTGTCTGAGCCGCAGGCGATGGGACACGGCTGCATCGACGCCGTGTTCGAGGACGGCTGCGGCAACCTGCTCAACCTCCACCAGGACGCAGCGGCCGCGAGCGGCGGCTGAGCGGCGCCGAGCCGCCGAGGGAGAACTGTCATGTCCGACGAGAGTCTTCGCACCGCCGGGGTCCTGTTGGTGGTGTACCCGACGGTGGTGTTCGGAGGGGCCAGTCTGCTGTGGCACTGGATCACCCGGCGCAGCGCCTACTACGACCATCCGCTGCGGCGAAGCATGTGGCGAGCCGGGCACGCCCACGCCGGCGTTCTGCTGCTGCTCTCGCTGGTCGCCATCTTCCTCGTCGATCACGCCCAGCTCGCCGACGGCTGGAAGCAGGTCGTGCGCGACCGCCATCCCCGCCGCCGCCCTGCTGCTGCCGATCGCCTTCTTCCTGTCCATCGTCCGACCTGACGCCGAGCGCCCCAACCGGCTCGTCAACCTCGCCTACCTCGGCGCCATCGCGTTGACCGTCGGGACGGTCACCCTCGGTGTCGGGCTGTTGCGAGCCGCCTGAGAATGTCGCCCTCACCGTCAGGCCCGCCGTGCGCCGCCAACAGACAGAGGAACGTGCCCTTAACTCCTTCGGACATCATCACAGCCGACTGCAAGAGTGGTCGATCGCTGGACACCTGACGACCTTCGGGCCCGACATCAGTGATCCGGCGGAAAGGAGAACGCATGCTTGGCGAACACCCAATTGACGTGATGCTGACGGCTACCGACCTCGGCGTCGTGAGGCAGTTCTACCGCGACCGGGTCGGGCTCGACGTGCTGATCGACAACGACGAGTTCGTGACGTTCCGATGCGGCGGCGACAGCCGACTGGTCTTCACTCGAACCAGCGCCCCGAGCGGCGAGCAGCAGACGAAGGCGAGTTGGCGCGTCGCCGACGTCGCCGCCGAGGTCGCCGGGCTGCGCGCTCGCGGCGTCGACGTGGCTGACTACGACGAGCCCGGCTTGAGGACCGTTGACGGTGTCGCCGACGTCGGCTTCGCCCTGTCGGCGTGGTTCGTCGATCCAGGCGGCAACACGATCGGGCTGCTGCAGTTCAAGGACGAGGCGCTGGGATGAGCGTCGCCCCGGCGGGCCGCCATGCACGGGCACACGGGATCGATGATCGTCAGACGGAACTTGAGCCTGCTGCGCGTGGTGGCGACGGATCGGGCGCCGCTGTTCTACGCCGTCGGGGTGGCCGTCGTGGTCACCGCGGCGCACGATCTGTTCGACGTCGCGGATCTCGCGCTGCCGTTCGCGCCGATCGGGACGCTGGGCGCGGCGGTCGCCATCTTCGCGGCGTTCCGCATCAATGCCGCCAACGCCCGGTGGGCCGAGGCGCGGATGCAGTGGGCGACGATCCAGAACAGCGGTCGGGTGCTCACACGCCAGCTGATGGCGGCCACCACGAACTCGGTGGCGACCGGCGCGGCGACGCCCGAAGCGGCCGCTGCGTACCGCCGGGAGATGGCCGGTCGCCTGATCGCCTTCGCCTATGTGCTGGGTGCACAGCTCCGCGGAACGGACGTGCCTGTAGCCGCCGAGCCATGGCTGCCCGACGACGTTCAGGGACTCGCCGGTGCCGTCGACCCGGCCAACCTGGTGCTGCAGTCGGTCGCCGTGCGGGTCAAGGACGGCGTTCGCGAGGGGATGGTCGGGCAGTTCGACCCGATCACGCTGGAGCCCGCGCTCGGCGCACTGAACACCGCCGCCACCACCTGCCAGCGGATCAAGCACACCCCGACCCCTCGCCAGTACGACTACTTCACCCGCGTCGCCGTCGCCGCGTTCTCGACGCTGCTGCCATTCGGTCTCCTCGGTGCCCTTCCCCCGACCGACGCCTGGTGGACGGTGCCACTCACCGCCGTCATCGCCGGAGTCTTCATCGTGCTGGAGCGCGTCGGCGCGGTCCTCGACTCGCCCTTCGCGAACAACGTGAACGACGTCCCGATCACGGCCATCTGCCGAGACATCGAGCGCGATCTGCTCGAACAACTCGGTGAACAACCCCTACCCGAACCCGAGCCGGTCGTCGCCGGCTACCTCTGGTGAGGCGACCGACAACTGGTGAGCGACCGACAACCGGAAAGGACCCCCACCCGATGAGCCACAAAGCGTTGAACCCCGTCAACCCGCAACGGCCCAAGCGGGTCGCGATCGTCCTTTCGAACCCGGCCGTGTCCACCACCCTTGGCTGGCCGGTCGGGTTCTGGTGGGCCGAGCTGACCCACCCCTACTTCCAGTTCACCGAAGTCGGCTATCAGGTCGAGATCTTCAGCCCCAACGGCGGCCGGTGCGAAGCCGACGCCATGTCCAACCCCGAGGACGCCAGCCAGTGGCAGGCCGAAGACGTCATCAGTCGTGGCTACCTCCACGACCCCGAGTTCATCAAACTGGTCGAGAACACCGCCCGTGTCGACGACATCGACGTCGACGCGTTCGACGCCCTCGTCGTCGCCGGGGGGCAAGGCCCGATGTTCACCTTCGACGCGGCGACCAATCTGCACGTCAAGTTCGTCGAGTTCTTCGAGGCCGGCAAGGTGACGGCAGCGCTCTGCCACGGCGTCGCCATTCTCAAGTACGCCCGCCTGTCGAACGGCGAACCACTCGTCACCGGCAAGACCGTTACCGGCTTCGCCAACGTCGAAGAGGACTTCGCCGATGAGTCGATGTGGGAGGCGGGAGTGCTTCCGACGGGCACGCACGTGATGCCCTGGCGGATCGAGGACGAGCTGAAGGCGCTGGGCGCCAACTACATCCAAGCCGGACTGTGGAAAGGCTTCGCTGTCCGCGACGGCAACCTGATCACCGGTCAGCAGAACTTCAGCGGCGCCGAGACCGCCGACCTCATCATCGAGACGTTGGGACGCTGAACCCGCCGCGGCGCGGAGGCATCCCGTTCGGCGTCTGGCTGCTGCTCGATCGGCAAGGGCCGCAAACTGGCGTTCGAGCGTGTGACGCGGATGGACGAGCGCGACTCGTGGTCGGCGTCAGGCGGTGGCGAAGTGCGGGGTCGCGGGGAGCGTGTCGGGTGGTGAGTGGCGGGCGGCGCCGGGGGAGGTGCCGACCGTGCGCTTGAAGGCGCGGCTGAATGCCGCTTCGGACTCGTAGCCGAGGCGGGCGGCGAGCTCCGCGACCGAGACGTCGTCGTGCTGCAGCCAGTCGAGCGCCACCTGCATCCGCCACCGGGTCACGTACTGCATCACTGGCTCGCCCACCAGTTCCGTGAACCGGGCGGCGAACGCCGACCGCGACATGGCGGTCTGCCGCGCCAGTGACGCCACCGACCAGGGCTGGGCCGGATCGCGGTGCACGAGCGACATGGCCCATCCGATGCGGGGGTCCTGCAGGGCTCCCAGCCAACCGGTCTGGCCGGCCGGGTCGCCGGCGATCCAGGCGCGGATGGCCTGGATGACGAGGATGTCCGACAGCCGGGTGATCACGGCCTCGCCGCCCGGCCGCAGTTCCCGCCCCTCGGCGGCGATCAGCCGGAGTGTGCTGTGCATCCACTCGGCCTCGGGCGATAGCGACCCCCGCGTGCCCTCGATGACGATCGTGCGGGGCAGCAGTGCCACCAGGTTGCGAGCTGCCGGGTGGCCGAAGCGGACGGTGCCGCACACGAGGTTGGTTGGCGACCCACCGCCGCCGTGCCGCAGGATCGCATAGCGGTCGCTGGCGTAGTCGTAGTCGAGCGCGTCGACTCGCGGGGCCGGTGCCCCGGGCTCGCTGACCAGCAGGTGGCCCTGGCCGTGCGGCACCAGGGCGAAGTCGCCGGGCTGCAGCAGCCGGGGCTCGTCGCCGTCCACCTCGAGCCAGCAGCGCCCGGCGTTGACGACGTGGAACCACATCGATTCGGGCTCGGGCGGCAGGTCCAGCCCCCAGGGAGCGGTGAGCTCGGACCGGCAGTAGAAGCTGCCCGACATGCGCAGGACGTGCAGCGCCTCGCCGAGCGGGTCGGGTGTGGTCCAGGGATCCTCGCCTCGCATCGGCCCAGTCTGCCGCCGTTGAGACGAAGCGTCCACCAGATTGGACGAACGGGCATGAATGAGCGACGGCCGAGCATTGTTCCACCGGACTGGCTCCCTCAGACTGGACGACTGGTACATCGACCAACCAAGAGAGAGGATCCACGATGACCGAGATTTCACACGACGACAAGCCGACACTGGTGCTCGGCGGCACGGGCAAGACGGGTCGCCGGGTCGTCCAACGGCTCGGCGCACGCGGCCTGCCCGTGCGGGTCGGCTCCCGTTCGGGCCAGCCGCCCTTCGACTGGGCCGACCGAGTCGACCTGGGCGCCGGTGCTGCAGGGCGTACGGGCGGCGTACGTCCCCAACCCCGACCTGGTCGTCCCCGACGCGCCGGAGGTGGTCCGGGCGTTCGCCGAACTGGCGATCGAGCACGGCGTCACCCGACTGGTGATGTTGACCGGCAGGGGCGAGGACGAGGCCCAGCGGGCCGAGCGTGAGGTGCAGGCCACCGGCGCCGACGTGACCATCTTGCGCTGCGCCTGGTTCATGCAAATCTTCAGCGAGGACTTCTTGCTCGACGCGATCCGGGCCGGCGAGGTCGTGGTCCCGGCCGACGACGGCAAGCTCGAGGCGTTCGTCGACGTCGACGACATCGCCGACGTCGCCGTGGCGGCGCTCACCGAGCCCGGCCACGCCGGGCAGGTCTACGAGCTGACCAGCCCCCGGTTGCTGAGCTTCCCCGAGGCCGTCGCCGAGATCGCCAAGGCGAGCGGCCGCGACATCACCTACGTGCCGGTGTCGGTCGAGGACTACGTCGCCGGGGCCGCCGAGCATGGCGTCCCCGCCGAGTTCGTCGAATTCCTGACCTACCTGTTCAGCGACGTCCTGGGCAAACTCGCCTACGTCACCAACACCGCGCAACGGGTCCTCGGCCGGCCGCCGGGGGACTTCACCGACTACGCCACCCGCACCGCTGCCACCGGCATCTGGACTCCGGCCGCGGACCGATGATCGATCACGTCGTCCGCCCCCCGTTGGCCGAGCCGGTTCGGTCGGCCCGTCACCGTCTCGACGGTGACGGGTGGACCGGGCTCGTGCTCGGCGCCGCGTTGGTGGCGATGGCCCTCGTCGCCGGGCTGTGCTACACGTTCTCGGTTGCGGTGATGCCCAACCTGGCCGACGCCGACGATCGCACCTTCGTGGCGACGATGCAGCGGTTCAATGACAACCCGGTGTTCCAGGTCACCTTCACCGCTGCTCTGGTGCTGATACCGCTCGCTGTCGTGCTGCAGCGACGCCACGCCCCCGGGGTCGCCGTGCGCTGGACCGTCGCTGCGCTCGTGCTCTACGGGATCGTCCTCGCCGTGACCGCCGGTATCCACATCCCGCTCAACTCTGAGATCGACGAGGCCGGCGACCCCGACCGCATCGCCGACCTCGCCGATGTCCGCAACCAGCACGAAGGCCCGTGGGTGGCCTGGAACGTCGTGCGCACCCTGTTCTCCACGGCGGCGGTCGCCGCCCTCGGCCGGGCCCTGTTCCTGCACGGACGCAGCACCGCCGACCGGAACTCACCAGCGAGCGCCGGGGAGCCAACATGGGCGCCGCCCGCCACCACATTCCCGGCCGCCTCGTCCCCATCCACCGAACCGAGCGCGCAAAGGAGCAGCGTCACATGACCGAAGACCTGATCACCGCCGGCACCGTGGCGGCCGCCGTCGGCTGCGCCCTGGTGGCCGGCCTGTTGTTCGCCTTCTCGACGAGCGTGATGCCGGCCCTACGGCGGCGGCCGGCGGCCGAGGGCATCGCCGTCATGCAGACGATCAACTCGACCATCCTCAACCCGCTCTTCGGGCTGGTCTTCGGCGGCACCACAGTGCTTTGCCTGGTGCTCGCCGGCACCGCGCCGTTCACGACGGACGAGTCCCACGCCACGCTGCGGGGCATCGGCAGCGCGCTCTACGTGGTCGGGGTGTTCGTCGAAACGATGGTGGTCAACGTGCCGATGAACAACGCCCTCGACGCAGTCGATCCCGCCGGCGACGAGGGCGCGTCGTATTGGCGCACGTTCCTGCGGCGCTGGACGGCGTGGAACCACGTGCGGACGCTGGCGGGCACCGCGGCGTCGGCACTGCTGGTCGTCTCCCTTCTATGACCCCTCGGACCGGCGAGGGCGCCCTCAGGTTGGTGTGTAGCCCGTGGCGATTGCGTTGACGAGCGTGGTCGTTCGGTCGAGTAGCTGGCGGCAGGCCGACTCGTCGTGATTGAGCGCGGCGTGGGTCTGGACGGATACGCCGTCGAGGAGCGAGGTGATCAGGTGTGCTCGGGCGGTGACCTCGCGGTCGTGCTCCACGACGTCACGCCCCCGGGGTCGCCGTGCGCTAGACCGTCGCTGCGCTCGTGCTCTACGGGATCGTCCTCGCCGTGACCGCCGCTATCCACATCAGGGACGCAGCACCGCCGACCGGTAGTCACCGGTTGGCCATCGGCGAACCGTCAGCTCGTCATCGTCGATGGGGTGAAACCAGGCCGATCTCTGCCGAGCACGCGTGTGCCGTCGGCGGTTCTCAACACGGCAGGCTCGGTCGGGCTCGTGGTCGTTCGGGACGTCAGGCAAGACGATCCGGAAGTGACCTCAGTGGTTCGTTCGCCACTCCCATCACGTGATCACGCGGGCCGGTCCCGAGTGTTCGTCAGGGTTCTCAGGGATCGTTCGAGGGACGTCCCCGATTTGCCTCGCTCGGCGTCGGCCTTACCGTCGTCGCTGTCGCTGCCGTTATCGAGGAGGGTCGCCGATGAGGAGTTCGCGGTTCGTTGCAATATTCGCTGTGGCGACCGCAGCGTTGGCCACGGTCGGTGCTGCGTTGGGGACGGTCGGTGCGGCGAGGGCGACGGCGCCGCCAACGAGCGAGCCGTTGCAGGAGGCTGCGTTGGGGTTCGCCCGGTGCATGCGGGACAACGGCATCGAGGAGTTCGCCGACCCGCAGATCAGCGCGGATGGCCGCATCGCGCTCCGGCCTCCCGACGGGGTCGGGTCCGCGGAGTTGGCGGCGGCCGAAGCGGTATGCGGGACATCCTCGACGAGGCCGGCTGGCCGAGGGACCCGTCGGGATCGTTGGCGACGGCCATCGACGCGCCGAGTGGACCAGTTACCGCGGCCGACTCGGAGTGGGAGAAGGTCGTGCCCGGCGGCGACTGTATGTGTGCCGATGGCAGCGAGTTCGCCTTCTGGGAGCGCCGCGCCGACCCGACCAAGGTCGTGTTCTACCTCGACGGCGGCGGCACCTGTTACGACGCGGCGAGCTGCGCCTTCACCGGCCTTTCCGCCGGCGGGGAGGCGAACTATGACTGGAGCATCTACGGCGAGGACCCGGCAACCGAGGGCGGGATCTTCAACTTCGCCAGGGCCGACAATCCCTTCGCCGAGCACAGCTTCATCTACGTGCCGTCCTGCACCGGCGACGCGCATCTCGGCGACGTCACCCGGGAGTACTCGCCCGAGTTGACCGTCGAGCACAACGGCTTCGTCAACGGCACGGCGGCGCTCTCCTACCTCGCCGAGCACTATCCCGACGCCGCCCAGGTCGTCGTCGTCGGCAAGGTTGACGGGTCGGTCGCCGCCCCCGTCTACGGCGGCCTCGTCGCCGACCTGCTCCCCGACGCCCACGTCACCGTGTTCGGCGCCGACTCGGGCCACATTCCCGACGACCCCGACCTCAACGCCGAGTTCGCTGAGCTGTGGGGCGCCTATGACAACCTGCCCGACTGGGAGGTCAACGAAGGGCTCACCGCCCGCGACTGGGGGCCTCGCCGGTTGTGGATCCAGGCCGGCCTGCATGACCCCGACATCGTGCTGGCCCGCTTCGACTTCGCCTACGACGCAGGAGGCGGCGGAAGGGGCGGAGTCGCTGGGTCTCGACCCGGCCGAACTCCTCGCCACGATCGACGCCAACGAGGCGGCGATCGAGGCCGCCGGGGTGGTCCAGCACAGCTACACCGCACCCGGAAACGGACACACGATCCTCGAGAACGAAACGTTCTATGAGGTCGAGGTCAACGACGTCACACTGGTCGACTGGGTCGACGCGCTGATCTCGGGTCAACCACTCGACGACGTCCACTGCGACCAATGCGAGACAGCGTGACCGCCAGGAGCCGCATCCTCATCCTGAGACGGGACAACCTGAGCGAAGCTCAGCGCGACCATCAGCGCCGCAGACCCTTGGCCCGGATTCGTCAAATCCGAACCCGCTTGAGCCCGCGAGGCACGAGCTCCGTCCGCGCCGGCAGCCGAAGGGCACCGAGCCACGACCCTTGGCGTCACTCAAATCGGGATGGCGTCGCTGCCCAGTGGGCAACCAGAGCACCGCCGACCGCCGACCAATGCATCGTCAATGGGCGCTCTTGCTCGTCGTCGCTTTCGTTGTCCACCACGTTCGGCGGCGGTCGATCGGCTTGCGGCGGCACTGAACCGTTACCGAGTGTCCATGTTCGGGCGCTGGCTGTCGTGCCGGCGCTTGCATCGATCACGTACTCGTCGATCGGCCGCTCGGTCGTGGTCACTGGCGTCTCCTCGTGCTCGTCGTCTCTCCGATGCCCCGGCTTGCCGGCTGCAATGCAGATGCAATGGCGCTGCCGGTGGATGCATCGGACTTCCGAAACGTGAGTCCTCACCCCGGCGCTGTGATACGAGATGTTCCGATCATCCGCAGGCGCGGTTGACGGGCGACTACACGGCCGGTCGATGTCGAGTCCGTGGGTGGACACCAGGACCGGTAGACCTGACCGTCCCATGCGCACTGCGAGCGACGTATTCACCCGGTGTTGGTCGACCGCGGCCGAACGTTCGCACCGGCGGCGGCGCAGACATCCCCGCTGAGTCGTTGACTATCAAATCGAATCGTGCGGTCCACCGTCCGCCCGGTCATCGGGACTCGATTCGACGTCGCCGAGATCGAGGTGAAGACCATGCTGTCGAAGCTCGTCGCGGGCCTGATGCTCGATCAGTAGCGGTACGAACTCCTGGACCGGCGCGTCGGCGAAGGACTCCGCCTTGGCATCGACGATCCGACTTACGTCGTCCGGATCCGCTGTGCGACCCTGCTCGTCGACCAACTCGTCATGCAGTCGCTGCTTGACGTGGTTGACGCGCAGGTCGTATGAGTTGTTCTCAGCCATGTCGTTCCCGTACCGCAACAGCTTGGCCCTGCGGTGAACGAACGGCGAACGGACGATGAACAATCCCGTGACGCAGCGCCGAGCCAACGCCGTGATCGACGGGCGACCAGGGTCACGGACACTACGGGGCCCTCTGACTGGTTGGCTCGCCCCTCAGAGCTTGGCGGGGGCGCCGTCGCGTGTCGCCTTCGACTCGGGCTACAGCACGCCGAGTCGTCTGGCGAGCAACGTGCGTACGACGAGCGCCCCCATGAACCAAGCGGCGACGACGATGCGCGGCCACACCGAGTGGACGCCACGAACCGCCGCCATGCGGCGCACCGTAGGCCACCAATGTGACAGCCCAACGCGGGTCATGTACCAATCGGGCGCGATCGGGCGCTCGTCCGGTTGAGGCGTGATCCGCGAACTCTTTGGTTGCTGTGAGGACGTTAGTGACCGGCGATCGACCAAAGTTCTGAGTCCTTCGGCTACAAGCGGACGAACGGGTCCGCCATCGCCAGCACCTCGAACGTCGACATCCCGGACTTCACGGCCGGATCCTCGAGGGCAATTGCTCTCACCTCGTCCTCCGTGTCGCTCTCGATGATGCCCAGGCCCCACGTGCCGGCAGGATCGAGGACAGGCCCGAGGACGACCACCTGCCCGCGCTGCTCGAACCGCTCCCAGTAGGCGAAGTGCTGCGCCATGATGGCCGCTTCCTCCTCGCTCATGTCGGAGGGAAAGGTGGCCCGTGGCGGTATCAGCTTGTAGACGAAGCGGTTGACCTTCGTCGAGGGCTCACGGCCGGGAGGATCGCCGCTCTCGGTCGGCTCGAGAATCCAGGCCTGCCCGGCGCCGGACATTTCCCACACTGGCGCGAGCGCCTCGCGAAACGCCTGCGCCTGCTCGTGAGTAGCGAACTCCATCCCCACCATGTGGTGGCTCGGGTCGTCGGGGTCACGGTGGATCCAATGTCTGGTCACGCCGTGCGCCGCGCGGTCCATCGGATCGGAGTCGAATACGGCCTTCCACCCACCGAAGTCGTCGACGCGATACTCGACAAGCAAGATCGTCATTCGGCCTAACTCCTCTCGTGCCCAGACGCAGCTGTGCTATCGTCGGTGAGGACTAACGGTAAATCTTGACGCACCGTTAGTCAAGACGCACAGATGGCCGCGAAGCAGTACGACGCGCTACTCGATGCCCTCGGGGACCGGACGCGTCGAGGCATCCTCGAGCTGCTGCGGTCCGGGCCCCGGCCGGTCGTCGAGATTGCCCGGGAGCTTCCCGTCGGGCGGCCGGCGGTGTCCCAGCACCTCAAGGTGCTCAAGGATGCCGGACTGGTCACCGACCAGCCCGCCGGGACACGCCGGGTGTACCAGATCAATCCTGAGGGGCTCGCCGAGCTCGAGGTGTACGCGCGGTCGTTCTGGTCGGCGGCCCTCACCCGCTACCAGCGGTCCGCTCGACGAACTGCCGACAGCGCAACGAGGTCGGACCGGTGATGTCGACGCCCGGGCCTTCGCCGGCTGGCGCCGCAGGACCGCTCGTCGTGAGGCAGTCGGTGCACGTCCCGCTGTCGCCGAGCGACGCCTTTCGCCTGTTCACCGATGGGATCGGCGAGTGGTGGCCGCTTGACGAAGGCTTCTCCTACGGAGGCGATCGAGCGCACGACATCTTCCTCGAACCAGTCGAAGGTGGCCGCTTCTACGAGCGCTTCGTCGACGGCGACGAGCTGCAGGTCGGGACGGTCGTGGTGTGCGCGCCTCCCGATCGTGTCGTGTTCACGTGGCGCAGCCCGGATTGGCGGGCCGAGACCGAGGTCGAGGTTCGCTTCCTCGCCGACCAATCGGGCACCAACGTCGAGCTCGCCCACCGCGGATGGGAACGGCTCGGCCCCGACGCCGAAACCCTGGCGCGGACATGGGCGAACGGGTGGCCCCGCGTCGTTGCCTGCTTCGCCCGCAACGCGCACGGCTGACCACAACCGGGTGCGTTGCTAGTTGGCGATGACGGTCTGCATTTCGCCGATCGCTTCGCAAAGCTTGGCGGTGAACCTGTGCATCTCGTCGGCCACGGGCCGCGGCGTGCTGAGGTGGAGGTTGAATCGCTCCGGAAGCAACATGTACCCGATGCCGATGCATTGGCGGGCGACTCGATCCCGCCGCGCTGGATTGGAAAGGCGCCGGTGCTGCCGAACGCCCGCGCATGTGCGTCGGCGTCCAACGTCGGGAACCACACGCAGCGGCCGCCGAGTCGCAGCGCCGCCTCTGCCGCCGCCGGGTTGATGCCGCCGACGTAGCGGTTGAGCACGACCCCGCCGAAGACACGAAGTGTCGGAACGAGGCGGTCGAGCACCGCAGCCGACTCCACCGTCGAACCCTCGTGCGCCTTCAGGAGCACGCCGGCCATGCCGGCTTGCTCGCAAGCACGGGCAACGTCGAGCCCGTCGCCCCATCGGGGAAAGAAGCTCGGCGCGCAGTGGACGTGCAGGTCCATCGCTCCGTCGAGCCAGGCGTGACCATGCGCAGTCTGATCGGCCAGGCTCATCCCCGCGGCACGTACATCCCAACGTCGGGAACGTGGCCGAGAACTGTGAGCTGTCGCAACAGGTTTCTGCCAGTATTGCGCTCACTAGTTCCGGCGTCGACAGCCGTCCCTCGTAGCGCACCGGTCGAAGCGCCGCCGTCCGGCGCCGCAAGCGTGGTCCCCGAGAAATCTCGGCGGGCGCTGCGGCGGCGTGGCGGCACACTGGCTCATGGCCTCGCTGCTGGGCTCGTTGCGAGCGCACCTCCGCTCGACTGATGACGACCATCGGGTGACATCACTCGAGCTGCTGTTCGACCTCGTGTTTGTCTACGCCATCACCAACGTGACCGGTCTCATGGAGCACGACATCGGCGGGGAGACGGTGCTCGAGGGTCTGATCATCCTTGCCGTGGTGTGGTTCGGCTGGTGTGCGTACACCTGGCTGGGCAACCAGGCGCAGGCGGACGAGGGGCTCCTGCGCGTCGCCATGGTGGTGGCGATGGGCGGGATGTTCTTCGTCGCGATCAGCATCCCCCACGCCTTCGGGGATGATGGAAATGCGGCGGTCGTGCTTGCCGTGGCCTATACGGTCGTTCGTCTCACCCACCTCGGCGTGTACCTGATCGCCGCGGGTGACGACACCGAGTTGCGCAGCGTCATCCTCGGCATGCTCGGCGTGACGACGGTGATGCTCGTGCTCCTGTTCGCCGGCGCTGTGATCGGGGGCGCCGGGCAACGCTGGTGGTGGCTCGCCGCGGTGGCCAGCGACCAACTCGGCGTCTACGTCGTGCGGTCGAGTCGGTGGCGCCTCAACAGTGCGTCACACTTCGCTGAGCGCTTCGGGCTGATCATCATCATCGCCATCGGCGAGTCGATCGTCGCCGTCGGGGTGGCCACGTCGAGCGCTGAGCTGACCGGGCGCGATGCCCTCGCACTGGTCTGCGGCTTGGCGATTGCCGTGTGCCTGTGGTGGCTCTACTTCGACGTCGTCGCCAAGGTCGCCGAGGACGTTCTGCGACGATCGTCGGGGATCGAGCGAGCGCGGCTCGCCCGCGACTCGTACACCTACATTCACTTCCTGTTCGTCGCTGGCATCGTGTTCGCGGCCCTTGGTCTCGTCGTGCTGATCGGCGACCACGGCCACGTCGACGCCGGCCGATACGCGCTGTACGGCGGCATCGTCTGCTACCTCGTCGGTCACTACCTCTTTCGCCTACGCAATGTGGGCGGGATCAACGTCGCCCGCGCCGTCGCCGCGCTCATCCTTCTCGCCGGCATCCCAACGCTCAGCGGACTGAGCACGCTGGGACAGATCGCCGTGCCAGCGATCGTGCTGTGCGCCCTCGTGATCTTCGAGGTGCGGGCCTTCCGCGAGCCGCGGGAAGCCATCCGCCACCGACCCAACGAGTCGGCCGCCGCCCCGGTCTCGGGAGGCGCAGCGTTCGAGGATTGGTAGGTCACCCATTGGCGCCACTTCGGACTTCTCCACGCAAACGGCCGTTCTGGCCGCTTTGCGGCATCAAGTTCCGGGCTGCCAACCAGCCGCCTGACTCAAGACAACCCGGCGTCGTGAACGACGCAGGGCGAGGTGGGTGCGGTTGGGTGCGTGCAGTTTGGCGAGGACGCTCGAGACGTGCGCTTTCACGGTTGCCGTACTCATGTTCAACTCGGTGGCGATGTCGGCGTTGCTGAGCCCGCGCCCGACGGCCAGAGCGACCTCTCGCTCTCGCTCGGTGAGCCCGGCGAGGGTCTCCTGCGCTCGCCGGGCAGTGTCGGCGTCGGCCGCGACTCGCTGCATCAGCCAGCGGGTGACCGTCGGTGACAGGATCGACTCTCCAGCGGCCACTCGTTCGACGGCTTCGACGATTTGGGCCGGGGCGGCGTCCTTCAACAAGAAGCCGCTGGCGCCGGCACGCAGCGCATCGAGGATGTGCTCGTCGGTATCGAACGTGGTCAGCACGATGACCTCCGGCGGGTCAGGGCGGGCGCGCACCCGCCGTGTCGCGGTGATCCCGTCGACGCGCCGCATGCGCACGTCCATCAGGATCACGTCCGGCCGGTGAACGTCGACCGCCCGGCCGACCTCGTCTCCATCCCCGACCTCGCCGACGACCTCCAGGTTCCCGGCTCCGTCGAGCATCATCGACAGGCCGGAACGCACGAGGGCGTCGTCGTCGACGAGGAGCACACGGATCGGGCGCCTCACCCGGGCAACGGTATCGAGGCTTCGAGCCGGTACTGGCCCTGCGCCCGACCGTGACGGAGCTGTCCGCCCAACAGCTCGACGCGCTCGCCCAACCCGATCAACCCGATTCCTCCACCGCTCTGCGCGATCGCCGGATCGGACTGCGCCGCAAGGTCATCGTTGGCCACGGTGACGAGATCGATCCGCGTTGCGAGTCACGTCGACCCGGGTCGGGGCGCCGGCAGCGTGTTTGCGGACGTTCGTCAATCCCTCTTGAACGACCCGATAGGCGGTCCGCGCCACCTGCGCCGGCACGTCGGCGCCAACGTCGACGGAACAGTGGAGATCGACTGGTGTCCCGCTCGTGCGGGTCTCCTCGACCAGCGCCGGTAGATCGGCCAGGTCCGGCTGCGGCGTGAGCCGAGCCGAAGTCGACTCGTCGTCACGGAGGAACCGCACGACGTCGCGCAGCTCTTGGAGCGCCAGTTGGATTCCGGACCGCACGATGTCGGCGGCTTCGGCCAGACGCTCGGGTGGGGCGTCGGGGCGGTAGGCGAGGGCACCGGCATAGGTGGCCACGATGGTCAGCCGGTGGGCCAGCACGTCGTGCATCTCCCAGGCGAGCCGGGCCCGTTCGTCGGCGCGCGCTCGTTGCACCCGTTGCTCCTGGTCCTCCTCTGCCCGCCGGGCTCGTTCCTTCAGCGCCGCCAAGACGGCGGCGCGGGCCTGACCCAGCGCCCCCCACGCCACCAGCGCGACGGCGACGGCGACGACGACGATCGTCCACCACACGAACGACAACCCTTCGATCGGCCGCCAGACGCCCCTCACCAGGTGCGCAACAACCGCAGCGGCCGCCACCGTCAGCGCGTCGCGCCGTGGCCGGACGCGTGCCGTGTGCAGTGTGGCCACGGCCGCCGCCGGAGTGGCGGCAGGGGAAACAGCAGCGAGGACGGACATGAGCCCGGCGGGGACCATCGGCGCTCGCAGCAGCCACGGCACCAGGGCGCAGCACACGACGCCGATCACGAGGTCGCCGGCGAATGCTGCGGCGTCGGGCCGCGGATCGTCCAGTAGCTCACCGACCAGCAGCAGCGCGACCTGGGCGGCGACGGCAATCACGGACATGACGACCACAACCGTCGGGACACGGCGATGGGTCGAGCAGTCCATGGGATCGAGGGTACGAAGCCCGGGGCGGCGGCAGTACCAACCAAAGTCGATCTCGACGCGACGAACGATGGGCCAGGTTCGATCGCCCGGCCGATGCGCTGGAAGGCGACGACTCCGACGATGGACCCCCACCAAACGAACGGAGTCACTCGATGTCGGTCATCGCCCGTCCCCTCGATCGCCCACCGCTCACGCGGTCATCCGCCGCAGGCGCCTGAGCGCCGTGGTGGCCGCCGCTGCGGCGGCCACCAGCGCCTGGATCATCATCTCACCCGTTGCCGGCGTCGATCTGCGGGTCGGCTCCGAGCCCGACATCCAGACGGTCAGCCCTGGTGCCGTCGTAACTGTGGCAATGCTCGCTGCCTTGGCCGGCTGGGCGGTTCTCGCCGTACTCGAACGATGGTCGGCGCATCCCCGACGCAACTGGCTCGCCGCCGTCGCCACCGGCCTCATGGTGTCACTGGCCGGACCACTCACCGCCGCCACCGGCACGGCGAGCGCACTCGGACTCGTCGCACTGCACGTCGTCACCGCCGCCACGTTCGCCGCAGTGATGGCCGGATCGGCGAGAAGGCCATGACTGCCACCTGCTGCGACCAACCACCCTTGGTGCCGCCCACGCGTCGCGCCCTTGTCGGCAAGGTGCACGGCACCGTCATCGAGATCGGTCCCGGCGACGGCTCGAACCTGCGCCACCTGTCCGGCGACGTGCGCTGGATCGGCATCGAACCGTCATCGCACAACCGTCGCCGACTCCGCCAGACCGCCGCCCACCTCGGACAGGCGATCGACCTGCGCGACGGGGTCGCCGAGCACCTACCGATGCCTGACAACAGCGTCGACGCCGTCTTGGGCACCCTCGTGCTGTGCTCGGTGACCGACCCCATCCGTGTCCTGAGTGAGGTGCGGCGGGTCCTGCGGCCGGGAGGCGTGTACGCCTTCGAGGAGCACGTCGCCGCGCCACGTGGCACGTGGACCCTCCGCTACCAACACATCAGCGGGCTGCTCGGCGTGATCTTCGGCGGCTGCCGACCCAACCGCGACACGCACCTCGACATCGCCGCCGCAGGATTCGCGGCCGTCGAATCGACCTCATGGTCCCGTCCCGGCCCGCTCGGTACGACCATCCCATTCGTCTCCGGCGTCGCCACGTCCTGACCGCCCACAGCAGCACCATGGCCGACCACCGCCGGTGCAGTAGGTCACCACCGAAACGCAACTCGGTCCAAGCGAGCGCGCCGTTCACCATTCGATAATCGAATCGACCACGCCGTCGCGGGGTGAGAGGAGCCACGATGGCTGAACACAGTGGCAGCGCTGACGACGGCACGAGACGTCGCTGACTGAAAGGAGGGATGCCGTGCAGATCGGTATCAACGAATCACCGTCGACATCGGAGCGATTGGAGATCGCACCGATCACGCGTCGAGCGTTGTTCGCCGGGATGGCGGCGACTGGCCTCGCCGCCACCGACCTGGCACGTGAGACGGCGGCGGACCAGAATCGACCTGACCGCGGACGCCGAGGAGGTGTCATGCCGCGACAGTCGCCGAACCCGTACTTGACCGCCAACTTCGCGCCGCTGCCGGCGGAGGTGACGGCATTGCGGCTTCCTGTTGAGGGTGAGGTACCCGAGGCGGTGCGCGGCGGGACGCTGCTGCGGATTGGTCCCAACCCGGTGCTCGTCGAGGACCCGGCGTCGTACCACTGGTTCGTCGGCGACGGGATGGTCCACAGTTTCCAGTTCAGCGAGACGGGCTCGACGGCGACGGTCGATCACCGCAGCAGGTGGGTGCGCACCGACAGCGCCGCCGAGGACCTCGGCGAGGAGCCGATCGCGGACCAGCCCGCCGAGGTCGGACCCGGCAACGAGGCGAACACCAACATCGTCGTCCACGGCGGTCGCATCCTCGCCCTGTTGGAGGTCGCCCTGCCGACGGAGATCCGCCGCGACGCGAGCACCGTCGGCAGGTATGACTTTGCCGGCGAGTTGCGTTCGGCGATGACGGCACACCCGAAGATCGACCCGACGACGCAGGAGTTGGCGTTCTTCGGGATGTCGCTCGACGGGACGTTGCGCTATCACGTTGTCGAACCGTTCGGGGCGCTGGTGACGACGCAGGAGATTCCGATCCCGCGGGCCGTGATGATGCACGACTTCGCGATCACGGCGACGCAGGCGGTGTTCTTGGACCTGCCGGTGGTCTACTTCGCCGAGCGGGCGGAGGGCCGCCCGTTCCCGGCTGCGTGGGCACCCGAACACGGTGCCCGTGTCGGCGTGATGCCACGCCACGGCGGCGAGGCCACCTGGATCGACATCGAGCCGTGCTACGTGTTCCACACGATCAACGCCGTCGACGGCGATGGCGGAACCGTCGTCATCGACGTCGTGCGCTACCCGACGATGTTCGACACCGACGTGTACGGCATCGGCGGCACACCAGCACGGCTCGAGCGCTGGACCATCGACCCCGCGGCGGGGACTGTCGGTCAGGAGATCCTCGACGATCGCCCCCAAGAGTTCCCCGCGCCGACCCACGACGCCTGGGAGCCGACCAACGATTCGCCTACACCACGGCGGTCACCCAGTACGAGCACTCTGCTGAGTTCGGCACCCTGCTCCGTCACGACCTCGCCAGCGGCACCGTCACCGAAGCCCGGCTCCCCGACGGCGCCCAAGCCGGCGAAGGGATCTTCGTACCGGCCAGCGACGACGCCGCCGAGGACGACGGCTGGGTGCTCGCCACGGTCTACCGGCCCGAGTCCGACACCAGCGACCTCGTCGTGCTCGCCGCCCAGGACTACGCCGGCGGCCCGGTCGCCACCGTCCACCTCCCATTCCGCGTCCCCTTCGGCTTCCACGGCAGCTGGATGCCAGCAAGCTGACGGACGCGCCCCGACACCGGACTCATCCCGGGAACACCCTCCGTCTAGTAGGAAGGATCGAACGTCCGCGTGGGGCGGAATCCAGTAGTGCCGATCGCTCCGAAATCCGCGTCCCTAGCTGTCGTACTCGTCGTGCCGGCGGATCCAGAGCTGCCACGCCTCACCCTCGTCGCGGCCCTTCGGTGCGCGGTCGAGGATCGGGTAGTAGCCCATGAGAAACTCCAGTCCGCGCCACGTCGTCGAGTACGTGTGGTACACGACGCCGTCGTCGTGTACGAAGGTGCTGAAGCCGGGGCTCTCGGTGAGGTAACCGACGACGTCGGTGCCCGCCGAACTGGCGTTGTGCTCGACGATCGGCGGTAGCCCGGTCTCCGTCCCGGGCCTCGTCGCGAGCCCGGTCGGCCTCATCTGCGCCACGGCCTCGCGGGCCTGTTCCTCGGTGTACGAGAAGCCGAGGTCGAAGTTGAAGTCGGTGCGCTCGGTCGAGACCCAGGGAAAGCTCCAGCCCATGCGGTGCTTGTAGGCCTGCAGCTTCTCCAGCGGCGCTTGGGAGACGAAGACGAACGACACGTCACGAGCGCGGAGGTGCGGGAGCACGCCGTTGACGGTGTCGGCGATCGACGAATTGACCGGGCAACCGGCCTGGTAGCTGGGGCCAAACATGAAGTGGTAGACGAGCAGCTGGGAGCGCCCGTCGAACAGCTCGCCGAGCGCCTTCTCACCGTCGTCCGTGTCGAAGCGGTAGTCCTTCTCCAGTCGCACCCACGGCAGCTCACGTCGTTGCCGCGCGAGTTCGTCGCCGAGCCTGGTGTGCTCCTTTTCGCGAACGAGAAGCTGCTCACGCGCAGCGAGCCACTCCTCGCGGGTTCCAATCTTGTGATCAGTCACCTTTCATTCTCCTTGGTTGTTGTTGCGGTTGCGTTCGATCGCCTCGGCCGATCCGCTCGCTCCGGCCGGTCGAGCGTCCCGGTGCTCGTCGTCGCGGATCGGTCCGATCTGGCTGTGCCGTGCACATGCTGGGCAGATTCTGAGTGCCTCAGCTCACTGTCGCCGGTGAGGAGGAGGCCTGCCGGTCCCAGCAGCAGCCGGGTACGCCGGCGGCGACGGCGGCGCTTGCGGTTTCGAGGGCGGGTGCGGGCACAGGCTGGGGTTCGGGTGTGGTGGTGAGGGTGGGGCGGGAGGGTAGGTAGCGGGCGGCGAAGGCGGCGCCGGCGATGAGGACGGTGGCGGCGACGAGGCAGCCGAGTTGGAAGCCGTCGAAGAACGCGGCCTGGGAGGCTTCGAGCAGCGGCTGACCGGCGGGGCCGAGTTGGCCGGCGACGGTGAGGGCGGCGCCGATGGAGTCGGTGGCGGCGTCGAGGGCGGGTGCGGGCAGCGAGCCGGCGGCGTCTTGGATGCCCGAGGCGTAGAGGGAGGCGTAGACGCTGCCGATGATGGCGACGCCGAGGGTGGCGCCGAGCTCGCGGGTGGCGTCGTTGACGGCGGAGCCGATGCCGGCCTTGTCTTTGGGGACGACGCCCATGATCGCCTCGGTGGCGGGGGCGGTGGTGAGGCCCATGCCGACGCCGGCGAGGACCATCTGGCCGACGATCTCGAGGTAGGGGGTGGCGGTGCTGGCGGTGGACACCCAGGCGAAGGAGATGCCGACGAGGGCGAGTCCGGTGGCGACGACGGCTTTGTTGCCGACGGTGACCGAGAGCCGCACGCCGACGACCGAGCCGATGGCGATGCAGATGGCGACGGGCAGGATCCGCAGTCCGGTGCTGAATGGGGCGTAGCCCTTGAGGAACTGGAAGTACTGGGTGATCAGGAAGACGAACCCGGCGAGGGCGAAGAAGATGGTCATGATCGAGCCGCTGGCGGCGGAGAACCGCAGGTTGCGGAACAGCGACACGTCCAGCATCGGGTGCGCCCGGCGACGTTCCCAGGCGACGAACACGGCCGTCGCGGCGGCGGCGAGGGCGAAGCCGACGACGGTGGCCGGGGCGGTCCAGCCCTGCTCGGGGGCCTCGATGATGGTGAACACCAAGGTGCCGATGGCGACGGTGGACAGGGCGAGACCGCCGACATCGACCGGTGGGGTGGCCGGGTCGCGGGAGGTCGGCACGAACAAGACGCCACCGAGCAACGTCACCGCGGCCACCGGTGCCATGGCGACAAACACGCTGCCCCACCAGAAGTGCTCGAGCAGCCAGCCGCCGGTGATCGGCCCCAAGGCGACCCCGAGCCCGGTCATCGCCCCCCACAGCCCGATCGCCCGGGCCCGCTCGCCCCGCTCGGTGTACAGGTTGGAGATGATCGCCAGGGTGGCGGGGAAGATCAGCGCGGCGCCGACGCCCATCACCGCCCGCACCACGATCAGCGCCCCCGAGCTGTCGACGAGCCCACCGACGGCGGTCGCGGTCCCGAACACGGCCAGCCCGGCGAGCAGGGCGCCCTTGCGGCCGTAGCGGTCGCCGAGACTGCCGGCCGCCAACACCAACGCGGCGAACGTGAGGGTGTAGGCGTCGACCACCCACTGCAGCTCCCGAGTCGACGCGTCGAGCTGACGCACCAGCGACGGCAAGGCGATGTTCACGATCGTCGTGTCGAGGTTGATGATGAACGCCGCCAGACACAACACCGCCAGCGCCACGCCCCGATGGACTCGCGCCGGGGACCAATGGACACCCGGTCCCGCGCCGGTGTTCATGGCAGGTTCCGCAGCCCGGCGCCGGTGAGCAGGTATCCGGGGGCGGTGGTCGCCGGGTCTGCCCGTACGAGGTCGACGAGGGCGGACCCGGCGATCTCGGGGGTCAACGGGTCGCCCAGCTGGTTGAGGTAGGCCTCCTCGGTCTGGCCGCCGCGGGCGGCGTAGGCCCGAACCCCCCGCCTGCCGACGTCTCCGAACGGGGTCATCCTCGGCATCACCGCGGTGACGGTGATGTCCAGCCCGGCACGGCGCGACTCTTCCTGGGCGTATTCGGCGAGGAACCGCTGGGTGGCCTTGGCCCCGGCGTACCCTCCGCTGGCCGGTGATCCGTTGATCGCCGCTCCGCTGCTCACCACGACCACCCTGCTGCCAGGCGGCAGCGGCTTGAGCAGTGCCTCGCGCAGCCAGGTGAAGGCGATCTTGACGTCGGTGTGCCAGTTGACCGAGAACGTCTCCCACGTCTGGTGCTGGAGCGGACGCATCACCGGGTTGGCGCCGGCGACCAGGATGAGCACCTCCGGCTCGTAGTGGTCGACCAGGCTCCACGCCACCGTGGCGTCGGCCGCATCGGCGACCTCGGTGCGGATGTTGGCGCTGGTGGCGGCCAGCTCGGCAAGGGCCGGGCCGCTGCGGGCGACCGCGACCACCGCAGCACCAGCCTCGGCGAACGCCCGAGCGATCCCACGCCCCAAACCCCGGCTGGCGCCGACGACGACCGTGGTCCTGCCCGACAGGTCACTCATCATCGTCCTCCTGATGCTCATGACTGACGGGCGCTGCGTCGAGGAGCGCCGCGAACTGGCGTTCGAGCGCCTTGGCCGCCCCGCTGCGCCAGCTCTCGGCCATCGACGCTGACAGGGGATCGGGGAAGATCTCCTCCTCCCCGTTGTCCACCCCGTCGAAGATGGCTCGGGCGACGGACTCCGGGGAGGCCTTCGGGATGTCGAGGCCTCGGGTCATCTCGGTGTCCACGGGGCCGGCCAGGACGGCATGGACCCTCACGCCCCGTCCGGCCAAAGGGCTCGCAGCGATTGCGTCAGGTTGAAGGCGGCCGCCTTGGAGATCGAGTAGGTCGGAGTGAACGGCAAGGCGGCAAAGGCCGCCACCGACAGCACGTTGACGATCGCTCCCCGAGAACGAGTCAGCAACGGCAGGAATGCCTGGGTCACGCCATAGGTGCCGAAGAGGTTGACGGCGAGGTGCCGTTCGAGCAGCGGCACGATCGCTCAAGTCACCGTAGAGGTCCACGCCGGCGTTGTTGATGAGGACATCGAGCGACTCGACGCGCTCGACCGCCGCCTGGATCTGCGCCGCGTCGGTCACGTCCAAGGTCAGCGGCGTGACCCGCCCATCCGAGTGGGCCAACGGCTGGCGCGTACCGGCATACACCCGCTTCGCGCCTCTCCTCAAGGCTTCCTCGACCAGCGCCTGACCGATACCACGATTGGCCCCGGTCACCAGAACTGCTCTGTCTGCGATCGTCATACAACCCTCCTACCTGAGCCTCGGTGTCGGCGAGCTGGGTCATCCCTCCCTCACACGGCTTCGAGCCACTCGGTTCGTATGGCACGACTCTGCGTCCGGAAGAGCTGGTTCGCATCGGAGGTGACCCCAACCTCGCCCCTAATGTTCTTCGCCGGCCCGACAGCGGGCGCGAGCGACTAGGCGGAAGTGGGCGCCGCGCTCGGTGCGGGAGTCAGGAGGGCCTTGTCGAGCTGCGCGCGGGAGCCGATCTCGAGCTTGCGGTAGGCGTGGCTCAGGTGCACCTCGACCGTCTTGATCGTGACGAAGAGCGTTTGGGCGATCTCCTTGTTGCTCATCCCGTCGGCTGCGAGCTGTGCCACGCGCCGCTCGCTGGCGGTGAGTGCGTCGAGCCCCGTCTGGAGGACCTTTCGCGGTCTCGCACCGGTGGCGGCGATCTCTTCGTTCGCCCGCTCGGCGAGCCCGAATGCTCCGACCCTTCGGGCGAGGTCGACGCCTTCTCGGAGCCGCTCGCGTGCCTCGGTCCGCTGGTTGGCGCGGCGCAGCGCGGCGCCGAGGTCGACGAGGGCGCGGGCGTGCTCGAGCCGAGCTTCCGAGCCTGCGAGCACCTCGACCGCCTCCCGGAGCAGCCCGATTCCTGCCGTGCCGCCCTCAACCAGCCCGAGCACGCGCAAGGATGCGCCGATGGCGTACGGGTCACCCCAACGGCGAGCGAGCGCGAGCTCCTCGTCGGCGAGCGCACGCGCTTCGTCGTTGCGGTCGAGGAGTCGAAGGCCTTCGGCGGCCCAGCTCCGCCACGGCACGCTGCTTGGATTGTCGAAGGGGACCAGCCGAACGGTCTCGCCAACCTGGAGCAGCTCCTCGACTCCCCGCTCGGGGCTTCCGGTCTCGATGCGCAGACGGCCGCGGCAGAGCCGAAACCAGACGAGGTGGACCTGGTCGAGCGGGAGCTGCTCCGGGAAGTCACCCTCGTCGATCACTCGCGCCGCCTCGTCCGCCTCCCCCTGCTCCAGCAGCGCATGCGCCAGGAACCCGATGTTGTACGGCCAGGCGACGAGCATGCCGTGGGCGACGCAGAGATCGATCGCCTCCCGCAGATCGGCGACCGCTGCTCGAAGATCGCCGCGTCGGGTCTGACAGCTGGCCGCGCCACATCAACATGAACGCGACGTTGAAGATGTCGCCGCGCCGGCGGGCCTGAGCGACCGCCTGGTTGAAGATGGAAACCGCCTCGTCGAGCAACCCCGCCCGGGGTAGCACCTTCACCGCGTAATAGAACGCGATCGAGCCGCTCGCCAGCAGATTCCCGGGCGCGAGCGCCCGCCGGGCGAGGTCGATCGCGAGCTCGCGGCGCAGTCCCAGCCGGATACTCGTAGTGCGCCATCGTCCCGAGCAGGATCTCGCTGCCGAGGCCTCCGTGGAGCGCATCCAGGTCGAGCTCGCCGATCGCTGCTTCGGCGATGGGATAGGTCTGCGGGTCCCACCACGCCGAGCTGATGAGCTCCGCCACGAGCAGCTCGTAGAGGTCCGGATCGCGCTCCCGATCCATCTCGTCGAGCGCCTGCTGGAAGACTGCAAGGGCATCCGCGATCCGGTCCGTGAACCAGAGCGCGCGGCCGAGTTCGAGCGCGACCGCGCAGCGCCGCGACGGGTCGGCGAGGAGCTCGATACCGGCGCGCAGGTGCTCGGCCGCAGCCGGGCCGTTCGTCCGCCGCTCCGCCAAGCCGAGCTCGACGAGCACCTCCGCCCGCGCAGCCGGATCGGTCTGCTCGTCGAGCGCGCGGGTGAGATATCCGACCGCGGCCTCGGCTGCGCCCTGGGCGAGCGAGCGCTCCGCCGCTTGGCGGAGCGTCGAGACCACGAACGAGTCGGCCTGCGGGGCGACGCGGAGGAGGTGCCCCGCCGCCTGCTCCGGCGGCGCGCCGGCCTGGAGCAGCAGCTCAGCGGCCAAGCGGTGGGCGGCGTCTCGTTCGACCACATCGAGCGTCTCGTGAACTGCGCTGCGGACGACGGGGTGGAAGAACTCGAGCGGATCCTCGCGACGAAGGAGGTCAAGCCGAACGAGGGTGGCGGCGGCCGGACCAAGCTCGCTTGCTTCCACGCCGGCAAGCGCGGCCGCGTGGCGCAGCGAGGTCCCGTCGCCGAGGATCGAGGCCGCGCGGAGGAGGGCCAGCGCCTCATGCGGCAGGCGGGCGAGGCGAAGCCCGACGGCTCGAGAAACGCCCTGCGCGCCGATCTCCAGCAGCCGGGGCACCTGCTCAGCGGTCGGGCTGGTTCCCTCCCGTGCAACCGCGTCGAGCACCGCGCCGATGAAGAGCGGATTTCCGCCAGTCGCCGTTTCGAGGGCGGCGCAGAAGGCTTCGTCCGGTCTCAGACCATGCAGCTCGCGCGCGAGCACGGCGATTGAGGCACGCCCAAGCGGTTCGGGGCGAATCGCGGCGGCCTCCGGATCGGCGATGAGTTCTGCGACAAGCGTGGGATTGTGGCCCTCTCCCTCGGGCGGCCGGGTTCCGGCGGCGACGAGGAGCGGCACCCCTTCGAGCCTTCGCGTCAAGTAGAGGAGCCACCGCAGGGAGGGGGTGTCCGCCCAGTGCAGATCATCGATCGCGAGAAGCGTCGGCTGTTGAAAGGCCACGTTGGCGGCGAGCCAGTAGAGGCCGTGAAGGATCGCGAAGGAGCCCTCCGCGGGCGCGTCCGTTGAGGCACCGAGCTGGCGAGGCTCCGAACAGCGGCTCGATGAGCGCGGCAGGCCCTGAGAGCAGCTCCGCGCGGAGATCCGGAGCGACGGACGCGAGCAGCGGCTCGAACAGCTGACGGACGATCCCGTACGCAAACTCGCCCTCGAACTCGCCGCCGCGGGCGGCGAGCACTCGCATCCCCGCCGAGCCGGCGATCGTCCGCGCCTCGGCGAGCAGGCGGGTCTTGCCGATGCCGGCGCTTCCCTCGATGACGGCGAACCGCCCATCGCCGTTCCTCGCCGCATCGGTCCATGCCTGCAGCGCCGCGACCTGGGCTTCGCGCTCGAGCAGCAAGAAGCTGGTTCTGCCCGAAGGAACGACACCCGCCGGCTGCCGCCACCACTCAGGAACGGACGGATATGCGCTCTCCGCGGGCGGTGCTGATGCGGCGTCGGTGATCGGCGCCTCCGGTGGGACGCTGTCGGTCATTCAACCTCCGGAGATTGGCGAGGGTTGCGTTCAGGATCGACCGTCGCGGAACGCCACAATGCCCGCCACGAGTGCGATGGCGACCGCCGCGAACTGGAGGACGGTCGCGACGAACGGGGAGGCGTCGCCAGGATGCCGTAGGGCGTTGTCGTCGTCGGCCACGCTGGCGATCGTGCCTCCGACGAGGAGAAAGAGCGGGACCACGATGCCGACGATGCGCGCCCATGTCGCCCGCACGAACAGAACAACGAGGACGGCGACGCCGAGGATGATAGGGCCCGGGGGCACGGCCGGGTAGTCGACACCGGCCGCGATCTGCCAGATGATCGCCCCGATGGCAACGACCATCGCCAGTGCGTTCACCTTGCTGGCCGTTGGCATCGAGCGGACGGACGCACGTCGGGAGCCCGTGGCGGTGGTCATGCAGAACAGCGTGATCGCACCGGATGAGATTGTCGTCCGACCGGCGTCGACAATCCGGCATACGTCCGCTGACGTAGCGGGCGGTCCCGCCGGACGGACGGTGACGCCCACCGATCGCAGAGGTCGGCCTTCTGGACGCAGCTGGCTACCGGCGTGGGAGTGAAATCGCGGCACGCCGAGCGATGGCAGCACGCTGCTGTAGACACCAGCCGGAGGGCGAACTGGGCGCGTTGCTGGGTGGGCTACGTCAGCGGACGTAGGTGCGTATTGCGCCGTTGGGCCGATGTTGTGCGTACCGAGACGCCTTAGCGTGATCGGTGATGGTGTCGTCGAGTGCTCGGCGGGCGTGGGTGGTCGACAGTGTCATCGCGGCGGTCGCCACGTCGTTCTTCGTCGCCCTCGGCTTTGCCACCGCTGACGACAGCGGCGAGCGCTATGACGGTTGGGCGATCGCAACGATCATCGTGGTCGGCGGCGCCATCGCCTTCCGCCGTGTCGCGCCAGAACCCGTCCTCGCGGTGATGGTCGGCGGCCTCCTTGTCTACACCGTGGCCGGCTTCGCCGGCGGTCCGGTGTACCTCGCAACCTTGTTTCCGCTCTACACCATCGCCGCCTCGGGCGACCGCCGACGAACATTCACCGCGGTGTCGGCGGTGGGGGTCGCCTACCTGGTGATGGCCCTCGTTTCCGAGGATCGTGCCGAGCACCTGCCTTTGCTGTTGGCGTTCGCCGGATGGGTCGCCGGGGCGGTATTCCTCGGGACCGCGCAGCACAACCGGTGGGCCTATCTCGCCCAGCTCGAGCAGCGGGCCCATGATCTCGAGGAGAGCCGCGACGAAGAAGCCCGTCGCCGAGTCGCCGAGGAGCGCCTGCGCATCGCACGCGACCTGCACGACGTCATCGCCCACGGCATCGCCACCATCCACCTGCAATCGAGCGTCGCTCTGCACGTGCTCGCCCGAAAGCCCGAGCAGGCCGAGCTCGCCCTGACCACCGTCAAGGAGCTGAGCAAACAGACCCTCGGCGAGCTCCGCGCCGCGCTCGACGTCGTCCGTGCCGACGACAACGAGCCGGCACCGCTGGCACCGACGCCAGGGCTCGACCGGCTCGGCTCGTTGGTGGACGTGTCGCGCCAGGCTGGGCTGCCGGTGGAGCTGCGCCTGACCGGTGACGCCGCTGCTCTCCCGACTGCCGTCGACGTGGCCGCCTACCGCATCGTCCAGGAGTCATTGACCAACGTCATGAGGCATGCCGGAGAGCACGCCGCGGCAACAGTCACCGTCTGCCGCGGTCGGCGACGCTGTCGACGTAGAGATCGTCGACGACGGCCTCGGCGCCGCCGCCGCGTCGCCGAACGGCGGACACGGGCTGATCGGGATGCGCGAACGCGCCGACCATCCTCGGCGGTGCTGTGGTCGCCGGGTTCAGACCCGGTGGCGGGTTCCGCGTCCACGCCCACCTGCCGTACGAGCCGCGCCGTGAGAGCGGGAACGGATGACCCGGGTCGTCCTGGCCGACGACCAGGCGCTACTTCGGGCCGGCTTGCGCGTCCTTCTCGACGCCGAGGACGACCTCGAAGTCGTCGGCGAAGCCGAGAACGGCAGGCAGGCCGTCGAGGAGGTTCGCCGGCTGCTACCGGACGTCGTCGTCATGGACATCCGCATGCCCGAGCTCGACGGTCTCGCCGCGACCCGGGTCATCGTCGACGACCCGGACCTCGCCGATGTCCGCATCGTCGTGTTGACCACGTTCGACCTCGACGAGTACGTGTTCGATGCGGTGCGCGCCGGGGCATCCGGTTTCCTGCTCAAGGACGCCGAGCCCACCGAGCTGTTGCGCGCCATCCGGCTCGCCGCCGCCGGCGAGGCGCTGATGTCGCCCGCGCGCGACACGCCGCCTGATCGCCGAGTACGCCTCCCTTCCCGAGCGCCGCACCGATCGACACGTCCGCCCTCGGCGAACTGACCGATCGCGAACGTGAAGTCGTCGCCTTGGTGGCTGGCGGGCTCAGCAACGAGGAGATCGCCAACGAGCTGTTCATCAGCCCGGCGACGGCCCGCACCCACGTGAGTCGGGCGATGACCAAGCTCAACGCCCGCGACCGAGCCCAGCTCGTCGTGCTCGCATACGAATCGGGACTCGTCCAGGCCCGCCGGGCCTGAGCGTGAGCTGACCGGTACGTTCCCGAACGTACGGCGAGAAGCCAACTGCAGCCCGACGACAGGCGCGCAGCGATCACGCACCCTTGGGCCATGAGCACCGCCACCCTGGCCGCGACCCGCACCGTGGCGCGCCCGCGCCGTCGCCGCCACCAAGGTGTACGGCCGCGGCGATCAGGCCGTGACCGCCCTCGACTCAGTCGATGTCGAGATCCCCGGCGGCCGTTTCACCGCGGTGATGGGTCCCTCGGGCTCAGGCAAGTCGACGCTGATGCACTGCCTTGCCGGCCTTGACTCGTTGACGTCCGGCGAGGTCTACCTCGGCGACACCGAGCTCGGCAGCCTCGATGACCGCGCCGCTCACCGCCTTGCGCCGCGAGCGCGTGGGCTTCGTGTTCCAGGCGTTCAACCTGATGCCGACGCTCACGGCGATCGAGAACATCACCCTCCCCTACGCCCTCGCCGGCCGCACACCCGAGCGTGACTGGGTCGACCAGGTCGTCGGCTCGGTCGGGCTCGGCCTCGCGCCTCCGCCATCGGCCGTCGGAGCTGTCGGGCGGCGAGCAGCAGCGCGTCGCCGTCGCCCGCGCCCTGGCGACCCGGCCCGAGCTGGTGTTCGCCGACGAACCCACCGGCAACCTCGACTCGACAACAGGGGCCGAGGTGCTCGAGTTCTTGCGTGCCGCGGTCCGCACGATGGATCAAACCGTGGTGATGGTGACCCACGACCCCGTCGCGGCCAGCTACGCGGACAGGGTCGTCTTCCTGTCCGACGGCCGCATCGTTGGCGCGATGGATGCCCCCACTCCCGAGCGTGTGCTCGACGCGCTGAAGACGATCGGAGCCTGACGTGTGGCGCCTCGTCGTATCCTCCCTACGCGCCAACTCCCGGCGCCTCATCAGCACGTCCGTCGCGGTCTGCCTCGGCGTCGCCCTGCTCGCCGGGACGATGGTGCTCGGCGACACGCTGAAGTCGAACTTCGACGACTTGTTCCAGTCGTCGCTGGGCAACGCCGACGCGGTGGTCCGCAGCGCCAACACCCTCGACACCGACCAAGAGTTCACCCAGGACCTCATCGACAGCTCGTTCGCCGAGGAGCTGGCGACCCTCGACGGCGTCGCCGCCGTCGCGCCGGAAATCGTCGGGTTCGGCCAGCTCACCGGTGCCGACGGCGAAAAGCTCGGCGGGAACGGCCCGCCCACGTTGGCCGGCAACTGGATCGAGGATCCGGAGCTCAACCCCTACGAGCTGGTGGAGGGTCGGGCGCCAGCGGCGCCGCACGAGGTTGTCATCAACCGCGGCGCGGCCGACGACGGCGACCTGTCGATCGGCGACACCACGACGGTCGCCACGCCAGAGCCGGTCGAAGTGACCATCGTCGGCATCGCGACCTTCGGCGGCGAGGACGGCCTCGGCCCGACGACGTACACGGCGTTCTCACTGGCCGGCGCCGAGCAACACATCACCGGCCGTCCCGGCGAGGTGACCGCGCTCCTCGTCCGCGGCGAGGAGGGCGCTGACCAGGACGAACTCACCGATCGTGTGGCCGCGCTCGCGCCTGAAGGGGCCGAGGTGATCAGCGGCGACGAGCTCGTCGGCGAGGCAATCGACCAGATCGACGAGGACTTCCTCGGCATCCTGCGCACCTTCCTGACGGTGTTCGCCGGGGTCGCCCTGCTCGTCGCGACGTTCAGCATCAACAACACGTTCGCCATCATCGCCGCCCAGCGCCAGCGCTCGTCGGCACTGCTGCGGGCGATCGGCGCCGACCGCCGGCAGGTGCTGGCGTCGCTCGTGGCGAGGCACTGCTCGTCGGCATCGCCGCCTCGCTCGTCGGCCTGGTCGTCGGACTTGGGCTGGCCCAAGGGCTCAAGGCCTTGTTCGACGCCTTCGGGTTCGCCCTGCCGGCCGGTGGGATGACGTTGCAGGTCGCGACCATCGTGATCGCTCCGCTCGTCGGCCTTCTGGTGACGCTGTTCGCCTCGCTCGCCCCGGCGATCCGGGCGTCCCGAGTGAGCCCGCTCGCCGCCCTCCGTGACGTTGCCGTCGATCGTGCGGGCACGTCCGTGATTCGCGCCGTGATCGGCGGCGTGATGACCGTGGGCGGTGTCGTTGCCGTCCTCGTCGGTGCGACCGGCGACACCGGCGGCGCCTTGGCGATCGCCGGACTCGGAGCTGTGTTCACGTCCGCCGGCGTCGTGGTCCTCGGGCCGATCGCGGCCCGTCCCGCCGGAGCGGTCATCGGGACGCCGATCGCCAGGACCAGGGGCGTGCCCGGCGCGCTCGCCCGTCGCAACGCCGTGCGCACCCCCCGGCGCACGGCGGCGACGGCCTCGGCACTGATGATCGGAATCGGCGTTGTTTCCGTGTTCACCGTCTTCGCCGGCTCGCTGAAGGCGTCCGTTCGACGACAACGTCGGGGCCATCGTCAAGGGCGACCTCGTCATCGCGTCGAGCCAATTCGGCGGCGGCGGGCTGAGCCCAGGCCTCGTTTCGGCGATCGATGCGGTGCCCGAGGTCGATCATGCCGTAGGAGTCGCTGTCGGTCCGGTCTCGATCGACAGTCGTACCCGCCAGGCCTCCGTTCTCGATCCGACGGCCAGTACGGGCCTGCTCGTGCCCGAGCCGGTCACGGGCTCCGTGGCCGAGCTAGGTCCCGGCGAGATCGCCGTTGGTGAAGCGCTCGCCGATGACAAGGATTGGAGGATCGGCACGTCGCTGCCGGTGCGCTTCACCGACGGGGTGACCGAGGAGCTGACGGTCAGCGCCATCTACGAGCCGTCGACCACGCTCGAAGAGCTGATCATCCCGACCGCGACGTGGAGCACCCACCAGGTCCAGAGCGTCGACAACCTCGTGATCATCGGCCTTGCAGACGGCGTCGACGTGGAGACTGGGCGGGCCGCCGTCGAGGCGGCGACGACCAGTTTCGCGCCGCCGGACGTGCAGACGACGCAGGAGTTCATCGACGACGCCACGGCGAGGGTCGACCAGATCCTCGGACTGATCTACGCCATGCTCGGCCTGGCGATCGTCATCGCCCTGATGGGCATCGCCAACACGCTGTCGCTGTCGATCCACGAACGGGTCCGCGAGCTCGGCCTGCTGCGAGCCGTTGGCGCCGCCCGCGCCCAGATGCGTGCGATGATCCGTTGGGAGTCCGTCGTGATCGCCATCTTCGGCACCGCTCGGCGGCCTCGGCCTCGGACTCCTGCTCGGCTGGGGGCTCGTCCAGGCCGCCGCTCGCGGCGCGTTCCCCATCACGTTCGCCGTCCCGACGGGCCAGCTCGCGATCATCGTCGTGCTCGGCGCCCTCGCGGGCGTGCTGGCCGCCTTGCGTCCAGCCCGCCGAGCCGCCCGCGTCGACGTGATCGACGCGCTCGCCACGACCGGATGATCGATGTGACCGCAGACCCATCTCGCCATCGGCGTTAGCGGCGTCACATTCCGTCCGTACCTTGGGTCAAACCGATGAGCCAGAAGCGTCCACATCTGAAAGGAAGATCATGAAGGCGATCCGCATCTCTGCGCCCGTGGGTATTGAAGGTCTCGTCTACGAAGATGCCCCCGACCCCAGACCCGCGATCGGTGACGTTCTCGTCAAGGTGCACGCGTGCGGCTTCACGGCCAGCGAACTGTTCTGGCCGCTCTACACCGACCGCGCAGGGCGCGACCGCACACCGCTGATCCCGGGCCACGAGTTCGCGGGTGTCGTCGTCGAGCTGGGTTACGGCACTGCCGGAGTGGCTGTCGGCGACGAGGTGTACGGCCTGATCGACGGTTATCGCGATGGCGCGGCGGCGGAGCTCATCGCCATCGAGGCACGCGACGTCGCGCTCGCACCGACCACGATCGACCATGTGCAGGCCGCATCGCTTCCCCAGGCTGGACTGACGTCGTGGCAAGCGCTGTTCGATCACGGCCGTCTACGTTCCGGCCAGACCGTGATGATCCATGGCGCCGCTGGCGCGGTCGGATCGATCGCGGTGCAACTCGCCAAGGCGAAGGGTGCACACGTCATCGGCAGTGGTCGATCGAAGGTGAAGTCCCTGGTCCTCGAGCTCGGCGCAGACGAGTTCGTCGACGTCGAGCAGGATCGCTGGCAGGACGACGTCAAGGACGATCGACGTTGTCTTCGACACGATCGGCGGCGATGTTCTCGCCGGGTCCGGCAGGATCGTGAAGCCGGGCGGCGCGCTCGTCTCGGTCGCCTCGCCCCCTCAGGCCGATCGCGACGACATCCGCTCCATCTTCTTCATCCGCGACCCGAGCCGGGCCCAGCTCATCGAGATCGCTCAGCTCGTCGACGCCGGCAAGCTCACGCCACAGGTTGGTGCCGTGTATCCGCTGGCCCAGGCGCGCGAGGCGTTCACCGCCAAGTCGGGTGGCGGTATCCCGGGCCGGGTTGTCCTCCAGCCCTGATTCCTAGGCCCGCCTGGCGGCGCGCCGCCGCGTTGCGGCCGCGGCGATGCTCCGACGCGTCGCCGTTCCGGCTCGCGCGCCCCTTGAGATCAGGTCGGGTGTCGCCGCCCGCACGGTCGGGCCGGGCACGAGCATTAGGGGCGAGGTTGGGGTCACCTCCGATGCGAAGCAGCCGTGCCGCAAGCAGAGTCGTGCCATGCGAATCAAGCGGGAAAGGAACCAGAGATGATCCTGAAGGACAAGGTTGCGGTGATCTACGGAGCCGGAGGCGCGGTCGGCGGAGCCGTCGCACGCGCCTTCGCGTCTGAGGGCGCCAGGCTGTTTCTCACCGGGCGCAACCTGGCACCCGTGGAGGTTGTCGCCAAAGACGTCGTTGCCGCCGGCGGACTCGCCGATGCGGCGGAGGTCGACGCCCTCGACGAACAGGCGGTGGACGAGCATCTGCAGTCCGTGATCGACACGGCCGGCCGTGTCGACATCTCGTTCAACGCAATCGGCATCCCGAGTACGAACGTTCTCTATGTCCCTCTGGCCGAGCTGGATGTCGAGCATTTCTCGCTGCCGATCACGACCCTCGTGACGCCGTACTTCGTGACCGCACGCCTGGCCGCAAGGCACATGATCCCGAACGGAGCCGGGGTGATCATGACCGTCAGCACTCTCCACTCGCGACAGGGTTTCCCGCTGGCGGGAGGTTACGGTCCGGCGCAGGCCGCCAAGGAGGCACTCACTCGCGAACTCTCCGCCGAGCTCGCGCCGCACGGCATTCGAGTCGTCGGTCTGCGACCACACGCGATGCCGGAGACACACCGCGATCAGGGACGGCTACGACGTTCGCGCCAAGGCATCGGGAATGACCTGGGAACAGTTCCAGGAAGCGCTCGCGAGCAGGACCCACACGGGACGGCTCACGACGCTCGCGGAAACGGCTGAGGTGGCGGCCTTCATGGCTTCCGACAAGGCGAGCGGGATGACCGGAACCACCGTCAACCTGGCGATGGGAACCCTGGACGACTAGGGAGGTAGACGCCATGCGGGTCGGCGCCTCCCACCGCACCTCCTTCATCGTCGACGACGTCGAGCTCACCACCTCGGCGGGGTCCACTCGCACAACATCGAACGGCTCCACGGCTACCTCGGCGACGTCCCACCCGCACAATTCGAGGCGGGCTTCGCTGGCCAACAAGCCGACCAGAACATGGCTGCGACCCGAGCCTCGACGGACCAGCGCGGTTCGCTTCCGACTGGGCACTGGTGTGAGCTGCCGTGTGGCCGCTGTGTCCAACCACCAACGGCCTTGACTGCCAGCTCTCGACACCGCAACGTCGGGAAAGTACACGCTGACGAACCGCCCAGTTCGCCCCTCGGCCGGTGTCTACACCGGGTGGACGTGCGACGAGCTGCGGGAAGAGGGTGACGCGAGGGTGGTAACAGCGGACCTAGGTGTCACGGCGGGCCGGGGCCGGCGACGCGTTCGGAATCGAACGACCGCAACCCAAGATCCGGAGCCGCTATGTGATCGTCAAGCCGTCACGTTTCTTCGTCGCGGCGCTGTCCGGGCACACACCAAGACCAGGAGGCAGCCATGCCAGCATCCATGAAGATTGCCGTGGCGGGGGCCACGGGAAGGGTCGGAAGCCGCGTCGTCGAACTGCTCGAGGCTAGCGGCCACGACGTCGTGCCGATGTCCCGGTCCACTGGGGTGGATGTGGTAACGGGCGAGGGTTTGGCGGAGGCGTTGACCGGAGCGGAGTGTGTCATCGACGCGGCCAGCGCGACGGCAAGTGGACGACAGCGACGGGCGCCGAAAGCGGCCAGCGAGTTCTTCACCGCCTCGGCCCGCAACCTGCACGAGATCGGCGAGAAGGCGGGTGTGCGGCGAATGGTCGAAGTGTCCGTCATCGGCATCGACCGCTTCACCGCCGGTCAGGGCGCGGCCAAGTACGCCCACGAGCAGGCCATGCTCGCGGGACCCATCCCCGTGCGCGTGCTGCGGGCGGCGCAGTTCCACGAGTACGTCCCCCAGCTCATCGAGTGGGGTACCCATGGTGACGTGGCCTTCGTGCGCAAGATGCGCATCCAGTCGGTGGCGTCCCGGGCCGTTGCCAAAGCGCTCATCGACCTGGCCACCGACCCCGCATGGGCAGCCTCGCCGGCACGCTCCGAGCCACCGCTACCCGAGATCGCAGGTCCCCGGGAGGAGAACCTGGTCGACATGGCCCAGCACTTCGTGGCCCGCCGCGGCACCTCACTGCGGATCCAGGGCTTCACCGACACCAGCGACCCCGACGAAAAGATCTGGGAGGACGGCAGCCTGCTGGCCAACCCGCACGCCACCCTTGCCGGTCCGACGTTCGGGGCGTGGCTTGACTCCGATGACGCCAACACGACGACCTACGGGGCCCGCTGACCGATGACGGCGCCAATGCCACCGGTAGCGCCGATCGACAACATCCGGTACAGCCAATCCACAGATCGATGACGACTCCTCCGCCGAACACACCGCGGTGGCCGAGCCATCAGTGGCTCAAATCAGACTCCGCGATGCCGGCCTGGGATCAACCTCCCACACGTGGTTGTGTGCTGTTCGCTCGCGGGGCCCCGATGGAACCGGACCTGGGGTTCTCCGCATCCCGCCTTCCGACGTTTGTTCACCGTGTTCGCCTACGAGACCGGACTGGTCCGCCCCGGCTGGAGCACGTCGCGCTCCGCTCGATCCTGCATCTCCCAGGGATGTTCGAGGACGTGCCAGGCGATCCGGCGGGCCGCGTATCGCGTGGTCCAGCCGTTGGGTACGACGGGTGAGCCGTCCGACGGGGCGCCCACCACGGCGGCGATCGCCTCGCGCAGCTCCTCGATCGCACCGACGTCGTCGATGGCCGGCTGCTTGAGCTTCACCCCGAGCTTGCGGCCGTAGGTCGTCTCGGCGCCGATCACGTGGTCGATCAGCTTGTCCCGGTCCCGGCCGCCACCCCGCGGGCCTTTCGCAGCTCGGCCGGTGACGCGGCGGCGACCTCGTCGAAGGTCGCCCAGGCTGCGATGACCAGGCCGAGCAGGCGCCGGGCCGCGGCATGGGGCACCTTCGCCCGTCGGCCTCGGCGGTCATTTGCGGGAACGGGCGGCGGCATTCGGGTGCGGCGAACGCGGTCGTGGGCCCGCCAGGCACCCGCTCGACGACAACGAAGGCGACCGTCGACGGGAAGCTGACCACGGCCTCCTCGGCCACCGCCGCGTACCGCTCGGCGTAGCTCCTCAGCGCCTCCAGTGCGGCACCCTCGTCGCGGCCGGCGCGGCACCAGCCGGGCCAGTCGAGCGCGGAGGCGAAGGTCTGCTGCGGGGTGACCTCGAGGCAGACGGCTATTCGACCCGACGACATGCCGCGACCCTCCCACAGAGGACGAGACTTCGATGCCGTGTATTGACGCCGGCCGAGGGGCGAACTGGGCGGTTGATAGGCGCCCCCACTGTCGGGCCGGGCACGAGCATTAGGGGCGCGGTTGGGGTCACCTCCGATGCGAAGCAGCCGTGCCGCAAGCAGAGTCGTGCCATACGAATCAGCGGGGTTGGTCGGCGCCGACTTTCCCGACGTCGCGGTGTCTACATCAAACGTCAGCCGTCGATCTCGACGCCTGAGGTGCGTGGTGACCACCCAAGCACAGAGAGGAACCAGAGATGATGCTGAAGGACAAGGTTGCGGTGATCTACGGAGCCGGAGGCGCGGTCGGCGGCGCTGTCGCACGCGCCTTTGGGTCTGAGGGGGCCAAGCTGTTTCTCACCGGGCGCGACCTGGCACCGGTCGAGGTTGTCGCCAAGGACGTCGTTGCCGCCGGCGGATCCGCCGAGGCGGCGGAGGTCGACGCCCTCGACGAACAGGCCGTGGACGAGCATCTACAGTCCGTGATCGACACGGCGGGCCGTATCGACATCTCGTTCAACGCGGTCGGCATCCCGAACACGGGGATTCTGGGTGTCCCGCTGGTCGAGCTGGATGTCGAGCAGTTCTCCTTGCCGATCACGACCTATACGACGTCGTACTTCCTGACCGCACGCACGGCGGCGCGGCCGATGGTCGCGAATGAGTCGGGGGTGATCATGACCGTCACCGCACTCACTCGCGGACGGGCATCCCACTGGTGGGGGGCTACGGCCCGGCGCAGGCCGCCAAGGAGGCGCTCACTCGAGAGCTGTCCGCCGAGCTCGCACCTCACGGCATTCGCGTGGTCGGTCTGCGGCCATACGCGATGCCGGAGTCCGGCACGATCAAGGAGGCCTACGAGCCTCGCGCCAAGGCATCGGGAATGACTTGGGAACAGTGGCAAGAGATGCTCGCAAGCCGGACCCACCCGCGCCGGCTCATGACGCTCGAGGAGACGGCAAACATGGCGGTCTTCATGGCTTCCGACAAGGCAAGCGGGATGACCGGAACCACCGTCAACATGACCATGGGCAGCCTGGACGACTAGCGGCGAAGCGACCGAGGCTGCCCAGAGCGATCGCTCATCTGCGCCCGCGAGCGACCCGACGACCGTCGGCCCAGCCGGCATGAGAGGAGCTGCCACATGGACGTGCTGTACCAAACGGAGGCGACGGCTTGGGGCGGACGCGAGGGCCGCGTCGCCAGTCCCGACGGGGAAGTCGACGTCCAGCTCGTCGTCCCGAAGGAGCTCGGCGGCCCCGGTGGAGCAGGCACCAATCCCGAGCAGCTCTTCGCCGCCGGCTACGCTGGTTGTTTCCACAGCGCGCTGAAACTTGTCGCCCGAAGCCAGAAGATCGATCTCTCAGAGTCGGCCGTGACCGTGCGGGTCGGTCTCGGAGTCGTCGACGGGAGGTTCGATCTGACCGTCGAGATCGAGGGCGAGATGCCCGGCGTCCCGGCCGACCAGGCGCAGGAGCTGATCGAAGCGGCTCATCGGGCCTGCCCCTACTCGAACGCCACCCGCGGCAATGTCGACGTCACCCTCTCCGTCGTCGTCGGACGAATGATTCGGCGCCGAGCCCGGTTCTGAGCACGTGAGGCCAGTGGGTTCCTTTCCTCGGTAGTTGTGACGAGGTGGATCCGCTTGACCGCGTTCGCCGCAGCTATGACGCTGTCGCCGAGCGGTATGCCGCCGAGTACTCCCGCGAGCTCGATCACAAGCCGGTGGAGCGGGCCTTGTACGCCGCCTTCGCCGAACTGGTCGGTGCCGATGCCCGGGTGGGGGACGTCGGCTGCGGTCCGGGTCACGTCACCGCACACCTCGCCGCTCTCGGGCTCAACCCTGTTGGCATCGACCCGTCGCCAGGGATGATCTCGGTTGCCACTGCCCAGCATCCGACACTCGAGTTCCGCGTCGGGGCCGCGGCAGATCTCGGCGAGCCCGACGGCGCCTGGGCGGGTGCGGTGGCGCCGTATTCATTGATCCACGTGGAAACCGGCGACCGCCCTGCCGCCTACGCCGAGCTGGCTCGGGTGATCGCGCCGGACGGATGGCTGTTGCTCGCGTTCCACGTGAGCATGGCGGATCAGCCGGTTGGCAGCGTCCGTCATTTCGACGACTGGTTCGGGCGTCAGGTCGATCTCGACTTTCACTTCCTCGACCCCGACGACGTCGCCGGCGGAGTTGTGGCGGCTGGATTCACCGTGATGGCGATCACTGAACGCCAGCCGTGGCCGCACGTCGAAGCGCCCAGCCGCCGGTGCACAATCCTGGCTCGGCGAACCTCCGCGTGAGGACGAGAGTATGCGATTGGTCCGAGTTATGCGGGTTGGGGTAGCTCGATGACGTCGCCGTACAGGCGGGTCACGTGGAGGCGGATGACGAGGCGCTGTTCGGCGACCTGCTCCTCGAAGAAGGTGGCTTCGGCTGCCGGGTCGGGTTGGGGGAAGAGGCCGAGTAGTTCGAGGCCGGTGGCGTCTCCAGGCTGGGTGGACACGGTCGACAGCTCGGCGTCTCCCTCGGCGACGACGAAGGACCACAGGTCGGGGCCTTCGACGAACAGTGCGGCGTGAGCATCATTGGCGATGTTGCGAGCCTTGGCGCGGTCGGCTCGGGTGCTGATCCGTGCGATCCCAGCGGCGGGATCCCAGGAATAGAGCACGGTCGACAGCTGGGGGAACCCGGTACGGCTGATCGTGGCGAGCACGCCGTGGTCGCCGGCGGCGAGCAATGCGGTGCGCTCGTCGTCGCTGAGCGATCGCAGCGGCGGCCGCTGTTCGAAGATCGCTGTGTCCTTGGGGGTGGGGGAACTGTTCATCGGGGCAACCCTTCCGGTAGTATTCGGAGACACTCTCCGAATATACGGGGAATGTCCCCGATTACGCAACCATGGACGCCCGTTTCACCAGCCCCACAGGGGCACTACGTGCCGACGCCCGCCGCAACCGGCAGCGACTGCTCGAGATCGCCCACGAGGCCTTCGTCGAGAACGGGGTGAGCGCATCGATGGACGACATCGCCCGCCGCGCCGGCGTCGGGAGCGGCACGCTGTATCGCCACTTCCCGACCCGCGACGCGTTGATCCTGGCCCTCGTCGCCGACGATCTCGAACGCCTCGCCACCCTGGCCGACGAGCTGCGGGCCGCCAACGCTCCTGACGCCCTCGAGCGCTGGCTCGCCGAGCTCGTCGAGCACAACCGCACCTATCGCGGGCTCGCCGAGTCGATCATCGCGGCCACCGGGCAGCCAACCGCACTCGGCGCAGCCTGCGACCGAATCCACACCGCCGGCCAAGCGCTGGTGACAGAGGCCCAACGAATCGGCACCGTCCGAGCCGACATCGCTCCACGCGACACCATCGATCTGGCAGCCGCCGTCGCCTGGATCACCCAGGCCGACCCCGACAGCCGCCGATCCAAGACGCTCCTGCAAGTCGCCATCGACGGGCTGCACGGCCCTTCGTCCCGACCGGCCGCCCACCACTGACGACCTCGGACCCTCAAGACAACCGTTCTCGTGCTGCCATCGAGACCGGACCAATCGTCGTCGACGACCCGGCCAACGGCAGGGGACCGCATCACCTTGTATCGGCAGGTGGCCGTGCCGCTACTTACTCGGGGCCGGCTCTCGGGTGCCGTTGCATCAGCGTCCGGACGGCACTGCTATCGCCCCGAAGGCGAGCGCGGCCGTCACGCCGACGATGCCGAGCGCCTGCGCTGGCGGGACGTAGGGCGTGCCCTCCGTTGCGCCCCGGGCGAAGCCGATCAGCGTGATCCACGAGATCGCCGCTGCCGAGCCCGATGCCCGTGGTGGCGACGATCGCCGCTTCCCACCGGAACATCGCCCGGACCTGGCGCCGCGACGTGCCGGTGAGGCGCAGCAGGGCGACCTCGCGGCGGCGGTCGAGGACGACCATCACGAGCGTGTTGACGGCGGCCACGGCGGCAAATCCGCCGAACACCGCGGGCCATCACGCGGTTGGCCCAGGCGTTGACCTCGAGATCTTCGTCGACGCGCGCCGCGTAGCCATGCCGATCGGCGACGGTGACACCGGGCGACGCCGAGAGCCCGTAGCCCACCCTCGACGGCCGCGGCGTCGGCGCCGTCGGCGACGCTCACCAGGACCTGCGAGTCGTATGCCGCCCGCACGTGCGGGGCGAGCACGTCGACGGGGCAGGAGCACCTGCCCGAGGCCGAGCCCCCGCTCGTAGATGGCGACGACCCGCGGCGAGAACCTCGTGCCGTCGCCGAAGCGCAGATCGATCGTCTCGCCCACGTCAGCGTCCATGTGCCGGCGAGCAGTTGGTCGAGCGCCACCGTGCCGTCGCCAAGCTCAGCGAGCGACCCCTCGGTCATGCCGACGTCGAGAACATCGTCGAGGTCGGCTCGGATCACCGGTGACGGCGATCGCCCCGGCGACCTCGATGTCGCCGTACGCGTGGTACAGCACGTCCGAGCGCAGCACGGCAACGGCGGCGTCGACGCCGGGAATGCGTGCGCGCCTGCTCGCTCGGCGCCCGCTGGGAGGCCAGGACCGGCGGCGCTGACCACGTAGTCGGCGACGACGCCGTGACGGATGTCGGACTTCGTCTCGTCGGCGATGGTTGACTGGATGAACAGCAGGACGCCGCTCGATCCGATCACGAGCGTGATCGGCGTGATCGCCGAGGCCAGGCGCCGGGTGTTGGCTCGCGAGTTGGCGGCGGCCAACGAGCCGGCAGCTCCGCCGCGCCGCAAGGAAGGCCGAGCACGGCAGTGGCGGCCCTGGCGATGACCGGCCCGAGCAAAGCGACCGCCGTGAGGAACGTCATCAAGACGCCCAACGACGCCATCGCCGCGTCGTCGCCGCTGGCCTCGAAGCTGACAACCGCCAGCGCCACTCCGCCGCCGACGGCGGCGACCCCGAGCACGCTGCGGATGATGCCCAGGCCGGCGCCGCTCCACGGCAGCCTCGCCGAGTGCCTGACTCGGACGGGTGCGCGCCGGCCGCCGGGCCGCCGCGTAGCCACCCGCCAGGGCAGCCAGCAGGCCGGCGCCGATCGCCGTGACGGCGGGAATCCAGCCAGTCGAGAACTCGACGCCTTGCGGGACAGCGCCGCGGTCGACGAGCTGGTCGAACCACCACCGCGACAGGAAGACGCCGGGCAGAATGCCCGCCGCGCCGGCGATCGGCGCGACGAGCAACGCCTCGGAGGCGACCATCCGGCGAATCTGCTTGGGCGTCGCGCCGATCGCGCGGAGCAGGGCGAATTCGCGCCGCCGCTGGCCGATCGCCAGGGCGACGGTCGAAAGCACCACGAACACGGCGGCAAACGTCGCCATGCCGCCGAACGAGCCGCCGATCGCCGTCAGCAGCTCGCGCGCCCTCGAGAATGTCCGGCGCCTCGATGTCGCCCGCGGCCCGGCCCTGTACGGACCATGACGTCGGGGCCGAGCCGCTCGCGCAGCTCGGCGGCGAGGTCGCGGGCTCGCACACCGTCGGCGGCGAACACAGCAATCGCGTCGGCACGACCCGGGTGATCGGCGAGCGAGGCGGCGACGCCGTCGGCGAACCAGGCGGTGCCGGTCCCGGCGCCCAGCGAGCCGGCGGCGGTCGGGGCGGTCGTCGCAGCCAGACCGGAGATGCGGAAGCGATGTGCGCCGTCGGGTGCGACGAACGAAACCATGTCACCGATGCCGAGCCCGGCCGTGCCGCGCCGTGGCCTGGTCGACGACGACCTCGCCGTCGCCGTGGAGCGCGGCCGTCGACGAGCAGCTCGGCACTCTCGTGCTCAGCTCGGTCGTCGACCAGTCGTGGCCGGTGACGGCGGGGAGGCCGTCGCCGCCGAGCGGGACGGCGAAGTCGGGGATGGCCACGCGCAACGCCCGGCACGGCGGCGATGCGCTCGGCGAGCGCGGCGTCGAGGCGGGCGCCCTCGGGAAGCGCCGTGGCCACCTCCTCGCGATCCTCGCCGCTGCCCACGATGCGCCGGGCGAACTGATCAGCGGCCACAACGATCGGGGCGTCGGCATACCGCACCGGCTGCACCCGAGCCGTCACGCCGGTCTGCATCATCGAGGCGCAGGCCATCACGACAGTGGCGGCGCGACGAGCGCGACGAACGTACCGGCGAACGAGGCCGGACGGAAACGGATGGACGCTCTCGCCAGCCAGTTCATCGCGACCCCACTCGGGCGGGCGCGGTGACGAGCTCGCCCAGCTGGCGGGCGACCGTCGTGGCATCGGGCCGGTCGATCTGCCCGGCGATCGTGCCGCCAGCGAGGAACACCACCCGATCAGCGAATGACGCGGCGACCGGATTGTGGGTCACCATCACGACGGTGGCGCCGAGCTGGTCGACGGCGCGCCGCAGCAGCGAGAGGATCTCCTCGGCGGTCGTCGTGTCAAGTGCCCCGGTCGGCTCGTCGGCGAAGATCACCTCAGGCTCGGTGACGAGCGCACGGGCGATGGCGACCCGCTGCTGCTGGCCACCCGACAGCTGGGCCGGACGGCGACGGCCGTAGCCGGCGAGGCCGACCCGCTCGAGCATCGCCTCGCCACGTCGACGGTCGGGACGCTGACCGGCGAGGCGGAGCGGCAGCAGCACGTTCTGCAACACGGTCAGCGACGGCAACAGGTTGAACGACTGGAACACGAACCCGATCTCGGCGCGGCGCAGCTCGGTGAGGCGACTCTCCTTCAGCGACGTGATCTCCGTGCCCCCGAGCACGACGCTGCCCGAGGTGGGTGCGTCGAGCCCGGCGGCGCACTGCAACAACGTGCTCTTGCCCGACCCGGACGCACCCATCACCGCCGTGAACGAGCGGCTGGGGAACCTCACCGAGACGTCGCGAAGAGCATCGACGGCGTCGCGACCGCGGCCGTACGTGCGGGTGACCCCGCGCAGCTCGACGGCCGCCCCGGCGGCGGCCGCCGCGCGCGGGGGGGAACGCCACGGAACGGGCGCCGGCGGGGGGAGCTGGCGAATCGACGAACATGACTTCGACGGTACGGATCCCGATCGCGGCGACCAATGGGGCACCCCGGCGTCCGCGGTGGGGATCGCCCCACCGCCTCCTCGGACAAGCGGTCGAGAAGTCGATCGCCGTAACTCGGCCAGGGGCCGTCGCTGGCGATAGCCGAATCGTCCGCGGGCGGTTCGGCGCGATGAGTTCGGCGCCGCCGCGCCGTCATAGTGAGGAATGGCCGCGTCAGATCAACACGGACAGCGACGGTCGAGGGCTGAGGCTCGCCGTGGGTATCGCCCGTCGAGCGGCGTTGATACTCCTGGCCGTGGCCGATCATCACGAAAGGTAGACGGGATGGCAACGTTCGTGTTGGTCCATGGCGGTGGGGACGTGGGTTGGTACTGGCACCGGGTGGTGGCCGAGTTGCACGAGCGGGGCCATCAGGCGGTGGCGCCGGACCTGCCCTGCGACGACGACTCGGCCGGCCTCCGTGAGTACGCCGACACAGTGGTCGACGCCATCGGTGAGCGCACCGACCTGGTCGTCGTTGGCCAGTCCTACGGCGGCTTCACGGCGCCGCTGGTGGCCGATCGGGTGCCCGTCGACCTGCTCGTCTTGGTGGCTGGGATGGTCCCGGCTCCGGGGGAGACCCCAGCGGAGTGGTGGGACAACACCGGCTATCGACAGGCCGTGCAGGAACAAGCCCGGCGAGACGGCGGCAAGACGGGCAGCGACGATCCGTTCGTCGCCTTCTACCACGACGTGCCCCGCGCCCTGGCCGAGGAGGCATTGAGCAGAGAGCGCTCGGAATCGGACGCCGCCTACCACACCGCCTGGCCACTCGATGCCTGGCCAGCCGTTCCAACCAAGTTCGTGCTCTGCGGCGACGATCGTTTCTTCCCGCCCCACTTCATGCGCCGCGTCGTCGCCGAACGACTCGCCATCGAGCCAGACGAGATCACCGCTGGCCACTGTGTCGCGCTCAGCCGCCCGAAGGAGCTGACCGACATGCTCGTCGGCTACACGGCTGGACACAGCCGTTGAGAAGCAGAACTGCATCGGAACTCACTGTGCTCGATATCGGGCCACGTGGTCCAGGTCGGCTCTCGACCCGCCGCCTGCCGGGCGTGAACTAGCGGAGCGCGTTGTCGACTACGTGAGTAGAGCCGCGGTGGCGGCGTCGGCCGGGAAGAACGTCTCGATGGCGAGCTCGGCCAGCGTGATGTCGACCGGGGTGCCGAACACCGTGATGGTGCTCATGAGCGAAAGCACCCGGTCGCCCAGGCGCACCCGCATGGGCAGCAGCACCTGCGACGGGGCGATGTGCACGATCGGGTGGCGCCGGCCGACGTAGCCGCGCATCTCCTCCAGCAGCTCGACAAGGTCGGGGTCGGCCGACACCGACACCTGGTGCTGGAGCCTTGAGAGCAGGTGGTCGGCGTACTCGTCGAAGTTCTCGATGCGCGAGGCGAGCCCGTCGGGATGAAGGCTCACCCGGTACACGTTCGTCGGCGGGCCGAGAAGCGACTCGTCCATGCCTTCCAGGATCACGAGGGCCTTGTCGTTGGCGTTGACGAGATCCCAGCGGCGGTCGACGGCGATGGCGGGATACGGGTGGCTCTGCAGCACGAGGTCGATGGCGTTGCGCGCCTGCTCCATCTCGGGCGCGCTCAGCGCGGTCTCGCGGTAGAGCGGCGCGAAGCCTGCGGCGGTGAGCAGGGTGTTGCGCTCGCGCAACGGGATGTCGAGCTGCTCGGCCAGGTGCACGACCATCTCCCTGCTCGGACGCGACCGCCCGGTCTCGATGAAGCTCAGGTGGCGGGACGACACGCCCGCGGCCGACGCCAGCTCCAGCTGGCTCAGGCGGCGGGCCCCTCGCCAAGACCGCAGCATCGTGCCGAAGCTCGAATCGGCGACTGCAAGCGCCGTCATGTGGTCGACAGTAGTTATGGATGTGACGCCCCACGACTACCAACGAGGTAATCGACACGCACGCATCGGTGTGCCCACAGTCGATCCATGACCACCACCGAGAAGACCGCTATCGAGACGACGATCGACACCTACTTCGCCATGTGGAACGAGCCCGACCGCGCCAAGCGGCTCGAGGTGATCGCGCAGGCGTGGACCGCCGGCGGGCACTACGTCGACCCGCTGTCGGACGTGACCGGCTACGAGGCCATCGCCGACATGGTCGAGGGCGTCCGCGACAACTACCCGGGCGCCACCCTCGAGCGCACCGGCCCGATCGACGCCCACCACAACGTCGTGCGCTTCCCGTGGCGGGCGATCGCCACCGACGGTGCCGACATCGTCGCCGGACTCGATGTCGCGGTCGTCGCCGACGACGGCCGGCTGCAGGCGCTGGCGGGGTTCTTCGGTTGACCCGCTCTCATTGGTCGATAACCGGCCACCAACGTCATCACCGCATCCAAAGAGTTCGGGACCGGCTACGAACTGGGCGGTATGCCAAGTGGCGCCGGGTGTAGGTACGGCTCAACTGGTCGTTGCGCTCGAGCAGGGAGTCATCGTGGGGCCGGAGTGCCCACACGGTGGCGTTCGGCGACATCGCGGATGGCTGCGGCGAGGAGGTCCGGGTGCTCGCTGGTGGTCAGGTGGCCGCCAGGAAAGGTCAGGATCTCGGCCTGGGGCACGCGCTCGCGGGTGGCCTGGAACTGCCGATGCTCGTAGTTGTCCTCGTCGCTGCCGCCGACGTAAAGGGCAACCGTGCCGGCCAGCTCGCGGGCAATCGCGGCGAGATCCCAACGTTGCGCGCAGCGGCGGTGTTCGCCAACGAATCCTGCACCATTGTGGAGGAACGCCGCTCCGTCGCGGCGGGTGATCGCCGTCCGCAGCTCGGCGAGCTCAGCCGGGCCGGGACGGTAGCCGCGCGAGTACAGGCGCGCCCGCAGAATCGTCTCGTCGAACACGCGGGGCGAGCGCTGCGCCGCCTGCATCCACAGGGCGCCCAGTGGTGTGCGCAGCACCGGCGTGGTCCACCACGGGTGCGTGTGCGCGTCGGCGAACAGGCCACCGTTCACAATGAGCGCGGCCGTGATCGCCGGCGTAGCAATGGTCCTGTCCAGCCTGCGGCGGAGCAGCTCGAGCAGCGCCATCGCCGTGTAGTCGAACGCGACGACGACGGTAAGGCGCACGCCGTGGTGCCGCCACAGCGCCTCGACCAGGTCGGCGCGCTCGACTGTCGAGTACCGGTAGTCCCGGGGCTTATCTGAGTCACCTTGCCCGACCGGCTCGACGTACAGCCGCGGGCCCAGGCCGTCGCCGAGCATCCGGTCCACCCGCGCCCAGCCGTAGGAGCCGTCAGGGAATCCGGGCAGCAGCGTGAGCCACACGGTGTCGTCATCCGGGTCCTGCTCGGCGGCTGCGACGCGTTCGAAGACCCGGAGGCCGCCCGGGGTCGCGGCGGCCTCCTCCTCGCTCACCACGCGCGCGGATTCCGGGTCGTACGGGATCCGCTGTCCGCCCACGAACCACTCCGCCGCCGTCACCATCGATGACCCCGCTGTCCTGTTCCCGCTCATGGGGAGTCTCCCTCGTAATTAGGTCGGACGATCGGATGCGCGAGGCCACCCGCTTGGCGTCCGGTTAGACACCACCTCGAGCCGGTCGGCCGTGTCACGCACGATGTCGGTGCCCCTAACGTTCACCGCCTTCAGTTCGTCGCCCGGGCCCAGCGGACGATCGGCATCACGGCGGCATGTCATCACGTTGACGCCTGCGCCTGTCCGCCGGCATCCGTAGTTCTACGGATTTCCGGTGGCCCCGATCGCGCGCCGACAAGGCTGAATTCCCCGAGACCACCTAGAGCGTGCGTGTTCGCAACGTCGGGAGGGACTGGCCATGCTGCCCCTGGTCCCGTTCAGTTGCTGTTGCGGTCCTGTGGGGGTGGGTTGGCGGTCCCAGCAGCAGCCGGGTAGGCCTGCGGCGACGGCGGTGCTGGCGGTTTGGAGGGCGGGTGGTCGGCTGGGGTTGGGGTGTGGTGGTGGGTGTGGGGCGGGAGGGTAGGTAGCGGGCGGCGAAGGCGGCGCCGGCGATGAGGACGCTGGCGGCGACGAGGCAGCCGAGTTGGAAGCCGTCGAAGAACGCGGCGTGGGAGGCTTCGAGCAGTGGTTGGCCGGCTGGGCCGAGTTGGGCGGCGACGGTGAGGGCGGCGCCGATCGAGTCGGTGGCGGCGTCGAGGGCGGGTGCGGGCAGTGAGCCGGCGGCGTCGTCGATGCCCGAGGCGTAGCGGGAGGCGTAGACGCTGCCGATGATGGCGACGCCCAAGGTGGCGCCGAGCTCGCGGGTGGCGTCGTTGACGGCGGAGCCGACGCCGGCCTTGTCTTTGGGGACGACGCCCATGATCGCCTCGGTGGCGGGGGCGGTGGTCAGGCCCATGCCGAGGCCGGCGAGGACCATCTGGCCGACGATCTCGAGGTAGGGGGTGGCGGTGCTGGCGGTGGACACCCAGGCGAAGGAGATGCCGACGAGGGCGAGTCCGGTGGCGACGACGGCTTTGTTGCCGATGGTGACCGAGAGCCGCACGCCGACGACCGAGCCGATGGCGATGCAGATGGCGACGGGCAGGATCCGCAGCCCGGTGCTCAATGGGGCGTAGCCCTTGAGGAACTGGAAGTACTGGGTGATCAGGAAGACGAACCCGGCGAGGGCGAAGAAGATGGTCATGATCGAGCCGCTGGCGGCGGAGAAGCGCAGGTTGCGGAACAGCGACACGTCGAGCATCGGGTGAGTGCGGCGTCGTTCCCAGGCGACGAACAGGGCCGTGGCGGCGGCGGCGAGGGTGAACCCGACGACGGTGGGCGGGGCGGTCCAGCCCTGTTCGGGGGCCTCGATGATGGTGAACACCAAGGTGCCGATGGCGACGGTGGACAGGGCCAGACCGCCGACGTCGAGCGGTGGGGTGGCCGGGTCGCGGGAGGTCGGCACGAACAAGATGGCACCGAGCAACGCCACCGCGGCGACCGGGGCCATGGCGACGAACACGCTGCCCCACCAGAAGTGCTCGAGCAGCCAGCCGCCGGTGATCGGCCCCAAGGCGACCCCGAGCCCGGTCATCGCCCCCCACAGCCCGATCGCCCGGGCCCGCTCGCCCCGCTCGGTGTACAGGTTGGAGATGATCGCCAAGGTGGCCGGGAAGATCAACGCGGCGCCGACACCCATCACCGCCCGCACCGCGATCAACGCCCCCGTGCTGTCGACGAGCCCACCGACGGCGGTGGCGGTCCCGAACACCGCCAGCCCGGTGAGCAGGGCGCCCTTGCGGCCGTAGCGGTCGCCGAGACTGCCAGCCGCCAACACCAACGCGGCAAAGGTCAAGGTGTAGGCGTCGACCACCCACTGCAACTCCCGAGTCGACGCCTCCAGCTGACGACAAGCGACGGCAAAGCGATGTTCACGATCGTCGAGTCGAGATTGATGATGAACGCCGCCAGGCACAACACGCGCCAACGCCACACCCCGATGAACTCGCGCCGTCTTCGGCATGAGACGACGATGAGGCCTTCGTTACCGAGCGGATATCCGTAAATCCACGGATCATCTGCACCGATCGGCGACTCGCCGCGATCATCACCGGTCCTCAGCAGCGAACGCGTCGGGGCGCCCACGGTCGGCCCACACCGTGCACGTCCAGTGCGTTTGCGAGCGGACTGGCCGCTCGAGCGCGACCGCCGATCCCCGGCACGGATTCGGCCGGTGCGGTCAGCGCGGATCGGCAGCATCCTTACTGACGCGGATTTGGGTGAGGGACTCGAGCAGTCGTTGGGCGCCGGCGGTGTCGCCGTCGATTGCTATCAGCCTGCCGGCTCGTGGGCTCGGGACCTCGAGCTCGCCGCTGGCGATCGCCGCAAGGGTGTCGGTGGTCAAGGTGATCGTGGCATCGGCTGTCGATGCTGGCCCGTCGGCTGGCTGGAGGTGACCGTCGTGCGATCGGACGTGAAAGGCCTCGTTGTCGACTCGCAGCTCGTAGGTGGCGTCGGGGATGGACGGCGCGGGCTTGGCGGTCACGGCGAGCCCCAGCACCAGCCAGCGGCCACGGACCCGGTCGTCCTTGCTGCGGTTGGCCGAGCAGGTTCATCCCCCAGTCGGCCAGGGCCGCCAGCACGGGGGCCAGACCGCGGGCCTCATCGGTGAGCTCGTACACGACCGAGGCGGCGGGAGCGGGCAAGGTCCGCTTGGCGACCAGTCCGCGTCTGCTCGAGGTCCGTGAGACGGCTGGTGAGCACGCTCGAGCCGATTCCGGGCAGTCCATCGGCCAGGTCGGTGAAGCGCCGAGGGCCGAGCAGCAGCTCGCGAACGATGAGCAAGGTCCAGCGCTCACCGACCACGTCGAGGGCTCGGGCGACGGGGCAGTACTGGTGGTAGCGGCGACGATCCATACTGCGAGCCTACTGTGTGACTTCTTTCGCAGAAGTTCATTGTCAGTTACTAGAAGTTGACAGTTAGAGTCAGCGAGTATGCCGCAGTCCAGGGCGGTTGGTGTCGCGTGCTGACTCGACTCGTAGGCCGTGAGGCGGATGCGCGGCGAACTGGTGCGGATCGTCGATGGCGTCCGGTTGGTCACCCTGGTCGGAGCGCCAGGCTGCGGCAAGACGAGGCTCGGCTTGGAGTTGCGCCATCGGCTTGCCGACCGGTATCCGGCGGGAGTGGGTTTCGTCGAACTGGCCCCCGTCGGGGACGGGTGTCTGGTGGCATCCGCGGTCGCCGCCGGTCTCGGAATCGACGACCAGCCGCGGCGATCAGCGGAGGACGCTCTCATCGAGGAGTTGTCCTCCAAGGCGCTCGTCGTGGTGCTGGACAACTGTGAACACCTGGTTGGTGCGGTCGCGGCGCTGGTCGCCAGGCTGCTCGACGGTTGCCCGTCGTTGCGGGTGCTGGCCACCAGCCGAACCGCGCTGGGCCTGCGCGGCGAGCAGGTCTGGCGGGTCCCGCCGCTCGATCTCGCGCCACGCGGTCGAACTGTTCAGCGATCGAGCCGGCCTGAGCGCGACACGGCGCCGGCCCCGATCGATCGAGTGCTCATGTCATCGAGGAGATCTGTCAACGCCTGGACGGCCTCCCCCTGGCCATCGAGCTGGCCGCCGCCTGGAGCCGGGTGCTGACGCCGACCGAGATCCTCGATCGGCTGGAACCCGCTCTGCCCCTGCTGCGCAGTCACCTCCGCGACGCCAGCCCGCGGCAGCGGACGATGGAGGCCACGCTCGATTGGAGCTACCAGCTGCTCGAGCCCGCCGAGCAGTTGCTGTTCGAACAGCTGTCGGTGTTCGCCGGGAGGGTTCGACTTCGAGGCTGCTCAGGCCCTGGTACCCGATGAGGACGTGTTGGACGGCCTGGCGTCGCTGGTCGACAGCTCGCTGGTGCTGGCCGACCCGGCCTCCGACAAGAGATGCGTTACCGCTTGCTCGAGCCCGTTCGGCAATACGCCGAGGCCCGGCTGGTCGCCCGCGGGCGACGGGATGCCACCCAGCGCCATCACGCCGAGCATTACCTCCGACTGGCGCTGCGATCCGAGGCCAAGCTGCGCAGCAGCGAGGCCGGCACCGTCCTTGCCCAGCTGGAGGAGGAAGAGGACAACTTCCGGGTGGCGTTGAGTTGGGCTCGCGACCAGTCCGACGACCTCGGGCTTCGAATGTGCACGGCGTTGGCTCCCTCGTGGGCGATCCGTGGCCGGGTCAACGAGGGACGGGCCTGGCTCGACGAGATGCTGCGGCGGCGTGCGGGAACCGACGATCTTGCGCTGCGGGCCAGCGGCCTGGCCCGAGCAAGTCGCCTCGCCTGGCGACAGCGCGACTACCCGTCGACCCGAGCGCTGCTGGAAGAGAGCCTTGCCATCGGCCGGAAACTGGACGATCCCTTGGCCGTCGCTCGCCGCCTGCGCGGCCTGGCCCTCGTGGCCATGGCCCAAGGAGACCTCGATGAGGCCGGACGGCTCCACGAGCAGAGCGTCTCCCTGTTCCGTCGTCACGGCGACCGGCACGGCCTCAGCCTCGCGCTTGCCTTCTTGGCCATGACGCTCCAGCTCGCCGGCGACACCGGCCGAGCCGCCCCGTGCGTGCACGAGGCGCTGGAGTTGAACCGCCGCAACGGCAGCATCACCAGCTCGCTCTACAGCCTCGGCAGCATGTGCTTCGGCGCCATCGCCGCCGGCGACATGGCAACCCTGAGGGCCCACACGGTGGAGGTCGCTGCTCTGCTGCGAGAGTTGGGCGGCAGACTGCGAGGAACCAGGCTGGCTCTGGTGGAGCGGGGTCGCCCTGGCCAGCGGCGAGGCCCGCTACCGCTCGGCGCTCAGGCTGGCTGGCGCCGCCGATGCCGTCGCCCGCCGAGACGGCCTTGATCTCCACGAGCAGCTGCGCCGGCAGGTTCAGCCCTGGCTGGAACGAGCCCGGGCAGAGGTGGGTTCGGCCAAGGCGGACCAGCTCGGTGTCGAAGGTTCGCAGCTGTCATCCGACGAGCTGATCGACGAGGCGCTCCGTGAGGTGGATCACGGCGGCAGCAGTCCGTTGAGCTCGCGGGAGCTGGAGGTCGCCGATCTAGTGGGTGAGGGACTGACCAACCGCGAGATTGCTCAGCGCCTGATCATCTCCACTCGCACCGTCGAGTCTCACGTCGACCACATCAAAGCCAAGCTCGGATTCGGTCGACGGGCTCGGATCGTCGCCTGGGCTCTCGACCGGGCGAGCGACAACGGCGCGCCGTACGTAGACGAATCCGAGAAACTACTGATGACGGGGCCCAGCTGTGTGGCGTGAGGATTGCCGCGGTGTCCGACCCGACGTCGTCCGCGACGCCAGCATCGAGCGCGGCCCTCACCGAATCCACGCGCGTTCGGCTCCGGGCGACGACCCCGCCAGTGCCGGTCCAACACGGACCCCGACAAGTGCACTCTCCACTCGAGTACCGACACCGTCCCCCGGTGGGAACGAGACCGCCCGAGGCGGTGTCCCGCGTCCAGGCAACCCAAGACAAGTGAGGCAATCGACCATGGCAACTCCGTCACTCGACGGCTGGAACATCACCCGCAACGCCGACACCGACTGGGTGCCGTGGGGGGACGGCGGCGCCCGGGCGAAGGTGCTCGGCAGCGCCGACGGCTACCTCGTCGCCCTCGTCGAAGCCGACGCCGGCTATCAGGGCACACCCCACGAACACGCCTACGCCGAATTCTTCTACCTGCTCAGCGGTCGGGTCCGGAACCAAGGCCAGGAGCTCGCAGGCGGCGACGGGTACGCCGCCGCCGCCGGGTCCTCCCACGATGACTTCGAGGCGCTCGAACCGTCGACCTACCTGAGCATCTTCCGGATCTGAACGTCACCGACCGCTGGCCAACCAGTGCGATGAGAAGGACGACCATTGCGCAAGATCACTGCCTCGCGGAGGAGGTAGTCGATGCGTTACGCCCGTGGTTGTCGGGGTGCGGGTCTCATCCGAAGCGTCACGATCACTGGAGGTCACGATGGGCACACGGCGTCACCAGAGTGTTCCACGATCCAGCGCAAGCCCGGTGAAGCTTCGTCTGGTACAACGGCTCTGGCGCAATCGAATCTTCGCCAGAACTAGACATCACCTGAGCCCGGTTGCGGCGCCCCTCGGCGATGCTCACCCGTGCCCATGCCAAGCTGATCCGACTCAGCGGCGGGCGGATCCAGCGGTCATACATCTTCACCGGCGGGTTGCCGATCCTCGTGCTGACGACCATCGGCCGCAAGTCGGGCAAGAGCCGATCGACCCCGGTCGGGTTCATCCGCTACGGCGACGGCTTCGCGGTGCTCGCTTCCAACGCGGGCAGCGACCACACACCGGCGTGGTGGCTCAACCTGCAGGCTCGACCCCACGCCAAGGTTCTCGCCAACCGAGCCCCTCTCGACGTGACCGCCAGGCGCGCCGACGCCACGGAGGAAGCGGCCCTGTGGAACGAGTTCGCCAGCCTCAATCCCGGCTTCGACGAATACCGCCGACTGACCGCCCGGCCGATTCCCGTTGTCGTGCTCGAGCCGCAGCACCCCGTCATGTCGCGGCGTCGGGCTCATCAGAGGACTCCCAGCTGGCCGAGACCCGACGCGCTCAGCGCTCGCCCGTGTCGACGAGCCGAACCACGGCCGGCCCAAGTCCACAAGCCATCCCTGCAACTCAACAACTGAAGGAGAAACCCGTGACCACGACCAGCGAAACAAGGACCGTTACGTCGACTGACGGCACACACATCGAGTTCGACCGCGTCGGCACCGGCCCCGCAGTCGTCATCATCGGAGCCGGCCCCACCGACCGCACGATCAACTCCCCCGTCGCCGACCTACTGGCGACGCAGTACACCGTGTTCAACTATGACCGGCGCGCCCGCGGTGGAAGCGGCGACACGCAGCCATACAGCCTCGATCGCGAGTTCGAGGACCTCGCCGCCGTCATCAATGCTGCCGGCGGCAACGCAGCCGTGTACGGGACCTCCGGCGGCGCGATCTGGGCCCTCGAGGCCGCAGTCCGCGGCCTGAGCATCAGCAGTCTCGTGCTCTGGGAACCCCCGTACATCGTCGATGACGAGACCACCCGCACCCGACCCGCCGGATACCCAGAACAGCTGGCAGATGCCGTCAGCCAGAACCGTCTCGAGGACGCGCTCGAGCTGTTCTTCACCGAGGCCGTCGGCATGCCCGTCGAATTCGTCGAACAGATGCGCCAGGCCCCGTTCTGGGAAGCAATGACCGCTTCGGCAACGGGTCTGGTCTACGACTCCAAGCTCATCGGCGACTTCACACTGCCCGCCGACAGACTCGGCGCGATCACCGTTGCGACGCTCGTCGTCGACGGCGGGACCACCCCGTGGCTCACCCACAGCGCCGACGCCGTGGCGAAAGCTGTCCCTACAGCGCAACGCCGGACCCTCGCCGGACAACCTCACAACGTCGACGCTGCGGCCATCGCTCCGGTGCTCGCGGAGTTCTTCGCGGTCTGAACACCAGTTTCGCCCGTTTGGCACTTCGGACTCTCCCCGCGCCAAGCGGTCAGATCTGGCCGCTGAGCGACATCAGAGTGACATTCGGCGTCGCGGCCGCCAGCACGCCAGAAGTGAACGCAACGGAATCACGACAGAGGAGATCAGCGAAATGGTTGGGATGGGCGTCGAGGACAGGGCGGGCCACGACTACACGGCGACGTGGTGCACGGGCGGTGAGATCGGCAACGTCGTACTGAACGGCGGCGACGCGTCCGATACCTGCGCGTCGGCGTCGGCCCACCGTTGGTCCTGATGCACACGGTGCGCACGCAACTCGATCACTTCCAGCTCGTCATCCCGCAGATCACCACCGTGTTCACCGTCTACGCGATCGACTTCCCCGGTATGGGCTGGTCCGACATCGTCGCAGGCGCCAGCTACAACGAGCCGGCGTTGCGAGCCGCGATCGTGAGGGTCGTCGAGGAGCTCGACCTCTCCGACCTCACCCTTGCAGGGGAGTCCATTGGCGCGACGCTGGCTTTGACGGCATCGATCGACCTCGGCGACCGAGTACGCCGCGTCGTCGCCTTCAACACCTACGACTTCGCCGACGGCGTCAAACGAGCGGGTCTCTTCGCGCGCCTCGTGGCGGGAAGCATCGAAACTCCCGTGATCGGCCCGATCGTGGCCCGCCTCGAGACCAAGCCAATCCTCAGGGGGGTGATGAGAGGCGGACTTCAAGACCCTCGTCATCTCCCCGCCCACTACCTCGACGAGCTCCGTCGCGTCGGCCGCCGCCCCGGGTACCCGATCGTGGCCAGGGCGATCCTGCGCAACCTGGACAGCATGATCGCGGCCCGCCAACGATACGCACGGATCAGCGTTCCCGTGACTCTGGTCTACGGCGACCACGACTGGTCACGGCCCACCGATCGGCAGGCAAACATCGAATCGGTCCCCGGCGCCGCCACATCGTCCTGCGCGACACCGGTCACTTCACTGCACTGGAGGCCCCCGACGCCGTGGCGCGCATCTTGCGGAACGGCACCGATGAGAACGACCCCCACGGAAGGCCAGCGGGGAGCCCAACTGGCCTAGCGATTGACGGGCAATGACGTCCCCGCCCGATCGCGACGCCGGCGCCGGCATGAGGTGTCGACTCTGCCATCCACCGTTCGTGGTCTACGTGAGTGGCACACACCGCACCGCCCCATCCAACCAACAAAGGAGGGCCCCATGGGCACGATCATTTCCAACTTCTTCATCTCCCTCGACGGCGTGGTCGAGTCCCCCGACCAGTGGCACTTCCCGTACTGGAACGACGAGATGGAGCGCGCCGTCGGCAAGGGCCTCGAGACCACCGAAGTCCTGCTCATGGGGCGCGTGCTGTACGACGAGTGGGCGAGCTACTGGCCCACCAGCGACGACGAGCCCATCGCGTCGATGTTCAACGACATGCCGAAGTACGTGGTCTCCTCGACATTGCAGCAGGCCGACTGGAACAACACCACGATCGTCAACGGCGACGTCGCCGCCGCGCCTCCACGAGCTGAAGGAGACGGTCGAGGGCGACATCACGATTTCGGGCAGCGCCACGCTGGTCCGCTGGCTGCTCGCCAACGGGCTGCTCGACCACTCAACCTCTTGGTCCACCCCATCGTCGTCGGCACCGGTCAGCGGCTGTTCGAGGACACTCCCACGCACCCGCTGCAGCTCGTGTCGCAGGACACGTTCAGCACAGGCGTGATCAACCTCGCCTACGCCGCCCGCCGACTCCTGACGAACGCTTCGGACATTCTCGTCGACGCCTGATCGGCCACTCGAGCGCGAGATCGCACTCGTCCCAATACGCGGGCGGCGGGGGTCAGGTTCCACCGGTACTCTCCATCGATGAGCTCAGAGCGATTCGGAGCCTCGCCACGAGAGGTCGTGCGGCTCTCTGAGAAGCTCGAATCGGTCGCCGAGTACTGGTCGCCGCGAACGGTCGCCACGTTCAACGGCCACGATGTGATGGTGGTCAAGGTGAACGGTGAATTCGTCTGGCACAAGCACGATGACACCGATGACTTCTTTCTCGTGCTGTCCGGCCGCCTGACGATCCGGCTTCGTGACGGCAACGTCGTGCTGACCCCAGGCGACCTGTTCGTCGTCCCGGTTGGCGTCGAGCATCAGCCGTGCGCAGACGAGGAGACACACCTGCTTCTGATCGAGCCGTCCGGAACCCCGAACACGGGCGACCCGGAGACCGCAGCGCAGCGCATTTTGATCTGAGCGGCCGTCCTCGACCAGAAGCGGCCGTCGGGCAGGCTCCGTCGGCTGCGCCTCCGGCGACGAGTTCGGGAGTTTGCGTTATGTGCGGATCGAAGACGCCTCCGGGTTGCCAGTCGTCGGTGGCTTCGGTTGGGCCGGGTTGGCGCTGTGCCGCTGTGGCAGCGTCTCGGGCAGCGCGAAGTGGTGGAATACCTCGGGGGTCATGAAGGCGGTCATCTCCTTCACTTGCGTGCCGTGAAGGGTGAGCACCTCGAGTGCTTCGGCGACGTACAGCCGTTGCTGCGGGTTCCAGCGGTAGGTGGCGTTGGCCGGCTGGCCGTTGGCGCGTGTTGGGAGGTATCGATGGACCGGCTCGGCGGCGAAGGCGGCGATGACGTCGCGGCCACGCCACCAAAGGGCAAATGGAGGCATCGCGAACGTGGCGTCCTCGGCGAGCATCGCCGCGATCGTGGCCACGTCGCCTCGTTCCCAGGCCTCGACGTAGCGCTGCGACGAGCTCCCGGACCTGTCGGTCTCCGAGTGCGCGGAGGGTGCGCTGCTGGCTGCGCTGGGGGAGGCGATCCTCGACGGTGTTGCGGGCGCGTTGTAGTGCACTGTTCACCGAGGCGGTGGTCGTGTTCAGTGCGCCTGCGGCTTCGGGTGCGGAGAAGCCGAGGACGTCGCGGAGGATCAGCACCGCCCGCTGCGTCGCCGGGAGGTGCTGCAGGGCGGCGATGAAGGCGAGCTCGACGGCCTCACGTTGTTCGTAGCGGGCCTCGGGGGCGGCATAGCCGTCGCCGACGCCGAGCTGCTCGTCGGGGTACGGCTCGATCCACACCGACTCGCTGTCGGGCTGGCCAGGATCGTCGTCAGGGTGGGCTGGGGACGCCATGATCGGTCGGCAGCCGTCGGCGGGGCCGTCGGGCGATGACGTTGAGGCAGACGTTGGTGGCGATCCTGTAGAGCCACGGGCGCAGCAGTCGTGGACCGCCGAAGCGGGGCAGCCCCCGCCATGCCCGCAGCAGTGTTTCCTGCAGGGCGTCGTCGGCGTCGTGGAGTGAGCCGAGCATCCGGTAGCAGTGGGCGTGAAGTCCCGCCCGGTGGGGTTCGACGAGACGACGAAAGGCCTGCTCGTCGCCGGCTGCGGCGGCGTCGAGTAGCGCTTGGTCCGGCGTCGCCGGGCGTGCCGCGTTGGTCATCGGGTCGAACCTAGATCCGGGCACGGAAAGCGTCGCGATGAATCCGGCGGCACGAACTGGTTGTACCTGGCGAACCCACGACCAAGGAGACACGAATGCCGCACGACGAGACGACAGCCGAGTCGACGGTGGGCGTACCGGCGCCAGACCCGGAGCTGCAGCGCTTGGCGCCACTGCTGGGCACCTGGAGGAGCGAGGACCACACCGACGACAGCGTGCTCGGACCCGGAGTGCCCGTCACCAGTGTGGAGACCTTCGACTGGCTCGAAGGCGGCTACTTCCTGGTCCAGACGTACGAGACAGTGTTCGGCGACGAACCCGCCCAGAAGGGCGTCAACTACTGGGGTTACGACACTGACGCCAAGAAGTTTCGGATCATCTTCTTCAGCAACAACGGCCCCTTCACCGAGCAAGGCAACCGCTACCAAGGGGCGGTCGCGCGACGGTCGCCTCACCTTCGAAGGCCCGGCACGCTTCGAGTACCGGCTCGATGACGCCGGACAGATCAAGCTGAACCCTGACGGCACGGTCTCGGTCGCCTGGTGGCTGCGCGACGACAACGGGGCCTGGCAGCCCTGGATGAACAACACGTTCCGCAAACTGCAGAACTGACTCAGTGCTCGTCGAGCGAACCGATCCTCGAATACGCCGACGCACTGGTTGGCCGCCCCCGTGACAGAGGGATGGTGTCGGTCGCCGACCGATCTGGGGCCAATGTCGTTCAGTGCACCATGGCGTGGCTGTCTTCGAGTGATGCGCCGTCAAGCTGGGCGTCGATGATCGCCCAGAAGCGCGGGCACAGCGACGGGTGCTCGGCGGGACAGTGGCGGGCATGCTCGAGCGCGGTGCGTGCGACGGCGAGGCGGTGCTCCTGCGCGGCGAGCGCCTCGAGCTTGCGCTCGACCAACACCGACCAGCGACCCGCACGCGGTGCATCGGTCATCAGCGCGCCGATTTCGGACAGCGAGAACCCGACTTCGCGCAGGAACAACACAACCCCGACGGTCTGCACCGCCGACTCCGGATAGCGGCGCTGACCGGACACCCGAGACGGCGGGCGGACCAAGCCGAGCTGGTCGTAGTAGCGCAGGGCGGTGATGGCGACACCGGTGCGGGCGGCAAGCTCGCCGATCGACATCAGCCCGTCAGACACTTGACCTCGAGCGTACTGGAGGTTGTCCACTCGAACCATGAACGTCAACCAGCGGCTCCGTCGCGCCGTCGTCGCCCAGTTCCACAACCCCACCGGCATCGGCGGGCATGTTGCCGGGTGGATCATGGGCCACCGGCCGTCGAACCTGGCGCGCAACCGGTGGGTTGTCGACCTCCTCGACATTCAGCCAGGAGAGCGGGTGCTCGAGCTGGGGTGCGGGCCCGGCGTCGCCCTGGCGGCGGTCGCTGGCCGCATCGTCGACGGAGTCGCCGTCGGCGTCGACCACTCGCCGATCATCATCCGCCAGGCCCAACGGCGCAACGCCACAGCCGTTGCCGCCGGCCGAGTTCAGCTCGTGTGCGCCGCCGTCGAGGACCTGCTCGGCGCCGACCCCGACGGCGAACCCGCGGGCGCCCAGGCCCCACCATTCGCCGAGCCGTTCCACGCCGCACTCGCTGTCAACACCGTCGGCATGTGGGACCAGCCGCAACGACGCCTCGCCGCGCTTCGCCGCTTCATGCACCCCGGTGGTCGAGTCGCCCTCGTCACCCAACCCCGCTGCCTGGGCGCCACCGCCGAAACCTCACGGACTGCAGGCACCGAACTCGCTCGACTGCTCGGCAAGGCGGGATACGCCGCAATCACATCGGCGACGCTCGACCTCGACCCGCCCGCCGTGTGCGTACAGGCGACGGTTAACCGGGGAGGCCGCGACGGGGTCGTCAAGCGCGACGAAGACGTTCCTGAATCCCCATGACACTGACGATGTTCACCGCACCGGTCTCGACGTGCCGGGCCTGAGCTCCATGCCGAGCGTGCTGGCGTAGAACCGCCGGGCACGGGCGAGGTCTTGGACCGGGATGCGTGTCGCCACCCGGGCGTCTGTCAACATGCTGTCTCCTCCTGGTCATCCGTCAGCGACTGCTCGACCGCGAACGTGTTGCCGTCGGCGTCGCGGAACCAGGCGACCTTTCCGTCGGCCATCGTGTGGATCCCCTTCTCGTCGGCGTCCAGCGACGCGTCCTGTGAACTGCTCGAAACGCACGCCGCGTGACCGCAGTTCATCGACCACGAGCTCGACGTCGGGCACCCGCCACGTGGCCAGCGTGGCCGTCGTCTTGCCGGCGTGTGCGGCGGACGGATAGACGTGGAGCAACGTGCCGTCACCGCAGCGGTAGACGTAGCTGCCGTCGTCGCCGTCGGCGCCGGACAGTCCGAGCTTGCCCTCGTAGAAGGTTCTTGCCTGGGCCATGTCGGACACGGCGATCGACGGGTCCACCCTGAAGTCGCCCAGGCTCACCGCGAGGGAGCTGCCTGAGTCGTCCCCAGCTCGGGAGGACCGCCGCAGCAGGCGCCAGACGAAGACGGCGAGCACGACGGTAACCGCCGCGCTGGCTGCGGCGGCGACCTGGAGCCCATGGGTGAACGCCTCTTGGGCGACGTCGACGAGGTCGGCGCCGAGTCCGGCGGGCAGCGCGTCTGCTGATGCTACGGCGCCACCGAGCGTGTCCCGGGCCTCCTCGGAGATCGAAGCGGGCACCCCCTCGGGCATGGCGTCCGCGAGGTCGCCGCGGTACACCGCGGTGCCGATGCTGCCGATCACGGCGACACCGAGTGCGAGGCCGAGCTCGGTGCCGGTCTCGGAGATCGCCGATGCCGCCCCGGCCTTCTCCGGTGGCGCGGCGCCCACGATGAGGTCGGTACCCAACGTCACGGTCGGGGCGATGCCCAACGAGAACACCACCGACCCGGCCACCAGGACGGCGAGCTCGGCCGACTGATCGACCTGGGTCAGCAGGGCGAAGCCCCCGGCTGCGATCACAAGACCGGCCGACAGCACGACGGCGGCGCTGGTGCGGCGCACGAGCAGCGGGGCGAGCATCGACCCGGCGACGCTTCCGCCGGCCGCCGGGAGCAAGCACACTCCCGCCTCCAGCGGCGACAGACCCTTCACCAGCTGTAGGTACTGGGCCAGGAACAGGTACGTCCCTGCCCAGGCGAACAGTGCGAATGTCTCCGCCGCGAGGGACACGCTGAACGCAGGCACGCGGAACAGCCGCAGGTCGATCAGCGGATCGGCGAGCACCCGCTGGCGGAGCACGAACGCGACTCCGATCGCCAACCCGGCGGCGATGGACAGCATCGACAACGCGCCGACACCGTGCTCGGCGATCTGCTTGAGTCCGTAGATGAAGGCGAGCACCCCCACGAGCGAGAGCGCGGCGCTGACGAGGTCGAGGCGGCCGGCATCCGGATCGCGGTACTCCGGCAGCACCGCCGGGCCGACCAGCAGCAGGGTCACCATCGCGGGCACACCGATCAGGAAGACGGACCCCCACCAGAACCGTTCCAGCAGCGCACCACCGAGCACCGGGCCCAACGCCGTACCGGCCGAGAAGACCGCCGCCCACACACCGATGGCGAGGCCTCGTTGGCGCGGGTCGACGAACATGTGCCGGATCAGCGCCAGGGTCGACGGCAGCAGCGTTGCCCCAGCCACGCCGAGCAGGGCGCGGGTCGCGATGAGCATCCCGGCGCTGTTGGCGAAGGCGGCGATCACCGACGCCACCCCGAAAGTCACCGCCCCGGCGAGCAGCAGACGACGGCGCCCGATCCGGTCCCCGAGTGTGCCCATCGTGATCAATGAGCCGGCGACGAGGAAGCCGTAGATGTCCACGATCCACAGCAGCTCCGCGCTGCTCGGCTGCAGGTCGGCGCTGATGTGCGGCACGGCGAGATGGAGCACGGTGAGGTCCATCGCCACCAACAGCGTCGGGAGGGCGAGCACCGCCAGCCCGCCCCATTCGCGCCGCGTCGCACGCGGCGGCGGGTGGTGCTCGGGCCGACTCAACCCAGCTGTGGCTGTTGACGGCGTCTCGTTCACCGGGCGTTGCTCCTCGGTCATCCGGTGGGCGCCGACGCGGCTGTGCGCTCGAAGGCGTCCAGGAACGCGGGCCACCCGCTCTCGTTGGCGTCTCGCTGCTCCGCGCTCGGATAGCCGACGTCGAGGAGGGTCAGGAGCGTGGCGTCGCCGTGGACCTCGAACGACACGGTGACGCGGGTGGCGAACTCAGGACGCCCGTCGGGATACTCATACCGATTGGTGTAGACGACGCGATGGGGAGGGTCGATCTCCTCGAACTCGCCGTACTCGACGAACATCCAGTCCCGCGTCGGCCCGAACCGTACGCGCCACTCACCGCCGACGCGGAGATCAGTCTCGGCCTCCACGATCCACGCCGCGTCGGGCGCGTACCAACGGCGTCGCGCCTCGGCGTCGACCCAGTGCCTGAACGCCGCCTCCGGCGTGGTGTTCACGACGCGTTGCAGACGCAGGTCGAAGCCAGTCACCGCGACGGCTCCATCTCGTGGAGCGAACTCTCGAATCGGTCGAGTCGCCGTTCCCACAGCGCCTGTCGCTCGTCGATCCAGGCCGATGCGCCGTCGAGCGGCCGCTCGCCCAGCCGGCACCAGCGGATGCGCCCTTGCTTCTCGGTCACGATCAGGCGCGCTCGCTCGAGGGCCCGCACGTGCTTCAAGACGCCGGGGAGCGACATCCCGAGCGAGACGGCGAGCTCGGAGATCGACACGGGCCCCTCGCCCAACCGGTCGAGGATCTGGCGGCGGTGCGCATCGGCGAGGGCGGAGAATGTCCAGTCGAGCACGACACTCGAATACTGAACCATAGGGTTAAGTGTAGGGGAGCCGGCAGAGAGTTCAACTTCGACGGTGATCGGTTCGCCTTCATCGTCACGCGGCCCGGAGCAGTCCGATGCCGAGGGTGAGCATCCCGACCGTCAAGGTGATGGCGCCGAGGTAGGCGACATTGACGAGACGGGTGGGGCGCTCGGCGTCCGGTCGGACGATCGACAGGAAGAAGGCGATGGGCAGCAGCAGGGCGGCGGCGGGAATGGTGGTCCGCACGACCTGCTTCCACCCGTCGGCGAGCTCGGCGTGATCGACGAGCACGATGGCGACCAGCGACAGCAACAGGAGCACGCCGGCATGGGCGTGCCCGGCCCGCCACATGCTTCGCCGCAGGGGATTGTCGTAGTAGGCGCTGCGCCGGGTGATCCAGTGCCACAGCAGACTGGCGCCTCCGAACACCACCGTGGGGTACACCACCAGCAGGATCCCAGCTGTGCGCAAACTCTCGTCGGACATCACGTCGGACCTCCCTACGGAGCCTTCTGTTGCGTCTCTTCGTCGTGGGCGAGGGCGGCGCCAGGAACCACGCCGTCGCCGGCGGCGGACGTCTTGTCGGCACGTGTGCGCGCCTGCTCCTCGGCGTAGCGGAGTCGTCCACGTTGGGCTGCGCCGGGGTCATCCCATGGCTGGGGGGAGAAGGGCCTTGTCTGCCCCCAGCCCCAGTGCGGGACGGGAGCGTGTTCGATCACGGCCGCGCCTCTCTGGCTGTTTACCACGGCGATGCGGGTGCCCCATTCGAGGTAGGCGACGAACGTGGAGCGAAAGTCGGGGTCGGCGGGCAGCCCGATCTCGTCGGCGGTGGCGACCATCCGAGTCACCCAGCGATGCCGCTGCTCCTCGGTGAGCTCACGGTCGCGGTGCTTGGCGAGCATCTGCTCGTAGCCGCCGTGGTGGTCGGTGTAGAGCTGCGGTCCGCCGAACGTTTCGGCGAGCCACGCCGCGACGTGCTTGGGATGGTTGGGGTCCATGCCGCGGAAGACCGGCTCGAGCAGCGGGTCGGGTTCGGACAGGATCGCCGCGTAGAACGTGGTGGTCAGCCGCTCCAGCGCCTCGATCCCGCCGATGCATTCGTAGACGGTCGGCTCCGGCTTGACCAACTCGGGCGGCAACGGATCGCGGAAGCCGGCGTACCAGTGCGATCCGTCACAGAACGGCTTGTTGCCCGACTGTCCGCAACGACACAGCGTCTGGCGGGCACGGCGCTCGTACGCGCGTCCGTCGGCGCCGACCACCTCGATCGCCCCGCGTACCCGGTAGGGCCCGTCGACGATCGGCGTGATCGAGGGCGGCTCGCTTGTTTCGACCGGTTGTGGATCAGCGCCAACGGCGTAGGCCAGCGCGCCCGACGGGCAACCGGTCACGACCTCGGTAATCGTCGAGGTCAGCGCCTCGTGGGGGTCGACGAACGGCTCGGCGTCCGCACGGAACACGGCCGGCAACCGGGCGGTGCACTGCCCGAAGTGGGCGCACACGGTGCGGTCGTCGTACACGGTGACACCGTCAGCCTGATAGCTGTCGCGACGGTCGGCGATCGCACTGTGGTCGGCGGACTCCGACCCGTCGAAGCCCTTCAGGCCGTGCGTGATGTCACAGAACGGCTTGTTGCGACTGCCGCCGCAGCGGCACAAACACCACGTGCCACCCTGGCGCAACAGGTTGCCCTCGGAGTCGAAGATCGCCACGTCGCCGGTGACCCGGTACGGCCCATGATTCGTGATCTCGATACGAGCCTCTCCGGTCTGCTCCGACGTTGCCATCACTCGTTCCTCCTTCTCACGCGGATCACGCGTGTCCACACCATCTCCCGACCGGCCCCGCTCGTATCGGTTCCTCCGCACCGACCGGGTTTGGCGGCCGCGCTCTCATCTGTCCCACCCGATGTAGTCCGCGACTCCCGCGACGCCCGCACGGGTTTCGCGTGACTTTGATCACGATTGGTGAGTTCACGCAGCGGATTTCCGTCGTCTCAGCTCACCAAAGACGATGCCGGCGCCGTGGGCTGGACGCGCCATGCACGTCCATCCAGCAGCCTCGGTTTCGCGACAGCCTGGTTCTGGCCGCGTGGCGACACCGGAGTCCCGGGAGGCGAGGCGGCAGCCAGCAATCACATACCTGTTGGCGAGATCCAATCGACAGCCGGATGCCAACCAATGCCTATCAACTGTCTGCCGGCCGGAGGGCGAGTCGACGTCTCACTTGGTCGCTCAGTTCGACGACGTACGGCAGGTGCCGCAGGTCGTCAGCGGTTGCATCCAGTCCGTGTTGGCGACACAAGGCGGCGAGCCACTCGTAGGGGTGCTCGTCGTCAGTGTCGTCGTCATCGGGGAGCACGGTCGTGAGCACGTCGCGCTCGAGCATCGCTGCGGTGAGACCCGACCAGGGATCGCGGCTCGGCCCGCCTCCCAAGGTGAAACCTCGTTGCTCGTGCAGCAGCACGCGCGTCCCATCGTCAACGATGGCGAACTCCGCCACGTCGAACGACGCCGATGCGTCGTCGGGCGTCTGATCACCGTCGAGGAATGGCGACCAGCCGGGACGCCACGGCCGGGGCTCGGCTTGGTGAGGGGACGCTGCGGGCCGGCGGTGAAGGTCGCACCGTGCGAGCAGGCCAACGACCATCACCCGCCGAGTCTGCACCGAGCAGGTCGAAGCGACGGGATCGATTCCGTCGACAACGCCGACCTCCGTCGGCTTCTCGTCTTGATGCGCGCATTGGTCGACGTGCAGCCATTTCGCGTACCAAAGCGGTGCCTGGCCGAAGGTGTCAACGGCCGGCGATACCGGCGATCCTCGGCCGGCCGACACGTAATAGAGTCGATGCCTTCGTCCGCCGGGCGGCGTGGCCGGGGAGGTCGGCACGACTCGGGTGCAGCAGTGAGTGGCAGCCAGACGTTCGGGGCGGTGTTGCGCGGGTTCCGACGGCGGGCGCGATTGACCCAGGAGGAGTTGGCGGAGCGGGCCGGCGTCAGTGTGCGCACGATCCGCAACCTCGAGAGCGACCGCCTGAACACGCCCCGGCTCTCGTCGGTTCGGGCCCTGGCCGGAGGCCCTAGGTCTGGAGGCGGAGGAGCGGCAGTGGTTCGACCGGCTCGCCGGTCTCGATCCAGAAGGCGCGACATGTGGCTGCATCGACCACCGGGGGCTCGATCCCAGTGCCCTTGTCGCCCCTCGTTGGTCGGGCCACCGAAGCATCGCGGGTCGTCGAGGTGGTACTCGGCGGGACGACGCGTTTGGTCACGTTGACGGGGGTGGCCGGTATCGGCAAGACCCGTCTGGCTCTGGCTGTTGCCGAGGCTGCGGCGGGGCGGGGTCGGTCGACGTGGTGGGTGCCGTTGTCGGGTGTCGGCGAGTCGAAGTACGTGCTCGACGCTGTCGCCGGTGCGCTCGGTGTCGGCGAGGTCACGGTGGAGGCGATCGGCATCCGATTGGGCGGCGTGCCGGCGTTGTTGGTGGTGGACAACCTCGAGCATCTCGATGGCGTCGGTGGCGTGCTCACCGATCTGTTGGGGCGGGTTCCGGAGGTGACGGCGCTGGTGACCAGCCGAGCACCGATCGGGCTGGCCGACGAGCAGGCCTGGCCGGTCCGGCCCCTGGCGGTGCCGGCGGGCGACGAGGACAGCGTGGAGGGGCTGCGGTCGGTGTCGTCGGTCGAGTTGCTCGTCGACCGTGTCCGTCGGGCCACACCCAGCTTCGAGTTGACCGGCGACGCCGCGGTGGTGGTCGCCGAGGTGTGTCGCCGTCTCGACGGGTTGCCGCTGGCGTTGGAGTTGGCCGCCGGCAGCTGGCGAGTGCTCGGGGCCCGCGGCGTGCTCGACGCGGTCAGCGCCGATCCGCTCGACGTGCACGACCTGCAGGGCGGCCGGCCCGCCGTGCACAGCTCGCTGCGCAGCGCCCTGGCGGCCAGCTATGGCCTGCTCACTGACGAGTCACGGCACGTCCTTCATTGCCTTTCGGTGTTCCGTGGCGGCTGGACGATCGAGGCGGCGACCGAGGTGGTCGGCCGGGGACCGCTGCTCGATCACCTCGACCGGTTGGCGGCGCTGGGCCTGGTGGAAACCCACGACGACGACACAACCGGCCGGCGTTTCTCGATGCTGCCGACGATCCAGGCCTTCGCCGCCGCCTACGCCACCGACGCGGGGACCACCGAGACGGCAACTGCTCGCCATGCCGACTACTTCCGCCGGTGGGTCGCAGATTCCCAGGCCGAACTTGCCAGGGCCAGCAGGATCGTGCTGCAACGTCTCCACGCTGATGGTGACAACCTGCGGGCCGCCCTCGAGTGGTTCGCCCGCCATGATGCGGCAACCGGCTTGGCGTTCGCCATCGACCTCCATCGCTACTGGGAATTCCGTGGGAGCATCGACGAGGGCCTCGGCTGGTTCGAGACCCTGTTGCAGCGGGCCGGTGCGGTCGAACAGGCGCCACGGGCCCAACTCTTAGCCGCCTTCCTCGCTTCCTATGGCGGCCTCCACAGCGTCCCGCCGCTTCGCCGAGCAGAGCCTCGAGGCGTATCGACAACGAGGTGACGCCCACGGCTCGCCCTGGCGACGAGCATCCTGGGCGATCTCGAGATGCGCAGGGCGCTGGATGAGTCGGTGCGGATCAATCGAGAGGCGGCCCTCGCCCTCGAGTCGAACGGCGACGTCCCCAACCTGTGCTGGGTCTTGATCAACCTCGCCCTTGGTCTGGCTCAACTCGGCGATCTTGCCGAGGCCGAGCGCACCGTCCGGCGGGAGATTGCCGACGCCCGCCAGCACGGCCTTCGATTACCTGTTGGCAGCGGGGTTTCGGGTCTTGGCCGGCATCCTGCGGCTTCGGGGCGACCTGGTCGCCGCCGATCGCGTCCTCGCCGAGTCCGATTCGCTAATGGCCGACATCGGCGATCTCCGCTTCGGCACCACCTGGTTCGCCGAGTGGGCCGTGGTGGCCGCGGGTCTCGGTGACGTTGAACGGGCCCGCGACTTCGCCGCCGTCGCCCTCGCCAACGCGACCGAGAGTGCGGATAGCACCGCGATGGGATGGGCGCTGTGGGCCGAGGGCGAGGTGCGCCTCACCGGGGGAGAGCAAGCGGCGGGATCGTTCGCCAGGGCGCTCAGGAACATGCGACGCTACAGCCTGCCGCTGCGGCGCCTCGAGGCGCTCACCGGCTTGGCGCTCACCGTCGACGACGCCGAGATCGCCGCCGCTGCCATCGCCGCCGCTGTCGCGCTGCGTGACCAACAGCACATGGTGCTTCCGGGTGTTGCCGCTCGGCTCGACGAGGTATCGCAGCGGTGGGCAGCCATCGTCGGCGCCGACCGATGGGCGCAGTGGGTGGGCGACTTGTCGACACGACCCCACGGTGAGCTTCTGGACCTGCTCGTTCGCGCCCTCGCGGCCCACCCTCCGTGACGGGCACGTAGCGATCATCGTCGCGTGTACACGACGGTGCTTTCCAGACTCGGATCCGGCACGCGAGGACGCCGGGCCGAGCGGGCGCGACAAGGTTGAGCCGAGTTGCCGCCAAATTGCCGGTGTGCTGCCTCGACAGATCGGTCGGACAGGCCGAATCATCGCCAGAGGAGACACCAGTCGCCGAAGCGAGGAGCAAGGCATGCGCGCACCGCTGCATCGTGATCGTCCCGACGTCCGCCCCCCGGCGGCGGAGGCGTCGCGGCCGGGGTGGGTGTCGTCGCCTACGGGTTGCGAGGGCACGACCACCGAGGAGGACATCGGGTGACCACGGTTATTGATGTGCAGGGGCTGATGAAGCGTTACGGCGCCCACCTGGCCGTCGACGAGGTCGGGTTCACGGTGACCGAGGGTGAGATCTTCGGCATCCTCGGTGTCAACGGTGCCGGCAAGACGACCACTGTCGAGTGCCTTCAGGGGCTGCGCCGGCCGGACGGCGGGCACATGCGGGTACTGGGCCTGGATCCGCTGACCGCCCGGTCGCGGCTGCGGGCCCTGGTCGGCAGCCAGCTGCAGGCGTCGGCGCTGCCGGATCGGCTGCGCGTCGACGAGGCTGTCCGGCTGTTCGGTGACGGCGATCGACAGTCGGCCGAGAGGCTTCTCGATACGTGGGATCTCACGCGGCTGCGGCGTTCGAGCTTCGCCTCGCTGTCGGGAGGGCAACGCCAGCGCCTGTTCATCGCCTTGGCGTCTGCTCAACGAGCCGCGGGTGGTGTTCTTCGACGAGCTCACCCAGGGTCTCGACCCGCTCGCTCGTGGCGACGTGTGGCAGGCAATCGGCGAGGTCCGCGACCGCGGCACGACCGTGGTGTTGGTCACCCATTTCATGGACGAGGCCGAAGCTCTGTGCGACCGGGTGGCGGTGATGCGCGGTGGCCGCATCGTCGACACCGGGACCCCGGCCGAGCTGATCGCCCGCCACACCCGCACCACCACCGTCACGTTCACGCCGCCGGTGTCGTTCGACCCGACTGTGCTCGCGGCCCTGCCTGGTGTCGACGTGGTGCAACGCGACGGTGAGCGGATCCGGGTCATCGGCACGAACCAGCTGATCGCCCCGGTGTGCGCCGCCGTGCTCGGCGACGACCACCTCGGACCACTCGACCTGCGCGTCCACCACCCCGACCTCGAAGACGCGCTGATCGCCCTGATCACCGACTCCACCACCGCCGACGGCCACTCCGATGCGGCGGACGTCGGTTCGCTGGAAGGGGTGTCGTGATGCGTTCGCTGTTGCGCCTGGCCGTGAGCGAGCTGAAGCTGTTCGTGCGCGAGCCGATGGTGCTCACGTTCGTGTTCGCCTTCCCCGTGCTCACCGTGCTGATCCTCGGCGGGGTCTTCGACGACGATGACCCCAACTTCGAAGGTGCCATCCCGTCGGACTACTACGTCGCCGCCTACATCGGCGTCGTCATCGCCGCCATCGGCCTCGTCATGCTGCCCGTCCACCTGGCCTCGTACCGCGAGCGGGGGGTGCTGCGCCGCTTCGACGTCAGCCGCTACCCCCGCTGGGCGCTCCCCGCCGCGTGGATCCTCGTGGCCATGGTCATCACCGTCGTCGCCGTCGCCGTCTTGCTGGTCACCGGCCAGCTCGTCTACGGCCTCCCGACACCCGACGACCTCCTCGCCGTGGCCGTGGGCACGCTGCTCGGAGCGTTCACCTTCATCAGCATCGGCATCGCCCTCGGCCTCGCCCTGCCCAGCGCACGCTCCGCCCAAGGCCTCGGGATGCTGCTGTTCTTCCCGTTCTTCCTCCTCGGCGGCGCCGGCCCACCACCCGACGCGATGGGCGATCCGATGAGCTCGATCGCCAACGTCGTGCCGCTCACCCACGTCGTACGCTCGATCCAAGAACCGTGGCTCGACCTCGGCACACCCACCGGCCACCTCGCCGTGCTCGCCGCCCTCGCCGTCGCAGCCACCATCGGATGGATCACCCTCAGCACCCGGGCAGCGCCATGACCAGCCCCGAGCGACGGTTGCGCGAGTCATCTGAACTCGCCAATTCCGGACAACACGGCTTGGGGGATCTGACCATGTCGAGCACCGTGCCCGCACCGCCGGAACCTGAGAAACAGGAACTGAGGTCTGAAGCTCAGCGATGGGTTCGCAGGCTGCGGATCCTCTACACGATCCTCGGCATCTACGCCGCCTTCAGTCTCATGTGGTTCGCGATCGATATGGCCGACGGCACCGAGAGCCTGTGGTTCTACTGGCCGATGCTCGGCACAGGGCTCGCTGTCGCCATCGCCGCGAGCGTCCTGATCGGCATCGGCGGGCTGTTCGGAGCCGACTGGGAGAACCGAAGGGTCGAACGCTACATCCGCCAGCGCCGTGACAGGGACACGGCCGGGTAGCAAGCAACTCGCACGCGGCAAGCCAAGTAGCCCGTCGCGGGCGACTACACGAAGGGAGCGCCGACATGAGAATCGGCATCACCGAGGTCTGCGTCGATGACCAGGACAAAGCGCGCACCTTCTACACCGACGTGCTCGGCTTGGTGGTGAAGATCGACGCGAGCTACGGCGGCACGTACCGCTGGCTGACCGTCGTCTCCCCGGAGGAACCCGACGGCACCCAACTGCTGCTCGCTCCGATGAACGACGCCGCCGCGGCGTTGCAAGCAGCTCGCCGCCAGTCGGGCACACCGGCGTTGTCGTTCACCACCGACGACTGTCAGCGGGACCACCAAGAGCTTGCGTCGAGAGGCGCCGTGTTCGTGTCCGCGCCTCAACCGATGGGCTACGGAGGCATCGACGCCGTGTTCGAGGATGGTTGCGGCAACCTCCTCAACCTCCACCAGGATTAGGCGACAGAACGAGCGTGGGGTCATCGGTCACACGGCGGAGGGCGGCGGTTCGACCCGTGGATACGGTCGAGCCATCGCGATCGACGTCTCGACGGCCGACTCCTTCGCCGGCTGATGAACCCCCACGACGGTCCAGCCGGTTCGGCCGCATCGACACCCGCTCGGGTGGTGCACGCGTACCTGGCGATCTCCGGGCTGTTCACGCTCTCGGCGTCCGTCATCTGGGGCGTGAACACCCTGTTCCTGCTCGATGCCGGACTCGACATCTTCGAGGTCTTCATCGCCAATGCGGCGTTCACCGCAGGCATGGTCATCTTCGAGATTCCGACCGGGGTGGTCGCCGACACCAGTGGGCGCAGGCGCTCGTTCCTGTTGAGCACCGTGATCTTGATGTTCGGCACCCTCTGCTACGTCGTCATCGCTGCCGTCGGAGGTGGACTCATACAGTTCGTGCTCGCGTCGCTGGTTCTCGGCCTCGGGTTCTCGTTCTACTCAGGAGCCGTTGAGGCTTGGCTCGTCGATGCGCTCGCGGCCACCGGCTATCAGGGTCTGCTCGACGCCGTGTTCGCTCGCGGCTCGATGGTGTCCGGCGCCGCGATGCTCGTCGGGTCGGTGGGCGGCGGCATTCTCGGCTCGATCGACCTGGCCTGGCCGTACCTGGTGCGGGCGGGACTGCTGGCAGCCGTCTTTCTCGTCGGCGTGACGGCGATGTACGACCTCGGCTTCACGCCACGCGCCACGACATTGTCGGAGCTACCCGCCGAGATGAACAGGGTGCTCGAGGCGAGTCTGAGATCGGGATTGGGCAACAGGTCGGTCCGGCTGTTGCTCATCGTCTCGTTCGTGCACGGCATCTTCCTGATGTGGGGCTTCTACGCGTGGCAGCCGTACTTTCTCGAACTGCTCGGCCGCGAGGCCGTGTGGGTCAGTGGAATGGTCTCGGCACTGGTGGCGCTGTCGACGATCGCCGGGAACGGACTCGTCGACTACGTCACACGTTTCTGCGGCAGACGCACGACGATGCTCATCGTCTCATCTGCTGTCCTCGGCGGCGCCGCGACGGGCATCGGCATGGTCGACTCGTTTTGGCCGGCGGTGGCATTGCTGCTCGTCGCCATGGGCGCGACAGGCGTCACCACACCGGTGCAGCAGGCCTACCTACACGCCGTTGTGCCGTCGTCCGAACGCGCCACGGTCGTGTCATTCGCATCGCTCGTCGGAAGTGCTGGTGGAATCGGTGGTTCGCTCGGACTCGGCTACTTGTCGCGGGCCCAGTCCGTGGCGACGGCCTACATCACCGGAGGCATCTCGACCCTGTTCGCCCTGCCCGCGCTCGTTTCGTTGCGCGCGATACACGAGCCGGCAGATCTGATCGTCGGCCGCAAGGCCGGTCAGGCGGGTCCTTGCGCCGGTCAGGGGCTCCCGCCTGTCGCCTCGGTCGACACGGCCGCCCGGCAACCCGCAAACGTGTCATAGTCCGGCGGATCGAAGGCGCACAACGCAGCCAGACGCGGACTGTTCGGACTTCGAGCGTCCGGCAATCGGCCGGGTTGAATGCGTGGACCCGTGCATCGGTAGGGCTCTGAACGAGGTTGCCGCTTGGCGACCAGCGACGACTTCTAAGCGCCCCCTCATTCCGTTCCGCGAGCGAGGTGCACTGATTCGGTGCATTTCACTCCGGAGAACGGCGGCGTGGCCCCAAGACCGGAGCACTAGACCCGAAGCGAACCTGAGGTTCAGACGGCTATGCCGACCAAGCCAGCAACACGGCGTTGCGCCACTCAGTCGGTGCTCCTGTCGGCTTGCTTCTCGGCGATGATCTGGATGAGGTTGCCGCACGTGTCGTCGAAGACGGCCATGATGGCTTCGCCGACATCGGTGGGAGGCTGGGTGAACGTGACGCCGCTCTTGGTCAGCCTGTCGTACTCGGCTTCGACGTCATCGACGGCGAACTGGGCGAGCGGGATGCCGTCTTCGACGAGGGCGTCTCTGAACGGTTTGACCGCCGGGTGGCTCGAGGGTTCCAGTAGCAGCTCGGGTCCATCGGGTGACTCGGGTGATACGACGGTGAGCCATGCGTCGTCGCCGATTGGGACATCGCGATGCTTCGTGAAGCCGAGCACGTCGGTGTAGAACGCAAGTGCTGCTCGTTGGTCGTCGACGAAGATGCTGGTCAGTTCGATTCTCATGAGGTGATGTCTTTCCCGACGACAGGCCATCGTCGTGTGATCGCCGCGAGGGGCTCGCTGTTGAAGTAGTGGAATTTGGAACGGCCACGCCGCTCGGTGAGGACCAGGCCAGCGGACTCGAGCACGCCGAGATGCTGGGAGATTGCTTGCCGGGTCGAGCCGAGGCCGTGGCGGGTGGTGAGCAGTGAGCAGATCTCGAACAGGGTCTGTCCGTCGCTCGCGGCGAGTTCGTCGAGGATGACGCGCCTGGTTGCGTCGTCGAGAGCTCTGAACACGTCGGCCACCCCGGTCACGATATGCAAGTGTGGACTTGCATATCAACCTGTCGTTATCGTCAGGTGAGTTCGGCTCGAAGAGTTTCGCTCACGGGGCGGCGGGCGGCGAGGCGAGTGGGAATGATGGTGAGCGCCGCTACCACGAGTCCGGTTCCCGCTACCACGGCGAGTAGTTGCCAGTACGTCGGGTTCGTCTCGTCGTCGCCGATCGCGGTCCAGAGGGCGAGCCCTCCGGCGACGCCGAGGATGGCGCCGGCGAACGCCGGAAGCACCTGCGCCGCCGAGAGACCCGCACTGACCTCCCCGGGGGTCGCGCCGAGGGCACGGGCGAGCGCCGAGGCGTGCCGGGCGTCGAGCGCGGCCGCCCACGTGATGACGATCGCGTTGATGGCCGCCAAGGCGACCAGCGTGACCGTGATCACCAGCAGCACCTGGTTCGCCCGCTCGGCCTGCGGGTCGAGGCTGGAGGGCCCGTCCCAATCGGCGGCCATCGCGGAGCGGCCCGCCAGCACGGCGACGATCCCGCTGACCGTGACGGCGATGCTGGCAATGCCGAGCAGGACGCGGCGCGGCCTTCGGGCGATCACCCGCAAGCCGAGGAGCAGGGGGACGGGCAGCCGCGTCGAGAGCGCGATCAGCCAGCGCGTACGGCGGGGTCGGCGGGCGGAGTCGGCCAGGGCGTCGACGGTGCTGGTGCGGGCGGCGCGGACGGCGGAAACGAACGTCGCGAGCACCGCGACCCCGAGGGCTACGGCCGTGACCACGCCGACCGTGGACACGGTCAGCGACGGTGCACCGGCGCTGCCGAGGAGGCCCGCTCCGGGGTCGCTGAGCAACGGAGCGGCCAGCCATCCGACGGCGAGCCCGGCGGCCGCGGCGAGCAGAGCCAGGACCATGTACTCGGCGAGCAGCACGACGGCGACGAGGCCGGGGGTGCCGCCGACTGCCTTGAGCAGCCCGACACGTCGGGTCTGGTCGGCCATCCGGCCACCGACGAGGACCGCGACGCTGGCGATGGCGAGCAGGGTGAGCAGTGAGCTGAAGGTCACCAGGGCCTGTCGTGCGCCACGCACGAACTCGCCGTAGGTTTCGCGGATGTCGAGCCACGACGCCAGGAAGGGTGACACCCAGCTGCTCGGGGGGTGCGCGTCGACGAACGCCGGCGCATCGGCCGGATCGGCCAGCTTCAGGTTCACGACGTAGGACAGGAAGTCCTGTTCCCCGGCGAGGCCGCGGGTGTCCTCCTCGGTGAGCCATACCAAGCCGGCGTCGTCCGGCGGGAACGGGAACGCCTCCACGTCGATCGGCCGGGCGGCCGGCGCGTCCGGTGGCGGACCATCGGTCAACTCGTCCCGGCGATTCGGTGGGATGAAGAACCCGCACGCCTGGGCCGAAACACGCATCTGTGTACGACGCGGCGGCGGTGACCGCCACACCGACGACCTGGAACGAGCGGCCATTCAACGTGACCTGGTCCCCGGCATCGACATCGAGCGCATCAGCGAACGCGGCCTCGACAACCACACCGCCGTCTTCCACCCAGCTGCCTTGGGTCAGCCTGGGCTGGTCGACCAAGGCCCGGTCGGGGTCGCGCCCTTCCGCCCACACCTCCGTCGTCACGCCGTCCGCCTCGAGGTCGGCGACGATCGCCGGATGCGGTCCGCTGTGGCTGATGACGCCAGTCGCCACGGTCAATGCCTCCAAGCTGGAGACGTCGGCGGGAATGAGGGCGGCGTCGGCCGGCCGCCTCCTGCCCCGGTCGTCGATCACGACCCTGTCGGATGTCGGTACCAGGTCAGGACTGACGCTGGCGACGACGTCAGGTCCGGCCGTCGCCTCGCGGGTGCGCTCGTATGGGTCGTCGGTCACGCCGCGAATGGCGAGTCCCAGCGTCAGCATGGTCGTGGCCGCCATGATCGCCAGCACCAGGAGCGCGGCTTCGGCCGGGCGCCGCCGCACGTTGCGGGCGGCAAGGCGAACCACCAGCAGAACGCGCCCCACGGGTTCAGCCCTCCAGCCCGACCAGCGCGCCGAGCTTTCCGCTCGTGCCGCCGGTCAACCGTGTCTCGTCGACGAACGCGCCGTCGCGCATCGAGATCAGCCGGTCGGCCGTAGCTGCGATCCGTTCGTCGTGGGTGACGACGACGAGCGTCTGGCCCAAGTCGTGCAGGCTCTCGAACAGGCGCAGGACGTCCACGGTGGCGGCGCTGTCGAGGTTGCCGGTCGGCTCGTCGGCGAGCACGACGAGCGGCTCGTTGCTCAGTGCCCGGGCGATCGCGACCCTCTGGCGCTGACCGCCCGACAGCGCCGCCGGTAGGAAGCCCGCCCGTTCGGCGAGCCCGACCCGTTCGAGCAGTTCCGCGGCCCGCCGCCGTGCCGTCCGCGGTGTGCGTCCCGCCAGCAGCGCCGGCAGCTCGACGTTCTCCACGGCGGTCAGTTCGTCCATGAGGTGGAACGCCTGGAAGACGAACCCGACGGCGGTGCGCCGGATCCGGGCCAGCGACTTCTCTCCCAGCTGATCGACGCGCCGCTCGGCGAGCCACACCTCGCCACCCGAGGGGCGGTCGAGCCCGCCCAACAGGTGCAGCAGCGTGGACTTGCCGCAGCCGCTAGGGCCCATCACCGCCACCGTCTCACCCGCGGTGACATCGAGGTCGACGCCGTCGACGGCGCGTACCAACCCGTCCCCGTGGCCGTAGTGCTTGCGCAACCCGCAGGCCCGCAGCACGGCGGAGTTGTCAGTGCCGCTCACGATCCGCTCCTTCGTACGATCCAACTCTGTTCGCACGCCTCCAACCAGCGCAGGTCCGCCTGCAGCCGGAGCACGATCCCCTCCAACAACAACCCAGCGTCCGAGCCGTCCGGCTCGGCCATCGCCGCTCGCTGGGCGTCGCGAAGCCGCCGCAGCAGCTCGCGACGCTGGGCGTCGACGATGCTGAGCGGGTCAGCCAACCCGGCTGCTGCAGCCGCGACCAGCTTGAGATGGAGCTCCGCCAAGTCGGGCTTGGGCCAGCTCACCTCCGCCAACCACTCGGTGACTCGCTGCTGGCCGTCGGGAGTCAGCCCGTACACCTTGCGGTCCGGCCGCTCGGCCGAACCGCCCGCCCGCTCGGACACCACGTGTCCGGCCTTCTCCAGCCGGGTCAGCGTGACGTAGATCTGCCCGTCGTTCAACGCCTCGCCCAACGGGCCGAGCGCCGAGCGCAGCCGCCCCCGCAACTCATACCCGTAGGAAGGCTCCTTCGCCAGCATCGCCAGCACGACTTCCTGTTTCATCGCCCTCCGCTCCAACCTGTGACGCCGACTCCTACGACTGTCACGGCAATTCGCACTCCACGCAATGGACATCGTCGAGCGGTTCGCCGGCGACCAGCGCCGTGAGCCAGTCGACCAGCTTCACGCCGTTGACCTCGACCTCGTAGAACTTCGGATATTCGAGGATGCCGTGATCGTCGCCTGGCGCGGTGTAGCTGTGCTGCACCACTCCGGCGTCCTCGATCGCTGCCTCGTTGGCATCGATCAGAGCGAGGAGATCGTCGTCACCGGTCATCGTCTCGACCGATGCCGCGGCGTTGGCGTCGTAGGCGTAGTCGAAACGAGCGAAGACGATCTCCGGATCGTGGCGGCCGGCCTGGATCCAGAATCGCGTTGGCGCCCAGTCACGGGCGGTCAGCCCCGCGTTGACCTCCCAGTCGGGCATCGTGCTGTATGCGCCCCACTGTTCGCCGAGAATCTGGGCGGTGAGCTCGGGGGCGTCGGGCATGCCGCCGGATTGCGCGGCGAACACCGTGACGCGAGCGTCGGGCAGCAGGTCGGCGACGAGTCCGCCGTAGACGGGGGCGGCGAAACCTCCCGCCGTCTTGCCGACGACGACCACCTCGGCGGCGTCGGGGAAGTGCTCGGCGAGGTAGCTCAGCGCCGCCGAGCCGTTGACGAAGCCGTGGTGCTCGACCGTCAGCTCGGGCGTGTACTCGTAGGTGTTGTCGCCGAGGTGCATGTCCCCGGTGCACGAGGGCACGTAGATGAACGAGTGATCGGCGAAGGGGTTGGCGGGGTGATCGAGGTCGAACATCCCGCCCTCTACCGCCGGGTTCTCGCCATACACGGTGTAGTCGTAGGACGAGTCGCCTTGCGGATCCGTGAACGCGCAGGTCTCGGCGTCGAAGCAGGCACCGCCGCCGTCGAGGTAGAGCACCACCTTCGCTGGGTCGGCCTCGCGGGTCCAGAACGAGAACTCGCTGCCGTCGGCGCACTCGCACTCGCCGCCAGCCACGACCTTCTCCCACGCCGACTCGCCGGCAGCCGTTGATCCGCTCGGCGCGACCGCGTCCGTCGCTGCCGGTTCTGACCGTGCGGGCTCGCTCGTCGGCGGCGTGGCACTCGCGCCGCCGACGGCCGCCGACGCTGCGGCCGCCACGGCGAATGGGACTACGAACCGTGACGAGCTCATCGGTCCTCCTCTCTAACAGTTAGCTATACCATAACGGTTAGGCTCCCGCTGGTCAAGCCCGTTCCAGGCTGTTGCGAAGTCTGCACCGAGACCGCGTCGCCATGATGAACATGCTGCCACTAGCCGGTCATCTCTCCGATGTGGCCAACTCGATCGTTGCACGACTGTTACCGAGGGCGTGATCTACGACGTCGGCGACCTCGCGTGCTCGGTCCCCTGCACCACCGCATCAGGCTGATGGCCGGCACGATGACCGATCCAGTCGAGCTCATGCAACGCGTCATCGACGACGTCATCAACGGCGGCGACCTCGATCTGCTCGACGAGCTCTGCACCCCAACCATGGCACCCAAGCTGCGCACCGCGTTCACCACGTTCCGTACCGCCTTCCCCGACTGGCACCAAGAAGCCCGCGAGTTCGTCACCGACGGCCAAACCGTCGTCGCCCGCATGCGCTGCACCGGTACCCACCAGGGCGAATGGCAGGGCCTCCCACCCACCGGACGCCGCATGAAGATCGACGAGGTCTACTTCTTCCGCATCTCCGATGACCGCATCACCGGCCTGTGGGGCCTCGAAGACACCTGGACCCGCATGCGCCAACTCACCGGCGACGACCCCCGTCTCGGCGAACTCGGTTCTCTGGGCTAGCCGCATCACCACCAACCGGACGACCCGAGGCACGCGTGGGCAACGCCCGGCGCGGATGGAATGCTTCACAGATGCCAATCGCGAACTGCCACGTCGTCTCGATGCGCGACAATCTCGACCCCAACGCGATCGTCGCAGATTGGTCGAGGCGGTCGGGAATCGAGCCCGACGAGATGACTCTCAATCTCGTCGCGGTCCGGCAAGGCGGAAAGCGCTACTCGGCCATGGCCTGGCTCTATCTCCCCTCGCTCTGGCCGGAAGAGGCTGTAGTTGCACTCAGCAAGGGACTGGCGGCCGCGCTGGCGGATGCGCTCGACGTCGAACATGCATCCGTCCAGATCGTGACCTCCATCGTGGAGTCAGGGATGGTCGTCGAGGCCGGTGAGATCGTCTACTGGTAGCTCCACGTAGCCACAGCGTTCACCCGTCGTGTCCGACATCAGGCTGACGACGTCGGGCAGGCTGAGGACCTTCGCCAGAGTTCGATCGCCGTCGGGTGGATGGAGGTCAGCTGTCGGTGGTGAGCTGGGCCAGGATCGGGGCGATGCTGAGGTCGGCGAGGAACAACAGGTCCTCGCTGGTGACGACGCTGCGCAGCTGATCGAGCACTGGGCGATGGTTGCCGTTGGCGACTGCGGTGGCGTGCCGGTGTACGGCCTCGACGAACGTTTCGATGTACCGGCGCTGCGCTGTTAGCAGGTCCTTGTCGCCGGGGGGTCCGTGGCCGACGTAGAGGGTTGCTGTCGAGGGCAGGTCGTGGGCGAGTCGGTCGATGACCTCGAGCCAGTGCGGCCATTGTCCATCGGCGAGGTATGCGTGCATCCCGTTGTAGGCGACGTCGCCGACGAACAGGGCGTCGTCGTCGAGCTCCCAGATGGTGTCGGCGAAGGACTCGCCGGGACCGAGCGAGCGGACGCGCAACGTGAGCCCGCCGAGCGTGACCGTGTCGCCATCGCCGACCGTGTGGTTGGGGAACAGACGCCGTTTGGGCCACTCGGGTCCCATCATCGGGCCGACGATCGAGTCCTTTGTCTCGTCGTCGCGCCGGATGATCGCGGCGACCTCGCGGGTGGCGATGATCGGCAGCTCGTGGTCGCCGACGATGTGGGCGAGCCCGGCGTAGTGGTCGGGATGGGGGTGAGTGATGACGACACCGGCGAGTGGACGGTCGGCATCGTCGATGGCCTGACGGACGAGCGCGGCGTCGGAGGTGGTGAGCATGCCATCGACGACGACGAGGCCGTCGGGTCCGTGGACCACGAACGAGTTGACCGGCATGACCCGGCCTGCGATGCGGTCGATCCGTAAGGTCATGGTCGGCTCCTGCGTGTGAGGACACGTTCGCCTGCGGCCCCGTACACCAGGCCGGCGGTGTCGTGGATGAAGTCGTGCGGGAACCCGAGGCTGATGGCGCTGGCCTCGTCGAGCCGTCGCAGCGACCGCGGGTCGAGGTGGCAGTCGACGGCGCCGAGGTTGTCGACGAGCTGATCGAGCCGCCGGGCGCCGACTATCGGGTGCACGGCCGGGCCGCGCGCCATCGTCCAGGCGATCGCCACCTGCGACGAGCTGACGCCGTGGCCGTCGGCGATGTCCTGGACGGTTCGGGCGATGGCGAGGTCGCGTTCGCTGATCGTGTCGGCGGCGACTCGACTCGCATCGGGTGCAACTCCTCGGGTGAACTTGCCCGACAGGATCCCGCCCGCCAGCGGCGACCACGCCGCCACCGACATGTTCGCTGACTCCGCCATCGGCAGCAGCTCGCGTTCGATGTCGCGCTGCACCAGGCTGTAGGGAGCTTGGATGCCGACAAGCGGGCTCCAGCCACGCCACTCGGCCAGCGTGTTGGCCCGAGAGGCGACCCAGGCTGGCGTGTCGGACACGCCGATGTAGAGCACCTTGCCGGCGCGCACCGCGTCGTCGAGGGCCCGCATCGTCTCCTCGATCGGCGTGTTCGGATCCCAGATGTGCACCCAGTACACGTCGATGCGGTCGGTGCCGAGCCGTCGCAGACTCACTTCGAGGGAGCGGACCAGGTTCTTGCGGTGGCTCCCCGACGCGTTCGGGTCGTCGGGATCAGTTGAGAGCGTGAACTTGGTCGACACCACGAAGTGGTCCCGCTCGGAGCCCAGCAACTCACCCACGATCTGTTCGCTGGCTCCGTCGGTGTAGTTGACGGCCGTGTCGATCACGTTGCCGCCGGCTTCGGCGTAGGCGTCGAAGATGCGCCGGCACTCCTCCGGCGGCGCCCCCCAGCCCCAGTCCTCACCGAAGGTCATCGTCCCCAAGAACAGCTCCGACACCCGCAGACCGCTGCCACCAAACAGCCGATACCTCACCCGTTCGATGATGAGCGGCGCCTCGCCCGGAGTCCAAGGCATGCTCTCATAGCCATCGGTCATATGACGGCGGTGCTGCCACCGTCGATGCGCAGGTTGGCAGCCGTTGACGTAGCCGGCGAGCGGGCTGGCGACGAAGGCGACGAGGTCGGCGACCTCCGACGGCCGGCCGAGCCGGCCAACCGGGTTGTCGAGGATCTCGGCCAACACACCGGCCTCGATCGCCGCCCAGTCCTCGCCCCAACCTCGCCGCGACGCCTCTTGCCGGTAGAACTGCTCGACCCCCGGCGTCACGACGATGCCAGGGCTGACCGTATTGACGGTGATACCGCTGCGCGTCAGGTACTTCGACAATGACACGGTGAGGTTCAGCAGCGCCGCCTTCGTGGCGGCGTAGTCAGGCATCGTGGGGAACGGGTTGATCGCCTCGCCGGTGCCGATCTGGATGATCCGGCCCCACCCATTGGCGCGCATCACCGGCAGGAACCCCTGTACGCAGCGAACGACGGCGGCGACGTTGATGGCGTACAACTCCAGCCAGTCCTCGGGGCTGGCGTCCTCCCAATTGCGGTTCGCGTAGGCGCCCGCGTTGTTGATCAGAATGTCGACCGGCCCGGCAACCTGGGCGGCGGAGACGAACGCCGTGCACTCCTTCGCGTCGGCCAGGTTGGCCAGCGCGGCCATCGCCTCGCCGCCCTCGGCACGGATCGATTCGACGACCGCGTGCACCGCTTCGGCGCGTCGCCCGTGAACGACGACAGCGGCACCCTCGGCGCTGAGGCGACGAGCGATCGCTTCGCCGAGACCGCTGCTGGAACCGGTGACCAACGCCCGGTGACCGGCGAGTTGCAGGTCCATCGGTCCGAGGATCCAGCCGTGTCGCACGCCGTGTCCAATACATGCTCTGATCGCGATTGGCTATGGACGTCCATCTGCGGGACCTGCGCTACTTCGTCGCTGTCGCCGAGGAACTCAACTTCACCCGTGCCGCCCGCCGCCTACACCTCTCGCAACCGGCACTCAGCAAGCAGATCCAGGGACTGGAGACGGCGCTGCACGCCCAACTGCTGCAACGCAACCGTCGAGAGGTCAAGCTCACCGAGGCCGGGGAGGCGCTGCTTGCATCCGCTCGTGTACTGCTGGAGTCGTGGGACGGCACCACGGCCACCGTCACCGAGGCCGCAGCGCGGGATACCCGCGTGCTCCGGGTTGGAACGCTCACGTCGATCGGCCGCGCCCTCTACCCCGGCGTCATCGACCAGTTCGCAGTACGCCAGCCCGGCTGGCGGGTCGAACTGCGGTCCTTCGGATGGGGCGACCCCACCGCCGGCCTGCGCGACAGCGTCACCGACACCGCCTTTCTCTGGCTGCCGATCGACGCCGACGACATCGCCAACGAAATCCTGGTCACCGAGCGGCGAGTGCTCGCCCTCAGCACCAAGCACCCTCTCGCCGGCCGCTCGTCGGTCACGTTCGCCGACATCGCCGACGAACCGCTCCTCGCACTCCCCGAATCCGCCGGTCCACTTCGGGACTTCTGGATCGCCAACGACCAACGAGCCGGCCAGCCGGCCAAGATCGCCGCCGAGGTCACCACGGCCGACGAGACCTACGAGATCGTCGCCTCCGGCGCCGCGGCGCACCTGATGGCCGAAGGCAACGCAGTCATCTACGCCCGTCCGGGCATTACGTGGGTCCCCGTCGACGGTCTCGACCCAGCCCATCTCTCGATCGCATGGCGCCGGAACGACCAACGCGCCCAGGTGAAAGCGTTCGTGCAGGCCTGCCTCGACGCGGTCGCAGCTTCACCCTGAACGGTGGAGCGAGTTCATCTCGCAGATCGCAGTAGCGATCTGAGGTCGGCGACTGGCCCGAGGTGCGTCAGCTTGTCGGGGTTGACGATCCCGCTGATGCTGTTGATCTGACCGTCGGCGATGTCGAGCGCGCACACGCCGATCAGCCGCTGCTGTGCGTCGAGCAGGAGCGCTCCCGGGCCGCCGTTGACCTCGACGGGGCGCAACGATACGCCGGGAAGGCGGGCGACCCGGCGGACCCAGTTGATCACCGCGTCGCGCGACACGGCTGCGCCCGCGCACCGAGCGTGCGAGGGCCGGAACCTTGCCACCGCCGTCACCGGCCAGCGTCACGTCATGAGCGAGCAGCGCCTCGAGCGCAGCGAGGTCGCCTTGCTCGGCGGCCGCGAAGAACCGTCGTGCGAGCTCGTCGCGCTGCTCACGCGTCGTTTGGAAGCGGGGCCGGCGCTGCTCGACGTGGCGTCTGGCGCGGCTGGCGAGCTGGCGCACGTTGTCCTCGCTCTTGCCGACGATCGCCGCGACCTCCGGATACCCGTAGTCGAACACATCGTGCAGAAGCAGCACGGCTCGCTGCTCAGGCGAGAGGCTCTCCAGCAGCGCCAACATGGCCAGCGACAGCGACTCGGCGATCTCAGTGTGCCGGGCCGGATCATCGTTGCCGTCGGTGATGATCGGTTCTGGCAGCCACTCGCCGACATAGTGCTCGCGGCGGACGCGGGCGGAGCGCAGCTCGTTGATCGCCAGCCGGGTGGTCACGGTGGCGATGAACGCGCGCGGTGATGCGAGCCGCTCGCCGGCATCAAGCGCCTGATGCACCCGCAGCAGCGCTTCTTGCACCACGTCCTCGGCCTCGGAGACGCTGCCGAGCATCCGGTAGGCGATTGCGAACGCGACGGGCCGCAGCTCGTCAAGCAGTCGCTCGCGATCGGTCATGCTGCTGCGAACCCCTCACGCCAGCTCGGGTGCTTGGGCTGCCACCCCAACTCGCGCTTGGCCTTCGTGTTCGACGCGCCACGGATCTCGGTCATGAACAGTGCGCCGGTCTCACCGGCGAACATCCGCCCGACGAATCGAGGAACGCGCATCGGCTTCTTGGCTCCGAGCCGCTGCGCGAGGGCTGGCAGCCACTGCGCTACCGGTGCCGGATCGTCGTCCACTACGTTGTAGATACCAGGCCTGCCGTGGTCGACCGCGGCAGCCGTCGCCTCGGCGGCGTCGGCGATGTGGACGAACGACCACACTCCGCCACCGTTGCCGACGAGCGGGAACTTGCGCTTTCGGACCAGCTCGAACTGCTCGCCGCCCGCGGACAGCGACGTGCCCGGACCGTAGAAGGCGCCGTAGCGCAGCACGATCCCCTCCGTCCAGTTGGCACCGAGCACAGCCTCCTCCAGATGCCGGATCGCGGCCGCGCTCTCGCGTATCTCGCGCGGGGGTGATGGATCGAACGGGTCCTCCTCGCTCTTGACCGCGCCACCGGTACGCGCGTAAAAGCCGTACACCGCGCTCTGCGCCACGAACCGTCGCACCCCGACGGCCCGCCCCGCTGACAGCAGATGATCGGTGCCCTCGGTCCGCAGCCGGTTGGTGAGCGCGAAATCACGGTCGAAATGGCGCATGTCAACCGACCCGATCGCGGTCAACTGATGCACGATCACCTCCGGGTTCGCCCGGCCCACCGCCTCGGCGACCTGATCAGCATCCAGCGCATCAGCCACCACCGGCGTCGCTCCCAGCTCACCGACGAGACCCCGATTGGACTCCTTGCTGGTCATTCCCACGACCTCATGGCCCGCGGCCACCAACCGTGGCACGAGTTGCTTTCCGATCGCTCCCGTGGCTCCTGCCACAAACACTCGCATCATCAACTCCTTGATCGAGGATCAACTACACCTCCAAAGACAAGACAGCGGCCCCGGCTGTGACACCTCCGATCACCTCGGCACCGGAGAGGGTCGCCGGCGCTGGTGGGGGAGTGCTGGGGGACGTCCCCCTCCCGAGAACCGGCGATTGCGTAAGGGCGACGAGCTGACCCATCAGGCTGTCATCGCTTCGTCGGTGAGCCGTTATGCCGCGTCGTCCATCCGCTCGTCGCTTGCTCTGGCGGCGACGTCGGGGCGGGAACCGCGCTCGGCGTTGGCGGCGTCGATGCTGTCGAGCTTGTGACAGCGCTCGTCGTGGCCGATCTGGCGCAAGACGTCGGCGATGGTCACGGAGTAGGTCCACCGATCGGCGAGCTCGCTGACGAACGGGTGACGGTCGAGTTGCGGGTTGGCGGCGACGAAGCGCATGTATTCGTACTCGGCGTGATCCTCGAATGCGGCGTTGAGCGCATAGCTCCACGCCGGCTGGATGAGGTGCAGCAGCCACGTCGCGACGTGCCAGGGGGCGGCGATCATGCGGGGGAGCATCCGGAAGCGAAAGCGTGCCAGCCGGTGGTTGCGCCGTGCCAGGAGGTCCTCCATCACGAGCATGTGCCACTGCTCGTTGTCGTGCGAGGCTCGGGCCTCGGCGACGCGGACCTGGATGCGGCGGGCGAGGCTCGACTGGCCGCGGGTGCCCGAAATGCGGCGGTGGGCGACACGTTCCCACGACTGGTACGGCACTTGGGCGAGGTGCTCGAGCACGAGGAACTTCTGCAGTGAGGCGCGCCTCCCGTAGAGGACGGAGATGAACAGGTTCAACCCGGCGATGACCCAATTGGGCCGACGCCGCGGGGTCATCAGCGTGACGTGCTGCTCGACGCGCAGGGCGGCCGGCGACAGCGTCGGCGGGGCGGGGTTGTGGAGGAAGTGGGGGGTATCCATGGATCCCAGCGTCCGCCATCGTCGCGGTCGCGTCGTCGCCCGTGCGTGGAAATGGCCGTACGTGTGGTGTTGAGGAGTCGGCTGGCCGGCGCCGGTCAGGGCAGCTTGTGGATCACAACGGGCAGCACCGACGTCGCCCCGGCGTCGGTGAGCAGGGCGGCGGCGACGGTGACGGTCCAGCCGGAGCGGTAGGTGTCGTCGACGAGCAGAGCAGGCCCGGCCGGCAGGCGCACGCCGTCGGCTACCCGCAGCGAACCGAGTAGCGCAGACGCTCGGGCGGCAGAGGCGACGTCCGTCGGAGGCGGCGGGCCGGCGATCTCCACGGCGTCGACGAGCGGGAGCTTGCCGACGGTGGCGATGTGCTCGGCAAGCGAGCGGATCAGCTGCGGTCGCCGCCGCGACGGCATCGGTACCACGGCGACCGGTCGCTCCCACGATCGCCTCCAGCGGCTCAGCACGGCGACGATCGCGTCGGCGATCTCGGCACTGACCGGACGGTCGCCATCGCCGAGGGCGGCGATGGAGTCGCTCCACGCCGCGTCGTCGGCGAACGCCAGCGCCCGGCCGACTCCACACCCCGTGATCCTGCCCTTGCGACCGGCCAGTCCGCTCGGCCACAGCTTGCGCGGCTCGAGCTCGACGTCGAGCGTGCGCAAGTACTGCCGCGCCTTGCTCGGTCGAGGCGTCAACGGCCGAAGCGCCGGGGTACGGGAGCTCGCCGGTGCACACGGAGCACCGCCCGCACGGTGTTGGGTCCGGGTCGTCGAGCGCTTGCTGGAGGAACTGCATCAGGCATCCGTCGCCGGCCGCGTAGCGCCGCATCAAGTCGGCCTCGGCCTCGCGCACCCTCCGCAGCGCGTGCCACTTGGCGGCGTCGTAGGTCCACGGAGTCCCGGTTGCCGCCCACCCGTCGATGCCCCTGGCGACGACTCCGTCGACGGCGAGGATCTTGAGCAACGCCTCGACCCGGCCGCGACGCAGCTTCGTCGCCGATTCGATCGCAGGCACCGATGAGGCCCCGGCGACCAGTGCGCCGAGGACGGCGTCGACGTGCTCGGGCACGGGGATCCCCGACGTCGCGAAGTACTCCCAGATCTGCTCGTCGCCCGCCGACGGGAGCAGCACCGCCACGGCGTCTTCGAGCGCCCGCCCGGCGCGTCCGACCTGCTGGTAGTAGGCGACCGGCGACGCCGGCGACCCGACGTGGATGCAGAACGCCAGGTCAGGCTTGTCGAAGCCCATCCCAAGGGCCGAAGTGGCGACGAGGGCCTTGACCTCGTTGCGCCGCAGGCGATCCTCGAGCGCTTCCCGCTCGGCCGTGCCGACGGCCGACGAGTAGGCGGCGACGTCGTATCCCCGGGCCGTGAGCAGGCCGGCGACGCGGTCCGTCTCGGCGACGGTGAGGACGTAGACGATCCCCGAGCCGGGCAGCCGGCCGAGCGCGTCGGCGACCCACGCCGCCCGCTGCACGCCGTCGAGGCGGGGGACGACGGCGAGGCGCAGCGACGTGCGCGCCAACGATCCGCGCAGCGTGACAGTGCCGTCACCGAGTTGGGTGGCGACGTCCTCGGTGACCCTGGCGTTGGCCGTCGCCGTGGTGGCAAGCACCGGCGTCCCCGGCGCAAGGGTGAGCAGCGTGTGGGTCAGGCGCTGATAGTCGGGGCGGAAGTCGAAGCCCCAGTCCGACACGCAATGCGCCTCGTCGATGACGAGCAGTCCACAGCCGGCCAGCAACGCCGGTAGTTGGGCAGCGAATCGCGGATTGCCGAGTCGCTCCGGGGAGATCAACAAGACGTCGACGGATCCGCCGCGCACGCCGTCGAGCACGTCCGACCAGTCCTCGACGTTGGTCGAGTTGACCGTGGCCGCCACGAGCCCGGCTCGCCCGGCGGCGGCGATCTGGTCGCGCATCAGGGCGAGCAACGGCGAGACGACGATCGTGTAGCCCCCGCCGGCGGCGCGCAGCGCCCGCGTTGCCGCCCAGTACACCGCCGACTTGCCCCAACCGGTCGCCTGCACCACGAGCACCCGCGCCCGGTCGTCGACGAGTGAACCCACGGCGACGCGCTGGTCGGGGCGTGGCACGGCTCCGTCGCCGGCCATCGCCGTGATCGTGTGCTCGAGGTAGGTGTCGGCCGAGATCACCCTGGCAGTGTGCCCAACAACACGGCCTGTACGTTGACTTCAAGTCCGCTTGAACTGCCATCCTGAACTGATGCAGATGGACTTCAGCCACTGGATGGCGATGGAGAGCGCGATCCACGGCGAGCGGCGAAGGCGGACGGTCAGCAAGGCGACGCTGCGCCGCATCATCGCCTTCGCCAAACCGCACCGCCGGGCGCTCATCTGGTTCGTCGTGCTCAGCGTCATCGGGTCGCTGCTCACCGTCGCTACGCCGGTCCTCGCCGGCCGTGTCGTCGACGAGATCACCACGGCGGGGCGGGCCAGCACGGTAATCGCCCTGGCGATCCTGATCGCCGTGGTCGCCGTCGCCGACGCCGGTTTCGGGCTGGCTGAACGCTGGCAGTCGGCGAAGATCGGCGAGGGCGTGATCCTCGACCTGCGTCGCGCCGTCTTCGCCCACGTGCAACGGATGCCGGTGGCGTTCTTCATGCGAACGAGGACCGGCGCCCTCGTCAGCCGCTTGAACAACGATGTGATCGGTGCCCAGCGGGCGTTCACGTGGACGCTGTCCGGCGTGGTGAGCAATGTGATTGCGCTCGTGCTGACGCTGGCCGTGATGCTGAGCCTCTCCTGGTCGATCACGCTGCTGACGCTCGTGCTGCTACCGATCTTCGTCGTCCCGGCGCGGCGGATGGGCTCGCGGCTCGCCCACCTGGAGCGCGAGGCAGCCGGTCACAACGCGGCGATGACGACACAGATGACCGAGCGCTTCTCGGCGCCTGGGGCGACGCTCGTGAAGCTGTTCGGGGACCCGCCGCGCGAGGAGGCGGAGTTCGGCCGCCGAGCCGAACGGGTGGCGGAGATCGGCGTGCGCTCGGCGATGGGCCAGTTCGTGTTCCTCACGGCGCTCGCCCTCGTGTCGGCGCTCGCCCTCGCCCTCGTCTACGGCCTCGGCGGCTTCCTCGCCGTCCGCGGCCGCCTCGATGCCGGGACGGTGGTCACGATGGCGCTGTTGCTCGGCCAGCTCTACGCCCCGCTCACGGCGCTGGCGAGCGCCCGCGTCGACGCGATGACCGCACTGGTCAGCTTCGAGCGGGTCTTCGAGGTGCTCGACCTGGAGCCGTTGATCGACGAGGCGCCGAACGCCACGACGGTGCCGCCCGGACCAGTCGACGTTGCCTTCGACGACGTGAGCTTCGCCTATCCGACCGCCGACAAGGTCTCCCTGGCATCGCTCGAGGAGGTCGCCACGCTCGACACCCGTGGGGGCGACGAGGTCCTTCACCACATCTCCTTCAGCATCGAGCCGGGCCAGGTCGTCGCCCTCGTGGGCTCGTCGGGCGCCGGCAAATCGACGATCGCTTCACTGCTCCCGAGGCTGTACGACGTCGACTCCGGATCGGTGTCGATTGGCGGTGTCGACGTTCGCCGGCTGACGTTCGAATCGCTGCGCCGGACCGTCGGCATGGTCACCCAGGACGGCCACCTGTTCCACGACAGCATCCGTGGGAACCTGCTGTTTGCCGCTCCCGAGGCGTCCGAGGAGCAGCTGTGGTCGGCGCTACGCGACGCCCACCTCGAAGCACTCGTGCGCTCCCTCCCCGCCGGTCTCGACACCGTCGTCGGTGAGCGCGGTTACCGGCTGTCGGGTGGTGAGCGGCAGCGCTTGACGATCGCCCGACTGCTGCTCGCCCAGCCGCCGGTCGTGATCCTCGATGAAGCGACGTCGAGCCTCGATTCGACGTCGGAAGCCGACGTCCAGGCGGCGTTGGACACAGCGCTGGAAGGGCGCACGGCGCTGGTGATCGCCCACCGGTTGTCGACGATCATCGCCGCCGATCAGATCCTCGTCGTCGAGGACGGCCGCATCGTCGAACGGGGCCGCCACGACGAGCTGCTCGCCGCCGGCGGGCGCTACGCCGAGCTCTACCGCACGCAGTTCCGACCCGAGTCCGACGACTCCCAACTCCTGGTGAGCTAGCGCGTCGCCCGACCGATGGGTGTTCTCATGACGGTTCGGTCATGAAAAACACCCATCGGTTGCTCAGCGGGTGGTCAGTCGCACTCCGCCTTGTACAGGAATGGGGCGATCTCCGGATCCTCGAGGTTGTCGGCCGTGGCCACCACGAAGTCCGTGGCGATCTCCGGAGTGACTTCCTCGCCGTTCACCGCAGCGACCGCCTGCTCGACCCCCTGGAAGCCGATGTCGTAGGGCTTCTGGACGACGAGCGCCTGGACGTCGCCGGCCTCGAGCTGCTCGATCTGGGCCGGCCCGGCATCGAAGCCGACGACCGAGACGTCACCTTGAGCGCCGGCCTGGGCGATGCCGGTGGCGGTGCCCTGAGCCGAGAACAGGTTGGTGCCGAAGACGCCGTTGAGGTCGGGGTTGGCGGCCAGCGCCGCCGTCACGATCTCGGCGGCACGGGCCGGCTCGTTGTTGCTGAACTCCGTACCGATGTACTCGATGTTCGGGTACGTGGCGATCTGCTCCTCGAACCCGGCCTGCCGTGCGTCCGTGGTGGAGATGCCCGGGTTGACGTTGATCACCATCACCGTGCCCTCCTCGCCGATCAGTTCGGCGAGAGCATCAGCGGCCATCACCCCGCCTTGGTGATTGTCTGACGCGATCCGTGACGCGCCGATCGATTCGTCGTTGACGACCGTGTCGACGAGGATCACCTCGATGCCCGCTTCCTGGGCCCGCTGCAGCGGGCCGGCCGACGCCTCGACGTCGTTGGGGGCGATCAGGATCGCATCCGGCTCACTGGCGACCACGGCGTCGATGATCGGATTCTGCAGCGTGGCATCGAATGCATCGGGTCCCTGCACGTTCACGCTCGCGCCGAGCTCCTCGGCGGCGTCCTGCACGCCGCAGTCCATCGAGATGTAGAACTCGTCGCCGATCACGCCCTGGATGAAGGCGATCTCGATTCCTTCGCCGGGCAGGGAACCGCCGGCAGCGGTCCCCGCCGTGTCGGTCCCCGCCGTGTCGGTGCCGGCGGTGTCTGTCGCGGCCGGGGCCGTGTCGTCTGCTGCGGGCTCGGTGGTGTCGGTGCTCGCCACCGCAACGTTGGTCGCGGCGATGACGCCCGACAGGCCGAACACGGTTGCCGCAGCAACAGCGCCCCACCGCCGCCTCCCGTGACCGATCGACCGATGCCGCGGGTGTTGCTTGTCTGGTCATGTATTCCCCCTTGGTTGGTGGTCTTGGTTGCTGATTGCGGTTTCGCTTGCTCACCGTCGGCGGCGCCGCCAGTGTGAGCCGCCACCGGCCGCCGCTCGTCGCTTGTACTGGTCGAACCACACGGTCAAGACGAGCACGAGGCCAATGATGATTCCCTGCCAGTAGGCCTGCACGCCGAGAATGATGATCCCGTTGCGCAGGACTCCGGGGATCCACACGCCGATCATCGTCCCGAAGATCGACCCGATCCCTCCGAACACGCTCGTTCCGCCCAGCGCGGCCGCGGCGATCGCTTCGAGTGGATCCGTCTGATGTCCGCCGATCGACGTGGTGTTGAAGCGGGCCAGCGAGAGCACGCCGCCGAAGCCGGACAGTGATCCGGCGAGGGCATAGACCTTGAGCAGATGGCGGTCGACGTTGATGCCGACGCGTCGCGCCGACTCGGCGTTCGAGCCGACGGCGTACGTGTATCGGCCCCAGACGGTCAGGTGGAGGATGACGCCAGTCACGATGACCACGCCGAGGGCGACCAGCGCGAGGTAAGGGATGCCGACGATGCGACCGTTGCCCAAGCCATTGAGCGTCCGGTTCGGCACGTTGACACCGTCGGTGATGATCTGCGCGGCGGAAAGGCCCATTAGCGCCGTGCCGAGCGTCACGATCAGCGGCGGGACCTTCAGGTAGGCGACTCCGACGCCGTTGATCGCGCCGACGACAAATCCGACGGCGATGCCCCCGGCGATGCCGAGACCGGCATCGACGAGGCCGCTGCCCCCAGCGGCGATGATCGTCTTGGCGGCGACGACCTCACCGAGGATCGCCACCGAGCCGACGGAGAGGTCCACACCGGCGGTGATCAGCACGAACGTTGCCCCGCAGGCGACGACAGTGAGCACCGCCACGTTCTGCGCCGTGAGGATCAGGTTGCTCGTCGTGAGGAAGCGGTCGCCGGCTGTGATCGAGAAAAACAGGACCTCCACGCCGAACACGACCAGCGTGTAGATCCAGGCGGTCGACCAGATGCGTCCGCGCATCCCGCGAGGTTCGATGCGGGTGTCGTCTTCGAGCTCCGCCGCGATGTGAGCGTCGGCCACCCGGTCCGGCGACGGCGCGATTGTCCGACCTTGCAACGTGTCGATGGTCGGCTTGTTCATGCCGGCACCTCCACAGGTGCGATGTTGGTGAAGGCTCCGGTGATCGCCGCCACGAGCAATTCGATCGTCGCGTCGACGCGGTCGAAGTGGGCCGACCGCCGCCCATGGCGCAGCACCTCGACACGGTCGGCGACCTCGAGGGCGTCGGGCAGCGTGTGGGTGATGAGCACGACGCCGAGTCCCTGGTCGCGGACGCGGCGGATGAGGTCGAGGACGCGTTGGGTCTGGACCACACCGAGGGCGGCGGTTGGCTCGTCGAAGAAGATCACCCGTTTGGCCCACAACGCCGAGCGAGCGATGGCGACCGATTGGCGCTGTCCCCCGGACAGCGACGCCACCGGGACCGACGGATCCTGGACGGTCGTCACCCCGAGGTCGTTGAACGCGGTCATCGTCCGCCTGCGCATCGCCCGCTTGTTGGTGAACACGCGACCCCGGCGGATCTCGCGGCCGAGGAAGACGTTGGCCGCGGAGTCGAGATGCGGCGCCAGGGCGAGGTCCTGGTACACGGTCTCGATGCCCATCCGGTGGGCGTCGAGCGGGGAGCGGAACGTGACCTGCACGCCGTCGAGGAGGATCTCGCCGTCGTCAGGCGGGTGGACTCCCGAGAGCACCTTGACGAGCGTCGACTTCCCCGCGCCGTTGTCGCCGATCAGCGCCGTGACCGTACCAGCCTCGACGACGAAGTCGGCGCCCTGGAGCGCCTTGACGGTGCCGAACGTCTTGACCAGCCCGCGCCCTTCGAGCACTGGCACTCTCACATCACTCACCGTTGCCTCCCCCTGTCATCATTGCGTCCGCGAACGGGCCGTCGAGCACGCCGGCGCTGATGCCGGCCATGCACGCCGCGCCGACCGCTCCGGGCTCGCCGAACCTACTGCGGCGGGCGGTCGGGAACCGACGGGCGACTGCAGCTTCGACCGTCGGGTCGTTGAGCCACCCGCCGCCGACGACGACGCTGGTTGCCGGCCCGAAGAGTTGGGCGTACGTCTCGACGAGTTCGGTTGTGCCTTCGCCGGTCGCGACAACGGCGGCGGCCCACAGCGCCGCCGCATCGGTGTCGTCGCCGATGCCCGTGATCGACAGCAAACCGTCGACGAGGTCGACGGCGAGATCCGGGTCGGGAGGGCGGCTAACGGCACGCTCGGACAGGGCGCGGCGTTCCTCCCGGCCCCGGATTCCGAGGAGGCGGGCGACGCGCTCGAGAATCTGTCCCGTTCGCAGGCCGGCCATCATCATCAGCCGGTCGGCGACGACGGTCCGCCCGACGGTGGCCCCGCCGTCGACGAGGGCGAGCACAGCGGCGGTGTCGATCGGCGCGGTGACGGTGAGCGTGAGGGCGTCCGCCGTGCCCAGCGACTCGAAGAGGCAACCCGGCTCGACGGCACCGGCGACGTACGCAGCGACCTGATGATCGTGGCCGGCGACGACGAGACGTGCACCGGCAATCGGCTCGAACGACGCCCGCCCGGCGCCGACCACGCCGAGTACCGGCTCGCTGGGCAGGAACGAGCGGTCGACACCGAGGAAGTCGAGGGCATCGGGCCACCAGGTGGCGGTGTGCAGGTCGCACAGGCCGGTCCGCCCGGCGAGGCTCATCTCGCTCGTCTCGTCGCCTCCCAGTGATCGAACCACCCATTCCGCCGTGTTCAGCCAGCGCACCCCGTCGCCGCGACGTAGCAGCTCGGGAAGCTTGAAGATCGTCGCCACCGGATCGAAGCGCACCCCGGTGCGCGCCGGCAGATCCGGCAGCTCCTTGGCGATCAGCTCGACGTCGCCGCGTTGGTCGTACCAGGCGATGATCGGCGCGGCCGGTTCGCCGTGGCGGTCGAGCAGTACTCCCGACTCGCCGACGCTGGTGACTCCCACCGCGATGACGTGATCGTCGCCGCCACGCTGGTCGAGCGCAGTGGCAACGACCGTCCGGACCGTCTGCGCCAGCGCCGCGGCGTCCATCTCGACGGCATGGCCGTCGACCACCCACGGAGTGTCCACGGCGGAGGATGCCAGCTCGGCGCCGGTCAGGTCGACGACGACCGCCTTGACGCGGCTCGAGCCGACATCGACACCTACCAGTACGTCGCTCATGCCACGTCCTGCTCGACGGGTTCGGGTGCGTCGGGCGCCGGTGGCTGGGCGACCACCGCCGTGACGCCTGCGCTGAACGTCAACGGGCCGGCCGCGTGGGGGACCACGAAGGCGTCGCCACTGGTGATCGTCGAACTGTCTCCGTCCCAGCCCAGCGTGCCGGCGCCGCCGGTGATCACGACGACGGAGAACGCCTCAGGAATCGTCGTTGGCCCAGTCGTGCCGTCGACTGCCCAGGCGCGGAAGTACGGATCGGCGTCCTCCGGCAGCAACCGGCGCGGATTGCCGGCGGCGTGACCGGCGGGCGGCACCCGCCGGATGAGCCGGTCGAGATCGGCAGCACTGAACGCGTCGGTGCGCACGGCGTCGATGGCCGTGCCGAACCCGAGGCCGAGGTGGCCGTCTGCCCGTCCGTCGATGGCGAAGCCCTCCCACTCCAGCAGCACCGAGAAGTCCGTCGGCTCCTGCAGCTCGACGATGAAGACGCCGGCATCGATGCAGTGCGGCGTCGACGAGGGAACGAGGACGCCGTCTCCGACGTTCACCGTGACCGGGTGGAGGAGGTCGAGCATCGCATCCGTCGCCTGGGCGTCGACGAGCTCGGCCCACTCGTCGCGGCGGACCGGTCGGGTGGTCCCGACGAACACCGTCCCGCCGCCGGGCGGGACGTCGAGCACGACCCAGGCCTCGGTCTTGCCGAACGGACAGCCGAGGTGCTTGGTCGCGAACTGGCGAGTGGGGTGGACGTGTACCGGAAGGCGCTGCCCGGCGTCGATCAGCTTCACCAGCAGCGCTGGCGACGACCCCCACCGGGCGACGTGGGCGGACCCGAGCCAATCCTCGGGATCGGCGGCGATGAGCTCACGCAGCGGGCCGAGCGATCCGAGTTCGGTGAGGCCCGAGCCGTCGGTGCCCCACCGCGCCACCGTCGAGGCGAGCCACTCCTCGGGCCGCCGCAGCGGGTCGCCGGGCCGTGCGGCGGGATCCGCCGGCGCAGCGTGGCCGCGCATCGCGGCGATCCGCTCGCCGCCGAGGTAGAAGTGCTCGATCACGTTCGGTGGCAGCGGGTACGGGCGCGTCGCGATCATGACGGTCCCACCAGGTGACTCTCACGCTCGATGATCGGGGTGTCGATGCAGACGCGGCGGGCGGGACCGCGATATCCGTCGAGGCGTTCGAGGGCGAGCTCGGCGCCGCGCCGGCCGAGCTCGACCGGGTCGTTGTCGACGACGGTCACGGTCGGGTTGTGGATGCGGGCCGCATCGAAGTCGCTGAAGGCGACGATGGCCGGCGCCCACTGGCGCGGGCGCAAACCTGCCAGCAGCCCGACTGAGGTGTTGACGTTGGCGGCGAACACGGCCGTCGGTGGATCAGCGAGGGTGAGCAGGGAGTCGACTGCCGGATCGACCAGTGAAGGTTCGTTGATGGCAGCGTGCAGGAGGGCATCGTCGTAGGGGATCCCGGCGGTGGCCAGGGCCTGCCGGTAGCCCTCGACCCGCTTCGCCGTGGTGTAGATCGATCCGGTACCCAAGAAGGCGATGCGGCGGTGACCACGTTCGATGAGCAGGGCCATCCCCCTGCGGACGCCTCCAAAGTCGTCGGCGACCACGGCATCGATGTCGGCCCCCACGGCGGGGCGGTCGAGGCAAACGACCGGGGTGCCGCCGGCCGCGATGTCGCCGAGGTACGACTGATCGAGCGCCGTCGGCACGACGAGGAGCGCCATGACTCGTCGCTCGACCATTGCCGCGACGATCTCGGATTCGCGTTCGGAGCGGTCCCGCGTCGAGGCCGACAGGATGAAGCGGTCGCCGCCTCCGATGACCGCCTCGACTCCTTGCAGCACGCCCGTCCAGAACGGGTCGCCCACGCTCGCCGTCACGACGCCAATCATCGAAGCCACGCCCTGCGTGCGCAGCAGGCGGGCGAATTGGTTGGGCCGGAAGCCCAGCTCGGCCGCGGCGCGGCGGACCCGGTCGACCTTCTCCGGACTGACGTTGCCCTCGTTGTTGAGCGCCCGCGACACGGTCTTCGGTGAGACCCCGGCGCGCCCGGCGACGTCGCTGACCGTTGGCGCCCGCCTGCTCGGGGCGGCGCTGCCGCTCACCTCGACGCGCTCCAGTGTGGTCGCGGCGAGTTCGGCGACCAACGCGACGTCGGCGTAGCCGGCGACTGGATGGGCGACCGACGCCGCGGCATAGGCGACGCCGTCACGAACTGCGGCCTCGAGCGTGCGGCCGCGCTCGAGGGCGACGAGTGTCGCTCCGAGGAGTGCATCGCCGGCGCCGATCGGGTTGATCACGACCACCGTCGGCGCCGGCACGAACACGTCGAGATCGTGCGATCGACAGGCGACGCCGTGTCGCCCGGCCGACACGATGGCGGCCCGGGCCCCGACCTCCACGAGCGCCGCGGCGGCGGCCCGCGACCGGGCGGCGACGTCGCCGGCATCGAGCGTCGTCGAGGTCGACGACCTCACCAGTTCCAACTGCCGACGACACCACTCCGATGCCGAGTGCGTGCTCGGCTTCGACCAGGTTCGGGCTGACGATGTCGGCTCCCGCGGCGGCCGCCTCGACAAGCCGGGCGGCGGTCACGTCGACGGCGGCCGTGCCGCCCCGTTCGTGGACCAGCTCGATCAGGCTGCGGTGGGCGCCTTCTCCAACGCCTGGCGGCACGCTGCCGCTGATCGCCACGAAGACGCCTGTGCCGATCGCGGCGGCGACAGCGGCCACAACGTCGCGCCATTCGGTGTCGCTCAGCGTCGGCCCCGGCTCGTTGATGACGGTGGTGCGGCCGGCAGCTTCGATCACCACGGTCGTGCCACGCAGCTCGCCACCAACCGCTACGGCCGTGACGGCGAGTCCCTCGGCCTCGAGCAGGTCGACGGCAACGGCGCCGAGCCGGCCGGGGAACGGGCCGACGAGGTGGGCTGGGGCGCCCAGGGTCACGGCGGCCCGGCAGACGTTCACCGCCTTGCCGCCCGGCGTGACCACCGCATCGGTGGCGCGGAGCACTTGACCGGCAGCGAGCACGGGGAGTTGGATCGTGCGGTCGATCGTCTGGTTGAGACCGACGACGAGCATCAGACTCCACTACCCCCTTGGTGATCTGCCTCTTGACATCGATGTCAGAGTCTGACATCGATGTCAAGACAGATGTCTCACCTCACCCGACTCCGCCGTCTCCTGCAACCGAAGTCGGGACGTTCCTTCGTCGTCGCCCTCGACCATGGCTTCTTTGCCGTCCCGGCCGACCTGCCGGCGATCGAGGATCTCGCCGGCGTGCTGGACGCCGTCACCGCCGTCGGCCCCGACGGGGTGTTGATGTCCGCCGGTCAGGCCCGCCTCCTCGCCGGGATCGAGGGGCGTCCGCTCCCGGCCCTCACCGTCCGCGGCGATGTCACGAACCTGTACTTGTCGCCGCCGCGGGCCGAGAGCAACCTGGTCGACGACGCCGCCCTCCGGGCCGTCCGCCTCGACGCCGCGGCAGTGCTGATCAACCTGCTCGACGCCGACGACGACCCGTCAGTGCGTCAGGCCTGCCTGCGTAACGTCTTCGCCGCCAAGGCGCAGTGTGAGCACTTCGGGCTCCCACTGATGGTCGAGCCGATCCCGTTCGAGCGCCGTGACGGGCGGTACCACGACGTGGCTGACGAGGAGCGGCTGGTGCCACTCGTGCGCCAGGCGGTCGAGGCCGGGGCCGACATCGTGAAGGCAGGAATCCTGGCCACCGAGGGGGCGATGCGGCGGGCCATCCGCGTGTGCGGCGACGTGCCGTACCTCGCCCGAGGCGGCTCCAAGGGGGACGATCGGGAAGTCCTGACGCTGACCCGCCACCTGCTCGACTGCGGCGCTGCCGGCGTCGTGTTCGGCCGCAACATCTTCCAGCACGATCGTCCTGTGGCGATGGCGTCCGCGCTCAAGGCGCTCATTCACGACGATGCGTCGGTCGACAGCGCCGCCGCCGCGCTGTCGTGACCAGCCGCCACGAGCTGTTCCTGCTCGCCGTCGACCACCGGCAGTCGTTCGAGCGATTGTTCGGGATCGACGGACCAGTCGCCGAGGATGATCGTGAGCGGCTCACCGCAGCCAAGGCGCTCGTCGCCGAGGCGCTCGGCGACGTCGCCGTCGAACGGGGCAGCGTCGGCGCCAACGGCGATCTCGGCATCCTCATCGACGATCGGTACGGCGCGGCGGCCATCGCCGTGGCACGGCGAACCGGGGTCGCCGTCGCCCTGGCGTTCGAGCGCAGCGGGCAGAAGGTTCTCGAGTTCGAGCACGACGACTGGCGCGATCGGCTCGCCGCTGATCCGCCGGACTTCGTCAAGGTGCTGATCCGCCACCGTGCCGACGGAGACGCGGCCGACATCGCCACCCAGCTCGATCGACTCGGCCAGATCAGTGACGCCTGCGCGACGAGCACGTCGGGCTTTCTCCTCGAGCTGCTCACTCCCTACTCGGCGGCCGAGCACGCCGAACGGACCGCCGACGAGCTCGAGGTGGCGATCCGCCCGCACCTCGTCGTCGAGGCGATCACGCAGATCCAAGACGCCGGCGTCAACGCCGACGTATGGAAGGTCGAGGGAGTCGCCGACCCTGCCGGCTGCGCGGCCATCGCCGCGGCGGCCCGCCGCGACGGCCGCGACCGCACCGCTGTGGTGGTCCTCGGTGCCGGGGCCGGGGTCGAGACGGTCAATCGGTGGTTGGAGGCGGCGGCAGCCGGTGGCTACTCCGGCTTCGCGGTCGGCCGGAGCATCTGGTCCGACGCCGTGCTCGCCCACCACCGAGGCGAACTCGATACGGCGGTAGCTCGGGGACGCATCGCCGCCCGCTACAACGGCTTCATCGACACGTTCCGCGCCGCACACGCCGGAACCGCGCCGTAGACACGGCCCGTGGTAGAGGTGGGCGGGTGAAACTGCGGACGCTGGGCAAGAGCGGCTACCGAGTCTCGGAGATCGGGCTGGGATGTTGGCAACTCGGCAACGACTTCGGACCGGTCAGCGACGAGGCGGCGCAGGCAGTGCTCGCCGCTGCCGACGAGCACGGGATCAACTTCTGGGACACCGCCGACGTGTACGGCGACGGCCTCAGTGAGACGCGGATCGGCCGCCATGTCGCCGTAAACCCAGGCGAGCGGATCGTCGCTACCAAGGTTGGTCGCGCTGCGGCCTTGTATCCCGACGGCTTCACCAAGCCGAAGGTGAGGTCGAATCTCGAGGGCTCGCTCCGGCGGCTGGGCGGCGATGCGCTCGATCTCGTGCAGTTGCACTGCGTGCCGAGCGACATCTTGCGTGCTGGCGATCTGCTCTCGTGGCTCGGCGACTTTCGTGGCGACGGGCTGATCCGCGAGTTCGGCGTCAGCGTCGAAACGGTCGACGACGCACTGTTCGCGATCGAGCATCCGACGCTCACGTCGATCCAGATCATCTTCAACCTCGTTCGCCAGGACCCGATCGACGAACTGCTGCCCAGGGCGCAGGCGAAGAGTGTCGGGGTCATCGTGCGACTGCCGCTGGCGTCCGGCGTGCTGTCGGGCAAGATGACCAGGTCGCAGCGGTTCGCCGAGGGCGACCACCGCAACTACAACCGCGACGGCGCCTCGTTCAGCGTCGGGGAGACGTTCTCGGGACTGCCCTTCGAGCGCGCTGTCGACATCGCCGCGCACTTCGCCACGCTTGCCCCGGCTGGGATGTCGGGTGCGCAGATGGCGCTGCGCTGGATTCTCGACCAGCCCGCCGTGAGCACCGTGATCGCCGGGGCCACCCGGTCCGCTCAGGTCGTCGAGAACGCCGCCGTGAGCGATCTCGAGCCGTTGCCGGCGGAGCTGCACCGCCAGCTCGCCGAGTACTACGTGAGCGAGGTACGCGAGCACATTCGCGGTGTCGTGTAGTGCCGGCCGTCAGGGCTCGGCCGTTCCGGAGCGCCCAGTGCTGCGGATCAGGGCTGGTCGGCCAAGCCGAGCACCTCGAACAGATCGTACTGTCCGGCCTTGCCCGGCAGTCGACTGCTGAACGAGCGCCCGAGCACGAGGGCGTCGCCGACTTCGACGCGGGCGGCGTCCGACACCAGCAGCCGCGTGCCGAACTCCTTGTTCGCCTGCTCGATCCGGTTGGCCAGGTTCACCGTGTCGCCGATCGCCGTGATCGTCGCCGGGTCGCCCAACAGCGTGCCGACGATCGCCGTCCCGAAATGGACGCCGACGTTGATGTCGAACGAACGGCCGTACAGCTCCTCGAGGCCCGCCCGACCCGCCTCGGCGCGGGCCAGGATTGCCAGTCCGGCCCGGACGGCACGCCGGCTCGAGGATTCCGCCTGGTCGCCCGGGTCCTCGCTGAACAGTGCCATCACACCGTCGCCCATGTAGCTCGTCACGACGCCGCCTTGTCGTTCGACCGCGTTGGTGACGTCGCGGAGCTGCGCGCTGCAGCACGTGAATGACGTCGTAGGGCAGGACCGCCTCGGCGAAGGCGGTGAAGCCGCGAATGTCCGCGAACATGACGGCGACGGGAAGCTCGTCACCGATCGGTCGGGCGCGCCGGGGGCCACCTCGTCCACCGTGCGGCGCTCGGCCCCAGTGCTGTCGGTGCCGTCGAGGTCGCGGCGGCCGCCGCCTGACGTCGGCGAGCTCCACGTCGCGCTCGTCGAGGACGAGGCGGCGGATCGTCAGGTCGCCAGTCGGCACGGTCTGGCAGGCGAGGCGAAACTCTGGACGGAACCCCAGCTGGTCGGCGATGGTCCGCTCCCTGGCGTTGCGATCGCCGAGCGCCTGCCATCCCTCGACGACCACGACGCGGCACGTCGAGCATTTGCCCTTGCCCCCGCAGGCATGGGTGAAGGGGATCCCGGCGCGTAGCGCCGCCGGCAGGATCGGCTCACCCGGCCGGCACTCGACGAGTCGCTGGTCGGGGAGCACGTAGACGTTCGGCACGCAACCGCCACTTTGCCACTTCGCGGGCTCAGCCGGTTGGTCCGAATCGTTCGACCCGGATGTCCTGCTCGGGCACGCCGACGTCCATCAACAGATCCGTAGCGGCATTGGCAAAGCTCGCCGAACCACAGACGTAGGCGGTCGCACCCGGGAGAAGGGCCGGACGCAAGTCCGCGGTGGTCACGCGTCCCGCCCGGCGCGGATACGCGGCTGGCGCGACGCGGCTGTAGATGACTGACGTCTCCGGTCCGGTGATCTCGCCGCGGTAGTAGAGGTCGTCCGGCGTACGCACCGACACGACGAGGCGCACGTCGCCGGCGCGGCCGTGCTGGCGGGCCCACCGCAGCATCGACATCAGTGGCACGACGCCGGAGCCGCCCCCGACCAGCACGGCAGGGGCCTCGCCGGGCCAGACGAACCAACCGCCGATCGGGCCGCGCACGTCCAACTCGTCGCCGACCATCACCTCGTCGTGGAGGAACGTCGACACCTCGCCGTCGTCGAGACGCTCGACGGTCAGTTCGATCTCGTCGCCGTGATTCGGTGCCGAGGCCACGGAGTAGGAGCGGGCCGCCGTGTAGCCGTCCGGCGCGGTGAGGCGGACGATGAAGTGCTGACCGGGCAGATGTCGAGTCGGTCGCTCGAGGTGCAGTCGGTACGACTTCGCCCGCGCCGTCTCGGGAGTGATGGCGACGACGGCGGCGCGCTGCCACGGGCCGGGCGCGGCGTTCGTAGTGGTTCCAGTTTCAGTCACCGTGGTACCGCTGCTCGAGCCACGGATCACCACGGTTGTGGTAGCCGTTCTGTTCCCAGAAGCCGGGCTCGTCGTGATCGAGGATCCTCAGGCCGGAGACCCACTTGGCGCTCTTCCAGAAGTACAAGTGGGGCACGAGCAGGCGGGCCGGTCCGCCGTGGTCGGTGGGGAGGGGCTTCCCGTCGACCTCCCAGGCGATCCACGCCTTGCCATCGGTGACGTCGGCGAGAGGGAGGTTGGTCGTGTAGCCCGTGTGCGAACGAGCGAGCACGTGCGTCGCCGCTGGCGGGACGACGGCGACCGCGAGGAGCTCGTCGACCGACACACCGTTGAACGTCATCCCCAGCTTCGACCACGTCGTCACGCAGTGGATGTCGCCGTGGTACGTCGATGCCGGCAGGGCGTGGATCTGCTGCCAGTCCCACGTCGTCGGCTGTTCGACGAGGCCGTCGACAGTGAACGTCCAGTCATCCGTCGACAGTCGCGGCCGTGCCTCGGCGGTGAGCACTGGCCAGCCGCTTCCCGTGTCGTACTGCCCCGGCGGCAGCCGTGGGTCACGCTCGGCAGCGCCGCGTCCGCGGAATCCCCGGGTGAACAGGGCCATCACGTCACGTTAGGAAATCTCCGCCCCACCCGCGTCATCGCACTGAAATTCGCCGACGAGCCGCGGATCGAACTGCTTCACTCGGTCAACGCCCACTGGGCGAGATCGGAGGACGGCAATGAGCGAGCTGCCGCCGGAGATGCTGGATGCGGATACGCCGTCCGACGTGGTCGTCACGGACGTGGCTCCGCCACGGATCACTGACCCAACTCTCGGAATCGAGCTGGGCGATCCTGCGGCCGGCGTGCCGAGCGTGCCGGCCGACCCGACCCATCCGCTCGTGACCGTCGGCGACTCGCTGACTCACGGAGTGACGAGCGGTGCGGTGTTCCACACGTCGCTGTCGTGGCCGGCACAGGTGGCAGCGGCGCTCAGTCTCGACGATTTCGCCGTGCCCCGCTATGGCGGGCCGCTCGACGGGTTGCCGCTCAACATCGAGACGCTGGCGCGGCAGCTGCAGGCGAGGTTCGGTGACGACATCAGCATGTTCGAACGGATGCGCGCCCCGCTCGCGCTGCACCGCATCCTCGACGGTAACGAGGACTACTGGGAGCGGGGTGCGGGGTCCGACCCGCCGCCGACGGACATCCACTACGACAACGTGGGGATCTACGGCTGGGATGTCCGCGACGCCCTGTCGTACACCGCTGCCCGGGCTGCCGCACGCGCTGCGGGCGGGCGCGACGACGACCTGTTCGGGGCCAAGCCTGCCCGGGACAACGACATCGCCGCCTTGTCGGTGCTGGCGCCGTTCGGTGTCGACGCGACCCAGGTGACGGCGGCGAGATGGCACGGCGACAACGGCGCGATCGGCACTCTCGTCGTCGCCCTCGGCGCCAACAACGCCCTCGACGCGATCGTCAGCAAGCAGGTCAAGTGGTCGGGACCTGGCTTCGACCTCATCGACGAGAACCACCGGTACAACGTCTGGCGTCCCATCCACTTCGCCCAGGAGTACGCCGCCCTCGTCGCCGAGTTGCACTCGGTTCGGGCGCAAAGGGTGGTGCTCGCCACGGTGCCGCACGTGACGATCGCCCCGCTCGCCCGCGGCGTCAACCCGCAGGCTCCCGGCGCGAAGTGGAAGCCAGGGTCGCGGTACTTCCCGTACTACACCGACCCCTGGATCGACGAGGATGCGTTCCGCCCGGCGAAGCACCGTCACCTCACCCACCAGCAGGCGAGGGCGATCGACTCGGCAATCGACCAGTACAACACGACGATCACCAATGCAGTCAGCGACGCTCGGCGGGCGGGCCGCGACTGGTACGTGCTCGACCTGTGCGGCCTGCTCGACTCACTGGCCTACCGGCGGTTCGACGACGACCCGTTGGCGGCGGCGCGCAACGACTGGGTGCCCTACCAGCTGCCGCAGCCGATCGCCGATCTCGACACCCGCTTCTTCCGCGCCGACGAGAACGGTCGTCGCCAGGGCGGCCTGTTCGGTCTCGACGGCATCCACCCGTCGATCTCCGGGTACGGCATCATCACCCAGGAGGTGCTCGACGTCCTCGCCGTGGCGGGTGTCCCGAGCAAGCCGGTCGACTTCGCTGCCCTCCGCGCCCGAGACACGCTCAACAGTGATCCCCCGGCGCTGATCGACGAAGTGTTCGCCTTGCTCACTCCCGTTCGCCACTCGCTTCGTGTCGCGGCGGTAGCACCACCAGACTGGCCGGGTGGACCGCCGCGCCGCCGCCGACCGTCGTCGCGCCGTCCGTGATTCGTTGATCGCCTCCGCGGCGATCAGCTATCCGGCGGAACTGCCGATCACGGCCTGGCACGACGAGCTGCTGGCCGCGCTGGGCGACCACCGAGTCGTGATCGTCGCCGGGGAGACCGGCTCTGGCAAGAGCACCCAGCTGCCGAAGCTGTGCATCGAAGTCGGACGGGGCATCGCCGGGTTGATCGGTCACACCCAGCCGCGGCGCATCGCCGCCCGCACGATCGCCGAGCGCCTCGCCAGCGAGCTCGACTCGCCCGTCGGCGCCGCCGTCGGGTACTCGGTGCGCTTCGACGACCGTGTCGGCGACGAGACGATCGTGCGCGTGATGACCGACGGCATCCTGCTCGCCGAGATCCAGCGCGACCGCATGCTTCGCCGCTACGACACGCTGATCGTCGACGAGGCCCACGAGCGCAATCTCAACATCGACTTCATCCTTGGCTACCTGCGCCGGCTGTTGCCCGAGCGACCGGATCTGTCCGTGGTCGTGACCTCGGCGACGATCGACACCGCCCGCTTCGCCAGCCACTTCGCCGCCGGCGGTGTCGACGCGCCGGTGATCGAGGTGACGGGACGCACGTTCCCTGTCGAAGTTCGCTACCGACCCTTCGGCGAAGCTCCTGGCGACGACCGGGATCAGGTGCAAGCAGTCGTCGATGCCGTCGCCGAACTCGAACAGGAGGGGCCAGGCGACGTGCTCGTGTTCCTCTCCGGGGAGCGCGAGATCCACGACACCGCCGATGCGTTGCGCCGCCTCGAGCGCCGCGACACCGAGGTGCTGCCGCTGTACGCCCGATTGTCCTCGGCGGAGCAGCACCGCATCTTCCAACCTCATCGTGGCCGGCGCATCGTGCTCAGCACGAACGTCGCCGAGACGTCGCTCACCGTGCCCGGTGTGCGCTACGTCGTCGACACCGGCACTGCCCGGATCTCCCGCTTCAGCCGCCGCCTGAAGGTCCAGCGGCTGCCGATCGAGCCGGTGTCGCAGGCGTCGGCGAACCAGCGTGCCGGGCGGTGCGGGCGCGTCGCTCCGGGCACGTGCATCCGCCTGTACGGCGAGGATGAGTTCCACGCCCGCCCGGAGTTCACCGAACCGGAGATCCTGCGCACCAACCTGGCGTCGGTCATCCTGCAGATGACGGCGATCGGTCTCGGCGACATCGCCGCCTTCCCGTTCGTCGAGCCGCCAGACTCCGCTGCCGTCCGCGACGGCTACCTGTTGCTGGAGGAGCTGGCGGCGATCGGCCCAGTCGACCCAACCGGCATCCGCCCGCTCACTCCGATCGGCCGCCGGCTGGCCCGGTTGCCGGTCGATCCCCGGCTCGGCCGGATGGTGCTCGAAGCCGACCGCCTCGGCTGCGTGCGCGAGGTACTCGTCATCGCCGCCGCCCTGTCGATCCAGGATCCCCGCGAACGTCCCGTCGCCGAGCGCGCCCGAGGCCGACGCCACCCACCGCCGTTTCGACGTCGCCGGGTCGGATCTGCTGTCGATCGTCGCGCTGTGGGACTACCTGCGCGCCGAACAGCGCCAGCGGTCGTCCAACCAGTTCCGCAAGCTGTGCCGTGCCGAGTACCTCAACTACCTACGCGTGCGCGAGTGGCAGGACCTGTTCAGCCAGCTCCGCCAGGTCGCCGGCGACCTCGGTGTTCGCGCTGGTTCGAGCGCCGGCCATCCCGACCACGTCCACCAGTCGGTGCTCGCCGGGCTGCTGTCGCACCTCGGCTTCCGAGATCGCGACCCGCGGGAGTTCCGCGGCGCCCGCGGCGCGACGTTCGTCATCGCACCGGGGTCGGTGCTGGCGAAGAAGCCACCCCGGTGGGTGATGGCGGCCGAGCTGGTGGAGACCAGCCGGGTGTGGGCACGCCGCGTCGCGACGGTGCAGCCGGAGTGGGCCGAGCGCCTCGGCGCCCACCTCGTCCGGCGCTCCTACAGCGAGCCACGCTGGGACCGCCGCGCCGGCCGCCCCATCGCCACCGAGACGGTGACCCTGTACGGGCTGCCGATCGTCACCGGCCGGACGGTCGGCTACGACCGCGTCGACAAGGCACTGGCGCGTGAGCTGTTCGTCCGCCACGCCCTCGTCCTCGGCGAGTGGGACGCCGAGCATCGCTTCCTCGAACGTAACCGGGACTTCGTGGCCGAGGTCGGAGCGCTGGAGGACCGGGTCCGCCGCGGCCACCTCCTCGATGACGACGCCGTGCACGACTTCTACGACCGGCGCATTCCCACGGACGTCGTGTCCGGCCAGCACTTCGACCGCTGGTGGCGCGACGCCGCGACGACGGCACCGGAGCTGCTCGAGCTCACCCCCGACGATCTGCGCGACGCCGACGGCGCGGTGATCCACCTCGCCGACTATCCCGACACATGGCGCAGCGGCGACCTCGACCTCCCGCTGTCGTACCGCTTCGCTCCCGGAGAGCCGCTCGATGGGGTCACCCTGCGGGTGCCCGCTCACGGCTCTCAACCAGGTCGACGACGCGACGCTCGATTGGCAGATCCCCGGCTACCGGCAAGAGCTCGTGCAGGCGCTCGTGCGCACGCTGCCAAAGGACACTCGCCGGGCGTTGATCCCGCTCACCGACACGGCCCGGGCGGCAGCGCAGCGCCTCGGCCCGCCACGCGGTCGCTTGGTCGACGCCCTCGCCGCGGCGATCAGCGAGGTCAGCGGCGTGCCCGTCGGCGGCGACGACTTCGACACCGGCGCGGTACCGCCGCACCTGCGGATGCACGTGCTCGTGCTCGACGACGACGGCAAGGCGCGCGACGCCGACACGGATCTCGCGGCGATCCGCACTCGCCTCGCCACGACGGCACGCGAGGCGATCGCCGATGCCCTCCCGATCGACGAGCGCACCGGGCTCACCACGTGGGATCTCGGGAGCCTGCCGCAAACGGTCGAAGCGGAGCGTGCCGGCCACCGGGTGGTCGGCTACCCGGCGCTGCTCGACAACGACGAGAGCGTGTCGCTGCGCATCGTGACCAATCGTGACCTGCAGCTGCGCGTGATGCGCGGTGGGGTGCGCCGGCTATTGCTGCTCACCGCCGCGCCGTCAGTGGGAGACGCCGCTCGCCGCCTCGACGAGAGCGCCCGGCTGGCAATTGCCGCCAGCGGGATCTCCCTCGCCGACCTCGCCGCCGACTGCCGGTTCGCCGCCGTCGACGCAGTGCTCGACGGTGCCGAGCTGCCCTGGGACGAGGCGCGCGTTTGCGGCGCTGCAGGGCGAGGTGCGCTCACGGGGTGGGCCGATCGCCGCGGCCACACTCGCCGGCGCCGCCGGTGTGCTCGTGGCCGCCCACGGCGTGCGCCAGCGGCTCGATCGCCTCGTGTCCGCGTCGGTCGAACTCTCGGTGGCGGACGCGACTGCGCACCTCGCCCGCCTCACAGGACGTCACTTCGTGATCGACGCCGGCGCCAGCCGCATCGACGACGTCAGGCGCTATGTCGAGGGGATCGGCTACCGACTCGATCGCCTCGCCGAGGATGTTGGGCGCGATGTGCGCCGGATGAGCGAGGTCGTGCCGTTGGAGCGCCGCTTCGACGCCTACGTACCGTCGGCTCGGGCGGTCACGCCCGAGCGCCGACGCCGTCGCGGTGCGCTGGTTGCTCGAGGAGCTGCGGATGAGCGTGTTCGCCCAGCCCCTCGGCGTCGCCGAGCGGGTGAGCACACGACGCGTCGGCGAACGGCTCACCGCCCTCGGCGCCTGACCTCGCTCCTCGAACTGGGGAAGTTGTGTGTCAGCATCTGAAACACAACTTCCCCAGATTGGCGGGCGACACGGATCTTCCCCAGTTTGGGGTTGGTGGCGAGCGCTCGGACTCCACCCACGGTTGGAGGGCGCGGTTCCGACCGTGGGCCGAGGGCGAGGCGACCACGCCGTCGTAGCCTCGTGGTCGTGGAGCTGACGTCTCCAGGCGCCGACACGACCTCCGTCGGTCGGGATGTAGCGCTGCGCCGTGACGAGCGCGGCTTCTTCGTTCTGGCCGCTGCGGTCGTCACGACGATCGCCCAGCTCACCGATCCCGGCACGGCCCTCGACCTGCTGATCGTGTCGCCTGCCGTCGTCGCCTTCGTGTTCCAGGATCGCCTGGCTCGCTTTCCCGAGGTGTTCGCCCTCCTCGTCGTCGGCCCGATCTTCGTCGTCGTCGGCGTCCGGACGGTGCTCGAACCGATGCTCTTCCTCAGCGTGCTGATGGTCCTGTACGTGTCGGCACACGTCGAGTCGACCGTCCGGGCCGCCCTGATCGCCGCCTTCGCCGCGGCGTCGCCGTGGGTCATCGGCGAGTTCCTCGCTGTCGAGGAGGACATCGGCTCGCAGTCGTGGGTGATGGCCCACCTCTTCACGTTCTTGATCGGCCGCGTCGTACATCGGCAGCAGACCCTGATCGTCCAACTGGAGCAGGCCCGCCAGGCGCTCGCCGAACAGGCCGTCGCCGAGGAACGACGGCGCATCGCCCGGGAACTGCACGATCTCGCCGGCCACACGCTGGCGGCGATGCTCCTTCATGTCACGGGCGCTCGCCACGTCCTCCGGCGCGACCTCGACGATGCCGAGCGGGCGCTCGTCGACGCCGAGAGTGTCGGACGGGCCAGCCTCGACCAGATCCGCGCCACGGTGGCGGCGTTGCGCACCGACGAACGGGGCACCGATCCGGCACTCGTCCGGTTCTGCCGATCTCGATCGCTCTCGTCGACGAGTACCGCCGCGCCGGGATCGAGATCACGGCAGCGATCTCACCCCGAGTCGCCGAGCTCGCCGGCCCGACCGGCACCGCCGTGCATCGCATCGCACGCGAGGCGCTCGCCAATGTCGCTCGGCACGCACCCGGCAACACGGTCGAGGTCATCGCCGCCATCGATCGACGGGGATGTGCTCCTCACCGTCGCCGACCACGGGCGCGCTGCCGCCGCACCGGATCCGAACAGCGGTCACTTCGGGCTCGTCGGGATGAGCGAGCGCGCCCGCGCCCTCGGCGGCAGCCTCGATGCCGGGACGACGGCCGACGGCTGGCGCGTCGACGCCCGTCTGCCGATTCTCGCCGCACCGAGCAACGAGTTCGTGCCGTCGTGATCCGCGTCGTCATCGTCGACGACCAGCCGGTCGTGCGCAGTGGCATCGCTCGCATCCTCGGTCCCGAAGACGGCTTCGAGGTCGTCGCCGAGTGCGGTGACGGCGACGAGGTCGCGGAGGCTGTGGCGACGCACCAACCCGACCTCGTGCTGATGGACGTGCGGATGCGGCGGGTCGACGGCGTGACCGCCACCCGCGCCCTCACCGACGGCGGGTCCGGCCCGCCGGTGCTCGTGCTGACGACGTTCGACGACGACGATGCCCTGTGGGGCGCGCTCGATGCCGGCGCTGCCGGGTTCGTGCTCAAGGACGCCGCCGCCGAGGACCTCATCGCCGCGGCGCGTGCCGTCGCCGGTGGAGCGGCGTGGCTCGACCCGAAGGTCGCCCCGCGAGTGCTGACCGCCTTCCGCAGCAACGTTCGGCCGCGCCTCGCCGAGGCCGCCAGGGTCGAGGAGCTGACCGATCGTGAGCACGACGTCCTGCGGTTGATGGCCCGAGGCGCCACCAACGCCGAGATCGCCGGCGAGTTGTTCGTCAGCGAGGCGACGGTGAAGACGCACGTCGGTGCCATCTTCGCCAAGCTCGGCGTGCGCGACCGCGCCGCGGCGATCGTGTTCGCCTTCGACCACGGACTCGTCGACCCGCAGCGCTGAACGCGGCTCCTCCCCCAGGGGTGGAGCCGATGAAACGCACCGTGGACCGATGCGTTCGACCAGCCACTCGGCGCACGATCAACGCATGACGATCAACCTTGTGGAAGTCGAAGGGTTGGGCAAGCGCTACGGATCGACCGAGGTCCTCCGCGGCGTGTCCTTCACCGTCCGTCGCGGCGAGCTGTTCGGCCTGCTCGGCACCAACGGGGCCGGCAAGACGACGACCGTCGAGATTCTCCAGGGCCTCCGCCGCGCCGACGCCGGGTCGGCGAGCGTGCTGGGACTCGACCCGGCAACGGCCGGCGACCGCCTGCGCCGGCGCATCGGCGCCCAACTCCAGGACGCCGCCCTCCCGGACAAGCTTCGCGTCGGCGAGGCGCTGCGCCTGTTCGCATCGCTGCACGCATCGCCCCGTCCACTCGGGGAGCTCGCCGAGGAGTGGGACCTGGCCCGTCTGTGGGGGCGCCCGTTCGGGGCCCTGTCCGGCGGTGAGCGCCAACGGCTGTTCGTCGCCCTCGCCCTCGTCGGCCGGCCCGACCTCGTGTTCCTCGACGAGCTGACCCAGAACCTCGATCCCGTCGGGAGGCGGCACACCTGGGACGTGATCCGCCGCATTCGCGACGGCGGCACGACGGTGGTCCTCGTCACCCACGACGTCGAGGAGGCCGAGCGGCTGTGCGATCGCATCGTCGTGATGGCCGACGGCCGGGTGGTCGCCGACGGCACGCCGGCGGCGATCGTCGACGAGCTCGGCGGAGCGGCGACGGTCCGATTCACCGACGCCGAGCTCGACGTGCGCACGTTGCACACCCTGCCCGGTGTGTCGCGCGTCCAGCGCCACGGCCCAGAGATCCACGTCGCCGGATCGGGACCACTGCTGGCGTTCGTCGGCGCCCACCTCGTCGACATCGGCCGCCCGGCGATCGACCTACGCGTCCATCGGCCGTCGCTCGAAGACCAGTTCGTCAAGCTCACCCAGGAGGTTCCAGCAGCATGACCACGATCACCGCTCCACCCGTCGCCGCCGCCGGCCGCCGTCAGGACGGCCTGCTGCGCACCATCGTTCGCCTCACCGCCGTCGAGCTCCGCCTGCTGATGCGGGAGCCAGGCGTGCTCGTCAGCCTCATCGCCTTCCCTGCCGTGACCGTGCTCGTCCTCGCCGGGGTGTTCGGCTCGGATCCTGACCCCGACTTCGGCGGGGTGATTCCCAGTGAGCACTACGTCGTCGGCTACGTCGGGGTCGTGCTCGCGTCGCTCGGCCTGGTCACCCTTCCCGCTCACCTCGCCTCCCACCGCGAGCTCGGGGTGTTGCGCCGCTACCGCGCTGCCGGGCTCGATGCCCGGGCCGTGGTCGGTAGCCACATCGCCTTGGGCGCTGTGCTCGGAACCGTCGCCAGTGCCGTCGTGCTGTTGATCGGTGGCGTCGCCTACGGCGTTCCGACCCCCGATGATCCGGTCCGCGCTGTGGCGTGGTTCGTCGCCGGGTTGCTGTGCTTCATCGCCATCGGCGGTGCCCTCGGCGCCGTGATGCCGAGCAGCCGCGCTGCGACTGCCTTCGGCAACCTGTTGTTCGTCCCGATGTTCCTCCTCGGCGGCGGCGGGCCGCCTCGAGAGGTGATGACCGGGGCGATGCAGACCGTCTCCGACGTCATGCCGCTGAGTCACATCGTCGGCGGGCTGCGCCAGTCGTGGCTCGGCGCGACCGACGACCCTCGAGCGCTGTGGTGGCCGGCGCTGTCGCGGTGATCGCTGTCCTCGTGGCGGTGCGCACGATGCGCCGCAACGTCGTGTGAACGGTGGTTGCGGAATCGTTTGCCGGTTGCGTCGCTGTCCGCGACGCTGTCACCGTCGATGCGCTTGGATCCGGCCCGGATTGCGGACAGGGCACGAGGCCGGTGCCGAGATCACGATCTTGTCGAGGGTGCCCATGTCGCTCGACGGCGATCCTCGAATCTGCCGTCGACTCCAGCGATATCGCTGCGCACGCTCGATCCACCGCCAACTGTCCTCTCGTCGCGCGACGCATGACGGCGAATCGTGGGACACGTTCCATGGCTGTCACTCATTGACCGGGCAATGGGCGTTGTCGAAGCGCAGATCCTCGCCGGCGGTGTCGACCTGCACCGGCGGTCACCTGCCGGCGATGCCGTCGTGCGCATCACCGTCGGCGACCTGGCCGAGGTCGGGTTCGACTGATCAAGGGGCGACGTACCTCAGCGGACAACACGTTGTCAGTGATGGACAAGCGGCCAACCCGGCCGACCACGGCGACGCCGCCGCGCTCGCCACCGAGCTGGATCAGGTCGACTGTGTCCTCCGACGGTCAGACTCGTCGCAGGGCAGCCCGAGGGCGAGGCGGCCGGCGTGGAGCAGGGTCAACTCGTTGGTGAACGGGTGGAACTTGAGGCCGCGAACGTCGCGGTAGGCGCGCTCGATCGGAGAGCCCTTGAAGAAGGCGGCTCCGCCGGCGATTTCCATCGCCAGGTCGCAGACCTCGATGCCGGCGTTGGCGATCTCCCGCTTCGCCGCCATCACCGCGGCGACGGTGTCCATCGATGGCCCCGGGTCGTCACCGACCGCGTTGAAGGCGCCTTCGAGCGCCCAGTCGGCCACCTGCAGCCGGTTGCGCATCAGGCCCACCTGCCGCTGCACGGACGGGTCGCTCGCCCGCGGTTGACCGGTGACGCCGGCGATCGCCGCCGCAGCAGCCGACTCGGCGACGCCGAGGTAGACGGCGCCGATGATCGGGAAGGCGATGCTGGCGATGACCTGCAGCGGAGGATCGACCACTCCGTAGGGGCGGTCAGCAAGCACCCGCTCGTCGGGGACGAACACGTCGTCGATGGTGATGTCGTTGCTCGCCGTGCCGCGCATCCCGAGGGTGTTCCAGTTGTCGTGCACGGTGACGCCGGGATCGCTGAACGGCACGGACATGTTGAGGACGCGCAGCCCGCGCTCGGGATCCTCGAACGGGAACATCGTCGACATCACCGCGCCGACCGGAGACTGGCTGCCGAAGATCTTGCGTCCGCTCACCTTGTAGCCACCGTCGACGCGCACCGCCTCTCCGCGCGGCCGGACGAAGTCGCCGCCCCCGGTCGACACGATCACGATGCGGTCGTCGACGATGCGCCGCAAGCGTCGCTTCGGCTCCTGGCAGCTCGCGCCGGTAGCGCCACGCCGTGAAGTTCGTGACGTGCTGGTGCATCGACAACGCCAAGGCGGTCGAGCCGCAGTGGTGGGCGAGCTCGCGCATCACCTGCGCCGTCTGGCGGATCGTCGCACCCATCCCGCCGAGCTCGGTCTGGTACGGCCAAGGCGAGGAACCCGGCGTCGCGGAGCGCCTCGAAGGACTCCTGCACCCACGAACCCTCGGCATCGTGACGGGCTGCATGCTCGGCGAGTACTGGTCCGAAGGTGGCCGCCCAGGCGACGAGCTCCGCCTCTCGCGCCTGGGGGTCTCTGTGTCTCGATCACTGTCGGTCATGCGAGCATTGTCTCGAACTGCCGGTCGCGAACCAGTCGAATTTGTGGACTCATCCAGTACGAAAATTGGACTTCGGCCGTCGTGGGGTCGGGCTACGTTCGCGCCGATGCCGGACTACGGAAAGTTCTGTCCCGTCTCGATGGGTGCCGACGTCGTCGCCGATCGATGGACTCCGCTGATCCTGCGCGAGTTGATCCTGGGCAGCACCCGGTTCAACGACATTGCCCGTGGCTTGCCGGGCATCTCCCGATCGCTGCTCGTCCAGCGGTTGAAGCACCTCGAACGCAAGGGCGTCCTCGAACGATGGCCGGCCGCATCGGGCCGCGGCAGCGAGTACCGCCTGACTCCTGCTGGCAAGGACCTGGAGAACGTCGTCTTCGCCCTCGGCGAGTGGTCCGTGCACTGGCTGTACAACGAGATGGAACCTCGTGGCATCGATCCGATCACGCTGACCTGGTGGATGCACCACCGCATCGACCCCTGCGGCGCTCCCGCCCGGCCGGGTGGTCGTGCAGTTCGACTACACGGCGCCAGAGCGGGTCACGGCGTGGATCGTGCTCGATCGCGGCGAGGCCTCGGTGTGCAACCAGTACCCCGGCTACGACAGTGACGTGATCGTGACGTGCACGTCGGCTGCACTGTCGGGGGTGTTCAACGGCGTCGAGTCGTGGAGCCATGCCATCGCCACCGGGTCGATACGCGTCGACGGCCCTCCTCGGCTGGTCCGGGCGCTGCCCCGGTGGTTCCTCGGTAGCCCGTTCACCCCCCTGGTCGCCGAGCAAGCGGCCCGACGGCCGGCGGTCGGCGGGGAAGCTCAGTCGAACACGACGGTGCGCCTGCCGTAGACGAGCGTCCGGTGCTCGACATGGGCGCGCACGGCGCGGGCGAGCACGGCGACCTCGAGGTCTCTGCCCTTGCGGCGCAGGTCGTCGACGTCGTCGCGATGGCTCACGCGGATCACGTCCTGCTCGATGATCGGGCCCTCGTCGAGGTCGGCGGTCACGTAGTGGGCGGTGACGCCGATCAACTTGACTCCTCGCTCGTGGGCCTGGTGATAGGGGCGGGCACCACTGAACGACGGCAGGAAGGAGTGGTGGATGTTGATCGCCCGTCCGGCCCATGTGTCGCAGAACGCGGGGAGAGGACCTGCATGTAGCGGGCGAGGACGACGAGGTCGACTCCGTGGTCGGCGAGCGCGGCGGCCACCAGAGCTTCCTGGGCAGCCTTGTCGCCGTCGACGATGGGGAGGTGGCGGTAGTCGACCCCGAACCACTCGGCCATCCCGGCGTGGTCGGGATGGTTGCTGATCACCACTGGGACGTCGATCGCCAGGTCGCCGCTCCGGCGGCGGTGCAGCAGGTCGTTGAGGCAGTGCGATTCTCGGGAGACAAGCACCGCTACGCGCGGCCGCTCGTCGGTGAAGCGCAGCGACCAGCGCATCGAGAACTGCGCCAGCACGGGCTCAGCGGCGGCGGCGATGTCGTCTCGCGACAGCGTGAGACCGTCGAGCTCGAACTCGACCCGTTGGAAGAACGAACCGTCGGTGTGGTCGGTGTGCTGCTGGAGGTCGACGATGTTGCCACCGTGAGTGGCGACGAACGAGGCCACCGCGGCGACGATCCCACGGCGGTCGGGACAGGCGACGAGCAGGACGGCGTTGGCCATCGCCTCACGCTACGGGTGGCAGGATGGCGCCGGTGAGAACGCAGGCTCGGCCGCATGCCCGCGTCCTGGCATTGGTGGCCCGGCGCTGATCCCGTCGGTGACTGTCTCGGCGACGACCGAGCCGCCGCCTACGGCGACGTTCGAGATCCCGCGCGGAACGGTGGGATGCCCTCGACGCGGCCGGGCTCGGCTGGATCTTCCAGGATGAGGGCTACCCGCCGCAGCCCGACGGGGTGCCGTGGCCGACCGAGGAGTGGCCGGTCGGAGAGCTGCCCGCCGGCTTCGACGTCGAGGGCATCGACGAGTTCGTCTCCTGGGCCCTGGCCCCGCCCGAGGGCGAGAGCTGCTGCATCGACGCCATCGTCGCCGTGCACGGCGGCGAACTGGTGCTCGAGCGCTACCGCGACGGGTGGGATCCGGCCGAGGCGCACCTGTCCTGGTCGATGGCGAAGTCGATCACCCAGGCGATGATCGGCATCCTCGCCGCCGAGGGACGGCTCGACGTGTTCGCCCCGGCGGAGGTTCCGGAGTGGGCGGAGCCGAGCGATCCGCGCCACGCCGATCACCATCGACGAGTTGCTGCACATGCGCTCGGGGCTGGAGTGGGTGGAGGAGTACGAGGGCACGAGCGACGTGATCGAGATGCTGTTCGGCGCCGGGGCGTGCCGACCGGGCGCACTTCGCCGCCGACCGTCCGCTCGCCGCCCCGCCGGGTGAGGTGTTCAACTACTCGACCGGCACGTCGATGATCCTGGCGCGGATCATCGCCGACCAGGTCGGCTACTTCGAAGAGGGCACCCAGTGGGCGCAGGACGAGCTGTTCAGCCCGCTGGGCATCACCTCGGTCGTCCACGACCTCGACGACACCGGTGTGATGAGCGGTGGCTCGGCGATCAACATGACCGCCCTCGACTTCGCCCGCTTCGGCCTGCTGTACCTACGCGGCGGCGAGTGGGACGGCAACCAGATCGTGCCCGAGGAGTGGGTCGACTACGCGCGGTTGCCGCTCGTCGACACTCCTGACTACGGCGCCCACTGGTGGATCGTCGGTGCCGAGGACAAGTTCCCCGACGCCGTTCCAGGCGATCGGCTTCAACGGCCAGCTGATCACGGTCGTCCCCAGCCTCGATCTCGTCGTCGTCGTGCTGTCGAACGAGCCGGGCTTGCGTCCCGACCTCGTCGCCGCCCGGATTGCAAGCGTTCGACGACGCGCGTCACAGCTGAGCGTCGACTCGAGCGCCGCGGTGACGGCTCACTCGGCGCGCGGTCAGCAGGTCGCGGTAGATCGAGGTCGTCTGGGCGTCGAAGCACACGAAGCGGACGAGCTCGACCGCGGTCGGCGTCGACCGCACCGTGTCGACGGCAATCGTGGCCGCCGCCTCCGCGGGGTAGCCGTACACACCCGTGGAGATCGCCGGGAAGGCGATGGAGCGGGCACCGACGCGGTCGGCCTCCTCCAGCGAGCGGCGGTAGCACGACGCCAGCAGCTCCGGCTCGCCGGCGTCGCCGCCGCGCCACACCGGCCCGACGGTGTGGATGACCCACTGCGCCGGAAGTTGGAAGCCCGGCGTGGTCTTGGCGTCTCCGGTGGCGCAACCACCGAGGCCGCGGCAGGCAGCCAGCAGCTCCGGTCCGGCAGCTCGGTGGATCGCCCCGTCGACTCCGCCACCGCCGAGTAGCGACTGGTTGGCGGCGTTGACGATGGCGTCGGTCGTCTCGACGGTGATGTCGCCCTGCACGACCTCGATGCGCGTGCCCACTGCACTGACAATATTGCTGTCGTGCGCCTGGCCGATCGCTCCGATGAAGGCGGAGACGGCGAGAGTCGTGCCGGCCGGCGACGGGTGGATGTACGAGCCGAAGTGGGACGGCCATCGGGTGCTCGTGCGGCGCGTGGGCGACGACTTCGACGCGGTCAGCTCGACCGGCAAACCGAAGCTCCCGCAGTGGCCGTGGCTGGCCACCGCCGTCGCCGCGGCCACCGACCACGACGTCGTCCTCGACGGCGAGGTGATCGCCTACGACGCCGACGGGCGGCACACGTTCCAGAGCGTCGGTCGCGCCGACCGCGACCATGCCTTCGTCGTGTTCGATCTCCTCGCCCTCGACGGCGAGGACCTGCGCGACCGCCCGTGGAGCGAGCGTCGGGCGCTGCTGGAGTCGTCCGTGCGCCCGACGTCACCGCTGATGATCACGCCGGTGAGCGACGACGCCGAGGTGATGGAAGCGGCGACGAGGTCGCAGCGATTCGAGGGGATCGTCGCCAAGCGGGCGTCGTCGACGTACCAGTCCGGCCGGCGGGTCCCCGCCTGGGTGAAGGTCAAGTACACCCACGCTCAGGAGATGGTCATCGGCGGCTACAAGCTCGGCGAGGGCAACCGCACCGGACTCTTCGGCTCCCTACTCGTCGGCGTCCACGACGAGGCCGGCGACCTGCAGTTCGTCAGCGCCGTCGGCACCGGGTTCAACGAACGGACGCTGACGGAGCTGATGGCGAAGCTCCGCCAGTTGGAGACCGACGAGTGCCCGTTCGCCGTGCCACCGAAGCTGCCGCGCGGCACGCTACCGATGGGTACGCCCGGAGCTCGTCGCCCAGGTCGGGTTCCTCGAGTGGACCGAAGGCGGCGGTCTCCGTGCGCCGGTGTTCCTCGGCCTGCGCGACGACAAGCCGCCCGCCGACGTCGTCCGCGAGACTTAAGCACCGGCCTCATCCGAATCTTTGGTCGCTGGATGTTACGTGACCGACCGACCGACGCAAACACACGAATCGGCCCGAAACCTCGGGTCAGGCGGACTTGCGGGCGCGGGTCTTGCGGGCCTTGGGCGCTTCCTCGACTTCGGCGTCCTCGGCGCGGCCGCCTTCTTGCTCGCGTCGCCTTGGCCGGCTTGGCGGTGGTCGACGACGGGTGGCGCTGCTTCGCCGCCCTTGCCTCGGCGAGGCTCGCTTCGAGAGCGGCGGCGAGGTCGATGACGGCAGCACGTGGGGCCGCCTGCTTCCTCGAACACGGGCGTGCGTCCGGCGGCCTTCTCCTCGATGATCCGCTCGACCCCGGCCCGGTACTCGTCGACGTACTGCTCCGGTTGGAACTCGTCGCTCAGGGCGTCGATGAGGCCCTGGGCCATCTTCAGTTCCTTGTCGGAGATCTCGATGTCGTCCAACTCCTCGAACTCCTCGATCGAGGCCGGCTCGACCAGCTCGTCGGGGAACACGAGGGTGGACAACGTGAGGTGGCTCCCGTCCGATCGGATCGCCGCCAGGTACTCCTTCTGGCGCATCACGAAGCGGCCGATGCCGACGCGGCCGGATCCGGCCATGGCGTCGGCCAGCAGGGCGTACGGCTTGGCGTTCTTGTCCGGCAGGACGAGGTACGAGGAGTCGAACATCATCGGGTTGACGTCGGCCTCCGGCACGAACGTCTCGAGGCCGATCTCCCTCGACTTCGCCGGCTGCAGCGGCGCCAGGTCGTCGTCGGTGACGACCACGTAGCTCCCCCACCGATGTCGTAGCCCTTGACGATGTGCTCGGACGGCACCTCCTCACCGCTCTCCTCGTTGACCTTGCGGTACCGGATGCGCGACATGTTGCGGTCGTCGAGCTGGTTGAACGAGATGCTCTTCTTGCGGACGGCGGGCACGAGCCTGATCGGGATGGCGACCATGCCGAACGAGATCGAGCCCGTCCAGATCGGACGAGGCATGGATACAAGAGTACTCGTGTTCGGTCGCCAACCCTGTTATCGGTTGTAACTACAGCAGGGGAAGTGCCTGCTCCTGGCCGACGAGCGCATCGAACGGATCGCCGACCGTCTCCAGGCGGCCCGAGCACGTCGCGGATCGTCCAGCGGTCAGGGCGCAACTTCGGGTCGTCGAGCTCGTCCCACTCCAACGGCACCGACACCGGGGCGCCCGGCGCCGGGCGGATGCTGTAGGGAGCGACGAGCGTCTTGTTGACCTGGTTCTGGGTGTAGTCGAGGCGGGCCTTGCCGCCGCGTGCGTTCTTCTGCCACTTCCAGCTGACCAGCTCGCGCACGACGCCGCCGACGGTGCGTGACAGCGCCTCGACGAACTCCGACGTCTCCTTGAACGAGTATCCGGCCTTGACCGGGATGTAGATCTGGATGCCGCGCTTGCCAGTGACCTTCGGGCGGGCGACGAGGTCGAGCTTGTCGAGGGCGACGCGGAAGAGCCGGGCGATCGTCAGCGTGTCGTCCCACGTCGTTTCCGTCCCCGGGTCGATGTCGACCAGGGCGTACGACGGCTCGTCGGGCGACGCCGCCGTCGACGTCCACGGGTGGATCTCGAAGCCGGCGAAGTTGGCCACCCAGACCAGCGCCGGGGCGCCGTCGATCAGGAGGTACTCGCGGGTCTCGCCGGTGCTGGCCCTGGGGTTCGGCCAGCGGCGCACCCACAGCGGCGCGTGCGTCGGCACGGCCTTGTGGTAGAAGCCGCCCTTGGCGCCGTCGATGCCGTCCGGGAACCGGTTGAGGTTGATCGGGGTGGCCGGCGAGCCCCATCGTCATCCACGGCGCGACCGTTGCGTAGTAGGCGATGATCTCGCGCTTGGTGATCGGCTTCGACTTCCCCCGTCCCGGGATCAACACCTTGTCGAGGTTGGTGATCTGCTGGGTGACCCCGGCGACGCTCCACTCCGCCGTCGACTTCTGGGCACCGCCCAGACCCTTGGCGCTCGGCAGCTTGCGCAGGGCTGGCCAGCTCGTCCGCCGTCGCCGCTCGCCAGCGCCCCGGGCGGCCCTCGGCGATGTCCTCGTTGGTGCGGGCGCTGAGCACCGATCGGGGGTAGTCCTCGGGATCCCAGCCGGGCACCGCGGCGTCGTCCTTCTTCTTCATCAGCAGCCACTGGTCGTCCGCCTCGCCCGGCTTGCTCGTGCGAATGAGCACGAACCGGCCGCGCAGCTTGCGCCCGACGAGCACGAACTTGAACTCACCGCTCTCGATCGCCTTCGCCGCCGCCGGCTCGTCGGGATACTCCGGATCGGGCTCCCACCAGCCGTCGTCCCAGAGGACGACGTCACCCATGCCGTAGCCGCTGGGGATGATCCCCTCGAACCAGCCGTAGGCATACGGGTGGTCCTCGACCTTGACGGCGAGCGACTTGCGCGCCGGATCGAGGTTCGGCCCGCGGGGGACGGCCCAACTGACGAGCACGCCGTCGACCTCGAAACGCAGGTCGTAGTGCAGACGGCGGGCTCGATGGCGCTGGACGAGGAAGCGGTTGCGGCCATCGGCACTGCCCGCGACCTTGCCCGGCGGTTCCGGCGACTTCGCGAAGTCGCGCATCGAGTCGTACTTGGCGAGCCTGCGCTCGGCGGCCACGGTGCGAGAGTACCCAGACTCGGTGCTAGTCGACCGTTGCGCGCTTCGACTCTCGGCACGCCGACGGCGTGCTCGGGGTCGAGTTGGCGCATGTCGGCGACGAGGGCGATCAGCTCGCCCATCACCAGGTCGGCGGCGCGCCGCACCGCCTCCGGAGGCGGGTCGTCGACGTGGCCGACGAGGGCGCCGACGTCGATCGGGGCGCCGACCACGACATCGACCCGCGGGCGGAGCAGGAGGTTCTTGAGCAGGCGCAACACGATCCGCTTGCGGCCGACGACCTCGTGGCCACCGACCATCGCCACGGGGACGATCGGCGCACCGGACTGCAGGGCGAGACGGACGGCACCGGTCTTGGCCCGCTCCGGCCACTGGTTCGGGTCGCGGGTGATCCGCCCTTCGGGAAACACGCCGACCGCTTCGCCAGCGGCGAGGGCGGCGGCCGCGGCGTCGAGGGCGTGTGCCGCGTCGGGGCCGCCGCGGGCGACGGGAATGAATCCGAGGCGGGTCGAAGATGCGACCGAGGATCGGCGCACGGAACACACCAGACGTCGCCAGCAGTCGCAACGATCGACCGAGCCGGCGGCAGGCCAGGGCCAGCAGGACTCCGTCGGCGTAGCTCGTGTGGTTGGCGATGACGATGATCGGCCCGTCGGGAAGTCGTTGGGCGGCCAGCCGCCGTCCACGTTGACGCTCGACGGTCAGCCGGCTGACGGCAGTGACGGCGACGCCGAGGAACGCAGCGAGCACGGCGTAGAGCAGCGCACCGGTGCGGCCGGGATGGCGCCAGCTGGTGCTCACTGGTGGGCGGGGCGACGCGTGACCACGGGGCGATCCTACGATCCGACCCGCGCCCGCACGCTCGATGCCACGATGGGTTGTGTGCAAGGCCCGCGCACGCTCACCGAGTTGCTCGCCCGCCCCGATGTCGTCGAGCAGTGCGAGTTGCGGTCGACGTTCGGGATGATGGCGATCCACGGCGGCGGCCTGGAGGTGATGACTGATGTCATCGCCGCCGCTGCCGCCGAATCGGCGGGCGCGTCGTATTACGCGGTCGTCCATCCCGACGACGTCGAACACCACCTCTCGTCGCTGCGCTATCGAGTCGAGGAGTCGGCGGCGCTCGCTGCGTTCGTCGACCACGTCGATGTCGTCGTGTCGCTCCACGGCTACGGGCGGGAGGGGAGCTGGACCTCGATCCTCGCCGGTGGTCGCAACCGTCGACTCGCCACCACGGTTGCAGCCGAGGTTGCGACTCGGCTCCCGGACTATGAAGTCGTTACCGATCTCGCTGGCATCCCGGTTGAGCTGCGCGGCCTGAGTGCACGTAACCCGGTCAACCTCCCGGCCAACCAGGGCGTCCAGCTCGAGCTCCCGCCCCGCGTCCGCGGCCTCAGCCCGCTCAGCCCGCCACCTGGGGACGACGGGCTGTCGGCGCCGACGCGTGCGTTGATCGAGGTCCTCGCCGCGGTTGCCGAGCGTTGGTCGGCGTCGACCGTTCGGGCGTGATCACCGCCGCCGACGCCGAGGCGATCGCCAGCGGCCTTCGGGCTCGGCGAGGTGCTCGACTTCGACGGACCGTGCGCCCGTGGCGAGCTCGGGCAGGTGTGGCGGCTCTCGGCCGGGTCCGGCGACTGGGCGGTGAAGGAGTCGTTCGAGGCGGGTGGAGTACACGATCATGCGGTGACGACGGAGTTCCATGAGGCCGCCGCCGCTCTCGGCGTCCCGGCACCGTCGGTGCGCCGGGCCACGGACGGATCGGCCGCCGCCCTCATCGGCGACACGCCGGTGCGGGTCCACGGCTGGGTGGACCTCGACCCTCCCGACCCTGCGATGGATCCGGCGATGGTGGGCGCCGCCGTCGCGGCGCTTCATCGCGTGCGCTTCACCGGCGACCTGCCCGCCCACTGGTGGAACTCGGAGCCGGTCGGTGCCGACGGGTGGGACTCTCTGATCGACGAGTTGCGGACCCGACAGTCGCCGCTCGCCGACCGCTTCGCCCGCTGGCGCGACGAGTTCGTCGCCCTCGAGAGCTGGCTGGCACCTGCCCGCGCCGTGCAGATCTGCCATCGCGACCTGTTTGCCGACAACCTGCGCCGCACCACTGCTGGGGCGCTCTGCATCATCGACTGGGACAACGCCGGCGAAGCCGACCCGAATCAGGAGCTGGCGATGGTCCTGTTCGAGTTCACCAGTGACGACGTGGCAACGGCGCCGATCCTGATGTCGTCGTACATCGACGCCGGCGGACCAGCCCGCGTCCTGAGTCGGCAGGACTTCTCGATGACGATCGCCGTGCTCGGACATCTGGCCCGTCGCATCGGTGAGTTGTGGCTGGCACCAGGCGCCACGGCCGAGGAGCGGGTTCGCCAGGAGCGGCGTTTCGACGAGTACGACGAGCGCCCGTTCACCCGCGACGTGATCGACACCCTCCTCGACGCCATCGCCTGAATCCATCCGAGTGTTTGCGGTCATCGGAGTGTTTCGCGCACCCCTGTCGCGCACGTAGCACTCGGATGGCACGAAACACTCGGATGAGGCGGGGCGGGGCGATCTCAACAGGGGGCTGACGACACGGCGCAGCGGCGTCCGTACCATCACCTCGATGACTGAGGCAGTGCGGGCCGACGCGAACCGCGCTCCACATCTCATCGACGTCGTGCTCGTGCTGCCGATCCTCGCCATCGTCATCCTCGGGACGATCCACATCCCGGTCGAAGCAGGCGATCGTCCGATGGATGCGCTGGCGTACGCCTGCGGGATCATCGGAGCAGGGTCGCTCCTGTTCTGGCGGCACTGGGGGCTTGCGGTCGTCGGCATCGTGGCGGTCACGACGGCCGTGTACTCGGCTCGGGAGTACGCCGGTGGCCCGGCGCTGCTGCCGGGTCCGCTGGCCCTCCTCGCCCTTGGTTACACGGCACCGCGGCGGGTCGGTTGGATCGGCGCCGCCGGGTACGTGGCAGTCGCCGTGGTGGTCCGCCTCGCCGTCGGGGACGCCGATCTCGGCCCGCTGCTGATCATCGCCGGATGGGCCTTCGCCGCGGTCCTCGCCGGCCAGGCGATCGCCGCCCGCGCCGAACGGGCGGCGGCGGAGCGGGAACGCGTCGTGCATGCCCAGGAACAGGCGCTCGCCAACGAACGGCTGCGCATCGCCCAGGATCTGCACGACTCGGTGGCCCACGCGATGGCGACGATCAACGTCCAGTCCGGCGTCGCCGCCCACCTCCTCGACGGCGACACCGGCCAGGCCAAGCAGGCGTTGGAGGCGATCCGCGCCGCCAGCAGCGACGCCCTCGACGAGCTCACGGCGATCCTGTCGGTGCTGCGGGCATCGGGTGGCGGCGACCAGCCCGACGTTGCCCCACGTGCGCCGATCGGAACGCTCGGCGACATCGACGAGCTCGTCACGCGTGCGCGGGCCGACGGCCTGGCGATCGACGTCGACGTGAACGGCGACGTCGGGACGCTGCCGACCGTCGGTCAGCGCCGCCGCCTACCGCGTCGTGCAGGAGGCGCTGACGAACACTCGTCGCCACGCCGGTGCGTCGGCTCGCGCCGAGGTCACCGTCGACGTCGGTTCGCGCGGCGCCGTGACGATTCGAGTGAGCGACGACGGCGGCGGTACACGGCGACCCGCAGCACCGCCGCCGGACACGGCTGGTGGCGGTTTCGGGCTCATCGGCATGCGTGAGCGCGTCGAGTCGACGGGAGGGACGCTCGACGCCAAGGCGCGACCTGGAGGCGGCTTCGAGGTCCTCGCCGTGTGGGGTGACCGACCGATGATCCGCGTCGTCGTCGCCGACGACCAAGTGCTCGTGCGCACCGGCTTCAAGGCGCTGCTCGACGCCGAGGACGACATCGAGGTCGTCGGCGAGGCCGGCACCGGTGCCGAGGCCGTCGCCCTGGCACTCGACCGGCATCCCGACGTCGTGCTGATGGACATCCGCATGCCGGAGGTCGATGGGCTCACCGCCACCCGCCAGATCGCCGAGCACCCTGACCTTGCCGGGGTCAGAGTCCTCGTGCTGACCACGTTCGAGCTCGACGAGTACGTGTTCGAGGCGCTTGCGCGCCGGAGCGTCGGGATTCCTCGTCAAGCACACCGAGCCGGCCGAGCTGATCCGGGCGGTTCGGGTCGTCGCCGCCGGCGAGGCGCTGCTCTCGCCCGGCGTGACGAGGAGGCTGATCTCGACGTTCGCCGAGCGTGCCCCGACCGTCGCCGCCGAGCCGGACGCTCGCGTCGTCGCCCTGCTCACGGCCCGCGAGCGCGAGGCCGTCGTCCTCGTCGCCGACGGCCTGTCCAACGAGGAGATCGCCGAGCGCTGGGTCGTCAGCAACGCCACCGTGCGCACGCACGTCAGCAGGGCGATGACCAAGCTCAACGCCCGCGATCGCGCCCAACTCGTGGTGTTCGCCTATCGCGCCGGCCTGGCGTCGATACCCCGGCCCGAGTCGTCGGGCTGACTGCGCGCCGCCGCTCAACATCTGACGTACGGCGCGATCTCCGCACCTGGGCGACGACGCGACGAGTGGCCGCGTTCACGCTGGTCCTATGACAGCAACAGCGACTCTTCCTCACGCTCGATCCGTCGTCGAGTCGACGCCGGCGACGCCGTCGTCGTCGATCGGCTGACGAAGCGTTTCGGCGACCGAGTCGCCGTCGACGAGGTGTCGTTCTCCGTGCCGGCCGGTTCCGTTGCCGGCCTGATCGGCCCCAACGGCGCCGGCAAGACGACGATCATGGCGATGCTCCTCGGGCTCGTTCGCCCGTCCGGCGGGTCGGCGACGGTGCTCGGCAGCCCGGTGAGCAAGCGCACCGAGTATCTGTCGCGCGTCGGCGCGCTGATCGAGGGCCCGGCCTTCCACCCGGGCGTTTCCGGCGTGGACAACCTGCGCTCGCTTGCCGTCCTCGGTGGGCACTCGACGGTTGGCATCGACGACCTCGTCGATCTCGTCGGGCTCACCGGCCGAGGCGGCGATCGCGTCGGTTCGTACTCGTTCGGGATGAAGCAGCGCCTCGGCATTGCCGCCGCACTGATCGGCGACCCGCAGCTGGTGATTCTCGACGAGCCGACCAACGGCCTCGACCCCGTCGGCATGCAGGACGTTCGCACGCTGATCCGGGCGATGTCCGACAGCGGCCGCACCGTCATCGTGTCGTCGCACCTGCTCGGCGAACTCGAGCACGTCTGCGACTGGCTGATCGTCCTCGATCACGGCGGGCTCGTCCACCTCGGCACTCCTGAGTCGCTCGGCGGCACGAGCGACAGGCTCGTGTTGCGGGCCGGCGAGCCGGGACAGCTCGACGATCTGGCCGTCATCGCCGGGTCGTCCGGCTTGCCGATCGAGCTCAGCGACGACCAGGTCGTGCTGACGATCCGCGACGGCGTCGACCCCCACCGCCTCGCCGCCGAGATCAACCGACGCGCCCACACGGCCGGGATCGTGCTCGCCGAGCTGCACCACGAACGGGCTGACCTGGAAGCCCGCTACCTCGAACTCGTCAATCGTCACGTCATCCAAGGAGGCACGTCGTGATTACCACCTTCCGCTCCGAATGGATTCTCCTCAACCGTGCCCGGTTGTGGGTCATCACCGGGCTGACCACCGTCGTGTTCACGGTCGTCGCCACGGCCTTGGCGATCTCGACGGCGAAGCCGTTCCTGCAAGCGCCCGACGCTGGGCTCATCCTCGAGGCGCTGATCGGCTCGGGCGGGGCGACGGCGGCGGTGATCTTCTCCGTCGCCTTCAGCTCGATCCTCGTGCTTGCCGCGTTCGCCAGCAGCACCGGCAACGAATTCACCCGCGGGACGCTGCGCGTCGCCCTCACCCATCAGCCGCGACGATTGGCATTGATCGGCGGCAAGATCGCCGCCAGGTTCACGGTCGGCGCGATCCTGATGGCGCTCGCCCTCGTGGTCGGCGCGGCGACCGCGGCGATCGTCGCTCCGGCGCAGGACATCGACACGACGGGATGGTTCGGCGTCGACGCCCTCACCGAGGCTGCCGGCGACTATGTCAGGTTGCTCGGCTTCGTCGCCGTCTACGCCCTGATCGGAACGATGGTCGCCGTGCTCGTGCGCTCCACCCCGATCGCCCTGGCGATCTGCCTGCTCTGGTTCGGCCCGTTCGAGAACGTCATCGGCGAGGGTCGGGCCTGGGCCGACCGCTGGTTCCCGGGCCTGCTGCTGCGTTCGATGTTGCAACCGGACAACCCCGGCTCGATCTCCACCGGCACCGCCGTCGCCACGCTCGCCGTGTACGCCGCGGTCGTGCATCGGCGTGATCGCCGTCGTGATGTCCCGTCGCGACGCGACGTGAGGTTCGAGCGGAAGGTAAGCCTTCCGCTCGAAAGCCCCTGGCTCACGAACGCCGATACCCGTCGGCGCTCGTGGCCGCGGCACCGCTACCCTTGAAGACGTGCGTACGACTTCGTCTTCCGTGATGATGCGGCCCCATCCGGGGCCGGCTTCGCGCACGCACTAGCGATTCCGTTCGACCCTGGAGCTGCCTCCGGGGTCGACCGATGTCAGCGCCGGTAGGTCGTCTCCCGGGTCACCAACCACCAGGAGACCCCAGATGAGCACGACCTACGTCACTGTCGCCATTCCCTACGTCAACGCCGAACCGCATCTCGGCTACGGCTACGAGTTGGTGCAGGCCGACATCTACGCCCGCGCCCGGCGCCTCGCCGGTGACGACGTGCGCTTCCTCGGCGGCACCGACGACCACGCCCTCAAGAACGTCCTCGCCGCCGAGGCCGCCGGTGTGCCGACCGACGTCTTTGTCGACGCCAACGCCCAGCGCTTCGCCGCCCTCGGCGGCCCCCTCGACGTGTCGTTCGACGACTTCCTGCGCACGAGCGCCGATCCGCGGCACCGTCCGGCCGTCGAACGGCTGTGGCGGGCGTGCGCGGCCAACGGCGACCTGTACCGGCGAACGTACGAGGGCGAGTACTGCGTCGGCTGCGAACGGTTCTACGACCGGACCGAGTTGGTCACCGGGTCCGACGAGCGTGTCGCGCTGCCCCGAACACCTCACTCCAGTCGAGCCGGTCGCCGAGACGAACTGGTTCTTCCGCCTGTCCCGCTACGAGAACCATCTCCACCGGCTGATCTCCAGCGGAGAGTTGGTGATCCATCCGGAGCCCTTCCGTGACGAGGTGCTGTCGTTCATCGCCGGAGGACTCGAGGACATCAGCGTGTCCCGCCCGGCCGGGCGGGCGCGCGGCTGGGGCATCCCCGTGCCCGACGATCCGACCCAGGTCATCTACGTGTGGTTCGACGCCCTGGCCTACTACCTCAGCGCCCTCGAGTTCGGCGACCCGGACAGCGTCGCCTACCGCCGTTGGTGGCTGGACTCGGATCGGCGCGTGCAGGTGGTCGGCAAGGGGATCCTCCGCTTCCACGCTGTCTACTGGCCGGCGTTCCTCGCCTCGGCGCACCAGCCGCCGCCCACGCGCCTGGAGGTGCACCCCTACCTGACGATCGACGGGGCGAAGATCTCCAAGTCCGGGACGGCAACGGTGAGCCCGTTCACAGTCGTCGATCGTTATGGCACGGATGCCTTGCGATGGTGGTTCGCCCGCGACGTCGGGCCGATCGTCGACACCGACTTCACCGAACAGCGCCTCGTCGAACGGGTCGACAGCGACCTCGCCAACGGAGTCGGCAACGTCGCCAACCGGATTGCCACGTTGGCGGCTCGTGCGGGCCTCGACACACGCCGGCAAGCGACGCCGATCGACGCCGTCGCAGGACTCGACGAGGATGTCCTCGCCGCCCTCGGCAACTTCGATCTACGGGGTGCGACGCAGGCGATCTGCGCCGCCGTCGACGGCCTCAACCGCGAACTCGAATCGACTCGGCCGTGGGAGCTGCTCAGTCTCGCGGCGCCGGCCAACGCCCGACTCGTGGAGTTGCTGTCGCGCTACCTCGCCAGCGTCCGGGTGATCGCCACGGCCATCCGTCCGATCGTCCCGGCCCTCGCCGGCCGTCTCGACAGCGTGCTGCGCGACGGTCCGCAGGTCGTGCAGTCACGCCTGGCGGAGCGACGGCCTGCCGAGCTCGTCAATAGTTAGCCATCCGGCCGGTCTCCCACGCCCACCCGGCGATCTCGACACGGTTGCGCGCTCCGAGCTTGCTCTGGATGTTGGCGACGTGGCTCTTCACCGTGCTGAGCGAGATGAACAGCTGCTCGCCGATCTCGGCGTTCGTCAGCCCCCGGGCGACCGACCGCACGATGTCCTCCTCGCGCTCGGTCAGAGCGGTCGCCGGTTCGCGCCGTGACGGGACGGGGGTGCGCTCGCTGAAGTGCTGAAGGAAGCGCACGGTGATCGACGGGGACACGAGGGCATCGCCGGCCGCGGCGGCGCGGACGGCCTCGACGAGTAGGCCCGGCCCGGCGTCCTTGAGCAGGAAGCCGGTGGCCCCGTTGCGGATCGCCGTGTTGACGTACTCGTCGTGATCGAACGTCGTGACGACGACGACCGGGATCGGGTCGTCGACGTCGTGGCCGGCGAGCATGCGGGTGACCTCGAGCCCGTCGAGCCGCGGCATGCGGATGTCGACGAGGCACACGTCCGGCCGGAGCCGGCGGGCCAGCTCGACGGCGGCTCGGCCGTCGCTGGCCTCACCGACGACATCGATGTCGTGGGCCTCGAGGATCAGGCGAATGCCCGAGCGGACGATCTCCTGGTCGTCGGCGATGACGACGCGCAGCCGATCGTTCACGGTTGGGTGGCTTCCCCGCCGACCCCGACCGGCAGGTCGGCGGCGACCCGCCAGCCACCGTCGGGAAGCGGTCCGGCGTCGAAGTCGCCGCCCATCGCGGCAGCCCGCTCAGCCATGCCGCGGATCCCGAACCCGCCCGGTGACCGGCTGACTGGACCACCGTCGTTGGTGACGAGCAGATGGACGACTCCATTGTCGCAACGCACGTCGATGTCGATCTTGGTGGCGCCGACGGAGTGCCGGCGGGCGTTGGTGACCGCCTCACGGGCGATGCGGTGGACCGAGGCGATCACCGGCTCGGGGAGCGTCGCCGCCCGATCGTCGATGGCGAGACGCACGGGCAGCTCGTCGCGCTCGGATGCGGTCGATTCGGCGATCGCCCGCAGATCGCTGAGCGATGCCGTCGGTACCAGCTCGTCGCCCGTCGACTCGTCGCGTAGTGCGCCGACCATCGCCCGCATCGCGGCGAGGGCCTCACCACCGGCGCGGGCGATCCGGTCGAGGGCGCGCTGCGCAGCGTCCGGCTGCTGGTCGGCGACGAGTTGTGCTGCTTGGGCTTGCACGACGATGCCGGTCACGTGATGGGCGACGACATCGTGCAGCTCGCGGGCGATGGCGAGGCGTTCCTGGTGACGGACCTGCTGACGCCTGCTCGAGCTGGCGGGCGTCGAGCACGCGCAGGTACCAGCCGGCGGCCACCGACGGCCACCCAGGCCCCGCCGCACAGCAACACCAACCAGATCGGAGTGGACGCCCTGATTGCGCCAGGCGACGATCGCCAACAAGGCGACGCCGAGCGCCAACGACGACGCCATCGCTCCCTTGCGCGACGACGAGCGGACACTCCACGCCGTGAGCAGGCCGAGCCCGGCGAGCTCGGCAAAGCCCGGCCAGGCGCCGTTGCCCATGACTGGCGTCCTGGTGCTGGAGTCGGCGACGCTCAACAGCGAGCGAGACCGCAATGCTCGCCGCCGATCCGAGGACCATCGCCGGTGCGATCGTCCGCGGCGGCGACACGGTGGCCAGGGCGACGGCAGCGATCACGAGGACATCGGCCACCAGCGCCGGCACGACGACGTTGAAGAATTCGACGCCGAGGAGAAGGTCGACGAACACCAACGTGGCAAGCCCGCCGGCCACGACCCGGACGACGTGCGCCGCCGGACGCTGCCCTGTGGCAGTCGTTTCCACCTCCGACAATCTACGGATCGCCGGCCGAGTCGTCAGCCGACTTGTCCTGATCGGACCACGATCAGCCAGAAGTACGAGATCCGGATCGTCCGTTCGGCCGAGCGCGTTTCGGTCACCTGGATGATGTGGCGGCGAGAGCCAGCGCCGAGCATGAAGTCCATGTGAGCGTTCCCGCCAACGCCACCTCGGGACCGGTTGGCTCCGCCGCCACCGAACGTCCCGCCGCCACCACGGGCGCTCCGCCTGCCAGGAGGGTGACGCCGCTTCCCGCAAGCGGACCGTCGCCCGGCATGTAGGAGCGCCCGTGGTCGGCTGGGCCTCTTCTCGCCGAAAGGGGACCTTTCGGCTCGAGCTCGTGGAGCGGCCTGCGGCCGGCACTGAAATCCTCTCTGCTGGTCGACCGGCGAAGCCGGATCGACCAGCGGCGGGGGCTCCGGCGGAGGCTCTGCCCCCCGCACCTCCCGCCGAAGCCTGCGCGTTCGCGCTCGTGCTCAGTCGTGGAGCAGGAGGCGGGGGCCGGTGCCTTCGGCCGCGAGGCGGTCGGCGGGGTTGGCGAGCGGGCACAGATCGAGCGAGAGGCAGCCGCAACCGATGCATCCCGTCAGTCGGTCACGTAGCCGCTCGAGGAGGGCGATCTGCTCGTCGAGGCGGGGTCGCCACGACGCCGCGACGCGCTCCCAGTCGGAGCGGTCCGGAGTGCGCCGGTCGGGGAGCGTCGACATGTACGCGCGTATCTCGTCGAGCCCGAGGCCGACCTGCTGGGCCACGCGGATGAACGAAACACGGCGGATCACGTCGCGGCGGTAGCGGCGCTGGCCTCCGGCGGAGCGCTCGGCCTGGATCAGCCCGCTGTCCTCGTAGAAGCGCAAGTGCCGAGGCGGCGACGCCCGTACGCCGGCTCACGTCGCCGATCGTCAGCGTCGGTGCCATTGCCATGTGACGAGTATCGCAGGCGGTCTACCTTGATCTCAAGCCAGCTTTAGGTTTTACGGCGGCAGCGATGACTAGCGCACCCGTACGGGACGTAATCGGAACCGGCGGCGGGGCGCGCCATGATGAGCCGGTGGACGACAGCGCACGTGTCGGGCGAGCCGTCGAGATCGCCGACGGGTTGCTGCGGGCAGCAGAGGCCACGATCACGCGGGCGGAGCGCCGCCGTCAGACACGCCTCGGGCGCATCGTCGCCGACCCGGCCGGCCGCGACCTTGTTCAACGACTCACCGACGAGGTGCTGCGGCTCGATCGTCCACACACTGCCGCCAGGCGATTCGCCGCCCTCGCCGGCGCCGGGATCCCTCGTTCGCTCGGCCGCGTCGACCGCCTGCTGATGGCCGCCGGCGCCCGCGTCGGGCGCCTCGCTCCGCCGCTCGTGATGCCGCTCGTGCGCCGGCGGATCATCGCCGAAACCCGCGGCCTGGTCATCCCGGCCGACGACGCGTCGCTGACCCGCCACATCAAGAAGCGCACGAAGGCCGGCATGCAGCTCAACCTCAACCTGCTCGGCGAGGCGATCGTGTCGGATGCCGAGGCCGAACAACGCATTGGCCGGGTGATCGCCACCCTCCAACGACCCGACGTCGACTACATCTCGGTGAAGATCTCGGCGATCTGCGCGTTGCTCGACGTGTACGCGTTCGAGCACTCCGTCGAGCGCATCAGCGCCGCGTTGCGCCGCGTGTACGACGCGGCGATGACGTCGACACCGCCGGCGTTCGTCAACCTCGACATGGAGGAGTACGGCGACCTCGAGCTCACCGTCGAATCGTTCCTGCGCGTGCTCGACGAGCCGGCGTACCGCAGTCTGCGGGCGGGAATCGTGCTGCAGGCCTACCTCCCGGACTCGCACGACGCCATGGAACGCATCGGTGCGTGGGCTGCCGCCCGCGTCGCCGATGGTGGTGCTCCGATCAAGGTGCGCATCGTCAAGGGTGCCAACCTGGCGATGGAGCAGGTCGACGCCGAGCAGCACGGCTGGGTCCAGGCGCCGTACCCGACGAAGGCCGACACAGACGCCAGCTACAAGCGCCTGCTCGACTCGTGCTTGCGCCCGGAATGGGCCGGCGCGATCCGCCTCGGCGTCGCCAGCCACAACCTCCTCGACGTCGCCTGGGCACTGACGCCTCCGCGACGACTTGCCGGAGTCGCGGCGCGGCGACATCGACATCGAGATGCTCGAGGGAATGGTTCCGGCGCAGACACGTGCCGTGCGGGAGCGCGCCGGCACGATGCTGCTGTACTGCCCGATCGTCCGTGACGACGAGATCGAGGCGAGCCTGGCCTACCTCGCCCGCCGCTTCGACGAGAACACCGCTCCGGAGAACTTCCTGCGAGCGATGTTCACGATGCGGCCGGGATCACCGGAGTTCGCCGCCCAGGCCGAGCGCTTCCGCGCCGCCGTCGACGCCCGCAACACCGTGACGACCGAGCGGCGGCGCCGTCCGATCACCGTCACAACATCGCCCGAGCGCGGCGTCGCGTCGTTCGTCAATCACCCGGACACCGACTTCACCGACCCGGAGCGACGAGCCGACGTCGCCGCCGCCATCGCCAAGCACGCCGTCAACGGCTGCCCTGACGGCGAGTACCCGCTGACGACCGATGTGGCGTCAATCGATGACGCCGTTGCCACCGTCGCGGCGGCGCTGCCGGCGTGGTCCACTCGTCCACCCGCGGAACGGGCGGAACTGCTGCGTGCGGTCGCCGACCAGATGGACGCCGAGCGCTGGGCGACGCTGGCGCAGATGGCCGCGGAGGCGGCGAAGACCGTCCGCGAGGGCGACCCCGAGGTGTCCGAGGCGATCGACTTCGCCCGCTACTACGCGACCACGGACATCCCCCCGGCCACCGCTCCCGTCGGTGTCGTCGTGGTGGCGTCGCCGTGGAACTTCCCGTACGCGATCCCCGCCGGCGGTGTGCTCGCCGCCCTGATGGCCGGCAACACGGTGATCCTCAAGCCGCCGCCGGAGACCCGCCAGACTGCCTGGCTGCTCGCCAACCAGTGCTGGCGGGCCGGCGTCCCGCGCGATGTCCTGCAGTACGTCGCCTGCCCGGACAACGACGTCGGCCAGCGCCTGATCACCCACGACGACGTCGCCACCGTCGTGCTCACCGGCTCGTACGCCACGGCCCAGCTGTTCCTCGGTTGGAAGCCGCGACTGCGCCTGCTCGCCGAGACGAGCGGCAAGAACGCCATCATCGTCACCGAGGCGGCGGACATGGACGCAGCGATCCGCGATGTGGTGCGCTCGGCGTTCGGCCACGCCGGCCAGAAGTGCTCGGCGGCGAGCCTGCTGATTCTCACTGCCCAGGTGTACGACGACAACGAGTTCCTGCCGCGGCTCGCCGCTGCCGTGCGCAGCGTGCGCGTCGGCGAGGCCGACGACCCGGCGACGATGATGGCCCCGTTGATCGCCCCGCCGTCGGGTCCGCTGCTGCGTGGGCTGACGGCGCTCGATCCGGGCGAGCGCTGGCTCGTCGAGCCGCGCGAGCGACCGGGCTCACGCCGCTCCGAGCGAGATGCGCGGGGCGAGGAGGAGATCACCAGCCGGCGCTGGACGCCGGGAGTCCGCATCGGTGTCGCCGAGGGCTCGTGGTTCCACCAGACCGAGTGCTTCGGGCCGGTGCTCGGCGTGATGCGGGCCGACGACCTCGCCCACGCCGTGCGCCTGCAGAACGGCACCCCGTTCGGTCTGACGGGCGGCATTCAATCGCTCGACGACGACGAGGTCCGCTACTGGCTGGAGCACGTCGAGGTCGGCAACGCCTACGTCAACCGGCACATCACCGGCGCGATCGTCCAGCGCCAGCCGTTCGGTGGGTGGAAGCGGTCGTCGATGGGTGGTGCGCCGAAGGCCGGTGGGCCGCACTACGTCCACGCCTTGCTGCGCCCGATTCCAGGGCCGGTCGACGTTGCTGCCGCCACCGACAGCTATCGAGCGGCCTGGGAGCAGAGCTTCGCCACCGGGCAGGACCCCACGGGATTGCGCAGCGAGTCGAACGTGCTGCGTCATCAGCCCGTTGCGGGCGTGGTCGTCCGCGTCGCCGCCGACACGCCGAGCGGCGCCAGCGAGGCGGCCCTCGCCGCGGCGCGGCAGTGCGCGGTGACCGCGACGGTGTCGGATGCCGGCGCGGAGTCCGAGGAACGGCTCGCCGCCCGGATCGGTGCGCTCGGGGCGACCAGGCTGCGGGCGCTCACCGAGATCGGCGACGAGCTGGCCGCCGCCTGCCACGACCTCGACATCGCCGTCGACCGTTCACCGGTCAGCGCCGACGGCACGCTCGAGCTGCCGCACTGGCTGCGCGAGCAGGCGATCAGCCAGACGATGCACCGCTACGGCAGCGTCCGCACACAACGAGATTGGTGAGCTGTCGATGCAGATTTCTGGCTCTCCTCACTGACGCGATTCTGTGGTCTCAACCAGGACAGAACTGGCGACGTTGTCGGCCAGCGATGACGACGCGGTGAGCGCCATGGCCCGGATCACGTCAGTGCGAATCCCTTGTAGCCGTCGGCCGCGACCCGGCGCAGAGCTCGCGATATAGGCCGAAACCGCCGACGTAGGGCATGAACACCCGCGGCTTGCCGGGCACGTTGGCGCCCGTGTACCACGACGCAGCTCGCGGGTACAGCGTCATGTCGCCGACCTCGTTGACATGCTCGACCCAGCCATCCTCTGCCGCCGAGTCCGCCGCAACCCTCGTCACGCCACGCTCGCCCATTTCAACCAGCAGATCGGTGATCCAGTCGACGTGGTGCTCGATCGACACGAACACGTTGGTGAGCACGGACGGGCTGCCCGGTCCGGTGATGAGGAACAGATTGGGGAATCCGGCGATGGCGAGGCCGAGGTAGGTGCGCGGCCCGGCCGACCACTTCTCCCGCATCGTCAACCCACCGAGGCCGATCGGGTTGACGGCGAGCAGTGGCCCGGTGATGGCGTCGAACCCGGTGGCGAACACGATGACGTCGACGTCGAACTGCCGCTCGGTCGTGCGGATGCCGCCGGTGTTGATTTCGGTGATCGGCGTGGCGCGGACGTCGACGAGTGTGACGTTCGGTCGATTGAACGTCTCGTAGTAGCCGGTGTCGAGGCACGGTCGCTTGGTGGCGTACGGGAACGTCCTCGGTGACAAACGTTCGGCGACGTCAGGGTCGACGACGATGTCGCGGATCTGCCGGCGGAGGAACTCCGATGCCAGCTCGTTGGCCTGCGGGTCGACGAGGATGTCCCAGAACTTGGAAGCGACCCCGAACAACGTTCCCTCGTCCCACCCTCGGCGGAAGCGACGCTCACGCTCAGCCGGGTCGGCCGCCGTGGCGCTGTCGTCGGCGATGTCGAACACGACGCCGATACGAGTCGTCCGCGCCTCCTCGCGGTACGCCTGGTAGCTCGCCTTGCGGGCAGCAACGAACTCCGGGTCGAGCGGGGCGTTGTGCGCCGGAGTCGAGTACGCCGGGGTGCGCTGGAAGACGGTCAGCTCGGCTGCCTGTTCGGCGATCAACGGGATCGCCTGGATGCCGGACGAGCCCGTTCCGATGACGGCGACGCGCCGGCCACTGAGGTCGACACCCTCGTGCGGCCAGATGGCCGTGTGGTAGGTCTCCCCGCCGAACGTGTCGATGCCGTCGACCTCCGGCAACTTCGGAGTGGACAGGCACCCGGTTGCCATCAGCAGGAACTGCGCCGACACCTCGTCGCCGCGATCCGTGGACACGTCCCAGCGACCCGATTCATCGTCGAACGTCGCTGACTCGACCCGCGTCTCGAACTGGATGTCGCGACGGAGGTCGAAGCGATCGGCGACGTGGTTGGCGTAGCGGAGGATCTCCGGCTGCGAGGCGTAGCGCTCCGTCCACTCCCACTCCTGCTCCAGCTCGGGGGAGAACGAGTACGAGTAGTCCAGCGACTCGATGTCACAGCGTGCGCCCGGGTAGCGGTTCCACCACCACGTCCCGCCGACGTCCCCCGCGGCGTCGAACACCCGGACCGAAAACCCCAGATCGCGGAGGCGGTAGAGGGCGTACATGCCGCCGAACCCGGCGCCGACGACGAGCGCGTCGCAACGGTCCACCGACCGATTCTCGCGCTCCGTGTCAGCATGTATGTCCCGGGCGGGCACGCACGCTGACACAGATGAACGACCGAACGTGGTCACCCGTTGTCCACGTTTGGTGAGAAGATCTCGTCATGCGCGCCGATCGACTGGTGGCCACCTTGCTCGTCCTGCAGTCCCGCGGTCGGGTGACGGCGACCGAGCTCGCCGCCGAGCTGGAGGTGTCGGTGAAGACCGCCCGTCGCGATCCTCGAGGCCCTCGCTATTGCCGGCATCCCGGTGTACTCCCAACCCGGTCGCAACGGCGGCTGGCAGTTGATCGGTGGCGCCCGCACGGACCTCAGTGGGCTCACCGAGGCTGAGGCGAAGACCCTTTTCATGGTCGCCGGTCCGGCGTCGACAGCGACGCCGGAGGCCAAGGCGGCGCTGCGCAAGCTTGTCCAGGCGCTGCCGGAGACATTCCGGGCCGACGCCGAGTTGGCGGCGAGCTCGACCGTCCTCGATCCGGCGAGCTGGGGGACGGAGTCCGTGCAGCGTCCGCAGTTCCTCGACGACCTACGGCGGGCGATCGTCGCTGGCGTGCAGGTTCGCCTCGGCTACGCCGATCGCACGCGCACGGAGACGACGCGTGTCGTCCATCCGCTCGGTCTCGTCGAGAAGGGCTCGACGTGGTACCTCGTCGCCGACACAGACAGTGGACTGCGCACGTTCCGCGTCAACCGCGTCCGCTCCGTCGAGCTGACGACTGACAAGGCGGTGCGCCCGGACGACTTCGACCTCGCCGCCGTCTGGCAGGAGATCGTCGACACGGTCGAGCGCAAGCGGGCCCGGCTCCAGGCCGTGGTGCGTGTCGATCGCCGCGGCTACAGCCCGCTACGCGAGCAGTTCGGCCCGACGACGCGCATCGTCGCCGACCCGGCCGGCGACGGGGACGGCGACAGGATCGACGTCGAGGTCGGTGCTGGGTCGTCGTGGATCATCGCCCAGAGCCTCGCCGGGTGGGCCGACTATCTCGAGGTGGTCTCGCCACCCGAGGTGCGCGACCGTCTCGCCGACATCGGCCGCGCCCTCGTCGCCCAGTACGCGTAACCACTTGCCTCATCCGAGTGTTTGCGTGCATCCGAGTGCGACGGGGCGCGACAGGGGCGCGCGAAACACTCGGATGGGGCGCGGTCAGAGGCGGTTGTACGGGTGGCCAGGGTGGCCGAGGATGCGATGCGGGTCGACGACGTTCTTGAGGGCGGCGACTAGTTGTTGTTCGAGGGGTGGTGTCGTGGCCAACCAGCGCTCGGCGTTGAGCGGGCCGAGTCCGTGCTCGGCGCTGTAGCTTCCCCCGGCCGCGATCACGAGGTCGTCGATGGCCCGGCGGATCGCCGCGCGCTGCTCGCCACTGGGCGGGCCGGACTCGATCGGGAACAGCACGTTGAGATGCAGTCCGCCGTCGCCGGCATGGCCGAAGTCGCACATCACCGCGTGGGGGGCGAGGGCCGCCACGGCTTCGATGGCGCGCTCGACGTACGCCCATCAGTGACGAGCGCGGTACGGACACGTCGTGGCCGAGAACGACACCGAGCGAGCGCAGGCTCTCGCTGACTCGATGACGGAGTCCCCACGCGGAGGCTGGATCGACGAGGCGACCGTCGCTGAGCAGGCCGGCGGTGAAGGCGGCGTCGACGTCGTCCTCGATGCCCGTCACGTCGGCGTCGTCGAGCGACCACTCGGCGAGCACGGCGGCGTTCGGGATGCCCTCGCCGAACGGATTGGGCGGAGCTCCGGCTGCGCCCAGCGTCCGCTCCAGAGCGGCACGCGACACCAGTTCGAAGGCGCTGATCGCACCGGGGTGACGGTGCTCGAGCGTGGCGAACAACTCGATCACGCGGCTCGTGTCGTCGACGGCGAGCCACCATGTCTGGGACGACCGCGGCAGGGCGACGAGGTCGACGACGGCACTCGTGATGACGCCGAGCGTGCCGCCGGACCCGACGGCGAGTTGCGTCGCGTCGAGGCCGCGGCTGTCCTTGCGCAGGGCGAGGCGTGAGCCGAAGACGGACGCTTCGTCGTCGGCGGCGACGACCTCGACGGCGAGCAGGTAGCGGCGCATCGGGCCGTAGCGGAGCACCCGGCTTCCGCCGGTGTTGGTGGCGATCATCCCGCCGATCGCCGGGTCGGCGCCGAGGTCGATCGGAAGCTGGAGCCCGTATGCGGCGGCGGCCTCGTTGAGCTCGGACAAGCGGGTCCCTGCGCAGACTGTCGCTGTTGCGTCGCCGACGTTGATGCTCACCGCCGAGCGCAGCCGTTCCGTCGACAACACCACCGTCGGCGGGTCGGCGGGCGGCACCGAGGCACCGACCAGACCGGTGTTGGCGCCCTGCGGCAGCAGCCGAACGCCCTCGCCGGCGGCGGTGCGGATGACGGCGCGAACCTCGTCGACGCTCGCCGGCGCAACGACCAGAGCGGGATGTCCCTGTTCGCCGCGGGCGGGCTGCTCGAAGCGGGCGACGTCGTCGACGCCCGGCACGAACACGGTCGTGACACCCTCGAACAAGCCGGCGAGGCGGTCGCAGTCCACGGCCGGAAAGCCTGGTCGCGGGGGATTCTGGAGGCAAGTCTTGCGGGCGTAATTTCGCCGATGTAATTTCACACCCCACACAAGATCGTGCGTCACGGTCACGCCCACCACCTACATGTTGGGTCAACGGCCGGGGCGCGCCGGGGAGGACACTGCCATGACCATCGTTGAGCGCCCCGACACCACCACCGAGGCCGCCGCGGCCGGGACGCCCGACGAGACGCCGTGGGGGCTCGCCAGCACGATGCGGGTGCGCAAGCGCGACGGGACGCTCGAACCGGTCGACGTCAACAAGATCGTGCGCGCCGTCGGTCGCGCCGCACGCGGGCTCGACCGAGTCGACCTGATGAGGGTCGCGACGCGAACGATCAGCGGCCTCCATGACGGGGCCACGACGATGGACCTCGATGAGTTGAGCATTCGCACGTCGGCCGCCCTGGTGAGTGAGGAGCCCAACTACAGCCGTCTCGCCGCCCGCCTTCTCGCCACGTTCATCGACAAGGAGGTCGCCAACCAGAACATCCACTCGTTCTCGCAGTCGATCGCCGCCGGCCACGACGCCGGACTGATCGCCGACGACACCGCCGCCCTCGTCGCCAACCACTCGTACAAGCTCAACGATGCGATCGACACGTCGAACGACTACCTCTTCGAGTACTTCGGACTGCGCACGGTCTACGACCGGTACTTGCTGCGCCACCCCGAGCGCCGCCTCGTCATCGAGACCCCGCAGTACTGGTTCATGCGCGTCGCATGCGGGTTGTCCTCGACGGCCGACGAGGCGATCGAGTTTTACCGCCTGATCTCCTCGCTCGATTACCTGCCGGCCACGCCCACTCTGTTCAACGCCGGCACGACCCACCCGCAGCTCAGCAGCTGCTACCTGCTCGACAGCCCGAGCGACACCCTCGACGCCATCTACGACCGCTACAAGGACGTCGCCCGCCTCTCCAAGTTCGCCGGCGGCATCGGGCTGGCCTTCCACCGGGTGCGCAGCCGCGGCTCGCTGATCCGTGGCACCAACGGGCTCTCCAACGGGATCGTGCCGTGGCTGAAGACGCTCGATTCGTCGGTGTCGGCGGTGAACCAGGGCGGCAAGCGCAAGGGCGCGGCCTGTGTGTACCTGGAGACGTGGCACGCCGACATCGAGGAGTTCCTCGAGCTCAAGGACAACGTCGGCGACGAAGCCCGGCGTACGCACAACCTCAACCTCGCCAACTGGGTGCCCGACCTGTTCATGGAGCGGGTCGAGAAGGACTGGTCGTGGTCGCTGTTCGACCCCAAGAAGGTCCCCCACCTCACTGATCTGTTCGGCGCCGAGTTCGAGCGGGCCTACGTCGAGGCGGAGAGCCAGAAGCTCTTCGAGCGACAGGTGCCGGCCCGGCAGCTCTACGCCCGGATGATGCGCACGTTGGCGCAGACCGGCAACGGCTGGATGACGTTCAAGGACCCGGCCAATACCCGCTGCAACCAAACCACTGATGCAGTCCTCGACGGACCCGGCGGTCAACCGGTCCATCCACGGGTCGTGCATCTGTCCAACCTGTGCACGGAGATCCTCGAGGTCACCGACGACGCCGAGACGGCGGTGTGCAACCTCGGCTCGATCAACCTCGGGCACTTCGTCGTCGTCGACCCGGACACTGGCGCTGCGGCCTTCGACTTCGAACGACTGGGCGACGTCGCCCGCACGGCGGTGCAGTACCTCGATCGGGTGATCGACATCAACTACTACCCGACCGACGAGTCCAGCGCCTCGAACTCGCGGTGGCGGCCAGTGGGTCTCGGCGTCATGGGGCTGCAGGACGTGTTCTTCCGAATGCGCCTGCCGTTCGACTCATCTGATGCTCGTGTCCTGTCGCGGCGGATCGCCGAGGAGATCTACTTCCATGCCCTGTCGGCGTCGTGCGACATCGCAGCAGTCGCCGGTCCCCACGCCGCCTTCGCCGAGACGCGTCTCGCCGGCGGCGCGTTCCAGTTCGAGCTTGCTGCCTTCGAGCCTGCTGACGCGGAGCGGTGGGATGGGCTGCGGCAACGTATCGCCGAGCACGGCGTGCGCAACTCGCTGCTCATCGCCATCGCCCCGACGGCGACGATCGCCTCGATCGCCGGAGCCTACGAGTGCATCGAGCCGCAGGTGTCCAACCTGTTCAAGCGCGAAACGCTGTCGGGCGAGTTCTTGCAGATCAACACGTACCTCGTGCGCGATCTGCAGGAGCGGGGGCTGTGGACCGACGACGTCCGCGATGCGATCAAGCGGGCCGAGGGGTCGGTGCAGGGGATCGAGGCCGTCCCCGACGACGTCAAGGCGCTGTATCGCACCGCCTGGGAGCTGCCGATGCGCTCGCTCATCGACATGGCCGCCGAGCGCGGCGCATTCATCGACCAGAGCCAGTCGCTCAACCTGTTCATCGAATCGCCGACGATCGGCAAGCTCTCGTCGATGTACCTGCACGCCTGGAAGCAGGGCCTCAAGACGACGTACTACTTGCGGTCCCGCCCGGCGACGCGGATCACCCAGACGACCACGAGCGGCCCTGGCTCGACGCAGGACGAGACACCCGTCGCCGGGGTCTCGCTGATCAAGACCGCGGCGGACGTCGAACCGGTGAGTGACGCCGAAGCGATCGCCTGCTCCTTGGAGAGCCCCGAATCATGCGAGGTGTGCAACTGACATGAGCGTCGTCGAAACTCTCGTCCAGCTCGATCCGACCGGTCCGCTTCCGCGACCGGACGCGGACGGCGGTCAGCGTCGAGCGATCCTCGATCCCGGGCTCGACCTGACGCTGCGTCCGATGCGGTACCCGGAGTTCTACGAGCGCTACCGGGCGGCGATCCGCAACACGTGGACGGTCGAGGAGATCGACTTCTCCGACGACCTCGTCGACCTGCGCAAGATGATCCCGGCCGAGCGCCATCTCATCCGCCGCCTCGTCGCCTTCTTCGCCACCGGCGACTCGATCGTCGCCAACAACCTCGTGCTCAACCTGTACAAGCACATCAATGCCCCGGAGGCCCGCCTGTTCCTGTCGCGGCAGCTCTACGAGGAGGCACTGCACGTGCAGTTCTACCTCACGCTGCTCGACAACTACCTGCCCGACCACGACGAGCGGGCCGAGGCGTTCAAGGCCGTCGAGACGATCCCGTCGATCCGCGCCAAGGCGGAGTTCTGCTTCAAGTGGATGGACTCGATCGGCGGGCTCGACGAACTGCGCACTGAAGACGATCGCCGCACGTTCCTCCTCAACTTGATCTGCTTCGCGGCCTGCATCGAGGGCCTGTTCTTCTTCGGCGCCTTCGCCTATGTGTACTTCCTGCGCTCGAAGGGCCTCCTCAACGGCCTCGCCGCCGGCACCAACTGGGTGTTCCGCGACGAGAGCGGACACATGGACTTCGCCTTCGCCGTCGTCGACACCGTGCGCCGCGAGGAGCCCGAGCTGTTCGACGCCGAGCTCGCCCGCCAGATCGAGCAGATGATGATCGAGGCCGTCGACGCCGAGATGTCGTTCGTCCAAGACATGTTGTCCGACGGCGTGCCCGGCCTGTCGACCGCCGACGCCCGTGAGTACCTCCAGTACGTCGCCGACCAGCGCCTCGTCCGTCTCGGCCTGCCCAAGCGGTTCGGGTCGAGAAACCCGTTCGGCTTCATGGAGCTGCAGGACGTGCAGGAGCTCTCCAACTTCTTCGAGCGGACGGTCTCGGCCTACCAGGTCGGCGTCAGCGGCGACGTCAGCTTCGACGACGACTTCTGAGGTCCACCGTCCCCCAACCCCAACCGATGGGTGCTCAGGGACGGAACGGTCCCTGGACACCCATCGGTGAACGCCCGTGTGACGATCGCCATCAGCGTTTGCGGAACGCGGTCGGCCACGCGGGCGTCAGTGGGAGTACCGGCGAGACCCGCTCGCTGCCATGCCCCACGGAGACCCTCCATGTCAACCATCCCCCGCCTCGTTCGCACCACGATCGCCACCGCCGTCGTCGTCGGCGGCGGTGTCGTGTCGTCCGCCCACGTTGTGCGCGCACAGAACGACGAACCGCGATCGGTCCTCACGATCGGCGTCGACGCCTGCCCGGGCTCGGCGGACGGGCCAGCGATCTCCGTCGGCTATGACGATCTCGTCGACGGGCACACACCGCAGCAGGTGACCGAAGTGCTCGCCGACGATTCCGGCGAGCTGTGGAGCTCCACCGAGTTGCGCCAAGTCGGCGGCGACTACTTCAACGTCCACAACTTCCCCGCCACAGCATCGATCCCGATCGCGAGTACGTCGGTGTTCACCTACTCATTGACGATCCTGTATGAGGACGGTGTCACCCAGACTCAGTCGGTCAATCTCGCGATCGCCGACTTCTGCGACGCGACCTCGCCGACGACGACCGCCCCGCCGACGACGGCCCCGCAGACCACCGAGCCCGCCATCTCACGCTTCGAGCTGGGCGTTGGTGGAGTAGGCAGGTGCTGGACGCCGGACAAGTTCATCTCGTTCAACTACGTCGACTTCGTCGACGGCCACCTGAACACTGAGTCGTACTTCCAGCTCCTCGCCGCCGGACGTGTCGTCGACGAGTTCTCGGGAACGACCGCTGAAGGGGGCATCGACGGCGAGACCGCTGTGTGGGACCTGCCGGGTCACTTGTTCGACGTCGACGAACTGGAGGCCACGACGTACACGCTCGTGATGTGGGTCAAGTACGAGGACGGGGTCGTCGAGTCGCACCGCGTCTCGTACCACGTCGTCGCCATCTGCGGGCAGGATCCGGCGACCACGAGGCCGTCCGCGTCGCCAACCACCACCCTGCCGTCGGGCACGCTTCCGCAGACCGGCAGCTCGATGACTTGGGTGATCGCCGCCATCGGCGGGCTGGCGATCGCCGCCGGTGGTGCGCTGCTGCTCGGCAGCCGCCGCGGCGAAACCTAGTGTCGGCCGGTGTCGACGAAGCGTGAGACCGACGCGGCCGACGTCATTGCCTTCCGCGACGCCGCCGAGTTCGAGACCTGGCTCGCCGAGCACGTCGACCACCAGCCCGGGGTGTGGCTGAAGATCGCCAAGAAGGGGTCAGGCGTCGCGTCGTTGACCGACGACGAGGCGGTCGACGTCGGCCTGTGCTTCGGCTGGATCTCCGGTCAGCGCAAAGCCCAGGACGACGTGTACTACCTGCAGAAATACGTCCCGCGCCGGCCGCGGAGCCGGTGGTCGCAGGTGAATGTTCGCAAGGTCGAGACGCTGATCGAGGCAGGCCGGATGCGGCCGTCGGGCCTCGCCGAGGTCGAGGCCGCCAAGGCCGACGGGCGGTGGGACGCCGCCTACCAATCTCAGCGCGACGCCACCGTGCCGCCCGATCTTGCCAGCGCCCTCGCCGCCAGCCCGCGGGCGGCCCAGGCGTTCGAGTCGCTCGGCAAGACCGGCCAGTACGCCGTGATCCTCGACGTCGTCACCGCCCGTACGCCCGCGACCCGGTCGGCGCACCTGCGCAAGGCCGTCAGGGCCCTCGAAGCACGCGGCGGTTAGGCCTTGACCAAGCAGAAGGGGTGGCCGGCAGGGTCGAGGAAGACGCGGAACGACTCCCCGGGCTGGTGCTCCGCCTTGGTCGCCCCGATCGCCAACACGGCCTGCTCGCCAGCGTCGAGGTCGGGTACGTCGAAGTCGAGATGCAGTTGCTGGGGATGCGCGCTCCCTGGCCAATCCGGTGGCCGGTGGTCGTCGACGCCCTGGAAGGCGATGGTCGCCCCGTTCGGGCTGTCGAGCTGGGCCCAGGTGGGGTCCGAGTCGTCAGCGACGCTCCAACCCGTGACGTCGCTGTAGAAGCGGGCGAGGGCGAGCGGATCGGGGCAGTCGAGGGCAACGAGGGCGAACGTGGCGATGGCCGGCATGGTGGCGGACTCCTGTCTGTCAGGCGGCGGGGCGGGTCTGGATCGGAGCGACGGCCGCGCCCATCCCGGTGGCGTCAGTCGCTTCGGGCGCCGACCATCCGGATGCGGCACGGTCGAGGTCACGCGTTGCGTCGATGTCGGCGCAGCGCATCAGCACGCTCATGGCCAGCACCTGCCTGTTCGAATCACCCATGGCTCCAGTGTGAACCTCATTGTGGACAGTTCCGGTCCCCAACGAAAAGGAACTGCAATCACCGGGCAGAGCCCGGCTTTGGTGGCCGGGTCCTCCTCGAGGTCGTGGTCGCCGTGCAACACCCAGGCGGCGAGCACGCCTCCGACGGCGCCGAACACGTGGCCCAGCCACGACACTCGTGGCGTGGGCAGCAGGCCCCAGAGCAGACCGCCGTAGAAGGCCAGGACCACGAGCCCGCCGAGGATCCACCACAAGTTCTTCGCAATCACGCCTCTCGTCACCAGATACGTCAGGTAGCCGAAGACGAGGCCGCTGGCGCCGAGGTGCACGGTGTTGCCGGAGCCGAACAGCCAGATCCCCAGTCCGCTGACGAGCATCACGATCACGGTCACCTCGAAGATCTGGCGGACGCCGCTGAGGGCGATCGCCGCGCCGAGCACGACGAACGGGAGCGTGTTGGCGATCAGGTGTCGGAACGAGACGTGCAGGAACGGGGCGAAGGCGATGCCGAACAGCCCGCGCAGGGTGCGTGGCCGTACTCCCCAGCGATCGAGGGGGGTGCCGGGGATCAGGTCGACGATCTCGAGGGCCCACATCGCCGCGACCATCACGGCGATGACGACGAGGCCCGGCGCGAGGCCGGCAATACGCGGCCGTTCGACGTCGGCAGTCACCGGAGTCACGTTTGCCACGACAACATGATCGCAGAGTGTCAGCTGCTTCAATGTGGCGATGCCGAAGCGAGTTCCCGAAGGCGTCATGACGTCCATCGACGACAACAAGGTGAGCGCCACGGCGCGTCGGTCGGCTATCCCAAACGGCACGTCGAGAATGTTGCCAACTCGGTCGCCAACGTTGCCGCCCGGTTCGCGCCGGACGTCGACGCACGCGCTGACGCGTGATGACGTCTCGATCACCGCGGGTGCCGTACGACGAGTTTGCCTACTTCGCCGACAACGCCGCCGAGTTCGGGATCGCCTACGACGGTCCGCCGACAGTGCGCAGGACGTTCGTCGACGTCGCGCCGTCGCGGCGGATCAGCGCCCTCGTATGGGGTTCGCCGTCGCCGGAGCTCGTCCTCATCCACGGCGGGGCGCAGAACGCCCATACCTGGGACACCGTGGCGCTCGCCCTCGACCGTCCGCTCATCGCCATTGACCTGCCCGGCCATGGCCACTCCGATGCTGCCGCCAACAGTGCCGGCCGCCATCGCGTCGAGTCGCTCGCCGTCGACGTCGCGGCGGCCGTTGAACAGCTGGCGCCAGCCGCTGCCGCGGTCGTCGGCATGTCCCTCGGCGGGCTGACGGCGATCGCTCTCGCCGATCGCCGACCCGGACCTCGTTCGACGTCTCGTGCTCGTCGACATCACCCCGGGTGTGGACCGTGGCAAGGCGAAAGCAATTATCGACTTCGTCCGTGGTCCGGCGATGTTCGCCAGCTTCGACGAGATCCTTGCCAGGACGATCGAGCACAACCCGACGCGCACCGAGGCGTCACTTCGTCGCGGCATCCTGCACAACGCCGAGCAGCTCGACGACGGGTCGTGGCGTTGGCGCTATCGCCGTGACGACGTCTCCGCCCCGGATGAGTTCGCCTCGGACGACGAAATCGACGCCACGGGCCGGCTGTGGGAGGCCCTCGGTCGGGTCAGCGCTCCCGTGCTGCTGGCGCGCGGGATGCGCCCGCAATCGGTCGTCGACGACGCCGACGAGGCCGAGCTGTTGCGCCTGCTCTCCCGGCGCCCGGGTCGTGCGCTTCGCCGATGCCGGGCACAGTGTGCAGGGCGATATGCCGGTCGAGCTGGCCCGAGCCATCGCCAGCTTCGTCGACGAAGGGTGAAGCGTCACTTCGACGTCGGGGAGCGGCGGCGGCGGCTGGTCGTGCGTCACCGGCTCGCCGCGCCGGGACGCAGTGTCGAGGGGTTGCCGGCGATCTCGTCGGGCTGCACGCCACCGATCCGGCAACCGTCTACCTGTCCTTGCAGCAACGGCTGCCCGGGTTCACCGTCGACGATCTGGATGCGGCGTTGTACGAGCGACGCTCGGTCACCCGCCTGTTGGGAATGCGGCGGACGATGTTCGTCGTTCCGCTCGACCTTGCCGCCGTGGTCGACGCCGCGTGCACGAAGGCGCTCATCGCCCCGGAGCGTCGTCGAACGACGCAACTCCTGGAGGCCGAAGGCATCGAGAGCGGCGAGGCACTCGTCCGCGATGCCTGTGCCGCCACGCTGGCGTTGCTGCGCAAGGGTGAGCCACTCCCGGCGCGGGCACTCACGCCGGTCGTCACGCAGTTGCAGCAGCAGGTGTTGCTCGCCGAGGGTAAGCCGTACGAGGCGCGGGTCTCGATCACCAACCGGATCCTCTTGCAGCTGTCGATCGAAGGGCTCATCGTGCGGACCCGCCCGCTCGGTTCGTGGCTGTCGAGCCAGTACCGCTGGACTCCCACCGATCAGTGGTTCGCCGAGCCGTGGCCGGAGATTCCCGCCGCCGCCGCCCGTACCGAGCTGGTCCGTCGGTGGCTGCGCACGTACGGCCCCGGGACGACGACCGACATCGCGTGGTGGGCAAAGTGGACGAAGAAGCAGGTCGTCGAGGCCCTCAGCGAGCTCGATGCCGTCGCGGTCACCGTCGAGCCAGCACCGGGCGCCGCACCGGCGCCGGCATGGGTGCTCGCCGACGATCTCGAGGAGGACCTCGACAACCACTCAACCGCCGACTCGCCTGTCGTGTCGCTGCTGCCGTCACTCGACCCGGCGATCATGGGATGGAAGGAGCGTGACTGGTTCCTCGGCGACAGCGGCCCGCTGCTCTTCGACCGCAACGGCAATGCCGGCCCGATCATTCTCGTCGACGGCGCGGTCGTCGGGGGCTGGGCACAGGTCAACGACGGCCACGTCGTCACGGAGCTGATCCGGCCGATCAGCGCGGCGGCGCGGCGCCGGATCACGGCTGCGGCCGCTGCTCTGACGGAGTGGTTCGACGGTGTGCGCGTCACCCCGCGCTTTCCCACGCCGCTGCAGACGCGCCTCGCCACCGGCACCGGGTGACCGTGGCTGCGGGAACGACCGCCCTGGTACGGTCGCCGCCTGATGGATGAGATCGTGGCGGCGCTCACCGTCGAGCAGAAAATGCGCTGATGGCCGGCGCCGACACGTGGCACACGGCCCAGATCGACGACCCGCCGGTGCCGGCGATCAGGATGTCAGACGGCCCGGCCGGCGTACGCGGGACCTCGTGGTCGGGACCTGCGTCGTTCTCGTTCCCGTGCGGTGCGGCGCTCGGGCGCCACCTTCGATCCCGAACTCGTCGCCGAGATCGGTGGCGCCCTCGCTCGCGAGTGCATCGCCCGCGGCGTCAACGTCCTGCTCGGACCGACGGTCAACCTCGCCCGTACACCGATCGGCGGGCGCAACTTCGAGTGCTTCGGCGAAGACCCGCTGCTCACCGCCGAACTGGCGGTCGGCTACATCGAGGGGGTGCAACGCCTCGGCGTCGCCGCATGTGTCAAGCACTTCGCCGGCCAACGACACCGAGTTCGAGCGGATGACCGTGTCGGTCGAGGTCGACGAGGAGACGCTGCGCGAGCTGTACTTGGTCCCCTTCGAGGCGGCGGTGACGCGTGCCGGCGTGCGGTGCGTGATGGCCGCCTACAACCGGCTCCACGGGACGTTCTGCTCCGAGCACGAGTGGCTGCTCAGCGATGTCCTCCGCGGCGACTGGGGGTTCGACGGTGTCGTGATGAGCGACTGGCACGGCTGCCACAGCGGCGCTGCGTCGCTGCGGGCCGGACTCGATGTCGAAATGCCGGGACCGCCGATCCATCGCGGCGCCGCCCTGGCCGCCGAGATCGCCTCGGGCAGCGGCGTCGCCGGACGATCTCGACCGCGCCGCCGGCAACATCGTGCGCCTCGCCGCGTGGACCGGCGCCGGGCAGCCGGCCGACGATGTCGACGGGTACGACGAGACCACCCGGGAGCTGATCCGCCGAGCCGAAGTCGCCGCGATGGTGCTGCTCAAGAACGACGGTGGCCTGCTGCCGCTCGGGCTCACCACCCAGCGCCTCGCCTTGATCGGGCCGAACGCCGCCGAGGGCAAGGCGCAGGGCGGGGGTAGCGCCCAGGTCACGCCGGAGCGCGTCGTCGGGCCGCTGGACGCATTGCGTCGTCGCGGGTACGACGTGACGTTCGAATCCGGCGGCTACATCGGCAAGACGCTGCCGGTGCTCGAGGCAGAGGGCGACGTTCCGAGTCGAGCTGACCGACGCGTCCGGTCGTTCGATCACAATCACCGGGCCACAGCTGAAGTGGCTCTGGCAGCAGCCGCCGGTCGGCGACGATGGGAAACGGCTCGATGCGTTCGACTTCGGTGGGCGGGCCAGCGGCCGATTCGTCCCCGACGCGAGCGGCAGCTGGGAGATCGGCGTGCTGTCGGTCGGCGGGTCGACGCTCCGCATCGACGGTGACGTCGTGGTCGAGGTTCCGGCTGGCGAGGCGGGCGGCATCTTCTTCGGCTTCGCCGCTCCTGAACGGCGGACCACGATCGAGCTCGAGGCTGGCCGCGCCGTACAACGTCGAGCTCGACTACCCCTTGGCGCCGGGAGAGGTCTTCCGCGGCTTCGCCGTTGGCGCCCGCCTCGTCCCGCCCGGCGATCCGATCGAGCGGGCGGCTCGGGCCGCCGCCGGGGCCGACGCCGTGGTCGTGATCGTCGGCACGGACGAGTACTTCGAGACCGAAGGAGAGGACCGCTCGACGCTGGCCCTGCCCGGCGAACAGGACGCCCTGGTTGCCGCCGTAGCCGCCGCCAACCCGAACACTGTCGTCGTGCTGAACAGCGGCTCACCGGTGACGATGCCGTGGCTCGACGACGTCGCCGCCGTCGTCCAGCTGTGGTTTCCCGGTCAGGAGCTCGGCGACGCCCTCGCCGACGTGCTGTCCGGGGATCAGGAGCCCGGTGGACGCCTCCCGGTGACGTTTCCGCGCACCCTCGACGAAACTCCGGCCGCGCCGTACTACCCGCCGGTCGACGGCAGGTCCGTCTACGGAGAGCGTCAGCTGATCGGCTATCGCTGGTTCGACCGCACCGGCGTCGAGCCGCTGTTCCCGTTCGGCCACGGACTCGGCTACACGACGTTCACGATCGCGCCGGTGGACGTCACCGGGTCGCCGAGAGACGGCGTCACCGTGACGGTCGACGTCGCCAACACCGGCGAGCGCTCCGGAGGCGAGGTCGTCCAGGTGTACGTCGAGCCGGTCGACGGCGATCCGCTGCGCCCCGTGCGCCAGCTCGCCGGGTTCCGTCGCGTCCGTGTCGATCACCGGGCGACCGAGCGGGTCGAGATCGGGTTGTCACCCCGCGCCTTCGAGGTATGGCGGGATGGCGGCTGGGTTCGCGCGGCGCAGTCGTTCCGACTTCTCGTCGGGCGGTCGTCGCGTGACCTGACCGAGGCCGGCACGGTCGACGGCTGAACCCGGACCGGCGCCCTACAGCCGCCAGTCGATCGGCTTCAGCCCGGCTTGCTCGAGTGCCTCATTCGTTCGGGAGAACGGCTTCGACCCGAAGAACCCGTTGTGCGCCGACAGCGGCGACGGGTGGGCCGACTCGATGACGATGTGGCGACCGTCGAGCAGTGCCCGCTTGCGTCGGGCGTGAGTCCCCCAGAGGATGAACACGACGGGGTGTTCCTTGGCGTTGACGGCGCGGATGACCTCGTCGGTGAAGGTCTCCCAGCCCTTGCCCTGGTGCGATGCAGCGGCGCCGGCCCGCACCGTGAGCGTCGTGTTGAGCAGCAGCACGCCCTGCCTCGCCCACGCCTCGAGGTTGCCGTGCCGTGGTGGCGGGATGCCGAGGTCGTCGCTCAGCTCCTTGTAGATGTTGACGAGTGACGGGGGCAGGGCGACACCGTCGCGAACCGAGAAGCACAGACCGTGGGCCTGGCCCGGGCCGTGGTAGGGGTCCTGCCCGAGGATGACGACGCGAGTGTCGGCGTACGGCGTGAGATGGAGGGCGGCGAACACCTCCTCCGGCGGCGGGTAGACGCGGTAACGCTCACGTTCGGCTCTCACGAACGCTTGCAGGTCGGACCAGTACGGCTTGGCGAGCTCGGCTCGCAGCACCGGGTTCCAGTCGGTCTTCGCCGCCACGCCGCCCCTGTCTACACCGTCCGCGCGAGCATGCTGCGATGACCGCCCTCGCCGAACGACTGGAGCGTGTACCGCGGGTGGACCTGGCGACGTTGCCGACCCCGCTCGAACGGGGACCGGAGCTCCCCGGAGGCGCCCGCCTGTGGATCAAGCGCGACGATCTCACCGGGCTCGGAGCGGGCGGCAACAAGGCGCGCAAGTTGGAGTTCCTGTGTGCCGAGGCGATTGCGTCAGGCGCGCGGTCGCTCGTGACGGTCGGCGCGGCGCAGTCGAACCACTGCCGGATGACCGCCGCCGCAGGCGCCCGGCTGGGGTTGGACGTCCACCTCGTGCTCGCCGGCGACCGACCGACGCGGCCTGAGGGCAACCTCGCCCTGGCGGCGCTGTTCGGGGCGCAGCTGCACTTCGTCGGTTGCCCCGACAGCCACTGGGGTGAATTGGAGATCGCCAGAGAGCAGCTCACGTCCGAGCTTGCCGCCGATGGTCGAGCGCCGCACTCGATCCCGATCGGCGGGAGCACGGCGACCGGCGCCCTCGGCTACGTCGCCGCCTACGCCGAGCTGCTCGACCAGTGCGACGCCGCCGACATCGTTCCGCGTGCCATCGTGTTCACATCGTCCAGTGGTGGCACCCACGCCGGGCTTGCGGCCGGCAGGGCGTTGTTGCGCGTTGACGGTCGGTCGGACGCACCCCCGGTGCTGGCGATCGGTGTCGCCAAGGGAATCGTCGCCGGGCATCCGGACGTCGGCGGACTCGCTGCGGAGGCGATGGAGTTGCTCGGAGTCACCGACGCAGTGATTCGTGACGACGACGTCGAGCTCGACGACCGCTGGCTCGGCGACGACTACGCCGTGCCGTCGCCGGCGGGCGACGCGGCGATCGACTGGGCCGCCCGCCATGGTGGCTGGGTGCTCGATCGCACCTACACGGGCAAAGGCTTCGCCGGGCTGCTCGGCAATGCCGATGACGGTCGGTGGCGACGCGGCGACGACGTCGTGTTCATCCACACCGGCGGCCTGCCGGCCGTGTTCGCCGCCGAGGGGTTGCCGCACCCTGTTGCCTCCTCGGACCGCGTCCGAGGCTCCTCAGGCCAGTCAGTCATCAATGCCGGGCAGGGTTGTGTCTAGAACATTTGTGGCTCTCCTCACCTATCCCGTGGGTTCTCGCCGCTCGACCTGCAGCTCGAAGCGCAGCTGCATGCGCAGGATGGTCGCCTTGAGGAACGGTCGACTTCGGAGCTGAACCGTCAGATTCCGCCGGTTCAACTCCGAAGCGTGACGTGGGCGCTCGTGCGTTTCACGGTCGCCGATCGCGCGGTTCGAACCTGGCGCACCTGAGCACCGTTGTGGTGCTCAGCCATCCCAAGTTCACGCCGCCGACCTGGGCTATGACGCGGGCTCAACCAACCTGCCTCCAAAGCCCGACCACCGTGCTGTCGCGGCGAGCGGACCAACGGAAACGTCGGAGAGCCACGCGCCGACCGTGCTCCGCCCCCGCCGACGGGCTCCGCCCCCGCCCACTGTTCACCGTGACGATCGGCATCGACCCGTTCAACCACTTCTGCCAGACGGCCGCCGGCACGGTCATTGCTCCCGGGCTGCTGATCCGATCCGCCACGCCCCACCCCAAGCCGGCTGACTCCGCGCTTGCGTCACACCCGTTGGCGTCACTGGGCGGCCAAGGTCGCCCATACGTTTCGACTGCCGCCGGCTGCTCCTGTTGAGGGTGAACCGCTCGGCCACCACCGTCGGAACGACTCGCATCGAACAGTCCTCGCCTACGCGGCACTTCGTCGGCGTTCGGCCTCACTAGCGTTACGACGGTGAGCGAGATCCTCGAAGTCGACCTGCTGGCGTTCGAGCGCGGCGACCGCAACCAGCGCAAAGCGGTGGTCGAGGGCGTGCGGCGCAGTCTCGAGACGGGTTTCGTGCTGACTCGTCACGACCTGTCAGAGGCCCTCCTCGACACTGCCTACGGCATGCTGCAGCAGTTCTTCGGCGCGGCGACGGAGGAGAAGCAGCGCTGGACGGTGCCCGGCGCCCACGGTCAGACCGGATACACCGGCGTGCTGGTCGAGACGGCCGCGTCGAGCGACACGCCGGACTGGAAGGAGATGCTCAACTGGTCGACGCCGATCGAGCCGGGCCACCCGTTGAAGCGCAAGTTCCCGCAGGCGTATCCCGACCAGGTGCTGCCCGAGGAAACCGTGCCGGGCATCACCAAGGTGCTCTACGAGTTCCACGACACCATCGCCGAACTGCAGCGTCGGTTCCTGCGCATCATCGCCGAAGGGATCGGTTGCGACGAGACATTCTTCGACGAGATGGTCGCCGACGGTCCGACGCTCACGCGGGCGATCCGTTACCCGCCGATGGCTGAATCGCCCGAAGGCGACGGCGGGCACTACGTGTGGGCGGCCGAACACGGCGACATCAACCTGATCACCGCCCTGCCTCGCGCCACCGCGCCCGGCCTGCAGGTCAAGGTCGACGGCGAGTGGGTCGACGCTGTCGCTCCCGACGGCCAGGTGATCATCAACACCGGGATCATGCTCGAACGGCTGACCAACGGACGGATCCCGATCGGCTGGCACCGCGTCGTCGCCGCTCCCGGCTTCGAAGGCGAGCGCTACAGCGTGGTCCAGTTCTGTCACCCGCGCCCATGGACGATCTTGTCGCCCGTGCCGAGCTGTTGCACGCCCGACACGCCCCAGCGGTTCCACGCTCTGTCCGCCGCCGATGCGCTCGACGAGGTGCTGTACCAGATCAACCTCGTCGAGGACGCCAGGCGAGTGTGACCACCGATCACGACACCTCTCGCGACTTCCTCGATGAGCCGACCGAACAGCTCGAGCCGCCGCGGCAACTGGCGCCCGCCATCCTGGCGATCGACGTCGGCGGAACAAGGTTCGAAACCGGGCTGGTCACGGCCAAGGGCGAGCTCGTCGACCGCTCGCTGACAGCCGTCGAGCAGGACGTCCGCGCGGAAGCGCACTTCGACAATCTCGCCGCGATCGTCGAGCAGCAGATGGAGCTCGCCGATCGCCACGATCTTCGCGTCGCCGCCGTCGGAGTCGGATGCGCCGGTCCGATCACCGCCAACTGCGAAACTGTGTCGCCCGCACCGATCTCGGCGTGGCGGGAATTTCCACTCCGCGAACGGCTGCGCGAACTGACCGCCAAGCGCGTGTACGGCGATCTCGACGGCAAGGCGCTGGCGCTCGCCGAGGGCTGGATGGGGGCGGCCAAGGGGTACGACAACTACTGCGTGATCATCGTGTCGACCGGAATCGGCGGGGGCATCGTCCTCGACGGCGAGCTGCTCGATGGCGCGTCGACGAACGCCGGCCACATCGGCCACCTCATCGTCGACCCCAACGGACGCCGATGCGGTTGTGGTGCCCGCGGCTGCCTCGAAGCCGAGGCGTCTGGATTGGCGATCGAGGCGATCACCGGAAGGTCGCCGACGGAGCCGACGTACGAGATCATGCAGCGCACCGGGCGGCTCGTCGGCCGGGCGGCGGCGTCGCTGTGCAATCTTCTCGACCTCGACCTCGTCGTCGTCGGCGGTGGCGTTGCCCTCGGGTTCGCGGCGACCTTCTTCAACGCGGCGCAGGAAGAGCTCAGCACGTGCGCGCGTTTGCCGTACAGTCGGCAGGCAAGGATCACGCCGACGCGGCTCGGAGACCGAGCACCACTGATCGGAGCCGGGGCGGTCGGGATCAGAGGTTGGTCGCGGGACCGGAGCCGGACGGCGCGAAAGGGGGCAGCGGTGTCATGACGAAGATCCGCAGCACCGACGACAGTCGGATCCAGGACCGGCGGGGTCAGGGGGCCGGAGGCGGCTTCTCGATTCCTGGACTGGGCTACCGGGGGATCGTTGCCGATCCCTGGCGGCAAGGCCGGTGGCGGCGGGTTGATCGGCTTGCTCGTCATCGCCGCGATCATCTTCCTGCCGCGGCTTCTCGGGGGTGGTGGCGGTGGCGGCAACCTGATCACGCCCGAGGCGGACCAACAAGTAGCCGAGGGCGGCGACGACGTTGAATCGTGCCAGACAGAAGCCGAACAGATCGTGTGCGGCGCCAACAACGACGTGCAGGAGTACTGGGAGCGGGCGTACCCGCAGGCCTTTGGGCAGCCCTACACGTTCACCGAGCTCGCCTTCTTCTCCGGAGCGACCAACACCGGCTGCGGTCCGGCGTCGTCACAGACCGGGCCGTTCTACTGCCCCGCCGACGGACTCGTCTACATCGACCTCGAGTTCCTGGATCAGCTGCAGTCAGACTTCGGTGCACCGGGCGACTTGGCGACCCAGTACATCGTCGCCCACGAGTTCGGCCACCACGTGCAGAACCTCACCGGGCAGAACGCCGCCGTCCAGCAGTCGAGCGGCGAGACGCAGCGGCTGATGGGCGTCGCCCTCGAGTTGCAAGCCGACTGCTACGCCGGGGCGTGGGTCTACGACGCCGACCGGCGCCGCAATGAGGAGGGTGAGGACCTCATCGACCCAGAGGAGATCTCCGAGGCGCTCAACGCCGCGGCAGCAGTCGGCGACGATCGCATCCAGATGCAGACGCAGGGCCGAGTCATCCCGGAGTCGTTCACCCACGGCAGTGCCGCCGACCGTGAGAGCTGGTTCCGCCGCGGCTACAGCACCGGCGACCCCACTCAGTGCAACACCTTCGAGGAGATACTCTGAGTCAACCGATGGGTGTTTCGATGACTGTTCCGTCATCGAGAACACCCATCGGTCGTGAAGGGTCGGCGGCCGGTCTAGGCGCCGAGCTTGCGGTACAGCCACTCGACGGGGCCGATGCCGAAGTGGCGGTGCCAGAGGGAGCCGGCGATGATCGCCACGATCCAGAAGCCGGCGGCGAACGTGAGGGCGAGGTCGAGGCCGGCGGGTTGGATCCAGCCCTGCCAGTTGACGACGAAGTTGAACACGAGGGCATGGAGCACGTAGAGCGTCAGGCTCATCTGTCCGGCGTGGGCGAGCAGTTGCACGATCGGTGATCGGGCGAAGCGGTTGGCGATCGTGTAGATCACGGTGAAGGCGGTGAGGGCGGTGCCGAGGGCGCTGGCGGTGTAGAGCAGCCCACGGTCGAACGGATGCCGGCTCGCCAGCTCGGACGCGATCCGCCCGACATCCGGCCCGCCGAGGGCGTCCGAGAGCAGCGTCGCGACGCCGAACAACGTCAGCCCGAACGCCAGCACGGCAGGCGTCCACCATTCGGGCTTCTTGGGATCGGCGGTCGACGAGTCGGCGCGTAGCAACCGCCCGAGGATCATTCCGGCGCACAGGAATGCCAGCCACGGGAACAGCGGATGGGTGCCGTTGACGAAGACGTTGAACAGGAGGCCACGCGGCGAGCTCGTCGGCGGATCGGTGAGCCAGGCCGTCGACTGGCCGTCGGCGTTGCGCTCGAGGACCCACCAGTGGATCCCCGCGCCGGTGGCTGCGGACGCCACGCCGATGGCGACGAGCCACGGTGTTGCCAGCGTGAACAGGAAAGCGGCGATGACGAACATCGCGCCGTAGTAGGGCAGGATCGAACCCGACCAGATCTCGTAGAAGATCAACCCGAACCCGTAGAGCACCAAACCGCGGCGAACCAACGTCCAACGCTTGGCGGCGACCGCGGCCGGATTGTCGTGGCGGCTGGCGGTGGCCCGTCGAGTGAGCAGGGTCACCCCGACTCCTGCCGTGAGAACGAACGTGGCGGCGAAGCGGGTCGAGAGGGGACCTTCCCACGGATGGAAGAACCGCCCCCAGAAGTTGCGGGACAGCTCGCCTCCCTGGTTGATGAGGTAGCCGTGGTAGTTCATGATGCAGACGCCGATGAGCGCTACGGCGCGCACGACGTCGGGCCCGACGAGGCGGACGCGGTCCGTCGTCGGTGCAGCCGTCACCATCAGTGGCGGTGCGAGCAGGGGCGTCGTCGGTGCCTCGGCAGTCATGTCCGCGTACAGATTCGCGCGCAACTGAGGCCCGGCACCATCGCCGTCACGAATCCTGCCAGGTCAGTTCGTCGACTGCGACCATCGTGAGCGGCCGCTGGACGTCGACGACATCGCCGATCCCCGGGCACGGCGCGCCGGTCGGGACGAACACCATCGAGGTGTGCATGTGCGGCCGCTCCAACAGGGCGAGACGGCGGCGCTGGAAGTGGAACGGGCTCCGCCCGTCGTCGAGCACGGTGACGCCGTGCGAGGTACCGGCACCGACGATCACCAGCGTGCCGTCGGCGATCACGCGGGTGCCGTGATAGCCGGCGACGGTTCCGGCCGACGTAGCGTGCACGTCGAGGACGTCGGCACCGAGATGCAGTGCCGACCTGTCGCCGTGCCACAACGCCGTGCCGAGTCGAATCGGGAAGAACCAGTTCGGCCAGCGGGTGCAGAGTCCGGCGAGAGCATCGGGTCCGAGATGGCTCACCCACAATGCGGCACGGCCGTCTGGCCCTTGGCGCCTGGTGTCGAGCACGGCCAGCCAGCGCTCGACCTCGGCGACGCGGTCGGCGTCGTCGCCGGCGAGCGGCAGATGGATGCTGTAGCCGGTCACCGTCAGCCCGGCACTTCGCGCCGTGCGCTCGAAGTCGTCGAGCTCGCGAGGCGCCACGCCGAACCGGCGCATCGAGGATGCCAGCTTGACGAGAACCTCGCCGCGCCAGCCGTCGAGCGCCTCGATGTGAGCAACGTCGCCGATCGTGACGACCGGGCTGTTGTGAGCAACCCGTAGTCGTGGAGCGCTGGCGGCCCCAGGAGGTGTGAGGACGAGCGCACGCATTCGCGACGGCAGCCCGGCGAGCTCGTGCACCGAACCGACAGCGATCGTCGGCAGCCCGCCGCCCCGGCCCAACGTTGCCACGATGTCGTCGGCGACGCGTGCCAGGACGCTGCGCCCGAAGCCGTAACCGTTGCCTTTGACCACCGGGACCACCGTGCAGTTCGCGGCCGCAGTCGAGTACGACGCGGCGACGTGTTCGACGTGGGCGCGCCACGCCGTCCCGTCGACCGTGAGTCGGAGCGTCAAGCCGGGGACCCGCGCCGGCTGGGGCTGCGCTTGGACGGAAGGATGTCGTCACGCCGCGGCCACGCGGTGACGGCCGGCAGCAACGGCGTCACCCGCCGCTGGCCGAGCACGCCCTTCCACACACCCACCCCGTACGAGACGTCGTCGAACAGGCGCGCAGGTCCACCGCGGAAGATCGCTGGGACGACTGCCGCGGCGGTGACCCAGCGCGCCCGTCGCGACCACACGGAACCGAGACCGACGAGCGGCAGCCACGCTCGCCGCACCGCCGTCACCAGCGAACTCCCTGCTGCGAGGTGTCCGGTTCCGGCGAGGCGCAATGACTCGTTGGCAGGGACACCCTGCAGCTTGGGGACCAGTGCCAACGCCGTCGCCGCAGCCACGCCGGCGGCGCTGAATGGCCGCCCGGCGGCGGCGAGGCCCCACACGCCGAGGCTCCACGGGCTCATTCGCACCGGAGCGACCGCACTGCCGTGGCGGGCAGCTAGAGCCGCCGCCGATTCCCCGTAGGCGCGCCGTTGCGCCGAGAGCTGACGCCACGACTGCCGGGGCTGGTGGTGGACGACGACTGCCGGTTCGTAGCGCCCGCGCCACCCTGCCGCGCTCAGCCGCCAGACGGCATCGACGTCCTCGCCGATGCGCAGCGTGATGTCGAAGCCGCCGATCTCGTCGAGGGCCTCCTTGCGCACCAGCAAGGCGGCGGCTGGTACGTAGCTGACCCGCGTCCCGGCCAAGATGCGGGCCGGCTTGGCGCCGACGTCGAGAGGGGAGTGGCGTTGCTCATATCGCGCGACTCGCGGGTCGCCGCCCTCGGCGGCGGGACCGCTGGCCACTCGTGGGGCAACGAACCCGACGCGTGGATCGTCGAAGTGCCACAGCAGGCCGTCGAGCCACCTGGGATGGAGGTCGACGTCGGTGTCGACGAAGGCGACGATCGGCGTCTCGGCGGCGCGAGCTCCAGCGTTGCGTGCTGCCGCCGGCCCGGAGTTGTGGCGGAGGCGCACCAGCGTTGCCCCGCGCACACCTGTCAGCGGGGTCCCCGAGCCGTCGTCGACGAACATCACGCCAGCGGTGTCGAGACAGTGCCGGAGGATGTCGTACAAGCGGGCTGGTGGGGTCTCGTGGGTCGGCACGACAACGGTCACGTCGGCCTGGCTCGAAGCGATGGTTGTCCTGCTCCGTCGGACTCCGGGCGGACGGGATGGATCGCCCCGGCCTCGAGCAGCCGCTCGGTGAGCCTGGACGGGGCAACCGGCGCGCCGGAGGCGATCTCGTCGAAGTGTCCCCGGCCGGCGGCAGTGAGGCGGAACAGCCGCAACGGCGACCCTCCGAGCACGGTCGTCTCGTCGCACGACTCGCCGCCAACGATCCTCGTCGACGCATCGAGCTGGTAGCGGCGCACGAGCCCGGCGGCGCTGCCGGTCGTCACGTCGAGCGATCTCCCAGCCGTCACTCTCGGGCCGAGTTCCCGGCCGGCTCGTCGACTCCGTGATGGAGTTTGTGGTCGATCGCCTCCTCGACGGTCTCTCTTGCCTCTCCGCGGAACTCGGTGGCGGCGATCTCGGCTGGGCCTTTGCCCTTGCGCACATGGCGAACCAACTCGATCAGCAGGGTGATCCCCAGAGCGGCGCCGAAGGCCAGCAGGAAGGCGGCCGTGTGGTTGTCCTTGAAGCGATTGCCGAAGATGTAGCCGAGACCGGCGGCGTAGGTCGCCCAGATCACTGCGGCCAGGGCGATCCAGCGGGCGAACCACCGATGGTCCTGCCGGGTGATACCAGATGTCACCGTCAGCGCGGACCGCCCTCCCGGGATGAACCGGGCCGTGATCAGCAGCGGGCCACCTCGGATGCGGATCTGGTTGCGTGCCCAGTCCAGCCGTCGCCTCGTCTTCGGCCGTGCTTCGGCCCGTCGATTGATCGCCGGGCTGAAGTAGCGTCCGATCAGGTACGCGGTGTTGTCGCCAAGGAAAGCACCCGCCGCGCCGCACAGGATGACGAGGGGAAGCGACTGTTCGCCTTGCCCGGCGGCCACGCCTCCGATGATGACAGCGGTCTCGCTCGGAACCACGGGGATGACCGAGTCGAAGAAGGCGATGGCCAGGATCACGAGCAGGAACCACCACTCGCCGCCGACTTCGTCGAGCCACTCGGTGAGGTCGGCGATCCTGTCGCCGAGCCAACCGAAGAAGTCGGAGAAGATGTTGCCGAGCAGGGCTGTGCTCATCAGGCACCCGACGCTATCCGGGCGAGAATCCAGCGGGGATCAACAGGTCAGCGGGGGAGAGCTTCTCGATCGACGATCTTCCGATGCCGAGCAGTGTCGAGTCGATCCCGTTGCGCAACACGTCGAGGACGTTCTCGACGCCAGGCTGCCCGGCCGCGGCGAGTCCCCACAGCGCAGCCCGGCCGATCATCACGGCACGCGCTCCGAGGGCGACCGCCTTGACCACGTCGCTGCCGCGCCGCACCCCGCCATCCATCACGACCTCGACCTGGTGGCCGACGGTCTCGGCGATCCCGTGGAGCACGCGGATCGGGGCCGGTGAACCATCGAGGTTGTTGCCACCATGGTTCGACACCGAGATCGCCGTGACGCCGGCATCGATGGCTCGCTTCGCATCGTCGACACGCATCACGCCCTTGAGCATGAACGGTCCGCCCCACTGCTTCGCAGCCAGGCGACGTCATCCCAGGTCGGTGGCGGCGTCTGCATCCACCCGCCGTACGCCTCGAAGAACGTCGGCGGCGGCGCTCCACGGGCAGCGAAGTTGGGCACCTCGAGGCCGGGCGGGCGACCCCCCGCCCGAGCCCAACGCAGCAGCCATCGTGGTTTGGTGACAACGCCGGGGAGTTGCCGGATCATCGTCGGGACGTCCATGCGCTGGGGGATCAACGGGCTGCCCCAGTCGCGGGAATGCGAGAACGACCAGTCGGTGGTCAGGATCAGCCCGACTGCGCCGGCCGCTGTGGCCCGGGCGATGCGGGCGACGAGGGCGTCACGCCCGCCGGCCCAATAGGTCTGGAAGAACGTTTGCGGGTTGGCCGCAACGACGTCCTCGATCGGTTTGCTGGCGAACGAGCTGAGCCCGACCGCCACGCCACGCGACGCTGCAGCGCGGGCGACGGCGACCTCACCGTCGGGATGCACCGCCTGGACGCCGGTCGGCGAGATCAGCACCGGCATCGAGATCTGCTGACCCATCACCGATGTCGCGATGTCCCGGGTCGCGGGTTGGTCGGCGACAACCGGCAAGAAACCCAGCTCGGCGAACGCTGCGACATTGTCGTTGATCGTCGTTCCACGTTCCGAGCCAGCCATGAGGGCGGCGTACACCGACTTCGGCAGCACGCGCTTCGCCCGTCGCTGGGCGACAGCGACCGACTCGAACCACTGGTTCATCACGGCGTGACGTTAGATGCCAATGCGAACGTTCACGCCAGCTCGCGCCGGTACTCGATCTCTGGGACCGGCTCGTCGCAGTAGTAGTCGAACATGATCTGCCCGCCGGTCGGTCGCCAGCCAGCCTTCTCGTAGAAAGCTCGGCCCCGCGGGTTGTCCTCGAGCACCCACAGGACTGCCTCGGCATAGCCGAGCTCGGCCAGGCGCCGCTCGGCCACGGCCATCATCTCGACTGCCGCGCCGCTGCCCCACGCATCGGGGTGGAGGTAGAAGCCGTACACCTCCCCGCGGCCTTGCGGTGGCTGGCGGTCCATGTCCGGGCGATCGCGCTCGGGCCCGAAGTGGGCGAACCCGACGACCCGTCCGTCAACGACAGCTGCGAAGCGCTCGCTGGCGCCGGTGAACTCCCACCGGCGCCAGCGATCGCGCCGGCTCTTGTCGAAGTCGTCGGCCCACAGAACGGCGTCCGAGAACACGTGGCGGTACCCGACACGCCAGGCCGCCACTTGGGCGTCGCAGATCGCATCGGCGTCATCTCGGGTCGCCTCCCGGATCTCGATCGTCGGCCTAGTCGTTGCGGTCACCGACCGAGTTTGCCCGCACAGCGCATTGCTCATACCACGGCCGCGAGGCGACCGGGCCTCCCGCGATGAGGCCAGACCCGTCTGTCGGCCAGGCCGCACCCGCTTCAAGAGCCCAACCGACGTGATGTCGCGGGAGCCCGTCAGCGCCCCGCAGGCGGCTCCGGCTGTCGCTCGTCACGACTCGTCGGGGCGGCGTCGCAACTGCTTCGTTTCAGTGCGCCTGCGCTTCGCAGCGAGCCGTCGCTCCCGCGACGCCTTTGTCGGCGTCGTCGCTCGACGGGGCCGCGCGACTCGTAGCGCCCCGCGCAGCTCGCCGATGAGGCGCTCGAGCGCCAGCTGGCGATTGCGCAGTTGACTGCGCTCGTCCTGGGCAACTGCTCGTAGCACCGGGCCAACGCGAGCGATCACGCGTGCCTTCTGGGCGTCGCTGAGCGCCGACGAGGCGTTGACATCGAACACCGCCTCGGCCCTCGTCGATGCCTTCTGGGCGTGCTGACCACCCGGACCACTCGACCGTGAGAAGCGCAACTCGATCTCGGCGAGCGGAATCTCGACCGAGCGGGTGACCCGAATCGTCTCGCAACTCACGCTCCCAGTGTGTCCGGACAACCCGACTGTTACGGGATTGGCACGACACGAACGGTGCATCCTCCGTACAGTCGGAAACATGCGAGTCGCCGTCGACGGGGCGAAATGTCAGGGGCACAACCGTTGTTACGCGCTGGCTCCCGAGCTGTTCGACGTCGATGAGTACGGCCAGTCTGTCGTCATCGGCGAGGGCACGGTGCCATCCGACCTGATCGAGAAGGCTCGCCTGGCGGTTGCCAACTGCCCGGAGTACGCGATCAGCATCATCGAGGAGGAGCCAACGTGACTTCGTCGTTCGGTCCGGTTACGGACTGGGCCACCGATCTCGATCATGCCGATCCGGCCTACAACCGCCAAGCCCCGGAGATCTGGCGGTCGATTCGTGAGGGTGGCTGCCCGGTCGCCCACTCCGACCGTTATCACGGCATGTGGGTCCCGTTGACCCACCAGTACGTCGCCGAAATCGCCTACGACACCGAGCACTACACGAGCCGCGGCGTGGTGGTCAGCCGGGGGACGATGGACGACTTCCCCGAAGGGCCGATCGGCGGCGCACCGCCGATCACCAGTGATCCGCCGTTCCACCACCACGCCCGCCGCATCCTTCTGCCGCCGTTCTCCCCGAAGGCCATCGAACGGTGGGAGCCCGAGATCCGCCGCCTGTGCGCCGAACTCGCTGGGTCCATCACGACGGCAGGCGACTCTGTCTTCGACGCCTCGCTGCACTACGCCCAACACATTCCCGTGAACGTCATCGCCCGCATGCTCGGTCTCCCGCTCGAGGACGACGACCTGTTCCGCGAGTTCGTCCACCACTCCCTCGAGGCCGTGGACGCCCCGAGCGAGGAGCGCACCGCCCACAACGATCAGCTCGACGCTTATCTCGACGAGCGCATCGCCGAGCACGTGGTCGAGCCAGCCGACGACCTGATCTCGTTCCTGCTCGACGTCGAGCTGTTCGGCGAACGGCTGAGTCATGAGCACGTGCGCGGCTGTGTCGTGCTCCTGCTCCTCGCCGGAATCGACACGACATGGAGCGCGATCGGCTCGGGCCTCTGGCACCTGGCCACTCATCCGGATGACCGTCGGCGGCTGGTGGCCGAGCCGGAGCTGATCCCCACGGCCGTGGAAGAGCTGCTCCGCGCCTACGCCCCGGTGACGATGGCTCGCTTCGTCGCCAAGGATCACGACTTCCACGGCCACCCGATGAAGCACGGCGAGTGGGTGCTACTGCCCTTCCCGGCGGCGAACCGTGATCCTGATGCCTTCGATCAACCCGACGATGTCGTCATCGACCGCTTGGAGAACCGCCACGCCGCCTTCGGCCTTGGCATCCACCGCTGCATCGGCTCCAACCTCGCTCGTCTCGAGTTGCGCGTCGCCATCGAGGAGTTTCTCGCCAGCATCCCCGAGTTCGAGCTCGCCGATCCCACCGGCGAGTCGGTCGTGTGGAGCGTCGGTCAGATACGCGGGCCCCGGGTCCTTCCGCTGCGCATCCCCTGATTACGTGGACCCCGCCTGCATCGACATGAACTCGTCGACGTTGATCAGACGGAGCACGGCGCGAACGAGCGCCGGGACGTCCTGGTGCGTCGGGTCGGTGTAGTGACGTGGCGCAATGAGGTGAACGGTCCTGCCGCGTGTCGTGATGTCACATGCTCCGGCGGCGTCGACATTCCTCACCCAGTCGGCACCCGGCCCGTAGGTCATCACGAACACGTAGTCGCCGCCCCGGCGGAACATGTTCACCGGCGTCCGGTACGTCCGTCGCGACACTCGGCCGACATGGGCGACGACGGCGAACCCGGGTAGGCGGGCGGCGAAGCCGCCGGTGATGCGGTTGGTGACGTGCTTGTTGAACGTCGCTACGGCAGTCGGCAGGGGCATGGCGATCCTCTGGCGAACGGAAGGTCAGTCGTCGAGAATCTTGTCAGCCTTGCGGTCGACGCGCTCCTTCTCATTCTTGGTGAGGTTGCCGGATTGTTGCTGCTGCGCCGCCCTGGCCTTGGCGTTGCGGGCATGGGCCTTGTCGGGCATGGGGTAATTGCCGGACTGCTTCTTGGCGTCCTTCGTCCTGGCCTTCTCCGGCAGTCCGAAGTCCTTGGTGGGAAGCTTTTCACGCTTCTTTGCGGTCAAGTCAGCCATCTCGCCCTCCTTCGTTGGTTCGATTTGTCACGTACCCAGCGGCGCCCCGTCGTCAACCGGACCGGGGACACTCGCACGATTCGCGCTCAAGGCGCTCCAGCGGCGTTGAGTCGTCGTGATTCTTGTCACCGCCCGGGTTCGTCGCACGAGTACGCGCAGCTCTCCACGACTTCGTCACGAACTGATGACGTCATCTCCAAGGTTCTGCAGGACTATTCCGGCACGATGTTCTTCCCCCCAAAAGCACCGCGAGGTTTGTCATGCACGTCACAGAAACCCGAGTTCGTCACGGTGGAATGCCGGCGTACTTCCTCGGCCGCCCCACCACGGTCTACATCGACCGGTATCAGATGCGTGGGCGGAAGCGGCTGGTGCCACCGCGGTCCTGAACCGACAGGGACTAGGGCCAGGCGCGTTCCAATATCGGCTTGGCGTCGACGCCCTCGGGCAGGGCACCGAACATCAGCCCGCCGGCTCCGGCCAGACGCGATCCACAAAACGCGTCGGCGACCGCGTCGATGGAGTGGCGTAACAGCAGCGACCCCTGCAACGCCAGGGCAAGGCGCTCGGTGAGCCGCCTCGCTCTGGCCTGGGGGTCACCGTCACCGAGTTGGGCGAGCTCGGCGTGGAGGTCGGCGACGTAGCGGTCGAAGCGGGAATCGGCACCCGTTGCCGTTTCGATCTCGGTGAGCAGCGCGGTCAGCGAATCCGGCTCGCGGGTGATCGCCCGCAGGACGTCGAGGGCGATGACGTTGCCGCTCCCTTCCCAGATCCCATTGAGCGGGCTCTCCCGAAACAGGCGGGCCATCGGGCCGGTCTCGACGAAGCCGTTTCCGCCGAAGCACTCCAGCGCCTCGGCGGCGAACATCGGGGTGCGCTTGCAGCACCAGTACTTGCCGGCGGCGGTGGCGAGTCGGCTGAAGATGTCCTCGCCGGCGTCGTAGGCGGCGGCCAGACGCAGCATCGTCAGCGTCGCCGCCTCGCTCTCGATGGCGAGGTCGGCGAGCACCTGGCGCATCAACGGCTGGTCGATGAGAAGCTTCCCGAACGCCGATCGGTGGCGAGTGTGGTGGATCGCCTGGGTCAGCCCGGCGCGCATCTGACCCGTGACACCGATCACGCAGTCGAGGCGGGTGTGGTTGACCATCTTGATGATCGTCGCCACCCCGGCCCCGGCCTCCCCGAGGAGGGTGCCCCACGCCGCGTCGAGCTCGATCTCGCTCGATGCGTTGGACCGGTTACCGAGCTTGTCCTTGAGCCGCTCGATGCGGATGGCATTTCTCGTGCCGTCCGGTCGCCAGCGCGGAACAGCAAAGCACGACAGTCCATCCGGAGTCTGGGCGAGCATCAGGAACAGGTCGCTCATCGGAGCCGAGCAGAACCACTTGTGGCCGGTGAGGACGTGACCGCTGTCGGCCGGAGTCGCCCGGGTGGTGTTGGCGCGCACGTCGCTGCCGCCCTGCTTCTCGGTCATCGCCATGCCGGCGAGGGCGCCGTCCTTGCCGGATGCCGGCTCGTCGCGACAGTCGTACACCGGCGACGTCAGTCGCGATTCCCAACCGCTGGCCAAGTCGGGGTCGGCGCGCAGCGCTGGCACGATCGAGTAGGTCATCGAGATCGGGCAGCCGTGTCCGGCCTCGACCTGCGTCCACACGGCGAAGCGGGCCGCCCGCACGACGTGGGCGCCGGGACGACCGTCGGCCCACGGCGCGGCGTGGAGGCCGCCGGCCACTGCCTCGGTCATCAGCGAGTGGTAGGCGGGGTGGTACTCGACGACGTCGACGCGGTGACCGAAGCGGTCGTACCGATGCAGCTCGGGCTCGTGCTCGTTGGCCAGCTCGCCCCAGCGGATCACCTCAGGGTCTCCGGCGCGGCGGCCAAGCGACGACAGGTCGGCGAGGCCCCACTCGCCGCCGAACGAAAGGACCCCGTCCATCAGGGCGACGTCGGACGACGCCGCGTCGTGGCCGACCAGTGGAGTTGCCTGGTTGACCACCTGGTGGGTACTCACCCCGCCAGTGTGACACCGTGTCGCTAGCTTGCGCCGAATGACACGTGGCTACCTTCGTTTCCCCCACCTGGCCGGCGATCTGCTCACCTTCGTGGCCGAGGACGACGTCTGGCTGGCGCCCTTGTCCGGTGGAAAGGCGTGGCGGGTCAGCACCGACTACGTCCCTGTCAGTCGACCCCGGTTGTCGCCCGACGGGCAGCGGGTGGCATGGACGAGCACGGTCGACGGCGCCCCTGAGGTGCACGTCGTCGATCTCGACGGCGGTAACCGGCGACGCCTCACGCACTTCGGGGTGGCGACCACCGCGGTCCTCGGTTGGACAGCCGACGGACGGGTGCTGGCCGCGTCGCACGGCGGCGGCAAGAGCCGCAGCAGCCGTGTCGCCTACGCCGTCGGCCTCGACGGTGGAGCGCCCGAGCGACTGCCGTACGGCCACGTCAGTAACGTCGCCGTCGCTCCAGGAGGAGCAGTGCTCACCGCCACGGCTGGCACGGTCGAGGTGGCGTGGTGGAAGCGCTACCGCGGCGGCACGGCGACCAAGCTGTGGCTCGACCGGAGCGGGGATGGCCAGTTCGAGCGTGTGTTCGCCGACGAGCGTGCTCCGCTGGAGTCACCGCTGTGGCTCGACGGCGGCAACACGCTCGGGTTCGTGTCCGACCGGGAAGGCTCGAGTCAGTTGTGGGCCGCGGCGCTGCCGGCTGACCGGCTGCCAGGACTCACCGATCTCCGTCGCCTGACCAACGCCGACTTCTACATCCGTCACGCGACGTCCGACGGACACCGCGTCGTGTTCCAGAGCGGCGGGGAAATCTGGCTGTGGGACGGAGACGACGCCGTCCCGATCGACATCGCCCTCGGCGGCGAGCGGAGAGCGACGATGCCCAAGCCGATCGATGCCAGCCACCAACTCGGCACGATCTCTCCCGCGGTCGACGGTCGCGCCAGCGCCGTCGAGGTGCGTGGCACGGTGTCGTGGCTGACCCATCGTGACGGCCCCGTGCGCGTCCTGGCGTCCGGGTCGACGGTGCGGCGGCGGCTTCCCGTGGTGGTCACGTCTGGCGGCGACGTCGCCTGGATCAGCGGCGCCGACGGCGATGACGTCATCGAGGTCTGGAGCGCCGCCGACGAGACCACCCGAACGCTCGCCGCCGGGGCGCTCGGCCGTGTGCTCGAACTGGTCGCCGCGCCGGACGGTTCGCTGCTCGCTGGCGCCAGTCACGACGGGCGCTTGTGGGTGGTGTCGACGGCCACCGGCGAGCTGCGCGAGATCGACCGCACCGAGAACGGCGACATCACCGGGTTGGCCTTCGCTCCGGATTCACGGTGGCTCGCCTGGTCGCGGCCGGGACCGCAACCACTGGCGCAGATCCGCCTCGCCGAGGTCGCCGATCCGGCGGCCTCGCCGGTCGACGTGACGCCGCTGCGATTCGCCGACACGGCGCCGTCGTTCAGCACCGACGGCAACTACTTGGCGTTCCTGTCGACTCGCAGCTTCGACCCGATCTACGACGCCTACGTGTTCGACCTGTCGTTCCCGAACGGCTGCCGGCCGCAGCTGGTGACGTTGTCGGCCACGACTCCGTCTCCGTTCGACCCGGACGTTGCCGGGCGGGCGCCTGCTCCGGCCAAGGACGCGCCGAAGGCCGAGTTCGGCGCCGCCACCGTGGCGGTCGATGCTGCCGGAATCGACCAGCGGGTCGTCCCCTTCCCGGTGCCCGCGGCTCGCTACGGCTTGTTGCGCGCCGTCGCCGGAGGCTTCGTGTGGCTACGCGCCCCCCTCGCCGGAGCACTCGGCGACGACCTCGCGCGACTCGACGACGACCCGCCGCGCTCCGCCCTGGAGCGCTTCGACCTGACTTCGCGACGCACCGAAACGTTGCTCGAGGCCGTCGACCGGTTCGTCCCCACCGGCGACGGAGCCCGCCTGGTCGTCGTCGACAAGCACGAGATGCGCGTCGTCCCCGCCGACCGCAAGGTCCCGCCCGAGGAGGCGGAGAAGTCCGACGACATCGTCACCGTCGACCTTGGACGGCTGCGCGTCACCGTCACACCCGGCGACGAGTGGCAGCAGATGTACGACGAGGCCGGCCGGTTGATGCGCGACCACTACTTCCGTGCGGACATGAATGGCGTCGACTGGGATGCCGCCCTTGCCCGCTACCGCCCGCTGGTCGCCCGCCTCGGCTCCACGGACGACCTGATCGATGTGCTGTGGGAGGTGCAGGGGGAGCTCGGGACGTCGCACGCGTACGTTCGGGCGCGTCCGCCCGAGGACGCCCGCACCCAGGGGATGCTCGGCGCCGACGTCGTCCCTGACGGGGCAGGTGTGTGGCGCATCGCGCGCATCCTTCCCGGCGAGCCATCCGACCCCCGCGCTCGCTCGCCGCTGACCGCACCCGGCGTCGCCGCGGCGCCAGGCGATGCCATCATCGCCGTCGACGGCCACCCAGTCGACCCCCGCTGGGGACCCGCCGAGCATCTCGCCGACGCCGCCGGCAAGCCGGTCGCCTTGACGATCGAGAGTGCCTCCGGCGAACGGCGCACCGTCGCCGTCACCCCGCTTGCTGACGAGACGCCGCTGCGTTACCAGGCATGGGTTGCCGACAGGAGAGCGTTCACGCGTGATCGCTCCGGTGGGCGCCTCGGCTACCTCCACGTTCCCGACATGATGAGCCCGGGCTGGGCCCAGCTCCACCGCGACCTGCGGGTCGAGATGGCGCGCGACGGCGTCATCCTCGATCTGCGCGACAACGGCGGCGGCCACACGTCACAGCTGGTCGTCGAGAAGTTCGCCAAGCGGATCGTCGGTTGGGTCCGCAGTCGCGGCTACGAGCCGGAGTCCTATCCGTTGGACTCGCCGCGGGGTCCGCTGGTCACGGTCGTCGACGAGCAGGCCGGGTCCGACGGCGACATCGCCACGGCGGCGATCAAGACCCTTGGTCTCGGGCCGGTGGTCGGCACGCGGACCTGGGGTGGGGTCGTCGGCATCGACGGGAGGTACACGTTGGTGGACGGCACGATGGTCACCCAGCCGCGCTACGCGTTCTGGCTGGAAGGCTACGACTGGGGGGTCGAGAACCACGGAGTGGATCCAGACATCGAAGTGGAACGCTCCCCAGCGGACATCGCCAATGGCCGTGATCCCCAGCTGGAGCGGGCGATCGAGATCGCTCTCGACGATCTCGCCACCAATCCCGCCAAGACAGCACCGGAGCTCGCCCCGCGCTAACAGCCCGCCCGCCAACGGTTGGCGATCAGACGCGGAACGCGGCGAGCACCGGCGCGAACCGCTCGATTCCGCCCTCGGCGACGTCGGGGAGCGACACGATGGCCGTCTGCACGCCGGCGTCGGCGAAGGCGCGGTAGCGACCGATCTGCTCGTCCACGGTGCCGGCGTTCTCGGTGGGCCGATCGTCACTGGAGTCGATCACGTGGGCCGCCGTCAGGTTGGTCACGGTCACCTCGGCGGGATCGCGTTCGATGTCGGCACAATGCTGCTGCAGGACCGCGACCTTGTGACGCACCGTTGCGGCGTCGCCGAACAGGTTGCACGCGTCGGCGTAGCGGGCGACGAGGCGCAGCGTGCGACGCTCGCCGGACCCGCCGACGAGGATCGGGATGTGGTCCTGCAATGGGCGCGGGTAGGAGATCGCCTCGGGCACAGTGACCGTGCGGCCCTCGAACCGTGGCGATCCCTTGCCCCAGAGCAGCGGGAGCAACTGCAAGGCGTCCTCGAGCAGCTCGTACCGGCGCCTCCGTGGCGGGAACTCCCAGCCGTACAGGTGGTGCTCCCGCTCGAACCAGCCGATCCCGAGTCCGGCCATCGCCCGCCCGCCGGACAGGACGTCGAGCGTGGCGACGATCTTGCCGAGGGCGGCGATGTTGCGGTAGGTGATGCCTGTGCAGAGCGTGCCGAGGCTCGCCCTACTCGTGCGCCCGGCGAGGTAGCCGAGCGTCGTGTAGGCCTCGAGCATCTCGTCCCACTCGCGCCCGACTTGGGGGATCTGGAGATAGTGGTCCATCAACCAGATCGAGGAGAAGCCGGCGTCCTCCGCCTCGCCGGCGATCGCAGCCAGCTTGGCGGCGATGTCTCCACTCCCGCCCGGCCACGTGAAGCGCGGCAGCTGCAGTCCAAAGGTGAGTGGCATCGGATCCTCCTGTTGTCTTCGGGCCGCGGCGGGTGCGTCGACGAGCTGGGGCGGGACGAGGACGACGTCGTGGTCTTCCGCCGAGATCACCGCGTCGAAGCCTTCGGCCGCGATGCCTGCCAGTACCGGGCCGAGGCTGCGCAGCTGGGCGGAGAGCGCCGTCGACGGGACGGGATCGGGGCGTTGGCGATTGCGCCGTCGAACCTCGCGTTCGGGAACGTCGAAGACGGCGGCGACGATCGGAACTCCACGTCGTCGCGCGATCTCGACGTAGCCGCGGCGCCGCGTGGCCTCCAACGCCGTCGAGTCGATCACGGTCGTCAGCCGCCGCCGGAGACGGTGGTCGACGACGAGATCGAGCACTTCGAACGCCGCCGTGCCGGCCCGCTGGTCCTTCTCGCTTGTGCCAACCATTGCCCGCAGTCGGTCCGAGGAGATCACCTGCTCGGGTCGGAACGAGCGCGCCGCCCATGTCGACTTGCCGCACCCTGCCGGTCCGACGATCACCACGAGGCAGGGGTCGGGGAGCCGGGTCACCCCTGCCATGCCGCGCCCACGGCCCGCGAAGCTACAGGTGGGCGCGGAGATGTCGGCCACGTCGCTGCCGACGTGGTCGCATCGACGACGGGTGTGACGAGCCATTCGTAGGATGGGTTCCCGGTGACCGAAAACGCCGACAACGGCACTGAAGCGCACCGCGCCGACGGCAGCGACGCGTTTGCCGGTCTCAACCCCGACCAGCTCGACGCCGTGGTCCACAGTGGTGGCCCGCTGCTGGTCGTCGCCGGAGCCGGATCGGGCAAGACGCGGGTGCTGACCCATCGCATCGCCCACCTCATCGACGAGGGCGTGCCGCCGACGGCGATCCTCGCCATCACGTTCACCAACAAGGCGGCCGACGAGATGCGCCGGCGCGTCGCCGAGCTCGTCGGCCCGGTCACCAGGGCGATGTGGGTCTCCACGTTCCACTCCGCCTGTGTGCGCATCCTGCGGGCCCACGCCGATCTGCTCGGCTACCCGCGCCAGTTCTCGATCTACGACCAGGCGGACGCGACCCGGCTGACGGGCTACGTGATCCGCGACCTCGGTCTCGACACCAAGCGCTTCACCCCGCGTGGTGTCCAGGCCACGATCAGTCTCTGGAAGAACGAGCTCGTCGATCCCGCCGCCGCGGCAGCTCGCGCCCAGCACATCTTCGACCGCAAGCACGCCGAGGTGTATGCCGAGTACCAGCACAGGCTGCATGCCGCCGGGGCGATGGACTTCGACGACCTCCTCGTCAACACGGTCGCCCTGTTCCGCCAGCACCCGGACGTCCTGGAGACCTACCGCGAGCGCTTCCAGCACGTGCTCGTCGACGAGTACCAGGACACCAACGTCGCCCAGAACAAGCTCGTCCTACTGCTCGCCGGCGACCACGGCAAGGTCACGGTTGTCGGCGACATGGACCAGTCGATTTACCGCTTCAGGGGTGCCGACATGCGCAACATCGTGCAGTTCGAGGACGCCTTTGAGGAAGGTGTGACGACGATCGTCCTCGACCAGAACTACCGCAGCACGCAGACGATCCTCGACGCCGCCAACGCCGTGATCGCCAACAACATCGACCGCAAGCCCAAGCACCTGTGGACCGATGTCGGGCGCGGCGACCGGATTGTCCGCTACTGGGCCGAGGACGAGAACGACGAGGCGCGATTCGTCGCCGCCACCGCCCACCAACTACGCGACACGGACGCTGTCAATTGGCGGGAGATCGCCGTGCTGTACCGCACCAACGCCCAGAGCCGCGTCATCGAGGAGTCGTTGATGCGCAGCGGTGTGCCGTACAAGGTGGTCGGTGGGACGCGCTACTACGACCGCCGGGAGATCCGCGATGCGATGGCGTACCTGCGCGCGGTGGTCAACCCCGCCGACGAGGTGAGCGTCAAGCGCATCCTCAACGTGCCCAAGCGAGGGATCGGCGAAACGAGCGTCGACAAGCTCGACCGCTACGCGGCGACGTCCGGCCGCGGGTTCGTCGATGCGCTACGTCACGCCGACGATGCCGGGATCACGGGCCCAGCGCAGCGCGGCATCGCCTCATTCGTGACCCTCCTCGACTCGCTCTCTGCCCGCCTCGACGACGACACGGCCGGCCCGGCGGAGCTCTTGCAGGCCGCCTTGGAGGGCTCGGGCTATCGACTCGAGCTGGAGGCCGAGGACACCGTCGAGGCCCACGGGCGACTCGAGAACCTCGACGAACTGATCGGTTCGGCGCACGAGTTCACCAGGGTCGACGAGTTCCTCGAGCAGGTGTCGCTCGTCGCCGACACGGACGAGCTCCCCGACGGGGAGGTGGAGGACCAAGTCGTCCTGCTCACGCTGCATTCGGCCAAAGGCCTCGAGTTCCCGGTCGTGTTCCTCGTCGGCGCCGAGGAAGGTGTCTTCCCGAGCAGTCGGGCGCTGAGCGAACCCGACGACATGGAGGAGGAACGTCGCCTCGCCTATGTCGGCATCACGCGGGCACGCCAACGGCTGTTCATCTCCCATGCCTGGAGTCGCAGCCTCTACGGGGCGACGGCCTACAACCCGCCGTCACGGTTTCTCGAAGAGATCCCAGACGAGCTGATCGACGCCCAGGGCAACGTGTCCGGGCGCATGTCGTACGGTCGCCAAAGCCTTCGTGGCCGGCATCTCGCCCGCGACCTCGGCGCCCCGCCGCCGTACCGCCGCGGCGGACGGGATGCCGAGCGCCCTGGCAGAGACAGCAGCGATGCTCATCGTGATCGCGTGGTCGAGGCGGCGATCTCCGCAGGCTCGTCCCCCGACCCGAGCGACGCTGCCGCCCTCGGACTGCGCATCGGCGACGACGTCGAGCATCCGGCGTGGGGCGAAGGGGTCGTCATCGACCTTCGTCAACGCGGGACCAACGCCGAGGCGACGATCAACTTTCCCACCGTCGGGGTCAAGCACCTCGACCTGGCCTGGGCTCCGCTCAAGCGCAAGAGCTGACGGGGCGGTTCCCCTACTGTTGGGGCGATGCGAGCCGCCCTGCTCGTCGAGAGCCTCACCGGGAACACGTGGAAGGCTGCCGAATTGATCGCCGGCGGGCTCAGCCAGGAGGGCTGGTCGGTCGGTTCGTTGACGCCGGTCGGCCAACCCGACCACGCAGCGATCCAGGACTCCGACCTCGTGCTCGTCGGGACGTGGGTGCACGGGCTGTTCGTGGTTGGGCAGACCCCGTGGGCGGCGGCGAAGATCTCCAATCTGCCGGCGATGCGGGGCAAGCGGGCCGCGGTGTTCTGCACGTTCGCCCTCAACCCGGGCAAGAGCCTGGACCGGCTCACCGGCGCGGTGCAGGCCACCGGCGCCGATGTCGTCGGTGGGCTGGCGTTGCACCGCAGCAAGCTGGAGGCGCACAGCGAGGAGTTCTGCTCGCGCCTGTTGGCAGTGTTGGAGAGCCAAACCTAAATGGGGTACTTCGTCGTCAGTCGGCCCGGCAGACGTCGGACACCAGACCGATCGAGATGCGCTGCCGATTCTCGACGATCGGGCAGGCATCGGTCGGACGAGCGAGCTCGGTCACGGCGACTTCGTTGCCGTTGCAATCGGTGAACCGGTTCGTGCCACGAATCTGTGTCACGCCGCACGACTCCTGAGCGTCGGCGGGATGGGCGAGGTAGACCCGCCAGCCGCGTGTCGGATCGTCGCCTTGGTGATCGAGGACCAGCGTTCGCCGGCCGGTCGCCGTGTTGAGCCCGGGGAAGAGGATCGGACCCGTCTCGGTGATCGTCTCGGCGATTGCCTCGGCGCGACCGACGGGCAGGGTCCTGGGGGCAAGGCGTGGTGTCGTCTCGGCGCCACCACGGGAGATCCACGCAGCGAGACCGAACGTCGCCGCGAAGATCGCCGCCAGCACGACGATGCCGCCGAGGACGGGGATCACGGCGCGGTCGAGGGCAGACCGCCGGGGGAGAGGCACTTGGCTAGTGTGCCGCCGCGTGGATCTCTTCGAGTACCAGGGCAAGCAGTACTTCTCTCGGTATGGCATCCCGGTGAGCCCAGGCGGCGTCGCCCTGACCGTCGACGAGGCCGTCGCCCAAGCGGAAGCCGCCGGATATCCGGTCGTCGTCAAGGCCCAGGTCCAAGTCGGCGGACGTGGCAAGGCCGGCGGGATCAAGCTCGCCGACGACGTCGACGAGGTGCGCACCCATGCCGGGAACATCCTCGGCATGGACATCAAGGGCCATGTCGTCGAGCGCCTGTGGATCGAGCGCGCCTCCGACATCGCCGAGGAGTACTACGCCAGCTTCACCCTCGACCGCGCCGCCAAGCAGCACTTGCTGATGCTGTCCGCACGGGGCGGGGTCGACATCGAGGAGGTGGCCGCCACTGACCCGGGCGCCATCGTCAAGCTGCACGTCAACCCGGTCACCGGAATCACCGAGGAGGCGGCCCGGCAGGCAGCCGTCGACGCCGGCATCCCGGACCGAGCCGTCGACGGCGTTGCCGCGATGGTCGTCAAGCTGTACCGCTGCTTCACCGAGGGCGACTGCGACCTCGCCGAGATCAACCCGTTGATCCTCAGGCCCGACGGCGAGGTGCACGCCCTCGACGCCAAGGTCAGCCTCGACGGCAACGCCTCGTTCCGCCATCCGGAATGGGCGGAGTGGGAGGCGACCGAGGTCCTCGACGACCGCGAGCGGCTGGCCAAGGAGAAGCACCTCCAGTACATCGGGCTCGACGGCAACGTGGGCATCATCGCCAACGGCGCGGGGCTCGCCATGAGCACGCTCGACGTCGTCAACCAGGTCGGTGGACAAGCCGCCAACTTCCTCGACATCGGCGGTGGCGCCAGCGCCGACGTCATGGCGGCAGCGCTCGACGTGATCAATCACGACGAGAACGTGCGCTCGATCCTCGTCAACATCTTCGGCGGGATCACCCGCGGTGAGGAGGTGGCCACCGGCATCGTCGAGGGTTTACAGCGGGTCGAGTTGCGGGCGCCGATCGTCATCCGTCTCGATGGGACGAATGCCGAACAGGGGCGCCAGATCCTCCTCGACGCCGGGATCCCGCCGTCGCGGCTGATCAGCAAGGCGACGATGCTCGATGCAGCCCGGGAGGCGGTACGAATCGCCAACGGCTCCGAAGGTGGGGGGTGAGGTGGCAATTTTCGTTGATGCGGACACCAAGGTGGTCGTCCAGGGCCTGACGGGTGATCAGGGGCGCTTCCACGGTCTGCGCAACCGAGAGTACGGCACCAAGGTCGTCGCCGGCGTCACCCCCGGCAAGGGCGGCCAGGACGTCGACGGCATCCCCGTCTTCAACTCCGTCGCCGAAGCCGTCGAGGCGACAGGTGCGACGGCATCGTTCGTCGCCGTGCCACCGAAGGCTGCCCCGGCGGCGATCCTCGAGGCGGCTGAAGCGGGCGTCTCCTTCGTCGTGTGCATCACCGAGGGGATCCCGGCCCAGGACGAGGCGCGGACCTACAACCTCCTGCTGCGCGACTTCCCCGGCACACGGCTGCTCGGTCCGAACTGCCCGGGTGTGATCAGCCCGGGCAAGTGCAACATCGGCATCACCCCCACCGACATCGCCCAGGAGCCGAGCGCCGATCGACCCAACGTCGGGATCGTCAGCCGCTCCGGCACGCTCACCTATCAGGCGCTGTACGAGCTGAAGCTCAACGGCATCGGTGTTTCGTCATGCGTCGGGATCGGCGGTGACCCGGTGCCGGGGACGAGCTTCGTCGACTGCCTGGCCGAGTTCGAGAATGACCCGGAGACCCACGCGATGATCCTGTTCGGCGAGATCGGCGGCTCCGCCGAGGAGGAGGCAGCCGACTTCATCCGGGCCCGCGTGTCGAAGCCGATGAGCGCCTACATCGCCGGGGTCACGGCGCCACCCGGCCGCAAGATGGGCCATGCCGGGGCGATCGTCTCCGGCGGCAAGGGCACGGCGAAGGGCAAGATGGAGGCGCTCGAGGCCGCCGGCGTCCGCATCGGGCTGAACCCGACGGAGGCCGGCGAGCTGATGGCGGACATCGTCAAGGAGCTCTGACTGCGCTCTGTGTCAGCATGCATGCCCGCCGAGGGCTTACACGCTTACGCAGAGCTGGCGTCGACGGTCAGTTCTTGAAGGCGTCGCGGATCTTCTGGAGGTCGGGAAGGTCGCTGGCCCGGGGGCCGGCGGCCTGGAATTTCATCACCCCGCCAGTAGCGGCGACGCACGCCCCGATCGCGCTGACCCACAGGCCACCCGCTCGGCTGAGACTCTGATCGGGCTCACCCGCCGCCAGGTCGACGACGTCACTCAGATCAGCGCCGATGACCAGCCGGACGAGGACCAGCAGCGCGCCAACGACGGTGAGTCCGAGCAGGACGACCGCCCACGGGATTCCGCCCGACGTGATCAGCTCACCGGCGACGAGGAATCCGAGCACGGCGGCAGCGAGCAACAACAGCCAGGGGATCAGTCCGGTGAACGTGAAGTCGAACGCATTCGGGCTCAGCGGACCGGCGTCGAACCAGTCGAGGAAGCCGGCGACGAACATCATCGCCCCACCGACGATCACCAGCCAGTCGGCGGTCTTGAACTTGCTGAAGTCCATCGTCAGGGCGTCGTCACGTCGCCGGGTGGGATTTCCGGATCGGGCCGCGGCCGCCCGACCACCGGCTGGTACTCGGTCTCGAGTCCGGTGTTGCGGAAGCCGATGAACGCGCCAACGAGGGCGACGAGGGCACCCAGGGCGCTCATCCAGATCCCGATCCCGCGGGAGACGTCGACGTCGACATCCGTCCCCGAAATGTTCGGGTCATCACTGACGATCAGCCGGATGACGATGAGCACGAACGCGAGGGCGGTGGCACCGAGCAGGATCAACTCCCAGGGAAGCTTGCCGCGGTTCAGCGTCTCAGTGGCGAGCAGAACCGTGACTATCGCCGCGCCGACGACCAGCAGCCACGGTACGACCCCGGTCAGGAGGTAGTCGAAGGCGTTGCTCTTGCCCTCGAGCCTGACCCCTGCGTTGTCGACCTCCCACGAAAACCACCGGGCCAACCCGAACACGAGCACGAGCACACCACCAGCGACCACCAACCAGTCGTTGACCTTGAGCGCCTTGAGCTTGTCCACGAGCGGAACGGTACTCTCGCCGTTCCGGGTCGCCGAGCATCACCTGCCGCTACTGTGCCGCCGTGCCCACCGCGTTGTTGTCCGTGTACGACAAGTCGGGAATCGCCGAACTCGCCGAGGGGCTCCATGCCGCCGGCTGGCGGGTGCTGTCGAGCGGCGGCACGGCACGGGAGATCGCGGCCGGTGGTGTGCCGGTCACGGACGTCGCCGAGCTCACCGGGTTCCCGGCAATCCTCGGTCACCGCGTCGTGACCCTGCACCCGAAGGTGCACGGAGGAATTCTCGCCGACACGTCGGATCCGTCGCATCGCGCCGATCTCGCCGAGTACGGGATCGAGCCGATCGACCTCGTGGTCGTCAACCTCTACCCCTTCGCGACCGATCCAGGCGTCGAGCTGATCGACATCGGCGGCCCAGCGATGGTCCGGGCGGCGGCGAAGAACCACGATCGCGTCGCAGTCGTCGTCGACCCCGGCGACTACGCGGCAGTGCTCGGCGAGATCCGTGCGGAGGGGGAGGTCACCGGCCCGACCCGCCGCTCGCTCGCCCGCAAGGCCTTCGCCACCACGGCGGCGTACGACGCCGAGATCGTCGCCTGGCTCGACGCCGAGATTGGTGAGCCCACGCAGCAGGAAACCGATGCGACAGCTCACCAATACGGGGCGGGACTGCCGGCGACGCTGCACCTCTCGCTGCGCCGAGCGCAGGAGTTGCGGTACGGCGAGAACCCCCACCAGCTGGGCGCTCGCTATCGCTTCGAGGGCGGACGCAGCTGGTGGGACGACGCCGTGCAGCACGGTGGCAAGGAGCTGAGCTACCTCAACCTCTACGACACCGAGGCGGCGTGGCGGCTCGTCCACCGATTCGACGAGCCGGCGTGCGTGATCGTCAAGCACGCCAACCCGTGCGGCGTCGCCGTCGCCGGGGAGATCGGTGACGCCTACGTCAAGGCCAACGCCTGCGACCCGGTGAGCGCGTTCGGTGGCATCGTCGCCGCCAATCGCACGGTGTCGGTGGCGATGGCCGAAGCGCTCGCTCCGGTGTTCACCGAGGTCGTCGTCGCCCCTGGCTACGAACCGGACGCGCTGACGACGCTGACGGCGCGGAAGAACGTGCGGGTCATCGACGGCCACCGCGCCCGAGCGAGCTGCCTTTCGACCTCCGCCCGATCGACGGTGGCCTGCTCGTCCAGCAGCCGGACCCGGTGAGCACCGACCGCGCCCTGTGGCGGGTCGTCACCAAGGCGACGCCGACGGACCAACAGTGGGACGACCTCGAGTTCGCCTGGATCGTGTGCGCCGCGGTCTCGTCCAACGCCATCGTGCTCGCCAAGCAGCGCCAGGCGTTCGGTATCGGAGCCGGCCAGCAGAACCGTGTCGACTCCGCCCGCATCGCCGTCACCCGCGCCGGTGACCGCGTCGCCGGAGGCGTGTGCGCCAGCGACGCCTTCTTCCCGTTCCGCGACGGCCTCGACACGGTCGTCGCCGCCGGCGTGACGGCCGTGATCCAGCCTGGCGGCAGCGTCCGCGACGACGAGGTGATCGCCGCCGCCGACGAGCACGGCATCGCCATGGTGTTCACCGGCGAACGCCACTTCCGCCACTGACCCGCTCTGCGTAAGCATGTATGCCCCTGAGGGCTTACACGCTACACAGAAACCGCGCAGCGGACGGGGTCGTCATCAATCGGTAACATCTCCGGGATGGCGCGGATCGCGGATCTCCTTGCCGCGGGGCGGACGTACTCGTTCGAGTTCTTTCCGCCGAAGGATGACGCCACCCAGCTGACGCTCGGGCGTACCATTGCCGAGCTCGAGCCGCTGCGGCCGAGCTTCGTGTCCGTCACCTACGGGGCCGGAGGTTCCACCCGTGAGCGCACCCGCAACGTCGTGATCTGGGTGGCCAAGGAGACGGCGATCACCCCGATGGCCCACCTCACCTGCCAGTGCCACGTCCGCGGCGAGATCGACGAGATCCTCGCCGACTACGCCGCCGCCGGGATCGAGAACATCCTCGCCCTCGGCGGTGATCCACCCGCCGATTCAGCGGACCGGCCGAGTGACTACACCTACGCCTCCGATCTCTTGGAGCACGTCAGCGAGTCCGGGGAGTTCTCCGTCGGTGTCGCCGCCCACCCCGAGGTGCACCCGAATTCGCCCGACCGTGAAACCGATCGCCGGCACCTCGCCGCCAAGCTCGCCCGTGCCGACTTCGCCATCACCCAGTTCTTCTTCGAGTCGGGACACTACGTGCGCCTCGTCGAGGAGCTCGCCGAACTCGGTGTCAACAAGCCGGTGATCCCCGGCATCATGCCGATCACCAACCTCAAGCAGATCGCCAGGATGGCCGAGCTCAGCGGCGCCGAGGTGCCGGCGTGGGTGGTCGACGCGGTCAGCGAGTTCGAGGATCCGGCCGACGTCCGTCGTGCCGGTGTCGAGATCGCGTCGACGTTGTGTTCGGAACTACTGGAGGCCGGTGCGCCGGGGTTGCACTTCTACACGATGAACCGCTCGACGGCGACTCGTGAGATCTACGCCAACCTCGATCTCGGAGTCGTCGTAGTGGCAGCGGCGGACGGCATCGCTCGCCGCGGGTGGGCGACCAGGGGTCGGCAGCGCCGGAACCTCTCGAGCGTCCCCTATCTCCGCGGGCTCGACGGGATGCGCGCCCTCGCCGTGATCGCCGTGATGGTGTACCACGCCAACAGCTCGTGGCTGCCCGGCGGGTTCATCGGCGTCGAGGTGTTCTTCGTGATCAGCGGCTACCTCATCACGCTGCTGCTGATCGGCGAGCACGAGCGCAGCGGCCGCGTCCACCTCGGGCACTTCTACCTGCGCCGGGCTCGCCGGCTGCTGCCGGCGTTGTTCGTGACGCTGGCGCTGGTCATCGTGTACACGGCGCTGTTCAAGCGCGAGGAGCTCGGTCGACTCCGCGGCGACGTCCTCGCCGCCCTCGGCTACGTGTCGAACTGGTACCAGATCTGGGTCGACCAGGGGTACACGGCGGAGGGCCAGTTCGCCCCGCTGCGCCACCTGTGGAGCCTGGCCGTGGAGGAGCAGTTCTACCTCATCTGGCCGATCGTGATGATCGCCTTGATCCGTGTCGGGAAGGGCCGGCTGCCGTCGTACAGCCGCTGGCTGCTGCTCGCCGCCGTGGCGATCAGCGTCGCCGTCGGGCTGCTCTTCGATCCCGGCAGGGCGATCGACCCGGCGACGACGCCCGACGCCTACTGGGACGTCGGCGGGACACGCCGTCGCCAAGACCGAGACGTTGTACCTGTCGACGATCACGCGGTCGACGGGGCTGCTCGTCGGCGCGGCGCTGGCGATGTTGTGGCGCCCCGTCGCCGTGATGCGTGGCCCGCTTCGCAACAAGGGCGGCGCTCTCGACGTCCTTGCCGTCGTCGGCATCGGCTCGTTGCTGGTGTTGGCGTGGCGGCTGCACATCGTCACCGACCAGGGCGGCGACCCGTTGCTGTTCCGCGGTGGGTTCCTCGCCGTCGACCTGGCCGCGATGCTGATGATCGCCGCCGTGTCCCATCGCCGATCGTTCGCCGGTCGCCTGCTCGGCATGCCCTTGCTGCTCTGGGTCGGCACCCGGTCGTACGGGATGTACCTCTTCCACTGGCCGATCTTCCAGATGATCCGCGGCGCCGCCGGCAATCCCCTCGACGTCCGCCAGTTCGCCGTGGCGATGGCGGCCACGGCCGTCGTGACCGAGTTGTCCTACCGCCTCTTCGAGATGCCGATCCGCCGCCGCCGCATCCGTCCGATCATCGTCCGCCTCGGCCGGCGGGCGGGCCCGATCGGCCGGCGAGCGATCGGCTTCGGGGTCGCCGGGAGCGTCGTACTCGTCGGCTTCGCCAGCGCCAGCATGGTCACCGCCGAGCTCGAGCCGAACGACATCGAGCAGTCGTTGCAGCAAGGCGAGCAGTCGGTCACCGACCTCGCCGCTGCGCCTCCGTCTGCCGGCGCGCTGGTACTGGCGGCCTCGACCGAGCCGGTGGAGACGACCGAGCTGGTGGAGACGACCGAGCCGGTGGAGACGACCGAGCCGGTGGAGACGACCGAGCTGGTGGAGACGACCGAGCCGGTGGAGACGACCGAGCTGGTGGAGACGACCGAGCTGGTGGAGACGACCGAGCCGGTGGAGACGACCGAGCTGGTGGAGACGACCGAGCTGGTGGAGACGACCGAGCTGGTGGAGACGACCGAGCCGGTGGAGACGACCGAGCCGGTGGAGACGACCGAGCCGGTGGAGACGACCGAGCCGGTGGAGACGACCGAGCCGGTCGACACGACGGACGTCGCCACCACCGAGGCCCCTCCGTTCTTTGCGCCGAACCCCCTTCCACAGTCCGAGCGTCAGCAATCCGCCGCCGTGGCGACGACCGAGGCCGATACGGCCGACGAGGCAGCGACGGAGGCACCGGCAACAACGGAGTCGCCCGAGACGAACGACTCGCCGGAGACGACCGAGATGCCGTCGACGACGGAATCATCGACGACGACGACCGCACCGACAACGACGTCGGCGACGACGACCACGGTCGCCGCGACCGCTCCACCGACAACCGTCGCTCCGACGACCACCACGCTTCCTCCGACGACCACCACGCTATCGCTCCGACGACGACGACCAGGCCACCCGTCGTCGTCGCCATCGGCGACTCGGTGATGCTCGGGGCCGCCGAGAACCTGGCAGCGCGGGGCGTCATCGTCGACGCCGCGGTCAGCCGCCAGATGATCGACTACGTGCCGACCGTCCAGACGCTCGCCGCCGAAGGACGGCTGGGCGACGTCGTCGTCGTCCACCTCGGCACCAACGGGTCGTTCAGCGAAGAGACGATGACCGCCTTCTTCAACGCCCTGGCCGGGGTGCCGCGGGTGGTCGTGCTGACGGTCCACGCCGAGCGCGGCTACACGGCCCGCAACAACGAGCTGATCTTCTCGTTGCCCGCCCGCTACCCCAACGTCACGCTGATCGACTGGAACGCCGCCGTCGGAGGCTGTCCGGGTGACTGCCTCTACGACGACGGCATCCATCTGCCGCCGGACGGTCGCCGGTACTATGCCCAGCTCATCTTCGACCAGATAGGCATCTAGCGCCGTGGCCCGTCTGGTCGGCTCCGATCTGCCACGCTGGTGGGCGACGACGCCAATGGACACTCAGGAACGATGACGGTGGCGACACAGGAGTTGAGCGCCCGCCCGCTCGAGTGGAATCCGCCGCGCCAGGCGATCTCCGCAGGTGCCGTATCTCCCGGGCCTCGACGGGATGCGCGCCCTCGCCGTCGTCGCCGTGATCCTCTACCACACCAACAACGGGTGGCTGCCGGGTGGGTTCATCGGCGTCGAGGTGTTCTTCGTGATCAGCGGCTACCTGATCACCCTGTTGCTGATCGGCGAGCACGAGAAGACGGGGCGGATCAACCTCAAGCAGTTCTGGATGCGCCGGGCCCGGCGCCTGCTGCCGGCGCTGTTCCTGATGATGACGATGCTGATGATCTACTCGGCGATCTTCGAGCGCGACACCCTCGGCAAGCTGCGCGGCGACGTCATCGCCGGAGTCGGCTACATCACCAACTGGTACCAGATCTGGATCGGCGCGGGGTACACGGCGCTGCTCGACTTCGCGCCGTTGCGGCATCTCTGGAGCCTCGCCGTCGAGGAGCAGTTCTACCTCTTCTGGCCGCTCATCATGCTCGCCCTGATGCGACTCGGGCGGAGGCGCCTGCCCGAGATCAGCCGCTGGCTGGTCCTCGCCGCCGTTCTCATCGCCGTCGTGACCGGGCTGCTCTACCACCCCGGGCAGATCGGCACCCCCGAGGTCGCCCCCGAGGCGTACTGGTCCGTCGGCGGTCACCAGGTGTCGAAGATGGACACGCTCTACCTGTCGACGATCACCCGGGCGACCGGCCTGCTGCTCGGCGCCGCCCTGGCCATGATCTGGCGACCGGTGGCCGTGATGCGCGGGCCGATGCGCAACAAGGGCCCGCTCCTCGACCTCCTCGCCGTGATCGGTCTCGGCGCCCTCGGCGCCCTGGCGTGGTTCCTCCACGTGCAGGTCGACGGCCGCGCCGACCCGTGGCTGTTCCGTGGCGGCTTCCTCGGTACCGACTTCGCCACGTTGCTGGTGATCGTCGCCGTCACCCACCGCGGCGCCAAGATGGGGATGTTCCTCGGTGCCCAACCGCTCAACTGGATCGGCACGCGGTCGTACGGGCTGTACCTCTATCACTGGCCGATCTTCCAGATCATCCGCGGTAACGCCGGCGCCCGCTTGACCGTCCCCGAGTTCGTCGTGGCGATGGTGCTGACGTGCATCATCACCGAGCTGTCCTATCGCTACGTGGAGATGCCGATCCGCCGGCGCCAGCTCGGCAAGTGGTGGGACCGGGTCCGCGACGTCAGCGACCCCAAGCAGCGCCAGCTGCTCGCCGCCGGCGCCGTCGGTTGTGTCGCCGTGTTCGGCTTCGCCGCGGTGAGCATGTTCACTGCTCCGTTGAAGCAGAACGAGGTGCAGGCGACGCTCGATGCGGCGCAGCAGGACGTGACCAACGTCGGAGCAGCGTTGCAGAGCACGACGGTCGTCGCCGCTGCGCCGACGTCGACCGCTGCGTCGCCGACGACTGCCGCCGCGGCCGTTTCGGGCGCCGCTCCTCCGACGTACAGCATCGACCACGACCGTCGCGGCGACGACGACGACGGCGCCACAAGGCGATCGGCCGCTACCTCGCCGTTGGCGACTCGGTAATGCTCGGGGCCGCCAGCCCGCTGAAGGCCGCTGGGTTCACCGTCGACGCCGTCGAGAGCCGTCAGTTCGGTGACTATCTGCAGACATTGCGGAGCATCAACGCCAGCGGTCAGGTTCCCGAGGTAGTGGTCGTCCACCTCGGCACGAACGGAAAGATCAACGAGGACGATGCCCGCGAGTTCCTCGAGCTCCTCGCCGACGTGCCCATGGTGATCGTGCTCAGGAACTGGGTGGATCGGCCGTGGACGGAGGGGAACAACGAGTTGATCAACACGCTCCAGGGCGAGTTCTCGAACGTCACGGTCGGTTGGTGGGACACATTGGCGCCGGAGTGCCCCGGTGACTGCTACGCCGCGGTCGACGGTTTCCACCTCAGCGCCGATGGTGCCGACTACTACACCGCGCTCATCACCGAGTGGGCAGGAATCTGATCAGGCCGCCTAGCCTCGGGCGCCAATGAACACACCCGTACGCGTCGCCGTCACCGGGGCTGCCGGCCAGATCGGCTACAGCCTGCTGTTCCGCATCGCCTCCGGCGCGATGCTCGGACCCGACACCCCGGTTGCCCTGCAGCTGCTGGAGATCACTCCGGCGCTCGGCGCCCTCGAGGGCGTTCGCATGGAGCTCGACGACTGCGCGTTCCCGCTGCTGTCGGAGATCACCTGCACCGACGATGCCTACACGGCGTTCGGTGACGCCGATGTCGCCCTCCTCGTCGGGGCGATGCCGCGCAAGCAGGGGATGGAGCGCTCGGACCTGCTGGCGGCGAACGGCGGCATCTTCAAGCCCCAGGGCGAGGCGCTGTCGCGCAGCGCCAAACGCGACGTCAAGGTCCTCGTCGTCGGCAACCCGGCCAACACCAATGCTCTGATCGCCCAACGCAATGCCGCCGACCTCGACCCCCGATGCTTCACGGCGATGACCCGCCTCGACCACAACCGGGCGATCAGCCAGATCGCTCGCAAGCTCGACGCCACAGTCGCCGACGTCAGGCGGATGACGATCTGGGGCAACCACTCGACGACGCAGTACCCCGACCTGTTCCACTGCGAGGTGGCCGGGCGCAACGCCTATCGAAGCCGTCGGCGACCACGAGTGGGTCGACTCCGTGTTCATCCCCACCGTGGCCAAGCGCGGCGCGGCGATCATCGAGGCACGAGGGGCGTCATCGGCCGCCTCGGCGGCGAGCGCCGCCGTCGACCACATCCGGTCATGGATGCAGGGGACGCCCGAGGGCGACTGGGTGTCGATGGCGATTCCGTCCGACGGGAGCTACGGCGTCGCCGAGGGACTGATCTCCAGCTTCCCGGTGACGTGCGCCGGCGGCGACTACTCGATCGTCAACGGTCTCGACATCGACGACTTCAGCCGCGGCAAGATCGACGCCTCCGTCGCCGAGCTGGCCGACGAGCGTGACGCCGTCGCCGAGCTCGCCCTGATCTGAGGGCGCGCCCGCAATCTGGGCGTCATCCGTGTCTTTGGTCGCTGTGAGGCCACCAACGTCATCACAGCGACCAAAGAGTGCGCGATCAGTCGTCTTCGTCTTCGTCGTCGCCGTTCTCGTCGGCGATCGGCGTCAGCACGACGACGAGCAGGTCGAACGCCTCAGGGCTGAGCTCGCCCATCTCGACCCACACGGAAGCATCTTCGAGCAGGTCGATGGCGCGTCCCCTCGGGTTGCCCCGGGTCAGGATCTCGTCGAGCTCCTGGATCACTTCACTCGTCTGCGGCCCGAACCGCGCCGGGTCACTGTCGAGGACGGCGATCAACTCGGCGGGCGTGGTCGGAGCGATCGGTGGGGGAGGCGGTGCGGTCGTCGTCGATGCGTCAGTGGTTGGAATGGTCGTCGCCACAGTCGTCGCCGGGGCGACGGCGATCGACGCCCCGACTGCTGCAATCGACGTCGGCGCGCCGACGGCAGCCGTCGTCGGTGCCGACGACGGATCGTCGTCAGCGACCGCGAAGGCGACAGCGCCACCCACGACGAGCACGACGATCGCGACGGCCCACCACCAGCCGCGACCACGCCGCCCGTCTGGAGCCACCCCCGCCATCGTGGTGAGCACGGCGGTGTCGCCCGCGTAGTCGGCCGCCTCGGCCGGGGCGAGGGCGCGTCGCATCTCCGCCGCCGAGTGGTAGCGGTCGGCGGGCCGCTTCCGCAGCGCGGTGTGGATCACCGCGGCGACTCGCGGCGGGACGTCCGGACGGATCGTCCGCACGTCCGGCGCCGCCTCCTCGCGATGGGCTATTGCCGTCGCCACCGGTGTGCCACGGTCGAACGGGACGACACCGCTGACCAACTCGAACAGCACCACGCCGACGGCGTAAAGGTCGGTCTGGGGTGTCGCCGGCTGACCGGCGATCTGCTCGGGAGCGAGGTACTTCGGTGTGCCGACGAGTTCACCGGCGACGGTTACGGAGCTGCCTGACTCTCCGAGCAGGGTCGCAATGCCGAAGTCGACGAGCTTCACACCGCTGGGACCGCCGATGATGTTCGCCGGCTTTACGTCCCGATGCACGACGCCCGCCGAGTGGGCAGCCCCGAGGGCGGCCAGCACGGCCGATGCCACCGCTGCCGCCTCGGCGACCGGCATCGGACCGGTCTCCGACAATCGCTCGCTCAGTGCTCGCCCGGTGACCCGCTCCATCACGAGGTAGAGGAACCCGTCCGCTTCACCGGCGTCAAAGACGGCAACGGCGTTGGGATGATTGATGCGCGCCGCCGCTCGGGCCTCTCGAACGAACCGCGCCCGTCTGACCTGGTCGATTCCGGCAGCGGGAACGAGCTTGATCGCCACTTCGCGGTCGAGCCGGAGGTCGACGGCCGCATACACCTCCCCCATGCCTCCGACTCCGAGCTGGGTACGGAGCGCGTAGCGACCAGCAATCGTCCGCCCCATGACGCGCACGCTAACGGGGTGTCGTCAGGCGCGGGCGTCGGGTGTGTCGCCCTGCTCGGTGCCGCCCACCTGCCCGACGTCGAGCATCTCGACATCGGCCAGCGGCCCGCTCGACGCCGTCAACGGAGTCTCGTTGAGGTGAGCATCGACGAGGCTGGCGATCAACTCCGGGGCGCTGTGGTTGAGGGCGTGGGCGCCCGGCACTTTGACGGCCTGGACGTGGGGGAGCGCGGACAGGACGTGGACGCGATCGATGTTTACAAGAGGGTCGCGCCCACCGGCGACGACGAGCGTGGGGACAACGAGGTCGGGGAGTCGTTCGAGCAGCGGATAGCGCATCATCGCCCGGAACAACGACACGCCCTGCAGAACACCGAAACGGAGGTAGTCGCGGACGGCGATCGGCACCATCGAGGGCGGTTCGCGCAACCCATCGACGGCCATCTGGCGGATCGCCCGGAAGAGAGGTTGGTTGTTCGGGCCCCCGGCCGGGGACACCAGCACGGCGCGCTCGACGCGCTCAGGATGCGTGGCCACGACCTCGGCGATGATCGGGCACCCGAGCGAGTTGCCGACAAGGCTTGTTCGGTCCACGCCGACTTCGTCGAGGTAACTGATCACAGCCCCCGCGAGACCGGGCAGGTCGAGGGGGCGGTCCCGGCGCAGGCTTCGTCCCATACCGGGAAGGTCGGGCACGAACGTGCGATACCGCGGCGCGAGCAACGCTGCCGTCGGCTCGAGATAGGTGCCGGAGATCCCGAAGCCGTGGACGTGGACGATCGCCTTGGCGTCCGGCCCGGCGTCGACGTAGTGCCGATGGAACATCGGCGTCCCGTCGACGATCACCCAACCAGCCACCAACGGCGGGACAGGTCGTCGTGCCACGGCGTCAGGAGAGGGCGATGCGGCAGGCGAGACGCATCATGTCGTCAACACCGCGTTTGAGCTCGTCGTCGGAGATGCGTGTCGACGCCTCCTCGGTGACCAGATCGCTCACCGTCATCATCGCCAGCGCCTCGACGCCGTGCACAGCAGCAACGGTGTAGAGCATCGCGGCTTCCATCTCGATCGCCAGGTGACCGGTGCGCTTCCAGCGGGCGATGTTCTCCTTGTCCGGGTCGTAGAACAGCGCCGAGGAGACGATCGGACCGGTATGCACGCGGGCGCCGCTCTCTCGCGCCAGTCGGGCCGCGGTCTCGGCCAGCGTGAACGTCGCCGCCGGCGCGTAGCCGTCCATCCCGGCGTACTGCGACGCCGTCGTGTCGACGGCAGATGCGGTCACGCCGATCACCACGTCGGCCATTGCCATGCCGGCGCCGATGGCACCACACGTGCCGACCCGCAACAGCCTCGTCACGCCGAGTTGGATCAGCTCCTCATAGACGATCCCGGCGCTCGGGCAACCCATCCCCGTCGATTGCACGCTGATCGGTTCGCCTTCGAACGTGCCCGTGTAGCCGAGCATCCAGCGCTCCTCGTTGACCAGTTTGGATTCGTCGAAGAACGTCTCGGCGATGTAGCTCGCCCGTCGCGGATCGCCGGGACACAGCACGGCCGCGGCGTAATCACCACGCTCGGCGCGAAGGTGGATCGGCATCGGCCGCACAATAACCGGGGCTGACGGACTCGCTTTGGAGGTGACGTTGTCGGCGAGCGCCCATTCGCCCGTATTTTCTTGGCGAGGCGGTCCATGGTGTTAGGTTCAGGCCCGAAGCGACCAACGTGTTGTCGGAGCCTCCAGTCGCAATGCCCCGGAGTCCGCAAGTGTCAAAGCAGCATCGTCGTCACAACGTGCTACCGCGTCTCGCCTCGTGGATAGGCGAACTGGATCTCCCGGTTCCTCCACGTGTGACGGGCGCAATGCGCCCATCGGGCGGCAGCGATTGGGTGCACGTCGCCCCCGCTGAAGTCGTCGATGGCCAATTGGTGATCGGCCTCACGACCAAGCATCAGCGTGACCACCTGCATTTCTCTGTGCCCGAAGGGTTCCGGGCCCATTCCGATCTTGTGGCTTCAGCAGTGGCTCCGCTCTTAGGGAGCAGCTACGCACACATCACGTTTGACTTCCCCGTTTCTGAACCAGTTCGGATGCAGGTCGCCGCACGGACTCGCGCCGAGGTGGTGTCCATTGGAGCCGAAGATGTTCGACAGCCCGGAACTCGCCTCGCGTTGAATTTTTCCGGGGGAATGGACTCGCTCGCGGCATGGCTGCTCGCGCCCGACGAGATGGTCCGGCTGGCGGTCGACTTCGGCCGATGGTTTCAGCGCGAACGGAAGTCGTTCGAACCCCTAGCACCGGATGTCATCTGTTCAACCGACTTCCGAGCCAAAGGATACGGGCAGACGGACTGGCTCTCCATGGGCGCAGCCGCAACGTTGTTCGCCGACCATCTCGATCTCTCCTCGGTTGGCTTCGGTACGCATCTGGCGGCCTCCCCCTTGTATCTCCGGCCACGCGGGTGGGAACCCCGTGACCCCACGGCGCCGCTCATCTCGGCAGCGGGGCTTCGAGACGGAACCCTCACCCGGGGGCTCACGGAGTTCGGCACCTCGCTGATCGTCGACCGGTACGCACCGGGAGTCGCCGACGACTCACTCTCGTCGGCTGCGCGATCTGGGTCGGCGAAGATGTTCCGTAAGCGACTGATCTACGACAGTGCTGTGGCCTTCCGGGGCGGACCGCGAGTCGACATCGAGAATCGACGGCCCCCTTACAGGAAAATCCAGCTGTGGCAGTCCTACACCATGGATTTTGCGCTGATCGTCCTGATGGCGCTCTATCCGCCTCAGTTCGTTCGCCGCTTCATCAATAAGCCGGAATCGGGAATTCTGGAGGCCGCGAGCGATATCCGGCCCGACTTTGCATTTCGCTGCAACCCGATGTTCGTCCAACAGATTCCACCTCACTTGCGAGACACGGTCGTGCAACGAATGACCACCGCCGATATCGAGATGTACGGCGACGCGGACTGGGTAGAATACGAGAAACTTCGCCGAATTCTGGCCAGCCACTACACTCTGCCAGGCTGATTCCTGAGGCCGACCGTTCGGCGAAAGGCGAGGTGGCTGTCAGCAAGCTTGCAAGCGGCCAGCAGCGAGCCGCACTTCATTGAGGCCCTTTGGTCGTTCGCGTCCCGCCCCCTTGGCTCGCTGACGCGAAGTGAGGACCGCTCTGGCGCCGTCTACTTGAGGAACTTGGAGGTGACGTTGTCGGCGAGGACCTTGCCGCCGGTCTGGCACGTCGGGCAGTAGTTGACGGTGTAGCTGGCGTACTCGACGGCGCGGATGGTGTCGCCGCAGACCCCACATGGTTGTCCGGTGCGGTGGTGGACCCGCGAGGACCGATCCTTCGATGCCGACATGTCCGGCCGCCGGCGTTCCTCGTCGAGCCCTTCATCGACCGCCTCGCTGATCGCTTCGACGATGGCCGCGGCAGCATCAGCATCGAGCTTGTGCGTCATCGCGAACGGCGAGAGCTTGGCGCGATGACAGACCTCGTTGGCTAGACGCCGGCCCAGTCCGGCGATGGCGTGCTGGTCGCGCAGGAACGAGTGCAGACGGGTATTCGGCAAGGCAGCGAACCGCCTGGCCAACTCGGCGGCCGAGATCGTGGCAGCCTCCGGCCCGAGCGTGTCGAGCGGCTCGGACGACAGCGCCTTCTCCGTCGGCACACACCACACCCCGGCTTTGCGCTCGGTGCCCTGCTCGGTGAGGAGCAGCGCAGGTGGATCGGTGGCCCCCGGTTGTCGCTCGAACAAGAAGCGGGCTTGCCCGGCGCGCGGCTTGGCCGACTTCTTCTCGTCGACGAGGAGCCGGCCTCCCTGCATCAGGTGGACGACGAACGTCACCGACTCGAACTCGAGGAGGAGGAACTTGCCGCGTCGGCCGACGACTTGCAGCGGATGCCCGTAGGCCTCCTCGGGAGCCGGCATGACGGTCTTCAGCGCGGTGAACGTGAACGGGCGGAACTGCTTCAGGCGCAACCCGCCGAACTGTTCGGTGAGCCGCTCGGCGTGGGCTTGGACTTCGGGCATCTCAGGCATGGGCAGCTAGTTCCAGATCACTCGTACTCAGTCTGCGCCCTCACCGCCGCGAACACCGAGTCGAGCGCACCAAACAGCGATTGCGAGTCGAGCAGCCGTTGCTGGTCGCCGTGGAGCCGGATGTGCCCGTTGACGAATGCCTCCTGGGCATTGAGCGTCCCGGTTGCGACGGCGACGGCGGTGTCCCAGGACTCCTCCATGCGCAACGTGTTCCGGATCGGCCGGCCCGGCGGCGAAGGTGACCTTGCCGTCGCCGACCTGGAGGTGGTAGGTGACGTCGCCCTCTGGGCCGTCGGTGACGACCTGGGTGAAGCCGATCTCGTGCGCTGGCGCCAGTCTCCTGGAGCCGATCGCTGGCCGCGACCGCCGCCGGCAACGGCGTCGATCCAGTCGAGGCTGAGGTAGCGCACGAACGTAGTTTGCCGGAATGACGTCGCCTGCAGTCTCCTGGGCCGAGCGACGAGCGACGCCATGCGGCGGCGGCGGTCGAGGAGTGGCTGTTCACGGCCTGGCTCGCCCAACCCGCCATCGGAGTGATCTCGGGTTTTCGCATCGTGGGTGCCATCGCGTGGTACTGGGCAGCGCTCGCTCGATCGGGCGCGCCACTGTTGCACGTCGCCGATTGGCACGTACCTCGACGCTCCGACCCGCTCCTCGTCAAGGGCGATGGCCTGTGGGCCGAGCACACCTGCGACGCGCCGATGGAACAGTGGACAGTTGCCAACGAGACCTACGCCGCCGCCCTCGACGATCCCGACGAGGCGCTCGGACGCGCGTACGGCGTGACCGACAGCGTTGTCGTGGGATCTCGAGTGGTACGCGACCTCCCCACCGCGATCCGTTGCGAGCGACCGGAGCGCCAGCGGAGGGAGCGGCCAACTACGGTCTGCGTGGCCGGGGAACGCAATGAACGGCTATGAGCAGGCTGGTGTCGTTCACGGCCAGATCGAGCTCGGCGGGAGTGATCCAGTTCACCTCGACGAGGCGCCCGCCCACCGCTGGCACCGCTGGGGTGACGAGCTGGCCCCAGTCGAGCTCCCCGAGGCGTTCGCCCACACCGGAGCTGCGGGCGCCGTTCGCCTTCCCCGACGGCTCAATCGCCGACTGGGTGCTGACGCCCGACGGCTGGCGCGCTCTACGCGGCGCAAATCTGAACGTGGGCGATCAGGGTGCCACCGCATGACATGTCGAGGCCGGCATCTGGTGTGCGGATGACCTCGGGGACGACGGCCGGCTTGGTGCCGCTGCCGTTGGTGGTCGTGTGCGCCTGCTCGACGAGGTCGCAAAGCGGCTCGTCGACGATCGCCGGACAGACGTCCCAGCGGGTCGGGCTGGTGGCGCCGGACGGGGTTGGCGTGGCGATCACAAGCGCGGCGCCGATCAGTGCGGCGATGCTTGTGGTGGTCGTGGTGGTGCGCTTCATGGCGGTCTGCTCCTCGGTGGTGACGGCTGTTGTGCCGTCGTCTCGAGGTTCCACTCGCGCGGTTGTGGGTCGGCTGTCGATCGGTGGTCGATCGGTTGCGAATCCCGCTGCCGGCCTGGTGCCGCCGCTGCCATTTGAGTCCGGTTTCGGCGATCTCATGAGGATCGCAGATCGGCTCGCTGAGCATTGCCGGACAGACGTCGAAGCGCGTTTCGGGACGGGCGCTGGACGGCGTCGCGGCGGTGAACACGAGCGACGCGCCGATCAGGGCGGCGGTGGCGATGGCGAGCTTGCGGTTGGTGGTCATGGCTTCTGCTCCTTCGGTCGGAGACTGTGGGTTCTGGTCGCAACGTTCGCCCCGAGCGGTGGTCAAATGGTTGTGAATCGGTGGCGAGCGATCGCGCTCGGTCGTGTGATTCACGTCGCGCAGTAGGTCAGTGAACTGAGCCACCGCGAGCGGCTATACCCTTCGCCGCATGGCACAGGTCGTGGCCCGCGGACCGGTCAGCGGTTCGGCGACGAAGCGCCGCAAGCGCAAACCGTTCCTCATCGACCTGTACTCGACCGCCGTCGGCAAGAAGTACGTGATGGCGATCACCGGGCTGATCGGTGTCGGCTACGTGTCGCTCCACATGATCGGCAACCTGAAGATGTTCTTCGGTCCGGAGGACATCGACCACTACGGCGAATGGCTGCGCGAGCTGCTCGTCCCCTTCGTCCCGCGCACGGTCACGCTGTGGCTGTTGCGCATCGTCCTCATCGTCGCCCTCGCCCTCCACCTCCACGCCGCCTACACGCTGACGATCATCAACCGCCGCGCCCGGCCGCAGCGCTACCAGTCGCCGCGTGAGTACATCGCCGCCAACTTCGCCAGTCGGACGATGCGCTGGAGTGGCATCATCGTCCTGCTCTTTCTCTTCTATCACCTCGCCGATCTGACGTGGGGGTGGTTCAACCCGGACTTCGTCCGCGGCGCCGTGTACCACAACGTCGACGCCAGCCTGTCGCGGCTGCCGGTGGCGATCTTCTACGTCGTCGCCAACATCGTCCTCGGCATCCACCTCTTCCACGGCTTCTGGAGCATGTTCCAGTCGATGGGCTGGAACTCGCCGCGCTTCAACGAGTGGCGCCGTGCCGCCGCCGTGGGCATCGCCACGTTGATCGTTGTCGGCAACGTCTCGTTCCCCATCGCCGTGCAGGCCGGCATCGTCGACTTGTGAGTGCTGCCGAGATGACCGAGACGATCGACAGTCCGACCGACGTTGACATCACGGACACGGTTCCCGCCAGCCAGCTCGCCGACAAGGTCCCGCCCGGGCCGCTCGAAGACAAGTGGGACCACTACATCGCCAACTCCAAGCTGGTCAACCCCAACAACAAGCGCAAGTACAAGATCCTCGTCGTCGGCACGGGTCTCGCCGGAGCCTCGGCGGCGGCCACCCTCGCCGAGCTCGGCTACCAAGTCGAGGCGTTCACGTTCCACGATTCGCCGCGTCGGGCCCACTCGATCGCCGCCCAGGGCGGGATCAACGCGGCGAAGAACTACCGCGGCGACGGCGACAGCATCTACCGGCTGTTCTACGACACGATCAAGGGCGGCGACTTCCGTGCCCGCGAGGGCAACGTCTACCGACTCGCCCAGCTGTCGGTGAACATCATCGACCAGGCCGTCGCCCAGGGCGTGCCGTTCGCCCGTGAGTACGGCGGGCTGCTCGACAACCGCAGCTTCGGCGGTGCCCAGGTCAGTCGCACGTTCTACGTCGGCGGGCAGACCGGCCAGCAACTGCTCCTCGGTGCCTACCAGCAGATGGCCCGCCAGGTCGGCCTCGGCAACGTCAACCTGTGGAACCGGGTCGAGCTGGTCGACATCGTCGTCGTCGACGGGCGATGCGCCGGCATCGTCACCCGCGACCTGCTCACCGGTGAAGTGCGCTCGCACGCCGGCCACGCCGTCGTGCTCTGCACCGGCGGCTATGGCAACGCCTTCTTCCTGTCGACGAACGCGATGATGTGCAACGTCACGGCGATCTGGCGGGCCCACCGTCGCGGGGCCTGGTTTGCCAACCCGTGCTACACGCAGATCCACCCGACCTGCATCCCGCAATCCGACGAGTTCCAGTCCAAGTTGACCCTGATGTCCGAGTCGTTGCGCAACGACGGGAGGGTCTGGGTGCCCAAGCGGCCCGACGACGACCGGCCGCCGTCGCAGATCCCCGAGGACGAGCGCGACTACTACCTCGAACGTCTGTATCCGAGCTTCGGCAACCTGGCGCCGCGGGACATCGCGTCGCGCGCCGCGAAGCGGGCCGTCGACGCCGGCCGGGGTGTCGGCCCGAAGAAGAACGGTGTCTACCTCGACTTCGCCGACGCCATCAGCCGCCTCGGCAGCGACGTGATCAACCAGCGCTACGGCAACTTGTTCGAGATGTACGAGCGGATCACCGGCGAGGACCCCTACACCGTGCCGATGCGCATCTATCCGGCGTCGCACTACACGATGGGCGGGTTGTGGGTCGACTACGAGCTGATGACGACGATCCCCGGCCTGTACTGCGCCGGCGAAGCCAACTTCTCCGACCACGGCGCCAACCGCCTCGGCGCCTCGGCGCTGATGCAGGGACTCGCCGACGGCTACTTCGTGTTGCCCAACACGATCTCCAACTACCTCGCCCCGCTGCTCAACAAGCCGATCCCGGGCACCGATCACCCGGAGTTCGCCGCCGCCGAGGCAGCGGCACGAGAGCGCTTTGCGGGTTACCTGGCGATCGGCGGAACTCGCTCGCCGGACTGGTTCCACCGCGAGCTCGGCAAGATCATCTGGGACCACTGCGGCATGGAGCGCACGGCCGAGGGCCTGGAGAAGGCGCTGTCGGAGATCCCCGCCTTGTACGACGAGTTCCGCAAGGACCTGCGCGTCACCGGTCCGAGCGACAGCATCAACCAGACGCTGGAGAAGGCCGGGCGGGTCGACGACTTCTTCCAGCTCGGCCTGTTGATGTGTCGCGACGCGTTGGAGCGGCAGGAGAGCTGCGGCGGTCACTTCCGCGCCGAATGCCAGACGGAGGAAGGCGAGGCGCTGCGCGACGACGAGCAAATTCGCCCATGTCGCGGCATGGGAGTGGACCGGCGATCCCAGCGCGGCGGTGCGCCACGAGGAGCAGCTCGAGTACGAGTTCGTCCACTTCCAGACGCGGAGCTACAAGTGAGTCTGCCGTGGAACTCCCGGTTCCGATGCGAGCGAGCGAGCGCCAGCGAGCGAGCGGCCAGCAACGGCCTGCGTGGCCGGGGAACGCAATGACCGTCAAGAACCTGACACTGCGGATCTGGCGGCAGGCGGGACCAGACGATGCCGGACACTTCGAGACGTTCCAGGTCGACGAGGTCTCCGAGGAGGCCTCGTTCCTCGAGCTCCTCGACATCCTCAACGAGCGCCTGATCGCCGACGGCAAGGACGCCATCACGTTCGACCACGACTGCCGCGAAGGGATCTGCGGGACGTGCTCGTTGATGATCAACGGGCAGGCTCACGGACCACAGCGCGGCACGGCGACGTGCCAGCTGCACATGCGCAAGTTCGATAGCGGCGCCGAGATCGTCGTCGAACCCTGGCGGGCGCGGGCGTTCCCGATCATCAAGGACCTGATGTGCGACCGCAGCGCGTTCGATCGCATCGTCGAGGTCGGCGGCTTCATCACCGCTCCGACCGGCGGCGCTCCCGACGCCAACCTGATCCCGATCCCCAAACCGGTCTCCGACGCCGCCGAGGCGGCCGCCCTGTGCATCGGCTGCGGCGCCTGCGTCGCCGCCTGCCCGAACGGCGCCGCCAACCTGTTCACCGCGGCGAAGATCGCCCACCTCAACCTCCTCCCGCAGGGCCAGGCGGAGCGCTTCCAGCGCACCGAGGCGATGGTCGAGACGATGGAGGAGTACTTCGGATCCTGCACCAACCACGGCGAGTGCGAGGTGGCCTGCCCAAAGGAGATCTCCATCGACGTGATCGCCCTGATGAACGCCGACTACCTCAAGGCCAAGTTCAAGAACCGCAAGCTGCTCAGCCGGATCTGAGTCAGTCGAGCGTCACACCAGCTGGATCATGGCGTTGTGACCGTGGGAACGAGCGAGCCTCGCATCGCATGTGACCAGCGGCGCGTCGAGCCATTCGGCGAGGGCCACGTAGACAGCGTCACTGATGGTGTGTGTTGCGCGCAGCGCGTAGCCACGATCGAGCAGGGGCGGAATCGACCAACGCCGGACCGGCAGCTGACGGAAGGCCGCGAAGGCGACCGCTCCGGTGCGCTCGTCGGCAATACGTTGGATGACCGCACGACGAATCACGCCCACGACCTCGACATCGAAATGTGCCGGACAGTGCAGCGCTTCGTCCCGAACGCGGCGACCGACGGCGTGACCGGCGGATGATTCGAGCACGAGCTCCGCTGCCGCCGAAGCATCGAGGACGATCACTCTTCGGCACGGACCTCGTCGAGGAGTTCAACGGCGGTCACCCCAAGTTCGCGGGGCGGACCGGTCAGGTGACGGTCGAGCCAGTCGTTGATCGTGGGTGTCTCGGCGATCTGTTCGAGCTCACCGAGCAGGTAGTCGCTGAGGCTCTGGCGGCGAGCCGCGGCGCGGGCCTTCAGTTCGTTCGCCAGCTTCTCAGGAACGTTCCGGATCTGCACGTTGACCGTCATGCGCAGAGCATAGCGCACATGCAACTTGCATGAATAGCTCACGGAGATCCTGGTGACCGCCGGCGACGGGTTCGGCGCTCCGAACATTCTCCGGAGCCAAATGCACCGAGTCGGTGCGTTCACTCCGGAAACGGCTGCACGTCCCCAGGCCGTCGCGACGACCCGCCGAGTTGTGCGCATACCGATCCGCCCGCGGTATCCGCGACGCCCTGACACCCCACGCGTACGGTCGGCGTCATGGGAGTTCGCAACAAGCAACGGCGGCGGGAGAAAGCCAAGCGACGCGCCGAGCACGCCCGGCGGCACGCGTCGCGGACGTGGGCGGGCGCCGACCGATCCGCAAGCCACGGGACGACGGAAGGTGATCGACGACAGATCCGCGAGGCGCTGTGGGACGTCGTAGGTCTGCGCCGCCGTGCTGGTTCCGGATCGTCGCTCGGCATCGTGCTGGACCATGCCGACGATCCGGCTCTCGTCGCCGAGGCGGAGTCTCAGTTGGCATGGCTCATCGGGGAGGTCTGGCAGCGCGGGTGGCAGCCGAGCGAACTCGCGCGACACGCCCGCCGAACCGATCCACAAATCGGCCGGATCGTCCAGGCTCTCATCGCCGTCGACCACGCCCGCCGCGACCCGGCGACGCTGCACCCGGACTGGGCGAACCAGGCTGCGACCACGGCCGAAGGGATCAACCACGGGGCGGGTTGGCTGCAATCAGCGGTCGCAAACGAGGAAGCCTCCCTCAGCCGCGCGCTGCTGATCATCAGATCGCTCGAGCTACTTGTCGACCTGGGATCGTTGCCGACGATCTTGCCGCCGCCCGGCACCGACCCGTCGACTTGGAATCGCCGCGACGACTCTCCGCCAGACGACCCCGTGCTCGCCAAAGTCCGTGCCCTGCTCGCCCAGGCCGAGTCGACGACCTTCGAAGCCGAGGCCGAGGCGTTCACCGCGAAGGCACAGGAGTTGATGGCCCGCCACGCCATCGACGCCGCACTGTTGTGGTCGCAGTCCGACCGGACGGACCGGCCGGTGACGATCCGCCTGCCGATCGACGATCCCTACGCCGACCCGAAGACCCATCTCCTGCACGTCGTCGCCAAGCACTCGCGCTGCAAGGCCATCACGCACTCGCGCTACGGGCTGCACTCGGTCGTCGGGTTCTCCACCGACGTCGCGGCCACCGAGGTGTTGTTCACGTCATTGCTCGTGCAGTCGCAGGCAGCGATGCTGGCCGAGGCGGCGAACGCAGCGCCCGGGAGTCGTGTGCGTGGACGCGCCTTCCGCTCGTCGTTCCTGCTCGCCTACGCCTGCCGGATCGACAAGCGCCTGGCCGAGGTCAACGAGTCGGTCGAAGCGGAGGTCGGGAATGGGGTGGGCTCGGCCCTGCTGCCGGTGCTCGCGGCACGGGCCGACGCCATCGACGCCGAGGTCGCCGCAAGCTTCGGGCCTCTCACCTGGGTCGGGGCACGTGGCGGCACCAGCGATCGGCTCGGTTGGGAGCGCGGCGTCCTCGCCGCCGATCGGGCGCAGCTGCATCCCGACTTGCCGCCCGCCTGACCTGACCAGAGGGCGCCGGCCGATCGGGCTCAGCCGGCGATCCTGGCGCCGGAGCGGCGGGTGGCCGTCACCGGGTCGCCCGACGCCGTGCGTCCGTCGAGGGCGAGGCCAAGGAGGAGCTCCCCGGTGACGTCCGGTACCTCGATCGTCACCCGCCCGACGAGGACGCAGTCGTCGGCTTCGATCTCGCCACGAAAGCCAAACCGCTGAGAACCGCCCGGCCAGTTTGCGGAGGCGGCCACGGTGGCGGCGAGCGGTTCGCGCAGATCGCTGACGACGTGGACGTTGAGCGACAGGGTGCGGCCAGGCTGGACGGACTCCGGAAAGGCGTCGCACACGACGATCACCGGCCGGCAGGCCTCGACCACGGTCGTCCAGGCGGCCTTTGGCCGGCGCTCGTGGTCGAGCACCGACGCCGAGATCATCGGCATCGCGTCGGCGAGCCAGGAGAAGCAGAACCCACCGGTCGGCCGGTACTTGAGCCGGCGGAGCGTCTCGATGTGCTGACGCAACAGGTCAGCTTGGTAGCGCTGGGTCGCCCGACGCCACGCGGCGAACGACGGGTAGTGCTCGGGTGGATGGCGTAGGCGCATCACGTCGGCCTCGAGGCCATGGTGCTCGGCCAGGTACTCCCAGTCGAGGGCCGGCCACGCAGAGGCGTCGACGAACTCGCTCGCGCTGTTGGGGACCGACTGGGCGCCGAACTCGCTGACGAAGCGCACCAAGCGGGGCAGGGCGCGGGCTCGCTCGGCGAGCTCGCCGGCGTCGCCGCGGTGCCAGCCGAGCCACAGGTGGCTGTCGGTTCCGTCGAGCTGGGGAAGGTGGGGGAGGACGCCGCTGTGAGCGATTGTCGGCCGGGTCGGGTCAGCCTGTTCGAAGGCTCGTTTCACCCACCGATCGAGCACCGACTTGTTCCACGTCGGCAGCTGTTGACGGGCGAACCGGCGCAGGCGGGTGCGTGTCGAGTCGCCATCGAGTTGGGGAGCGTCGGCCACGGGCTCGTCGTGGGCGCACCACTGGATGATCGAAGGGTGGTGGCCGAGCGCAGAAACGGCCTCACGGGCCTGGTGGACTGCCTCACGGCGGACGTGACGCCCGTACCCCCACTGCAGCGGGAAGTCCTGGAGGAGGACAACGCCGAGTTCGTCGGCCGCTGTGTACAGGTCGTCGGTCGCGATGTGCGCCTGCACGCGCAGCGCGTCGAGACCTGCCTCCACAGCTCGCTCCACGTCGGAGCGGACCAGGTCCCGCCCGGCGTCGGCCAGTCCGGGCCGCGCCGGCACGAGATTGGCGCCCTTGAGGAACAAGCGCTCGCCATTGATCGAGAACACCCAGTCGGTGAACGCCACCTCGCGGAGCCCGGTTCGTCGGGAAGTTCGATCGCTGACCTCGCCGTCGACGACGACCTCCACGGATACGTCGGTCAGCGGCTGCGCGCCGAGCGCGTGCGGCCACCACAGGCGCGGTGCGGCGATGTCCAGCGACCACTCGATGTCGTTGTTGCCGGCAGCGAGGGTGTGCTCCGTCTCACCGACCACGTCGCCGTCGGCGGACGTGCGGATGTGGACCGTGTCGGTGGCGAGGGCATCGAGGCGGGCATGCAGGCGCAGGTGGGCTCGCGTGTCGTCGGCGTCGCGGCACAGCACGCGAAGACGATCGATCCGCACCGCACCGGTGTCGTGGATACGCACGGTGCGCCAGAGACCCCCGGGATTCCAGTCGCGATCGACGGCCTCCGAGTGCTGCAGCATTCCGGTGATGTTTCGCCGCCCTGACGTGCCGCGCTCTGGCGAGCAGGCCACCTCGACAGCCAGCACGTGCTCGTACGACATCGCCGCGAGCTCGGTGATGTCGAAGCTGTGCGGAAAGAAGTAGCCCTCTGGATCGCCGAGGTAGGCACCGTCGAGCCAGGCGTCCGCTTGATAGAAGATTCCGTCGAACGTCACCCAGCGACGCGTTCCTGGCGGTGGTGCAGCCTGCTCGAAGCGGCGGCGATAGAGCACCGGTCCGTCACTGCTGGCGAACTCGGGGTGGCCGCGCCAGTGACCGGGAACGTCGAGCGTGGTCCAGCCAGAGTCGTCGAGATCGAGGTCCGTGCCGGTGCGGCGGAGCTCGTCGTCGGCCTCCCGGGCGCGCCAGGGGCCAGCGAGATCCACGACGGCTGAGGCTAGGCGTTCCCGATGGGCGAGCGGGCCGTGACGCCGTTAGGGTCGAACCCGTGACGTTCATTGCGTTCCCCGGCCACGCAGGCCGCTCGTGACCGCTCCTTCGCTGGCGCTCAGTCGCGCGCATCGGTGAAGGGTCGCCGATGACAACGCGCCCGACGACCATCGGTGAGTTGAAGGCCTCAGGCTGGACGACGCGCTCGGTCAAGGAGGAGATCCGCACCAACGTCGTCGCCCAGCTCGCCGCCGGCCTGCCGTTGATCGACGGCATCGTTGGTTACGACGACACGGTCCTGCCGCAACTGGCGAACGCCCTGCTCGCGGGTCACGATGTGATCTTCCTCGGCGAGCGCGGCCAGGGAAAGACCCGGATGATCCGCTCCCTGACCAGTCTGCTCGACGAGTGGCTGCCGATTGTTGCCGGCAGTGAGATCAACGACGATCCGCTCGCTCCCGTGTCGCGCTATGCCCGCGACCTCGTCGCCGAGTTGGGTGACGACACAGCGATCAGCTGGGTGCACCGCGACCAGCGCTACGGCGAAAAGCTGGCGACACCGGACACGTCGATCGCCGACCTGATCGGCGAGGTCGACCCGATCCGCGTCGCCGAAGGGCGCTACCTCTCCGACGAGCTGACGCTGCACTATGGCCTCGTCCCGCGCACCAACCGGGGAATCTTCTCGGTCAACGAGCTTCCCGATCTCGCCGAGCGCATCCAGGTCGGCCTGCTCAACGCCCTCGAGGAACGCGACGTGCAGGTGCGCGGCTACCAGGTTCGGCTGCCCCTCGACGTGATGTTCGTCGCCTCGGCGAACCCCGAGGACTACACCAGCCGAGGGCGTCTGATCACGCCGTTGAAGGATCGCTTCGGGTCGCAGATCCGCACGCACTACCCGCTCGACGTGGCGACGGAGCTGGCGATCATGGACAGCGAGTCGCGTCGGTTCATCGACGACCGCGGCGACGGCCCGCGGGTCGATGTCGCCGTGCCCGACTACCTACGCGAGGTCATCGCCACGCTCAGTCACGTCGCCCGGGCAAGCTCGCACGTCAACCAGCGCAGCGGTGTGAGCGTGCGCCTCTCCGTCACCAACCTCGAGGCAGTGACCGCCAATGCCCTCCGCCGCGGGTTGCAGGCCGGCGAGACGACAGCCGTGGCGCGGATCGATGACTTGTCGGCGATGACGGCAAGCAGCAGCGGCAAGATCGAGGTCGAGACGCTTGACGACGGCGCCCAGGGAGCGATCTTCGACAACCTCGTCCGCACCGCCGTGCTCGCTGTCTACCGCGAGCGGGTTCCGGCCGAGCTGACCCGGGCGGTGACCCAGGCGTTCGACGAGGGGACGGTCATCGACGTCGGCGAGGACGTCCCGTCGGTGCGCCTCGCCGATCAGGTGGCGACGATTCCCGCGCTCGTTCGCCCGGTCGAGGTGTTGACCGCCGGTGATGACTCTCCTCCAGCGGTCGCCGCGGCGGTCTCCTTCGTCCTCGAGGGCCTGCACCTCTCCAAGCGACTGAACAAGGACGTCAGCGAGCGCCGCGCCATCTACCGCGCCCGTTGACCCGCCCGACCGGCGTTCTCTGGTCGCATCGCGGTCAGTTGTGGCCGCAACGAGGCCACGGAACGCGTCGGCGGTGCGAAGCCGCCTTTACAGGAACGGGCTACGGCTCCACAGTTCGCCGGTGTCGTGCTGCGCCGCCGGGGTCGGGCTGCCGGTCAGTTCGAGCACCTCGATGTCGCCCGGGAAGCCAGCGAGTCGGAGCGGGCCGGCCGGAGTGGCGGTGACGCCCTCCGGAAGTCGCTCGACCCCCATCGCCGGGATCAGCACCTGGCTCTTGTCGGCGGCGTCGCACAACCGTGATGCCATGTTGACGGCGGACCCGATGTAGTCGTCGCCCTCGAAGAGCAGGGCGTAGCCGCTGGCGATCCCGGCGCGCACGGTCAGCGGTGCGCACACGTCGGCCGAGCGGTCGCGGAGGTCGAGCGTGAAGGCGATTGCCTCGGGTTGGTCGACAGCGACGATCATGCAGCCGTCGCCGAGCCACTTGGCGATGCGCACACCCCGCTCGGACGCGACCTGCCGGACGATCGTGCGGAAGGCGCTGAGCAGCCGTCCGGCGGCATCGTCGCCGAACGCGCCGGTGTAGTTGGTGAATCCGGAGAGATCGATGAACACGAACGTGCGGGGGACACGCATCGTTTCAGGCTACGGGGCGGACGGTCGCTCGTGACGGACGGGAATCCCCGATTCGCGAACCGCCGCCGTCTACCCTCATGTGCTGCAGGATTGCAGGGAGGATTGACGATGTCTATGTTCGCCGCCGAGTGGGGATCCGGTCAGGTCTTCTGGTCGCTCCTCTGGTTCTTTCTGTTCTTCATCTGGCTGTGGATGCTGATCGTCGTCTTCGGCGACATCTTCCGCAGCGACGACCTGTCCGGTTGGGGCAAGGCGTTGTGGAGCATCTTCATCATCGTCATGCCGTACCTCGGTGTGTTCGTGTACCTGATCGCCCGCGGCGGCAAGATGGGTGCCCGCGTTGCCGCCGACGCCAGGGCTCAGGACGAGGCGTTCAAGCAGTACGTCCGTCAGACCGCCGCAACGTCGGCGAGCACCGCCGACGAGCTGGAGCGGCTCGCCAAACTGCGCGAGCAGGGCATCCTCGACGACGCCGAGTACGCCCAGGCCAAAGCCAAGATCCTCGCCTGAGTCCACACCCCTAGCGGCACACCGGTACGGTGGGGCCGTGTCGGTGCGCTACACGTACTCGCGGTGGGACGGCACCCAGCGCGGCTTCGAGCCCGACGCTGACGACATTCTGGCTGCCGTCACCGACGACCTGATCGAGCACGGAGACGTCAACGCGGCGCTGCGGCGACTGATGAACGACGGGCTGATGGCGGCCAACGGTGACGAGATCGCCGGACTGCGCGAGCTGCTCCAACGCCTGCGCCAAGCACGTCGCGATCGTCTCGAGCGCTTCGACCTCGGCGGCGTGTACGACGAGATCTCCCGCGAACTCGCCGACATCGTCGACGAAGAGCGACACGGGGTCGATCTCGCCGAGATCGACGAGCGCAGCGACGCTGAACGCCGTGGCGACAGCGCTCGCGCCGAGGAAGCAACGCGCCGTGCCGAGGAACGGCGACTCGACCTCGACCTGCTCCCTGACGACCTCGCCGGAAAGGTCGCCGCGCTGCAGCAGCACAGCTTCGTCTCGGCGGAGGCCGAGCGGCGGTTCGAAGCGCTCGTCGAGCGCCTGCGCTCACGCTTGGCGACCCAGGCGTTCGAGCAGATGAGTGGATCGATGCAGTCACTGAGCCCGCAGTCGCGGCAGCGGCTCAAGGAGATGCTCGGCGATCTCAACGAGCTGCTCGCTCGCCACCGCCGAGGTGAGGATCCGCAGTTCGATCAGTTCATGGCTCGTCACGGTGACTTCTTCCCGGAAAATCCGCGGAACGTCGACGAGTTGCTCGCGGCTCTGGCGCGACGGGCCGCGGCGATGCAGGCGCTGCTCAATTCGATGACGCCGGACCAGCGCGACGAGCTGTACCGACTCTCCGAGGCACTCCTCGACGACATCGGCCTACGAGATCAGATCAGCCAGCTCGGCGAGCAGTTGCGGGCGTTGGCGCCTGGGAGCGGCTGGAACGACGCGTACGAGTTCTCCGGCGAGGACGCCCTCGGGCTCGGCGGGGCGCTCGACACGATGGCCGAGCTCGGTGACCTCGATCGTCTGGAGTCGCTGCTGCGCGGCGTCACGTCGCCGGACGCGCTGGCCGAGGTCGACGCCGAACGTGTCGGCGAGCTGCTCGGTGACGACGCCATGCGATCGCTACAGCGACTGGCCGAGCTCACTCGCCGGCTGGCCGACGCCGGCCTGATCGAACACACCGCGTCGGGGCTTCGGCTGACGCCGCGAGGCATCCGGCAGATCGGCGCGAACGCCCTCAGTGACGTGTTCCAGCGTCTGACCAAGGACCAGATCGGCCAGCACCAGACGGTGCGGACCGGCTACGGGCACGAACGGACTCCGACGAGCAAGCGCTACGAGTTCGGCGACCCGTTCCGCCTCGACCTACAGCGCACGATCCGCAACGCCCTTGTCCGCCGCGCCACCGACGAACACGGTCGACGGGCAGGAACACCGGTCGAGCTCGTTCCCGACGACTTCGAGATCGAGCAGACGGAGCATCTCACGAGATCGTCGACGGTGTTGATGCTCGACCTGTCGATGTCGATGCCGATGGAAGGGCGCTTCGTCCCGGCGAAGAAGGTGGCGATGGCGCTGCAGGCGTTGATCGCGTCGCAGTTCCCGCGCGATTACCTCGGCGTGGTGGTGTTCTCCGAGACCGCCCGGGTGATTCGTGCCGCCGAGATCCCCGAGGCCAGTTGGGACTACGTGTACGGCACGAACATGCACCATGCCCTGACCCTGGCGCGCCAGCTACTCAGCCGCCAGCACGGATCGAAGCAGATCATCATGGTGACCGACGGTGAGCCGACCGCTCATGTGCTGCCCGACGGCGAGGTGTACTTCCACTATCCCCCGGTGCGGGAGACGATCGAGGCGACGCTGCGTGAAGTCGTGCGTTGCACGAACGCGGGGATCCGGATCAACACGTTCATGCTCGGGGCGACGCAGTCGCTGAAGGCGTTTGTCGAACGGATCTCGGAGATCAACCGTGGGCGGGCATTCTTCGCCACGCCGGAGAACCTCGGCGACTACGTGCTCGTGGACTTCATCGAGCACCGGCGCACGCAATCCCGGCGTGGCCGGGCGAGTTGAGCGCGCCCTCAAGACGCGATTTCCGATTCTCCTGATCACCGCCTCAGGAAATGCCCTCTTGCGCGAACGTGATGTGGTATGCGACAATCACAAGCGTGTAATTACGCCGACGTCACTATGCCCGGCGTCACGACCGAGACCGGACCACGTACGGGGGGTCCAACACGATGTTCGACGATCTCGACAATGCGGCAAGCCGCGACGACGACAACAGCTGGCAGGACCATGCCAACTGTCTCGGCGTCGATCCCGACCTGTTCTTCCCCGAACGGGGCGCCTCGACTCGCGAGGCCAAGGAGGTGTGCCGCGGTTGTGTCGTGCGCGCCGAGTGCCTGGAGTTCGCCCTCCAGAACGGGGAGAAGTTCGGGATCTGGGGCGGACTGTCGGAGCGTGAACGGCGGCGGATCCGCCGGCAGCGGGCGCAAGCTGCGCGCAGCGTGCTGGGCGCCTGAACGAGTCCACCGCGCTCGGTGTAGCGTGGCCGGCATGATCGGATTCGACATCGGTGGGCCCGAGGCCATCATCGTCCTGGTGATCGTCCTCGTCTTGTTCGGGGGCTCGCAGATTCCCAAGCTGGCGCGCAACCTTGGTCGCGCTCAGAAGGAATTCAAGGACGGCATCGACGAGGGCCAACGTTCGGCGTCGAACGTCACCGACACCACCGCGTCGAGCACCCCTGAACCCAAGTCGGAGGGCTCCAGCCCGTCGGCGAGCTGATCCGCCTACGCCGAGCCGCCTGAGCCGGCCCGGTGGGGGAGGCGGCCGGACCGGCTCAGGAGATCGTGTCGTCGCGTCAGGACGAGACGGACAACCGTCGCCGCTTGAGGATGCGGCGCCGCTCGCGTTCGCTGCAGCCACCCCACACACCGTGGTCGATGCGGTGCTCCAGGGCGTACTCGAGACACTGCTCAGTGACCGGGCAGCCGGCGCAGATCTTGCGGGCCTTCTCGACGCCGACGCCGTCGCTGGGGAAGAAGACCTTCGGCGGGTACAGGCGGCAGTTCCCCTGCATCATCCAGGAGGTTGCGCCATCGTTGAAAGGTTGCGTCTCGTCCATCGTTGTGCTCCCGGTGGCGGAGGGGTTGTCAGTGTGGTCTGTACGACGGTTGGCGATTCGATTCCGTTCCCACGGTCCTGGAAACCTCCCGACCCGTCAATTCGCTTCACCTCGCTGTTCGGAGGCGGCACCGCCGCGGTTCGCACCGCGGCGGCTCCTTAATCAGACCGTAACATGATGCGCGCGTGTTGCACATGATTTCCTCGATACCTCGGCCGTAACCTCGGCGCAATGACTGATGTCGTTGCCGATGTGCCGCCGCGCGCCCACGCCCGCATCGTGTACCTCGGACCGGTGTCACCACACTGGGAGGTCTACGGCGACTGGGGCGAGCGCAGCCTGCTCGAAGAGTTCCGTGCCCGGGTGCTCGCCCGGCTCGTCCTCCTGCCCCGTGACGATCCGCAGTTCCGCCGCAACCGTGAGCGTGTGATCCGCGACGCCGAGCGGGAGCACATCACCCTCGAGTGGGACTTGGGAGTTCCTGACTTCGAGTGACCGCGACTTGTGTTTGTGTGCCCTGAAAAGACCAATTCTGGTCTTCTGAGGGCACACAAGCGGGCCGACGCTCTGGACGTTCGAACAGGGCGCGCACGGGTCCCGCGTGCGATCATGTGGGATGGTTGACGACCGGTTCATCAACCGCGAACTGAGTTGGCTGGCGTTCGACGAGCGGGTGCTCGACCTGGCGACGGAGGTCGGCATCCCGCTGCTCGAGCGGGCCAAGTTCTGTGCGATCACCTCGTCGAACCTCGACGAGTTCTTTCAGGTGCGCGTCGCCGCGTTGAAGGATCAGGTCGCCGCCCGCATCGAGGAACCAACCCCGGACGGGCGCACCGCATCGCAGCAGCTGGGCGAGATCGCCGAGGCGACCCGACGCCTCGTCGAACGGCAGGAGTTGGTGTTCCTCGATTCGCTCGTCCCGGCGCTCGCCGACCGCCGGGATCGCGGTGGTGCGCTGGAGCGACTTGTCCGAGGCCGATCGCAAGACGATGACCGAGGTCTACGAGGAGCGTGTGTTCCCCGTGCTCACGCCGCTGGCCGTCGATCCGAGCCACCCGTTCCCCTACATCTCCGATCTCGCCCTGTCGGTCGCCGCGTTCGTCGGTGATCCCGACAGCGGCGAGCAACGGTTCGCCCGGGTGAAGGTGCCGGACCTGTTCCCCCGCCTCGTGCAGGTCGACGAGCGTCGCTACCTGCCCGCCGAGGAACTCGTCATCGCCCATCTCGACAGCCTGTTCGCCGGGATGGTGATCAAGGAGGCTGCGGCGTTCCGCGTCACCCGCAACGCCGACCTCACCGTCGAGGAAGAGGAAGCCGACGACCTGCTCGAAGCTGTCGAGATGGAGCTTCGCCGCCGCCGCTTCAACCGGGCTGTCCGCCTCGAGGTCGCCGACTCGATGAGCGACGAGATGCTCGAGCTGCTCGTGCGCGAGCTCGATCTGCATCCCAACGACGTGTACCGACAGCGCGGCCCGATCGGTCTCGTCTTCCTCTGGGAGCTGCACGGCCTCGACCGCCCGGACCTCAAGGATCGGCCGTGGCCGCCGATCACGCCGGGGCGGATCTCCGTCGGTCTCGAAGCGGAGCGTCCGATCGTCTCGGTGATGCGTGACCGGGCGATCATGGTCCACCACCCGTACGAGAGCTTTGCCACCTCGACGGAGGCGTTCATCGAACAGGCAGCCGCCGACCCCCGTGTGCAGTCGATCAAGATGACCCTGTACCGCGCTGGTGGCGACAGCCCGATCATTCGGGCGTTGATCCGTGCCGCCGAACGTGGCGTGCAGGTCGCTGTTCTCGTCGAACTGAAGGCCCGCTTCGACGAGGCCAACAACGTCAACTGGGCCAAACAGCTCGAGCGTGCCGGCGTCCACGTCGTCTACGGCATGGTCGGCCTGAAGACGCATTCGAAATGCGTACTGGTGGTGCGCGACGACGGTGACCAGTTGCGCCGCTATTGCCACATCGGCACCGGCAACTACAACACCAACACGGCCAGGATCTACGAGGACCTCGGCATCCTCACGTGCGACATCGACGTCGGTGCCGACGTCGCCAAGCTGTTCAACCATCTGACCGGGTACAGCCGCGACGACGTGTACCACACTCTGGTCGTCGCCCCACGCGACCTCCGGCCGCGGTTGCTCGAGCTCGTCGAAGGGGAGATCGCCCACGGCAGCGAGGGCCGGATCGTCATCAAGGCCAACGCCATTGCCGACGCCGAGATGATCGAGTCGCTGTACCGAGCGAGTGCCGCCGGTGTCGAGGTCGATCTCGTCATCCGCGGCATCTCTTCGTTGCGTGCCGGCGTCCCCGGGCTGTCCGACAACATTCGTGTCCGCAGCATCCTCGGGCGCTACCTCGAACACAGCCGGATCTATCACTTCGCCCACGGCGACGTCGACGACCAACCGCTGTACCTCATCGGTTCCGCCGACCTGATGCCGCGCAACCTCGATCGTCGGGTCGAGGTGCTCGTCCCGATCGAACACCCCAAGCATCAGGAGTGGCTCGACGCCGTGCTCGACTTCCAGCTCGCCGACGACATCGTGCGGTGGGAGTTGCAGCCGGACGACACGTGGGAACGACGTGGTCCGGTGGGCACGTTCGAGCCGAACGCCCAGGCCCGGCTCTACCAGTGGGTCGTCGCCCGCCAATCCGGCGGTGCTCGTGGGTAGCGGGCAAGTGCTTTCGGGCCGTTGGCCAGCTGTATCTCTGGCGTTCACCGTCTGTTAACCCGCGGCCGGGCGGCGCGTCACCTCCGCTGCCTACGGTCGCGCCCATGACCACAACTTCAGGCCTTCGAGGCTCGCGGCGCGGCAAGCTGACCGTGGCGCTTGCCGGAACACTCTTCCTCGCAGCGTCGGCGCAAGTCGCCGGGGCGACAACGGAACCACCTACGAGCGAACCGATGGGCACCGAGCCGGCGGGCACGGAGCCGGCGGGCAGTGAGGCACCGACGCGCCTCGGCGCCGCCCTACTCGATCCCACCGGGCTTGTCGGGGTCGATCTCCGTCTCCGGGTCGTCGACCGTCGAACCGATCTCGGCGGCGGCGGCCGGCGTGTTCGCCGAGTCAAATCCGGACGTGGCGATCACCGTCGACGGGCCGGGCACGGGCGACGGGTTCGCTCGCTTCTGCGCCGGCGAGACCGACATCTCCGACGCCTCCCGCCCGATCAGCGCCGAGGAAGTCGCAGCCTGCGAGGAAGCCGGCGTCGAGTTCATCGAGCTGAAGATCGCCGTCGACGGGCTGTCCGTGATCACATCCGCCGCCAACACGGCCGTCGAGTGCCTGTCGTTCGTCGACCTGTACGCCCTGCTCGGACCGGACGCAACCGGCGTCAGCAACTGGGCCGATGCCTCGGCGGCGGCCGACGAGATCGCCGCCACGGTCACCGACCTCGGGGCCGTCAACACCCCGTACCCGGACGGCGAACTGGTCGTCACGGCACCCGGCGAGGAGTCGGGAACGTTCGACAGCTTCGTCGAGCTCGTCATCGTCCCGGTCGGCGAGGCGCTCGGGGTCGAGGATGCCCTGCCCCGCCTCGACTACACGGCGAGCCCCAACGACAGCGTGATCATCGAGGGCATCGCCGCCAACCCGACATCGCTCGGCTGGGTCGGCTTCGCCTTCGTCGAGGAGAACCTCGACACGGTCCGCCCGATCCCAGTCGACGGCGGTGGTGGCTGCATCGAGCCGACGGCCGAGACGATCGCCAGCGGCGAGTACCCGATCGCCCGCGACCTCTACATCTACGTGAGCACCAACAAGCTCGCCGAGAACCCGGCACTCGAGGGCTTCGTCGACTACTACGTCAACTCGGCGATGTTCACCCTCGTCGGTGCCGAAGAGGGCCAGGTGCCCTACGTCGCTCTCGGCGCTGAAGACGCCGCGGCCACGCAGGCCGTGTGGGAAGCCCGTGAGACCGGCACCCGCGACGGCGGCGAGTAACCGTCAAGATCCCCCGGCGGCCGTGGCCGGCGAGGTGCGAACTGCCCTCGCCGGCCGTGCCGTACGCTTCCACCATCCCGCACCACCACCGAGGAACGAGCGCTTGACCACCGCCGTCACCACACCTAGTCCGGTGCCACTGGTGCTGCGGACGAGCAGCGGTCGTCGGTTCCGCGACCGGCCTCGCCCGGGTCGTCCTCACCTGCGGGGCGTTGACGACGTTCGCCATCACGGTGCTGATCATCGGCACGCTGGCGTTCGACGCGTGGGACTTCGTCCGCCAGATCACCGCGGCCGAGAAGGGCCTCGGGTGGCAGCTCGTCCTCGTGTTCCTCGCCGCCGCTGGGTTCGCCGCCGGCGCCAGCTGGCTGGCGATCCGGGTGCGTGGTGCCGACAGCGCTCGACTCGGCACCGCCTTTCGGGTGCTCACCTTCGTCGGCGTCGCCGCCCTCGGGCTGACGATCGTCGGCGGCTGGACGGATGCTCAATCGCCTCGGCACCGAGATCACCCAGGTCGGCTGGTTCCCGCGCCGAGGCCTGTTCGACATCAGCACGATCATCGTCGGTACGTTCGTCATCGTCCTGATCGCCATGGCCGTCGCCGTGCCGCTCGGGCTCGGTGCGGCGATCTACCTCGCCGAGTTCGCCCAACCGCGGGTGCGGCGGGTCGTGAAGCCGATCCTCGAGATCCTCGCCGGCATCCCGAGCGTCGTGCTCGCCTACTTCGCCATCGCCTTCATCAACCCGAACATCGTCGTGCGCCTCTTCGACCCGCGCGACAAGGCCTTCACGATGCTCGCCGCCGGGATCGCGGTCGGCGTGCTGACCGTCCCGATCATCGCGTCCGTCGCCGAGGATGCGTTGCGCGCCGTGCCGATGTCGTTGCGCGAAGCATCGTTCGGACTGGGTGCGCAACGTACCCAAACGACGTTCAGAGTCGTATTCCCGGGGGGTATCTCCGGCATCGTCGCCGCCCTCATCCTCGGGATGTCGCGGGCCATCGGCGAGACGATGGTGGTGGCGATCGCCGCCGGAGCCGTGGGAGGAGCGCTGTTCCACTTGTCTCCGCTGGAACCGGGCCAAACGATGACCGCGGCGATGGCCGGGCTGAGCTTCGGCAGCGACCAAGTCGCTGGCAACGAGGCCGCGTTCCAGAGCCTGTTCTTCATCGGCTCCGTGCTGTTCGTCATGACCCTCGGGCTCAACGTCCTCGGCGACAAGCTCGTCAACCGGTCAGAGAGGCTACTGATGGTTGCTCTAGTTGTTCGTCGTGCGCCGTCTTCCGCCGGAAGTCGGCGGACGCAGCCGTCGACTCGAGCGGGGTCAGGCGCTGACCACGCATCGACTCGACCGGGTGGGGCGGCGCGATCGGTCACGGCAGGACTGACCAAGCAGGGCATCGACGTCAAGGGCAAGATCGTCGAGACCCTGCTGATCGCCTCGCTGGCAACGTCGTTGGTGATTCTCGCCGTGCTCATCGGCGACATGGTGCAGCGCAGCTGGAGCGTGTGGACCGACCGTCCGGCCGACTTTCTCTCCAGCGGGCTGAGCATCACCGATCCATCGGAGGCCGGCGTGTGGCCCGGTATCAAGGGGACGATCGTGCTGATGGTGCTGGTCGTCCTGCTGGCGTTTCCCCTCGGCGTCGCCTGCGCCGTGTATCTCGAGGAGTACGCCGGCAAGTCGCGGTTCGCCCGCTGGACGCGAGTGAACGTGCGCAACCTCGCCGGGGTTCCGTCGGTGGTGTACGGCCTGCTCGGTCTGGGGATCTTCGTCAAGGTGCTCAACGGGTTCGGCGATCCGGGTGCCGAACTGCAGGACAGTGGGTTCTTCCTGGTTCGCTGGATCGGCAACATGCTCGACTGGCTGTCCGGCAACAACGGCCGCAACCTCATCGCCGGTGGCCTCGTCCTCTCGGCGCTCGTGCTGCCGATCGTGATCATCACGACGATGGAGGCGCTGCGCGCCGTGCCCCGGGCGATCCGGGAGGGGGCCCTCGGCGTCGGCGCGACGCAATGGGAGACGATCCGTCACCACGTGCTGCCCGCAGCAAGCCCGGGCATCCTCACCGGCACGGTGCTGGCGCTGGCCCGGGCCGCCGGTGAAGCAGCGCCGATCCTCATCATCGGGGCAGTCACCGGCACCTTGATCACCGGCAGTCAGGGGTTCGTCGAGCAGATGTCGGGGCCATTCACGGGGCTGCCGGCGGTGATCTTCTCCTACGCCCGGCTTCCCGGCGAAGAGTTCCGCGCCATCACCGCCGCATCAGCGCTCGTGCTCCTCGCCCTGGTCCTGCTGATGAACGGCTTCGCCATCTGGCTGCGAAATCGATATGAACGAAAGTGGTGATCCGATGAGCCCGACGAGTGACACGGCGACGCCGGGACGAACCGTCGTCGCCATCGCGCCAGCCGTCCACGAGCCGGTGGCCGTGGAAGGCGCGATGGTGTTCGAGACCGAGGACCTCGCCGTCTACTACGGCGACTTCCGCGCCGTGCGTGACGTCAACCTGCAGATCCGCCAGCACGAGATCACTGCGCTCATCGGGCCGTCGGGGTGCGGCAAGTCGACCGTGCTGCGGTGCTTCGACCGCATGAACGACCTCATCGACGGCGCTCGCGTCGAGGGCAAGCTGACGTATCACGGCATCGACCTCTACGGTTCCGACGTCGATCCGGTCGAGGTGCGGCGCCGCATCGGCATGGTGTTCCAGAAGCCCAACCCGTTTCCCAAGAGCATCTACGACAACCTCGCCTTCGGTCCGCGGCTCAACGGCGTCAAGAAGAAGGCCGCCCTCGACGACATCGTCGAGCACTCACTGCGCCGCGCCGCCCTGTGGGAGGAGGTCAAGGGACGCCTCAAGTCGTCGGCGATGGGTCTGTCGGGAGGTCAGCAGCAGCGCCTGTGCATCGCCCGCTGCGTCGCCGTCGAACCCGAGGTGATCCTCATGGACGAGCCGTGTTCGGCGCTCGACCCGATCGCCACGGCGCGCATCGAGGAACTGATGCAGGAGATCAAGGCCGACTACACGATCGTCATCGTCACCCACAACATGCAGCAGGCGGCTCGGGTGAGCGATCGCACGGCGTTCTTCACGACCGAGGTCAACCCGGAGAGCGATCGCCGCACAGGTCGCCTCGTCGAGTTCGACCACACCGCCAAGATCTTCTCCAACCCGAGTGACGAGCGCACCGAGATGTACGTGACGGGGAGATTCGGATGAGTGCGGCCGAGTTGCCCGACGAGAACATCGCCCACCCCGACGAGGCCGGCGACCTGCGCCGGACGTTCCACCATCAGCTCGACGAGCTGCGTGAGCGAATCGCCAAACTCGCCGCCCGGGTGACCGAGAGCATCCCGCGAGCGACGGAGATCCTCCTCACCCAGGACCTCGAGGGCGCCGAGCTGATGGTCCTCGCCGACGACGAGATCGACGCCAAGTCTCTCGAGCTCGAAGACGCCTGCTACGAGCTGCTCGCCCTGCAGTCAGCCGGTCGCCAGCGACCTCCGACGCATCGTTGCCGCAATGCGCATCATCGCCGAGATCGAACGTTCCGCCGACCTCGCCGTCAACATCTGCAAGGCCGCGCGGCGGATCTACGGCCACCAACTCGATCCCCGGCTGCGCGGGATCATCCACAAGATGGGCACCCAGGCTCACAAGCTGTACAAGGAGGCGACGGAGGCGTACCTCACCGATGACGCGGCCCGAGCTGCTGCGCTCGACGACATGGACAGCTATCTCGACGACCTGCAGCGCGAGTTCGTGCAGGCGATCTTCACGAGCCACTCCACCGAGAAGATCGAGTTGCAGGTGGCCGTCCAGCTGGCGGTCGTCGCCCGCTTCTACGAACGGATCGGCGATCACGCCGTGAACATCGGCGAGCGGGTCCGGTTCGTCGTCACCGGATATGTCGCCGAGCACGAGGGCGCGGCGCGCTACGCCGAACGGCAGGCGGCGAGCGATCTCGAATGAGTGTGCTGTGATCATTGTCCTCGTCGCCCTCGCCGCCGCGGTGGTCGCCGCCGCGGTGACGTGGATGATCGCTCGTCGGGGAGCAGCGACCACGCCGACCGCTGACCCCGTCGAGCCGCGTCGACGGCGATCCGACGCCCGTCGCCAGCGCACCGGCCGCAGGACCGACCTGGTCGGCGGTGGTCGATCGCATCCCGCTCGGCGTCGTGGTGATGGCGCTCGAGCGGCCGGGTGCTGTACCGCAACGCCAGCGCCAAGGCCGTCGCGGGGACGCACACCGGGTTGCTCATCGACGACGCCGTGCAGGCCGCCCTGCGCCGGGCCCTCGCCGGTGAGCGCTCGCGGGAGCTGCTCGAGCTGTACGGCCCGCCGCAAGCCGCGGTCGTGGTGACGGCCGAAGGTCTTCCCGGCGGTTCGGCGGTGGCAACGATCGAAGATGTCAGCGAGCGCAGGCGTGTCGATGCGATGCGCACCGACTTCGTCGCCAACATCAGCCACGAGTTGAAGACGCCCGTCGGGGCCCTCGCCGTGCTCGCCGAGGCGCTCGCCGACGAGCACGACCTGGAGGTCGTCAACCGTGTGTCCGAGCGGATGGTCGCCGAGGCCCACCGGGTCGCCAGGACGATCGACGACCTGATGGAGCTGTCGCGTATCGAGCTCGGGGAGGAATCGATACGGGACACGGTCGACGTGCTCGACATCGTGTCCGGGGCGATCGATCGATCAGCTGCCCTCGCCGAGGCGCGGCAGATGCACATCGCCGTGCTCGACCTCCCCGACGGGGTGGCCGTCGTCGGCGACCGGCGCCAGCTGATCTCGGCGCTCGGCAACCTCGTCGAGAACGCCGTCAAGTACTCCGAACCCGGTGGTCAGGTGCAGATCCGCGTGCGGGTGGAAGGCACGTTCGCCGAGTTGATGGTCGCCGACCAGGGGATCGGGATCCCGGCGGCCGACCACGACCGCATCTTCGAGCGGTTCTACCGGGTCGACAAGGGACGCAGCCGGGACACCGGCGGCACCGGGCTCGGACTGGCGATCGTCCGCCACGTCGCCACCAACCACGGCGGCGAGGTGCTCGTCTCCTCAGCCGAGGGCGAGGGTTCGACGTTCGTGATGCGCCTACCGCTCGCCCCATCCGTCGTCGGCGGCGACGACGTCGACGGTGGGACCGGCAACGTGCCCAGGAGCGAGGCGCGGGAGTGAATGAGCGAGCGCCTCGATGAGCGCGCAGACCGTCCTCGTCGTCGAGGACGAGGCGAGCTTCGTCGAAGCGTTGACGCTCGGGCTGCGGCGCGAGGGTTTCCGCGTCGAGGTGGCGACCGACGGCTTGGAAGCCCTGGATCTGTTCGAGGCGGTGCGTCCCGACCTCGTGCTCCTCGACGTCATGCTGCCGCGGGTGAGCGGCATCGACGTCTGCCGGCAGCTGCGCAAGAAGAGCCAGGTGCCGATCATCATGGTGACGGCCAAGGGCGCCGAGATCGACACGGTTGTCGGCCTCGAGGTGGGCGCCGACGACTACATCACCAAGCCGTACCGGCTCCGCGAGCTGGTCGCCAGGATGCGGGCGGTGCTGCGACGCTCGTCCGGCGACCCCGCGGGAGAGCTCGGTCCGGCAGCCATCGAGGTCGGCGACGTCGTGCTCGACCCTGAGGAGCACACCGTGACCGTCGGCGGTGAGGTGGTGGCCCTTCCACTCAAGGAGTTCGAGCTGCTCCACGTGCTGATCGCCAACGCCGGGCGAGTGCTACCACGCGAGACGCTCATCGATCGGGTGTGGGGCAACGACTACGTCGGGCGACACCGAAGACGCTCGACGTCCACGTCAAACGACTGCGCTCGAAGATCGAGCCGAACCCGTCGGCGCCCGGCCGCATCGTCACCATCCGCGGTCTCGGCTACAAGTACGAGCGGAGCTAGGCTTCGACCCCAGGGCGACGTTCCCTCGTAGCATCGACGGTGTGACCGAGCGGATGCAGGCGATCTCGTTCGGAGGGCGGGCGCTGCCACTGGCCAGCTACTCGAAGTTCCGCCGCCTGGCGATCACCCACGCCCTGATGATGGCCGCCGACGCGGCGATGGTCGTCGCCCTGGCCGACTCGCTGTTCTTCTCGATCGACCCCGACGCGGCTCGTGAACGTGTCCTGCTGTTCCTCGTCCTCAGCTTCGCCCCGTTCCTCGTGCTCGCCCCGTTGATCGGACCCGCTCTCGACCGCATCGCCGGCGGTCGTCGGGCGGCGATCCTCGCCGTCGCCACTTTCCGTGTCGGGCTGTGCCTGCTGATGGTCGCGGTGATCGACAACCTGGCGTTGTTCCCGGTGGTGTTCGCGTCACTCGTTCTGCAGAAGACGTACGTCGTGTGCAAGTCGGCGCTCGTCCCCTCCGTCGTGAGAAGCGAGCGTGACCTCGTCGAGGCCAACTCCAAGCTCGGGCTGATCTCCGGGCTCGTCGGCTTTGCCGCGGTGGTTCCGGCGACGATCATCCAGCTCACCCCGGCCGGCAGCAGGGGCACGCTGGTGTACGCCGCCCTCCTGTTCACGGCCGGACTGGTCGCCGCCACGTTCCTTTCCGCCGACGTCGTCGCCCGTGACGAGGCCACCCCAGCTGAGGAGGTCGAGCTGCACTCGCCGTCGGTGCTCAGCGGTTCGATCGTGATGATCGTGATCCGCGGGTCTGTCGGGTTCGTCATGTTCCTGATCGCCTTCGCCCTCAAGCAGGAGGATGCCGGCACGGCGTGGTTCGGCGTCGCCCTCGGGCTGGCCGCCCTCGGGACGGTCGTCGGCAACGCTTCGGCGCCCTGGATCCGCCGCCACGCCAGTGAGGAGACGATGCTGATCGGCGCCCTCGTCCTGTCGGCGGTCGCCGCGGCGATCGCTGCCATCGTCGGTGGCACCGGCGCCCTCGTCGGTCTCGCCTTCGCCGTCAACCTCGCCGGGGCGATCGGGCGCCTCGGGTTCGAGTCGACGCTGCAGCGCGATGCGCCGCAGGCGAACCGGGGTCGCGCCATCGCCACGTTCGAGACTCGCTTCCAGCTCTCCTGGGCCGTCGCCGCGGTCATCCCCGTGATGATCACGATCTCCGACCGCGTCGGAGCGATCCTCGTCTTCGTCGCCTGCGCCGCCGCCCTTGCGTACATCCTGCTTTCGAGCGGAAAGGCGAAGCCCTTCCGCTCGAGCTCGTAGAGCCGGCCTGCGACCGGCGCTGAAGATCCGCCTCCGCTCCTCGGCTCAGTCGCTGATTCGCGCCAGCCAGAGGCCGGGGGCGTCGACCTCGTTGGGGGTCGGGATGGCGTCGGGACGTTCGAGCAGCGGAAGCAGTCCGTCGTCGCCGGCTCGGTCGACGACGCCCTGCACGAACGCCTTGCCGCGGGCGACCTGCGCCTCGCCGATGCGGATTCCGAGCAGCTGCTCGACGAAGGCGTCGTTGGCCGACGTCTCGATTCGTTGCCGGCGCACGGCCTCGGCGATGCGGAGCGCCTCCCCGCCGACGAGACGGACGGCGACGGCGTCGACGACCCAGTCGGTGTAGCCGATGACGACGGCGACGAGGGCGTCGAGGCGAGGGCGCAGCTCGCGTTGTTCCGGCGAGGTGACGGCCCCGAGCAGCAGCTCTGGGTCGCTCAGCGCCTGCTGGAGGGCGGCGATCGGGTCGGCAGACTCGTCGTCGAGCGAGGTCAGCTTGTCGGTGACCGACGAGGCATCCGGTCGGAACCCGCCGGCGTGCTGACGCACGAGATCGGACAGGGCGTCACGGACGTGGGCCGCCTCGAACAGCGTGAATCCGGCGATCTCGTGGGCGAGCACCCACAGCCGCATCTCGTCGAGGGGGATCTCCCACTCGGCGGCGAAGGCCTCGATGTTCGCCGGGACGAGTGTCACGGTGGACGGCTGGCGGGGGATCGGCAGGTCGTGAGCTGCCGAACGCCCTGGTGGCGAGGCGTCCAACCATCGACCCGATCGACATGCCGAGCATCGCCGGCGCCATCATCCGCGACAAGCCGGCCATCATCGACATCATCGGATCGCCGCCGGCAGCATCGTCCTCCGTCTCGGCCGCCCGCCCGAGTGATGCGGCCATCTCGGTGAACAAGTGGCGGTAGGCCTCGAGCGTCTCGGTTGCCCACTGCGACCGGGTGACGGCACGCACCTCTCCGAGATCTCGGCTGACACCGATCACGTCGGCGACGTGCATCCGGGCGATGCGGGCGAGGTCCTCGTAGGCGAAGCGCAGATCCGGGCTGACGTTGGCCTCGGCGGTGCCCCCGGTGGACCCCATCACGGCGAACTGTCGTGCGGCATCCCAGTTCAGCGGCCCCTGGCCGGCGAGCGCCTTGGCCAGGTCGCCGAACAGCGGCAGCCCGGCGAACGGGTTGACCGGCTCCTGCGGGTCGTCGTCACCCGGTCGCTCGGCGGGAGGCTGACCGTCAGACATGGGGTTGATGCTACGAGCGACAACGGCCGCGCGGGTACCGTCGGTAGTCTGTCATGAGTGTGGCCGTGAACTGGGACACCGAGCCGGTCTCGGTGTCGATCAGCGGTGCCGAGAGCAGCCTGGGTTCACGCGTGCTCGCCGGGCTCGAGGCTGATCCGTCGATCGTGCTGCCGCCCCCGACGGACGGACCGATCGACGTCGTGGTTCACCTCGGGTCGGGCGACCCGGACGCCCGAGCACGGCGCCGCGAGAACGTCACCGAAGGGGTCGACCGAACGCTCGCCGAAGCGATCGCCCGCGACGCCGACCACCTCGTGTTCGTGTCCTCGGCGATGGTGTACGGCGCCTGGCCGAACAACCCGGTCCCGCTGACGGAGGACGCCATCTTGCGCCCCGACGTCGATTTCGTCTACGCCCGTCAGTTGGCGGCGGCCGAGGCGATGGCCGATCGCTGGCGCCGGCAACGGCCCGGTCGGACCGTCGCCGTGCTGCGTCCTGTGGTGTCGATGGCCGCGGACGGCTCGTCGCACCTCGCCCGATCGCTGGCGGCCGGACTTGGCGAACGCTTCGGCGAAGACGATCCTGCCGCCCAGTTCCTCCACCTCGATGACCTCGCCGCGGCCGTCCACCTCGCCGTGCGCAATCGTCTCGACGGGGTGTTCAACGTGGCTCCGGACGGATGGATCGCCGGCGACCGGGTACGGGCGCTCAGCGGCGAACGCCCGCGATTGAAGCTGCCCGATCGAGCCGCCGAGGTCGCTCGCCGCACTGCGCTGGCGGTTCCAACGCGGGCCGATCCCGCCCGGTCTGCGCAGCTACACCCGTCATTCCTGGGTGGTCGCCAACGACCGGCTGAAACGCCAGGGCTGGAAGGCGACGGTGACCAACGAGCAGGCGTACGTCGAGGGCACCGAGGGTCGTTGGTGGACGATGATCACCCCGCAGCGTCGTCAGGAGATCACCCTCGGTGGAATGATCACCGGCGCCCTCATCGTCGCCGGCGTGGCGCTGCTGGCGATCAGATCGTGGAGGCGTCGCCGGCGCGCTGGCTAGAGAGCTGCAGTCGTCGCCGGTTCGGAGCTGTCGACGGGTTCGCTGGTCGGCACCGCCGAGCCGTCAGTCGTCACCACGTCGGTGCTCGCCGGCAGTGTCCCCGGTGAGGATGCCGGCGGCGCTGCGGGCAACGTGCTCGACAGCGGGATTACCACTGTCGACCGGCTCCGTGGTGACCGCGGCCTCCGTCGTCGCGGTCGTGTCCGTCGTCGCGGTCGTGTCCGTCGTCTCGGTCGTCTCGGTCGTCTGTGTCGACTCGGTCGACTCGGTCGACTCGGTTGCCGACGGCGGCGGCTCGATGTCGGGGAGTGAGGCGACGGGCAGCATCTCGACGCCATCCGGCCCGATGGTGCACAGGCCGACGAGTGCCCCGCTGGCGTCGAAGATTGGCGCTGCTTCAGGCACGGTGAGCGCTTGTAGACCGTCGCGGTCCTCGCTCACCTCGAACTCGTCGCCGAAGGCGACAACCGTCCAATCGTCGGCGTGTTCCGTCCCGGCGAGCCGGGTGGCCCCGGCTGAATCCGTGTCGGACAGGTTGACGACGGCCACCCCGTTGTCGGTGCCGACGAGCTCGGCGGTGACGATCGCTCCTGACGGAAGCATCGCCTCGATCGTTCCCGAGCGACCCTCGACGGCTGCGGCCGTGGTGACTCCGAGCCCGTCGGTGCCGATCGGTGTCACAACGGCGAAGGTGGCGCTGTCGACTCTGGACGTGTCGCTCGACGACAGCGAGATCGTCGAGGCGCTGACCTGGCTTCGGTCGGTCGACGACAGGAACGACGACAGTGTCCGCCCGAGAAGGTCGGTGAACCGTCGACCGCCGTTGCTCGCCGCTTCGGCGAGCTCGCCGAACGAGTCGGCGCTGACCGTCGGAAAGACTGACGACGTCGACACCGTCACCAACGCGTCACGATGGGCGTTCTGGCCGGGCGTCATCCGGATTGCCATCACACCGACGAGGGCGAGACCGATCGCCGCGGTCGCGACGATGAGCAGACGACCGCCCCGCGTGGGTGGCTCGTGCGGCGGCGCTGGCAACTCCGACGGGTGCCGCCACTCGCGTTCGTGCGGGGGCACCGGTGGGGGCGTCACGGAATCGAAATCTACCGAGCACCGCCGACACGCAGGGGTCGCCCCCGAAGGTCCAGCTACGATGCAGCCTCGTGCTCCCACCGGCCCCTGGTGACGATTGGTTCGGCTTGACCGACGAGGCGCTGCCGGTCGCGTCGCTGTACGACTGGGCGGTGCGGCCGAGCTGTGGGGCGGTCGTCGTGTTCTCCGGAACAGTGCGCGACCACGCCGATGGCCGTGACGGCGTCGAGCAACTGGAGTACGAGGCCTACGAGCAGGCTGCGGGCGAGCGCTTCGCCGCGATCGCCGCCGAAGCGCGCCGCCGTTGGCCGACGATCGGCCGGCTGGCGATGATCCACCGCCTCGGTCCGCTCGTCGTGTCCGATTCTGCTGTCGTCGTGGCTGTCTCGTCGCCGCATCGTCAGGAAGCGTTCGAAGCGGCGCGTTTCGTCATCGACACGCTCAAGGAGACGGTCCCGATCTGGAAGCACGAGACGTGGCGCGACGGAGCCGATTGGGGCACCGGCGCGGCTCCGATCCGTGACGTCCAGCACGTCGGCGGCGGCCCGGCGTGATGGCCCGGACGATCACATGACGATCTGGATCGTGGTTGGCGCGGCGATCGTCGCAGCCGGAATCGTGCTGTTCGTGCTCAGCCGTCGCCGTGCGCCAGATGGCGTGACGTCGTTCCAGCGTCAGATCGACGCCCTCTCCCCGGAGGCCCGCCGCTCCGTGGTCGACCGCGTGCAGAAGCTCGACGGGAGGGCAAGCCCGAGGATCGAGATCCCGATGGCCCGTGACTTGGCCATCGACCTGGGCACCGCCAACACCCTCGTGTACATGAAGGGTCGCGGCATCGTCCTCAACGAGCCATCGGTCATCGCCCTCAACCGCCAGACCGGCGAAGTGCTGGCGACCGGTCACGAGGCGTGGCAGATGATCGGCCGCACGCCCGGCTACATCGTCGCCGTCCGCCCGTTGCGTGGCGGGGCGATCACCGACTTCGAGATCACCGAGCGGATGATCCGGTTGTTGCTGCAGCGTGTCGGAGTCAGCCGGTTCACGCGGCCGAAGGTGGTGATCTGCGTGCCGTCGGCGATCACCGAGGTCGAGCGCCGCGCCGTCACCGACGCAGCTCGCCGCGCCGGGGCGGCCGACGCCAACCTCATCGAGCAGCCGATGGCCGCGGCGATCGGCGCCGACCTGCCGATCGACGAACCCGTCGGCAACATGGTCATCGACATCGGCGGCGGCACGAGCGAGACGGCGGTCATCTCGTTGGGAGGCATCGTCGCTCTGGAAGCCGTGCGCATCGGCTCGTTCGACGTCGACGCGGCCATCCAGAACTACGTCCGCCGCGAGCACGGCATCGCCATCGGCGAGCGGACCGCCGAGGAGATCAAGAAGGAGATCGGCTCCGCCGACCCGATCGGTGACGACCGCCAAGCCGAAGTGCGTGGCCGCGACCTGATGACCGGCCTGCCCAAGACCGTGATCCTCACGCCCGAGGAGATCCGCTTCGCCATCGAGGACGTCGTGTCGTCGATCGTCGCCTCGGTGATCCGTTGTCTCGCCAAGGCTCCTCCGGAGCTGTCGCAGGACTTCCTCACGCGGGGCATGTACCTCGTCGGAGGCGGCAGCCTGCTCCGCGGCGTGCGCGAGCGCATCGAGCGGGAAACCCGCGTACCGGTGCGCCAGTCGACCGCGGCGCTGGAGGCTGTCGTCCTCGGCGCCGGCCACGTCATCGAGCACTACGAGGCCCTCAAGGGCATGTTCATGGGCGCGCGCCGCTGAGCGATTCCGATTCTTTGGCGGCGATCAGGACGCTGCCGTCCGGAGATCGACCAATGAAACTCAGGACACCCAGATTCGAGGCCGACGACGTCATGTCCGCCGGTCTCGATGCGATCCGGGCCGAGCTCGACCTCCCCGGAGAGTTCCCCGCCGAGGTCGTCGCCGCGGCCGAGGAGGCCGCCGCACGTACACCGGGTGCAACTCACGTCGATCGCACGTCGGTCGACTACGTGACCCTCGACCCGGCGTCGGCCACCGATCTCGACCAGGCCTTCGCCATCGAGGCGGCAGGAGACGACGTCGTGCTGCACTACGCCATCGCCGACGTCGGGTTCTTCGTCGACCCGGGCGGCGTTCTCGACACCGCAGCGTGGGAGCGCGGCGGCACGGTGTACCTGCCCGATGGGAAGGTGCCGCTGTATCCCCGGCCGCTCTCGGAGGCGGCGGCGAGCCTGCTCCCCGACGGGCCGCGTCCGGCCGTCGTGTTCACCGTGCGCATCGATGAAGGCGGTGAGTCGCGACTCGACGGCGTCGAGCGAGCCGTGATCCATAGCCGGGCCAAGCTGGCCTACGAGGACGTCGACGAGCGGACCCTGCCGGCCGGCTTCGCCGAGCTGGCGCGGCGCATCGTCGCCGCCGAGGACCGCCGTGGAGCGCCGCGCGTCGAGTTCCCGGAGCAGGTGTTGGAGCTGACCGACGACGGATGGCAGCTGCGCTTCGACGCTCGACTGGAGAGCGAGGACCGCAACGCCGGGATGTCACTGGCGACGAACCTGGCGGTCGCCGACGCGCTCCATGCGGCCACGCACCGGGCTGTTCAGGGTGATGCCGGAGGCATCGGACAGGGCGGTCACGCCGGCTGCGTCTGACGGCGCGGGCGTTCGAGCTCGACTGGCCGGACGGGATGTCGCTCGCCCAGTTCCAGCGATCGCTGCCGCGGGACGACCAACGCAGCGCGGCGTTCCTGCTTGCCGTCCGCCGGGCGAGCGGTGGCGCGCTCGTACCGACCGTTCACCGCAGACGAGAAGCCGTGGCACTCGGCGATGGCGGCGACGTACGCCCATGCCACCGCTCCGCTCCGCCGGCTCGCCGATCGCTACGTCGTCGAGGCGTGCTCTGGCGGTCGCCAACGGCAGCAGTGTCCCCGACCATATCGAAGAGGCGTTCGGTGAACTGCCGAGGGTGATGGCGCGGTCCGATCAGCTCGGCAACCGCGTCGACAACGCGGTCACCGACCTCGCCGAGGCGGTGCTGCTCGCAGGACGCGAGGGCGATGTGTTCGACGGGCTCATCGTCGATGAGGACCGCCACGGTCCGATGATGCAGATCACCGACCCGGCGATCCTCGCTCGTGTGCGCGCCGCCCGGGTCAATCCGGGCGACGAGATCCGCGTCAGGCTCGTCGCCGCCGACGTCGGCCGCTCGGACGGTCGAGTTCCACCGCGTCGGTTGACCGTCTGCGTAAGCGTGTATGCCCTCGGCGGGCATGCATGCTTACACAGTGTCGGATGGTCCCTCTCCGCTACGCCGCCGGGTCGAGGCGGTACACGACATCGTCGAACGCCAGCACGTAGACGGCGCCGTCGGGGCCGGACGCCACGGCGGACACCTCGGCACCGGCGGTGGCGAGCGCGGCGGCCTCAGGGCCGACGGTCACGCCGGTGCCCGCACCGCTGACGGAGAGGGCCATCACCTCGCCGGTGCAGTAGTCGGCGTAGACGTACCACCCGGCGAGCGGTCCGGCCCCCTCACCGCGGGCGCGCACGCCGCCGCTGATCGAGCAGCGACCCCCGCTGTGGTCGTACTCGAAGATCGGGCCGGAGTGGTTCTCGGCGGTGACGTCGTCGTTGAACCGTTGGCTGCCCTCGTAGGCGCTCCACCCGAAGTTGCTGCCGCGGCCGGCACCCATCCCATCCGTCGCCGGGGCGACATTGATCTCCTCGATGTTGCCCTGGCCGACATCGGCGATCCACAGGTCGCCGGTCTCCGGATCGAAGCTGTAGCGCCATGGATTGCGCAGCCCGATCGACCAGATCTCCCCGCGGGCACCTTCGGTACCGACGAACGGGTTGTCGGGCGGGATCGTGTAGCCGAGATCACCCGACGGGGTCGACGGGTCGATGCGCAGCATCTTGCCGAGCAGTTCGGCCAAGTTGAGGGCGCGGCGTTCCGGGTCACCGCCGGCGCCGCCGTCACCGAGACCGATGTAGAGCATCCCGTCCGGGCCGAACGCCAGGTCGCCGCCGTTGTGGTTGGCGTACGGCTGCTCGACGAACAGCACGGTGCGCAGGCTGTCCCGATCGAACACGCCGTCCGCTCCCACCGTCAGCTCGGCGACGTTGGTGTCGCCGTTGTTGTCGGTGAAGTTGATGTACGCCTTCGTTCCGTCGGGGCTGAATGCCAGCCCGAGCAGTCCCTGCTCACCACCGCTGTCGGTGAGGTCGTCGATGTCGAGGACGACGGCTGGCGCCTCGCCGCCGATGCGCGTGATCTGACCACGCTGACCCACGACGTACAGCGCCGTGTCGCCCGTTCGCCAGGCGAGGTCGACCGGGGCTTCGACCTCGGCGATCGGCGTCAAGGTGATCTGTGGCGCCGTCGTCGCCAGCGCACCGGACGGCGAGTCGGCGCCGGCGGGGCTGCTGAGCGCCAGCGCCGACGCAGCGGCGGCGAACACCAACGTCGGACGTCGTTTCCTGCTCGTGTGCATAGGTGTTCCTTTGTGATGGGTCCGTTACCCGATGCGAATGAGGCCTTCCTGGACGACGCTCACGGCGAGCCGGCCATCGGCCGTGAAGATCGCCCCACCGGCCAGCCCCCGTGCCGACGTCACCGAGATCGCCCGCTGGTCGTAGAGCAGCCACTCGTCGGCCCGGAACGGGCGATGGAACCACATCGCATGGTCGAGGCTGGCCATCTTGATGCCCGGCGAATCCCATGCCAGCCCGAACGGCATCACCGCCGTGTCGAGCAGCGTCATGTCGCTGGCGTAGGTGACTATGCAGGCGTGGAGGACTGGGTCGTCAGGGAGCTTGCCATCGGCCCGCAGCCACACCTGCTGGCCGGCGGCTGACGTGCCCTTGCGGCTCATCGGGTCGGGGCCGATGTAGCGCAAGTCGATCGGCCGCGGGCGTTCGAACAGCTCGCCGAGCTGCTCCCGGTACGGGCTCAGCCGTTCGTTCCAGTCGGGAAGTGACTCGGGGTCGGGCAGTCCCTCCGGCATCGTGAGTTGGTGATCGGGTCCCTGCTCGTAACTGTGAAAGCTCGCCTGCACGTTGAAGATCGCTTCGCCGTGTTGGATGGCGACCACCCGCCGTGTCGTGAAGCTGCGCCCGTCGCGAAGCCGGTCGACCTGGTAGAGAATCGGGCGGGACGGGTCTCCCGGGCGCAAGAAGTAGGCATGCAACGAGTGCACCGGGCGGCTCTCGTCGACCGTGCGGGCTGCGGCCACGAGCGCTTGGCCGGCCACTTGCCCACCGAAGACACGCTGGCGTTTCTCGTCGGTGGAATGGCCGCGGAAGATGTTGACCTCGATCGCTTCCAAGTCGAGAAGGGCGACGAGGTCGTCCAGAGCGGTCACGGGACGACCTCGCGCCGATGCGAGTGAGTGAGCGCCAGCGAACGAGCGTCCAGCAGCGGCCTGCGTGGCCGGGGAACGCTGTGAACGGTCATTCCGGTAATCATGGCAGTGATGACGAGTTGGCGCGAGCGCGCCTTGGCGACGAAGGGGTTCATGCCAGCCGAGGAAGGTGATGCCCTGCACGCTGCAGCACTGGTCGCCGCCGAGGCGGTCCCTGGTGCGCCGTTCGTCGAGGTCGGCTCCTACTGCGGACGCTCCACGATCTGGCTTGCCGCCGCAGCGCGGCAGGCCGGGACGGTCGTGTTCGCCGTCGATCACCACCGCGGGTCGGAGGAGAACCAGGCCGGATGGGAGCACCACGATCCGGAGGTCGTCGACCGTGATGTCGGTCGGATCGACACGCTCCCGATGTTTCGCCGGGCCTTGTTCGACGCCGGGCTCGAGCCCTACGCCATTGCCGTCGTCGGCGAGTCACCTGTCGTCGCGGCCCACTGGACGACGCCCGCCGCCCTCGTGTTCATCGACGGCGGGCATGGTGCCGACCCTGCTCGGCAGGACTACGCGGGATGGGCGCCGAAGATCGCCGGCGGGGGCACGCTCGCCATCCACGACGTGTTCCCGGATCCGGCTGACGGGGGCCGGCCGCCTTACGAAGACATCTACCTGCCGGCGATCGAGAGTGGCCGCTTCGTGCTGACGTCGGCAACCGGCTCGCTGCGGGTCCTTCGGAGGGTCGGCTAGCGGTTGTATTGCGACGCCGGTTCAGGCGATCGTCGCGAGCTTGTTGGCGATCGCGTCACGCACCCGGTCGCGGAGGGCATTGACGTCGGCCGACGTCATCCCCGTCGTGTCGATCGGGTCGAGCACGTAGACGTCGGCGTCCGACACTCCGAGCCGCCAGTCGTGTTTGCGCAAGGCCGTGCGGGTGCCGTGGACGGCGAGGGGCAGGACCGGCACCTGCCGGTCGATGGCCAGCTTGAAGGCGCCGCGCAGGAACGGTCCGAGCTCGCCGTTCGTCGAGCGTGTTCCCTCGGGGAAGATCATCACGGAGACTCTCTTGGCAAGACGGTCCTCGCACGCTCTCATCGCCGCGGCGACACTCGCCCGGTCACCGCGCACCAGGCGGATGTCGCCGGCCATCCGCATCAGCCAGCCGATCAGCGGGAACTTGAAGAACTCGGCCTTCGACAACCACTTCATCTCCCACGGGAGGTGGGAGATCAGCAGGATGTCGACAAAGCTCTCGTGGTTGGCGACGACGACATACGGCCGCCTGGGGTCAGGGGGCATCGTCCCGTGGGTGCGAAAGCGCCACAGCGGATTGAGCTTCTGGTCCACGACGGCGATCTTGCGGAACAGCCACCCAGGTGCGTAGCGGCCGCGGTCGAAGGGGACGGTCGCCAGCCAGACGATCCCGACGAGGGGCACCCACACGACCAGCAGCACGCCCAAGACGAGCCAACTCCAGGCACTGAACACGGTTCGCGCCACCGTGTTGTCGAGCAGGGACTGTGCGCACCTATGGAGTCTTGCCGAAGGAACGCTGCCGAGTCAGTACTCGGCGTGGGGAGCGAAGATGCTCGACGCCGGTCCTGTTCCACTGATCGCGTCGGCAGCGAGGATCACGGCCGCGGCGGTGTAGGAGGTGTGCTCGTCGAACGGAAAAACGAGATCGTCGGGGTAGACGATCCCGGTCCAGTAGGAGCCGTCGGGTCGCCGGTGCGTGCGCGTCCAGCGCAACAGGTCGGCGGCGGTGTCGGTGTCGCCGATCGTGGCGAAGGCGATGGCGCACTCGGCAGTCTCGGAGGCGGTTACCCACGGCTCGTCGCTCACGCAGCGCACACCGAGTCCGTCCATGACAAACGTCGCCCAGCCATCGGCGAGGCGCGCTTTGCTCGCGCTCACACCGAGGGCGCCGCACAACACCGGGTAGTACCAGTCCATCGCCCAGCGCTGCTTCGGCTCGAAGGCGTCGGGCCGCTCGACGATGGCGACGATCATCTGCTCGGCAGCGTGGTTCCAGCGCGGTCGCCGGTGTCCCAACACGGCGCCCAGGCGGGCACCGCACTGCAACGCGTGGGCGATGCTGGAAGAACCGGTGAGCAGGGCATAGTCCCAGGTGCGGGTGTGATCCGCCTCGATGGCCCACAACACCAACCCGTCGTCGCGGCGTTGCGCGAGCACGAAGGCCAGTGCCCGTTCCACCGCCGGCCACAACTCGTCGGCGTCGTCTCGTGACGAGGTGCACAGCCAGTGGTGCCAAGCCCCGGTGGCAAGGTACGCACAGACGTTGGTGTCGAGCTTGTCCTCCTCGATCGTGCCGTCGGCGGCGTAGTAGTTGTGCCACGCCCCGGACGTCAGTTGTGTCGTGACGAGCCAGCGGTAGGCGGCCATCGCCTCAGCCGTGGAAGCCGCCGACGTCAAGTGCCATCGCACTCTCGACGAGGTTCCAGGGATCGCAGTGGCCGCCGGGGAACCACGGGATCATCCCGTTGGGCTGCTGCAGGGCGGCGAGATGGCGCGCCGTCGCGTCGAGCTCGGCAGCGGTGAGCACACCTGGGAGATCGAGCTTCATTGAACCCGTTCTCCGATGCGAGCGACGAGGCGCCACTTCGGCGACCCGGTGCGAGCGACCGGAGCGCCAGCGGAGGGAGCGACAACCAACGGCCTCCGTGGCCGGGGAACGGAATGACGGCCTGCGTGGCCGGGGAACGCATTCATACGGCGATCCCGTAGAGAACGAGGCTCTTGCCGAGGACAGGGGAGAGCAGGCGGTCGGCAACTCGGGTCGACCGGGGCTGACGGATGATGTCCCACTCGAGGAACTGGCGGTACCGGCGGACGAGCGGATGGTCGTCGTTGTCGACGCCGACGGCGCACTTCAGCCACCAGTACGGCGAGTGCAAGGCGTGGGCGTGATGGCTCCCGACCACCTCGAAACCGGCCGCTCGCAGCTTGGCCTCGAGCTCCGTCGCCGAGTAGATCCGCACGTGACCGCCGACCACTGCTGGCGCGTGGTACTCGTCGGACAACATCCAGTTGATCTTCTCGGGGAGCCACGATGGGACGGTCGTGGCGAGCAGTCCGCCACGGCGGACCACACGGCGCAGCTCGGCGAGGGCGCCGACATCGTCGGTGATGTGCTCGAGCACCTCCGAGGTGACGACGGCGTCGAAGCACTCGTCTGGGAACGGCAGGGCGGTGGCGTCGCCGCAGAGAACGCCGACGACGTGCTTCTCCTCGACCTCGCCCGTCTCGGCCATCGCCGCCAACGTCGCGCGCGTCGCCTCCATCTCATCCGGAGCGCGGTCGATCGCCACGGTGCGATAGCCGCGGCGGGCAAGCTCGAAGGCGTGCCGCCCGAACCCGGCGCCGGCGTCGAGGGCGAGGCCCCCGGACGGCACACCGAGCTCGGTGAGCTGTGTCGAACCGCACGGTGAGCATCTCAGCCGCGCCCGTTCTGCCGGGCCTTGGCAACGTTCTGGGGCATTGCCAAGACCTCGCGGTACTGGTCGACGGTCAGCTCGGCGCACCGCCGCCAGGTCCACCGTTCGACGACCCGGCGCCGTCCAGCCTCGCCGACGCGGGCACGCAGGCCGGCGTCGTCGAGGCCGCGCCGGATCGTCTCGGCGAGCGCATCGGCGTCCCCAGCGGGGCACTGCAAGACGGTCTCGCCGTCCCGGCCGGTCACCTCGGGGAGGGCGCCCCCGTCGGTCGCCACGAGGGCGATACCGGTGGCCATCGCCTCGATTGCCGGCAGGCTGAACCCCTCGTACAGGCTGGGAACGACGGCCAATTCGGCTTCGGCGTAGAGCTCGACGATGCGCTCGTCGGTCACCCCCGAGACGAACTCGACGGAGCCTCCGAGGCCGTACGCCTCGATGAGGTCCATGCTCCTGCCAGGCTTGGGGCGGCCGATGATCGTCAGCGACACGTCACGTTCGGTGCGCAACTTGGCGACCGCCTCGATGAGGTAGCCGAGACCCTTGAGGGCGACGTCGGCCGATGCCGTCGTGATCAGCCGGCCTGGTACACGGGTAACCCCGGTCAGCGGCCGGAACAGGTCGGCATCGACGCCGACCGGCACGAGGCGCATGCGGTCGAGCGGGACGCCCATGTCGCTGTGGATGTCGCTGATCGAGTTCTCGCTGACGACCACGATTCGCGGCATCCGCGACGCGACCCGGCCCTGCATCTTGACGAACGAGTACCAGCGGCCGACCGACCACCGTTTGCGCCAGGTCGGCGCATTGTCGATCTCCAGCATGCGATCCCGGGTGATCGGGTGGTGGAGCGTGACGACCGTGGGAATCTTCTTCTCGAGCAGCAGGATGCCGTAGCCGAGGCACTGGTTGTCGTGGACCAGGTCGAACTCGCCGACCCGCGGTGTGATGGCGCGCAGAGCGCGGAAGCTGAACGCCAACGGCTCCGAGAACGTCCCGGTCGAGAACTGCGCCACTTCGAGGAGGTCCTCGCGCGATTTGAGCTCCCAGTAGGCCGGGAAGCGACCGGGATGGTGGTCGTTGAACAGGTCGAGGCTGGGCAACTCGTGCAGCTCGACACGCTCGTCGAGCACCGGGTAGGGCTGTCCGCCGAACACTTCGACGTGGTGGCCGAGGTCGCACAGCGCCTTGGTGAGGTGGCGGGTGTAGATGCCTTGACCGCCGACGTGGGGTTTGCCCCGATACGTCAGGTAGGCGATGCTCAGCGGCTCGTCGGACGATCCCGGGGCGCGACGGCCACGGGCGGGCGGCGAGGACATCGAATCAGGCTACCGGCCGGACGTTACCCGTCGGTAGGAAGCGCGATCCGGGGACCGCTCACTTCCGGCTGGCCCGTTCGTCTGAACCGTGATGAGCGCCAGCGTCGGACGGCCACGCGCCGTAGTCGTGCTTGTCGCCGACGAGCATCGGCGCCTCGTCGCATCCGTCGGGCCCAGCGTGCCCTGCGACCTCGACCTCGTGAACCGCCTGCTGTGGCTGCGCGTCAGCGCCCAGCGGCGCGGATGGAGCCTGCTCCTCGAGGACGTCGACGACGACCTCCAGCAACTCCTCGACCTCGTCGGAGTCACGACGTCGCTGCTGCCGGGCTGAGCTGCTAGTCGATGTGTGGCGTGATTGGTGTACCGAGCTCGACGGTGCGGCCGACGGTGCACAGCCGGTCGTGCGACCGCTGCACGGCCTGGGGCAGCACCTCGCGGGCGGCGTCGCCGTCTTCGCCGGCCGGGAACGAGACCCGAAACGTCACGGTGATGTCGGTGAGGCGGTTGCCCTCGTCGTCGCGGATCTTGTCGGCGTCGAGGTCGACGTAGAACGACTCGGACTCGGCTCGGCGCGAGGTGAGGATGTCGACGTCGATGGCCGTGCATCCTCCGATTGCCGCCAGCAGCAGCTCGGTCGGAGTGAAGTCGGCGTCCGTGCCGGTGCCGAACGACACCTTGCCGCCGCGTTGATTGAGGGCAGCGAACCGCCCGGATGCGATTCGCTCAACAGTGACCTGTCGATGTGTCGTCATCGGCTCAGCCTGCCACCTTCCACCTGGCGCAGCGAGCACGTCAGCCCCGAGCGTCCGTAGCATCGCTGCCGTGCGGGCGGTGGTGCAGCGGGTGACCGAGGCGGCCGTGACCATCGGTGACGGCAGCGATCACGAACTCGTCGGGGCGATCGGACGTGGGCTCTGCGTGCTCGTCGGGGTGACCCACGACGACACCGATACAGACGCCGAGTGGATCGCCCGCAAGGTGTGGAACCTGCGCGTGTTCGACGACGACGCTGGCGTGATGAACCGGTCGGCGAGCGACATCGGCGCCGAGGTGCTCGTCGTCAGTCAGTTCACGTTGTACGGCGACACAACGGCGGGGCGGCGTCCGAGTTGGATCGCCGCCGCTCGTCCCGAACACGCCGAGCCGCTCGTCGACCACGTCGTCGCCACGCTCGGCAGCCTCGGCGCCACGGTGGCGACCGGGAGGTTCGGCGCCGAGATGCAGGTTTCGCTCGTCAACGACGGGCCAGTGACGGTGCTCCTCGAATCGACATCCACCACGTCGCCGCCAGACCGAGCACCATGACGAGGATGACAGGTCCGTCGCCGAGGCGGGTGTACCACGTCTCACCGCGGCGCAGCTCGACGTCGTGGCGGATCACCGCACGTTCACTCACGGCCGTGCGGTCAAGGACGTCGCCGTCGGGCGAGACGAACGCCGAGAAGCCAGTCGGTGCTGCTTGCACCACCCAGCGTCCCGTCTCGAGGGCGCGCAGCCGGCTCGAGGCGATCTGCTGGGTCTGCACGATCGTGCCCGAGTAGCTCGCTCCGTTCGTCGGGTTGAGGACGAGGCCGGCGCCCTCCCGGACACCGTCTCGTACGCGGCCACCGAAGAACACCTCCCACGAGATGACGACCCCGAGACGAGTGCCGTCGGGCAGGTCGAGGTACGCCGGCTCGGTGCCGGGCACGGCGTCGTTGGGGACCTGGTCGACGGGAGCGCCGAGCGCGTCGAGCAGTCCGCGCAGCGGCACGTACTCGCCGAACGGCACGCGGCGGACCTTGTCGTAGCGGCTCGTCACCTCGCCCTCCGGGGTGACGATCACCTGGGCGTTGGTGAACCGGTTGTCCTCGCCGGGAACGTCCTCGGTGACGCCGACCGAGATCGGCACGCCGAGGCGGGCTGCCTCACCAGCGATCTCGGCCAACTCCGGGCTTCCGGCGAATTCCGTGACGTCGACCACGTTCTCGGGCCACAGGACGAGGTCGAGCCTGTCGTCAGGCTCGATCGAACGGGTCGCGTCGACGTGACGTTCCGTCACGACGGCGCTCGGGACGTCGTCGGCACGCGTGCCCTGCTCGCCGCCCCCCTGCACGGCGGCGAGGTCGAGGAACACCCCGGTGCCGTGGCCGTGCGGTGCAATGACGCTGATCGTCGTGACGGCGACGGCGGCGAGCAGTCCGGCGACGGCCAGGCGCACGTCCGCAGTGGCGCCCGTGAGGCGCTCGCGCGAGCACGCCGAGGGCGCAGCCGCCCTGGAAGACGACCCAGGTGAGGAGGATGACACCACCGACGCGAACGACACCGGCGAACGGTCCCGCGGCCTGGGCGATCCCCAGGCTGGCGAGCGGAACCCCACCAAACGGCCACGAGAAGCGCAGTGCCTCGGCGAGCGTGTGGGCGAATGGCCTCCCGATGGTGCTCCACCGGCCGACCGGTGTGGCGACGGCAGCAACGGCGTGGAACAGGGCGTACACGGTGCTGGCGACGATGTAGCCGGGCGCCGTGAGCTGCCACATCCACGCCATCCCGGTGGCCAGCCAGGCGAAGGCGAACACGAAGGCGAGCCCGGCACGTTGACGACGAGACGGCGCTTCGGAGACGGCCAGTTCGAACAGGGCGACCCCGACGAACGCCAGCGGCCACCAGCCCCACGGCGGCAGCGAGAAGGCAACGCCGAGACCTCCGGCGAGGGCGACGAGCGCTCGCCGAAGTGTCGTCAAGCGGCGGGGGCCGTCGATGTCGTCGTCGTCGGCCGGGGCGGGTCGACGAGGGCGAGCGTCGTCGGATCGACGAGATCGAGGAACACGACGATGCGTTCGGCGACCGACCCTGGCGGGTGACAGGCGAACAGCGTCGCCGAGTGGCGGTAGTCCTGGGTGACCACCCACATCGCGTCCGGCGTGACGATCTCCACGGAGTGGACGACGTAGACGTACCGGCCGGTGTGCACGTCCGGGTTCGGAACCGAGACCGGAACCCCGTCGGCGCGCTCGAAGCCTTCGGCTGCGTCGAGGTCGAAGATCGACCTGGTCGCCCGGCTGCAGCTCGTCGAGGCGGCGGAAGTCGGCGTTGTGGCTGGTGCGGTGCCCGGCAACGACGACGTTGCCGAGCTGTCCGGGCATCGCCGTTCCCGGCCAGTGACCGGGACCGTAGTCAAGCGTGTTGATGCGGATGCCCTCGAGAAGCGGGGAGTCGACCTCGATCGCCGGGATCTGCAGGCGACCATGGAACGTCTGCGGCTCGGGCTCGTTGTCGGCTGGGGCGTCGAGCGGTACGGGTAGCGCCGGCAACGTGGTGGTCGTCGCCACCGTCGTCGTCGTGGTGGAAGAGGTCGTCGTCGCCGCAGTCGCAGCGGTCGCTCCCACACCGGCGAGGACGATCGCCGCTGCAGCGACGGCGACCCCTGAGCGAACATGTATCACGGCCGGAAAGAGTACCTGCCGGTTGCCCGAGGAAGACGGCGTTAGCCAGGTGAGGAAGGGCGGAGGGCGTCTGCGTAAGCGTGTAAGCCCGCAGAGGGCTTACACGCTGACACAGAACAGACGGGTCGGCACTACGCTTCGTCTGAGTCACCTGTGGTTCGCTACGAATGCATCCGATGACCAGGTTCATCGTCGACGCCGCCGCCGTCATCCACCTTGCGAGCGAGCGAATTGACGTTGCGGACGGACATGAGCTGCTTGCTCCGACGCTGCTTCGCTCGCAGGCGCTGTCGATGCTGCATGAGGCCGTTCACCGAGGGGAGATCCCCGCGGACGTCGGGCGGGACCGGCTTGCCCGCGTCGGAGAGATCAAGATCAGATACCTCGGCGACGCCGTGCTCCGTCGTCGGGCCTGGGACATTGCCGAGAAGCTGGACTTGGACTCGACCTACAACGCCGAGTACATCGCCCTGACCCAGCTGCAGGGAGACGCGCTCGTGGCGTTCGACTCCGAGCTCGCGGAACAGGCGAAAGCCCTCATCCGGGTGGCGTCGATCGACGACTTGAAGTAGGCGACCGCCGATTGCTCAACCGGGTGCATCGCGGTCGGCCAGATACTCGACAACCGATGCGGCGGTGCGCTCGGCGTCGGCGACGCACGCGGGCACGCCAATCCCGCGATACGCCGCCCCGGTGAGGAACAGCCCGGGCGGCGTCGCCGCGTCGACGGCGGCGAGCCAGTCGACGTGGCCAGGTCGGTACTGCGGGAACGACCGTGGCCAGCGGCTGATCCGGGTGGCGGTGGGCTGCACGTCGAGGTCGAGGTGCTTGCCGAGCTCGGTCACCGCTGCGTCGACGAGTTGGTCATCGCCGAGGCCGTCGATGTCGAGCCCGTCACGGCCGAGCGAGACACGGACGATCTCGCCGGCACCCCGCCAATGCGCCCATTTCTGCGACGCGAACGACGCCGCGGTGACGAGCTGTTGGTCAGGTTTCGGTACGAGGTAGCCGCTCATCCCGTGGACCCGCGAGGGCAACGCCGGCACGGTCAGGGTGACGATCGCGACGCCGGCGTAGTCGGCGAGGGCGAGAAGTTCGGCGAGTTGCGGCGCGAACGGGGCGACCAGCTCGCCTGTGGCGTGCGCTGGCGTTGCCAGCACGACAGCGTCGGCAAGCTCGTCATCGACTCTCCAGCGTGAACCGTCGGAACTGATCGACACGACGGCGCGCGATGGTGAAACCGTGGCGCCGGCGTCACGGGCTGCTGCCGCGGTTGCCGTCGCCAGCGACTCCATCCCGCCGCGCGGTGCGTAGAACAGCGGCCCGCTGGTCGTCGGTGCGTTGCGCCGAGCCTGGCGTGCCGCCAGCAGGAGGCTGCGCTGCCCGTCGGCGAGGGCGGCGAGCTGTGGAACCATTGCAAGGCTGAAGCGGTCCGTGTCGGCGGCGTAGATGCTTCCGACGAGGGCGTCGACGAGACGCTCGTGGACCTCGTCGCCGAACCGGGATCGGATCAGCGTTCCGACGGAGTCGCCGGGGTCCTTCGTCCGTGGCAGGACGGCTTCCGCCACGGCTCGTAGCTTCCCGCGCAGGCTGAGCAGCCGGCTCGTCGACAGCGGGACGAGGTCGCCCGGCACACCGAGGAGCAGCCCATCGGGGATGCGGTGGAGTTCGCCGTGCCACACAAAGGCGCTCGCCGCCGCCGGCGAGGTGAGTTCGCCGCCGAGGCCGACCCGTCGTGCCAGCGCGGTGCCGTGGGGAACCCGCGCCAGGAAGGCGTCGGCACCTTCGTCGACTCCGTCGAGCCCAGCGAATGGTGACGTGCGCAGCTTCCCGCCCAGGCGGTCCGAGCCTTCCCGCAACTCGACCGTGGCTTCGGGTCCCAGCGCAGCCGCCAGCCGCTCGGCAACCGTGAGCCCGGCAATGCCGCCGCCGGCGACGATGACGTGTCGCGTCACGAACGATCGGCCGCGGCGATGATGCGGCGTGCGAGGGCGGCCATCACGCCGCTGTCGTCGTTGGCTACGGACGTGCGGAGGAACGTCGAGCCCGGCCGCTTCGGCGCGCCGCCGGGCCTCGACATCGAGGTCGTAGAGCACTTCGAGGTGATCGGAGACGAACCCGCACGGGCAGACCAGGACGCCGTCCACCTGCCGAGAAGCCGCCAGCGAGTCGATCGTGCCGAGCAGGTCTGGCTGGAGCCACGGTTCCGCCGTCCGTCCAGCCGATTGCCAGGCGATCGCCCAGCGGTCCGCGGCGAGGCCAGCCTCGCCGGCCACGGCCGTGGCGGTCGCGGCGACCTCGGACGGATACGGATCGGCGGTGTCGAGGATGCGGCGGGGGAGCGAGTGCGCCGTGAACAGCACCCGCGTGCGTGCTGGCATCTGGCGCATCGATTCGGCGAGGTCGTCGGCGAGCAGATCGACATACGCCGGCTCCGTCGCCCAGCTCTCGATCCCGGTGAACGGCAGCACGCGTCGTGAAGACGCCGCGCCCGCTCGTTCGAGGTAGACGGCCACGGACATCGCCGAGTAGTGCGGCGCCAGCACGAGGCCGACGATCTCGGCAACGCCCTCATCGGCCAGTGCCTCAACAGCCGCTTCGATGTTCGGTTCGGCATGCCGGAGTCCGACGCGGACGGTGAACTCGCCGGGTGCCTCGTTCTCGAGCTGCTTGGCGAGCATCGCCCGTTGTGCCTCGGTGCGCTCGATCAGCGGGCTGAGACCGCCGATCGCGTCGTAGCGCCGGGTGAGGTCGGCGAGCTGCTCCGCGCTCGGCGGCCGACCTCGTCGGATGTCCGTGTAGTAGGCGGCGATGTCCTCACGCCGGCGCGGCGTGCCGTACGCCATCACGACCACGCCATAGGGACGATTCACGGAGCCCGAGTCGCCTCGTGGACGTAGGCGACGATCGCAGCGAGCACGCCCGGGTCGCTGGCCGGGTGCACGCCGTGGCCGAGGTTGAAGATGTGTCCCGGTTCGCCCGCATTGTCGGCGAGCACGGCTGCGGCCCCGGCGAGGGCGACATCCGGGCCGGCCAGCACGAGAGCCGGATCGAGGTTGCCCTGGATCGCAATCCCGTCACCGAGTCGCTTGCGGGCGGCGATGATCGGTGTCCGCCAGTCGAGTCCGATCACCCTCGGCCCGGCGGCCGCCATCGATTCGAGGAGGTGGTCGCAGCCGACCCCGAAATGGATCCCCGGGATGTCCGGATGGCGCTCGGCCAACTCGGCGAACACCCGCCTGGAGTGCGGCAGGACGAATCGGTCGTAGTCGGCGGTGGACAGCGTGCCGGCCCAGGAGTCGAAGAGCTGGAACGCTCGTGCTCCGGCTGCGAGCTGAACGTCGACGAACGCCACCGCCATCGCCGACAAGGCGTTCATCAGCTCGTGCCAGAGCGTTGGGTCAGTGTGCAGCAGCGCCTTGGTGTGCTCGTACGTTCGGCTCGGGCGACCCTCGACGAGGTAGCTGGCGACCGTGAAGGGAGCGCCGGCGAACGCCAGCACCGGGATCGTCGGGTCGAGCTCGCCGATGACCCTGGCGACGGTGCCGGCGACGTACGGGATGTCGTCCGGCTGCAGTGGTCGCAACCGGCGCAGGTCGGCCCGAGCGCGGAACGGCTCGGCAGCGACAGGACCAGTGCCAGCAGCGACGTCGATGCCGAAGCCGACGGCGTGAACGGGCACGACGATGTCGGAAAAGAGCACTGCGGCGTCGACACCGTAACGACGCACCGGCTGCATCGTGATCTCGGCGGCGAGGTCGGGCCGCCTGATCGCTTCGAGGATCGAGCCGGTGCCGCGCACCTCCCGGTACTCCGGAAGGCTGCGCCCGGCCTGGCGCATGAACCACACCGGGGTGTGCGGCACCGCCTCGCCGCGCACGGCCAGGAGCAGGGCGGATTCGGACACGTGTTTGACGCTACCGACCGCCGCGGTTCGGTCTGCGGTCCGGCCAGCTAGCATGTCTGAACCCCAATTTCGCCTCTCGACGACGAGGGCAAGGTTTGACCCAACAGCACCCAGAACTGGACGCAGAACAGGCGTACGTCGATTTCGCCTACGACTGCCTGGAGGCGACGAAGTCGTCGGCGTGGCGCCTGCGAGATCTCAACGAGCCCGATCTCGGCGGCACGATGCAGGCTCGCTTCGAGCGCAACGCCTTCGACGAGGCCCTCGTCAAGCGCCTCAACGAGCTCGATCTCGGTGATGCCGCGCTGGTGTTCGGCCGGATCGACCGCCGCGCCGAGCAGCCCAGCGGCACGGAGAGCTTCCACATCGGCCGGTTGGCCGTCGCCGACCAGAACTCGGAACCTGTGGTCGTCGACTGGCGGGCGCCGGTGGCGGAGCCGTTCTATCGGGCCACGGGACGCGAGCCGATGGGCCTGCTGCGCCGACGCCACTTCGCCGTCGAGGGCCGCACGGTTCTCGGCCTCGAGGATGAACTGTTCGGCGAGGGCCACCTCGGCATCGGCCACGACGAAGGGCTCGCCGACGGAGATGCCCCGGGCGCCGGTCTGCGCGGCTACTCGACGCTGCTCGCCGCCCTCGAACGAGGTCGCACGGGCACGCTCGGCGACATCGTCGCCACGATCCAGGGCGAACAGGACGAGATCATCCGCTCGCCACATGCCGGCGTCCTGGTTGTGCAGGGTGGGCCGGGCACCGGCAAGACGGTCGTCGCCCTCCACCGCGCCGCCTACCTGCTGTACACCCACCGTTTCCCGTTGGAGGACCAGGGTGTGCTCGTCATCGGCCCGAACCGGGTGTTCCTGCGCTACATCGAGCGTGTCCTGCCGTCGCTCGGCGAGGCCGGGGTCGAGCAGGTGGTGCTCGCCGATCTCGTGCCCAACGTTCGCTTTGCCGCGCAGGCGGAGGCGACCGCTGAGCCGGACGGCAACTCGCCGGATCAAGGGCGACGCTCGGATGTCAACGCTGATCGATCGTGCCGTCGGTGACCGCGAGCGGCCGTTGCGTGAGGACCTCGTGGTCCCGTTCCGTGCCGGGTACCTGCGCCTCACGGTCGCGGAGTCAGCCCGGATCGTCAAGTCCGCCGGCCGGCGGTTCCGCCGTCACAACACCGGTCGTCGTCATGTCGAGGGAGAGTTCTTCGCCGCCCTCGCTACGTCGTCACGCAGCGTCGACGTGAGCGGCGGCAGAACTGCGCCAGGAGCTTCGCGGCGTGCCCGAGGTGCGCGCCGCGCTCGAGCGGATGTGGCCGGTGCTGACCCCGGCGCAGCTGCTCCATGATCTGTTCGGGTCGCGCGCCTTGTTGCGACTCGCTGCCCGCAACGTGTTTGACGACGCCGAGGTCGCTGCGCTCTACCGGCCACGGTCCGTCGATGTCGCCGACGTCCGCTGGACCGCGGCAGATGTCGCCCTCCTCGACGACGCCCGTGAGGTGCTCGGGCCGGTTCCGAAGCGGAGCGGCCGCATCGACGACGCCGACGAGATCCGCACGTACGGCCACATCGTCGTCGACGAAGTCCAGGACCTGTCGCCGATGCAGTTGAAGATGATCGCCCGCCGATCGCTCAACGGCTCCCTTACAGTCGTCGGCGACCTCGCCCAGGCCACCGGACCGTGGGCGCCGTCGTGCTGGAGCGACGTCACCGACTTCCTCCCAGATCGCCGGCCCAGCAGGGTGACCGGGCTGTCGGTCGGTTACCGCATCCCGGCCCAGATCATGGAGTTGGCCGAGGGCGTGATGCACGCGGCGACACCTGGACTGCGTTCCCCGCGGTCGGTACGCGAGGGCGACGCGTTGCCGGAGGTCGTCAGAGTTGCGACTCCTGCCGACGTCGGCGGAGCCGTCGCCGCCGCGATCACGGCGTTGACCTCGGAACGCGAGGGCATGAGCGTCGTCGTCGCCGTCGCCGACCGGATGGCCGACGATGTCTCGGGGGCTCTCGACGCCGCGGGCATCAGCCACGGACGGGCCGCTGCCACCGGGCTCGACGCCCAGGTCACTGTCGTGCCGATCAGCGTCGCCAAGGGCCTGGAGGTCGACGGCGTGGTGGTGGTCGAGCCGGCCGCCATCGTCGACTCGGAGATCCAGGGCCTGCGCGCTCTGTACGTCGCCCTCACCCGCCCGACGCAACGCCTGGTCATCGTTCACGCCGAGCCGCTCCCGGAACCACTCGCCGCGGGTGTTGCCACGCTCGTCGACGGCGAACGCATCTCCGCCTGACGGGCCGGGACCGCCCGCCGCCCGCCGCCGTCGTCTCGCTGCTGAAGAGCTTTGTGCTGGATTTCGTGCGAAATGACGGACGGGCGGGGCGGTGCAGTCCGGCCTAGAGGCGACGAGCGAAGTGGGCGATCTTGCGTTCCACGATCGGCCGGTCGGCCCGGTAACGCTCGAGCCACTCGGAGGTGGCCTGCTCGGCGCGGGCGTGCTGGAGGATCGCCTCGTGGCGGTGAACCGTGATCGACCGTCCCCGCCGTCCCGCCGTGCAGTTGTTGCGCAGCGGGCAGGTCCCACAGTGCGGCCGGAAGCTCGCCTTGCCGCCTCCGCGCCGCGACGGGGTGATCGTCACGGTCTGCCCGGCTGGGCAGATCACCGTGCCCGCATCAAGGTCGACGCGAAAGCGATCCTTGGTGAACCGACCGGCCCGGTTGCGGGCCGGTGGCACCTTGGCCCGCAGCTTGTATCCATGCTTGGCCAGCCGGTCACGAGTCTCCCCGTCGGCATAAGCGGAGTCGCCGACCACCTCGGGCTTGTCGGCGGCGTCGTCGTTGGGAGCCAACAGATCGTCCACTGCGTCGCGATCCGGGGTGTTCGCTCAGGGTCACCGTCGCCTCGTCGATCAACTCCGAGTCCGGATCTACCGAGGTGTGCGTCTTCTACCCGTCGAAGCGACGGTTACGCGACTTGTGCCCGTGCCGGGCCTGCGGATCGACCGTCGAGATCACCCGGTCACGGGCCACTCCACGAAATATCCGGAACACCCCATCAGCACACTCGGCGACGTCTTGGCCAGCGACGATCGCCAACAACTCGGCGGCATCACCAGCGGCGCCGGTGAGCGCCTCGCCGTCAAGCGCCACCAACGCCGCCAGCGTGTCATGCACCAACTCGTCGACCAGTTGCTCGCGGGCATCGGGGTCGTCCCAGTCACACGGCGGCTTGCCGACGGTGGCATAGTCGTCATCACGTTGCAGCACTGCCCGCACCCGCCCAGCGAGCTCGTGTGCCACGTTGTCGAGCACCACCAGCAGCTTGCGGATCGCTGCTCGCAACTGGGTCACCGTGTCCTGAGTCGCCACGGCATCGAACAACGGCGTCGAGTCCAAGACTCGCAGCCGCCAGATTTGTCCGCTGTGGGGATCCCAGAATTCGTCCGCCCCGCTAGCGGCCCACCGACGTCACAGGGACCGCGGCGACGAGGTTGCGGAGGTTGTTGTAGGCCTTGTCGGCGTCGGCGGGGCGGCGGCGGTCGACACCGGTGTGGAGCATCACGATCGCCCGGTCGAACTCGAGCAGCTGGTCGGGCGCGGCGGACTCGACACCGGGTCGGGCCGCTGCCCAGATCACGTCGATGCGCCCGATGATGTCGTGCTGGCCCTCGTTGGCGACGATCGCCTCGCTCAACCCGCCGGCCTCGGCGAGCAGCTGATCGAGCAGCTCAGCGGTCGACCCGTTGGCGACGAACTCGGTGGTCGGCGGCGACGCGCCGGTCGGATCGACGGCGACCTCGGGATCGACCTCCGTGGCGCAGCCGGCGAGGGTCACGATCGCCAGGACCACGAGCGGCGGCGATTCCCGCCCGTCGATGCCTGCTACTCAAACACTGACCAGGATGCGGGCACTGGCGAAGGCGCCGACGCCGACGTGGTGGCCGCCGATCTCGACCGTCAACGTCCCGTCCGGGGACACCGCCGTGACCGTGCCGTTGGTGCCCGGCATCAACGCCGATTCCTCGAGGTACTCCAACAACCCGGGCGTGAACTCGAGCTCCTCGGGGATGCGGCTGACGGTGAACGAGTGGCCGACATCGAGGGTCGACAGGGGCGCCGCCGGCGGCTCGACGTAGTCGGAGCCCGGGATCGGGTTGCCGTGCGGACACGTCGTCGGGTTGCCGAGCAGACGGTCGAGTGCCGCCTCGACGGAGGAGCTCATCACGTGCTCCCACTTGCCGGCCTCGTGATGGGCCTCGGCCCACGACAACTGCAGGACGTCGGTGAGGAACCGCTCAGCGAGCCGGTGCCGGCGCACGACACGTTCCGCCAGTGCGAGTCCGGCCTCGGTGAGACGGATTCCGCCGTCCGTCGAGATCAACCCCTCGTGCTCGAGCCGGCGCATCATCTCGCTGACTGCCGGGCGGCTGACCTGGAGGCGATCGGCGATGCGCGCCTGGATGACGTCGACATCGTCCTCCTTCAGCTCGAAGATGCACTCGCAGTACTCCTCGAAGGCCGGATGGTGCTCACCGGGCACTGCCATGCGGCGAGTCTACTTGGCGGCCTGCGCACGGAATCTGGCGCTGCCAGGCGGTGCTTCCACCGCCAGACTCAATCACATGGCAGGTGCCGCCCCGTTGCGCGCTCGCGGCGTCACCCTGAGCCGCGGCCCCCTTCTCGTGCTCGACGCGGTCGACTTCACCGTCGCCGCTGGCGACGCCATCGGGCTCGTCGGACCGAACGGCGTTGGCAAGTCGACGCTGCTCCGAGTCCTCGCCGGGCGGTTGCAGCCGGACCGCGGCCGGGTCGAGCTGACACCTCCAACGGCGACGGTCGGCTACCTGGCTCAGGAGCGCGGCGGCGATCGCGCCGAGTCGATTCGTGACCATCTCCACCGGCGCACCGGCGTCACCGCGGCATCCGCCGAGTTGCACGCCGCCGCTGACGCTCTCGCCGGCCAAGGCCCCGACTCGCGGACGACCACTCGCTACGACGTTGCCCTGCAGCGCTGGTTGTCGCTGGGCGCTGCCGATCTCGATGCTCGCGTCGCCGGGGTGTGGGACGACCTCGGTCTGGCGCCGGAGCTGCTCGACCAGCCGACCGCCACGCTGTCGGGCGGGGAAGGCGCGAGGGTCGGACTCGCCGCCCTGTTGTTGTCGCGCTTCGATGTGTACCTGCTCGACGAGCCGACCAACGACCTCGATCTCGATGGGCTCGATCGCCTGGAGCGCTGGGTCGACTCCCTGGACGCCGGCGTTGTGATCGTCAGCCACGATCGCACGTTCCTCGCTCGGACGATCACGAGCGTCATCGAGCTCGACGAGTTCACCCACCGGGCGGCTCGATTCGACGGCGGCTGGCAGGCCTACCTCGACGAGAAGGCGGCGGTCGAGCGACACGCCTGGGAACGGTTCGCCGACTACGAGACGAAGCGCTCGACGCTGGCGGGCCGAGCTCAGCGCGAACGCGAGTGGGCATCGCAGGGGCAAGCCAAGGTGCGTCGCTCCGACGAGAGCGACAAGTTCATCCGTCACCACCGCATCAGCCAGACGGAGCAGTTGGCCGGAAGAGCGGCTCGTACCGAGCGGGCGATCACCCGCCTCGAGGTCGTGGAGAAGCCGCGGGTGCCGTGGGACTTGCGCCTCGACATTGGTGCCGCGGCACGCAGCGGCGACATCGTCGCCCGATTGGACGGCGCCGTTATCGAGTACGCCGGCTTCCGACTCGGCCCGATCGATCTGCTGGTCACGGCCGGCGAACGGGTCGCCATCGTTGGTGCCAACGGGTCCGGCAAGACGACGCTCTTGGAGCTCCTGCTCGGCCGCCGTCGCCCAGACGCCGGCGCCGTGCGGCGAGGTCCGGCCGTGGTCGTCGGCGAGGTCGCCCAGGTGCGCGACGAGCTGTCGGGTGGCGGCGACCGCAGCCTCCTGCGGACGTTCCAGGACGTCACCGGCCTCGACCAGGGCGACACTCGGACCCTCCTCGCCAAGTTCGGCCTGGTCAGCGACCATGTCCTACGGCCGCCAGGCACGTTGTCGCCGGGCGAGCGCACGCGGGCATCGCTGGCCGTTTTGATGGCCAACGAGGTAAACCTGCTGGTGCTCGACGAGCCGACGAACCATCTCGATCTACCGGCGATCGAGCAGCTGGAGGTCGCCCTTGCAGCATTCGCCGGCACAGTCCTGCTCGTCACCCATGACCGGTCACTGCTCGCCAACGTCGCGCTCACCCGGCGGATCGAACTCGCTGGCGGCAGGGTCGTCGGTGACGAACCGCTCGGCTGAACGCTCCTGACCCGGGCGGCGGCAACGTACACTTGCAGACATCCGATGAATGACGTCCTCCGAACCGGCGCCGCGCCCTCGGCGGTCGCCAAGACCAGCCGCACCGACGACGCCATCGCCCGGATCAAGCAGATGATCCTCGATGGCGAGTTGCATCCCGGCGACCGGCTGCCCCGGGAAGCCGACCTCGCCGAGCGCCTCGGGTTGTCGCGTTCGAGCCTGCGCGAAGCGGTTCGCGCCCTGACGCTCGTCCGTGTCCTCGATGTCCGCCAGGGCGACGGGACCTACGTCACCAGCCTCAACCCCTCGATGCTGCTCGAGTCGTTCGCCTTCGTGGTGGACCTCCATCGTTCCGACAACGTCCTCCATTTCTTCCACGTACGCCGCCTCCTCGAGCCGGAAGCGACGGCGCTCGCCGCGACAGGAATGACCGACGAGGAGGTCAACGGACTCCAGCAACACCTCGCCGCTCTCGGGCCGCAGCCGTCCGTGGACGACCTGGTCGTCAACGACATCGAGTTCCATCGCCGGATCGCCTACGGGAGTGGCAACCCCGTGCTGGCGGCCCTTCTCGACAGCCTGACCGGGCCCACGCAGCGGGCGCGATTGTGGCGCGGCTTCGCCCAACGCGACGCTGTCGGGCGAACGCTCGCCGAGCACCGAGCGATCGCCGACGCGATCAGCCACCGCCAGCCGGAGATGGCCAGGGCGGCCGCCCTCCTGCACGTCGCCGGGCTCGAGCTGTTCCTCCGTGAGCACGCCGGCGATGCGCCGCACGGCAACGCTCAGGTCGGCGACAGCCCGTAGACGACCCTGGCCGTGTCCGAGAACACAGCGTCGCGCTCGCTCGCGCTGAGTCCCGACGTCAGCCCATCGGCGACCGCCAGCACGGTGGCGTAGTCGGCCGCCAACTCGCACACTGGCCAATCGCTGCCGAACATCGTGCGGTCAGCTCCGAACGTGTCGAGCAGGTGGTCGACGATTGGGGCGAGATCGGCGGCGGTCCATGACCTCCAGTCGGCCTCGGTGACGAGTCCGGACAGCTTGACCGCGACGTTGGGGCGGCGGGCGAGCTCGACGATGTCGCCGTGCCATCGGTCAAGCTGCGCCGCCGGCGATGGCGGGTTTGCCGGCGTGGTCGAGGACGAATTGAAGGTCTGGGTGAGCGTCGGCGACCTCGCCGCAGGCGGCGATGCCGTCGGCGCGGACGAGGAGGTCGTAGACGAGTCCAGCCTCACCGACCGCGGCCAACCCGGCGAGGACCTCGGCGCGGCACAGCCAGCTCGGGTCCGGCTCGTCCTCGACCTGGTGGCGGATGCCGACGAGCCGGTCGCCCCCGGGACGGTCGGCGAGACGGGCGAGCTCTTCACCGACCGACGGAGCGGTGAGGTCGACCCATCCGATGACTCCGGCGATCAGTCCGCCCGACGCGGTCGCAGCGGAGAGGAACTCCTCGGTTTCGGTGGTGTCGCTGACGGTCTGCACGAGCACCGTCGCCGAGACCCCCGCGGCGGCGGTCTCGGCCCGGAGGTCGGTCAGGTCGTACCGGCGGCGGATCGGTTCGAACGCCGGCCCGGCCATCCACGGGTAGTCGCGGCGAGCCGGATCCCACAGGTGATGGTGGGCGTCGACCTTCATCACGTCGACGTCGGGATCGGCGCGTCGTCGCGCAGCAGCCCTTCGCCGGCCAGCTCGGACCACAGGTCGCGCGGGATCGGGACGTTCGATCCACGCCGAGGCTTGGGTGACGTGCCGAGCCGACGCCGCCCCGACCACCACGCACGCCACGGCTGGATGGGCGAACGGGAACTGCAGCGCTGCAACCGGCAGCGTGACGCCGTGGCTGCGGCAGACCGCCGCCAGCCGGCGGGCGCGTTGCACGAGGTGCGCCGGGGCCGGCGCGTAGTTGTAGCGGGTGTCGGCCGGGACATCGTCGCGGGCGAGGATCCCGGAGTTGAAAACCCCGCCGACGACGACGGACGTGCCTCGCTCGACGGCGGCGGGGAGCAGGTCGTCGAGGGCCTCCTGTTCGAGCAGGGTGTAGCGGCCGGCGAGGAGGACGACATCGACGACTCCGGTCTCGACGAAGCGGGCGAGCAACGGCGCCGAGTTCATTCCGGCGCCGATCGCCCCCACGATGCCGGCGTCGCGCAGCTCGACGAGCGTCGGCAGCGCCGAGTCGAGCGCCTCGTCCATGTGGTCGTCGGGATCGTGGATGAACACGACGTCGATGCGGTCCCGCCCGAGGCGGCGGCGGCTCTCGTCGAGACTGCGCAGCACTCCATCGCGGGTGAAGTCCCAGCGTCGTGTCCAGCGCGCCGGGACGGCGAACCCGGCCGCCAGGTCGTCGCCGGGGTCCGGCCGGTCGTTGGGTTCGAGCAACCTCCCGACCTTCGTCGACACCACGGCGTCGGTTGATCTACCGAGCACGGCACCGAGGCGTTGCTCGGCGAGGCCGAGGCCGTAGTGCGGTGCGGTGTCGAAGTAGGTGACTCCGGCGGCGAGCGCCGCGCCCACTGCACCGGCGGCGGTCGTGTCGTCGACCGCCCGGTACAGGTTGCCGAGCGGCGCAGTCCCGAGCCCGAGCGAGGACACCGAGACGCTCGTCCGCCCGAGCAGCCGCTGGTCCGTCAGCGCAGCCGAAGATCGGTGAGCTCCGCGTGCGGAAACCTGGCTCTCCTCGCTCATCCGCGGGTACTTCGGGTGCTCGACCGGGCGCCACGGCATTCTGCTGGAGTCTGCGCCACGGCTACCTGCTAGGTACCTGCGGCGCCGCAGAAACAGAGGCCCAGTCACGTGAATCATCGGAGACGCAGTCCTTGCATTCCGCCGTCGATGGCGACGGCAGCGCCGGTGAGGGCGCCGACTCCGCGTCCGGCGAGGAAGCAGATCGTCTCGGCGACCTCGTCGGCGGTGACGAGCCGGCCGGTCGGCTGGCGGGCGTTGAGGGCGGCGCGCTCGGCATCAGGGTCGTCGGCCTGTTCGAGCAGACGGGCCACCCACGGCGTGTCGGCGGTCCCCGGGTTGACACAGTTGACGCGGATGCCCTCGGCGACGTGGTCGGCGGCCATCGCCAGCGTGAGCGAGAGGACGGCGCCTTTCGACGCCGAGTACAGCGCCCGGTTGGGGAGCCCGGCGGTAGCGGCGATCGAGCAGGTGTTGACGATCGCCGGGCTCTCGCTCCGGCGCAGCCAGGGAAGGGCGGCCCGACTGACCCGGGCGATGCCCACGACGTTGATGTCGAGGACACGGTGCCACTCCTCGTCGGGGTTGTCGGCGACGGTGCCCTGGGCGCCGATCCCGGCGTTGTTGACGACGACGTCGATGCCGCCGAGCGCTTCCGCCGCGGCGGCGACCGCCGCATCGACGGAGCCGGCGTCGGCGACGTCGCACCGTAGCTGGGTCACGTCGTCGGGCGCCGTCGAGGGATCGAGGTCGAGACAGGCAACGGTGGCGCCGCGGTCGCGCAGCATCGCGGCGACCGCGAAGCCGATCCCCGAGCCGGCGCCGGTGACGATGGCGCGCAGCCCGGCAACATCCGTCAACGCTTCTCGGGGGCTGCGCCCCCGGACCCCATCGCCGCTCGGCTCCCTGGCGGTCGCTCGGTCGGCATGCGCTCGCTTCGCTCGCTCATCAACCCGATCCGATCGTGATGCTGGCGGTGGCCACCTCGTCGGCCCACACCGCTCCGGACGGGAAGCTGTAGCGATCGATCGTCTCGGGTCGGAACTCGGCCGACATCCCTGGATCGAGGGGAGCGAGATATCGCCCGTTGTGGACCCGCACCGGGTCGGTGAAATGCTCGTGGAGATGATCGACGTACTCGATCGATCGCCCCTCGGTCGTGGCGCTGACGGCCACGAAATCGAACATGGCGAGGTGCTGGACGAGCTCGCAGAGGCCGACCCCGCCGGCGTGTGGGCAGACCGGCTTGCCGAAGGCGGCGGCGAGGAGAATGATCGCCAGGTTCTCGTTGACCCCGCCGACCCGCGCCGCGTCGATCTGCACGACGTCGAGCGCCTCTGCCTGGAGGAACTGCTTGAACATCACCCGATTGTGGATGTGCTCGCCGCTGGCGATCGGCACTGGCGACACGGCGGCGCGGATGCGGGCATGACCGAGGATGTCGTCGGGGCTGGTCGGTTCTTCGACCCACGCAAGCCCGGCCGGCCGCAGGCGTTCGATCGAGTCGATCGCCTCGTCGACGTTCCACGTCTGGTTGGCGTCGACCGCCAGCCCGACGTCCGGACCGATCACGTCGCGGGCGAGGGCCAGGCGGCGGACGTCGGCGTCGATGTCGGCGCCGACCTTGAGCTTGATCTGGCCGAACCCGGCGGCCACCGCCTCGGCCGCGAGGCCGACCATCTTGTCGTCGGTGTAACCGAGCCAGCCTGGGCTGGTGGCGTACGCCGGGTAGCCGTCGGCGAGCAGCTGCTCGGTACGGGCGTCCCTGCCGGCGACTGTGTCGGCGAGGATGGTGAGGGCATCTGACTCCGTGAGGGCATCGTCGAGGTAGCGGAAGTCGACGAGGTCGACCAGCTCCTGGGGAGACAGGCCGGCGAGCAGCCGCCATAGCGGCTGGCCGTTGCGACGGGCGCGCAGGTCCCAGAGGGCGTTGAGGATCGCCCCTGCCGCCATGTGGATCACGCCCTTTTCGGGTCCCAGCCAGCGGAACTGCGAGTCGTGGACGAGGTCGCGATTGACGGCTCCGAGATCGGTGAGCACGGCGTCGAGGTCGCGGCCCGGGAGCCCAGCGGCGAGTGACTCGATCGCGGTGCGCTGGATCTCGTTGCCACGGCCGATCGTGAACGCGAACCCGTGCCCGGCGAGCCGGTCGACATCCGTGCGGACGATGACGTAGGCGGCCGAGTAATCGGGGTCGGGGTTCATCGCATCCGAGCCGTCGAGCAGACGTGACGTCGGAAAGCGGACGTCGTACGTCTCGACAGTGGTGATCCTCGCCACGGTCAGGAACCGTCGGCGATCGGGGGGATGTAGGCCTCGGCGGCGACGAAGGTCTGTCGCTGTGTGCCGAGTCCGGCGATCGTGAGCTCGACAACGTCGCCGTCGCGGAGGTACGGCTTCGGGTCGGGGTAGCCGTGGGCGACGCCTGCCGGGGTTCCGGTGTCGATCACGTCGCCGGGGTACAGCGTCATGAACCGGGAGATGTAGCGGACCAGCTCGGCGACGCCGCAGATCAGGTGCGCCGTCGTGTCGCTCTGACGCTGCTCGCCGTTGACGTGGGTGGACAGGGCGAGGTCCGTCGGGTCGATCTCGTCGGCGCTGACCAAGAACGGGCCGAGCGGGTTGAACGTCTCGCAGTTCTTGCCCTTGTCCCACTGCCCGCCGCGCTCGATCTGGAAGTGGCGCTCGGACACGTCGTTGGAGATCGTGTAGCCGGCGACGTACGCCAGCGGATCGGCGTCGTCAGAGAGGTGGCGAGCGGTCGTGCCGATGACGACGGCGAGTTCGACCTCGTAGTCGGTTGCCGTACTCGCAGGTGGGATCCGCACGTCGTCGTAGGGGCCGACCACCGTGTCAGGAGCCTTCATGAACAACACCGGTTCGGAGGGGACGTCGGCGTTCGTCTCGGCGGCGTGGGCCGCGTAGTTGAGCCCGACGCACACGATCTTGCCGGGGCGGGCTACGGGTGGGCCGACGCGGACGCCGTCGAGGGTCACGACCGGCAGTCCGCCGGCAGCGACGGCCGCAGCGATCTCAGGCAGTCGGCCGATCGCCGCGGCGTCGAGATCGGCGACGACCCCCGACAGGTCGAACGCCTCGCTGGCCGAGAGAACGGCGACCGGACGCTCCCTGCCGGCCTCGCCGATCCGAGCCAGCTTCATGTGCGGAATCCCCCTCGTTCAGTACACGTGCAGATTCATCCGATGTCTTGTGGCACTGAACCAGGTGTTGACGCCCAATGTCAAGGACAACCGCACGCCGCTCTCGCAGCAATCCGATGACTACCCAGCCGCCACCCCGGCGCGCCCGCCACCCTGCTCAGCCCTTCACCGCTCCGAGCAGAATGCCTTTGGCAATGAACCGCTCCAGCACCACCGCCATGATGACGATCGGCGCAACCATCAGCAGTACCAGCAGGGAGATGTTCCACCATTGCGGGCCGCGCGTCGCATTCTGGGCGACGACGAGCACCGGCATCGTCTGCGAATTGCCGCGCGTCAGGAAGATCGCGAAGATCAGCTCATTCCACGCGAATACCAGAACGATCAGGAACGTGGCGACAAGCCCCGGAACGGACAGTGGGAGAACGATCTTCAGGACCACTTGAAGACGCGAAGCCCCGTCGATGAATGCGCTCTCCTCGAGCTCCATCGGGATCGACAGAAAGTAGTCGCGCATGAACCAAATCACCAGCGGAAGGCTCGTCGCGGTGTAGACCGTGATCAACGCCCACAGCGTGTCGAGCAGACCGAGTTGCTGGAACATCATGAAGATCGGCAGAATGACTGCCACGGGTGGCAGCATTCGCTGGGCGATCAGCCAGAAGGCGATATCGTCGTTCGCCAGTGAGGCTTTGAACCGCTTGCCGATGGTGGCCAGCGCGACCACAAAGAGGACGCCGGCGATCAGCACGGCCGCCCACCAGAAAACACCGGCGAACACGACAAGAGACACCGCCAGCGAGCCGCAGAGAATGAAGATCGCCACCATTCCAATTCTCGGATTGTATTTGAAGCGCAGCAGAGCATATGCCGCGAACGAGCCGATGAAGAGGGCAAGCAGCGAACTGGCGAGACCGACGACCACCGTATTCCTGTAAGGCCGTGGGATGAACTCACGCATCTCGTGCCAGGCGTCCATCGACGGCTGGAAGTCACCAAATGGTAAGTACTTCGGCCCGCTACTGACATCAATCGGTAGCTTGAAGGCGGTCGTCAACAGCCAGTAGAACGGGAACAACACGATGATCGACCAGAAGATCAACAGGGAGTAGGAAACGGCCTTTCGCGCCGGAGAAAGGCCAAGTGGACTCGACGGCGTGAACCATTTTCGCATTACAGACGCTCCAGTAAGCGCTTGCGGACGAAGTTGACAAAGACGAGCGCGGTGAACGTCACCACGAAGAGCAACAGGTACGCCATCGCCGCTGAGCCCCCGAGATCGAGGGCGCGCCACGAGTTGAACGCCTGCAGCGTCACCGATTCGGTGGCCGTTCCGGGTCCGCCGCGCGTGAGGACCTGCGGCATGTCGACGATCTTGAAGCCCTCGATGATGCGGATCATGATCACGGTCAGGCTCACAGGGATGAGCTGGGGCACGATCACGTAACGGAACACCTGCCACCGGTTGGCGCCATCCACCAGCGCCGCTTCGACCGGTTCGCGCGGCACTCCCTCCAAGGCCGCCAGGAGGACGATGAAGATGAACGGCGTCCACTGCCAGGTGTCGCCGACGATCACCGCAGCGCGCGCTCCGACGGGCGTCTGTGTCCATGAGAAGTCTTCCAACCCCAGCGCGACCCACAGCGGTGCGATCGGCCCTTGCAGCGTGTCCGTCATCATGCGAAACAGGAACCCAATGCCGACGGGCGTGATCATCATCGGCAGCAAGAACACGACCCGGAAGAAGCGCTTTCCACGGAGGTTCTGCGTCACGAGCACGGCAAGGCCCAGTCCGAGGAGGAATTGGACGATGACGCCGACAAAGACGAAGGTCATCGTCACCACGAGCGAGCCCGGCAGGCCACCGTTCACATGTGTCATGACGATGAGCCAGAGCAGCCCGAACGCGATGAGCGCGGTCAGGACTCGAAGTGCTGTGCCGACGAGTTTGAACCCGTTGTTCGCCACGTACCGCGCCAACAAGTAGATCAACACGGCGATGACGAACGTCAGGATCGTCAGTGTGAGCAGGTCGTAGTCGCCGAATCTGCCGAGGAATTGCCGTTGTGTACTGCCGAATAGGAGCTTCCGATAGTTGTCGAAACCGACAAACCGGATCTCAAATCCTCCCCGCACGAACTCGATGCTCGACAACGAGAGATAGAGCGAAACGATGAGCGGGAAGACGGAGAGAAACAGGACGATCGCGATCGCCGGCAACAAATAGGAATACTTCGGGGAAGCGTCCAACCATGCGTTGAGACGCGCCGCTACCCCCGGGTCCTTCTTACGCTGCATCGTGGGTCTCGGCCGGATCTCGGTGCCGGGGATCGTCTCAGCGTTATCCGTCCGCGAGACCATGCGTTTCAACCAGGTCCGCGTCTGGCCACCAGGGGCTCCGCCGCGCGGACGGAGTCGGACCCCGTCCGAGCGACGGGAGCCCCTGTGTCACGGCACACCGTCGGCGCCCGGCGCGACGGGATCGTCGCTCGGAAACTCGCCCACGTCACCGATTGCATCCCGTTCGGACGAGGCTAATCGCCGCCGCTGATCGTGCCCAGCGTGCCGAGATAGGCGGCGAGCTGATCCTCGCGGCCGAGCTCGTCGGTCACTTCTTCCCACTGGTCGAAGATCTCCTGAGCGGCTTCCTCCGGGGTGAACTCACCCGCCAGGAACTGGCTGAGCACCGTGTCGAGGATCACCTGCTGGTATCGGGCGTTCTGCGGGATGCGAAGGTCCAACGCCATGTTCGGGCTGTTCAGGCTGTCCTGAATGGCGCCGAGATAGTTCGCCGCACCGTCCTCGGTGAATCCCGCCTCGAGCCACGGCTCGACGTTCTCGAACTGCGAGACGCGATAGGGATTGAAGCCCGACGCCCCAATGGTGACGTCTTCGTTGGCCTGCGCCGGCTGGGACATGTAGGACAGGAATGCGTACGCCGCCTCCTTGACCTCATCCGATGCCGCCGCGCTCACGCCGCCGGACCACCCACCGAAGGACGCGAACGGCGCGTGGTTCACGCCGTCGATGGCGAACGGACAGGTCTGTTCGTCGCAGGGCACCAGTTCATTGGTCTCACGGTCGAGCACGTCGGTCGTGCCGGGGGTGATGATCGCGCCCGTGCCGGTCTGTACCTGTTCGATCGACGCCTCAGGATCGATCGCCAGCGTCCCGATGTCGCCCCAGTCGAGCGTCAGTGCACAACGACCGGCCTGCCACAGCCCGCGCGTGTCACCCACGTCGAGAGTCAGCTCGTTGGGCGGGCCGAACTCGTTGGTCGCCCCATAGATCTCCAGGGCGCGAATGAAGCCGGGATTGGTCACCAGCGGCTCGAACGTCTCCAGGTCGAAGAACGTACCTTGCGACGTGCCCTCAGTCTGGATGAAGGGGGCGGCGATCGACGTGATCCACCAGTACGCCTGGGCGGCGCGAGACTTGGAGATGCACGACCCAAAGTCGCCTGAGCCATCGTCGTTCATGTCGACACCGTTGGCCGCTTCCGCGATCGCCAGGTAGTCGTCCCACGTTTGCGGCGGGTCCATCCCGAGTTCGTCCAGCACGTCGGTGCGGTAATAGACCATATGGAAGTCACCGTCGAGTGGAATTGCGTAGATGCTCCCTTCGAAGGTGGCGCTGAACTCACGGAAGAACTGACCGACGTCGTCCCATTCCAAGTCCGGGTCGTTGTTCACACGGTCGGTGAGGTCCTCCAGGACACCTGCGGATATGTAGTCGACCATCCACTGCGGCGCGAACACGAACGCGTCATAGCTGTTTGTACCAGTCACCTGGTCCGTGAGAATGCTCTGGAAGAGGTCGGCGAATGGCACGGTTATAACATTGATCTGTGCGCCAGTCAATTCGGCGAAATCCGGCGCGCGCCGCTGCAGCGGTTCAGCGATCTGCGGGCCTGTGAAGGTCACGATGTTGACCTCGACGCCGTCGAACTGGCCAGCTTGGGCAGACGCAACGCTGTTCGCGCCGGAGGCGACCAGCGCGAGGACACTAGCGAAAGCCAGGATTTTCTTTGTCTTCACGAATGCTCCTTTTTCATTGCCGTTTACATCTGTCAGGGTAGAAATCCTTTGTCGTGGACATCCCCGTCCGTCACCGCAATCAATCTCGGCGCTCCGATTGGGTCCGAGTCCACAGCAGGCCGGTCAGCCATCGGTGGCCCATCTCACGCCGTCGGGACAGCGGTGGGCGCGGAGGTCCGGGTTCATCGCGTCCGATCCGTCGAGCATCGCCGAGGTCGGGAACCGAACGTCGAACGTGTCAGCTCCGATGATGGTCGCCACGTCGCCCCGCTCCCCCCTTCGCTGAGCGTCCCGCGAGCTTAGCCCAAACACCCGATGTCTGCCGCAAGGATTCTCCCAACGCTGCAGGCAATCCGCAGGGTCAGCTCAGGACGACGAGCGAAGTCGTCGCAATACATCCGATGTAGCACGACGCTCCGGTGCCCAACTATCGGAACAACCGTTCGAGTCGAGAGCGATCCGAGTGCGGCCCGGTCCGGAACCTTGGAGCCGGTTGCACCGATGTGGTGCATCTGGCTGCGAAGTTCGCGCCGCGCCAGCCATTTGGTACCGCTGCCTCGGCACTTGTCGGCGCGGATCGGCGGCCGACCGTGACACCCCGTCGCTACCCTCGGAACCATCGCTGATCATCCGGTCCTGGCGGCGTTCTCGCCGGCGGTGCGGGCCTGGTTCGCCGCGTCCTTCCCGGAGCCGACGAAGCCCCAGGAGCTCGGCTGGCCGCACATCGCCGCCGGCGAGCACACACTGATCTGCGCCCCGACGGGCAGTGGCAAGACGCTCGCCGCCTTCCTGTGGTCGATCGACCGGCTCGTCACCTCACCGCCCCCCGACGACCGCCGGGTGCGCACACGTGTCCTCTACATCTCGCCGCTCCGGGCCTTGGCGTTCGACGTGGAGAAGAACCTGCGCTCGCCACTGGCGGGCATCGCCCTTGCTGCCGAACGGATCGACGTCGACGAACCGAGCGCTCCGTCCGGCGGACTCCACCTTCCGGAGGTCGGGATGCGCACCGGCGACACCCCGGCGCGCGAGCGCCAGGCGATGCTGAGGCGCCCGCCAGATCTGCTGATCACGACGCCCGAGAGCCTGTACCTGATGCTCACGTCGAACGCCGCCGACACCCTCGCCAACGTCGAGACGGTCATCGTCGACGAGATCCATGCACTGGCCGCAACCAAACGTGGGGCCCACCTCGCCGTATCGTTGGAGCGCCTCGAGGAAGTGACGGTGCGTCCGCCGCAGCGCATCGGTCTCTCGGCCACCCAACGTCCACTCGCCGAGGTCGCTCGCTTCCTCGGTGGCTGGTCAGCGCCAGGCGTGCCGCGCGACGTCGCGATCGTCGACGCCGGGATCTCCAAGCCGTTGGAGATCGACGTCGTCATCCCTGTCGAGGACATGGCCGATCTCGGCGGCCCGGCGCCACAGCAGCAGCCCGAGGGCGGGTTGTACGGCGGTCTGGCCGCGGTCGCCGTGGCGCCGCGCCGCCCGAGCATCTGGCCGTCGATCTACCCGCGCATCCTCGAACAGATCCTCGCCCACCGCTCGACCATCGTGTTCTGCAACGCCCGCCGCCAGGCGGAGCGACTGGCCGCCAAACTCAACGAGCTCTACGACGAACAGTTCCCCGCCGATGGCGACGACGGCGAGCGGCGTGGCGAGCTCGTCAAGGCGCACCACGGCTCGCTCGCCCGGGAGCAGCGCGTGGTCGTCGAGGATGAGCTCAAACGCGGCGACCTGCGCGCCATCGTCGCCACGAGCAGCCTCGAGCTCGGCATCGACATGGGCGCCGTCGACCTGGTTGTCCAGGTCGAGTCGCCCGGGGCGGTGTCCCGCGGCCTGCAACGGATCGGCCGTGCCGGCCACCAGGTCGGCGAGCCGAGCCGCGGCACGATCTACCCGAAGCACCGCGGCGACCTCCTCGAGGCGGCCATCGTCGCCCGGCGGATGATCGACGGCGAGATCGAGCACACCCGCTTCCTGCGCAACCCGCTGGATGTCCTCGCTCAGCAGATCGTCGCCCACGTCTCGGCGCGTGGCGAGGTCGCCGTCACCGACGTAGCTGCGATGGTGCGGCGCACGGCGACGTTCGCCGAGCTGTCAGACGAGTTGCTACGCAACACCTTGGAGATGCTCGCTGGGCGGTATCCGTCCGAGGAGTTCTCCGAGCTGCGCCCGCGGCTCGTGTGGGACCGCGCCAACGACACGCTGCGTGCCCGCGACGGCTCGAAGCGGCTCGCCGTGACGTCGGGCGGGACGATCCCTGATCGCGGCCTGTTCGGCGTGTTCCTGCCGGATGGCAAGCGGGTCGGCGAGCTCGACGAGGAGATGGTCTACGAGAGCCGGCCCGGCGAGACGTTCCTGCTCGGGGCCTCGACGTGGCGCATCGAAGACATCACGTTCGAGCGCGTGACGGTCACGCCGGCGCCCGGCGAACCGGGCAAGATGCCGTTTTGGCACGGCGATCGCCCCGGCCGGCCGCTCGAGCTCGGCAGGGCGCTCGGTGCCTTCGTACGCGAGCTGCGCGAATCGTCGGCGGACGCGGCACTGCGCAGGTTGCGCGACGAGCATGCCCTCGACGAGTTGGCGGCGAGCAACTTGCTGCAGTACCTCGGCGAGCAGGCGGAAGCCACCGGGGTTGTCCCCGACGATCGCACTGTCGTCGTCGAGCGGTTCCGCGACGAGATCGGCGACTGGCGGATCTGCATCCTCAGCCCGTTCGGCACACCCGTCCACGCCCCGTGGGCGATGGCCATCGAGCGCCGCCTCGCCGACCACTCCGGGGTGCCCGTCGAGTCGATGTGGGGTGACGACGGCATCGTCCTGCGTCTCCCCGAGGCAGCCGACGAGCTGCCCATCGATGCCATCAGCATCGACCCCGACGACATCGAGGACATCGTCGTCTCGGCGCTGCCGCAGACAGCGCTGTTCTCGTCGCGCTTCCGCGAGTGCGCCGGGCGCTCACTGCTGCTGCCGCGCCGCCGACCCGACCAGCGCACGCCACTGTGGCAGCAGCGCCAGCGCGCCGCCGACCTGCTCGCTGTCGCCAGCAAGTACCCGACGTTCCCAGTGCTGCTCGAGGCGTCGCGGGAGTGTCTGCAAGACGTGTTCGACGTGCCGGCGTTGCGCGAGGTGCTCGGCCAGCTGCGCTCACGGGCGGTTCGCGTCGTCACCGTCGAGACGTCGAAGCCGTCGCCGATGGCGCAGAGCCTGCTGTTCAACTGGATCGCCGCCTACATGTATGAGGGCGACGCCCCGCTCGCCGAGCGGCGAGCGGCGGCGCTGGCGCTCGACCGCGACCTGCTCGCCGACCTGCTCGGCGCCGAGGAGCTGCGTGAGCTGCTCGACCCCGGAGTGCTCGCCGACGTCGAGCTCGACGTCCAGCACCTCTCCGACGGGCGGCGTGCCCGCACCGCCGACGAACTGCACGATGTGCTGCGCCGCGTCGGCGACCTCAGCGCCACCGAGGTCGAGCTGCGCTGCGAACCTTCCGGCGGCGAACAGTCGGTGGCCCAACTGCTGGCGACACTGGTCGCCGAACGCCGGGCGATCGAGATCTCTGTCGCCGACGAGCAGCGGTTCGCCGCCGCCGAGGACGCCGCCCGGTATCGCGATGCGCTTGGATGCGCATTGCCGATCGGGCTGCCGCAGGCCTTCACCGACCCCGTGCCGCGCCCGCTCGAGGAGCTCGTCGCCCGCTATGCCCGAACCCATGGCCCGTTCGTCGACCGCGACGTCGCTGCCCGCTTTGGGCTACCGGAGTCACGAGTAGCTGGGGCGCTGGCAGCGCTCGAGCTCGACGGTCGGGTCGTTCGCGGCGAGTTCCGTCCCGACGGTGTCCGGCGCGAGTGGTGCGACGTCGAGATCCTCCGACAGCTGCGCCGCCGCTCGCTCGCCGCCCTTCGCCGCGAGGTCGAGCCGGTCGATCCGGCGACCCTCGCCGAGTTCCTGCCCGCCTGGCAAGGGGTCAGCGGCACCCGGCGTGGTGTCGAAGCGCTGGTGGAGACCGTCGGAGTGCTCGCCGGTGCGCCGATCGTGGCCTCGACGCTCGAGGCCGACGTGCTGGCAGCCCGTGTCGCCGGCTACCGGCCGTCGATGCTCGACGAGCTGTGCACTGCCGGCGACGTGGTGTGGCTGGGGGCCGGTGCGATCGGGTCGAGCGACGGGCGGGTGCGGCTCTGTTACGCCGACCAGATCGCCGTGCTGGCGCCGAGCTGGGAGCGCATCGAAGCCCCGGGCGGAGCGCTGCACGACACCGTGCGCAAGCTCCTCGCCGCCAGTGGAGCGAGCTTCTGGTCGCAGCTGCGGGCCGGTGTCATCGGCGCCACCGACGCCGAGCTGCTGGCGGCGCTGTGGGATCTCGTCTGGGCCGGTGAGGTCACCAACGACTCGCTCGCCGCGTTGAGGGCGATGACGACCGGTTCGGGCGGCGTGGCGCGGCGGCCTGGCGGTGGTGGCGGACGGGCTCGGGGGCGGGGGCGGCCCTCGCGACTCGGCCGCATCGGTCCGGCCGCCGGTGCGGGGCGCTGGAGCCTCGTCGCCCCGCTGCTCGAGCCACGTCCGACCGACACGGCCTCCGCCCACGGCACGGCGATGCAACTCGTCGAGCGGCATGGCGTCGTCACCCGCGAAGCGGTGCTGGCCGAAGGCGTGGTCGGCGGGTTCGCCTCCGTGTACGGCGTGCTCAAGGTGCTCGAGGACCGCGGCCAGGTTCGCCGCGGCTACTTCGTCAGCGGACTCGGTGCTGCCCAGTTCGCGCTTCCCGGCGCCGTCGACCGGCTGCGGTCGATACGCCGGCCGGACGATCCGGCCTTTCCGGCGATACCGGGCGACACCGCCGGGGCGGGAACGGCAACGGTCGTGCTCTCGGCGACCGATCCCGCCCAGCCCTACGGCGGCACGCTGCCCTGGCCGGACTCGCCCGGCCGCCCGGCGCGCATCGGTGCCGCCCTCGTCGTCACGCGCCATGGCGTGCCGCTGGTGTGGCACGACCGCCGCTCCCACCACCTGGTGACGTTCTCCGCCGCTGGTGTCGACCACGAGTGGGCAGCGGCCCTCGCCGCCCTCGTCGAGGAAGGCCGGGCGCGCAGCGTGGAGATCCGCAAGATCAACGGTGCCGGCGTCAGTGAGTCACCCGACGGCAGTTGGGTGACCGAGATCGCCCACGCCGCCGGGTTCACCGATGGCTATCGCGGTCTCATTCTGCGGAGAGCGACCTGAAATTCGGACGGTCCCGACGTCTTTGGTTGCTGCTGATGACGTTGGCGGCCGGAAATCGACCAAAGTTGTGAACGGGTGATGTCCGACAGACTGGCAAGATGGCCCGATGTCAGAGCTGTCGATGGGCCGGGCGGAGCGTGAGGAGTTCCTCGCCGACGTGCATGTCGGAGTTCTCTCGCCGTCCAGTCGGGACGGGCACCTATGACGACACTCCTACGCCGACGTGCATGTCGGAGTTCTCGCCGTCGAGTCGGAGGGCGGGCCACCGACGGCGACGCCGGTCTGGTACCTGTACAGCCCGGGAGGCGACGTGCTGATCAGCACGGACGCTCGTAGCACGAAGTGCGCGCTGCTCGCCGCGGCGGGACGAGCGACGCTGTGCGTGCAGCGCGAGGCGCAGCCGTACGCCTACGTCAGCGTCGAAGGCACGGTGTCGATCGAGCCGTCCACCGAGGAGTTCCGTCTGGAGATGGCGCTGCGCTACCTCGATGCGGAGCTCGCCCGGGGCTACGTCGAGTCAACGGCGGGCGACAGCCATGTCATGGTGCGCCTCTCCCCGCAGCGTTGGCGCACGACGGACTACGCCAAGCTCGGGTAGACGCGCTCGCTCGGCCGGCCAGCGTCAGGACGTGGTGACGGGCTGGTGGATGCCGCGCAGACCGGCCCAGGCAAACGCACTGAGCTGGCCGGCGACCTCGTCCGGGTCGAACGCACCGCCACGTTCGACGAGCCGGCGGCTGGCCCCCTCGGACAGGCCGACGATCGCATGGGCGAGCGTCAGCTGGTGCTCGGGATCGATCCCGGCGTCGATCAGCGGGGCGATCGCTGTCGCCGCCTCGGCCGTGACCTTGCGCACGGCTGCCGAGAACTCCTGGTCCTGTCGGGACGCCCCGCCGTACAGCAACACGAAGGCGTCGCGGTTCTCGGCGACCCAGCGGAAGTAGGCGGCGAAGCCCCGCTCGGTCTGCTCGCGCCCACTCGTCACCCCACCGGTCGCCGCGGTGATGGCGGCCACCATCCGCGCCCCGACATCGTCGAGGAGCGCCTGGTACAGCTCTCGCTTGGACTCGAAGTGCTGGTACAGCACCGGTTTGGTGACCCCAGCCGCGTCAGCGATGTCGTTCATCGACGTCTCGTGGTAGCCGTTGCGGGCGAACGTCGAGAGGGCGACGTCGAGCAGCTGCTGACGGCGGGCGCTGGCGGACAGGCGGGACGACATGACTACCGCAGGGTAACAACGAACAGGTGGAACCTTCAGAACCCGTGTTCGCGGTCCTCGCGTTCGGCGGCCTTGACGGCATAGGCGAGGATGATTGCCGGCGCCAGCAGCACGCAACCGGCGATCAACGCAGCCGTGATGATCGCCGCCATCGTGGCGTCGAAGTCGGTGACGAGGGCGACGAAGAACGTCACGACGGCGACGGCGATCAGGGCGTAGCCGGTGCGACTGGCGATGCGGGCAAGTCGTTGGGCCGTGGCCCGCCGACGCCGGACTGGATCGGCGTCAGTCACAATCGCAAGGTACCCGCACTCTGCGGCCGCGTTCTGTGCCACTGGCAGCGCAATTCGCGTAGGGGAGTCGTTCATGCTGATTCCCAATGAGATGAGCACGAAATGTGCACGCTCCGAGTTGCGGCGCCTCGACGACGACCTATGTGCGCCCACCCCGGCGGCGGACCCGGGCTCGAGCGGAATAGGCGGAACAAGGCGGATGACGGCGGTGCAGGCAGCGGCGGACAGCAGGGCGGCGGTCGACAAGGCACAGATGCGCACTTGAGGCGGGCCGAACTGCTGGCCAAGGTGGCGCGACGGCGGGCTCGCCAGCTAGCGATAGCCTGACGGTCACCCATCGGTGGCCGTCGTGAGGTCCGTCAACACCTGGGTGAGCCGTCGTCGCACCCTCACAGTCGGGCGGGCTGGGTGCGGCACTGATCGATCGCCTCGAGTTACAGCCCATGCGATCACGGTCCGGACAGGCTGGGCTCGGATCTCGCCGAGGGCACGGAGGGCGACGGCGTGATCATCTGGTGACCGAGTGGAAGCCGCCCTTGTCATGGCGTGCATCCGCAGCCGCAACGACCGCGCACGGGTGCAGCCGGCGCCGTGGCCGCGGCCGGCATCGCCCTCTCGACATCGTCAAATCAACCAGGCCGCCGAGAAACCTCGCCTGAGCGAACACTCTGGGATCTCGGCGATCATCGGAGGGGTCCGGATCGGCTCCTCCTCGTCGGCGGGGCGTCGCAGCGATCGCCCAGTTCGTGCGAAACCCGTAGGCGGTGACCCCTGGCGCGCTCGCACGCGCGGCTCGCGCCCGCCGTGCTGTAGTGCGCGAAATTCCCTGTCACAGCGCCGCCGGCAGCAGGCGGTTGACGTTCTGGTAGAAGAAGTACAGGGCGACCACGAAGGGGACCACGCCCGCGGCGAGGCCGATCCAGCTGTTGCGGAAGTGCTTGGCGAGGAAGTAGGCGCCGACGACCACGGCGGTGGCGAGGACGCCCCACAGCGCCACGTGGGGCCACGCTGCCGAGTCGGTGAACCAGTGGTTGCTGAAGGCGTCCTCGGCCGCATCGCCGTTGCCGTCGTCACCGCCGCCACCGATCGTGCCACCTCCCGGCAGCACCGAGTACAACGTGTCGGCCGGCAACGTCTGGGGCAACGGCGAGGTTGAGGTCGTCGACGTCGACGTCGTCGTCGCGGCCGGGGCAGTCGTCGTCGCGGACGATTGTGTGTCGGCGGCAATCGTCGTCGACGTCGTCGTCGCGGCCGGGGCAGTCGTCGACGTCGTCGCCGCTGTGGTCGTCGGGTCGGCGACGTTCTCGCCGGGCAGGTCGCCGGTGGCGTTGGCGACGGCATCGCGCCCGTAGTTGAACACTGCCGGACCCGGGGTGTCGGACTGCGTCAGGTCGAGGTCGGCGTGAACGATGATCCGTTGCGAGGCGGTGCCGACGGGATGGCACGACGTCAGCGTCAACGAGGCGAGCGTCGGGTCGATCGTGGCGATGACCTCCCAGTTGTCGGCGTCGACGATCTCCGTTGCCGTGGTGAGGTAGACGAAACGCCCGTACGGCGTCGTCACGATGATCTCGTCACCGGGTTCGAGCTGTCGATCTCCAGAAATGGTCCGCCATAGGTCGTGCGGTGCCCGGCGATCGCGGCGTTTCCCAACTGTCCCGGCATCGGCGTCTGCGGATAGTGCCCCGGGCCCTTCTTGAGCTCCTCGCGACCGACCCCGGCGACGACGATGTCGTCGCGGCCCATCCTCGGGATCTCCAGCCTGGCGAACGGATCGCCGTCCTCGATGCCGAGGGCGGCGACGTCGAACGGTGCGGCCGTTGTCGTCGGTGGCAGCGTCGTCGACGTGGTCGTCGAGGTCGTCGACGTCGTCGAGGTCGTCGACGTCGACGTGCTGGTCGAGGTGCTCGTCGAGTCCGCCGTCGTGCTCGTGGCGGGCTCGGTCGTGGTGGGCGCGGTCGTCGACGACGTCGAGGTCGGCGCGGTCGAGGCGCTGTCGACCGTCGCCATCAGCTCCTCGAACTGGTTCTCGGCGCGGTTCTGCGCCCGGGCGAACTCGATGCCGGTCCCCCAGAGTTGGTAGGCAACGAAGCCGAACATGAGCAAGCCGATGACGATCAACGTCTTGCCGAACAGGCGCACGTACCACCGCAGATCACGAGTGGACGGGGGTCGATCCCAACGAGAGACGCGGCCCATGGAGCGCCACAAGGTACGGCGCTAGCGTCGCCCGGCAATGGGCGAGCGGAGCGAGCGCATGCCGACCGAGCCCCGAGAAGTAATGGTGATCGACCTCGACGGTGCCGTCGCCGTGCTCGGTCGCTTTCCCGCCGTCGCCGGCGTCACGCTGGCCGTCGATCGCGGCGAGATCGTTTGGCTGCGCGGGCCCAATGGCGCCGGCAAGACGACACTGCTACGACTCTGCGCGGGCCTCGTGCCACTCGCTCGTGGGCGGGGCACCGTGCTCGGCTACGACCTGGCCACCGAGCGAGACCGGGTCCGGCCACTCGTCGGCATGCTCGGGCACCGCAACGGTCTCTACCTCGACCTCACCGTGACGGAGAACGTCGCCTTCTGGGGATCAACGGTCGAGGCGTCCGAGCACGAGCGGATGGCGGCGCTCGAACGTCTCGGTCTGGATGGTCGTCTTGCCAACGTCCCGGTACGGAGGTTGTCCGCCGGCCAGCAGCGGCGCACCGCGCTCGCCTGCCTCGTGGTCCGCCGCGCCGAGCTGTGGCTGCTCGACGAGCCGCATGCTGGCCTCGATGCCGCCGGTCGGGACGATCTCGACGCGATCATCCGTCAGAGCCGCGGAGGCGGGCGTCACGGTGCTCGTTGCCAGTCACGAGTCCGACCGCGCCATGCCACTGGCCCCCCGGGTCGTCGACATCGCCGGCGGCACGGTGCTGGTGTCCCGATGAACTGGTTCGATTCCGCCCTGCTGATCGCCCGTCGTGACCTGCTCGTGGAGTGGCGCAGCCGGGTCGCCCTCAACCAGGTGCTCCCGTTTGCCGCTGTCGTGATGGTCATGTTCGGCTTCGCCATCGACGACACCTCGCTGATGCGGAGAATCGCTCCGGGTCTGATCGTGCTGGCGACGACGTTCTCGCTGTTGCTCCTCGTACAGCGCTCGTTCATCGTCGACCGCGAGGACGGCGCCCTCGACGCCCTGCACATCGCCGGCATCCGACCGTCGGCGCTGTTCTGGGGCAAGGCGGCGGCCCTCGCCGTCGAGCTGGCCGTCCTGCAGGCTGTGCTGCTGGTGCTGGCGGTCGTGCTGTACAACGCCGAGATCCAGCCCACCGGCGTGTTCCTCCTGGTGGTGACGTGGTTGGCGACCACGGTGGCGCTGGCGACCGTTGGTACGCTCTACGGCGGCCTCGCCGCTGGTGCACGAGGGCGGGAGACACTGCTCCCGCTGCTCCTGCTCCCAGTGGTGGCGCCGGTTCTGATCGGAGCAACCCGAGCGGTCGAAGCAGCGCTCGGCGCCAAGCAAGCGGTCACGGACGGCTGGCCCTGGACAGGGCTCGTCGCCGTGTTCGCCGTGGTCTTCGGCGCCGGTGGCACGCTGGCGTTCGGCCCGCTCATCGAGGACGAGACGTGAGCGCGAGACAGCGAGGACCGATCGAGTGAGCGGCGCACAAGCGGCAACGACGGCGACGCCGGCAACCCGGATCCTCGGCCTCGCCACCGTCGCCGGGATGGTCGTGCTCGTGGTGTTCGCCCTCGTCCTCACGCCCGCCGACCAGAGCCAGGGCGAATCGGTGCGGATGCTCTACCTCCATGCTCCGACTGCCTGGGTCGCCTACCTGGCCTTCGCCGTGACGGCGCTTGCCTCGGCGTTGTATCTGTTCCCGAAGCGAGCACGCCCTCGGTTGGGACCGCCTGGCTGGGGCGAGCGCCGAGGTCGGCGTGCTGTTCATGGCGATCACGCTGTTCGTCGGGATGCTGTGGGGGCGACTGACCTGGGGTGTGTTCTGGCGATGGGACGCTCGGCTGACGACCACGGCGTTCCTCTTCGTGACCTACATCGGCTACCTCGCCGTCCGTCGCCTCGGCGGCACGCCGGACCAGCGGGCCCGGCGCAGTGGAGTGTTGGCGTTGCTCGCCGTGCTGGAGATCCCGCTCGTCCACTTCAGCGTCGAGCTGTGGCGCGGACTGCACCAGGATGCCACCGTGCTGCGGCCCGACGGCGACGTCGAGCTCGACGGGCTGATGCTGTTCACCTTGCTGCTCGGCATCGTCGCCTTCACGCTGCTGTACGCCTGGCTGGTGATCCACCGTCAGCGGACGTTGACCGCCGAGGATCTGCTCGACGAGGCCGGTCTCGACCTCGCCATCGCTGAGCGGCAACAGGAGGCGGCGACAGCCGCCCCGGCCGAGCGAGCGCCAGCGAGCCGGACGGCGATGGGGTCGGGGGGCGCAGCCCCCGGAGACGAGGCGGCGACAGCCGCCCCGGCCGAGCGAGCGCCAGCTACAAACAGCCTGCGCAGGACGGCGATGGGGTCGGGGAGCGCGGCCCCCGGAGACGAGGCGCTCGTGTGATGGAAGACGCCGGGTTCATCTTCACCGCCTACGCCGTGACGTTCGGCGCCGTGATCGCCTACGCCGCCTATGTCATCCGTCGCGGACGCCGGGCGACGGCCGAGCTCCCCGACGAGGTCAAGCCCTGGCTCTAGACCTGGATCTGTCGCCGCGACCGGCGCCTCGCTCGGCGCGGCCGCGCAAGCGGCGCAACTGGGCGGCGATCGCCGTGCTCGCCGCTCGTCGTCGTCGCCGGAGCCGTCATCGTCACGAGGTTCCTCGGCTCGGCGATCGACTACTACTGCAACGCCGACGAGATCGGTGTTCGCGACGGGTGCGAGGAGGGTCGCCGGCTGCGCGTCCAAGGCACCGTTGCGTCGGACTCCGTCGACGTCGATGACGGCATCACGACGTTCACCATCGTGTTCGGCGAGGCTGCGATCCCGGTGCGCTACGAAGGCGAGCCCGGCGGCATCTTCGCCGAGTGCGAGCCCGTCGTCGTCCACGGCCGCCTCGTCGGCGGCGTGTTCCAGGGCGACCAGATCGAGGTCAAGCACTCCAACGAGTACGCGGCCGAGAACCCCGACCGCGTCGACGCTGCCCGCGCCGACTGCCCCGTCGTCGAGGCGTGAACGTGTCGCTTCTTGCCATTTCTGCCAACGCCGCGTTCGGCAAGGCGGGCATCGTCCTCGCCCTCGCCGCCGCCACCGGCGGGGCCATCGTGACGGTGGTCGGCCTGCGCTCCGGCGACCGCCGTCTGCTCCGTCAGGGGCCGATCTATGCCGGCTTGTGCTTCGCCGGCGCCGTCATCGCCGTGGTGATGATGCAGCGGGCGCTGATCACCCGCGACTTCTCGCTCGCCTACCTCCAGCAGGTCGGGTCGGCGACGACGCCCCGGCTCTACAACGTGGCGGCGATGTGGTCGGCGCTGGAAGGTTCGATCCTGCTCTGGCTGCTGATCCTCGGTGGGTTCACCGCTGCGGTCGGGTGGAAGTTCCGCCGGCGCACGGCCGACCCGCTCGTCGCCTGGGCCCTGGTCGTGATGTTCGCCGTGATGGCGTTCTTCGCGCTTGTCAGCTTCGGCCCAGCCGACCCGTTCGCCGCCGGCGTGGCGGGACGGAACTTCGGACCGGGACCGAATCCTCTGCTGCAGAACCACGTCCTCGTGCTGTTCCACCCGCCGATCCTGTACCTCGGCTACGTCGGGATGACCGTCCCGTTCGCGTTCGCCATCGCCGCCCTGATCACCGGCCGGGTCGGCGAGGGCTGGCTGCTCGAGACGCGGCGCTGGGCGTTGTTCGCCTGGGCGTTCCTCACGATCGGCATCCTTCTCGGCGGCTGGTGGAGCTATGCGGTACTCGGGTGGAGCGGGGTGTGGGCCTGGGACCCCGTCGAGAACGCCAGCCTGCTCCCGTGGTTGACCGCCACCGCCTATATCCACTCCGTGCTCGTCCAGGAGCGCCGGGGGATGCTGCGCGTTTGGAACCTCTCGCTGCTCGTCGCCACGTTCGCGTTGACGATCCTCGGCACGTTCCTCACCCGCTCCGGTGTGCTCTCCAGCATTCACGCCTTCGGTGACGGTCCGGTAGGCGCCTACCTGCTCGGGTTCTTCGGCGTCGTCGTCGTCACGTCCTTGGCGTTGATCGGCTGGCGCGGCGACCGGCTTGCGCTCGCCGGGGACGATCGACTCGCCGTGTCCCGTGAGGCGGCGTTCCTCGCCAACAACGTGCTGTTCGCCTTGTTCGCCTTCGTCGTTCTGCTCGGAACGCTCTTCCCGCTCCTCGTCGAGGTCCTCCAGGATCGCCAGGTCAACGTCGGTGCGCCGTACTTCGATCGGCTGACGATGCCGCTCGGTCTCGTGCTGTTGTTCCTCATGGCCGTCGCCCCGGTGTTGCCGTGGCGCAAGGCGAGCGGCGAGCTGCTCGCCGCCCGCCTGTTCTGGCCGGCCGTCTGCGGCGTCGTCGCCCTCGCCGTCGCCGTCGCCGTTGGGGCCACCGGCTGGGCACCGCTCGTGGCGTTTGCCCTCGGCGGCTGGGCCGCCGGGTCAGCGTTGCGCCAGATCGTGCTGGCGACGCGCCGGCAGGGCTTGAGCGGGTTCCTCGGCCGGGCCAACGGCGGGATGATCGTCCACCTCGGGGTCATCATCATCGCTGTCGCGCTCGCCGCGTCGAACAGCTACACGCGCTCGGCGACGTTGGCGCTGGAGTCCGGGGTGCCGGTGCGAATGGGGTGGGCGCACGTTCGAGCTGAACGCTGTGCGGGAGTCATCCGACGAGCGGGTGCGGGCGCTGACGGCCGACGTCGTCGTCGACGACGCCGTGCTCTCGCCGGCGATCACCCGCTACCTCCAGATCGGCATGGACGTCCCCACCCCGAGCGTCGACACCGGGATCGTGAACGACCTCTACATCTCCCTCGAGCCGGGGGCCGTGGCCGGCAGCACCGAGGCGACGATCCGCGCCTTCGTCAAGCCGCTGATCCTGTGGATGTGGCTGGGCGGAGCGATCATGGCAGTCGGCACGCTGCTCGCCGCCTTCCCCGGCAGTCGTCGACGCCGCCCGACCGAGCCCGTGTCAGCGGCCGCTCCCGAATCTGGGCGTCGATTGTCCCGGATTCCGGAAGCGTCGACGCCCAGATCGGTGGATGAGAACGAGGACGCCCAGATTGGGGATCCCGTTGATGTCTGAGTCGCGGCGCGGGCGGGTGGCCCCGTTTGTGGCGATGGCGGTCGCCCTCGTGTGTGCCGGGTTGTTCTTCGTGCTGGCCGGTGCCGACACCGGCCAGACGGAGACCGCTGACACCCCGCTGCTCAACCGGCCGGCGCCAGACGCCGTCGGCAAGGAGGGAGACGGTACGACGTTCGACCTCGCCCGGCGCAAGGGCAGCTGGGTCGTACTCAACTTCTTCGACCCGGAGTGCGTGCCGTGCGTCGAGGAGCACCCTGAATTGCTCGAGTTCGACGAGCAGGAAAACCGGCTCGGCAACGACGGTGCCGAACTCGTCACCGTCGTGTTCCGCGACGACCGCGATGGGGTCGCCGAGTTCTTCGCTGGCGAGGGTGGTGACTGGCCGGTGGTCTACGACGACGACGGCTCGATCGCCACGGCGTTCGGCGTCACCCTCGTTCCCGAGACCTGGCTCGTCGACCCCAACGGCGTCGTCCGCTGGCGAACCATCAGCACGGTCAGCGCCGACCAGCTCGACTCGCTCATCGACACGCTCAGCGGCCGCGAGGCGTGATGGAACGCGGGGCCACCCTCAATCGCTCGGTGAAACGCTGGCCGGGCTGGCTGCTGCTGGCAGTGATCGCCGCCGTGCTGCTCGCCGTCGGGGTCAGCCGCGGCAACGGGGTCAGCGACCCCGGCGAACGAGCCGATGCCCTCGCCCAGCGCGTCGCCTGCCCCGTGTGCGACGGCGAGAGCGTCTACGAGTCGCGCAACCGGGCGTCGATCAACCTGCGCAACCAGATCACCGCCCTCGTCAACGAAGGGCGCCTCAGCGACGACGAGATCCTCGCCGAGATCCAGTCGGCCTTTCCGAGCGACATCCTGCTCGTGCCACCGGCCGATGGTGTCAACGCCCTCGTCTGGGCGCTGCCGGCAGCCGCGGTGATCTGCGCCGCCGCCGGCCTCGTCCTCGTCTTCCGCCGGTGGCGGCAGAGCGCGGTCGTTTCCGAGCCGAGTGACGAGGATCGAGCGATCGTTTCCTCGGCGCTCGCCGCGGGGGACGGCGATGGGCCCTGATCGCCGTGGCTCGACGGCGGTCGATCCCGACCGCGCTGGTTCGACTGCGGTCGGCCCCGACCGCTTGGCCGCGCTCGAGGAGGAACGTTCGTTCCTGCTCCGCTCGCTGCGCGACCTCGACGCCGAGCACGCCGCCGGTGACGTCGACGAGAACGACTTCACGACGCTGCGCGACGGGTACACCAAGCGGGCGGCCGACGTCATGCGCGAGATCGACGATGGCCGCGCTCGCCTCCCTGGTCGACGGCCGGCGACGTGGTCGCGGCGCCTCGGCGTCGGCGCGGCGGTGGTCGCCGTGGCTGTTGGCGCCGGCATCCTCGTGGCCCGCTCGTCGGGCGACCGGTTGGCGGGGGAGGAGATCACCGGTGACATGCCGAGCGACGGGGTCGCCTCGCTGCTCGCCGAGGCTCGCCTGCTCCGAACCGCCGACCCGATCGCGGCGACGGAGCTCTACGGCGAGGTCCTCGAGCTGCGCCCCGATCACCCCGAAGCGCTCACCTACAGCGGCTGGCTGCTCCTGTTCGTCGGCCGGCAGTCGAGCGATGACGGCGTCGTGGCCGATGCTGTCGAAGCGGCGCGCGAGAAGCTGGCCCAGGCCATCGCTGCCGATGCCTCGTATCCCGACCCGCACTGCTACCTCGCGTTCATCGCCGCCGAGCACGACGGCGACATCGAGCGGGCCCGATCGGAGGCCACGACCTGCCTCGAACTCGACCCCCCCGCCGACTTGCGGGCCGCAACCGAGTCGTTCCTCGCCGAGCTCGGCTGACGATCGGCTTCAGAGAGACGGCGGCGGCTCGACGACGGCGCGGCTGAACAGCATTTCGCCGCCGGACCGCCGGCGGTCCTCGTCACTGCCGTCGAGCACCGACAGCGTCGCCTTGCGCCAATCGCGTGCGGTGGTCAGCTCCATCCCACGTCGAACGAGCGCCTCGATGAGTTCGGGAATGACGTCGCCGTGGCTGCAGAGCACGGCCCGATCAGGTGCGTCACGGACGACGGCGAGGACTGCCTCGAGTGGCGAATCCTCGCCGAGGCGTTCGTCGATCTCGACCTTGAGGCCGAGACGGTCGGCGAGTGGCTCGACGGTCTGGACGCAGCGCAGCGACGGGGAGGAGATCACGGCCGACACGTCCTCCGGTTCGAGCCGATCGGCGATCGCCACGGCCTGGGCGCGGCCAGTCTTCGACGCCGGGCGCTGTTCGTCGGGCCCCTTCCACCGGGAACGGACGCCGGCCTTGACGTGGCGGACCACGAACAGCCTCATCGCTGTGTGGCTTCTCCGGTGAGCTCGGTGTGGCGACGGGTGATCTCGCGGACGACGAGGGCCCAAGCGATCGCCGCGAGGACGGAGACGATGCCCCCGGCGATGATGAGGCCCTCTTGGTCCTCGAAGTACTCGGCGAGGTCGCGCCGGTCGGTTGTGAAGCTCCTGAACTGCGATGCGCCGAGGATGATGAGGACGATTGGCACGATGCTGTAGAGCAGGAACCAGATCCAAATCAGCGGCGATTCGCCTTTCTGCTTCCAGTCCGGCGATCCGGGCGGCACGTCTGGGGCGGCCGCCTTCCACGACTCGCGGAGCATCAACAGTGGGATGATGTATAGCTGGGGAGGGAGGATCCAGCCGGCTATCGCCCAGCCCGGTGCCCAGGTGACTTGACGACCGAGACTCCGGTGGTTGGATGCCACCCGATACAGCCAGATGATCGACAGCACGATGATGGCCAGTTGCGCTGCGCCGGTGAGCCAGCCGGCGGCGGTTGAGGGCCCGAGATCATCGTTGAACGCATCCTCATCGCCGGTCTCGAGGAATTCGACCGCCGCGTCAACAGCGGCTGGAGTCGTTGCCGTGGTGATCACCTGCCCGACGGCGTAGACGGCGAGCAGGATCACGATCGCCTTGGCGAGCCCGCCGACTCTGCGCATTCCCGTTGTCCAGTTCGTCGGCGCATAGCCGACGTAGCCAGGTGGCGGAGCGAACGGCGGTGGCGGAGGTAGATCTGGAGTTGTCACCACGCGGAAACTACTTCGCCACGCCCTGCCGGGACGTCATGTGACGCGCAAGGCGTCGCTGAACACCTTCTTGGGACGGAGATCGACGGCGATCCGCTCGGCGAGGGCGTGGAACGCCGCGCCGGCCTCGCTCGTCGGTTCGACGGCGGCGATCGGGCGGCCGTCGTCGCCGCCTTGGCGCAGCTCGGGCACGAGCGGCAGTTGGGCGAGCAGCGGCACGTCGAGCTCGGCGGCGAGCTTTGCTCCGCCGCCGCTCCCGAACAGTTCGTAGCGCTTGCCGTCGTCGCCGATGAACCACGACATGTTCTCGATCACCCCGCGGACGGTGAGGTTGACCTTCTCGGCCATCGCTGCCGACAGCCGGGCGACCTCTTGGGCCGCCGGTTGCGGGGTCGTCACCACGAAGACCTCGCCGCGGGGGAGGTACTGGCTGAGGGAGATGGCGATGTCGCCCGTGCCCGGCGGCATGTCGACCAGGAGGAACTCGGGATCGTCCCAGAACACGTCGGCCAGGAATTGTTCGAGCGCCTTGTGCAACATCGGCCCGCGCCAGATCACGGCTTGGCCCTCCGGCACGAAGTAGCCGATCGAGATGCAGCGAACGCCCCACGCCTCGGACGGCAGGAGCATCTGGTCGATGACGACGGGTTCGCTGTCGGCGCCGAGCATTCGCGGGATCGAGAACCCGTAGATGTCGGCGTCGACGACGCCGACAGAGTGGCCTTGGGCGGCGAGGGCGACGGCGAGGTTGGTGGTCACGGATGACTTGCCGACACCGCCCTTGCCGGAAGCGATCAGCAGGGGACGGGTCTTCGAGCCGGGCTGGTTGAACGGCACCGGCCGGCCGGCCGCGTGTCCCTGGGGTTGCCCGTGGGCATGGCCATGACCGTTCCCCTGCAACTTGATGCGCAGGTCCTCGCGTTCCTGGTCGGTCATCACGGTGAACTCGAGGTCGACGCCCGAGACGCCCTCCAGAGGAAGCAGCGCACGATCGACGCGGGACTGGATCTCGTTGCGCAGCGGACAACCGGGCACGGTGAGGGCCACGAGCACCGAGGCGATCCCGTCGGCGCCGACTTCGGCCCGCCGCACCATGCCGAGATCGACGATCGAACGGTGCAGTTCGGGGTCTTCGACCGGCCGCAACGCGTCGACGAGTTGCTCCGAGGTGACAGGCATCGTGGTCTGGCTCCTTCTGGTCCGGCACAGGACCGCCGGATTTGCACTATCCAGGTAGGTACAATACCGGCCATGCCGCGAGCCGCTTCGGGGGGATCCCGCCGGCAACACGTTCACTGCTGCTGTGTCGGCGATCACCGATGCATTCGGCGATCCGACGCGCCGGCGCATCTACCTGTTCGTCCGCGACCACCGCGAGGGCGACAACGGCGACGGCGTCACGGCGGCGACGGTGGCCGCCGAGGTCGGCGTTCACCCCAACGTCGCTCGCCACCACCTCGACAAGTTGGCTGCCGGCGGCTACATCGAGGTGGCGGCACGGACCGACGAGTCGCCGCGCAAGGCCGGCCGGCCGTCCAAGCGCTACGTCGCGGTCCCCACCGATACGGCGAACGAGGTGCCGGTGCACACTGAGGACCTCGTGCTCGCCTTGCTCGGCCAAGCTCTGGCCCGGCTGCCGCAGTCGGACGCCGAGGCGATGGCCGAGGAGGTCGGGGCCACCTACGGCCGGACGCTCGCCGCCGGGCTCACCGGCGATGCCCTCGCCGCTGGCCAGCGGTCGCTGCGCTCGGCGATGCAGGCCGTCGCCGCGGCGCTCACCGCTCACGGCTTCGCCGCCCGGACGAGCGAGCCGGCCCTGGTCAGCGGCCGGCGCCCCAGCGACGGCTTGCGCATCATCAGTGACCACTGCCCGTTCGGCAACGTCGCCATCGAGCACCCGGTGCTCTGCGCGGTCGACCGCGGCATGGTGCGCGGGATGCTCGCCGTGCTGTATCTGTCGCCGGAAACGCTCGATGTCGTCACGGCCGCCTCCAAGGCCCACGGCGACACCCTCTGCGCCACCGCAGTCTGACCCTCATCGGGGAATCGTGTCACTCCGTTCTGGGGAAGATCCGTGTCGGGGGTTGAAACGAAACCTCCCCAGAAGCGGCGGACATGGGCCTGGCCGTACGCTGCGGACTGTGGACGTTCGAATCGGAGTGACCCAAGCCCCTCGAGAGCTCAACGTCGAGGTCGACGATGGCGAGCGTGCCGCCGTCGAGAAGTCCGTCGAGGCGGCGCTGAGCGGCGCCGCCGAAATCCTCTGGCTGACCGACAAGCGGGGCCGGCGGATCGCCGTGCCGGCCGAGAAGATCGCCTACGTCGAGATCGGCACCGCTGACGGCGACCGCCGCATCGGCTTCGGTGGGTAGGAGCTTCGCCGGCGGGGGGTGTGGGGGGCAGAGCCTCCTGGCGGAGCCCCCCACCTGCCGGCCGATCCGGCTCCGCCGGTCGGCTGGCGGAATGGATTTCGGCGCCGGCCGCAGGCCGGCTGCTTCGAGCTCGACCGAGTGGAGAGAGCGAGCGCAGCGAGCGAACGAACGAGGTCGAAATGCTGCTTGATAGGCAGCTGATCTTCGTCACGGGAAGGGCGGGGTCGGCAAGACGTCGGTCGCCGCCGCGTTGAGCTACCTCGGCGCCCGTGCCGGGAAGCGCACGCTCGTGTGCGAGATGGACGCCAAGGGTGCCCTTGCCGCTGCTTTCGACGTGGCGGCCTTGGAGTTCACGCCGCGCGCGGTCGAGGAACAGCTCGACGCCATGGCGATGGACACCGAACACGCCCTGCGTGAGTACCTGAAGCTGTTCGTACGCGTGCCCCTCGTCGGACGCCTCGGTCCATTGGCCCGTACGTTCGACTTCGTCGCCGATGCCGCCCCCGGAGTCAAGGAGATCCTCGGTGTCGGCAAGCTGGCCTACGAGGTTCGCGAGGCTCGCTACGACCTCGTCGTCGTCGATGCCGAGGCGAGCGGTCACGTCGTCGCCCAGGTCGCCGCCCCGCGGGTGATCGGCGAGCTGATCCAGGTCGGCATGGTCCGCGAACAGACCCGATGGATGCTCGACATCATCGAGGATCCGGTGCGAACCGGCCTCGTGGTCGTCACGACGCCCGAGGAGATGCCCGTCGTCGAGACGATCGAACTGCTCGATCGTCTCGCCGCCGAGACTCGGGTTTCGCCCGCTGCGATCGTCGCCAATCGCGTGCTTCCAGCGCTGTTCGATCGCACGGAGTCCGACGTCGTGAGCAGCCTCGGTCGCGCCGACCAACTGCTCGTCGACGCCGCCGGCCCGGGCGTGCGTGACGTCGTGCTCGCCGCCCAGCTCACCGAGGCACGGCGAGTCGTCGGCGGCCGGCACCTGGAGCGCCTTCGCGCCGCGGTCCCACCCGGACTGCCGATCCTCTACGTGCCGGAGCTGTTCACCAGGGCGACCGGGCGGCGCGTGGTCGCCCTGGTCGCCGAAGCGCTCGGCGACGAGCTGGACGTGGCGTGATGGCCAGGGCACGGAACGCCGAGCCGGAGACGGTGGCGCTTCCTGTTGGTCTCGAAGCGTTGCTGGCCAGCAAGGAGATGGTGCTCGTCTGCGGATCCGGCGGCGTCGGCAAGACGACGCTGGCGGCAGCCCTCGGCCTGGCGGCCGCCGCCGAGCAGGACGCCAAGGTTCTCGTGCTGACGGTCGACCCTGCCCGCCGCCTCGCCGATGCGCTGGGAGTCGGCAAACTCGGCAACGCAGCAACGCGAGTGCCCGATGAGGCACTGCAGTCGATCGGGATCGCCCCCCGCGGTGAGTTGTGGGCGGCGATGCTCGACACCAAGGCAGGGTGGGACGAGCTGATCCGCCGCCACGCGCCGGACCGCCACATTCGCGACTCCGTGCTCAACAATCCGCTGTACCAGAACATCACCAGCCGCTTCGTGCACAGCCACGACTACCTCGCCATGGAGCAGCTCCACGAGGTGCACTCGTCCGGTGACTACGACCTCGTCGTCGTCGACACGCCCCCGTCGCGCAATGCCCTCGATGTCCTCGACGCCCCATCGCGGATGGTCGACTTCTTCGGCAGCCGGTTGCTCCGCTGGTTGACCGTGCCGTATCGGTCACGCCTGTTCAACCTGGCGTCCAGACCGTTCAACCAGATCGCTGACCGCGTCCTCGGCTCGCGCTTCCTCCAGGACATCGCCGAGTTCTTCATCCTCTTCCAGGCGATGGAGCGCGGGTTCGTGACCCGGGCCCGGGAGGTCGAGGCGTTGCTCGGCGACCCGCGCACGACGTTCGTCATCGTCACGACCTTGGAGGCTGCGCCTGCCCACGAGGCCGGCTACCTGGTGCGCGAGCTGGCGGAGCGTCAGTACCCGGTGGGTGCGGTCATCGCCAACCGGGTGATGCCTCCGGCATTGACCTCCCGCGCCGCAGCGGCGAGTGCCACGCGGCTCGCCGAAGCTGCCGCGGGGACCGAACTGGCCGTGCAGGTCGCCAGCGCGTTGTCTCGCTCGAAGCGGGGCCCGAGCAAGGTCGACGCCGACGTCGTCGCCCACGTGCTCGCCCGGGTCGCCGAGAGCTTCCACGACGTCGCCCTCGTCGCAACCCGTGAAGCGGAGCGCCGAGCAGAGCTCGCCGCACTGGCGCCGCAGGTGATCGATGTCGAAGCGCTGCCCACCGATGTCCACGACCTCGAGGGTTTGCTGGCGATCGTCTCCAGCATGCGTGAAACGGCAGACTGAGGGTGATGGCATCGCTTGCGGGACTGGTTCGGGAAAACACTTCGCTTGACCGTGAGCAGGTCAGCCACCTCAACCGGCTGACGTCGGAGTGGGGGCTGCTGGCGGACGTCAGCTTCTCCGACTTGCTGCTCTACGTGCCGACGAAGGACGATCGCTGGCTGATCATCGGCCAGATCCGTCCGGCGACGGCGCAGACCGCCTACCGCACCGACTGGGTCGGCACCTTCGCCAACGCCACGGAACAGGCGGTGCTCCACCGGGTGCTCAGCACCGGTGAGATCACCGAAGGCGACGTGACCGTCGAGGAGCAGAACGATCCGGCGCGGATGCTCGCCGTCCCGGTGCGCCATGGTGACCGCACGATCGCCGTGATGACACGGGAGTGGGTGGAGCAGTCGGGGCGTATCCCCGGTGAGCTGGAGCGCGAGTACCTGTCGTTGTTCGACCGCTTCGCGGCAATGATCGCCGACGGTTCGTTTCCGTATGCCCGAGCGGCTGTTGTCGACTCTACGGCTGCGCCGCGAGTGGGCGACGGTGTACTCATCGTCGACGCCGACGCGAGGGTTCGCTACCTGTCGCCGAACGCCAACTCGGCGATGCACCGCGTCGGAATCCACGCCAACGCCGTGGGGATGCGCCTCGCCGAGCTCGGCTTCTACGACGATGTCGTACGCCGCGCGTTCGAGACCCGCATGCCGGTCGTGGAGGAGTTCGAGCAGGCTGCCGAAGTCGTTCTGCTGTGCAAGTGCATGCCGATCCTGTCGGCCGACGAGGTGGCCGGCGGGGTGCTCCTGCTGCGTGACGTGACCGATCTCCGCCAGCGCGACCGGCTGCTGATGAGCAAGGACGCGACGATCCGCGAGATCCACCACCGCGTCAAGAACAACCTGCAGACGATCTCGTCGCTGTTGCGGTTGCAGGCGCGGCGTTTGACCAACCCCGAAGCGATCGCTGCCGTCGGGGAGTCGGTTCGGCGGATCCGCACGATCGCCCTCGTCCACGAGTCGCTGTCACGCGAGCCGGGTGACGACGTGACGTTCATCGAGATCGTCCGTCCGCTGCTCCGCCTCGCCGAGGAGAGCCTCCAGTCGCCCGATCGCCCGGTGGAGTTCTCGCTCGTCGGCGAGGGGGGACGGATCCCTGCCCGGGTCGCCACGCCGTTGTCGGTGGTCCTCACCGAACTGCTGCAGAACGCTGTCGACCACGGTTTCCCCGAGGGCAGCGGCGGTGGGCGCGTCGTCGTCGCCCTGAACAACGACGGCGAGGAGTTGAGCATCGACGTGATCGACGACGGCCACGGGCTCGATCCGACGTTCCGCATCGAGTCAGCGACGGGTCTCGGGCTGTCGATCGTGCGCACGCTTGTCACGACCGAGCTCAACGGGACGATCGCCATGCGACCGGCGAAACCAGTCGATCTCGAGGGCGTCGGACTCGAGCCCCACGGCGGCGATCGTCAAGGCACCGTCGTCCAGCTGACCGTTCCTTTGAAGCAGTAGGTGCGCACACGGCGGGGGCAGAGATTCTTCTGCCGGCCGCAGGCCGGTGCTACGAGCTCGAGACGGAAAGGTTCCCTTTCCGTCTCGAAAGACGAGCGCGCTGGCGGCGGATGACCCGGCGCTCCTCCTCGGAGAGTCCGCCCCAGATGCCCGAGTCCTGATTGGTGTCGAGGGCGAACTCGAGGCACTCGGAGCGCACCAGGCACTCACCGCAGACCTGCCTGGCCTTCTCGAGTTGGAGGAGGGCAAATCCGGTGGTCCCGATCGGGAAGAACAGCTCGGGGTCCGTGTCGCGGCAGAGTGCCTGATCTCTCCAGGTGTGGTCGGCTGCTCCCAGGGTAAGGCTTGAAGCAAGTACGGACACGGAGCCTCCTCGGTTGGCCCTCTTCGGTTATGACGCGTCGTTGGACGGGCAGCTACCCGCCGCCGTGCAGGTGATGCCGCCGGCTGAACATAGGCCATGAAGCTTGATCTGACAAGGGTTTGCACGAGAACGTAACGTGCAACGACCCGCAGCGCGTGCGAGCGAGTGAGCCAGCGAACGAGCGGCCAGGCACGCTTGCGTGGACGGGGAACGCCGTGGACGTAACGTCGCGCCGTGGTGCTGGTGATCGGTCATCGCGGCGCCCCGCGGTTGGCACGCGAGAACACCGTCGAGTCGTTCGCCGCCGCCATCGCCACAGGTGCCGGTGGCATCGAGCTCGACGTCAGGCGGACCGCCGACGGTGCCCTCGTCGTCCACCACGACCCCGTCCTCGACGACGGCCGGACGATCGTCGAGTGCGCCTGCGCGGACCTCCCGGTGCACGTCCCGACGCTTGCCCTCGCCCTCGATGCGTGCCGCGGGGCGATCGTCGACGTGGAGATCAAGAACCTTCCCGGCGAGCCCGACTTCGATCCGACAGACCGCGTTGCCGATGCCGTCATCGACCTTCTAGCGAGCCGATCGGAGCCGCCAGACACGTGGTTGATCTCGTCGTTCCGCCGGGAGACGATCGATCGCTGCCACGCGATCGATTCATCGATCCCTACCGGGTGGCTGACGATCGGTTCCGTTACCGACGACGACATCGCCTGGGCCACCACTGCGGGCCACTCGGCGGTCCATCCGTGGGATCCCTCCGTCGACCGAGGTTTGATCGAGCGTTGTCACGCGGCCGGTCTGCAGGTGAACACGTGGACGTGCAACGACGTCGCTCGCGCCCTCGAGCTGGCGTCGTGGGACATCGACGGCATCTGTACCGACGTCCCCGACATCCTCGTCGACGCCCTCGGTTGCTGAGCCTCGGGTTCAAACGGAGTCTCCGGCGTCCGCTACTCCTGATGGTCGGATTTCGTACCCGGGAACACGAGGCGGACGGCATCCGGAACGTGCTGGAAGTGCAGCCGCTCGACCTCCCCGAGGTAGTCGCCGTCGACCTGGTACGGGAACGGATCCGCGCCTTCGACGTCGAGCTCGTCGAGGTCGATCTGCTCGTCGAGGTAGTCCGTCTGCTCGACGCCGCCGCCACGGAGGGCACCGGCGAGCGAGCGCAGGATCGCCGTTGCCTTCATCGTCCGGAACGTCACCGCGACGAGGCCGCGGTCCAAGGTCGCGGCTGGCGACAGATCGAGCGGCCGGTTCCCGAGGTACGTGTACGGGTTGGTGTTGAGCACGATCGAGAAGAAGCCGTCGTCGATCACACGGGCAGCCGTCCGCACGCGGAAATGCGGCTCGGCGCGGTCGTAGCCGCGCAGCCAGGTGGTCAGTGCCGCGGTGATGAACAGCGGGTGGCCGAGCCAGCGCTTCAGCGAAGCCCGCCGTTCGACGGCGGCGACAACCGCGGCATCGAAGCCGATCCCGGTGTGGAAGCAGAAGAAGCGCCCGTTGACGCGACCCAGACCGATCGGCCGCAGGTCGCCGGCGTCGATGCCGCCAGCGAGGAGGTCGACGGCGGCAACCGGATCGTTGGGCAGCCCGATCGTGCGGGCGAACACGTTGGTCGACCCTCCGGGCAGCACGCCGAGAGCGGTGTCGGTACCGGCGATGCCCGTCGCCACCTCGTTCAGCGTGCCGTCGCCGCCGAACCCGACGACGACGTCGACGTTGCGCCGAGCGGCATCGAAGGCGAACCGGGTGGCGTGCCCGCGACGGTTCGTCTCGACCAACTCGACCTGGTTGTCGCGGGCAAGGCGGCGCTGCACGACGACCGTGTTGCGCGCCGTGACGGACGTCGCGAACGAGTTGACGATGAGCAGGATCCGCAAGCTTCGCCAGGTTAGAGGTCGACTCTCGTGCGGCTGTTGTGGCGTGGCTACTCACCGGTAACAATGGCCCGCCATGAACATCACCGTCTGCGCCAAGCAGATCCCCGATCCGGCGGCACCGGGCGAGCTCGACCCGTCCGACCACACGCTGCGGCGCGACGGCAAGCTGATCCTCGACGAGTCCGACATGTACGGCGTCGAGATGGCGCTGCAACTCGTGGACGCGGCCGGAGGCGGCGAGGTCGGGCTGGTGTCGATGGCCCCGAACGGCGAGGTCGCTGGGCTGCGCACGGCACTGGCGATGGGTGCCGCCAAGGCCGTGCTCGTGTCCGATCCCGAGCTCGCCGGCTCCGATGCCCTGACGACGGCGAAGGTGCTCGCCGCAGCCACGCAACGCCTTGGCGAAGCCGACCTGATCATCGCCGGCACTGAATCGAGTGACGGCTACACCGGGACGGTTCCGGAGCAGCTGGCCGCAGTGCTCGGGCTGCCGTCGGTGACGTTCGCCAAGTCGGTCGTGGTCGAGGACGGAGTGCTCAAGGTCAACCGGCAGACCGAGGCCGGTTACGACGAGGTGACGTGCCCGCTGCCCGCGGTCGTGAGCGTGACGGCCGGGGTCGTCGAACCTCGCTATCCGAGTTTCAAGGGGATCATGGCGGCGAAGTCGAAGCCGGTCGAGACGGTCACCGCCGCCGACCTCGGGGTCGAGCCGGTCGGCTGGGCCGGTGCCGGCCAGCAGATCGTCGACGTCGCTGATGCACCGGAGCGACGGTCGGGCGAGATCATCGAGGACGACGGCGAGGCGCATACCAAGGTCGTCGAGTTCCTCGCCGGGCTCAAGGTCATCTGAGAAGGGCGGAGCAAGCGATGAGTATCTCCAACGTCTGGGTGTTCGCCCAGGGCGCCGAGGGTGCGCCGACGTCGACGACCCTCGAGCTGCTCACCAAGGCACGCCAGCTCGGCGCGCCGGTCACTGCCTTCGTCGCCGGTGACGCCGGTGACATCGCCGGGACACTCGGCGAGTTCGGGGCGACCAAGGTCTATGCCACCGGCGACCTGCAGGGGGCACTCCCCGGGCGTCGCCGTCGCCGCGGCGATGAAGGCGGTGATCGACGGCGGCGATGCGCCCGACCTGATTCTGTTCTCCCAGGACTACATCGGCCGTGATGTAGTCAGCCGCCTCAGTGTCCAGCTCGATCGCCCGGTTCTCACCAACAACGTCGAGATCGCTGTCGACGGCGACTCCGTCAAGGCGACGACCCCCGTGTTCGGCGGCACCAAGCTCGTCACGACGACGTTCACCGGGCCGGGACCGCACCTCGTCGCCGTCCGCCCGAAGAGCTTCGCCGCCGAACCCGCCGGCGGGGCGTCGCCCGACGTCGTCGACGCACCGGTACCCGACCTTGGCGCCGCTGGCGCGGCGAAGATCGTCGCCACGCACGTCGAAGAGCACCACGGTCCCAAGCTCGACGAGGCCGACATCGTCGTCTCGGGTGGACGCGGCCTCGGCGAGGCTGCCAAGTACGAGCTCATCGAGCAACTCGCCAAGGTGCTCAAGGGCGCCCCGGGGGCGTCTCGGGCAATCGTCGACGCCGGTTGGGTGCCCTACAGCTACCAGGTCGGCCAGACCGGCAAGGTCGTCAAGCCCACCGTGTACATCGCCGCCGGGATCTCCGGGGCGACCCAGCACATGGTTGGCATGAAGGGCGCCAAGAACATCATCGCCATCAACAAGGACAAGGAAGCGCCGATCTTCGGCGTCGCCGACCTCGGCATCGTCGGAGACGTGCACAAGGTGCTCCCCAAGCTGATCGAAGCGCTGGAGAACCGTTAGAGCGGGACCGGACCCCTCCGGTTCTTTGGTGGCTGTGAGGCCACTAACGTCATCACAGCGACCAAAGAGTCACGCAGGCGTCGACGTCAGGGTTTTGGTGGCGCCCACTCGCTGGCTGGCTCGGGTGGGGGCAGCGGGTTCGCTCGAGGCGGCGGGAGCGGTGTCGGTGGAGGAACCGTGAGTGGGGGGCTGCCGACCGGCGTGGCGTCGTTCGCCGGGGGGCTGGACAGGGGTGACGTGGCCGGTTTCGGGGTCCGCACCGCCGGGATGCGGCTGCGCACCCTGCCGTAGAAGAACCCGGCGATCGCCAGCCCGGCGATGACGACTGCTGTGGCGATCGCCATCGTGCGCAACGGCAGCGAGGTCGGGCGGATCTTCTCGATGTCGACCGCCGCCGCGACACGCTGCGAGCTGCGCGGCGGCGGACCCGCCTCGGTTGTCCCCGTCACTGCTGTCGTGGTAGGCGCCGGGCGGGTTGTCGATGTCGCCGGCGTCGTCGAGGTGGTGGCGGCGACGGTTGTGGTCGGCGCGGCAGCGGCTTGATCGGCCGGACCCGCCGGCCCCCACGAGGCGGCGGTCCCGCCGAGGCAGATGGCCGTCAGCACGATGACCGTCAGCAACGGCACGGTCGAGCGTCGGGTACACGCGCGCATCGTCGCCAGGGTAGGCGAGCGATCTTCAGCGGTCGCGGCAGCTCACGCCGCCCCGACACGAACCTCGTCGTGGGGCTTCGCGCCGAGCCTGATCGGGCTGGCCGCGGCAGGGGCGAGAGCAACCACCAGCAACAACAGCAAGGAAACGACGAACAGGCCGGCGCCGAGTCCAGCGGCCCCGGCGACGAACCCGATCATCGGTGGGCCGACGAGGAAGCCGCCGTAGCCGATCGTGGCGACCGTGGCGATGCCCTGGGCCGGCCGCGGCGAATTCTCCGCGCCGGCGCTCATTGCCGCCGGGAACACGAGGGCGACGCCGAGTCCCCACCCGATCATCGCGACGAGTCCAGTCGCCGTCGAGTCGACAGCGACCAAGGCGAGCACGGAGAGCGAAGCCAACACGCCTGACGCCGCGCAGGGCGGTCACACGCGAGATGCGGGTGAGCACCCACGTCCCGCTGAACCGTCCGATCGCCATCGCCCCGGCAAACCCGGCATACCCGATTGCCGCGACCGACTCCTCGGCGTGTCGCTCGTCGGTGAGGAAGATCGCCCCCCAGTCGGCGGCAGCGCCTTCACCGAGCGTCGTGCACGCCGTCAGCAGGCCCAACAGCACGAGTCGTGGGGTGATCACCCGCCGCGGTGCCTGTTCGACGGGAACCTGGCTCGGCACGAGGGCGACGTCGGGAAGGTGCCGGGCGGCGACCAATGCCGTCACGACGACGACCACGCCGGCGAGAGCGAGGTGGGCCCCCACAGCCAGCCCGAGCGCCGCCGCGAGGGCGCCGAGGCCGGCACCGCACAGCCCACCGACGCTGAAGGCACCGTGGAAGCGAGGCATCAACGGCCGGTCCACGGCGACCTCGATGTCGTGGGCCGCGGCGTTCATCGACACGTCCCATGTCCCGTACCCGAACCCGACGAGGAGCAGGGCGGCGCCAAGCAGGATGATGTGCGGCGTGAGGGTGGCGACGACGAACATCGAGGTGCAGGCCACCATCGCGGTCGTCAATACCCGGCGGAGACCGAATCGGTCGCACAACCGGCTCGTCAGCGGCATCGCCACGACAGCCCCAGCGGCGATGGCGAGCAACGCCCCGCCGAGCTCCGGTTCGCTGGCGTCGAGGTGTGAACGGACCGCAGGCAGGCGGGACACCCAGCTGGCGAAGATGAACCCGTTGGCGAAGAAGGCAGCGTGGATGGCCCCGATGCGAGCGCGCTGGTCCCTGGAGATAGATCGATTCACCGCGTCGCTCACCGCTGGCCAGACTACGAGGAGGACGGTTTGTGCGAGCCCTTGTCTCAAGCGGCGTCGACTGCGCTGATCGCCCAGGCGTGACCGTCGTCGAGATCCTCGACGGCGAGTTGCAGCCGCCAGCCGTGTTGCCTGGCGGCCGTCGGTTCCCACCATGACCAGCTCAGCGACTGCGCCCGGCGACCGAGCACGTCGAGGGGTACTGGCCACTGGTCGGTGAGGTCGAGCACGGCGGCGAGCACCCAGAGGGCGCCAAAGCGCCCGAGCGCCGCACCCCTCCGGCGGCCGTGGGCGCCGCCGCTGGCACCAGCCCAAGCGAGCCAGGCGATCGACTCGGCGAGCGTCAACGAACGGCTCGTCCACGTCGACGGTCCGAGTGCCTGTACGGCGTCATCAGCGGTGCCCTCGACGCAAGCAACCTCGGCGCGGCCGTTGGACGAGGCCGTCCAGGTGTCGACGAGCTGGCGAACGGCGAGCTCGACGGTGTCGTCGTCGAGCCGTTCGGCCGCTGGGCCGGTGGCGGCGCGGTGCTCAACCGGCGATGCCGTGATCGGTGGTGGCGGGGCGTCGACACCGTCGTCGCTGTACGACGCGAGGGCGTATTCCGGCTCCCACCGAGCGAGTTCGAACGGCATGTCGAAGACGTTCGGCAACACGGCGATTGACGGTGACTCGATCCGCTCCCCACGAAGGACGCGCTCGTGGGCGACGACGGCGGCACCAGGGCTCGCGGGCAGGTGCGGCCGCAACGCCGTCCACGTGTGGTGTTGGGCGATCACCTCGGTGAGCGGGCCGATCGTGAACAAGCCGGCGTCCTCGGCAACCATTGGCGCTGCCCACTCCGGAGGGGCGACGAGGGCGAGACGGTACTCGGCAAGGGTCGCCGCCGGCCACAGCTGGCGCCCGGTTGCCACGGCAGCTCGGCACCTGTCTCGTGCTGCTCGCAGGCCGCTCCAGTCGCCAGCGGCGGTGCGGTCATCGACGAGCCGCACGAGCGCATCGAGATCAGCCCGCTGGATCAGTGCGTCAAGCGCGCCGTCGTCGCTGCTCACACCACGAGCTCGCTGCGCTCGCTCACACCAGCGGCCAGGGGTAGCCGTGACTGTGTCGCTCGGCGGGGAACGCAGCCGTGTCGGCGAGCCGCCGGGCTCGCCGGGACATCGCCGCGATCTCGTCGTCGCGGAGCAGTCCAGCGAGCTCGGCCGGTGCTTCGACTGCGCTCTCCGCGGCGCGTCGCAGATGCTCCGGCAGCTGGTCGCCGGCGAACTCCCAGATCACCGTGCGCAGCTTGTCGTCGGCGGAGAAGCACAACCCGTTGTCGATCGCCCACACGTGGTCGCCCCCGCGTGCGCTGTCGAGTTCGAGCAGGCAATGCCCGCTCTTGCGGTCGGTGTTGTTGGCGATGACATCGAAGACTGCGATCGCCTGCAGCTGATCATGGAGATCCGGGCGTTCCGCGTAGAGCGAGAAGTAATGCTCGGAGAAGTCGGCGTTGACGAACCATTGGAGTGATCCCTCGCCGAGCGGGGCGTCGGGCCGCAACACGGTCGGCGGGACGACGCCCAACCCCGTCGATTCGCTGAGCGCGTAGGCGGCGACCTCGCGGCGATAGAGACCCGGATCGAAGTCCCACAGCGGACGCTCGCCGCGCCCGGGCTTGTAGATCGCCAGCCCGTCGGCTCCGTCGAGGCGGACGAGGAACGTGGCGTTGCTGGCGTTGCGCATCCGCCCGAGCACCGTCACGCCGGCGCGTGCGAGACGTTCGGCAGCGTCGTCCGGGATGGGGCCGACGGTGAGCTCGAGGCGCTCGCCTGCCGCGCTGCTCAGTTCAGGCGCGGGCACGCGTGTCCTTGCGGATCGATCGGGTTTCCACACCACTGACACGGAGGCCGACCGGCGGCGACAACCCGATCGGCGTGATCGCAGAAGGCGTCCGCTTGGCCGCGGGTGACGTAGAAGCGAATGTGACCGCGGTCGCTCGGTTCCGGCTCGGTGGGCTCGTCGTCCGATTCGTCGGCCTCGCGCATGTCGGCGTCGATCAGCTCCTCGAGTTGCACGAGGAGGCGATCGTTGACACGGTCGTAGCCGAGACCGATCGGCCCGAGAACGAAGGCGTGGTCAGGTGAGCTGCCAAGATCCGGTTGGCCGAGCATCGGGCGATTCTCCGAGGGTGGCAAGTCGTTGAGGACGTTGCGCAGCCACGTCGAGATCGCCTTGACCTGGAGCTTCTCGCAGCGCACGGTTACGCGCTGGCGTCCGTGGCGGGCGCTGAGGTAGAAGACGCGGGAGCCTGGCTCGCCGATGGCGCTGGCCGAGAACTCGTCGACCTCGTCGAACTCGTAGAACACAGTCACGACGGCGTCAGCTCCTGAAGAGGACGGCCAGTCGAGTTCACGGACAGAACGACCGGGCTGCCGTTGACGAAGGCGAGGACGCTGACCGAGGCCGGGCTGATGACGATGCGCTGGAAGAGATCGAGGTGGGTGCCGATGGCGTGAGCGATCGCCGCCTTGATGGGGTCGGCGTGGGACACGCACACGATCGTTCCGCCTGGGTGGGCCGCCCGCAACCGCTCGATCGTCGAGACGATGCGGAGTTGCATCTCGACGAAGCTCTCGCCGCCAGGGAACCGGAACGACGACGGCGTCCGCTGCACGGTGGACCACTCGGGTTTCTTCATCAGCGACGCCAGCTGCTGACCTGTCCAGTCGCCGAAGTCGCACTCGATCAGGCCGCGGTCGACCTTCGGGCGCCGTCCCGTGGCAGCGGCGATCGGTGCCGCTGTCTGCCGCGCCCGCTCGAGCGAGGAGGTGTAGACGGCATCGACGGTCGACCCGTCGGTGATCAGCTCGGCCGTGCGCTGCGCCTGGGCGCGACCGGCGTCGGAGAGGTTGAGACCTGGTGCGCGGCCGGGAAGAACCGACCCGGTCGACTCGGTCAGGCCGTGCCGCACGAGCAGCACCCTGGTTGGGCGCTCGTGCTTCGGTGCGGTCTGCTTCGCTCTCCTCGCCATCGGAATCTGCGAGCAACCTACTGGCGAAGCGGCGCGCCGCGGTGCGAAGCGGCCCGGAGCCCCTAGCCTGCCTGCCCTGTGAATCGACGTCGCCGTGTTGTCTCCGCCTGCGTTGCCGTGCTCGCCCTCGGCGCCCTCAGCGCCTGCTCGAGCCAGCCCGGCAACCGGCGCGTCGTCCGCGATGTCATCGAATCGATGCAGCTCCCGCCGGCCGAGGAGGCCTGCATGCTCGACAGGTTGGAGGGTTACACCGACGACGAGCTCGACGACATCGCCGCCGAGAACGAGACGTGGGACCCGTCCGGGCAGGGTGACACCCCCGCCGACGCGAGCGAGGGAATGCGGTTGTTCATCGCCGACTTCGAGGAGTGCACCGGCGAGGGCGCGCGCCAGCAGCAGAGCCGACTGGCTCGACCGAGCCGACCGGTTCGACCGAGGCCGACCGAGCCAGACCACCGCGTCAAGTGCGCCGACCGAGTCCACGGACAACGCCGACCAGTAACTCTGCGCTCTGTGTAAGCGTGTAAGCCTCGGCGGGCATACATGCTTACGCAGACGCTTGTCAGCGGGCTCAGGTCGCCGCGGCCGCCTTCTTCTTCGGCGGCGGCACTCCGACCAGCGGGGCCGGGTCTGCGTCGGCCGGCCAGCGCCGGCGCGACACGATCGAGAGGGTGCGCAGCAGCTTCATCGCCACCTCGTCGTCCTGAGCCGGCTTGGCGAGGATCGTTCCGTCCGCGATCATCCGGTTGACGACCTCTTCGCCGAGCTCGGTGCGCACGATCGTCAGCGTCCAGTCGTTGTCCTTGCCGATTCCGCCGAGGGAGACGTCGGCGTGTTCGGCGGCGAAGTCCGGGCAGCGCTTGCAACCCTCGCGAGTCCACGCGTGGCACTCCTTGAGGTCGATCTCGTGGTACGAGCCATCGTGCATCCAGATCTGGAACACGCCCTTGATGTTCATTTTCACCATGTCTGACTTGCGAAGCCCGTACTTGGCCTCGAACAGCTCCGTGAAGATGGCGTCGTCGAACGTCTTCGAGCAGAGCAGGCCGATGTTGAACACGAATGGCCTGGAGACCTTGCCCGCCTTGCGGTCCCACATCGTCGGTGGCGATGACGTCTGGCAGCCCATCCCGACGAGGGCGAGCCGGTCCAGCCCCTCCTCCTTGGCCTGGCGGAGGGCGAGAGGGTTGGCGCAGTACGTGTACCGGCTTCCGGCGGTGGCGATCACCTCCTCACGGTTGTGGACCAGCACTGGCTTGGCCTTCCACGCGTCGTCGTCTTCGACGCCGGAGACCATCGCCGCCTCGATGTAGTCGTGTTCGAACAGCCAGATCAGCATCGCCGACACGAAGCCCCCGTCCTGGCCGTGACGCTGTTGCAACTCGTCGTTGGCCCGCGTGAGCAGGAGCTGCTGCCAGATCCCGGCCATTTCACCCGGCTCGCGGACCCGGCCGAAAAGGTGGCGGTCAGCGGCAGGCTCCCAGGCCCGGAAGCGCGGGCAGGCGCGTGTGCACGTCGTGCAGCCCTTGACCCCGTGGATGCAGTCGCTCGGCCCGAGCTCATCCTCGAGGTGGAAGGGAATGTACTTCCCCTCCTCGTGCTCGTAGCCGATGACGTCGTGTGGGCAGGTGACGACGCAGCCGGCGCAACCGGTGCACAGGCCCGTGGTGATGACCTCCTCGTAGAGCTCCTTCCACTGCGCGGTCCAACGTGGAGCGGACTCCGTCATCGCCATGCCCGCAACCTAGCCAGCGGGCGCGGGTCGCCGCCGCGTCAGTTCCTCCGCCACAATGACCGCGATGCGCCTGACCTACGACGACGAGGCCGAGACGTTCCGCGCCGAGATCCGCGACTGGCTCGTCGACAACCTTCCGGCCGGGTGGGTCGAAGCGGCGGAGCGTGGCGAATCACTGGACCTGACTCCGGACGAACGCAGGGAGTTCAACGACTCCTGGCCGAGGAAGCTGTTCGCCGGCGGTTGGATCTGCGCGACGTGGCCGATCGACTACGGCGGCAAGGGCCTGTCGACACTGCAGGGCGTCGTGCTCGCCGAGGAGTTCGCTCGGATGAAGGCGCCGCTGCGCGCCGACTTCTTCGGCGACACACTCGTCGGTCCGACGATCCTGCAGTGGGGGAGCGAGGAGCAGAAGAAGGAGTTCCTGCCGAAGATCCTCAGCGGGGAGATGCGCTGGTGCCAGGGTTTCTCCGAGCCGGACTCCGGGTCGGACCTGGCCAGCGTGAAGACGACGGCGGTGCTCGACGGCGACGAATGGGTCATCAACGGGCAGAAGGTGTGGACCACGCAGGGGGACGACGCCGACTACTGCTTCCTGCTGACACGCACCGATCCTGATGCCCCGAAGCACCGGGGGATCTCCTATCTGCTCGTGCCGATGCGCCAGCCCGGGGTCGAGGTGCGCCGCATCACCCAACCCGATGGAACCGCTGAGTTCTGCGAGGTGTTCTTCAGCGACGCCCGTTGTCCCGCCGACAACGTCGTGGGCGGCGTCAACGACGGGTGGAAGGTCGCCAACTCGACGCTGGCGTTCGAGCGGGGCCAGTCGGCGACGACCGGCTATCGCCGTTTCGAGGACGAGTTCGGGCTGCTCCTCGACGCCGCACGTGAGCATCGCCTCGATGGCGATCCGCTGATTCGTCAGCGTCTCGCCGCGTACTACACGCAGATCCAGATCCTGCGCATCAATGGACTGCGCACGCTGTCGTCACAGCTGGTCGGGCGCGACGATCCTGATGTCAAGGCACTCGGAGCGACGAACAAGATGTTCTGGTCGGAGATGCACCAACAGGCGATGGAGCTCGCCCTCGACATCTACGGTGCCGAGGCTCTGCTGGTCGACAGTGGTCCACTCTCTGGATCGTGGCCCGGCGCGCTTCGCGCCTGCCGTCGGGACGGCTACCCAGCGTCACCGATGATGTCGTCGTTCTTCTTCTCTCGTTCCGAGACGATCTGGGGCGGCACCAGCCAGATCCAGCGCAACATTGTTGGGGAGCGAGTCCTCGGACTGCCCAAGGAACCCAAGCCATGACGTCACGAACCCGCGAGGTCGCGTCCACGTCTGGCGACCCACCGCTTGCTGTGGACGCCGGGGCCGGAGGCACGTTCGACGAGCCGGCTCGGTCACTACATGGACTGGTTGCAGGACTCGCGTGGGCTCGCCTTCGATAGCTACGACGAGTTGCACTCGTGGTCGGTCACCGAGATCGAGAGCTTCTGGCAATCGCTCTGGGACTACTTCGGCATCAGCGCGTCGGTGGCGCCGACGGACGTGCTGTCAGCGCGTCAGATGCCGGGGGCGAGGTGGTTCGACGGTGCCCGGCTCAACTACGCCGAGCACATCGTCGGCGGACGGTTCCCCACCGACGAGGTGGCGGTGGTCGCCCGCTCCCAGACCCGCTCGCCGATGACGTTGACGTTCGGCGAGCTCACCGACCTCGTTCGCCGGGCACGGGCCGGGTTGCAGCGGTTGGGCGTGGGGCGCGGCGACCGGGTCGTGGGCTACCTGCCGAACATCCCCGAGACACTCGCCGCCTTCCTGGCCTGCGCCAGCCTCGGTGCGACGTGGGCGACGTGCGCACCCGAGTTCGGTGAACGCAGCGTCGTCGATCGCTTCGCCCAGATCGAACCAGCGGTGCTGCTCGTCGTCGGCGGCTACATGTACGGCGACCGCTACGTCGACCGCCGCACCCAGGTCGCCAACATCGTCGCTGCCCTGCCGTCGTTGAGTCACGTCGTCGAGGTGGAGTACGGCCATGACCCCATCGACGAGGCATCGCTCGCGACGAGGCTGATGAGGTGGGCAGACCTCGTCGACGGCGATGGACCGCTCGAGTTCGATCAGCTGCCGTTCGACCATCCACTGGTCGTCCTGTTCTCGTCGGGCACCACCGGGCTGCCCAAGGCGATCATCCACGGCCACGGGGGCATCCTCCTCGAGCACCTCAAGAACCACGCCCTGAGCTGGGACCTCGGCGAGGGCGACCGGCTGATGTGGTTCTCGACGACGGCATGGATGATGTGGAACGCCCTCGTCTCGACGCTGCTCACGGGCGCATCGATCGTGATGCTCGACGGGAACCCGCTCCATCCCGATCCTGCCGAGCAATGGCGTGTCGCCGCCGACGTCGGAGCGACCATGCTTGGGGTCAGCCCCGCCTATCTCGCGGCGTGCCGCAAAGCCGGCGTCGACCCGCGCTCGGTGGCGGGCTTGCGACTGCGCGAGGTGTGCACCGCCGGTGCGCCGCTCCCCCCGGAGGCGGCGACGTGGATCTACGACGCCCTCGGCGACAGCGTGCTGCTGATGAACGGCAGCGGGGGGACCGATGTGTGCTCGGGAATCGTGCAGGGCAACCCGCTGTTGCCGGTCTGGGCCGGCGCCATCTCCGGCCGCTGCCTCGGTGTGGCGACGGCGGCGTACGACCCCGCCGGCAACCCCGTGGTCGGCGAGCTCGGGGAGTTGGTGATCACCGAACCGATGCCGTCGATGCCGGTCGGCTTCTGGAACGACCCCGACGGCGAGCGCTATCGGTTGACGTACTTCGCCCACTATCCGGGCATCTGGCGACAGGGCGACTGGGTTCAGTTCTTCGCGAACGGCAGCTGCGTGGTCACCGGCCGCTCCGACGCGACGTTGAATCGCGGCGGGGTTCGCCTCGGCACCGGCGAGTTCTATCGGGTCGTCGAGGAGATCGACGAGGTGCAGAACAGCCTCGTCGTCCACCTCGAGGATCCCGATGGTGGCCCCGGCGAACTGATCCTGTTCGTGACCGTCGCCGAGCATCAGTCGATCGACAACGGGTTGTCGGCCGAGCTCGCCCACCGCCTGCGCAACGAGCTCTCGCCGCGTCACGTTCCCGATGCGATCGTCCAAGTCGACGCCATCCCGATGGGACTCACGGGCAAGAAGCTGGAGTTGCCCGTCAAGCGGATCCTCCAAGGTGCGCGCGTCGACGAGGTGGCCAGCCGGGACGCCCTGGCCAACCCGTCTTCGCTCGACGCTTACGTCGAGTTCGCCGCCAGCCGCCGGCCATGACCACGATCGACGTCGGTTCGCTCGTCGCCATCGACATGCACGTCCACGTCGAACAGGACGGCCACGGCAACTTGTCCCTCGACGACGAGCTGCTCGCGGCGTCGGCAAAGTACTTCAAGTCCACGGCCGATCGCAGACCCACCGTCGAACGGCTCGCCGAGCACTACCGAACCCTGTCGATGGCGGCGGTGATCTTCACCGTCGACGCGACGACGGCGCTCGGCCGTCCTGCGCTGTCGAGCTTCGAGATCGCCGACGCCGCAGCACAGCACAGCGACGTGCTGATCCCGTTCGGATCGGTCGATCCGCACGAGGTAGAGGCAGGCGGTCGAGCGAGTCCGCCGCCTCGTCGGCGACCACGGCGTCCGGGGCTTCAAGTTTCACCCGACGCTGCAGGCGTTCGCCCCGAACGATCAGCGGTTCTACCCCATCTACGCAGCGATCGAGGAGGCGCGGGTACCCGCCGTGTTCCACACCGGTCAGACCGGCATCGGTGCTGGGCTCCCCGGTGGTCGGGGGCTCAAGCTGCGCTATTCACAGCCGATGCTGCTCGACGACGTCGCCGCCGACTTCCCCGCCTTGACGGTGATCCTCGCCCACCCGTCCGTGCCCTGGCAGGACGAGGCGATCTCGATGGCGACGCACAAGGCCAACGTGTTCATCGACTTGTCAGGGTGGTCACCGAAGTACTTCCCGCCCCAGCTCGTGCGCGCCGCCCGGTCCTACCTGTCGCACAAAGTGATGTTCGGGTCGGACTATCCCGTGATCGATCCCGAACGTTGGATGGGCGCCTTCGCCGAGCTCGATTTCACCGACGCGGTGCGCGCCCAGATCCTCAGGGACAATGCCGCCGGTGTCCTCGGCCTCCGGCGTTCGTGAACGGAATGTGTGCGAGAACCGGTCTCGCCCACATCCTCACGTAGTCTCGCCCTTTGATGACCCCGCGCGTTGCCCCGTGGGACGAGCTGTGCGACGAGAACGGCGCGCCACGCCCGGCGGCAAGGGAGCTGTTCGATGTCCTTCATGGACTCGAGCTGGACGAGCTGCGCAGCCGTCAGGCGGCGGCCACCGCCGACATCCAGACGATGGGCATCACGTTCACCGTGTACTCCGACGGCCGCGGCATCGACCGGGCATGGCCGTTCGACGTGATCCCGCGGGTCATCGAAGCGACCGAGTGGGCGCGCATTGCCCGGGGGTTGGAGCAGCGCCTCGTCGCCCTCAATCGCTTCATCGACGACGTCTACAACGACCAGCGCGTCATCGCCGACGGCGTGTTTCCTCGCGAGTTGCTCGACGACTCGGCCAACTTCCGCCCCGAGTGCAAGGGCGTTCGGCCGCCCTTCGGCGTGTGGGCGCACGTCTCCGGGTCCGATCTCGTCCGTGACGCCGACGGCACGATGTACGTGCTCGAGGACAACCTGCGGGTGCCGTCCGGGGTCAGCTACGTGTTGGAGAACCGGGCGATCTGCAAGCGGGCGTTCCCGGAGGTGTTCGCCCGCCAACGCATCGCCCCGGTCGACTCGTACACCGAGGAACTCTCCAAGATGCTCGTCTCCCTCGCCCCTGAGGGGGTGGCCAGTCCGAGCGTCGTCGTGCTCACCCCGGGAATCTTCAACTCGGCGTACTTCGAGCACTCCTTCCTCGCTCAGCGCATGGGGGCAACGCTTGTCGAGGGCAGCGACCTCGTGGTGTCGGATGACGACCGTGTGTTCATGCGCACGATCGACGGCCGCGAGCCGGTCGACGTGATCTACCGCCGCATCGACGACTTGTTCCTCGATCCCGAGGCGTTCCTGGCCGACTCGCTGCTCGGCGTGCCCGGCCTGATGCGGGCGTGGAAGTCCGGACAGGTCGCCATCGCCAACGCCCCCGGCGCAGGCGTCGCCGACGACAAGGTTGTCTATGCCTGGGTTCCCGACCTCGTGCGCTACTACCTCGGCGAGGAACCCCTGATCCCCAACGTCCCGACCCACCGGTGCCTGTACGCCGACGAGCGCAGGTTCGTGCTCGACAACCTGCGCGACCTCGTGCTCAAGCCGGCCAACGAGAGCGGCGGCTACGGCATCGTCGATCGGCGACCGCGCCACCGGCGCCCAACTCGACGCCGCGGCGGAGGCGATTGCCGGAGATCCGCGGAACTGGGTCGCTCAGCCGATCATCCAGCTCTCGACGGCGCCGACGCTCTGTGACGAAGGTGTTGAACCGCGCCACGTCGATCTCCGCCCGTTCATCCTGACCGGAGAGTACGAGTTATGTGACTGCTGGCGGGCTGACACGAGTCGCCCTCGTCAAGGACTCGCTGATCGTCAACTCGTCGCAAGGTGGTGGCAGCAAGGACACGTGGATCGTCGAGGCCGACGTCGACGACCCTGACCAGCCGGCCGTGCAAGGGACGAGCTGACCGTGCTGTTGTCGAGAGTCGCCGACGACATCTACTGGGCAGCCCGCTACCTCGAACGTGCCGAAGACACCGCCCGCATCGTGCGCGCCCACGCCGAGACCGTCGCTGACCTGCCCGGGCTCACCGAGACTCACTGGAAGCCGTTGATCACCGTCGCCGGCAGCGATGCCCAATACGACGAGCGATTCGGTGGCGACGGCTCCGAGGCTGCTGTCGTCGACTACCTGCTGTCCGACCAGCTCAACCCGGGCAGCGCCATCCGGTGCGTTTCGGCAGCACGCGAGAACCTGCGCACGAGCCGCGAGACGATCCCCGTCGAGGGCTGGCAGGCGGTCAACGACCTGCACCAGTACGTCAACGTCGAGTCCGATCGCGGCGCCGACCGTCGAGCGCGCGACCGTTTCATGCGACATGTCATCAGCGACAGCCGGCGCATCGACGGCATCCTCGCAACCACGATGAGCCACGACGAGGCGTACGCCATGTGGCGGCTCGGTCGAGCGCTCGAGCGCGCCGACATGACGACCCGGGTGCTCGGCGTCCGCGCCGCCGCCGTGCTGATCGGCGCCGCCGACCGAGACCGCGCCTACGACGATCTGCTGTGGATCGGCGTGCTCAAGTCGTTGTCGGGCTTGCAGATGTACCGCCGAGCGGTGCGCCGACCGATCGAGGGTCCCGCCGTCGTCCATTTCCTGCTCGAGCACGACCGCTTCCCACGTGCCGTGCGCGCCCTGTTGCGCGAGATCCGCCGGGCGCTCGGCGAGCTGCCCGATCCGAGCTTGCTGTTCGACGAGGTCGACGCCGTCGACGCCGTGGTGCGCGGTTCGACCGCGGCTGACATCGACGGTGCCGCGCTCGACGACGCAATGGAGTCGCTGCAAGGCGCCCTCGCCCAGCTCGACCGACGGATCCACGAGCGTTACCTTCGACGCTCCGCGACTCCCGTCCGCCGCAACGAGAGATGAATAGCGACACCGTCCTCGAACGATTGACCAGCGATCGCCCGGCCCTGATCCGCCGCCAAGCCGAGGCCGACCGGGTCCTCGCTGCGTCCAGCGCCGGCCACCTCGTCCACGAGATGAACGTCCATCGCCGGCCGTGGCGCGTCGACCCGGTTCCGCTCGTGCTCGATGGGGCAACGTTCGAGCGCCTCGCCGCCGGCGTCGTCGAACGAGTCGAGGCGATGGAACGTGTTCTCGCCGACCTGTACGGGCCGCGCACCCTCGTCGCCGATGGAGTCGTCCCAGGCGAGGCACTGAGCTCGACGACCCGATACCGCATTGGCTCGGTGGGGCTGCCGCCGCCGCCTCGGTGGCTGACGACGTATGCCGCCGACGTCGTTCAACTCGCCGACGGGACCTGGCGGATCGTGCGCGATCTCGCCGATGCCCCGACCGGGATCGGTTACGCCTTGCTCGACCGGGCGGCGATGTTGCCGGTGGAGTGGCCTGGAATGCAGGAGGGAGTCGCGTCACTCGCCGGCCTCGCCGGCGTCATGCGTCGCGCCCTCGTCTGCCAACACGGCCGTTGCCAGCCCGCGCATCGTGCTGCTCAGTGGCGGCGTCGACCACGCCGGCTACGTCGAGGATTCGCAGCTGGCCAGGCTCCTCGGATTCACGCTGATCGAGCGCCCGGACGTGGTCGTGCGTCAGGGTCGGTTGTGGTTGCGCACGCTGGGTGGGCTCGATCCGATCGACGTCGTGTATCGCCGTGTCGACGACGACGAGACCGACCCGATCGAGCTCGCTGCCGCAGGTGGCACCGGCGTTCCGGGTGTTCTTTCCGCCGTCGCCGGCGGTGGTGTCGTTCTCGCCAACGCCCACGGCTGCGGTCTGCTCGAAGACATGTCTCTGGCGCGGTACTGGCCGGCGGCCGTCGAGGCGCTCAGCGGGACGTCGTTGCGCCTGCCACAGCTCGGTGACGCCGTGCGGACGGCCCAGATGCGGGCGTTTCCGGCGTTCCACGCAGGTGAGCTCGGCGAGGCCGCCGTGGTTCTCCGCCTCCACGCCGTTGCCGGTCCACACGGCGTGACGGTGGTTCCCGGTGGCAATGGGCGTGTGCTGGCCCCTGGCGACGACCCGCAGCGGCCGTCGGCTCGAAATGTCAAGGACGTCTGGGTTCTCGATCGGGCGCGGTCGCTTCCGGTGGTCGTCACACCGTTGCCCCAGGTCGACCTCGCCGGCTCGGTCCCGACACGGGCTGTCGATGCGTTGTTCTGGATGGGCCGTTCGGCCGAGCGCGCCGAAGCCATCGCCCGGACGTTACGGGTCGTCGCCGGCCGCCGCCGCCAGGACCCGCTGCTCGTCACGATCGACGGCGGACGGTGGTCGTCGCGGGCGGCCGCGGCGCTCACGGCTGTTGCCGGCAGCGGCGACGCAGGCATAAGCGGTGAACGCCAGCGTGGGCCGGTGCTCGAGCTGGACGCGTCGACCGTCGCGGCCACCCAGCAGCTCGGCGCGCGGCTGCGCTCGTTCGTCGCACGAAGCGGCGTCGGTCGGCGAGTTCCTTCCGGGTAGCACGTCCCGTGTGCTGACCGACGTCGCCTCGCGGTTCGAGTCGTTCGCCGAAGGTCGCGCTCCAGTAGACGCCATCGACGAGGTGCTGGCCTCGCTCGCCGCGTTCGCCGGAATGTGGAACGAATCGACGGTCCGCGGCCCGGCTTGGCGATTCGGTGACATCGGCGTCCGGCTCGAACGGTCCCTCGTCGTTCTGGCCCTCACTGGCTCGCTCGTCGGAGAACCTCGATGCCCCCGGGGACAGGTCGGAGGCCGCTGGCGTCGCGGCATTGGAGGTCCTCCTGGCGTCGAACGAGAGCCTCGTCGCCTATCGCCGCCAGCATCGCAGCGACGTTGCCCTGGGGCCCGCCCTCGAGTTGCTGCTGCGTGATCGTGACAATCCACGTGGGTTCATCACGTGCATGGATCGGGTTGCCGAGCACGTCGCTGATGTCGGCTGGTACGACGGGACCGCAGCGGTCAGCCGTCTCGATCGGCCTGGTGACCGACGCATCCGGTGACGACTTGGCATCACCGGCCTACGTTGCGACGGTCGTGGCGGCCGTCACGACGCTTGCCGGCGAGATCGTCGAGCGGTGGTTCGCCACGCCAGTGAAGCCGATGCTCATGCAGGCGGGCAGAGCAGCGCAGCGATGAAACGCCCATGACTGGACAACGCTTTCGCGTCTCGCACCGAACGACGTACGAATACTCGTTGCCAATGAACGATGGCTACACGCTCGCCATCGTCATGCCGCGCAGACACAACGTTGCAGACCGTCGAGCGCGTCGACGTCACGGTGGATCCGGAGCCGGACGAGCGCGCCGAGCGCCGTGACGCATTCGGCAACCGCGTGCTGCAGTTGGGCATCCACCACCAGCACGACCGGCTCACTGTGGCCGCCATGTCGGAAGTCACGGTAGAGCAGATCGAGCTCGACGGCGCAGGTCCGGCCTGGGAGGACGTGGCGTCGTCGGTCGCCGAGATGCGCGGGCCGGATGCCCTCGACGTGCGGCCGTTCGCCGGAGGTGTGTCACTGGTTTCGGGCGAGCACGAGACCGCCGATCTGCGTGCGCTCGCCAGCCCGGCGTTCCTGCGCGGTCGTCCGATCCTCGAGGCGGCGCGGGCGCTGTGCAGCGCCATCGATGAACAATTCGACTACGACCACGCGTTCACCGAGGTGTCCACCCCGTTGGCGGCCGTGCTGACCGCCAGACGAGGGGTGTGCCAGGACTTCGCCCACCTGGCGATCGGCGCCTTGCGGATGTTCGGGCTCCCCGCCCGCTACGTGAGCGGCTACGTCGAGACGGGATCTGGCGAAAGCGCCGCCGCCGACGCGTCACATGCCTGGTGTGCGGTGTGGGTTCCCGCAGTCGGTTGGGTCGACTTCGATCCGACCAACGGGCATCTGCCCGCCGAGTGCCATGTGACCGTTGCGTGGGGTCGCGACTACGGCGATGTCGCCCCGGTGCGCGGCGTTGTCATCGGCCCGCCCGCATCGCAACAACTCACCGTCGCCGTCGACGTCACCCGGCTGTAGGTTCTTCGGATCGCACGCCTGATCACGCGCCCCTTCCTCGCCGTGACGGCGGCGACGTTCACGTTCTTCATGTACGTCGGGGTGCTCGTGCCGCTCGTACCCAGGTACGTCGAGGACGAGCTCCACGGGGGAGAGCTCGGCATCGGCCTGGCGATCGCCGTCTTCGCCGGCGTGGCGATCGCCGTCCGCCCGCTGATCGGTCAGCTCGTCATTCGCTACGGGCGCCGAGCGGTCATGATCGGAGGCGCCGCCCTCGCCGCCGTCGCCGGCTCGGCGTATGGCTTCGCCGATTCGCTCCCCGTCCTCCTGTTGTTGCGCGGGCTCACCGGGGCGGGGGAGGCCGCCCTGTTCGTCGCCGCGATGACGCTCATCGCCGATCTCAGCCCGCCCGATCGCCGAGCCGAGGCGGCGTCGTACTTCTCCGTCGCCGTGTACGGCGGCATCGGCATCGGCCCGATCGTCGGTGAGGCGATGCTCAGCACGTCGGGATTCCGCAGTGCCTTCGCCCTCGCCGGGCTGTTCGCCGCCGCCGCCGCACTCGTGTCGACCACCGTTCCACGTCGCGTCGCGTTCGCGGCCGTGTTGCCGGTGGACGACGCGGAAACCAGGACCGCCCGTTGGCTGCACCCTGACGCGGTCGGTCCAGGCGTTGTGCTCGCCTTCGGGATGGCGGCGTTCGCTGTGTTCGCAGCATTCCTCCCCGACCACGCTCGCTCTCTCGGGCTGTCCGGTTCCGGGGGCCTGTTCGCCGTGTACAGCGCAGTATGCCTCGTGCTGCGCGTCGGCGGGGCCCGGCTCCCGGAGCGTCTCGGCCCGCGGGTGTCCGTGACCACGGCGTTCACGATGCTCGGGATTGGCCTGGCGCTGTTCGCCGCGATCACCGAGGCGTGGGCGCTGTGGATCGCCGCAGCATGCGTCGGTGTCGGGATGGCGTTCATGTACCCGTCGTTGATGGCGTTCACCGTGAACCGGGCCCCCGAAGCGGAACGACCCCGTGCGATCGCGTCGTTCACCATGTTCTTCGAGGCCGGTACGGCCATCGGCGGACTCAGTCTCGGGGCACTCGCCGATGCCCTCGGCAAGCGTGCCGGCTTCGCCGCCGCTGCCGGGCTGTGTGTCGTCGGGGCCTGGGTGTTGCGGACCGTGGTGATCCCGGTTTCGAGCCGAGATGGTCGCGAGCCGATGCCGGCCGTCGCCCCGCTCGCCGCCGCCAGCACCGATCTTCACTAGCGATTTTCGTCGCTGTCCGATTTCCGCTAGTCGTCGGGCGCGATCGCCGCCATCATGGTCGCATGGTGCTGGATCACGAGCAGTGCTACCGAGCCGTCAAGAGCCGTGACTCTCGCTTCGACGGATACTTCGTCGGAGCAGTGCGGACGACAGGTATCTACTGCCGCCCGAGCTGCCCGGCGGTCACGCCGAAGCGCACGAACATCGAGTTCTTCCCGACGGCGGCGGCGGCCCACGAGCACGGCTATCGGGCGTGCAAGCGCTGCCGGCCCGACGCCTCACCGGGGTCGCCGGAGTGGGATGTCCGTGGCGACGTCGTTGCCCGGGCGATGCGCCTGATCACCGACGGCGTCGTCGATCGCGACGGAGTTGTGGGCCTCGCCAGAAGGCTGCACTACAGCGACCGCCACCTCAACCGCGTGATCACCGACGAACTCGGCGCCGGGCCGCTGGCGATCGCCCGCGCCCAACGAGCGACGACGGCACGTGTCCTCATCGAGACGTCGTCGATGCCGTTCACGGCGATCGCTTTCGCCGCCGGGTTTCGCAGCATCCGTCAATTCAACGACACCGTCCAGGCGGTGTTCGCTGCCTCGCCGTCGCAGCTGCGGGCGACCAGCCAGGGGCGCAAACCTGCAGGCCAGTCGGCGAACACGCCGGGGGCCGTCACCGTCGATCTCGCCGTGCGCCAGCCGTTCGACCTCGGGACGACGATGGCGTTTCTCGCGGCGCGGGCCATCCGCGGGATCGAACACTTCGACGGGACGACGTACCGCCGGTCGCTCGCCCTGCCGAACGGTCACGGCATCGCGGCGATCTCCGGTGAACCGGTCGAGAAGTCGGGCAGGACGCACGTGCGCGTGACGCTTCAACCTGGCCGATTGGCGTGACCTCGCCCCGGCCGTCAGGCGAATGCGCCGGCTGCTCGACCTCGACTCCGATCCCGTGGCGATCGACGCCGCACTCGGCAGCGATCCCGTGCTCGCACCGCTCGTTGCCGGTCGCCCCGGGCTGCGTGTGCCAGGCAGCGTCGATCCGTTCGAGACGGTCGTTCGTGCCGTGATCGGCCAACAGGTGTCCGTTCGCGGCGCCCGCACCATCATCGGCCGTGTCGTCGGCGCCACGGGTACAGCACTGACGCTCGCCGATGACCATCTCACGCACGTGTTCCCATCGCCAGCCGATCTGGCGGCGATCGACCCGGTACTCCTGCCGATGCCGATGCGCCGCCGTGCCACACTCACCGATCTGGCCAACCGCATCGCCCTCGGCAAGATCGCGGTCGATGCTGGTGCCGATCGGGTCGAGCTCCGCCAGGCCTTGCTCGACGTCCCGGGCATCGGACCATGGACCGCCGACTACGTGCTGATGCGCGGGCTCGGCGATCCCGACGTCTTCGTTGGCGCCGACCTCGGTGTCAGGCAGGCGCTGTCCGGACTCGGTACGACCGCAGAGGTCGCCGAACGGTGGCGGCCGTGGCGCTCGTACGCCGTGCATCACCTGTGGAACTCGTTGTCCACGTCGACCCCAACCCCCCACGCCAAGGAGTGAACGTGATCCACCGCACGACCATCGACAGCCCGATCGGCACGATCACGCTCGTTGCCGACGACGACGCCCTCGTCGAAGTCCACCTGCCCGACGAGAAGTCGTCATCGTTGACCGTCGCCGAGGACACGACGCCCGGGGAGCACAAGGTGCTGGCCCAGGCGGCCTCGGAGCTCAATGAGTACTTCGCCGGTGAACGGCTCGAGTTCGACGTCCCGGTCGCCCCGGATGGAACGGCGTTCCAACTCGCCGCGTGGCAAGCACTGCGCACGATCCCCTACGGCGAGACGGTCAGCTACGGGGAGCAGGCCCGCCGCCTCGGCGACCGCAACCTCGCCCGCGCCGTCGGCGCCGCCAACGGGCGCAACCCGCTGCCCATCGTCGTGCCGTGCCATCGCGTCGTCGGCGCCAACGGTCACCTCACCGGATTCGGCGGTGGGATCGAGTGCAAGGCATGGCTGCTCGACCACGAACGATCCGTCCGCCAACGTTCCTGACACCCGCCCGCTGCTGCGATGAGAGTTCCGCGCTCGATAGCGTGCGGAACTCTCATCGCAGTGGCCACAGTCCGGCGGCTGCGAGGCGGGCAACCTCCTGCCGTCGTAGTTCGATCGAAGCAACGACGTCGTCCAGTGTCGCATCGAACTCGATGGTCAGCTCGGCCTCACCGACGCGATCCACGAACCATCCGCTGCGCCGGGTACGGCGATCGCGTCGGTAGTCACCGGTCTGGCCCTCAACTGTGCGGTGCTCCGGATGGACGTCGACCTCGAGCACCCACTGGATCGACGGGATCGCCATGTCGAAGCGGACGTTGCCATACCCGGGAAGCGTCTCCTTGACCTGGCTCTCGAGTCCCACGACCCCGCGCTTGACGAGCGCATCGAAAACGCGGCGCTCCCAATCGGACTCGCGGGCCCGGCCCGGCGCCCTCCCGGCGAGCACGCGCAGAAATCGTCGAACCCACGGTCGCCCGGGCGTGTTCCGGCGTTCGGCAATGCGGAACAGTGTCGCCTCGGTACAGAGCTCGTTGTGGAGCGCAGACTCGATCGCTGAGGCCAGCGCGTTGATTGGCAGGTAGCGCGTGAGGTTGACGACCGTGAGCGGTGGGCTGGTGACGCGGATGCCGTCGTGGCGGTGGACGATCTCGTCGTCGAAGATCAGCGCCGTGCGATAGACGCGGATCCACGGCTCGATGGAGGGCTGACTCGCAGGTGGCGATATCACGTGAACCAAGCCATCGCGCGGACTGCGGCGGATGCGCCAGATTCGTCCGGCCGTCGGTCCCCCGACGACGAGTTGAGGCCGGCTGGTGCACAACGCCGCACATCGGGTGAGCTCGTCGGGCTCCACGCCGGCGAATTGGTAACTACCGTGCACGACACGCTCGAGGACGCCAGCGCCGACGAGGCGCCGTCGCTGAGCTTCGCTGATACCCGCGGCATCTAGAAAGGAATTGGACACCGTGGCCTGATGCGCTCGCATCCATGCGGCCACCCGTCCGTCGAGACTGGGCACGTCTTCCCCCTGTCACATTCGTCGACGTCGGATCCGAACCGGGATCGAGCGGGCCGCGGCGGCCGATGACGGCTAGACGCTACGACAGGGCTGTCACACCCCCGCGGCGATGAGAGTTCCGCGCGCTATGCGTGCGGAAGTCTCATCGCGGCTGACGTCAGACGCGGCCGCGGTCGCGGGCGGATTGCTCGCGACGATGCGCCGCCTCTTCCTGCTTGCGCTTGCGGGCCTCGAGCCGCTTCGCCTTGACCGCCTCGCGCTCGGCGTCGTCCTCGTCGCCCTCGCTCGCCGTGACCGGCGGGGCGATCGGGCGTGGCTCCTCGCGGGGGAGCTTCACGAGGTCGTCGTGCTTGAGCAGGTCGCGGATGACGTTGGCGGCGGCTGCTTCGCCGGCCACGGTCGAGGCGAGCATCATCCGAGTGATCGCCAGTCCGTGGCGCTCGATGATGCCCGGCAGCACCTCGCGCAGCTGTTCGGTCGTCGGGTTGTCGGCGTGGTCGCCGAGCTTCTCGATGCAGTCCGCCAGCGCCGCGTCGGTGAGCACGAGAGCGATGCTCTCCATCGTCCCGTTGATCCGACCCTTGCACGGTGGCGTCGCGGATGGCCGATGGCGTCGCCTCGCCACCCACCAGGCGCTCGAGCGCTTCCCGGTGGTCGTCGTCGAGCGCCGCCACCGCTGTCGCCACGTCGTCGTCGGAGGCTGCCCGGATCGACCGGTCCAGGAGTCCGAGCGACTGCAACCGGGTCTTCATCTGATTCACGGTCGGGCAACGCTATCGCTCGAGTGGGCGGGCAGCATCCGACGGAAGTCACACGCGTTATCATCCTGCCGCATGGCCACCGTGGTTCTCGACGACATCAACAAGGTCTACGACAATGGCTTCCAAGCCATCTACGACCTCAGCCTCGACATCGCAGATAGCGAGTTCCTGGTGCTGGTCGGTCCTTCGGGGTGCGGCAAGTCCACCGCGCTGCGGATGATCGCCGGGCTGGAGACGATCACCGGAGGCACGCTGATGATCGGCGATCGGGTGGTCAATGATGTGCAGCCGAAGGATCGGGACATCGCCATGGTGTTCCAGAACTACGCGCTGTATCCGCACATGACGGTGTTCGACAACATCGGGTTCGCGTTGAAGTTGGCCAAGGTGCCCAAGGGGCAGATCCAAGAGCGGGTGCGCAAGGCGGCGTCGATTCTCGAGCTCGAGCCGTGGCTGGATCGCAAGCCGGGCCAGCTGTCGGGTGGTCAGCGTCAGCGGGTGGCGATGGGGCGGGCGATCGTCCGTCAGCCGAAGGCGTTCTTGATGGACGAGCCGCTGTCCAACTTGGACGCCAAGTTGCGCGTGCAGATGCGTGCCGAGATCGCCAGCCTGCAACGCAACCTCGGGGTGACCACGGTGTACGTGACCCACGACCAGGTCGAGGCGATGACGATGGGTGACCGGGTCGCCGTGTTGAAGGACGGCTACCTGCAGCAGGTCGACACCCCCCAGAACCTCTACGACCACCCGACCAACGTGTTCGTCGCCGCGTTCATCGGCTCACCCTCGATGAACCTGTACGACGGCAACGTGACGGTCAACGACGGCGGCGGCACGGTCCAGGTCGGCAGCCAGACCGTCGGCTTCGGCCCCGAGGTGCTGGCGAAGTTCCCGAGCCTCGGTCAGTACTCCGGCCAGCGTGTCATCCTCGGCATCCGCCCAGAGGACTTCGAGGACTCCGCCATCGCCACCGACGCTCCGCCCGACCGCCGCCTGCGTGGCACCGCCAAGCTCGTCGAGGCCCTCGGCTCGGAGCTGATGGTCCACTTCGTGCTCGACGACGCCGGGACGGTCAACTCTGGTGACCCCGATGCCCCGGAGCAGGAGCTCGGTGAAGGCATCTCCAACGCCGTCGCCCGCTTCAGCCCTCGCTCCAAGGTGCAGACCTCCGACGACCGGATCGAAGTCGCCGTCACCACCGACAACCTCCACTTCTTCGACGCCCAAACCCGCGAACGCATCCACTGACAAGCTCTGCGTAAGCGTGTAAGCCCTCGGCGGGCGCGCACGCTTACACAGACGCTTTGATCAGCCCTTGACGCTGCCGGCGAGGATGCCGCGGACGAAGAAGCGCTGGAGCAGGAAGAACACGACGAGCGGCACCGCCGCCTGGATGAACGCCCCGGCCGGCAAGAGGTGCTCGAACCGGCCGAACTCGCCGGCCTGGTTGGCGATCGTGACCGTGCGTCGGGAAGGCTCGCGGTTGACGTCGATCATCACGACGGCGACGAGGTAGTCGTTCCACGTCCACAGGAACTGGAAGATGGCGAAGGCGGCGATCACCGGCACCGACAGCGGCAGGACGAGACGCCAGAAGATCTTGAAGTGATCGGCACCGTCGACCCGGGCCGCCTCGAACAGGTCGCGCGGCAGGGACGAGATGTAGTTGTGCAGCAGGAAGATGGCGAACGGCAGACCGAACGCCGTGTGCGAGAGCCACACCGCGGTCGTCGTCCCGGTAGAGATCGAGGTCGGGGAACACGGTGATCGTCTTGTCCAGCCACGGGATCGTCCAGTGGGCGCCGCCGGTGTACAGCTGCAGCGAGCGGGACGAGGGCGACCTGCAGCGGGATCGCCAGCAGCGCCACGGTGGCGATGAACAGGTTCTGCCGGCCGCGGAAGTCGATCCAGGCGAAGGCGTAGGCGGCGAAGGCGGCGATGCCGATCGGGATGATCGTCGCCGGCAGGGCGATCGCCATCGAGTTCGTCAACGCCTGCTTCATCCCGCCGTTGATGCTCGTGCCGAGGACGGTCCGGTAGTTGTCCAGCGTCAACCCGTCCGAGGTCGCCGAGAAGACGTTCCACCAGCCGCTGGTGCGCTGCTCCTGCGCGGTCGCGGAACGAGTTGACGAGCAGTCCGATCGTGGGCGTCAACCACACGCCGACGAGCACCCACAGCACCCATGTCGGGATCGACCGCAGGAATCGGTACAGGCGCGCCGCCGGAGCGCTGTGGATCGACGAGCGTCGCTGTCGTCATCGCCGCACCCCGCTCATCCCTTGCCCCGCTGCATCCGCCGGATGTTCAGGTACATCACCGGCAGTACGGCGATGAACAGCGGCGGTCGCCAGCGCCGCGCCGAGACCGAAGTTCTGCTGGATCGAGATGGCGTCGAACATCTGGTTGGCGATGACCTGGGTCCCGAACTGACCGTTCGTCGTCACCTTGACGATGTCGAAGACCTTCATGACGAGGACGATGAGGGTCGTCACGACGACGCCGATGGTGGGCAGGATCTGCGGCAGCGTGACCCGCCAGAACACCTGCGACTCCGTCGCCCCGTCGATCTCGGCGGCCTCGGTGAGCTCGGTCGGGACCGCCTTGATCGCCGACGAGAAGATCACCATGGCGAACCCGGTCTGGATCCAGATGAGGATGACCATCAACCACATGTTGTTGAACGGTGTCTCGGCGAGGAACTCGATCGTCTCGGGCACCACCTCGCCGTCCTCGGTCGTCCGGAAGCCGCCGAGGCCCGGGTCCGAGCAAGCGATAGAGCAGGTAGGCGAGAATCAGACCGACGCCGATCGACCACCCGGCTCGGGTGTTGTTGCCGTGCTTGACGCCGTCCCAGGCCAGCCACACCAGGCCGGCGATGATCGCCGACGAGCACGGCGGCCACGAGCCACTTCTGCCAGCCGGAGTTGCTCAACTCGCCGAGGCCGACCCAGATGGCGTTGAGCACGCCGGTCTGGGCATCCTGGACGTTGCGTGGCTGGTACATGAACCGCCAGATGATCACCGGCGCCGACGAACGAGATCGCCATCGGCAGGAAGATCATCGACTTGGCGACGTTCTCGCCGCCGGCCCGATCGGCAAGAACGGCGGCGGCGAGACCGAAGGCCGTTGCCAGGCCGGTGACGACGATGACCCACCAGATGTTGTTGAACAGCGTTCCGCGCAACACGGACAGCACGGCGCACGCAGCGAGGAATGCAGCCGGCGACGATCGGGAGCAACGACGGGGGACCCGACTCGAAGGCCCGCTTGGTCGGTGCGCCCGCTGACGACTCCGATGAGCACGCCGGCGGCGATGACCGCGACGCCGAACCACCACAGCTGGCTGGTGAAGATGTTCGGCCAGTTGTCGACGTCGAAGAAGTTCGGGTCGCTGGAACATCGCCTGGTAGTTGTCGAGCCCGACGTACTCGGCGCTGTCGCGACCCTTGAAGGAGATGTAGATCGTCCGCATCAGCGGGACGAGCAGGCCGCCGGCGACGAACGCCAGCGCCGGGGTCACGAAGATCCACGACCGCGAGCGCTGCTCGATCTCGCGTCGCTCGGTCGCCGTCCGGAACCGCCGAGAGGCCGACACGCAGCCCGATCGCGGCGAGCGGGACGACGGTGGCGAGCATGGCCTCGCCGATGGTGCCGCCGCCGGAGAACTCGGCGCCGCCCCACGCGCCGACGAGCCAGCCGATCCCACCGCCGAGCAAGCGCGGCGTCGGCGAGGCGATGTGGCTGCAACCCCCGCCGGCCGCTGAGCAGGCGGCTCAGCACGCCGACGCCGACCCCGATGGCCGTGCACCCGAGCAGCTTGGCCCAGTCGAGGCTGGGCTGCCAGCGCTCGTCGATCGCCAGGGCGACGAGCACGCCGAGACCGGCGAAGCCGGCGACTGCCACCGGCACCCGGGCACGCTCCTCCCGTGGCGCACTGAGGGCGAACATGGCGACGCCCGTGGCGACGCCCCCCGATTACCGCCCACGCCCACGGGCGCGGCGAGAGGTCGCGGAGCAGGCGGTTGCCGTCGAGGATCGAGGAACACGAGGAACCCGACGGCGAATCCGGCGATCGTCGAGAACAGCGTCCAGCGGTCGTACGTCGAGGTCGAACAGCTTGTTGGCGCCGACGAACAGACCGGTCGAGATCGCCAGGGCGACGACGATCTTGAGCAACATCTCGCCGATCTCGCTCGGCCCGATGTAGATCACGACCAGCACACCGAGGGCGCCGAACACGAGGTACTTGATCATCGTCGCCAGCGGCGGACGGGACGAGCCGCGTGGCCGGCGTTGCTGGACGGACCGCTCGACGTCAGTCTGGTACGTCGAGTGCTGCCGGTCGTCATTGGTTACCCCTCTCGCCGGTTGTCCCGGGCCGAACAGTACCGAACTCGCGCCACGGCGCCGGCCACCCGAAGGGCGCCGGCGCCGCGATACGCAGCGTCGTGAAGCTTCGGCGCTAGCTAGTCGGCCACGACGCCTCGATGTTGTCGGCGGCCTCCTGGGCGGTGATGTCGCCGTTGATGAGCGACGTGCCTTCCGACCAGAACGTGCCCGATCCGACCTCGGCGGGCATGTTGTCGGATGCGTCGAAGGCGACCGGCGACCCGGTCTGGAGGATCTCGATGAATCCCTGCTCCACCTCGTTGAACACGGCCGGATCGGCGTTGAGGTTGGCCGAGAGGTAGCCGGAGATGCCGCCGGCGATCTCGGCCTGCGCCGTCTGGCGGGCGTTGGCGAACTCCGGTGAGCCGAGGTACTGCATCACGGCCCACACCTCGGGAGCGTCGCGGAAGCGCCGCGCCGACCAAGCCGGCGGTGAGCACCGGCTGGCCCTCGTTGGCCGGGAAGTAGAAGTAGTTGTACTGGCCCTCCTCTTCGCCGAACTCGGCGAAGCTCGGCGGCGGTGGCGGCGAAGAAGCTGGCCTGGCGGTGCATCATGCAGTCGCCGTTGACCAGCGGCTCGGCGTTGTCCTGGAAGTTCGTCGAGACGATCGAACCGCCGGAGGCGTACGTCATCCCCTCGCCGTTCCACAGGTCGACGATCTGCTGGAACGTCTCGACGATCTCCGGCGAGTTGAACGGGATCTCGTGGTTGACCCACTGGTTGTAGAAGTCGACTCCCTGGTTGCGCAGGACGAGCTCCTCGACCCAGTCGGTGAACGGCCAGCCGGTCGCCGCGCTCGACTCGATGCCGACGCACAGCGGCGTGTCACCGTTGGCGGCCATCTCCTCGGTGAGGGCGAAGAAGTCGTCGAGCGTGGTCGGAACCTCGTAGCCCTTCTCGGCGAACGCCGACGGGATGTACCAGACGAGCGACTTGAGGTCGGACTTCGACCGGCACGCCGTACTGCGTGCCGTCGACGTTGCCGAAGCTCATCCAGTCGCCGCTCCAGTTCTCGCTGACGTTGGCGACGACGTCGTCGGGAAGCGGCAACGCATCGCCGCTTCGGGCGAAGGCGAGCCGAGGCGCCCTGGCTGTGGGAACATCGCGATGTCGGGCGGGGCTCCGCCGGCCACCAGCGTTCCGATCTGCGCCTCGAAGTCGCCGGAGACCCGTGTAGATGATCGTGCATCCCGTTCTCTTCGGCGAAGGCGTCGAGCGCCGCCTGCATCGCCCCCGGCTTCTGCCTCGGACGTCTCCACGCCCATCACCGTCACCGTCGGTGCCGGCGAGGTCGGCGCCTTCGATGCCGCTGTCGGCGCCGCTGCCGGCTCCGGCCCCGGCGCCACCGCCTTCGGCCGGCTCGCTGCCGGTCGGTGCTCGGTGCCGGCCGCTTCGGTGCCGGCGGGTTCGGTCCCCGCGGCGGCGGTGTCTTCGGGAGTCGTGGTGTCCGTGCTGGCGCTGGCGACGCTCGCGGCGCCCAGCACTCCAACAATTGCCAGCGGTACGAACAGCGACCTCACCCGTGAGCGTGAACGCATGTGTTCCCCCTTGTCTCCGGCGACGTTCTGGCCGCCGATTCTCACAGTTGTTGTCGAGCCGGAGAGATCCGGCTCCGCCACAATGCCCGACCTGGGCCGATGGGTCAAGCGGAACCGACGGGCCGTGTCAGACGCCACGCCGCCGCGATCTTGCGCCGGGCGCCTGGCGACAGCTCGAACGGGTAGAGATCGCGCATCCCCATCGCCCGCGCCAGTTCGTTGGCGGCGAGGGTGGCCAACACCGCCGTAGACACCCATTGCTCCGGGTTGAACGCCGTGCCGGGGGCATCGACGACACCCCACGCCGACCCGGTGGAGACGACGTCATGGACGTGCATGACCTGCGCCCACGACTCGGCGAAGTCCTCCCATGGGTGCGCCGTGGCGTAGAAGGACACGTGGTCGTCCCGCCAGCTGCCGTCGTCGGTGCGGAAGTAGTGGTCCTCCAGTGACTTGCCGTAGGCCGCGGTCTCGTCGCCGAAGACATCGCGGAACTCGGCGAGGCGGGCAGGATCGGTGGCGACGCACCGCTGCCACACGTAGTGTCCGAGCTCGTGACGGATGTGCCCGAGAGGCGTGCGATATTGCTCACCGAGCGTGGCCTGGATCTGTTCGCGCTGCGCCGGATCGGCTTCGTCGAGATCGAGCGTGATCAACCCATCGAGGTGGCCGGTCGTCGCCGGGTCACCGGCGCCCGTCGATCGATACGTGAACAGCAGCGAAGGGTGGACAGGAACGTCCCCGGAGCTGGGCAACCAGTCGATGCCGAGCACGCTCAGCTGGGCCAGCGCCCGCCGCTGGGCGACCAGGAAGGGCACGAGCAGTGTGTTGTTCGCGTGGTCTCCGGCATCGACGATGACGCAGCTGGCGCAGATCCCGTTCGCTTGCGGTCGCCAGTTGCAGCGCCACGATTCACGCATCAGACACGTCCCGACCACCGACGCGTCACTGATCGTCACGGCGCCGTCGACACCTACGTCGAACACCAACTCCGTCCCGCTGACGACACAACGCAGCGAGTCGAAGAACACCTCGTTGCCACACGTCGGGCACGCCAGTCGTTGCATATTTCGAGCAGTTTGGCCGACAACCGTGGCAGAATGGTCCCATGACAGACCGGCGGGCTGTCACAGGCGGAGTGCTCGTGGACGACGACGGGCCGATCCGCGTCGTGACCATCGATCGACCCGAGCGCCGCAACGCCGTCGACTCAGTGGCCGCGTGCGCGTTGCTCGAGGCGTTTGTCGCCTTCGACAAGGACGACACGCTGTCAGTCGCCGTGTTGACCGGGTCCGGTGGCTACTTCTGCGCCGGTGCCGATCTGAAGGCGCTGGCGAGCGGCGATCGTCGCCCGGTGAGCGACGACGGCCCCGGACCGATGGGCCCGACCAGGCTGCGACTGTCGAAGCCGGTGATCGCCGCCATCGAGGGGCCGGCCGTCGCCGGCGGACTGGAGCTGGCGCTGTGGTGCGACCTCCGTGTCGCGGCGTCGGATGCGGTGCTCGGCGTGTTCTGCCGGCGCTTCGGTGTGCCACTCGTCGACGGCGGCACGATCAGTCTGCCGCGTCTGATCGGTCACAGCAGGGCGATGGACCTGCTCCTGACCGGACGCGGCGTCGAGGGCACGGAGGCGGAGCGGATCGGACTCGTCAATCGGGTCAGCGCCCCGGGTGAGGCGCTGTCCGTCGCCCTCGAACTGGCTCGTGAGTTGGCGGCACTGCCACAGCAGTGCATGCGCCACGATCGGCGGTCGGCGATCGAACAGTGGGATCTCGACCTCGAGGAAGCGATACGCAACGAAGCCCGCCTTGGCCGATCGACGATCGACAGCGGCGAGACCGTGGCCGGCGCCTTGCGATTTGCAGCGGGCGCCGGCCGCCACGGCGCGTCGGGCGGCTCATCCGAGGCGGTCTCCCGATGACGGCGTCGACGATCGCCGACGGCGACGGGCAGGCCCTGCGCCCGGCGCTTCGCGGGGCGATCCATCGGTCGTCGGTTCCGGTGGCGGTGTGCCTCACCGTCTTCCTCGCGGCGCGGGCACCGACGCCGGGCACTCGGGCGGTCGTCATCGTGTACGGCGCGTGCGTCGTGACGATGCTCACCATCAGCGGGATCTACCACCTGCCCAGCCTCTGGGAGTCGAGCCGGCGACGGCTGCTCAAGCGCCTGGACCACGCCGCGATCCTCGTCGCCACCGCCGGCACGTACACCGCTGTCGTTGCCCTCGGAATGTCGGGAGCGACACGCGCCGTGATGCTCGTGCTGGTGTGGATGTTGGCCGCCGCCGGGGTGGCCATCAGGATGGTTTGGCTCGACGCACCGCGCGTCGCCGTCGGCTCGGTGTACCTCGCCGTCGGCTGGTTTGCACTCGTGCAACTACCAGCCTTCGCGCGGGCGTTCAGCGACGTCGAGATCGCCTTGCTCGTGGCCGGCGGCCTGCTGTACACGGTTGGTGCCGTGGTGTTCGGGCTGCATCGCCCGAACCCCTGGCCGTCCACGTTCGGCTACCACGAGATCTTCCACGCCTGCGTCGTCGCCGCAGCGTTCTGTCATTGGATGAGCGTGTACCTGATGGTCGACTGACTGGGCAGTTCAGCTCGCCCGAACTGCCCGCAGCGCTCCCGGCTGGCGCCCGGCGAGGACGTCGAACGCATCCGACGTCGCCTGATCGTTGGGAAGGTAGACGACGAGGCGCTGGTCGTCGGCGTCGGGGAGTTGCAGCGTCTCGAACGCGATGCGCAGCTCGCCGACCTCGGGGTGGGTGATGCGCTTCACGCCCGAGCGCTTGGTGGCCACGAGTTGACACTCCCAACGACGGGTGAACTCGGTGCCGGCCGCCTTGAGCTCCTCGATGAGGGCTTGGGTGACCGGGTCGGGCCGGCTGTTCGACCTCAGATTGGCAACCTGCTCGTCGGCTACGTGTGACCAGTCCGGATACGCCGTGCGGGCCCGTTCGTCGAGCAGGGCGAAGCGGATCAGGTTCGGTGGCTCGCGGTCGAGAATCCCGAGCGGTCGGGCCAGCCGTTCGTACGTCGGCGTCCACGCCAGCACGTCGGCGATGCTGTTGAGGACGAGCGCCGGCGCCGGCTCGAGGCGATCGAGCAGCGCGCCCACCGTCGGTCGCACGGTGAGCGCGGGCGGCACCAGTGTTGGACACAGCTCCGTGCCCTGCGCCACCGTCGACAGCCTCCTGAGGTGGGCGAGGTCGTCGTCGTTCAACCGCAACGCATCGGCCAGGGCGGCGAGCACCTGCGCCGAGGGGTGCCGATCGCGGCCCTGTTCGAGGCGAACGAGATAGTCGACGCTGATCCCGGCGAGCGTTGCCAGCTCGGCCCGTCGCAGCCCGGGTGTGCGGCGGCGCGGGGTGCTCGGCAAACCGACGTCGGCCGGCGTGACCAACTCACGGCGGGTGCGGAGGAACTGGCCGAGCTCACCGTCGATCACGGTCACCAGTCTGCCCGCGGACGCGCCGCTCAGCATGGCCCTGGCGGGGCCAGTCTCGCGGTGGCCTCCCCACGAGGCGCGCATTGCTCGATGATCGACGGCATGACAGACACGACGATCACGCAACTTCCCCTCAAGCCCGGCACGTGGGCGCTCGACGCGATGCACGCCCAAGTCGGGTTCGCAGCCCGTCACCTCGGAGTCGCCAAGGTGCGTGGGCGCTTCGCCGACGTCGACGCCACGCTCACCATCGGCACGACGGCGGAGGAAACTGCGGTCGAGGCCACCATCGGCGTCGCGTCGATCGACACCGGCAACTCCGATCGCGACGCCCACGTACTCAGTGCCGACTTGCTCGACGTGGGGCGACGGCCGACGATGACGTTCCGCTCGACCGGGGTGCGCGGTGGCGCCGGCGATTGGGTGCTCGACGGAGACCTCACGATCGGCGACGTCACGCGTCCGATCGCTCTTGACGTCGAGCTCGGCGGCGTCGCCGACTTCGTCGACGGCACCCGGCGCGCCGGTTTCGAGGCCAAGGGCGAGCTGCGCCGCAAGGACTTCGGGATCGACTTCGGACCACTCAATGCCCTGCTCGGCGACGTCGTCAAGATCGAGCTCGACCTCGAGTTCATCGAACCGAGCTGACGGTCAGCGAACGGTCGAGAGCTCCTGGCGCACCAACGCCGCGCCGGCGACCATCGCTTGCATCTTGGCGAAGGCGACGTCGCGTGGGAGGTACTTCATGCCGCAGTCGGGGGCGACCACGATCCGCTCGGCCGGCACGTGGGCCAGGGCACGACGGATGCGGCGGGCCACCAGCTCGGGCGACTCGACCGTCGTGTCACCGAGATCGAGGACGCCGACGATGATCGTCTTGCCTGGCAGCGACTCGAGGACGGTCGTGTCGAGGTTGGACTGGGCCGTCTCGATCGAGATCTGATCGACGTCGGCGTCGGCGAGCTCGGGGAGGAACGAGTAGCCCTCCGGGCGCTCATGAATGATCGCCGCGTACCCAAAGCAAATGTGCACCGCGGTCGTTCCGGTGACCCCGTCGAGGGCGCGGGCCAGTGCCTTCAGGCCGTATTCCCGCGCCTTGTCGGGGCGAGCCTGCATGTACGGCTCATCGATCTGAACAATGTCCGCACCGGCGGCGAAGAGGTCGACGATCTCGTCGTTGACCGCCGTCGGCGTAGTCGACGGCGAGATCCTCCTCGCTGTCGTAGTAGTCGTTCTGCGCCTGTTGCGACATCGTGAACGGTCCCGGCACGGTGATCTTGATGGTGCGGTCGGTGTGGGCCCGCAGAAACTCCAAGTCGCCGACCTCCACCGGGTGCTTGCGGCGAATCCGGCCGACGCACCCGTGGAACGGGGTTGGGGTGACCGCTGCGGTCGAGGGCGGTGCCGGGATTGTCGATGTCGACGCCTTCGAGGGCGGTGGCGAAGCGGTTCGAGTAGCTCTCCCGCCGCATCTCCCCGTCGGTGATGATGTCGAGACCGGCGCGCTCCTGGTCGACGATGGCCAGCACAGTGGCGTCGTTCTGGGCTTGTTCGAGCCACTCCGGAGCGACGCGCCACAGCTCGGTGGCGCGTACACGGGGTGGAAAGCGGCCCGCCAGCTTGGCGCGGTCGATCAGCCAATCCGGTTGGGCGTACGAGCCGACAAGTGACGTCGGCAGCAGCGTTGCAGTCGACGAGTGCCCGATGGCCGGGCACCGTACCACAGGACGGACAGCTCGCCCGCTGACTGATCCGACGGCTCGATAGCCTCTCCCTCTCCGCCCTCGTAGCTCAGGGGATAGAGCATCGGCCTCCGGAGCCGTGTGCGCAGGTTCGAATCCTGCCGAGGGCGCTCGTGTGATGTCGCGAGACATCCCGGACAGCCGAACCTGCATTCAGGGTTCGGCTGGTTTCGTTTTTCGGGGTCCGTGGTCGTTGGTCCGCCGTGGGGTTGTCCGGTGCCGTGGTAGCGGCGGTTGGGGTCGATGGTGAGTTGGCGGAGGATTTCGCCGGTGGTGGCGTGGATGACGCGGACGTCGAGGTCGTCGATGAGCATGATGATGGGGGTTCCGTGGAGGTGGCGGCCGAGCCCGATGTGGTGCAGTTGGCCGTGGATGCGCAGGGAGACGTTGCCGTGGCTGACTCTGTCGTGTCGGACGCGGTGGTGCGGTTGGTGGGTGCCGGCGGGGGTGGCTTTGGGTCGGGCGTGGTAGGCGGCGGCGGGGTCCGACTGTCGAGTGAGCGGTGCGGGCGGCGCTGGTTGTACTCGTCGACGAAGTGGTTGCAGAGCTGTTGGAGTTGGTCGATGGTGGCGGGGGTGGGGTGGGCGTCGAGCCAGCGTTTGAGGGTTTGGTGGAAGCGTTCGACTTTGCCGCAGGTGGTCGGGTGGTTCGGCCGGGAGTTCTTCTGGATGATGCCGAGGCTGTCGAGGAGGTGTTCGAAGCCGTTGCGGCCGCCCTTGCCGCCGGACAGTCGGGTGGTGAACACCATCCCGTTGTCGGTCAGTGTCGAGGCCGGGATGCCGTGGTCTTCGAGGGCGTTGGTGAACGTGTCGACGACGATGCGGCCGGTGACGCGGCGGTGGGCGGTGACCGAGATGGCGTAGCGGGAGTGGTCGTCGAGCCAGCAGAGGATCTCGACGTCGCTGCGGTCGGCGAGGCGGTAGTGGGTGAAGTCGGCCTGCCAGGTCTCGTTGGGCAGGTCGGCTTGGAAGCGGATGTAGGACGACTTGCGGGCGCTTCGCCGGCTCGACCTTGACCAGGCCGTGGCGGCGCAGGATGCGATAGATCGTCGCTCGCGACACGGTCGAGGTTGTGATGTTGAGCGAGGTGCCAGGCGATCGTGTCCGCGCCGGCATCGACGCCCTTGGCGACGAGTTCGTGGCGGAGCGCCACGATCAACTCGACGACCGTCGACGCGGTGGTGCGTGGACTCGTGCGCGGTCGCCGTGAGCGCGGCTCAAACGCCGCATCGCCCTCGGCGCGGTAGCGGGCGAGGAGCTCGTAGACCCACGAGCGGGCAACGCTGTAGGTGGCAGCGACCTCGCCAGGGCGGCGGCCTTCGACGACGACGGCGGTGATGACAAGACGGGCAAGTGACACCCGCCAAGGTCAGAACGCGCCGCCGCTCACCGCGCGGATGGTGTCCGCCATCACCCGCGACAGGTGTCCGGGATGTCCTGAGACTGCACACTGCCGAGGGCGCGCGCGTGTGATCTGTTGTGTGCTGCCAGGGCGCGATTTGGAGCTGACCAAGGGTGCGCGTCCCGTAGCCGCAACCAATCCCCGCCCTCGCCCCTCGAGACTGGCCACCGCGGTCTCCCGCTCGGCTTTCGGATCACCCGGCCCTGCCCCAGTCAGCCGATCGGTCTCGGTTCACGCCGCGGAAGAAACCCGGCCGAGCGCTTCGCGCCACCTCCACTGTCTGCCGGTGCCGCGATCGAGGAATCGTCCCAGCCGCGCGGGCATCGAGGCGCGCTGTCTTCTCGGAGCGTCTACGGCACGAGGTGCAGGTGGCGACAATGCGACAACCGATTTACAACCGATTGACAACCAGCCCGAACGAACATGACAACACACCCTCGGGATGACTGGAGAGCGACCATCCAAAGCCGTTTCGTCCCCGGAATTCCTTCGCCTTTGCGGGGCGACCGATATTCAACATCCGTCCTGCGAGAGTGAAACGTGAGGGCCACGAGAAATGTCCGATATCCAATCGGCCTTCTCGTAAGACCTCTGCCGGAACCTAGGAATCAAGAAGTGTGATCGGAGCTACGATGACCGGCATCACTGTCCGACTGGCCACGGACCCCACTCATGTTTCACCAGGGGGAGCCGCGGAGATTCGCCAGATGATTCAACTCCCAACGCAGGGCGAGCTGACTCATGCCCTTGTGCCGCCCGCACGAACGTCTCATCCTGGCAGACTGCCAACGCTGCGCGAGGTCTTTTACGTACTTGCGGGAACGGGGGAGATCTGGCGACAAATAGACGCAGCGCGAGGAAGTGACATTGATGCGTCCCGGGCGTTGGATCGAGATGCCACCCGGAACTCCATTCCAGTATCGGTCCTACGCTGGACGCGGCTCTTGTCTTTCTTCTCGCAATAACGCCTGACAAGTGGTCTCCCGATAAGTATGAGTCAGTCGATGACGGCCATTGGGTGCCTGAGAACACCGGACTTGTGGAGAGATCACCGAGTTTGGCCGCCAGCGGGTGGTATTCGGGCGACCTGACGGCAGCGGCTGATTACGCAGCCCCGGATGGATCCGAGATTCGACTACTTTGGGAATGCGACGATGGCGGACTAGCACATGCCCGGCTCTGTCCAGGTGTATGTTCGACACCAGTCAGGACACCAGCACGTACATGAGGTGTGGTTCGTGGAGAGTGGGCACGGGGAACTCTGGCGAGATGACGGCGTAGACGAACCGACCGTTACGAATTTGTGGCATGGTGTCGCGGTGGATATTTCCGCCCGGAACTGCATTTCAATTCCGGTCGACCGGAATTGACAGCGCTCGACTTGGTCCTGCTTACTATGCCTCGGTGGCCGGGACCCCAAGAAGCCATCCCGGCACCGCCGGGTAGGTGGCACTAAGATGCCGGAGAACCGGATATCTAGCGTCTCACAGCACGAAGGACTCCGGAATGCCCGTTGATTCTCCCACCAAGCGCTTGAGTACGGTCCAGATGGACGGGTGGCCACTTAAATATCTTCAGCATGTTGAAGGATTGGTGGCGTTTGGTGACACCAAAGCTGGATTGTTGCTGACCGCCGACGCGATCCTCCTTACCGGCCTCGGTGTGGGTGCCGAGCGCCTCGAACTATCGGGCCTCTCCGCCCTGTTCGCAGTCGTCGCGGCCTTTGCCCTCGTCATGGGCTTATGTGCCGTCCTGGTCGCTATCGCGCCGAGCGCTCGGCACTTCGCCATTTCTCGCAAGGTCCTTGGTGCAAAGCCCGTTTCGGGATATTGGTTTCAGTTTGGAGCAGTTAAGCATTTCAAAGATGGTGAGACATTTGCCACCGCGATTCTCGCGCAATCGGATGACATCCTTGAACGCGACCTACTCGAGTCGATCTGGGGAAAATCGGGTTGGATAGCTTGGAAGTTCGGATGGCTGTTGGTCGGCGTTCTGTTCACGCTGTGCGCCGTCGGAATCGCGACTGCTGCCGGCGTGGTGAAGTTGCTTAGCGATAGCGTGCTAGGCGGCGACAGCGGTCCGACTGTCGAGTGAGCGCCCTGTGATGTCGCGAGACATCGGAAACTGCCGAACCCTCATTCAGGGTTCGGCTGGTTTCGTTTCGGGGTCCGTAGGGTCGTCGTGGTCCGCCGGTGGGTCGTCCGGTGGTTGCAGAGCTGTTGCAGTTGGTCGCGGTCGGTGGGGGTGGGGTGGGCGTCGAGTGACGCTTGAGGGTTTGGCGTTGCCCCAATTCACATAGGGGATGCGCCACCCACCTGGGTGTCGCTGACGGTGCGGACGCGGGTCATCGGCAGGTGGTACCAGCGGGGAACGATCATCACGTCGTCGCCGACGAGCCGGCGGCACGTCGGCCACCCGTCGCTCACCCGAGCTGGGCGAGCAGTGCCACCGACTCCTCCGACCAGTCGCTCGACGCCTCGGCAAGCGAGCGGAGGGCGGCTCGGGCCTCCTCGACGCGCCCCGAGCATGACGTCGAGCAGCCCCACGTGGAACACCGTCTCGGGCCTCCCCGGCTCGAGGGCGAGTGCAGCGTCGAACGCCTCCCCGGCGGTGCCGAGGTCGCGGCGCACCAGCGCAACGACGCCGAGCTGACACCAAGCCCGGGCCGACTCGGGGGCGATCGTGACCGCGTGCTGCAGCGCCCGCAGCGCCTCCCCGAGCGGTCGCAGGCGAGCAGCGACACCGCGAGGAGAATCAGCACCTCCTCGTCCTCCGGCCGCGCCTCGGCCGCCTCGCCGAACGCGCCGACGGCCTCCTCGTAGTGGCCGAGGGCGAGGAACGTGCGCCCTATCGCCTCCCAGGCGAACGCGTTTTCCGGATCGAGGCGCACCGACCGGGCCAGCGCCTCGAGCCCACCGTCGACGTCGCCCGTGGCGACGCGGCTCATGCCGAGGTGCCCCCAGGGCGCGCTTGCCGTCGGTTCCAGCCCGATCGCCAGGTCGGCCTCGTCGATCGCCTCGTCGTGCTCGCCGCGGCAGGCCAGGACGTAGCCGAGGTTGTTGTGGGCGGTCGCGTTGTCCGGGTCGACCGACACCGCCTCGCGGAACAGCGCCTCGGCGTCATCGAGGGCGCCGCCGGCGAGCCGAAGGGCGCCGCGGTTGACCAGGGCGCGGGCGGGGGACTCGACGTAGGTGGGCATGGTGGCCTCCTGGGCGCTACCCGACGAGCTGCTTCATGAGACCGCCGAGCAGATCGCCGGGATTGATGTCGGGGTACTTCCACTGCATGTCCTCGAACGAGGGCGCGAACGGCTTGCCGCTCTCGTAGTGGATCGGGAACATCACGCCGAACGTGAAGTTCGAGCCGTACTCGAACGACGCCAGCTTCCACTTCTGGTGGTAGAGCTCGATCGTCGTCAGCCACAGGTCGGCGCTCACGTCGACGAAGGCATCGACCCCGAACTTGAACTTCGGCTGCACCGACACGTCGCCCTTGGCGTCGAGCACGATGCCCGAGCGCGGTGACCACTGGACCTGGGCGGTCGACGTGGCCGCACCGGCGAGGCCGACCTCGCCGTAGACCCCGATGTTGGCGGTAGCGCTGACGATCGGGATGCCGGCACCGATGCCGCCGTTGACCGACAGGCGCAGGCTGGCCGACGCCGGGACCTCGAACGTGCCGGTGCCGGTTACGGTTGTGTCGTCGGGGTGGTCGGGGCTGTAGGTGACCTTGAGTGCGACGTCCTTCAGCCGGCCGGGGCCGAAGCCGGCGCCGATTGTGACGCCGCCACGGATGGTGGCGAAGATGCCGATTCGCTGCCCGGCGACGGCCACGCCGACGATCGGGATGTCGATGCCGATCGAGAGGAGCTTCTTGTCGACTGGCTTCACGGGGAAGACCTCGTATTCCTTGGCGAGCGCCACCTCGCCGGACACCTCGATCTCGCCGTTGCGGTTGAGCCTCAGCCCGACCTTGCCCTGCAGCCACTCGGTGAACCTGAGGGTGACCGTGCCCTCGCCGTACGGCGTGAGCTTGCCGTCGGGCTGGGGCGCGCCTGACGGCTTGCCGTCCTCGCCCACCGTGGCGTTGGTGACGCCGACGGTGATCGAACCGGCCGCGATGCCCCGGGCGTACGCCATCGTCCCCTGGACGTCGAACGCGCCGTCGGCGTAGCGGCCGGTGATGCTCGACGTGACGCCCGGGATGTTCGGGGCGATCGTCACGCCGCCGGAGAGGCTCCAGCCCTCGCGCGCCCTGCGTGACGGTGGCGTCGAGCTTGCCGCTCTGCACACCCGGCATCTCCCCCAGCTCGATCAGGCCGCTGATCGTCATGCCGGCCGAGGGGTCGTATTTGAAACCGAGCTTGCCCTGCTTGACGCCCTTGATCGAGGTCTCAAAGGTGCCGTCGGCGGTGACGATCTCATCGTCGACGCCGACCGTCGCAGTCGCCTTCTTGATCCCCTTGATCTTGTTGGGCCCGACCGCCAGCTCACCCTTGGCCCCCCACTTGCCGCCCTTGTAGGAGAGCGAGATGTCGGCCTTGTCGAACATCTCGGTGTCGAACGACAGGCCGCCCTCGAGCTCGAAGGACGCGCTGCCGCCCTTCGATCGCCGCGCCGGCCTGGATGTGGCCGGTGGCCAGGTCCTTGATCTCGAAGTCGATGCGGCCGACCGCGCTCACGCCGGCCGTCGTGGCGCCGAGGGTGAGCTCGCCACCGGTCACCTTGAACGGGCCGGGCAGCGAGAGGTCGTCGGCGCCGATCGTCGCCTCGATGCCGACCTCGTCGCCGTCGAGGATCACGTCGATGCTGACCCGCTCGAGCAGCTTCAGGTCGGGCTTTGGGATGCGGCCTCGGCCCACGAGGCCTTTGTCGAGGTCGAAGTCGAGGTCGGGCAGCTCGATCGGGCTGGCGAACTTGGCCTGGAGGCGGCCCGCCTTCTTGCCGATCTTCGTGCGGTCGATGAACCCGCCGTAGTCGACGCCCGGCATCCCCTCGATGGGGAAGTCGAACGTCGCCTCCTCGAGGACCTTGTTCTTCTTGAAGACCTCGACGCCGATCGTGCCGACCTCACCGGTGCCGGGCGACTTGCCGCCGGCGGTCCAGTTCACCGTCTTCAGCCGGTAGTTCTTGCCGCCCTTCTGGTTGTCCTTGCCCGGGGCGAGATAGGTGACCGAGCCGCCGCCGGGCGAGTTGTACACGGCGAGGTTGTCGGGCGAGCCCTTGAGCTTCGGGTTGGTCAGTTCCTCGAGCAGCTTGGTGTGCGCCCCCTGCTCGATGTCGGTCTTCTCCCAGTACTGGGCGTCGCTCGGGCGCTTGCCGTTCGTCTTCACCCCGTTCCACGTGACCGTGTACTTGTCCCGGACCTGCGCGAAGGTCGGCGTCTCCTCGAGTGTCGGCTCGGCCGCCTTGAGGAATCTCCTCACCTGCTTTCCGATGTTGGCGAGGATCTGGGCGCCCGACTGGATGTTCGTGGTGCCCTCCAGCAGCCACATGTTCTCGATGGCGTTCTTGCCGCCGATCTGCAGCTCCTGAATGTGGTCGACGTGGAAAGTCTTGGCCTGATGCGCTCCCTGCGGTTCCACGGAGGGATCGTCACCGCCTCGCCGACGACCGCCGCCGAGCCGAAGTAGCCGACCGTCGCCTTGCCGCTCTTCGAGGGGCCCTGGAACTGTAGGGCGCCTTCGTCATCTTCAGGTCGTTGGCCCGGTTGGTGACACCGGTGGCCGAGCTGGCCTTGAGCTTTGCCTTCCAGATGTCGCGCTGGTTGTCGGTGCGGTCCGCGCCCGGTTTCCAGACGAGCTTCTCCTTGAAGTCGTCGGCGGTCTTCCAGCCGGCGTCGAGCTTCTCGAACGTGAGCTTCGGGCTCGTCGTGTCGATTCTCGCCGGCGACGTACTCGGTCCCCGCCCGCCTCGCCGCCTTCACGTCGTTCTTGAAGGTCTTCTCGGTCCCCTTCTTCTTCTTGTCGTCACCCTGCTTGCGGCGGACGACGTCCTGCTTGCGATTGATGCCTGGCCGCCGCTGGACGACGTGGGCCAACTCGTGGGCGAGCAGCCGCTTGCCCTCGTCGGAGGCCGGGTCGTAGGCGCCGGAACGGAAGTAGATGTCGCTGCCGCGGGTGAAGGCGAGGGCGTCGAGCTGGCGGGCGGCCTCGTCGGCCTGGCCGTCGTCGTGGACGGTGACGTCGTCGAACGGACGTTGGAACTTGGCCTCGAAGCTGCGCCGGGCCTGTTCAGGTATCGGGGATCCCTTGCCCCGGCTGGCGTCGAGGTACTCCTGGACGGGCTTGGGCACCTCGGGCGTGCCCGTCTCGGCGGTCGACGGACCGGTCGGCGCGCCGGCGCCCGCCTTCAACGGCGCGTTCCCGACGGGCGTCACGGCGTCGGGCACGGCCCCGGTCCTCGCCGTGCCCGGGTCGCTGGCGGGCGTCGCTGGGGCCGGCGCTGCCTGGCGCTCGGCGCCGGCCTGGGGCGGCATCTCCTTGCGCTGCACCGTGCCCGAGGCACCGCCGGCCGGCATCGCCGGGATATCGGGGCCCGGGTCACGTCGGCGCCGGCGGCGCCTGGGCCGGGTCCTTCTCGGCGGGCGCGCGGAGGTCGCCGGATCGGGCATCCGCATGACCCGGTCGGCCTCGGCGTCGGCGGCCTTCTCCTCCGGGGCGTCCGCATCGCCGACGACCGAGCCCGCCGACGAAGCCGCTTTGGCCTTGACCTGCTTGTCGCCCAGCGACGAACCGGCGGCCGGCGTCGGCGCGGCGGGAGCCGCCGAGGCACCCTCGGGCCTGGGTGCGTCGGCAACCGGCGCGTCGTTCGCCGGCTTGTGCTCGGCCGCCTGGTCCATCAGCTGATTGGTGTCGTGACGTAGATGCGGGTCGTGCACTCGCCCTCGAAGTCGGCGTCGATGGGGGCGCGCACCAAGTCCTCGTCCCCGAGGGCCTGGCCCAGCTCTGTGGCGGCGCGGGTGGCGCGGTCGAACGCCTCGTCGCGGTCGCTGCCCGAGAGCGCGGTCGACACCCACGGGTGGAGCTGGACGTTGTCGCCGTAGATGTCGCGCACGTTCGCCCTCGCTGTCTCAATCTCTTCTGGGTCGAATTCCGCTGTGGTGACGTCGACGGTGAGGTGGCCGACGTCGGTCAGCAAGTCGGGGGACTCGTCGACCTTGCCCCCGTCACCGGACTCGATGGCGCTGACCAGGTCGTCGCGCCCCTCACCCGCCCCGTCCACGTCGACGTACACGACGTCGACGCAGCCGGGCTGGACCGGCTGCTCCTCCGACGAGATGAGGTAGATGCGGGCAGTGCAGCCGCCCTCGAAGTCGGCGTCGATAGGGTCGCGGCACTTCGGCGCCGCCCTCGTCCTGGAGGGCCTCGGCCAACTCAGCGGTGGCGCAGATGGCGCGGTCGAGGGCATCGTCGTGGTCGCTGCCCGTCGATACCCACGGGTAGAGCTCGACGCTGCCGACGTAGATGCGGCGCACCGCCGCCCTCGCTGCCTCGATCTCTTCTGGGTCGAATTCCGCTGTGGTGACGTCGACGGTGAGGTGGCCGACGTCGTCGACCAACTCGGGGAACTGTTCGCGGAACGACTCGATCATGTCCGGGTCACTGGACTCGATGGCGTTGATCAGGTCGATGCGTTGCTCACCCGCCACGTTGAGGTACACGACGTCGACGCAGGGCTGGACATGCTCCTCCGACGGGATGAGGTAGATGCGGGCGGTGCAGCCGTCCTCACTACCTCGAAGTCGGCGTCGACGGGGTCGCGCACCTGGTGCCAAGCTGTCGAGGGCCTGGCCCAGCGCATCAGCGGCGCCGATCGCTCGGTTGTGAGCCTCGTCATGGTCGCTGCCCGTCGACACCCACGGGTAGAGCTCGACGATGCCGACTGTAGATGCGGCGCACGGCCGCCGTCGCTACCTGGATCTCTGTTGGATCGAACTCCGACGTGGTGACATCGACGTTGAGGCGGCCGACGTCGTCGGAGCGCATCGGGGAACTCGTTCGCCGATCGACTCGACGGTGCCTGCTCACCGAACTCGATGGCGTTGACCAGATCGGCGCGTAGATCACCCACCGCGTTGACGTACCAGACGTCGACGCAGCCCGACTGGACCGGCTCCTTCCACGACACGAGGTAAACGCTGCCCTCGGTGCCCGCGACCAGGGTCCGGAGCGGCGGGTCGGCGACGACATCGACTTCCCCGGTGAGCTCGGGCCGCGGGAGGCAGCTTCGTCGATCACGGCCTGGGCACGGGAAGCGCCGTCCCCGTCCTCTCCGTTGGACGCGTAGCCGGCGAACACGATCGAGGCTCCGCCGCCAGCGCCCGCGTAGCTGCTGCTGACCGACTCCGGGGTCGTGAGCAGGTTGGCGCTCCCCGGCGCGAACTCGATCGCCAAGAACCGCTGCAGCGGGATGTCCCCCTCGCCCTGGCGAAGCTCTAGGGTCCACTCCTGCGCCTCCCCCTCGCTCATGGCCGTGGCGACCCAGCCGGTTACCTGGCTGGGCGGCGCGGCGACTGCGGTGTCGTCGCAGTCCTCACGGCGCCGGCGGCGGAACAGCACCCAGTCGGTCGTCGGGGTGATTGTGGTGACCGCGCCCGACGCCTGGGGGAAGAGCTGGGCGAGGGCGTGGTCGAGGAACGTCGGGTCGTCGGCGTGAGCGGCCTGCGCCACGGTGAGCCCGGCCAGCGCCGCGTCGTGGTGGGCGTTGCCGGCGGCGCCGACGGTCGGGTCCTCGACCGCGAGGGCCCGTGCGATGTGGGCGCCGACGTCAGCCGCGAGCTCGTGCGTCGCCGCGCGCACCGCGCCGGCGCTCCCGGCCCGCTCGCCGATGAGCAGCTCGGCCACGGGCGGCTCGCCACCCCAAGTGAGGGTGAGCGCGGCCGGCGACTTCCGGGCCCGCACCTCGATCCGACCGCCACCGAGCTCGCGCCGGCGGACGAGGGTGAGCGCCCGGACCGCCGACCCGGCGGGCCGGCGGGTCGCGCCGCCGAGGTTGCTGCTGGCGTCGCTCCGGTTGAACGTCAGCTCGACCCGGATCTCGCGCTCGAGCGGGTCGCCGCGGGTGGCGCGCAGACGCAGCTCGGCGTCGACGCGCATTTCCAGGACCGTCGGGCCGCGGGCCTGGCAGCACGGCCTGGACGGTCAGCGTGCCCGTCGTCGCCGACCCCTGGGCCAGCGTGAATGGGTCGGCGGCGAGCGTCAGCGTGAGCCAGATGCCCAGCAGGCTGCCGTCGTCGCCGACGCCCTCGACCGACACGATCCGGCCGCCGCCGGCCATGCGATGGGCCGACAGGGCGCGGTTGACCGCGGCCGTTATGTTGCGGCGGTCGGCCTCAGACATCGGCGCTGTCTCGACCCTTACGCTGCGGTAGGCGCCGAAGTCGCTCTGCTCGTCGAGCGAGGATAGGAGGTGCAGCAGGCGGCGGGCCGACGCGTCGGCCGCCCCCGAGAGGGCGGCCCGCAGCGTGAACCCGTTGGCCGAATCGACCCGCGCCGCGCCGCGCAGCGGGAGGCGACGGCGGTCGGCCGCGATCGAGTTGTTGAACTCCTCGAGGGTGTTGCGCACGTCGCCGATCGCGCCGGCGGCCGGCTCATCGGAGGCGGCATCGGCGAAGCCGAGCCCCAGCTCGACGTCGTAGCCGGTGGGGGTCGAGGCCGTGGTGCTGACGAGCCCGTCGGGCACCAGGATGTCGACGGCCTGGCGGCTCGCCGGATCGTCGAGACCCGACAACAGCGAGATCCGGTTCATGTGCTGTGCCCGCTCGAGCTCGCCGGCGATCTGGTCGCGGCGCACCGCGCACAGGCGCAGGTCGACCCCCTTGCCGAGGAGGTCCTCCACCTGGTCGCGCAACAGCATGCTCGACGTCGGGTCCACCGGCAGGTAGCCCGCCGGCGGCAGCTCGACGATCCCGCCGTCGACGAGGACTTGCCTGGCGTCGCCGAGGCGACTCCTGGCCGAGAGCAGGGTCGTGACCCGTTGCTGCCACTCGACGTGCGCCGTCGGCTCGTCGCCCTCGGTGCGCGGCGAGGCGCTCGGTGAGCTCGCGGATGAGCTTGGTCGACTCCTCGAGCAGGAGCTGCTCGTCGACGCAGCCCGTGGCGGGGGCCCCCGGCGAGGTCGTGCCTGTGAGCACCAAGCCGGCGAGCTGGCAGTGGAACTGCAGCACCTGGGCCAGGAACGTCGGCCACGGCCGCATCTCCATCCGGCCGGCCCAGTGGCGGCGGGGCGGAGCCTCCATGCGCTCACGGCGCGACGTCCACTCGTCGAGGAAGACGACGCTGCCTCCGCGGAGACCGAGGACGCCGAGCGGCACGAGGTCGCCGCCGAACGCGACAGCTCCCTCGCACCATATGTGGGTGGCGAGGCCGGCGGCCGAGAGGAGGCTTCCTCCTGCAGCCCATTCGTCGGCGAAGTAGGCGCTCGCGACCTGCGACTGCAGGTGCGTGTCGGTGAGGGTGATCGTCGTCGACTTCGGGAGCGGGCTCGTCAGCCGCAGCGGCAGGAGCAACAGCGACACCCCGTCGACGCGGTACGGCCGGTCGGTGGCGGTGTTGCACGCGTCGTCGCAGAGGCGCCCGAACACCTCGGCGTTGCCGCACAGGCCACCGACCTGGGCGGCGGCGACGAGGTACAGCTCGACGCCCGACACCGGCGTGACGGGGGTGCCGGTGGTGACCACGACCTCGCGCGGGGCGAAGTCCCCGGCTGTGACGGCCTCGGTCGACGCGGCGCCCGGTGGTGGTGGTGGTGGTGGTGGGGTGCCCTTCGCCGCCTCGAGCAGCTCGCCGAGGTTGGGCAGCGCGGCGTCGGGGAGCAACAGCACACGACCCTTCGGGTCGATCGCCATGCCCGCGGAGAGGCGCAGCACGGGCCCCGCCTCGAGGGAGAGGTCGAAGCCGTTGACCACGCCGGCGCCGCCGGCCTGGCTCGTCAGTTCGATGTAGGAGCGCATGGCCTGCTGCTCGAGCGTGGAGGTCGTCGCCGCGGAGGAACCGGCCGTCGTAGAAGTTGAGCCGGGTCAGCGGCGTCGACAGGGGTTGGGGGACGAGGGCGACGCCGCCCGGGACGTCCTCGAGGACGAGCACGTCGCCCGCCGATGCGCTGACCGTCATGACGACGCTCCGATCGTGAAGGCGAGGTCGGTGCCACCGGCGAGCGGAGCGGGGGCTCGTCGACGAGCCCGACGACGGGCGTGGGGCCGGTGCCAGCGAGCACCAGCCGGTACGAGAGGGACGTCGCTCGGCGCGGCCGGGAGGGTGACGTCGAGGGTCGCCGGGTGGGTCGACGTCGACGCCGTGTAGTCGAGGCCGTTGTTGAGGTCGACGTCGGTCCAACCCACGGCGGTGTCGAACTGCGACAGCGTGGTGGCCGGGGCGATCGTCGGCTCGACGAGGTCGCCGGAGAGGGTGAGCGTCACCGTCGTGCCGGCCGTCTCAACCTTCGACACGCGGCGGGGCCGCCCGGGGAGGCGCCATCGTGGCGGGCCTCGAGCAGCTCGCCGATCAGCTCCTCCAGCAGCCACGTCGGGAGGTGGGTGCGCCGGATGCCGAGATCGATCGTCGGCGCCTCGACGTGAGGAGTGTCGCCCGTCTTCACCAGGCGCAGCCCGGGGAGGTCGGCGAGCACGATCTCGCCGGGCGCGTCCTCCGGGAACAGCCGGGTCGAGCTCGGCGAGCCGCCCGTGAACGCGGGCGGCGCCAGCTCGGCGGTCTCGGCGGCGGCGACCGCGCGGACGGTGTCGAGCCACGAGTCGGAGGCCGTGCCACCGGGGGACGACACCGCCACGAACGAGAGCCCGCAACTGCGGGAAGGCGTCGCCGCGGTCGTCGGCCGGCCGGGCTCCGTCGACGTAGGGCCGCAGCTCGAGCTCCGCCGTCTCGAGGATCCTCGACCAGGACGTCTCGCTGGTTGCCCCGTCGCACGACGAGCTGATAGCTGGCACCGGCCGGGTGAGGCACGCCGAGTGGCGCAGGATCACCTGGACGCTGAACGTGGATCGCGTCGGTGGTCTCGACCGGCTGCGCATCGTCGCGATGAGCGTCGAGCCAGGCCTTCACGTCGACGCAGTGCTCGACGGCCAGCGAGACCTCGCGACCCACGCCGTCGACGGCGAGGCCGGCGGCGACCCGCAGCTCGTTCGAGTCGTCGGCGACACTGTGCCCAGGCCCCACACGACGCCAGGGCCGTGCTGCCACGCCTGGAGTAGGCGCAGCTTGCCTCGCGGGTTCGGCGAGCATCGCCTGGAAGTCGGAGACGCCGAGGAGCATGCCGTAGTGGACGGCGAGCGAGGTGAACGGGTCGGCGGCGAGGGCCTCCCCTACGGCGATGGGCGCCGGAGTCGGTGCCACGGCGACCCCCTCAGTCGTCGCCACGCAGGGCGGCGGCGAGGCGCTGGTCGGCGGTGGCGGCGACGGCGGTGAGGGCCTCGGTAGCACCGGCGAGGGCGTCGGCGGCGGCCCGGACCCGGGCGGCCTCCTCGGCGTCGGCCTCGATCGCGTCGGCCAGGTCGTCGTCGGCGTCCTCCCAGTGCCTCGGCGACGCTGGCCGGCCCGGTCGGCGTCAGGGCCTTGACCTGCGCGACGATGGCTTTGGCCCGGAACACGTCGGCCGCCAGGGCGATCACCGGCGCCGGGACGGCGACCTCCCAGGCGGCGATGATCGGCTCGTCGGTCTGCGGGAACCCCCCCCTCGGCGGTGGTGACGGCGGCGTCCTTCGCGTCGGCTCGTCGATCAGCGATCGGAGCGACTGGTCGTTCGGGTCGAGTCGGCGTCGGCGGCGATGGCGAGCATCCGGGCCCGGCTGCAGCGCGGCGTGCGACGTGCGCTGGGCGGATCAGCGCGTCGTGGACCGCTTTCTCGTTCTTCGCCGGATTGGTCGCCGCAGTAGCCCGACGACGATGCGCTGCCGTTCCGCGGTGGTCGGTGCGCCAGCGCCGGCAGCCACGGCGCCGACAGTGGTCAGCGCCCACGCGAGCTGGCGCACCGCGGTCCTTGGCGGCCCAGCGCACGGCAGAGCGGGCCTTGGCCGCGGCGGCGAGCTTCTCGGCCAGTTCGCCGGCCGTCGGCGTGATCGCCTTGCGCAGGGCGTCCTGCGCGGCCGCGGCCCGGTCGACGGCGTCGACCAGCTCCTCGGCCTGACTCGTCGCGGTCCCGCCAGTGGGAGCGGACGAGGTCGAGCAGGTCGACCCGTCCCAACCAGAACTCGAGCTTGTCGTCGGCGGCGGCGACGAGGCCGGTCGTGGCCTGGCTGGCAGCGGTCGCCTTGGCGTCGGCGAGCGCCTGGGAACCGAGCGTCGCCTTCCAGGCCGTGACCGCCGCGGCGTCGGCGGTGGCCGTGGCCAGCGCCGCCTCCGCCGTGGTGAGGTCGACCTTGGCCCGTTCGACCGTGCCGGCCACCCGCTGCCTGGCCGCAGTGCGCAGGGCCACCGCCTCGGGCGTCGAGCAGCGCCGCCCGCGCCGGCTGCTGCTCGCGGAGGTTGCTCTCGAGGTCGAGCTCGAGCTGGTTCACGTCGGCGGGCAGCAGCGCCGTCGCGAAGCCGACGCCGCGATCTTGGCCTGCTCCCGCTGCAGGTCGGCCAGGGCGTCGGTGGCGGTCGCGTGCGTCGCCCCGGGCGGCGACTAGGTCGCTGTCGGCAGTGCCGAGCGTGGCCTGGGCCGCGGTCACGGCCATTTGCGCCTGGTGCCGCTGCTGGGTACGGACGTCGAGCACGGTCATTCGGGGTCTCCTCGGTTCAGCGGGACGCGGCGAATCGGGCACCGGGGAAGGCCTGGCGGCCTTCCGGCAGACCGGTGCCGGCTGCCTGCAGGACGTGGCCGTTCGTCGCCATCTGACTGAGCTGTCCGGCTGCAGCGAGGGCGAAGGCCGCCGCCGGCGAGCGCGGCGGCCAGTCGGCTACCGCCGCAGGCTCCCAGCGGGCGGCGAGCGCGGCCGGGTCGACGTCGTCGGCGCACGGCGCGCCGGGCGGCAGGTGCCGGCGCCACAGCTGCTCGCGGGCCGCCCGATCCGGTTCGGCCAGCTCGACGAGCACGTCGAGCCGGCGCAGGAAGGCGGCGTCGATGTTCTGGCGCAGGTTGGTGGCCAGGCCAGCCAGCCCGTCGATCCGCTCGAGCCGGCCGAGCAGGTAGGCCGTCTCCAGGTTGGCGTAGCGGTCGTGGCGTCGCAGGCCTCGGTGCGCCGGCCGAACACGGCGTCGGCCTCGTCGAAGAACAGCAGCGCCGGCCCCGCTCGGCGGCGTCGAACACCTCGGCCGAGGTTCTTCTCCGTCTCCCCGATCCACTTCGACACCATCGCGCGACAGGTCGACGACGAGCAGGTCGGGCCCGAGCCGCGCGGCGATCACCTCGGCGGCGAGCGTCTTGCCGGTGCCCGGCGGCCCGCCAGGACAGCAGCCGCGAGGCCCCGGCGTGCCGGTGCGGCCGGCCAGGAAGCCCCAGTCGCTCGAACACCGTCTCCTGGGCCGCCTCGACCCGGGCCACGGCCTCCCGCAGCTGGGCCTCCCGCTCCTCGGGCAGGACGAGGTCTGCTCCACGTCGCGGTCGGTGGACGAGCAAGGCGCCGCGCTTGGGCACCGCCTCGCGGGTCGCCGCATCGTCGACCTCCGCGGTGATCGGGCGTCGACGCGTGACGCAGGCGGCGGCCGAGCGCGGCCGGTGACGGCGCGTCGGCGGCGGCGACCGCCAGCTCCGTCGGCTCGAGCGAAGCCGGGCCCGACCGGGTGCTCGAACGGGGCCAGGAGCGGGCAGCGGCGCGGCCGCCAGCAGGTCGAGGTGGTCCTCCCTGGCCGAGCGGCGCCGGCGGGGAGCCGCGACGGTACCGGGGCGGGGCCACGCCTCGACCGGCGGCCTCCGGGCACGACGACGAGCAGCGGCCCGGCAGCCCGACGGCGGGCAGGGGCCCGGTGGCCGCGGCCTCGCGCCCAGAGCACCGGCACGACGTCGTCGACCAGCGATGGCCAGCGCGGACCTCCCGGCACGAGCCGCGTCGCTCGACGGCGGCGGCGTGCAGGAGACGGGCGTCCGCCCGGCGGCCGCGACGACGGCCGAGACGAGCCGGGCGGTGAGGGCCCGGGCCGGTCGCCGGTGACCACGCCGGCCGAGGACCGCCTCCCGCCGGCCGCATGGCGGCGATCACGCGCCTCACGCACCGGCGCATTCGTCGAGCCAGCCCCGAGGCCCCACGGCGGCGCGGGGCGACGGTCGAGGGCACCCCGCCGGCCATCGGTCGGCAGTCGACGCCCGGCGAGGCGCCTCCCACAGCAGCGGCGCCAGCCGGAGCGAGCGCTCGGCGCGAGGGCCCGTCGTCGTCCACGCGATGCGCCCGCGTGGCCCGCACCAGCCGCCGGCCATCGTGCGCGGTACGCGCGCGGCGGTCGCCGAGGGCGAGCCGCGGCCAGGCCCGCGGTCGGCCACGGACTGCCCCGCCGGGTGGAGCCGGCGCAGGATCGGCGGCGAGCCCCTCGTGGTGGTTCGACCGCCGCCGCGAGGACCAGCAGCTCGAGCTCGACCGCCTCCGGCGCCAGCCGGGCGACCAGCCGGTCGACGGCTCGGATGCACGCGCTCGTCGGGGAGATCGAGGACGAACTCCCCATCGGCAGTCGTGGCCCGCGGCGGCTGCCGATCCCGCGAAGGAAGTCGTGAGCGGCCTCGTCGTCGCCGAGGACCCTCGACCGCGTGGCCGCCAGTCGACCGGCCATGCGGGCCACGGCCCGGTCGAGGCGGCCCTGGGGCTGCCCCCGATCGACACGATCGGCGTGTCAGACATAGCGAAACCGCACCACGCAGCCCAGCCACGGCACGTGCCCGAGGTCGAGGTCGAGGCCGGCCCGCCCGCACCTCGACGACCACCTCGTCGACGGCGAACACGAGCTCCATCCACCCGGCTCGACCTCGACGACGGCGCGCGCCGGCGCACGCCGAGATCCAGCAACTCGGTCCGGCGTCAGCGGCGGCTCGATCTCCACCCGCGGCCAGCAGCCCGCTCGAGCAGGCCGACGGCCAGCGCCCGCCGCCGCCTCCCGCGTCCCGTCCTCGGTCGGGTCGGCTCGGTGACCGACCACGACCCGGCAGGGAACAGCGGCCGCTGAAAGCGAGCAGGGCCGGTTCGGTGGGGCGACGTCCGGGTCGAGGCGGCGCGAGCAGGTCGAGGCCGAGCGGCGTGCAGCACCGGGCGCGAGGCGGTCGCCGCGACGAGGTGGAGCAGGAACAGCAGGCCGCCCCAGGCCGTGCGGGTCGCCGGCGGCTCGGCCGGGGCCGGTGCCCGGCCACCGCGGGGTCGCCGGCGGGCGTCGGGCACGCGCGCCGGTGACGAGGGCGGCCGGGGCGTCGGCGTCGCGCCTTCGGCTCGGGCGGCGCGTCCCGCCAGCAGGCGGTCGGCGACTCCTCGGCGACCAGCTCGCGTCGACTCGTCCGGCGCAGCGAGAGGGCTCGACGGTCGAGGAGACGACGAGCGGCGGCGGCCGCGACGGCTCGGCCGCATCGATGGGGGCGCCTCCGTCGGCGGTGCCCCCAGCGGAGGCCAGCCAGGCGGAACCGGCGAGCCGGGAGCCCGACCCGGTCCACGAGCGCCAGCGCTCGTGAGACGCCACGCCTGATCGGCGCGCCCGCGACGCCGCGCCCGGAGTCGCCGCTCCGGCGCCGCCGGCGTCCCGCCACGCCGCCTCGACGACGCGCCACGAGGCTCGCCGGTCGCCGAGCTCGCCCGCAGCGTGCGTGGGCCCGCGCCGGGTCACGGCCGCGAACGAGCGCACCGGCATGACCGCGGGCGGAGCGGCGAGGAGCACCCCGGCCGCGTGTCCGCCACGACCTCGCTCGCCAGCGACGGCGTCTCACGTCGGGCACCGGCAGGCCGCACCGTCACCGGCCACAGCCCAGCTGGCGCCACGCCCAGGCCCGGTCGGTAGCGCCCGTCAGCAGGCCGACCGTCCGGCATCGATCACCGCCGTGTCCCTGCTCGAATCGCGCGCGACCGCGCGCTGCGGCTCCGCGCGTGGAGCCGGGGGCCGGCGGCCACTCCGACCCGCATCCTGCCCGCCATCGCCACACCGACGCCGTCGACAGCGGGTCGGCCCACTCCCGGCACGAGCGCCCGTCCGCTTCGTCCCACGGAAGCGCCGCTTGTCCACGACGACCGCGCGGATGCACACCAGTTCGTCGTCGCCGTCCCCGTGAACAGCCCCGCGAGCTCGCGTTGACGAGCCGCGAACGAGCCGCTCGAGCCGCTCCGCGTCGGGTGCGGCGTCCGGCCGCCACGCACGGCGACCGTGCCGATCGCGCGGTTCGTCACGGGTCGACCACCACCGGTCGGCCCGGGTGCGAGCCACCCGGCGGCACGCCCGCCGCGGGGCGTTGCCGAGCACGGCCGTCGCCCCCGAGCCGCGACCTCGCCGAGCGACCGACGGTGAGAACCCGGCGCTCGGGCCCACCAGCGTCGAGACCGACGTGCAGGCCGACGCCGACGCGCATGCCCCGGCCGACGGTGCACACCTCGACGAGCGTGTGGGCCGGCCGGTGCAGGTCGAGCAGGTGCTGCACCGTGGCGAGCTGCTCGTCGTCGAGGTCGCGGGGCACGAGACCGTGAAGCGGTGGGCATGGGTGCGGTAGGCGTCGGCGACCGTGCCCTCGAGCGGCTCGGCCTCGGCGGCGCCACCTCGCCACCGACCCGGAAGCCGAAGCCGACGACGGCGTTGGCCGCGCCCTCGCCTCGCGCCGGCGAACGCGCCGCCCACGCCACGGAAGCGGAACGTCTCGACGATCGACCGGCTCGCAGCCGAGCACGATCCACAGCATCCGGCTGCAGCCCGCCGATCGTACCCCGCCAACGGAACAGGCAAATGGCCTCGGCCAGCATCCGGCGCCGGGCCGACTCCGGCCAGCGCCCGTCGAGCGTCAGGCCGACGAGCGACGCCAGCCACGGCAGCACCTCCGCCGGCGCGCCGAACGGGTCGAGCAGCAGGTCGCGCCGGGCGGCCCGGGCCTCGGCCTCGGCGAGCACCCGTCGACGATCGCCAGGTAGCCGCTGCAGGAAGTCGCCCGCCCCGGGGTCGCGACCGGTACGCAGCCGGCAGGCGCTCGAGCAGGTCGTGGCCGGGCAGCTCGACCCGCACCGGCCCGCACGCGTGGCGTCACCGACGTCGTGCCCGCTGAGCTCGACCCGCACCCACAGGTAGCGGCCCGGGCGGCGCCTGCACCGGCGCCTCGTACACCTCGAACCGGTCGCCCGGCTCGGACCGGCGCCCAGGGCAGCTCGCTGCCCGGTCTCCCGCCGGTGCAGCGGGTGCAGGGCGTCGAGCTCGGCGCACCCGCCCGGTCGGCGACCAGCGGCGGGACGCGGGCGGGAGCGGCTGGTCGTCGGGCAGCCAGTTGGCCGGCGTCGAGCGGGGGATGCTCGGCCCCTCGGGCTCCTCGGGGTCGGGCTCGTCGTCGGCGGTCACCACCGCGACGCGCACGCGCGGCGCCGTCGGGGACGCAGGCCTCGACGAAGATCCGGCCCCACCGCCGCTGGTACGCGCCGCCGTCGAGCCGGAAGCAGTCGACCCACCCGGCGGGGACGATAGCGCCGCCGGGCCGCGACGGCCAGCCGGAACGCGCCGCCGGTCGGCTCGCCAGTAGCCGATGCCTCCGTCGGGGGTGCGGACGATGCCGCGGCCTCGTAGCCCCGGGCCGCAGCGGCGGCTCGACCACGTCGGCGGTGGCGCCGAGGCCGAAGCGGCGCAGAGACCGCGCCGACCGGCCCGGCGACGACCAGTCGCGCCGTCGCCGTCGAGCTCGAGGTCGGTGGCCCCGGCGACCTGCAGCGGCAGGGCCCGCCGGTCGTCGGCCACCGGCACCGCCCACGCCGTCGCGCCCGTCGCGCAGGAGGAGCCAGCGCTCGCCACCCGGGCCGACAGCGACGCGGGCCGGTCGGGCTGCCGCCGGGACCGCGGCGAGGCGCGGTCGTCGCCCGATCGTCGAGCTCGACCGGCAGCAGCAGCCCGAGCGCGTGCATCGCCAACAGCGGCACGTCCCGGTCGACGGTCGCGCAGAGGACCGTGTCGCCGTCGGCGGCCAGGTCGACCACCGGCAGCTCGGGCTCGACGACGTGCACCACCCGGCCGTCCGCGAGGTCGAGCACGGTACGGTGCCGGTGTCGCCGTCGAGGACGAAGAGGTGGTCGTCGCGTCGGCGGCCAGCGCACCGCGGCGCTCGGCGCGGCCGAGGCAGCGTGGCCGTCGGCGTGAAGTCGCCCGCCAGGGGCGTCGACCGGCGGCGCCAGGAGGTCGACGGGATCGCCGGCGCGGCCGTCCGCCACGGCAGCCGCTGGAGCTGCCCCGCCTCCGGGACGCCGTGGTAGAGGCAGCCGCGGGGGTCGAACGGGACGACCGGCCGGCGCTGCCTCCCGGAGCGGCGACGTCGTCCCAGTCGACGTCGTCGGGGTCGGCTGACGCGAGGGTGACGCCCTCGGCCGCCGTCGAGCGCGGTGTTCGTGTGCGAGCACCGCAGCCACTGGTCGTCGCCGGCAACGGGCCCGGCGACGACGGAGTCGCGGCCATCAGCACTCGTCCTTCGGCACGGGGATGGGCACCGGGTTCGACGTGGGCGGCTGGATCCCGCCGCTCGCCGGGCGCCGGGACGTCGGGACCGACGACGACGTTGAACTCGGTCAGCTCGGGCACCTCCCAGCCGTCCAGCACGACCGTGCCCGGCACGGGCTCGGTGCTCCGCGACGTCGGCCACCTCGAGCCCTCGAGGAACTCGACCCCCTCGACCTGGAGCGCGGCGGCCTCGAGCTCGGGCCCGTGCACGCGGCGGCCGAGCGGCCAGCCCCGGCCCGGCGGGCCCGTAGGGCGGCAGCGGCGCCAGGTACTGGCGCAGCACCAGCTCGACCCAGCGCCGCACGCCGTCGACGCCGTAGCCGGGCTTCACCGCCAGCCCGACCGCCACCGCGACCTTCCGGTAGGTCGGCGGGATGACGTAGCAGCTCGGTGGTGACCAGCCGGCGCGCGTCGAGCCAGCGGCACACCGCGCGCAGCAGCGTCGCGTCGGGCACCGGCGCGTCGGGGTGGCGCGGGTCCTCGCGCGGCCAGACGACGACCGTCACGACGCCGGCGCGCCTCGGTGCTCTTGGTCGCGCGGATGGAACCGGGGCAGGCACTCGGCGCGCCGCCCGACGCCCGGGATCGGCGCCAGCTCGCGGAAGTCGCCGCGCGGTGACGGCGCGGTCGCGCCGGCGCAGCTCGCCGGGGATCCGCTCGAGCGCCTCGGCGATCGTCTCGGCGTCCGCGCCGCCGCCGGTCGGCAGCGGGTTCGTCGACCTTGACGCCGCGGCACGCGCCGACGCTTGGCGATCGCCCCCGCGGCGACGTTGCCCGCCGGCGCCGCCGCCGTAGCGGTAGCCGAGCGGCGCGGATGCGCTGCCCGATCCGAAGCGTGCGGCCCCGGACGCCGTCGCCGAAGCGGACCGCCCGGCCTCGGCGTCGAGCAGTAGGTGGCGGTCGTGCGGCCGCTCGCGGCGAGGATGTCGACCACCTCCCACCGGCGTCCACCGGCCCTGCTCCTCGACCTCGACGCGCAGCGCTGCCCGGCACGACGGGCGGTGGACCAGCGCCAGCTCCTGGTGGCGGCATGCCCGTGCCGAGCCCGAGGAACTCGGGGCGGCGCCTGCGCCACCTGCTCGACGTCGGCGGCGTTGAGCCCGACCCAGCGCACCGCGCCGATCTCGGGCACGCCCTCGCGCGGGAAGGCGCGCAGCCAGAACAGCGACCGGCGGCTCGTCGTCGAGCGCCGGCGGGCGGTCGCCGATGCCGGCCAGGTCGGGGTCGTCGAGCGGGGCGACGCCGACCAGCGTCAGCCGGCGTGGCGGCAGCCGGAGCCCGACGACGCCGTCGCGGGTGCAGGCCGCGGTCGTGTCGCCGACGACGTCGACCGGCAGGTAGTCCGGCGCCGCCCTCGGCGGTCGCACCGGCGCGAGACCTGCCAGTGCAGCGTCGATGTCGGCGACCGCCGCGCCCGGGCGGCTCGGCCTCCGGCGGCCGAGGCCCGCCGCACCGGTCGGCGGTCGGAGCCCGCCGGCCGCCGGTGGGCGGCGGTCGGGCCGTCGCACGGGTCGACCTCGTCCAGCGCCGGGAACTCGTCGCCGACGACGCCCAGGACCAGCGGCCGCTGCGCCAGCACGCCGTCGCGGCGAGCAGCGCGGCTGGCGTCGACGTCGTCGCCTGGGAGCCGGCGCCCCGCACGGCGATCCAGAGCGGCGGTCGACGCGCGGTCGCACGTCGAGCGGCTCGAAGCCCGGCGCGGTCGGGTCGGGCGGCGAGCACGTCCGGGGTGAACAGCACGGGCGTCTCGTCCGACCGACAGCTCGGCGGCGTCGAGCGCGGCGTTGCGCCTCGGCGCCGCACCGGGTCGGTCGGCATCGGAGCCGGCCGCCTTGATGACCGCCGTCGCGGTGAGCGGCAGCACGGTCGACGTCGTTGCCGACCTGGAACGGGACGCCGCCGGCCGGTCACGGCGGTGCCGAGCTGACCGCCGGCGGTGTCGGCCTGTTCGGCGTGGCTCGGGCGTGAAGGCGACCACGCCCGTCGCCGGCCGGGCCGGCCGCGGGCGGCGACCTGGAGCAGGCGCAGGAGCCACAGCCTGGTCGGGTCCGGGATCTGGTTGAAGCGGAAGAGCAGGTTCTCGCCGAGGAAGGCGAACAGCTCGAGCAGCGTGATGCCGGGGTCGCTCGCGTTGTGGTCGGTCCACTCGGGCGCGTAGACCGGGATGCGCCGCGACCAGCTCGTCGCGGAGCTGCTCGTAGGAGCGGTCGTCGAGGATCGGGCCGGGCAGCGCCATGCGCTCACGCCGCTCCAGGTAGAACGGGTAGACGAGGTTGGCCGGGCGGCGGTCGCGCACGTGGACGTAGGCGATCGCGATCAGCACGAGCGCAGGGTCGTCGGCCGGCGTGACCTCGACCGCGCCGCAGCCGGATCCGCGGCTCCCACGGCGCGCAGCGCCGGCTCGACGTCGTGCGCGGATCAGCGGCGCGGGTCGGCGGCGGTGTTCGGCTCCATCAGGTAGCGCCGCAGCCCGCAGCCGAAGTCGGGCGCATCACCCGCTCGCCCGGCTCGGTGTCGAGGATCAGCAGGATCGACTGGCGGACCATCTCCGGCCCGCGCGCCAGTCCGAGCGCGCCGGTCGCCGGTCGGGCCGCGGCGGGAACGCCCAGCCGCGGCCGAGGCGGTCGCGGGACGGTCATGGGCGCACCACCTGCGTCGCGCTCGACCCGCGAGCGTCACACCCGGGCGGCGACCGGCGCGGCGATGCCGCGGTCGGCCGACGGACCGAGCCCTGCGGCGAGCGCTTCGGCCAGCGTCGGCGTCGGCGGCGTCGAGCGCGCTCGCCGGTCGAGCGGCCAGCCCGCCGGGAGCTCGGCTGCCGGCTGGTCGCCGTCGAGCCGGCGCTGACCTCGGCGGTCGAGTCGGCGTCCGTCGTCGAGCAGCGCCGGCGGCGCCAGCGTCGATGTCGAGGCCGACGCCGATGTCGGCGCCGGCGTCGAGGTCGGCGAGGTCAGCGCCGCGACCGTCGGCGTCGATCGATACGTCGGGCGGGATGCAGAACTCGAGCGCCAGCAGGAACCACAGCTGGAAGACGAAGCACCACGATCGGCAGGAACAGCTTGAAGCACGAACGTGGCCACGATCGTGATCAGCGGGATCGAGAAGGAGCAGATCTGGACCGCTCGCCGAGGCTGCCGTGGCGTGGCGTCGGTCGCCGTCGACGTTGAACGTCGAGGCCCGAGCCGGGCGGCGACTGGAACCGCACGCCGCCGGCCGCCGGGCGCGAGCCGCAGCGCGTCGGCCTGCGAGCTGCGCCGAGGTCGGGCAGCTGGACGGTCACCGGCCGGTTGGCGCGTGCCCTCGAGGTCGAAGTGCGGCGGCGAGCCGGTACGGCTCGCGTCGGCTCGCTCCAGGCCAGCGGGCAGGGGCAGTGGCCGCCGTCGCGCGGGCACTCGGGCGGTGGCGGCGCACGAAGCAGCGGATCTCGTAGAGCGCGGTCGTCGAAGCGGGCGTCGCCGGCGGCGTCGACGTCGCGCCGGCCGGTCGGCACCACGCCGAAGCAGATCGTCTCGCCGCGCGGCGTCGTGGTCGGGTCGCGCGGGTCGGGGACCAGCGGGTAGAGCGGGAAGTCGCCTCGACGAGCTCCTCTGGCAGCTCGTCGACCGTGCGCCACGCGCCGAGTCGCCGGGCGTCGCGGTCGGGACGCCAGCCCTGGCGCGGCGGTCCGACGCCCTGGTGCTCGGCGCGCCCACCGGCGCCCAGCCGCCGCACGGACGCGCAGCTCGGCCTCGCGCGGCGGCGACCTGCCGCGGCCGTGCTCGGCGGCGGCGCCTCGAGCGCCGGCTGCGCCGGCAGCGCGCACGGGCTGCCGGCCGGCGCTCGCGCGGCGCCGGCGAGCTGCGCCTCGGCCGCGGCCGCTCGCGCCGGGTCGAGCTCGGCGAGCGGTCGCGCACGGCCTGCGGGCGCCGCCCGCTCGGGCCGGGACGGTCGACCGTGCGGCGGCGCACCACGAAGCCGGCCTCGCAGACCGTCGTCGCGGTCGACGCTGCGGGAAGCCCGGGCGGGTCGCAGTGCAGCTCGCACACGACCAGGTAGAAGCGCTGGTGGGTCGGCGAGGAACAGCTTGCGGATGCCGGTCGCCGAGCGTGCGGCTCGGCAGCGAGCCTGCGGCTCGTCGGCGCCGTGGCCACGCGGTGGACCACGTCGGTGCGCGGTCGTCGTCGAACGCGAGGCGAGCGCTGCGGGTCGGCCAGGAAGGCGTTGACGAAGTCGGCGCTGTCGTACTTCTGGAGCACCGGGCGCGGTGCGCGGCGCGCCGGCTCGGCCGGCCGCGGTCGACGTCGCCGCCGCGCGGCCAGTGCCACCAGGGCGCCACGAGGCGCCAGTCGTGGCGCGACCGGGTCTCGACGCGGTCACCAGATGTTCCCGGCGCCGGGCGTGTAGCTCGGGCGACACGACGCCCGACCGAGGCGATCAGGGTCGTGCAGTTGACCATGCCGTCGAAGGTCGCCGTCGGCGGCGTGGACGTTGAGCGCCGACGCGGTGACCTCGACGGTGGCGTTCGCCGTGATCGTCGACCTGGCCGGCGGCGTTGATCGTCGATCGTTGCAGCCGTTCGAGTGGGTGACCTCGACCTGCTGGGCCGCCGTCGTCGAGCACCACCTTGTGGCCGCTCTGCATCGACAGCGTCACCTTGGCGGCGCCCGTCGGTGTCGTCGAACTCGAGCAGGCTGCCGGCGCGGGTCTTGCATCACGCCGCTTGTTGTTCGGCCGCGGTCGGGCTGACCGGGCAGCATCTCGCGGCCGTTCCAGCACGCGCCGACGATGTACGGCCGGCGCAGGTCGCCGGCCTCGAAGCCGACCACCACCTGGGTGTCCACCTCGGGCAGGACCTGAAGCCCTGGTCGTCGTCGGCGTACGGGCGTGAGCAGCGTCGCCCACGCCCGCACGTCGTCGCCGCCGTCGCCGCCGAGCCAGGGAGCTGCACCTGGACCCGGCCCAGCTGGTCGCGGGTCGACGATGTCGGTGACGATGGCCGGGTAGAGGCCGAAGTAGCGGGCGCGCCGTCGCGGTGCCGTGGCCATCACGCCGCTCGCTCGACGGTCGGGCCGCTCGGCCTCGAAGTGGGTGCGGAAGCCCGTGCTGCGAGGTCGTAGGTGTGGCGGACGCGGTGACGTAGTAGCCGCCGCCGTCGAAGGGCGCGCCGCAGCGCGCGAGGGTCAGCCGGCTGCCGACGACCAGCTCGGGGTGCCGCCGGTGGTGCCGGCCACCGTCACGAACCGCCGGGCCCGGCGCAGCATCTCGGCCCGGCCCAGGCCCGGGCCTCGGCCGTCGACGAGCGGGACGCTCGCGGCACGCCGGCCGGGCAGCGTCGCCGAAGGCCCGGTCGAGCGATCTGCGGGCCCGGTGCGGCCGCCGGCGATCTCGGCCTCGACGCGTCGAGCCGGCGCCTCGCTCGTCGATGCGCCGCGCGGCTCGCGGCGTCGTAGCCGCGACGCCTTGACCGCGCGTGCGCTGGTGGGCGAGGTCGGCGCGCAGCTCGACGGCGCAGCAGGTCGTCGCCCCGGGTCAGGGTGACCGCGGTGCCCGGCGCGCTGGTCGCGGGTCGGCGAAGTGCAGGGTGCCGTCCGGTCGACCCACAGCTCGGCCTGCGATGCAGCCGGGCCCGCTCGCGCAGGAACGCGAGGTCGCTCTGGTTGAACTGCTGCACGACGTCGTAGGTCGGGCCGTCGGCGTCGACCGTCGGCGGGAGGCCGTGCTCGGCCGGCGATCGCCCGGGCGATGTCGGCGTCGGTCATCTGCTCGTAGGTGCGCGATCCGCCGGGTCATGCGCAGCTCCATCAGCTCGTCCTCGGCGAACACCGCTGACCATCGGCGCACGTCGCCCTCCTCGAAGTCGCCTCGAGCGCCGACACGGCGCCGGGAAGACGATCCGCTCGTTGCCCGGCGGGCCGAGCGACGACCTCGAGCCGCTTGCCGAAGTCGAGGACCGGCCGTCGAGGTACTCGACGACGTCGGTGCTGGGCTGCGCTCCGCGGGCGCGCTGGCCGACGAGGTGGAGCGACAGCGTCCGCAGGCCCTCGGTCGTCTCCTCGACCTCGAGCCGCAGCAGGTCGCGGGCGAGGTCGGCCTGCGCGCGCTGCCGTCGACCTTGAAGACCGGGCGCGGCGGAGGCGAGCAGCGGCGTTCAGTCACCGAAGCCCTCCCCGCGCAGGCGGGCCGCGTCGCGCTCGGCCAGCTCGCCACAGCGACGCGTGCCGCTCGCGCTCCTCCCACGCGGCTGCTCGACGCCGCCCGCCGGCGGCGCGCCGCGGCCACCGCTCCGACCGTTCAGGCACGACCTCGTGAGCTGACCGAGCTCTCCGACGCTGTCGACGTGGACCGGCATCAGCGGTCCCTCCCGCAGCCGCACGGGCACGGCATCCGTGCCGGCGTTAGCGACCGCCGGTCGGCGCCGACGCGGCCGCCAGGGCGAGCGCATCCCGGCACCGTCGGGTCGTCGGTCACCGGCACGCCGTCGGCGGCGGCGCTGCGGCGCCGGCGGTCGCCGCTCGCCGCACGAGGCGCGACCGTGGCCGCGGCCCGGGATCGCGACGCGGCGCGCGCAGCGGGACGCCGAACCCGTAGGCGCGCGCCCGCGGGTCGGGCGGCCGCGACGCGGCCGCCGGCTGAGCGTCGCGGCGCCGGCGGCAGCCGGCGCACCGCGGCCGGCAGCCGCGGCGGGCGATGTCGCGGCCGGCGTCGCCGCCGGCGAACGCGGCCGCGGCCGCGCGACGCCGCCGGCGCCGGTGCGGGTCGCGGCTGCTCGCCGGTCGAGGGCCCGGCTGAGCCCACCGGCGCGCCGTGAGGTCGGTGCCCGACGCAGGCGGCGGCCGGCGCGGCGTCGCCGTCGCCGGCGCTCGGACGCCGGCGCCCGAGCCGCCGCCGCCGGTGCGGTGGCGCCGACGCTCGACGCCGAGGCCGGCGTCGACCGACAGCGAGGCCGAGAAGTCGAGCTGCAGCGCCCGCCTCGAGCCGGAGCGGGTCGAGCGACGCTGGCCGCGACCACGTCCTTCCAGGCCCGCGGGGTCGAGGCCCATGCGGGCCGCGAAGTCCGCCGCGCTCTCGCCGCCGAGCGCCGTGCCGGCCGTGCGGTCGGGCGCCGGCCGCCGGCCGCGGCGCCAGCCCGGCCGCCCGGCGCCGGGCGGCACCGGCGGCGTCGCGCCGGCGCCGGTGTTGGCGCCCGGGCCCGCTGAGGTTGGCGTCGAACTCCGGCTTCTGCTCCTTGATCGTGACCGCGCACTTGGCCCGCAGCGGCACGCCGTTGGCGGCGAAGAAGTCGAAGTCCTGGTTGAGCGACGTCATGACGCCGACGACGGTCGAAGCGTCGCCGTAGGTGAACTGCACCCGGGGCGGCACGCCTTGGCGCTGTCCTCCTTGCGGCAGCAGGAACCGCTCGAGCTGGCGGGTGCGGGTCGCGGACGTCGACCGGGTCCTCGGTCGTGCCCTCGTCGGCGGTGTCGAAGACCAGGTCGAAGCGAGCAGCGTCGACGTCGAGCCCTGGTACTGCGTCTTCGGGCCGGCCGGCGTCCTTGCCGGCGTCGACGGTGTTCGCGATCTGCAGCCGCAGCGACGCCGGGTTGATCTGCACCGCGATCGGTGTCGCCGACCGGCTGGGGCGCGCGACGGTTGCGGCGAGACCTCCTGCAGGGTCGGCCTTCTTGAACTCCATCAGCCCACCGCCAGCCGCAGGCCCTCGTGGGCGATCTGCAGCTCCTCGATGGCCACCTCGCCGGTCTTGGCGTTGAGCTGCGGGCCGACGAGCTTCGCCGGCAGGCCCCGGGTGAACGCCCACGTGGCGACCGTCGTCGCCGTCGCCGCCGAGCACCTCGACGGTGCCGTCGTAGCGGCGCAGCGGCCGCACGCCGTCGACGCACGTCCTGGAACCACCGCCACAGCTCGGTGTTCACCGTGCCGTCGACGGGATGCAGCATCCCCCGCTCGAGCGTGATGCGGGTCACCTTCGGCGCGCCCGGCCCGCTGCACGACGCCGTTGTTGCGGCCGCCCTCGACGTACTCGGCCACGTCCATCTCGACGTCGAGGCCGGTGCACTCCTGGAAGCCGCCGTCGCCGAGCGGGTCGCCGGCGGTCCGCCGCCGACGGCGTGGCGAGGCGTGACCCGGAAGCGGAAGTTGGTCGCGAGCCGGTCGTCCCTAGCCATGGATCCCCATCCCGGCCGGCAGGGCCTCGGTGGTCGTGACGCCGCCGCCGTCGTCAAGGACGACCCGCACGAGGATGTACTCGGTCGGCTCGGCCGGCGCCACCCCGACCTCGACCACAGCTGCCCCGGTCGACCTGTCCGAGGTCGACGTCGCTCATGGCAGCGCACGAACCACGACTCCTCCGGCGTCGCGCCCGGCGAAGCGCGCCGAGGGCGAACAGGTCGCCGAGCAGGTGCGTCGACCGTCGGCGCAGCCCGGCCCGCAGCAGCTCGTCGTTGGGCTCGAACACCGTCCACTGGAGCTGGCGGCCGACGGCCCGCTCGATGAGCATGGAGCAGCCGGCGCACGGTGAGCTGGCGGTAGCTGGCGGTCGGTGCGACAGCGTGCGCGCGCCGGTACGAGCACGACGCCGTCGGGGCTCGCGGCGGAAGACGTCGACGCCGTTGCGGTGCAGCTCGGCGTGGCGCGCTCGTCGAGCCGCACTCGCGACGTCGACGACGCCGGCGCCGAGCTCGTTGGCCGGACCCTGCGGCACGCCGGCGCGAGCTCGCAGCGGGCGATGATCCCCGCGGCGGCCGCGGACGGGGGCACGTCCACGAGGGCGCCGACGGCCGAGGTCGTGCCGGGACGCGCAGCCAGGGGTGGTAGGCCGCGGCCCACGACGAGTCGAACCGGGCCCGCCAGCGCAGCACCTGCCTGGGCCGCAGACCGGGCGGCACGTCGAGCAGCGCGACGAGGCCGAGTCGCTCGGCGGTCGGCACCAGCTGCTGCTGCCAGCGCGACGATCGTGCTCGAGCTCGGCCGGCATCGTCGGGTCGAGGCGCAGCCCGGTCGAGCTCGGCGGGGCGGCGGCGCCGGCGAGATCGTCGGCGGGCGGCTCGACGCACCGGGCGAACGTCCGGGCCGGCGAAGCTCGCCGGCTCGTCCACCGGCTCGGTCGCCGGCGCCGGCGCCGGCGAGTAGAGGTCGGGCACCACCACGCGTCGCCACCTCGGGCGCGCCGCAGCAGCGCATCGAGGCCGTCGATGCCGGCGTCGTCGCCTTCGAGGACGCCGCCGAACACGTCGGCGGGGGTGAGCCAGCGACCACGCGGTCCTCGCCCGGCGCCTCGAGCGTCGGACGCGGCAGCGACCGGCAGCGAGGCAGGTCGGCGACCACGAGCGCCGGCCGTCGGCTGCGCCTCGACCAGCCGCGACTCGTCGTTGATCACTGACACGCGAGCCACCGCGGGTGGGCCGGGTCGAGGCCCGAGGCCGGTGCCGCTCGAAGCCGGCCCGGAGGCGCGGTCGGCGTCCACGCGTCAGCTCGGCGAGGACCTCCTCGACCTCGGCCGATCGCGAACGGCACGGCGCTGTCCAGCGTCGCCACCCGGTCGGTCGCGACGCTGCGCGAGCCGGCCCCGCGGCGCACGCCCGGGATCCAGCGCAGCGCCGACTCGCCGGTTGTGCCGCGCACCCGCACCAGCGATCGCCGGGGCCAGCCGGGCCGACGCCGCCAGCACCAGCGCGCGCCGGCTCCGACCCGCGGCACCGCGACCGGCGCGTGCCGACCAAGCGAGCGTGAGCGCGAGCCGGTCGCCCCAGCGCGCCCTCGTTGCGCGCCCGCAGCCGCGCAGCCGCGCGTCGCCGGACAGGTCGGTCGACCGGCCACCGAGTCCGGACGGTCGCGCACCCGGGCGGTCGTCGGCGCCGGCTGCCGCCGGCTCGTCGTCGGCGACGATGCGCACCACGTAGGCCCGCCGGCCGCCCTGGGCGAAGAAGGTCGACACGGCGTGCGGCAGCAGCCCCGGCCCCTCGAACGCGCCGAAGCGCTCGACGTAGTCGTCCCAGCTGTCGACCGGCACCGCCACCGACCGGGCCCGGGTCGCTCGGCACGCCGTCGGCCAGGCGTCGGGTCCGTGAGCGGCACCCACGCCGGCCCCGCGGCGCGACGCCGACGAAGGCGGCCACGTCCATGCGGCTCGACGGCGAGCCGCGCGGGCGGCGCCGCCGGGCAGCAGGTAGACGCCGGGCGCCGCCGGCGACGACCGACGGTGCCGGCCGACGGCGAGGACGACGGCATCGTCACGCGCGGCCTCACTCGTAGCTCGATGCCCTCGTGGACGAGGTGCAGCTCCTCCATGGCCACCTCGCCGCCGCCCTTGGCGGCCAGCGTCGGGCCGATCCACTTCTTCGGCTGGGCGTTGCGCAGCACCAGGCTGAGCACCTCGTTGCGGGCCTCGTCGAGCATGACGATCGTGACGGTCGCGGGGCTGGTATGCGCCCTCCCGCACCGCCTTGAGCCAGCTGAAGATGTCGGTCGAGCCGACCAGGCCCCGCTTCAGCGTGACCTCGTCGAGCTTGAAGGTGTTGGGCACCTTGCGCATGGTGTTGACCTTTCGGTGCCCGTCCCGGTACTCGGAGTAGTTGATCTCGTTGCCGAGGCCGCGACACGTCGGAGAAGCCGGCCTCGATGGGGCCCGCCGCCGTCGCCACGTCGGCCGAACTCGACCTTGAAGTTGAATGCGCCGTAGGGGTTGTCTCGCTTGATCGCCATGGCTCGCTCCTCCGGTCGTCAGCCCTGGGCGTCGGCGGTCCACTGGCCGATGCGGAAGATCACGAACTCGGCGGGCTTGGTCGGCGCCACGCCGATGAGGCAGATCAGCCGGCCGTTGTCGAGGTCGTTCTGGGTCATCGTCGATGCGGTCGCAGCGCACGAAGTACGCCTGCTCGGGCGTTGGCGCCGAGCAGCGCGCCGTTGCGCCACTGCGACCTCGAGGAAGTCCTTCGACCGTGCGGCTGATGTTGCCGCCACAGCGACTCGTTGTTCGGCTCGAACACGGCCCACTGCGTGGCCTTGTCGATCGAGTGCTCGAGGTAGATGAAGAGCCGGCGCACGTTGACGTACATCCACTCGGGGTCCGAGCTCAGCGTGCGGGCGCCCCACACCCGGTTGCCCCGGCCCTCGAAGAACCGCAGGGCGTTGATGTGCTCGGGGTTGAGCACCTCCTGGCGGCCCTGGTTGATGTTGGCCTCGAACTTGGTGAGCCCGTAGACGACCTCGTTGGCCGGCGCCTTGTACACGCCGCGGGTGATGTCGTTGCGGGCGTAGATCCCGGTGACGAAGCCCGACGGCGGCAGCAGCAGCTTCTGCGGCGGCGCGCCCGGGGCGAGCCGCTGGGTCGGGTCGAGGATCTCGATCCACGGGTGGTAGAGCGCGGCGTACTTGCGAGTCGAACTTGCCCCGGAATGCGCGGATCTCGTTCATCGACGCGCCCTGCGGGCCGTCGACCACGGCGATGCGGTACCGGCAGCGCTCGGCGTGGCCGACCAGCGCGCTGGGTGACCACGAACCGCAGCGTCGTCGTCCTCGATGGCGCCGGCGTCGGGCAGCGGCCACGATGGCGATGTCGTCGACCTCGGCGAGGGCGTCGAGGCCGGTGGCCTTCTGCGTGATGTCGTCGGGGTCGGCCTCGTCGCCCACGACGCCGCCGTCGCCGGGCAGCTGGCCGTCGTCGCCGCCGGCCAGGCGCACGGTCGTCGACCGGGGCGCCGAGTCGTGCCGACCAGGCCGGCGAGCAGCGAGATCGGGTTGGCAGCCGTGGCCGCGCGTAGTCGTAGTCGAACCAGACGACCGCGTCCTCGTCCTCGCGGGTCGTGGCTTGCAGGATCGCGTCCGACGTAGCGGCGCTGGCCGGGGTCGAGCGCCGAGCGCGGGCGTAGACGTCGGTGCGTTCGGCGTCGACCCGGACGGCACGTTGACCTCGACCGGCAGCAGGCGGTCGGTCACGCGTCGGCGCGCGCCGTCGCTGCCGTCGGCCAGGAGGAACGACTGGCTGTCGTCGCTCGGGTCGACGCCGCAGCACCCGCAGGTTCGGCGGGTCGATCGGCGTGTCGCCGCTCGGGCAGCGGCGCGCCGGCGGGGACGACCTCGAGCACCGACGCCGTCGGCCGACGACGTTGGCGCGCGGCACGGCGCCGCGCCGGTGTGGACGGCCGACGTCGCCGCTCCGGATGGCGCTCGACGGTGACGGCGCACGTCTGCCCGTGCGCCCGGCCAGCGGGCCCGCCAGACGGCGCTGGTCGGCGGCGTCGACGCGGCACCGACACGTTGGCGCTGGCCACGCCGAGGTCGGCCGTCGCGTCGTGGGGCATGAAGACCCGCGACACGTAGAGGCGCTGGCCGCCGTTGAGGAAGAAGGCCCGGGCCGCGTGGCGCGAGGTACGGCGCGCCGTCGGCGCCGCTCGGCGAGAGCGGTCGAGCCCGCCGTAGACCCGCTCGAACTCGGTGAAGCTGGTGACGAGGCGCGGCTCGGTGGCGTGCGGCCCGCCGGGGTACTGGACGGGGCCGTAGTGGGCCAGGCCGGCGAAGCCGGTGGTGCGCGTGGGCACGCCCTCGATCGACTTCGACCGGAAGCTGACCTCCTCGACGAACACGCCGGGGGCGAGGTACTCGGGCATGGGCTTCCTCTCTGATCGTCATGGGAGAGTCGAAGTCGACGGCGGGTCGAGTGACGACTCGCCGCGGCGGCAGGTGACGGCTGGTGTGACCGAGGCCGTGTATGCCGTTCGGGGTGAGCGTGCCCGGCGGTCGACCTGGTCGGCGTCGGCGAGGCTGCCGACGACCTCGATCGGGCAGGTCCCAGAGCGGGTCCTCCCGGGACTCGCGCGGGCGAGTCGACCGGCGCATCGGCGGCGGGCCGCGGCCGGGTCAGGACCGCGACGCTCAGCTCGAGCGTGTCGGGGATCGTCGCGCGGTACGGGACGTCGAGCGGCAGCGGCGCCGACCACGAGCAGGAACTCGCCGCGGTCGTCGCCGTGGGCCCGGCCCAACGTCGGGGCGCAGCTCGATGGTGGTCGCCGTCGTCGTGGTGGATCACGATCGGCTCGGCGGTGGTCGCCAGCACCCGACCCACGGGCACGGCTCGTCGTCGGGCCACCCGCACGCGGCCGCGCACCACGGTGGCCAGCCGGCGAGCACGCCGTAGTCGGCGCCGGGGAACAGCCGCGGCCGGGTGGCCCGCGGGCGAGCGGCCGGTCGGGTCGCAGCGTGCGACGTCGCCAGCGATCACCGTCGTCGAGGAACGGCGCCGGGAGCGACAGGCGCCGCGGCACGTACCGCCGGCTGCGGTCACCAGCCGCATGACGATGCGGGTCTCGTCGGCCGGCGTCCGGTTGCCGGTGAAGGCTGATGGCGAAGCGCCCGGTCGGGCTCTGCGCCAGGCCCGGCAGGCCGATGCCCTCGTCGGGGATGCCGATCGGCGACGGCGGGATGCGCCACGGGCGGGGCACGCCCTCCAGGTGCAGCGACGTGCCGATGAGCGGGCCGGGGCTGCCGACGGCGTCGCGGGGCTGGATGCCGACGCGCAGACGTCGTCGACGCGCTCGGTCCCGATGGCGGCGGCAGCCACGAGCCGTTCACGGCAGCCACCGGCCCGGGCGCAGGCCCCGGACGGAGGTGAGCACCTCGGGTGCGGGCATCGCCCTCGTCGGCGATCACGACGACCCGGGCGATGTAGGGGATGCTGAGGCGGAAGTCGCAGGTCGAGGCTGTCGAAGGTCCGCATCAGGTCGTCGGTGGCCATGTCCTCGAGGTAGAGCTGCACCGTCTCGCCCGGGCGCCCAGTCGCCGTCGGGGTGCGAGCAGCGGCCCGCTCAGCCCGCCCAGCTCCTCGAGCACCTGCATGGTCCGGCCGAGGATGCGGTGCTCGTGGTCGGCGTTGGTCGCCCAGGCGGTCAGCAGGTAGTGGAGGTCGAGGGGCAGGTGGGCGCGGCCGTCCTCCGGGCCGACCGCCGACCAGCCGGCTCGCGTCGTCTTGTTGAAGTCGACCCGGTACAGGAGGATCGACAGCGCGGGCGAATGATGTCCGAGCGACCCCGGCCCGTCGAGGTCGTCGGTCTGGACGAGGACGGCAGTGGCCCACTCCTCCTCTACCGGTCGCAGAACCGTAAAGGCGAACGTTCAAACGACCAGGCTTGCCCCACGGCGCCGATTGAGCGGAACCCAGCCATCCGGGTTCACCTAGTGGAGGTGCTGCCCGGGACAGCCGGTCCATCGTCGATCGGGCGGCGACTTGCGTCGCGAGACCTCCGGGAGCGAACCAGCTGCGGGTGTGTATCACTGTGTTAGAATCGAATCGAGGAGGGTAGAGGACGCGGTCGATCGGGTGCCATTCCTCTTTAGGATCTTCGTTGCCTACCGCTTTGAACATGACTAGCAACTGCAAGCTGCCACGCTCAAGCCGAGCAGCCATAGCAGTCCCGGTCTTTTGCCTTCCATCAGCGCCGCGCACCGCAACTAGCCTTGGTTGGATCGGCAGGACCGGACTAGCTGCCGCGGACTTGCCTGTAACGTACGCACGGGCCGCCGTGTCGCTAATCACGAGAGCCGCGATGATCCCTCCGGCACCCATCCATACCGTGAATTGCTGATCGCTCGACAGCCCTGCCAGAGGTCCCTTTTTTGGTGTCAATCGCCCAGGATGTCCCCGCGGCGGCTATCAAAGCTGCCAAGCTGCCGATCTTGGTTGAGTTGAGTGTTGCGGACCGGATAAGATTGTCATCCTTTCGGGCCGCTCCATTGAACAGTGAAATAAGCCAGTTCAAGTTCTTCTCCTCAGTCCGATGCCAGATCGCTGTGTCATACGAAGTTGCCACCAGGGCGGGGAACAAATTCTCGACTACGTCGTCGCCTGCTGAACCGGCGACGACAGCGATCTGTCCGGCTGTCGTGTGTGAATGTCCTCTTGACGAGCCTCAAGAGGTTCGCGCTCGCCCCTCTGCTCCGAGCCGTTGTGGTGCCGTCGACTATTGACGGCATCTTCCGTCATACGACTTCCGGGCCAGCTTGCGCATCGGGGAAACCTTGTACGCTCCCAGGCCGACCGCCGAGCGTCCGTGGTCATATCCCCTACAGGCGACTACATCAGGTGTTTGACGCTAGGTGGCCACGAAGCAATTCCGTGCTCGCCTCGGCGGTTGGGATCCGTCCTGGGCGACTGACGACCGACGAGAACCGCTGTGCGTGTCGCAACGAGGGCCTCGAATCTGCTGCCCAGTGGCGCTGGCACGCGCGGACCGTGCCCTTCGAATCGCCTACCCGGTTGACTATGCGCCGGCCGTTAGTCGCCGCGGACTTTGGCCTCAGGGGGATCCCCGATGACATGAGAGTCCTCCTCGCGGAAGATCAGAGCATCGCCGATGCCAGCCTCCCGCGGGGTGAGTGGAGTGTCGAGTGAAGAGGAGCGATGAGGGATGACTATCTCAGCTCTGCACCTTGAGCTAATCGGCAGAGTGGGGCCCCACGGCGTGGCGGACGACCCCACCGCCGCCACCCGTCGGTGGTGGCGCTATCAATCGCAATGCGTACTGGCGCCGGCGGGTGAGGTTCGGAGGCACACCAGAACAGGGAGTTCCGCAATGACCGTCTTGACCCGCTTATTCTCTTGGTCCGTCGGAGACGGGTCAGGCGCTTGTAGCAGCCGTCCACACTCTAACCGACGCCTTGGGACTGCAGTTGGTGAACAACGCCGAACTAGATGGTCAGCTTCACTGGAAGTAACGTGGATATTGCCACCCGTTGGCGATGCGCGAAATGATCTCCACCTTTCGAGATTGGAAGGACCGCGGCGAGGTCGATGGCGTATCTTGATCCACGACGATCAGACGGTCAATCCAGTATCGACCGGTACGAAGGATCTCGAACGCTTCTGCACCAGTCTCGACTCCACGTAGTCGGAGCTGGCCCGCTGCCCGATCTGCCGGACTCGATATGTGTGCCATCTTGCGACTGCGCTATACATTGCTGCGTTATCGAGCGTTTGAATCGATGGCCGTTGGTGGCGTTACGCCGAAAGGAGATCCAAGCGCCGAAGCGATCAGGTTGGGAGCCCATGATTCACGCGATGATTGACCAAGTCGATTACTCGGGTCCCCTGATTGTCAGTGCTATCCGGAGCGCTGGACGACCGCTTTCGCTGGACCGTTTGCCAGACACTGGGAACGGCGGCGGAAACAACTAGATGTCAAACGCGAGCCGGTAGCAGAAATTTCTGGTTCAATCGTCGCGCTAATGGCCCATGTCGCGCACCAGTCCAAAGCTCTGGGCAGTGGAAGAAGCCGAGGGCGGTCGAATCCTCCGCGGGGACGAGAGCGCCGAATATCGATTCTAACTATCTGCGAAACCTTCCAGGTCCATATTCCGTCGGAAATTGAAACGAACTACAGTTCTATTTTCCCCGGTTAAGAGAGGAAGTCTCGCTCGCAAAGCGTTGGTCCGATTTGGCGAACAAATGTCTGACACGCATCGCACGGCACAGGTCCAATCCAAGGCGGCATCGGGGGGGCAGACTACTCAGAAATTCTTTGGCTCTTGCCGCATTACTACGAAAGCTTGATGACCGAGAAGCACCTTCTTGTCGCTGACATGAGCAAGAGAGTCATGCCAGTTTACACGTGGCATTGGTCGCACGAAGATGTGGCCGAACTCCGAAAGCAGACCCTCCAGGGTGTACGGAAATTGAGAGTAGACACCTGACTAGCGCCTAGATCATCGCACGTTCGACAGTTGTATGAAGGGCACAGATCTCAACCATCGCGAGGAGCCTGTCTGCTGGACATCAGGCGCACGAGCTGTGACCGAGAGGTGATTTGCAACTTCTGAAACACGTGGACAAGGTGCGTCTCGACGGTCTTGACCGAGATCAACAACGAGGCGGCGGCTTCTCGGTTTGTCATGCCCTCGGCAACCGCCCGTGAACGCGCAGCTCGCCGGGAGTCAGCGGAACGATCATTTTGGGATCGGCCGGGCATCCGCTCGGCCCTGCAACTCCTTGTCGATCCGGGCGACCCATGCCGTGGCCGCCATGCACCGAACTGCGCCCGGGCGAATTGAGGTGATTCCGCGCCGAAGTCTGGCCACGTCGATGAGATGACGTCCCAGGGCGTATGCGGCTCGGGCAGCTTCGAAGCCGTGCTCTGGGCCGCCGACCGCCACCGCGTGTTGCAACCACCGTAACCGTTCATGGGATTCGACTAGTCCGCGGCACCTGTAGTAGGCCGCGGTGCCGTATGACGATCCCTGCTCGGTGGCAATGATGCGTAGTCGTTCAAGGCGCCGTCGTGCATCACATATACGACCCGATCCAACGAGTGCTTCGATGAGGTCGCCGTGCCACGGCACGATCGTCAGACAGAGATCTGGCAGTCAGCGCCTCGGCTTGACTTTCGCAGTCCAGGAGATGTGGCACGGCCGCAGCGCACTGGCCATGCGCGAGGGCGCACAGTCCGTGGGCGTGACTGAGGAGGAGACCAACGGCAACACCGATGACCCGTCGGAGAATTCGAGTGCTTTCGCAGCGTTCCGCTCCATCCGATCTCGGTCGCCCCGACCTGCGGCGAGCCGAGCTGCGAGGCCATTCCGTAGGCGCTCAATCCTGGTTGAGCGATCGCATCCGACAACGCGACCGCCTCGTCGAGATCCGCGCCACATCGGCTCCAGTTCGCCGATCCACCACTCCGTTTCGGCCGACACGATCAGCGAATATGGCAGACCAGACTGGTGACCCGTTCTGCGCATCGTCGAGAGATGAGCGCCCAGGACTTGGCGTGCCGTCGCATAGGCCTCGACACGATTGCACGTGAAAGCGAAAGTGGCTGCAGCGTACTGAGGCATGCCGTCAGAGGCGCAGATGTCCAGCCCCTGCATCTCCGCGGCGATCTGCCGGCCCGGTTCACGGCAGCCGAGCAATGCCCGGCAGGCAGCAGCCACGAGCCGGGCCGTGACGTCGATCGCCTTGTCCGTGCAGCGTGGGGTCAGAGCCTCGAGTCTCTCGATGACGAGCCGTAACTGCGCTACGTCGCCGACCGATGCAAACGCGTTCGCGAGAATGCACAGTGCATGCGTTGCCAGATCGGGACGAAGAATGCTGAGATCCCACAGTTGCTCGATCGCCGCTGGATCAAGCCGCCTCCACACGCTCGCGTATCCAAGGATCAGGGTCATCTGTTGTAGAACTTCGGGGTCGCGCGTGGCGGCGACGATCTCGGAGTGCAGCTCGAGAACCAGGTCTGTCTGTCCGCCAGCAAGTGCTGTCCTGATCGCTCGCAACAGGCGTTCGAGGTGGCGCCGACCGGCTGGGTGGACCCGGGCTGCCTGGGCAGCGAGGGCGCAGCGGCAACCGCTCCGCCTCGGTCAAGCAGCGCTTTCGTGGCGACGTCTAGCGCGACCGCGAGTTTCTCCGATGAACCGATCGTGGCCGCATGGAGATGTACAGCCCTGCGAACGGGATCCGTCGAACCCGCTGACTGCGGCAAGTGCCTGGTGCACGCGACGGAGATGTCGCGGTCCGATCAGTTCTGCCGCGGTGTGGCCGATCAGTGGGTGCCGCTGAGAAAGCGACCGAGTCTCCAGCAGGTCGAGAGCTTCGGCCTCGACGAGGGCGCCCTCGTCGAGCCCCAGGCGGTGCAGAGCCGGCAGGGCGAACTTCGGTGCGTGTGCACCAGCTAGCGCAACGACGACGACAGCGACCAACGTCGGGGTCGAGATCCCGTGTAAGCGGGATCGAAACGCCGACGTCGTCCTGGATCCAATCGGAAGGGGCGAGCGGAGCGGGATGTGACCCGACAATTCTTCGCTGGTCAAGATGTGGACTAACTCAGTGAGTGCCAGGGGGTTGCCCTCGGGTCGCTCCACGACCTGATCTGCAACCGCTTCGTCGATCACGGGCACTCGTCTACGAAGCAGGTCGCGGGCGTCGAGAGGGCCGAGGTCGTCGAGGACGAAGGTCGCGGCCCATCGCCGAGCGATGCCGGGGGTGGCGACGCGAACGCGAGCACCACGGCGACCGGACTCGAGTCGAGGCGGCGCAACGCAAACGTCAAAGCAGCGAGCGACGCTTCGTCCAGGCAATGCAGGTCATCGGCAATGAAAAGCAGGGGATCCCGATCGGCGGCCGCACTGATTAGGGCAAGCATTGAGAGACCGAGCGCCAGCTGGTCACGAGAGACCGACGTCGACGCACCCAGGAGCGCCGTCAGCACGCTCTGGGCGAGCGGCGGCGTGTCGACGATCACGTCCCGGAGGCGCCAGGCGACGTCGGTGACACCGGCGAGCGCAATGCCATGTTCAGCATCAACCGGACTTAGGTGCACAACTCGTCTTCGGCAGTTGGCGACGTGCGCGGAGGCAGAGAGCGCTCTTACCGGTCCCGGGTCCACCTTGAATGGCTAGAATTCCCCCCGCATCGGCGCTGTCTACGTCGACTAGCCGTTCGATGCGTCCCTGGACGACTTCACGGCCGACAAGCACGACGCCGCAAGGCTCGGTCGTCACGGTGTCTCGAGAGCGTTGTCGAAACGGTTAGCTTGCACGGCGGCGTCCGTTCTCACTCGGCTCGACCGGTGACGGTTGATGATCCCTAGGTGCGAACCCTGCCGATAGCCGGGGGCGCGCGATTTCCCTCTCGCGGCGTTCCGTCTGACGTCCTTGCGTAGTTGATGTTCCAAGCGCGTGGCCGCCGGGTGTCGCCACGTTCGTCCGGCTTGGTTGTCAGCCGGTTGTAAATCGGTTGTGGTCTTCGAGCCCCAGCCAGGCACCTGGCCGAGTCCAGGGTGGTGTAACGGACGGCCACCTATGAGGCGGGCACCGCTAACTCGACGCCGAACCCGGCGCCGCCGACGACGGGTCCCGCACCACTCGGCTCACTCCCCGTCACCGGTGCGCCGACTGAACTCCTCACATGCGTTGCCGTCGCCCTCGTGCTCGCCGGTGGCACCGTGCTACTCGCCACGCGGCGGCGCCCACGCAACGCCCGCTGGATTCATTGGTCGATCACCCGTCGCTAGCGTCCTCACAGCGACCACGGATTGGCGAGCGGCCTACGGTTTGCATCCATGGAGAGTCAGGACCTGCGGCGGCGCGTCGACGAACTGCGAGCGGAGGCGGCGTCGTTGCGGCGCCGGAACAACGATCACTTCACGTCATTGGAGAGCGAGTACGGCGTCGAACGGGATCGCCTTGCCCGTGAGCAATTCGGCATCGAACAATCGGCAGAGACCGCTGACACCCAGGCGAAGGCCGCCCAGCGGGAAGTGGCCAAGCTCGCCAAGCAGATCGAGGAGCGCGAGACCAAGGCCGCTGCGGCCGAGCTACGTGGGCACGTCGCCGAGGCGCAGGAACTGCTCGAGTACGCGCTCGGACTCCGTGCCGCCCAGGAGACCCACGAGGCGCGGGCGCGCCAGGCGACGCTCGACGGCGCCGAACTGCGCGAACGAGCGGCGGGCGTCGAGCGCCGTCGGACGAAGTTGCATGTTGAGCGTGAGGACCTGGCGAAGCAGACGTTGGCGGTCGAGCAGGAGATCGACAAGCTGGATCAGCAGGCCGATCTGCTGGAGCAGGCCAGCGGAGAACGGACGGAGGGCGAGGCGGAGGCGTTGCTCGCCAAAGCCGCGGCGATCACCGTCGACCGCACAGTGATCAACGCCGTGATCCCGGAGTCGTTCGACGGCTGAACACGGCACAATGGTCGGTCCAATGGCCGACCTGTTCGCTGTGCTGTCCGAGCGTCTGGCGCCGGCGTTCGCGTCCGTCGCCGGCGAGACCGACGTCGATCCCGTCGTCCGGCCGTCGGACCACGCTGATGCCCAGGCAAACGGGGCGCTATCGCTCGCCAAGCGGCTGGGTAGGAATCCTCGTGAGGTCGCCAGCGACATCGTCGCCACCGTCGACCTCGACGGAGTCGCCGTCGCCGAGATTGCGGGCCCCGGCTTCATCAACTTGAACGTCGACAGGTCGCTGCTCAGCACGCTGCTGGCGGAAGTCGCCAGCGACCCCCGCCTCGGGATCGCCCCCGACGCGAGCCGCCGCGACCTCGTGGACTACTCGGCGCCGAACATCGCCAAGGAGCTGCACATCGGCCACCTGCGCAGCACCGTGATCGGCGACGCCCTCGTGCGCATGCTGACGTTCCTCGGCCACGATGTGACTCGTGAGAACCACATCGGCGACTGGGGTCGGCCGTTTGGCATTCTCATCGAACACCTCGTCGAGAGCGGCGCCGCAGCCGACGACGACCTGACGCTGACCGACACCGGGGAGCTCTACAAGGTCGCCACGCGGCGCTTCGCCGACGATCCCGAGTTCGCCGAGCGGGCGCGGGCTCGCGTTGTGGCCCTACAACGCCACGAGCCCGAGACGATGGCCGTATGGCACCGACTCATCGAGCTCAGTGAGGCGGACTGGCAGGATGATTACGCCAAGCTCGGCGTGTTGCTCACGGTCGACGACGTGGTGGGCGAGAGCTTCTACCAGGACCTCATGCCGAAGGTGATCGAACGGCTCAGCGCCGCCGGGCTGTTGCAGGAGTCCGAGGGCGCGCTGGTCGTGTTCCCGCCGGGATTCACCAACCGTGATGGCGAACCGTTGCCGCTGATCGTGCGCAGCAGTGCCGGCGCGTTCACGTACGCCACCAGTGATCTCGCGTGCATCGTCGACCGCGTCGAGCGGGTCAAGGCAGAGACGTTGCTGTACGTCATCGGCGCTCCGCAGGCCCAGCACCTGGCGATGGTGTTTGCGGTCAGCAAGATGGCCGGCTGGTTGCAGCCACCGGCCGACGCAGTCCACATCCCGTTCGGCAACGTGCTGGGGACCGACGGCAAGATGCTGCGCAGCCGCAGCGGTGATCCGGTCGCCCTCGGCGACGTCGTCGACGAGGCGATCGAACGCGGCATCGCCGCGGTTGTTGCCAAGAACCCGGACCTGCCCGCCGAACAGCGCCGGTCGATCGGTCGCGCCGTCGGCGTCGGAGCGTTGAAGTACGCCGACCTCTCGACGGATCGCGTGCGCGACTACATCTTCGACTGGGACCGCATGCTGTCGTTCGACGGCAACACCGCGCCGTACCTCCAGTACGCCCACACGCGGATCTGTTCGTTGTTCCGCCGCGCCGGCGTGGATCGGCGCGATGCCGGCGCTGCCATCGGTGCTGGTGGACGCGCCAGAGGAGCGCGCCCTGACGCTCAGACTGCTGGGCTACGAGGCTGCGCTGCGCGAATCAGCCGTCCGCTACAGCCCGCACCGGTTGTGCACGTATCTCTTCGAGTTGGCCACTGACTTCACGGCGTTCTACGAGCACTGTCCGGTGCTCAAGGCGCCGAGCGACGAGCTCCGGGCGAGCCGGTTGGCGCTGAGCGACATGACGGGACGCACGCTGGCCCACGGGCTCGGCCTGCTCGGCATCGACGCCCCCGAGCAGATGTGATCTGCTCGGGAGCGCCGTTAGTGCCGTCGTTGGTGTGTTGGTCTGGTGGACCTGGTGCCGCAGGCGGGATTCGCCTGCCGCCCTCCGCATCGCTTCGAACCGGGCGTGGACGTGGAGGAATGCCAGGTCGCAGGCAATTGTCGGGTTCATGATTCGGTTCCTTCGAGGGTGACGCGCCGACTAGCGGCGCCGAAACTGTCGTTGTTGATGACGTACCTGGCGGCGCTGACGTGACAAGTCAGCTGACCTGCGCATGTCGTCGAGACGATCGCTCATGAACTGGTGGGCCAGGTGTGGGTGGACGTGGTACATGACTGATTCCTTTGGGTTGGGTGTGTGGTGGTGCGCGGATGCGCAGGGAGCCCGGCCGCCGTGGGCCAGGGCGATTCGGTGGTCGCGGACGCGTCAGTCGCGCGGCTTCGGTCGAGATGCGCGAACGTGCAGGCGCGTCAGGCGACGACGGTGGCGAGGCCGCCGTTGCGGTCGCCTCCGAGAGGGTTCCCGCCGGCGCAGGTGGACGGCGCCGTACGGAGACCGTCGAGCGCGAACTTCGTCGCTTCGATCTTCAACATTTTCGGTGCCCTCCCTTCTCTGCTCGTGTCGGGCACTAGTCATGATCCCGCACCGGTGCCACTTGATACAAACGGGTTTCGCGGTGACGGGATTTCCGGCACGGTGCAGCCCCGCCCCTCGTTCTAGATTCGCTACCTCATGGCGCCGATCGAGTTCCGGTTGCTGCCCGACTCGGCGACGGTCGATCCCAACGGCTCGTTGAGCATCGGCGGCTGCTCGCTGCTCGAGTTGGCCGCCCAGTTCGGGACGCCGTTGTTCGTCTACGACGTCGAGCACTTCCGTCGCCGCTGTCGCGAGGCCGTCGCTGCCTTCGGCCAGGGTCGGGTGATCTACGCCACCAAGGCTTTCCTCTCTCGGGCCATTGCACGGATCGTGCACGACGAGGGGCTGCTGTTCGACGTCGCCAGCGGTGGCGAGCTCCATGTCGTCCTCGCTGCCGGCGTACCCGCTGCGGCGTGCGTCATGCACGGCAACAACAAGAGTGTCGACGAGTTGCGGCTAGCGATCACGATCTGGTGTGCGGCGCATCGTCGTCGACAGCTTCGACGAGCTCGATCGTCTCGACTCGTTGCATGGCGAGGGCCTGCCAACTCCGGATGTGTTGTTGCGTGTCACGCCGGGAGTCCACGCCCACACTCACACGTACATCGCAACCGGGCAGAACGACTCCAAGTTCGGCTTCAATCTCGGCAACGGCGACGCCGAGCGCGCCGCGAGGCGGGCGCAACGGTCATCGTCGGTGAACCTCGTCGGCTTCCATTGCCACATCGGGTCGAACGTCTTCGTCGCCGAGAGCTTCGCCAAGGCAGCGGCGGTGATGGCCGAGTTCGCCGTCGCCTTCGCCCTCCCGGAGCTCGTGCTCGGCGGCGGGCTCGGCGTTGCCTACGTCACCGGTGAGTCGGCGCCGACGACGAGCGACTGGGCCGCCGCCGTGCACGACGCGTGCACGTCGGCCGGCCTCACCGCCGACGTCAGCGTCGAGCCCGGCCGGGCGCTGGTGGCCGGGGCGGCGATCACGCTGTACACGGTCGGGACGATCAAGCGGATCCCCGGTGTGCGCACGTACGTGGCCGTGGACGGTGGGATGAGTGACAATCCACGGCCGGTGCTCTACGGCAGTGGGTATGAGGCGATGCTGCCGCGCAGCCCCCTCGCCGACCGGCCGCGCCGAGCCCGGGTCGTCGGCAAGCATTGCGAGTCGGGCGACATCCTCATCTTCGAGGCGCACGTGCCCGCCGACATCGCCGTCGGTGACGTGCTCGCGGTTCCCGTCACCGGCGCCTACGGGCACTCGATGGGATCCAACTACAACAAGGTGCCGCGACCCGCAGTTGTCTTCGTCGAGGACGGCGACGCCCGGCTCGTCGTTCGCCGCGAGACCTACGAGGACCTGTTGCTCACCGACGTCGGGTAAGGCGCGACGCCCGTTGCGAGAGGTGAGATACTTCGCGGCCATGACTTCGCCCGTCGTCCGCTCGCTGAGTTCCTTCGCCGTCGCCACGGCCATCGTCGCCCTGAGCGCAGGGTCGGTGGCCGCTGGCAGTGCCGCGACAGAACCGCCGGCCGCTGCTCCGGGATGTCCAGAGATCACCCTGGCTCTCGACGCCGTCGACGCGTTCGGGTTCGCGTTCGCGACCGGCGACATCGACACGGCGCGGCTGTTGCTTACACAGCTCCCCGAAATGGGAGAAGAAGCCGTCGCGGCCGCGCCCGACGACATCGCCGAGACGGTTGAGACATGGGTCGCTCCGTTGCCGCTCATCGTCGCCGCCATCGCCGACGTCGATCCCAGCGACCCCGACGCCTTCGAGCAGGCGGTGAACGCGATCGACTCCAGGTCGAGCGAAACCGCACGCCGGGAGGTCCAGGCCTGGGCCGAGTTCAATTGCGGGTGGACATCTGCCCTCGTCGCCGAGCAGATCGAGGCTCCGGAGCCGCCGGAGTGTGAGGTCCTCGATGCCTCTGCTGCGGCGGAAGCGGCGGGGATCGACGTCGACGTCACCGATCTCGACGGCAGTGCCGACGTCAGCCTGCCGGGGTTCTGGACGAAATCGTGCTCGTACGGCAACGGGGCGATGAGCCTGTCGACGCTGTCGTTCAACACCGTCGAGGACGCCCAGCGCTTCTACGCCGACAACCTCGAGCTTTCCGATGGAGTCGTGCTCGACGTCGACCTCGGGTCGCTGCCGGAATCGTCGCTCGTGATCCAGACGGGCGTGACCACCGGCACCAGCACCCCCGCGACGGACGAACCCGACGCGGCGGTGACACCCACCGTCCAGGTCAGCGTGTTCGAAGCACCGATCCCGTTCTCGGTGTCGTTCAGCGGAGCCGACGTCGACCCGGCCGCCGTGGTCGCTGCCGCCGAAGCCGTGCTCGCCGCCCCCGCCGGCACCGAACCGCCAGCGACCGACGTGGCGACGACTGCGTAGATTTGCCGGATGCCGCGATGGACGGACACCCTCGTTCGCGCTGCCGCGCCGGGCCACGGCGACGCTGCGCCAGCACGAGCGGAACACGGGGCCGGTCGAACGTCGAGCTGAGCCAACCGCCCGGGCGGTCGCGACCGACATCCGCGTCGAGTACACCCCACATCTCGACGGCGATCCCGATCCGGGTGAGGTGGTGTGGGCCTGGGTGCCGTTCGAAGATGATCCGACGCTCGGCAAGGATCGTCCGGTGGTGATCATCGGCCGCCACGGTGAGGCGCTGTCGGGTGTCGCCCTGACGTCGAAGGAGCGTGACGGCTGGGTCGATGTCGGAACCGGTGACTGGGACTCCCGCCACCGCCGTAGCTACGCCAAGGTCGACCGTCTCCTCGATCTCGACTCCCGACGCCGTTCGCCGGGAAGGATCGATTCTCAACCGACGCCAGTTCGATCAGGTCGTCGACGCCGTCGTCCGCCTGCACACTGTCGTCCGATGAGCACTCACCGGATGAAGCCGCACCGTTGCGACCGAGTGAGTCAGCAGAAGCGAGTGGGCCAGCACAACGCTTCGATGCGAGCGACCGGAGCGCCAGCGGAGGGAGCGGCCAGCCGCTGCGCAGGCCGTATGCGGCGTGGCCGGGGAACGCAATGAGCAGCCATGTGCGGATCGGAGTGCTCGGGTGCGGCAACGTCGGTTCGTCGTTCGTCAAACTCGTCCGTGACCGAGCCAAGGAGATCGAGGAGCGCACTGGCATCCAGCTCGAAGTCGTCCGTGTCGCGGTGCGCAATCTGTCGCGCAATCGTGATGTCGAGATCGATCCGCGCCAGCTCACCAACGACGCTCTCGCCGTCGTGACGGACCCTGACGTCGATCTCGTCGTCGAGGTCATCGGCGGCATCGAGCCCGCTCGTGAGCTGATCAGCGCCGCGCTCACCGGGGGCAAGCCAGTCGTCACCGCCAACAAGGAGCTGCTCGCCAATGTAGGCGTCGAGCTGTTCGACGTCGCCGAGAAGGCCGGCGTCGACCTGCTCTTCGAGGCGGCAGTCGCCGGAGGGATCCCGATCGTGCGGGCGTTGCGCGAGAGTCTGCGGGGCGAACCGATCGTGCGGGTGATGGGCATCGTCAATGGCACGACGAATTACATCCTCACCAAGATGACCGAGCAGCGGATGGCCTACGAGGCCGCCCTCGCCGACGCGCAACGGCTCGGGTACGCCGAACGTGACCCGACCGCCGACGTCGAGGGTTTCGATGCCGGCGCCAAGGCGGCGATCATGGCGACGATCGCCTCGGGCACCAAGATCGTCGCCGGCCAGGTGTACCACGAGGGGATCAGCAACCTGTCGCTGGCCGACATCGACGTCGCCCGCCGTCTTGGGTATGTCGTCAAGCTGCTCGCCGTCATCGACGTCGATCGAGACTCCGGCGAGATCGGCGTGCGCGTCCACCCGGCGATGGTGCCCGAGCACCACCCGCTCGCCAGTGTGCGGGAGAGCTACAACGCCGTCTTCGTCGAGGGTGGCGCCGTCGGGTCGTTGATGTTCTATGGACGGGGCGCCGGTGGAGACCCGTCGGCGAGCGCCGTGCTCGGCGACGTCATCGACGCTGCTGTCAACCTCGTCAGGGGCACGCACGGATCGCTCGGATCGTTCGGCCGGGCACGGATCCGCCCGATCGACGAACTGACGTCCGAGTACCTGATCGGGCTCGAGGTGGCCGACGAACCTGGCGTGCTCCATGCCGTCACGGGTGTGCTGGCCGGACACGGCGTCAGCATCCGAGCGGCCGAGCAGGAGGGCCTCGGGCCGGACGCCCGGCTGTTCTTCATCACCCACGACGCCAAGGAGTCCGCCGTGCAGGCGACCGTCCACGACCTGCGCGAGCTCCCGTCGGTGCGCCGTGTCGACGCGCTGCTTCGTGTCGTCGGCCCGGCGTGAAGTACATCTCCACCCGCGGACAGGCGCCAGCACTCGGCTTTGCCGAGGCGCTGCTCGGCGGACTCGCCAGTGACGGGGGGTTGTACATGCCCGACGTCTGGCCGGCGTTGCCGGGGGACGAGCGGCTCGACGCGTGCGACTCATACGCGGCCACTGCGGTCGCCGTCCTCATGCCATTCGTGGGTGACGACATCGGCGAAGCGGAGCTCGCGGCGATGTGCGGCGCCGCCTACGCGACGTTCCGTCACGAGGCCGTCGTACCGCTGGTGCAGATCGGCCACAACCAATGGGTTGCCGAGCTGTTCCACGGTCCCACCCTGGCGTTCAAGGACGTCGCCCTGCAGCTCGTCGGGCGCCTCTTCGACCACGTGCTCGGCGAGCGGGGGGAGCGCGTGACAGTGGTCGGGGCGACGAGTGGCGACACCGGTCCGGCTGCGATCGAAGGCGTGCGGGCGTGCGACCTGGTCGACATCGTGATCCTCTATCCGCAGGGCGGGACGAGCGACGTCCAGCGCCGGCAGATGACGACCATCGATGCGGCGAACGTCCGGGCCGTGGCGATCGAGGGCACGTTCGACGACTGCCAGGACCTCGTCAAGGCGATGTTCAACGACGCCCCGTTCCGCGAGCGGCTCTACCTGACGGCGGTCAACTCGATCAACTGGGCCCGGGTGATGGCCCAAACCGTCTACTACGTGAGCGTCGCCCAGGCGCTGCGCGGTCCGATCACCGCCTGCGTGCCCACTGGCAACTTCGGCAACATCTTCGCCGGGTGGGTGGCCCAACGGATGGGAGCGCCGATCGCCGACTTCATCGTCGCGTCCAACGCCAACGACATCCTCACCCGGTTCATCAACGACGGCGACATGTCGATCCGCCCGGTGATCGCCACGACCAGCCCGTCGATGGACATCCAGGTGTCGTCGAACTTCGAACGTCTCTTGTTCGAGATGAACGAGCGCGACGGACTGCGCACCGCCGAGCAACTCGACTGGTTCCGTCGATCAGGTCGGCTCGAGCTCCCCACCGAGACCCGTTCGCGGTGGATCGAGGGTCACTTTCGAGCTGCCAGGTTCGACGACGACGAGGTCGCCGCGGAGATTCGCCGCGTGTACGAGGCGACCGGGCTGCTCATCGACCCGCACACGGCGACGGCAACTGCGGCTGCGCACCAGCTCGCCGGTGACCATCCGGTGGTGACGATGGGGACGGCACACCCGGCGAAGTTCCCGGACGCCGTCGAACACGCCACCGGCGTTCGTCCGGCCCTCCCGGAACACCTCGCCGACCTGCTCGAGCGGCCCGAGCGCACCGAGACGCTGCCCAACGACCTCGCCGCCGTCGAGGACTATGTGCTGTCAGCCTTCGGTCGACGGTCCGCGTAGAGGGCACCTCCGAGTTACGCACAGTTGGCGAACACCCACGTCACGGCCCCGTTGTGGATCCGCAGCCACACTTGCCGGTCGGCGGGGATGTCGGCCCATTGCGTCGTCGGCGTGCCGTCGACGCAACGCCCGGCGGCGTCGCGCACTCCGAGGCGCAGGGCGATGGCGGCGTCCATCGGCATCGTCCGGGTCCGCGTGCTGTTGTTGACGATCACGTACCCGGGCTGGTCGAGAACCACGTTCGACGACGGGTTGGGCAGCGCCGACGCGCTCGCCACGGGGTACACGCACAGGAGGTCGATCGACACGGCGGAGTCGGTGTGGCCAGCAACGAAGCCGGCCCACAGGCCGTCCGGGACGACCTCGGCGATCGCATCGGTCGCGGTCGAGCCACACCCCGTGCCGCGCACTGCTTCGTGTCCGAGTTGGGGGACGTCCGAGAATTCGCCGAACGGCCACACCGAACCGTCGGCGCCGGCGTAGGCGACCGGCGTCGAGGGATGCAGCGGGGCCGTGGTCGGCGGCGTCGGCGCTTGCGTAGCCGCTGCCGACGGTGCGGTCGTTGCGGTAGGCCGCGGCGCGGCTGTCGTCGTTGGTGGAGCGACCGTCGTGACCGCCGCCGTGGAGGGGGCGATCGTGGCGTTCGGCGCCGCCGGGGTGATCTCTCCCCGGTTGTCGATCTGGCTGACGACGGCGAGGGCACCGGCGCCGAGCAGGAGCGCACCGGCCACGCCGACGGCCGCCGCCCGGCGAGCGGCGCGCTGGTGGCGCCGTTGCTCGACGCGCACGCCGAGCGTGCTCGCCTGCTGGTACCGGCCGGCTTGCCGGCCGGCGGAGCGACGGATCTGGTCTTCGAGGTTCATTGCGGCGAGTCCTTGGGGGTTGGCAGAGCAAGCTGCTTGCGCAACGTCGACAGCCCGCGGGCGAGGCGCGACTTGACGGTGCCCACGGAGATGCCGAGCAGGGCGGCGGTCTCCTCCTCCGAGCGGTCCTCGGCGTGGCGCAGCACGATCACGGCGCGTTGATCGGGAGGAAGTCGCCAGATCGCCCGCCACAGGTCGTCCCGGGCGTCGACCTGCTCGAAGCCACGCTCCCGTGACGACGACTCCGGTGCCCGCCAGTCGAGGCGCCGCGTCTCCACCTCGCGGCGTTCCAGGCGCAACCGGCGCAGCCGCCCGTTCGACAGGTTGACGATGCTGCGCCGAAGGTACGCCGGCAGGTTGTCGATCCGCCCCCGCTTGTAGTGAGGCCACGCCCGGGCGCACGCCTCGGCGACCAGGTCGTCAGCGCCGGCGCTGCTCCCGACGAGGAGATAGGCAAAGCGACCCAACTCGATCCGAGACGCTTCCACGTCGCGGGTGAAGGCGCTCACTCGATCGACCGCAATGGGGGCGGCGGCCGTCAGCCCGAGCGTCGTCGTCACAGACCTACGGACGCGCACCACCCTCGCCGCGTTCCCTCAGGTGCGCCATCCGGGCAGCGTAGGAGTCGGCGCACCGTCGACTGGTCGGCCGGCTTGCCGCTGCGACAAATGACACAGATGTAACGGATTGGCTTGCGACTGGGCGCAGCCGCCGGTATCGTTGCATCTGCCTGATCCCAGGCAACGGATCTCGTTCCACCCCCTGCCGCCCGCCATCGCTCGGCGTCAGGGTGCCGCACGAGTGACGATCTCTCTTCGATCGTGGGGCGACGGCGCCGGGGTTACCCGTGCACTGAATCTGACAGTGACCCAGCGCCCTCGACAACCACGGCGAAGCACCGAGACATCCGGACACCGCCCCAGACCCGCGTGAAGTGAGGTAACTCTCGTGGCCGCAGAGGCACTTGAACAGTCCGTCCTCGAATCGAAGGACAAGGACCAGCTCCTGGCAATCGCCAAGGCGCTCGGCCTGAAGGCGAACAGCCGCACCAAGAAGGCCGAGATCATCGACTCCATCCTGGAGATGACCGGGTCGGCCGCGCCTGGCACTGCGGCGCCGAACGGCGACCTCCCCCCCGTGGTCGAGGACCAGCCTGCCTCCGAGGGTCTCAACGGATCCGCGGTCAGCATCGGGGGAGGCACCGGGCTGTCCCCTTCCCGACCGCTCCCGGCGCCGCAGGCGCCTGTTGTTGTCGACTCCGCCGTCGAGCCGATCGGCGCCAGTGCGCCGGTGCTCGGTGCAGACGGCGAGCCGCTCGCCGAGTGGGAGCTCGCCCTCGGGAAGACAACCGACGAGGAGCCCGTCGGCGCATCATCGGCAGATGGCGCGCCGGCATCGCCGCCCGTCGACGGGTCGTCAGGCATCGAAGCCGGGCTCGTTACTTCTGGCGAACAGCAGACTGCGGTCCCCGCCGATGGTGAGTCCCGCAACCGCCGGCGCCGGCGCCGGCGCAAGGGCAACCGCGGCCCCGACGGGCCGCAGGGCGACGACGCCGGCCTCGTCGAGGCGGACCTCGAGTCACAGCCTGTGGCCAACGAGCCTGTCGAGGTGTCGGGCTACATCGACATGCGCGACGAGGGATACGGCTTCCTGCGCGTGAAGGGTTACCTCCCCAGTCGCGAGGACTCCTACATCCCGGTCAAGCTCGCCCGCCAGTACGGGCTGCGCAAGGGCGATCAGATCACCGGTACGAGTCGCCCGGCCGGTCGCAACGAGAAGAACCCGGCACTGCTCGACGTGCTGACGATCAACGGCGCCGACCCAGAGCTGGCGCGCAAGCGGCCGCGCTTCGAGGACCTCACCGCCTTGTTCCCCGACGAGAACCTCCGCCTCGAGGATTCCTCCGACCCCACCAACATGACGGCGCGGATCATCGACCTTGTGTGTCCGATCGGCAAGGGCCAGCGTGGCATGATCGTGTCGCCGTCGAAGGCCGGCAAGACGACGATCATGAAGACGATCGTGCAGTCGATCGAGCGCAACAACCCTGAGGTCAAGGTGATCGTGCTGCTCATCGACGAGCGGCCCGAGGAGGTCACCGACATGCGCCGCCACGTCGAGCGCGGCGAGGTGATCGCCTCGACGTTCGACCGCCCGAGCGACGAGCACACCCACGTCGCCGAGCTGGCGATCGAGAAGGCCAAGCGGCTGGTCGAGCAGGGCCACGACGTCGTCGTGATCCTCGACGGGATCACCAGGCTCAGCCGGGCCTACAACCTCGCCGCACCGGCGAGCGGGCGGATCCTCTCCGGCGGTATCGACGCCGGTGCGCTGTACCCGCCGAAGAAGTTCTTCGGCGCTGCGCGCAACGTCGAGGAGGGCGGCTCGCTCACGATTCTCGCCACGGCCCTCGTCGAGACGAACAGCCGGATGGACGAGGCGATCTTCGAGGAGTTCAAGGGCACCGGCAACATGGAGCTGCGGCTCGACCGGCGACTCGCCGAGCGACGGATCTACCCGGCGATCGACGTCGACGCGTCGAGCACGCGCCACGAGGAGCTGCTGTTCGACCGCAAACAGTTGCAGATGGTGTGGAAGCTGCGCCGCGTGCTCAGCGGCCTTGCCGCCGACGGCAACGCCGCCCCCGGGCTGGAACTGCTCATCGACCGCCTCAAGACCTTCCGCACCAACGCCGAGTTCCTCAACGAGATCGCCAAGCAACCGAGTATGTGAGTTTCGAGCGACAACCAGAGGTTGTCGCTCGAGTTCGTGGCACCGTCAGGCGGGCGGCGGAGCCGCCCACCGGACGGGACGAAGCATCTCTTCCGTCAGTGTCGACGACGAGATGAGAGTTGTGCGTGCTATCAGCGCGGAACTCTCATCGCGGTGGTGGCGTCGGCCGCATCGGAGTGTTTCCGGCGCACCGTGTGTGCAGGTGACACTCCGATGCCCAGCACGACCATCCTCGCAACCGTCGCGACGGCCGGTTCGTGCTGCTTCCGGAGCTCAACGACTCCGACGCAGCACGCGATTGAACCCACGGATGAGTGAGGAGAGCCCAGAACTGGCCGCGAAGCGACCAGAGAACGCCATCCGGAAGGTGCCTGCCGGTACAATGAAGTGCCCGATTTCCACGGAGATGCCATGAAGACTGACGTTCACCCCACCTACGGCGAGACCACCGTGCGCTGCTCGTGCGGCAACACGTTCACGACGCGCTCCACCAAGCCTGGTGAGCTGCACGTCGAGCTCTGCAATGAGTGCCACCCGTTCTTCACCGGCAAGCAGAAGCTGGTCGACTCCGGCGGCCGCGTCGAGCGCTTCAACAAGCGCTACGGCGAGCGCAAGCGCGCCAGCAAGTGATGGGTCGTCGCCGATTGGCGACGACATGACGAGTTCCGGCGAGCCCGGTCGATCGCCGCGCACGACTGCTGGCCACCAAGCTGGCTGCAATCGTCCGCGACCAAGCGGGCGACGGCCCACTCGCACCAGGAGCGTTTCCCCCGGGCGCCGCCCTGCTCGCCGGTGAACAGGCGTGGGTGCTGCTCGACACCGACATCGACGACGGGACCGGGCTCGGGCCGGCGATCGTGTGGGCGCGTGCGCAACGGCGCCACGGAGATCGACCTCCTCGCCGACGTCCCGCTCACCGTCGCCGCTCGTCGCGCCGCCGAGTTCTCGCTGCCGATCCGTGTGTGGACGCTGGACGGTCGTCAGCTGCAACCGGTGCCGGCCGCCGAGGTCAGTGCGCCGCCGCATGCGCCGGCCTCACACCTCGCCTTCGTCCCTGACATCGACGCCGCCGGAGCTTCCGTCGTCGTCGAGCACGGCGTGGTCACCGGCGAGGTCGGCGGTCTCGAGGTCTGCAGGGTCGTCGACGTCGACGGCGGCGGCGATGACGGTGGCTCTCCGAGCGTCCGGCTCGAGGTCGGCGTCGGGGCTCACGACCGCGACGCCTTCGCCATCATCCACGGCGACGTGCCCACCCGCACTGCGCTCGCCGGCGTGGTGGCAGCGGTGGCGAAAGCGCGTCACGCGGAGGCGGCCGGACATCCGTTGAATCGCTTGGCACCGGAGCGGCAGTTGCGCTGGCGACTCCAACACGAGCCATGGCTCGTCGAGATGGACTCAGTTCGTCCTGCCGAGCCGCCGGTGCCGCGCCGGGGACTCAAGCACCGATCGCCATGCACAGCCATCGGCCGACGCGTCGACGGCACGCCGGTCGTGATCGTCTGCACCGTCGGTGTCGATCTCGACGTCATCCCCTACGCGGCCGACGCCCGCCTTGCGGCGGGCGTCGGGATGGGGGGAGGGAGTTCAGCGGTGGAGACCATGGTCGTTCTTCCCGAACGAGATCTCCTACCGGTCACCACGGAGCTGGCGGGCCAGCTCCGTCACTCGGTGTCGTTGGTCGCGCTGCCGGCGGGCTGATCACCAGGGTCGAGCTGTGCCGCGGCGGCTGCGCCGATGGCGATCTCGACTTTGCGCGGCTGAGCCTCGGGCGCCACAGGCACGGTGACGGTGAGCCGGCCGTTGGCGTAATTCGCTGTCACTGCCTCGATGTCGAGGGTGTGCGGCAGGCGGATCCGCTCGTTCCAGGTGAGGTTGTCGGTGGAAACGTCGAGGACGAGCGTGCGTCCAGTGACCGACACGGAGAGGGCCTCCTCGGGCACGCCCGGGACGTCGGCGGTCAGCACGTAGGCGCCGTCGTTCCAGGTCGCCGAGACCGCCGGGGTGGCCGGCCGCTGGAACGTGCCGGTGCCGAAGGCGAGGTTGGCGAGGTGGGCGATCCTCCGGTCGAACGTCCTGTCAAATCGGCGATCGAACGCACTGGTGCGAACGGGCCGCACGGGAACAGTCGTCAGCAGCATCTGAATCTCCTTGAACAAGGTTGGGGGTTGATAGCTACGAAATGATGATACAGAAAACTTGAGTCATATCAACGCAGAATCTTTCGAAACGATCGAGCCGGTAGCCTCGCGTTGCCGCAGCTAGCCCCACCGGCTGACCCGTGCCCCGTTGCCCATGACCGATCAGATCGCCAGTCGCCTCGCTGCCCTCGAGCAGGAACACGCCGACCTCGAGGCACGTCTCGCCGATCCGGCGCTCACGGCCGATCCCGCCGAGCTGCGCACCGTCAGCCGCCGCTATCACGAACTGACACCGGTTGTCGACGTAGCGCGTCGGGAGCGAGCGCTGCTCGCCGACGCCGAGGCCGCCCGGGAGCTGCTCACCCAGGCGACCGGAGACGAACGTGACCTGCTCGAGGCCGAGCTGGCGGCCACCAACGAAGCGTTGGCCGCCGTCGCCGCGCAGCTTGCCGAGTTGATGATCACGCCCGATCCGCACGCCGGTCGCAACGTCATCGTCGAGATCCGTGGCGCCGAAGGTGGTGAGGAGGCCAACCTGTTCGCCCGCGACCTCTACGAGATGTACCTCGCCTATGCAGGGCGGCACGGCCTGCGCACCGAGACGCTGGCGGCCGATGTGAGCGACCGTGGCGGGTACAACGGCGTGACCTTCCTCGTTTCCGGTGAGCGGGCCTGGCCGGCGTTCAAGTACGAGGGTGGCGGCCACCGCGTGCAGCGGGTGCCCATCACCGAGAGCCAGGGGCGGATCCACACGTCCTCGGCCACCGTCATGGTTCTGCCCGAGGCCGACGAGATCGACGTGCAGATCGACGACAAGGACCTGCAGATCGACGTCTACCGGTCGAGTGGACCCGGTGGCCAGAGTGTCAACACCACCGACTCGGCGGTCCGCATCACCCACCTGCCGACCGGCATCGTCGTGTCGATGCAGGACGAGCGGAGCCAGCTGCAGAACCGCAACAGAGCGATGACGGTGTTGCGCTCGCGCCTGCTCGAGTTGGCCGAACACGAGCGCGACGTTGAGCGGTCGGCATCGCGGCGTGCGCAGGTCGGCGGGGGCGGGCGCGGTGAGAAGATCCGGACGTACAACTTCAAGGAGAACCGGCTCACCGATCACCGCATTGGGTTCACCATCTACCGTCTTGCCGACGTGCTTGCGGGAGACCTCGACGACGTGGTTGCCGCCCTTGCTGCCGACGAACGAACCCGCCAGCTCGCCGACGGCGATGGTTGACTGGCGCGAGCTCCACCAACAGGCCCGAGGCCGGGTCGGTGACCCGGTCGCCCGCTGGTTGTGCGAGGAGGCCTCTGGCGCAGACACGAGACCTGGCGGCCTCGACGGCATGCTCGATGAACCGGCGTCCGCGCCCATGATCGCCCACCTCGATGCGATGGTCGCACGTCATCTGGGTGGCGAGCCGCTGGCGTACGTGCTCGGCCACTGGAGCTTCCGCCGGCTCGATCTCGCCGTCGACCGCCGGGTCTTGATTCCTCGTCCGGAGTCCGAAGTCGTCGCCGGTGTTGCCCTGGAGTTGGCGCGGACGTTGCCGCGCCCGTTGACGGTCGCCGATCTCGGCACGGGTTCCGGTGCGATCGGGCTGGCGCTCGCCGACGAGTTGCCGCTCGATGGCGTCACCGTGTGGATGACCGACACCAGTGCTGACGCCGTCAACGTCGCCCGCGCAAACCTCGCCGGACTCGGTCGGCGCGGCCGCAACGTGCGCATCGCTACGGGCTCGTGGTTCGACGCCCTACCGGCAGGAACGGCGCTCGACCTCGCGGTGGCCAACTCGCCGTACATCGCCGACGACTCGCCCGAGGTCGAAGCTGCCGTGCGGGCGTGGGAGCCACCGATCGCCCTGTTCGCCGGCCCGGACGGGCTCGACGCGATCCGCGAGATCGTCGCCGCCGCGCCGCGGTGGATTCGTCACGGAGGCTGGCTCGTCCTCGAAATCGGCGCCGACCAGGGTCGCGCCGTCGCCGAGCTGCTCGCGGCTCCGTCCTACACGGCGGTCGAGATCCGGCCCGATCTGGCCGGCCGCGACCGGGTCGCCCTCGCCCGCCTCCGCTGACCCGGGGGGTCACCATCTGGGGAAGATTCGTATCGACATCCGCGACGGATCTTCCCCCGTTCGACGGGCGCGCAGGCGGTCAGGCGAAGCGCACAGCGATGTCGGCGAGGAGATCGTGCTCGCCGTTGCTGACGGTCCCGTCGGCGCCAGTGATCTGGCGGGCTGCCGAGAACAACGCCTTGCGCAGGATGCGCGAGGTGATGCGAGAGTCGACGTCGTCGAGGAATTCCGTAACCGTCTGGTCACGGAACGCCTGGCGGGCCTTCGCCACCGCAGGACCGAGGTACTGCTCGAACGAGAAGGCCTTGCCACGCCAGTCTTCGGTGAGTTCACGCAGCACATCGAGCTCATCGTCGCCGAGGTGCGAGTCGGCGAGCATCACCAGCGCCAGCAGTTCGAGCGCCGCCATGTGCTCACGGTCGGCCGTGGCGTGTACCGCCACGCCGCGATACAGCTCCTTGAGGCGGTCCTCCACCACGGCGACGTTAGTCCTCCAGGCCGAGGGCGCGGCGGAGGAAGTCCAGTTGGTGGAGCAGTAGGTTCTCGGCGACGATCTCCTGCGGCGTCATGTGCGTGACGCCGACGAGCGGTAACACCTCGTGGGGCCGTCCGGCTGCCTGCAGCCTTGACGAGAGCTGCAGGGTGTGGGCGGCGAAGACGTTGTCGTCGGCGAGCCCGTGGATCAAGAGCAAGGGACGGGACAGGCCGGCGGCGAGGGGTAGCAGGGAGGACCCGTCGTAGACCTCGGGCTGCACCGTCGGGTCGCCGAGGTAGCGCTCCGTGTAGTGCGTGTCGTAGAGCCGCCACTCGGTGACCGGCGCGCCGGCGACGGCTGCGTGGATGCGGTCGGGGCGCAGCAGCACCGCCAAGGCGGCGAGGTACCCGCCGAAGCTCCAGCCGCGGATGGCGACACGTTCGAGGTCGAGGCAGCCGAGCTCGGCGGCGGCCTGCTCGAGGGCGTCGATCTGGTCTTCCAGCGGGTTCGTGGCGATGTCGCCGTGGATCGCCCGCTCCCACTCGGTGCCCCGTCCCGGCGTCCCCCGGCCGTCGACGACGACGACAGCAAAGCCATGGTCGGCGAACCATTGCGAGACGAGGTGCGGCAGGTGCGATCGCAGTGAACGCAGGGCGTGCGGGCCTCCGTACGGATCGAGCAACACGGGCAATGGGGTGCCGTCGTGACCGTTCGGCAGGAGCACCGTCGTCGCCAGCCGACGCGCCCCGAAGAAGTGCACCGATGCGTTGAGCGCCAGGTTCGGCGTCGCCGCCACCGACGACAGCTCGATGCCGTCGAGGGTGTCCCAGAAGGCCCGCGGCTCGTCGAACGTGGCGGTGCGGATGACCACCGTGCCCCCGGCGGCGGATGCGGTGTGCACGCCCGGTTCGTCCGTCAATGCGGCGAGGCCCTCGCCGTCGTAGCGCCACACGTGGGACACCGTGGCGTCGTCGATCGGGTTGGCGACGAAGACGACACCACCGCGATCCGCGGCGACGACCGAGCGCACCTGGAGGTCGGCCGGGGTGACAGGCTCGCCATCGATGAGCAGGCGGCGAGCACCGTCCCGGTCGGCGCAGTTGACGAGCTCGCCCTCCGTCCAGAGACGCGGCGAACCAGCGACGAGCTCGACCCACCGATCGTCATAGTCGGCAAAGCGGACCTCGGTCGCGCCACTGTCGACGTCGACGTCGAGAATCTCGAGTGCTTGCTGCGAACGCGATTGCGTCGAGATGATCAGACCCGCTGCAGACCACTGCACCTCTGTGAGGTACGGGAATCCGACCCGGTCCCAATCGACGTCGACCACCTCCCCGTCGAGCCCGATGAGGTGGAGCGACACCTCGGCGTTGTCGGTCCCTGCGAATGGGTAGGCGACCGATCGTGGGGAGACGGACGGCTGCGCCGGATCGGCAATCCACGCCGCAGAGATCGGGGAGGTGTCGACGCGGGTTGCGGCGATCGTCGTTCCGTCTGGGCTCCACCAGTAGCCGCGCTGGCGGCGCATCTCCTCCGCAGCGATGAAGTCGGCACTTCCCCACGTGACGGTCTCGGGCTCGTCGTCTCCGCCGGCGATCACGCGCCACGACCCGTCGAGCTCGGCAACGCGGAGCGTTCGCCCGCTGACGTAGGCGATGCGCTGCCCAGCGGGATCCGGGCGGGGATCGAACACCGGCCCGTCGACCGGCAGCTCGCGGCACTCGCCGGAGTCGATGTCGCAGACGAACAGCCGTCCGGCCAGAGCGAACGCGGCGAGCGTCCCGTCCCGGTCGACGGCGTAGCTGGTGATTCCCCCGGCGGCTTCGCGTGTGCGCTCTCGGCGGGCCAGCTCGTCCGGGGGGAGGGCAGAGGAGTCGTCGACAATGAGAGCGACGGGGTCGGCGAGGAGGCGCTCGGCGCCGCTCGCCGCGTCGACCACCCAGAGGCAGTTGATCGGATCCTGCCCGTGACGACTGCGCAGGATCAGAATCCGCGCGCCAGTCTCGGTCACCTCGACGTTGCGCGGTTCGCCGAGGGTGAACCGCTGCGTGCGGGCATGCAGCCGTGGAAAGCTCAGCGGCGCCTCGGCTGACGAGCTATCGACAGCGACCACTTCGGCGTCCTCGATCTCGTCCGGTCGAACGCCCGCCGCTGCGACGGTGTCGTCGCCGAATCCATCGACGACCTCAGCCTCGACCACCTCGTCGTCGGGATCCATCGACGCCGATGTTAAGAGGTGGGGCTCAGACCACGGAGAACGCGGAGATCGCCGCGAGGACTCGCTCGAAGGCGAGGTCGGCGTCGACGGTCGTCAACACGTCGCAGTTGGCGTCCGGGCGATCGCGCACGGTCCGCTCATCGATCACCGTCATGCCACGGGTGAACCGGCCGGAAGTCTCGATGGCGACGTGGCGGCGGCGACGCTCGAACAGGGAAGGCTCGGCGAGGGCGAGGACGGCGAGCACGTCGTGCATCGGTGCGCCTCCGATGTCATCGTGTCGGGCCCGGTAGGCCGAGGAGAAGAACGTGAGCAGCTGCGCCAGCGTTGTGGCCAGCCGCCCACCGACAGCGCCGACCCGCTCGATGCGGTCGGACGTGGCGAGGAACTGGTGAGTGACGTCGAGTCCAGCCATCACCAGCGGGCCGCCGTAGCCGAACACGATGGCCGCCGCCTCGGGGTCGGCCCAGATGTTGAACTCGCCGACGGCACTGCGGTTGCCGAACGTCCCGCCACCCATCACCGAGATTCCGGCGATCGAGTCAACCAGATCCGGGGCGCGCCGCAGGGCGAGGGCCACGTTGGTCAGCGGGCCGACGCCGACAATCCACGTGCCGTGCTGACTGCGGCAGGCGTCGACGATGAAGGCGGCGGCGTCGTCCGATTCGACTGCACGCGCCGGCTCGGGGAGGGCGGCGCCGTCGAGCCCGCTGGAGCCGTGGACGTCAGCGGCCGCAACCGGTTCGGCGATCAGCGGTCGAGCCGCTCCGGCGTGGACGGGAACGTTGATGTCGAGCAACTCGCGCATGACGAGGGCGTTGTGGGTCGTGCGGTCGAGCGGGGCGTTGCCGGCGACCGTGGTGATGCCGATGAGGTCGCACGTGTGGGCGGCGACGACGATGGCGATGGCGTCGTCGTGGCCGGGATCACAGTCGAGGATGATGCGCGGCCGGCCTACCGCGACGTTGTATTCAGACATGGAGCGCTCCTGTTCCATCGATACGAACCGACCGGCCCACCCACTCACCGTCGGTCAGCGCTGCGGCTGTGCCCGGCTCGGTCGATGTCGCCCAAGCTCGCCGGCCGTCGGGCAGGAAGCAGGCGGCGATCGCCTGTTGCGGCGCACCGTCTCGTTCGTGCATCACGGTGTATGCCTCGATCACGGCATCGGCCGTGCCGGCGTCGTCGCCGTCGGCCAGGGAGCGCGCCGGCAGATCGTCGATCTCGCGCTGGGGGTGGTCGTGGCGGAATCCGTGCGGCGGCGGTGCCGCCGAGTAGATCCCGAAGGAGTGCTTCGTCAGGTAGCCGCCGTTGGCCCACACCAGGGCGCGGTCCGCGGGGCGGTCGCGCAGCTCAGTGACGATCGTGGCGATGGCGTGCATCACGTAGTTGTTCCATGGTCCGCCCGCAAAGCTGAGCCCACCGGTGCGGGTGAGCTGGCGCGTTTCGTCGAGGCCGAGTGACGCGGCGCCGAGGCGGACAGCCGACGGGAAGCACGAGTACAGGTCGACGATGGCGATGTCGTCGATACCCACCCCGGCCAACTCCAGAGCTCGGCGTCCACCGACGCGGATCGCGGGTGTCTCCGACAACGACCAGCGGTTGGACACGTAGGCGTGCTCGTGGCAATCCGTTCCAGCGTGCGGAAACACCCAGTGTTGGCGGGGGATCCGCAGCGATGCGGCCCGCTGCACGGAGCACATGATGATCGCCGCGGCCATGTCGACGTCGTTGTTGGCGTTCATCACCTTGCGGTACGGCAACCCGACGATGCGATTGCTGGGCGTGACTGTGGCGATCTGTTCGGGCGTCATCGGTTCGGTCGTCCAGGCGTACGGGTTGGAAGCCGCCACGGCGCTGAACCGCGACCACAGCTCGGCGATCTCGGCGATGTGCTCGTCCGGCGGCGTTCCCGCCGCGGCGCGAATCGCCGATTCGAACAACGGATACACCTGCACCGGAAGATAGATGCCCCGAGTGGCCTCGGCCGGATGTGTCATGTCGAGCTCGTCGCCGATTGTCAGCGGCTTCGCCGTCTCGGGAGCTTTGGCCCAGTCGACGATCTTTCCCGCCTGTTTGACTCGCATGCGCGTTCGCCATGCCTCGCCACCGACGAGCACGACGAGGTCGACACGGCCAGCTGCGATGTCCAGCGCAGTGCGGTTGACGAGTGCCTGCGGCGAGTTGCCACCCGCGGTGGTGTAGGCGAGCTCGGCAGCGTCGATGCCGAGGCGCTGGGCCAGCACCCACCCCGGGTTGCCGTATCGCCACGACAGCAGGTTGACCACTCGGATCGAGTCGACTACCCGGGGCACCCCGGCGAGTCCCGCGTCGGCGGCAGCAGCGCCCACTGCCTCGACCATCAAGGCGACCGGCTCGAGGCCGTCGTCCAACGTGGAAGCACGGTGGACGTACTGACCGGCGCCGACGATGACCGGGCTGCGCGGGTCGAGAGCCATCGGGCGGCACGTTAGGCCCGTAGCATCGCCGAGCGATGACCACGATCGCGATCGCTTCCGATCATGCCGGGTTCGATCTCAAGGAGCACCTCGCCGCCAGGTTGCGCGGCGCCGGACACGTCGTCGACGACTTGGGCACCGATTCCGCGGAGCCGGTCGACTACCCACCCTTCTGTGCGGCCGTCGGACGGGCGGTGCGCGACGGCGACGACGAACTTGGGCTCATCGTTGGCGGCAGTGGGCAGGGCGAGCAGCTTGCTGCCAACAAGGTGCGCGGTGTGCGGGCGGCGCTGTGCAACGACCTCTACACGGCGCGCATGGCTCGTGCCCACAACGACGCCAATGTGCTGACGATCGGTGCCCGAGTCGTCGGTGTCGGCCTCGCCGAAGAGATCGTCGACACGTTCCTCGCCACGCCATTCGACGGTGGCCGCCACGCCCGCCGCGTCGGCATGATCACGGCGCTGGAGGAAGAGTTCTAACTGTTGGAGTGGTGGTGGTTTGTCGGCCGCATCGGTGCGACGATGTGCCCATGAGTTTCCCGAGTGACACCGACCCGGACCACGAGATCGAGGCGCTGCTCGCCGCCGAGTTCGAGCGCCAGACCACGGGTCTGCAGTTGATCGCCAGCGAGAACTTCACGTCTCCGGCGGTGATTCGGGCAATGGGTTCCGTGCTCACCAACAAGTACTCGGAGGGGTATCCCGGCAAGCGCTACTACGGGGGGAACATGGTGATCGACGATGTCGAGTCGATCGCCATCGCCAGGGCCAAGTCGCTGTTCGGCGCCGAACACGCCAACGTCCAGCCCCACTCCGGAGCGAACGCCAACATGAGCGCCTACCAGGCGCTGCTCCAGCCGGGCGACACTGTGCTCGGACTCAGCCTCGACCACGGCGGCCACCTCACGCACGGCTCGCCGGTGAACGCCAGCGGCCTTACCTACCGCTTCGTCGCCTACAAGGTGACGCCGGGCGACGAACGAATCGACATGGATCAGGTCCGCGACCTCGCCCTCGAGCACCGCCCGAAGATGATCGTCGCCGGCACGACGAGCTACCCGCGTCGTCTCGAGGCGGAGCCGTTCCGGGCGATCGCCGACGAGATCGGCGCTCTCTTGCTGTTCGACATCGCCCACCTCGCCGGGCTGGTCGCTGGCGGCGCCCATCCCGATCCCGTGCCATTCTGCGATGTGGTGACGTTGACGACGCACAAGACGCTGCGCGGCCCGCGCGGCGGCGCGATCCTGTGCCGTGAGGAGCACGCCAAGGCCATCGACAAAGCGGTCTTCCCCGGATGGCAGGGCGGCCCGCTCGAACACGTCATCGCCGCCAAGGCGATTGCCTTTCGCGAGGCGGCCGACCCGTCGTTCAAGCGCTACTCCGTGCAGATCGTCGCCAACGCCGCGGCGCTGGCGAAGGCCCTCGCCGGCGAGGGATTCCGCCTCGTGTCAGGCGGCACCGACAACCACCTGATGGTGGTCGATCTGCGCCCATTCGACGAGGAGCTCACCGGCAAGGTCGCCCAGTCGACGCTTGACGAGGCGGGCATCACGTTGAACAAGAACACCGTGCCCGATGACCCGCGCAGCCCGTTCGTGACGAGCGGTCTGCGCATCGGCACCCCGTCGGTGACGACGCAGGGCATGAACGAGCCGGAGATGGCGACGATTGCCGAGCTGATCGCCAGGGCGCTGCGCGAACGCAACAACGGCGAGGAGCTTTCCGCCGTCCGCAAGGAGGTTGCCGAACTCTGCGCCCGATTCCCGGCGTATCCCCACGGCGACCCCCACATCGCCTAGCAACGAGGCTCGCCCGAGACCTCCCGTCGGCATTGCTCGGGAAGCGGGTACTGCCCACGGTCGCTGACACGCAACGCGATGAGATACGCGCTATGCGTGCGCATCGCTCATATCACGATCGTCGCATGCCGCGACGGCCGCAGCGCATCCGCTTCAGGAGCAATTACCGACGTGGCTCGCCGTCTGTACGCTCGCAGCACCCAGGGTGGCGCCGCCCAATCGACGCCAACCGTAGGATCGCTGGCTGTGCCGGGTACCGGTGACTACCTCATCATCGGTGCCGTCGCCGCAGTCGTCACGTTGGTCGCCACGCCGCTCGTCGGTCGCCTCGCCAGGTGGCGCGGCTGGCTCTACCAGCCGAGCGAGCGGACGGTGCACACGGCGCCGATTCCGGCGATCGGCGGCCTCGCCTTGTTTGCCGGCTTCATCGTCGCCTTCGCCGTCGCCCGCCTGCTCGACCGCTTCGACTCGTTGTTCGCCCGCAACTCGGAGCCCCGTGGCATCATCGCCGCGGCCGTGATCATCCTCGTCGTTGGGTTGTACGACGACATCCACGGCTCGCTGCCGCCGGCCAAGGTGACGGCGATCGTGCTCGCCGGCCTCGTCCTCGTGCAGTACGGGGTGACGATGTACTACTTCCGCGTTCCCTTGATGGACGACATCCTGTTGTCGAGCGACTGGGCTCCGCTCGTCACCGTGCTGTGGCTGCTCGGGATGACGCAGGCGATCAACCTGATCGACGGCCTCGACGGTCTCGCCGCCGGGATCGTCGCCATCGCCGCCGGGGCGTTCTTCCTCTACGCCCAGAAGCTCAGCGACCTCGGGCTGCTCGCCTCGCCGAACTTCGGGCCACTCGTAGCGATCATCGCCGTCGGCGTGTGCGTCGGGTTCCTGCCCCACAACTTCAATCCGGCGCGCATCATCATGGGCGACAGCGGGGCGCTGCTCCTCGGCCTGCTGATGGCCGTGTCGACGAGCGTCGTCGGCGGCCGAGCCGACCCGAGCGGCCAGGGATTCATCGGTCAGACCTACTTCTTCCTCGCTCCGTTGGTCATACCACTGCTCATCCTCGGCGTGCCGATTCTTGACCTCGTGTTCGCCGTCATCCGTCGGGCGAGCCGGCGACAAGCGCTCGACGTCGCCGACAAGGGGCACCTCCATCACCGCTTGATGAATCTCGGTCACGGACATCGGCGCAGCGTGCTGATCCTCTGGGCGTGGACGGCGCTGCTCTCGGGCTTCGTCCTCTACCCGGTGCTCACCGACTCGAACCCGTCGTACCTCCTTTTCGGCATGGCGGCGATCGCAATCGTCCTCTACACCGTGCTCCATCCGAGCGTTCGCCGCAGACGCCGTGACAACGGACGAGTAGCGTCGTGAGGACGTCGCGGAACTTGCGCCGCACACTCGGATCCTGTAGCTTGTGCGTACATTCACAAGCTCGCCACACCCTCCGTGAACCATCATCAACGCCGATGAAACTGTTGCCTTCCCCCAGCACTGCACGCCGCGCGTTGCGTGGCGACGACAGCCTCGGGCGGGGCATGGACGCGGCGCTGACGCTGCTGCTGTTCTTCGGCCTCGGCTTCGCCGTCGACCGCTGGTTGGGAACTGACCCGGTGGTAACGATCCTCACCTCGGTGCTCGCGGTCGTCGGGTTGTTCTTCGCGTGGAAGGCGCGCTACACGGCGCAGATGGAGACACTCGAGGCGAGGCGCCGCGATGACGTGACACGTCATCGCCAGGACGCCGCCAACGCGGGAGGATCGCAGCCATGAACGGCGCGTTCACGACGCGGCTCGAGGGATCGGCGCCGGAGATCGACGTCTCCAGGGACATCGGCCGGCGCGGCCTGATCGCCGCACCGGTGATCATCGCCATCTGTGGCGTCATCTGGGGCGGCAACGGGGCGTCGTCGGCCGCGTACGGGATCGCCATCGTGCTCGCCAACTTCCTCCTGGCCGCGGCGATCATCGCCACGACCGCACGGATCTCGGTCGCCCTGATCATGGGCGGCGTCCTGTTCGGCTACCTCTTCCGGCTCGGGCTGATCTTCCTCGCCGTGTGGCTCGTCAAGGACGCGGCCTGGATTTCTCGCCCAGCGCTCGGTGCGACGATCATCGTCACGCATCTCGGGCTTCTGCTGTGGGAGTTGAAGTACGTCGCCCTCTCGCTCGCCTTTCCCGGCCTCAAGCCCTCCGTCCCGTCGATGACCCCGTCCCGCCCACGACGCTGAGGTAGATCCCGATGCTCGCTCTCGAATTCCCCCCGATCAACGAGGTCATCCGTTGGAAGGACCTCTTCCCGACGTTCAACAAGGTGGCCCTCATCGCCTGCCTGGCGTCCATCATCGCCATCATCATCTACCTCGTCGCGTCGCGACCGCGACCCGTTGGTCGCCCCGACGGGAGTGCGCAACGTGGCCGAGTCGGGGGTCGAGTTCATCGAGGAACAGATCGTGATGCAGACGATCGGCCGCGACGGACTCGGATGGACGCCCTTCCTGCTGACCATCTTCATCTTCGTCTACCTGTGCAACTTGCCCGGGATCATTCCGATCCTGCAGATGCCGGCGACCGCCCGGATGGCACTGCCGTTGTTCCTCGCCGTCCTGGTGTGGCTGACGTACAACACCGTCGGCTTCAAGCACAACGGGCTCAGCTACCTCACCGGCATGCTGTGGCCGCGCAACGTACCCGTGGCAATGCGTCCCCTCGTCGGCCTCATCGAGTTCCTCTCCAACATCGTGTTGCGCCCGTTCAGCCTGGCGGTCCGACTCTTCGCCAACATGCTCGCCGGGCACATGTTGCTGGTGACGTTCGCCCTGCTCACCGACGCCATGCTGTTCGCCCGGACGCAGCAGTTTCTGCTCAAGCCGATGTCGGTCCTGCCCTTCTTCATGCTGCTGTTCCTGACCGTCTTCGAGGTGCTCGTCGGCCTGTTGCAGGCGTACATCTTCACCATCCTCACCGCCGTCTACATCGGCCTCGCCGCTCACCCCGAGCACTGAACCGCCACAACCAACCAGATCTCCAGAACCAGAACCACAGGGAGAAGTCAGATATGGAAGCGATCGCCGGACTCATCGCTCAGGCCCCGCTCAATGCCGACGACCAGAAGGCAGCGAACGCCGCTATCGGCGCCGGGTTCGCCTACGGCCTCGCGGCCATCGGCCCTGGCATCGGCATCGGCTACGTGGTCGGCAAGGCCATCGAGGCGATGGCCCGCCAACCGGAGGCCGCCGGTATGGTCCGGACCACGATGTTCCTCGGCATCGCCTTCACCGAGGCGCTGGCGCTGATCGGCTTCGTGGTCTTCATCCTCCTCGGACTGTAGGAGCGCACCTTGTACACCGTTTCCGTCGCCCTCGCCGGTGAAGGCGGGCTGCACGTAGTTCTTGGCGCGGCAGCGGAGAGTGTCGGCTTGCGGCCGACCGCCACGGACGAGAGCACCGCCCCGCCCGACGAGGGCCCCAGCCCGATCACGCCGGAGACCAAGGAGCTGCTGTGGGGGCTCGGCGCCTTCCTCGTGCTGCTCGTGGCGATGCGCCTGTACCTGGTCCCCAAGGTGAAGCGGGGCATGGCGGCGCGCCGCGGCCTGATCCGCAGCGGTCACGAGCGCGCCGAGACGCTGCGCGCCGAGGCGCAAGGCGAGGTCGCCGAGTACGAGCGGGCACTGGCGGCCGTCAGGGCCGAGGGCACGGCACGGATCGAGGCGGCGAGCCGCCAACTCGAAGCCGAACGCACCGAGCGTCTCGCCGGCGTCACCGCGACCATCGCCGAGCGCCGCGCCGCCGCCGCGGCCGACTACGAAGCGGCCAAGGCGGCGGCCCGTCCGATGGTCGCCGATGCCGTCGCCGATGTCGCCTCGCGGACCGTCGAGCTGAGCATCGACCGGCGCCCGGACGACGCCGCCGTGCGCCGAGTCGTCGACGAGGTCGTCGGTGCCGGAGTCGTCTCATGATCGGCTGGCAACTGCTCCCCGCCGCCGCTGATGAGGGCGAGCACGCCGAGCGCATCGACCAGACCCACCACTGGCTGTGGCCGGAGGGCTACGAGCTGCTGTTCGGCGCCACGGCCTCGGTGATCATCTTCGCCCTGCTGTTCTGGAAGGGATCGCCGTTCGTCAAGAAGGCCCTCAACAAGCGAACCGAGAAGGTCCAGGCCGAGCTCGATGCAGCCAAGCAGGACGAGGAGGAGGCCACTGCCGAGGCGGAGCGGATCCGCCAGGCCCTTGGCGACATCGAGAACGAGCGCGTCCACCTGCTCGCCCAGGCCGACGAGCGCGCCGCGGCGCTGCTCGCCGACGGGCGGGCGCGTCTCGAGGGCGAGGTCGCCGAGCTGGAGGCCAAGGCCGATGCCGACATCGCCCTGCTCGGCAGCCGGGCGATGGACGAGATGCGCGCCGAGATCGCCAGGCAGTCCGTCCTCGTCGCCGAGCGGGTGATCGAGGAGTCGCTCGACGAGGAGACGCAGCAGCGCCTGATCGAGGACTTCATCGCCAACGTCGGTGCCACGACACCAGAGGGAACGCCATGAGCACCGACCCTCGCATCGACGGATACGCCACGGCGCTGTTCGAGGTCGCCCGCGCCGAAGGGACGCTCGACGAGGTCGAGGACGAGCTGTTCCGCTTCGCCCGCTTGTACGAGTCGAACGACGCGCTCCGTGAGGCGCTCTCCGACGAGTTGATCCCAGCGGCCCGGCGCCAGGCGATCATCGAGGAACTCCTCGGGGGCAAGGCGACCCAGACGACGGTGCAGCTGATCGCCATGGTCGTCGGGGCCGGGCGCGCACGCGACCTGCCGGCGATCGTCGATCGTCTCGTGCAGCGAGCCGCCGAGTCCAAGGACGCGGCCGTCGCCGAACTGCGCAGCGCCGTCCCGCTGACCGCCGATCAGCAGGATCGCCTGCGCGCCGCGCTCGCCAACGCCACTGGTCGCAACGTCGACCTCAAGGTGAACGTCGACCCATCCGTGGTCGGCGGCCTCGTCGCCACCGTCGGCGACACGATCATCGACGGGAGCGTCCGCACCCGCCTCGACCAACTGAAGAGCCGTCTGTAACCCGGCGCCCGCATCGCAAAGGACCGCAACCGACATGGCTGAACTCACCCTCTCCGCCGCCGACATCGCGGCGGCCCTCAAGTCCAACCTCGATGACTTCACGCCGTCCCTCGAGGCTCGCACGGTCGGGCGAGTCTCCGAGGTCGGCGACGGCATCGCCCGAGTGTCCGGCCTCCCGGATGCCGGAGTGAACGAGTTGCTCGAGTTCGAGAACGGCATCGTCGGCCTCGCCCTCAACCTCGAGGAGTTCTCGATCGGCGCCGTCGTGCTCGGCGACGTCGACGAGATCGAGGAGGGCCAGACCGTCAAGGCGACCGGACGCATCCTGTCGGTGCCGGTCGGTGACGGCGTCCTCGGTCGTGTCGTCAACGCCCTCGGCGAGCCGGTCGACGGTCATGGCGAGCTGGTCGGCGTCGAGGAGCGGCGGATGGAGATCCAGGCGCCCGGGATCACCGGCCGCAGGCCGGTCCACGAGCCGTTGCAGACGGGCATCAAGTCGATCGACGCGATGACGCCGATCGGCCGCGGTCAGCGTGAGCTGATCATCGGCGACCGCAAGACGGGCAAGACGACGATCGCCATCGACACGATCCTCAACCAGCGTGGCCAGGGTGTGAAGTGCATCTACGTGGCCATCGGGCAGAAGGGTTCGACCGTGGCGCAGACCGTCGAGACGCTGCGTCAGCACGGGGCGATGGAGTACACCGTGGTGGTCACGGCGCCGGCCGCCGACCCGGCGCCGTTCAAGTACCTCGCTCCCTACGCCGGCTGCGCCATGGGCCAGCACTGGATGGAGAACGGCGAGCACGCCCTCGTCGTCTACGACGACCTGTCGAAGCAGGCCGAGGCGTATCGCCAGGTGTCATTGCTGCTGCGCCGCCCGCCTGGCCGCGAGGCGTACCCGGGCGACGTCTTCTACCTGCACAGCCGCCTGCTCGAGCGAGCCGCCAAGCTGTCCGACGAGAACGGCGCCGGCTCGCTCACCGCCCTGCCGATCATCGAGACGAAGGCCGGCGACATCTCGGCGTACATCCCGACGAACGTCATCTCGATCACCGACGGCCAGGTGTACGTGCAGGAGAACCTGTTCAAGTCGGGCGTCCGCCCCGCCGTCGACGTGGGCAACTCGGTGTCGCGGGTCGGCGGTGCCGCCCAGATCAAGTCGATGAAGGCAGTCGCCGGCACGCTCAAGCTCGATCTCGCCCAGTTCCGCGAGCTCGAGGCGTTCGCCACGTTCGGGTCCGAGCTCGACGCCGTGTCGAAGGCACAGCTCGAGCGTGGCTACCGCCTCGTCGAGCTGCTCAAGCAGCCGCTCAACTCGCCGATGCCGGTCGAGGAGCAGGTGGTCGTCATCTTCGCCGGCACCCGCGGCTATCTGGACGATGTCCCAGTCACCGACGTCAAGCGCTTCGAAGCCGAGCTCGTGCAGCACGTCCGCTCCAGTCACAGCGCGATGCTCGAGGAGATCCGCACGTCAGGCGTGCCCGAGGGCCTCGGCGACGTCGTCGAGGAGTTCAAGGGCCAGTTCCTGCCGGGCAGTGCCGACGACCGTGCCGTCGACCCGACGATCGCCGAAGCCGACGAGGTCGGCGAGGCCGAGTCAGCCAAGACATTGGCGACGGAGATGAGAACGTTCGTGAGACGACGCAGTCCTGTTCGCGGAGGCGACCGTGAGCGCCAGCGAGGGAGCCGGCGCGCTGGCCTGCGTGGCCGGGGACGAACGCGTCGGATCACGAGCGCAGCGACGTCCGAGCGCGAGGGTAGCGCCGGAGCGAGCGAGGGCCGGCGCGCGGCCTGCGTGGCCGGGGAACGCAATAATGGCCGGAGGGCAGGAACGGATCCTGCGGGGACGCATCCGCAGCATCCAGGCAACGAAGAAGATCACGCGGGCGATGGAGCTGATCGCCGCGTCGCGGATCGTCAAAGCGCAACAGCGTGTCGCTGCCGCCGTGCCCTACTCGGAGAAGATCACCGAGGTCGTCGCGCGACCTCGCTGCCGGTGGCGCCGGGCTCGACAGCTCCGCTGCTCGCCGGGCGCGACACCATCGGCACGACGTGCTACGTGGCGGTGGCCGCCGACCGCGGCCTCTGCGGTGGCTACAACGCCGGGGTGCAGCGGGCCACCGAAGGCGAGGTCAAGGCCGACGTGCTCGCCGGGAAGCAGTACCTCATCGTCCCCGTCGGTCGCAAGCCAGCCGGCTACTTCCACTTCCGCGGTTACCACCTCGGCGAGTCGTTCAGCGGGTTCTCTGACACGCCCAAGCTGGAGGACGCCAAGCGCATCGCCGACCACGTGATCGAGCTGTTCACGAGCGGCGCGGTCGACAAGGTCGAGCTCGTCTACACCCGGTTCATCTCCGTGGGCAACCAGGAGGTCGTCCTGCGCCCGCTCGTCCCGCTGTCCGTGGAGACGGCCGCCGGCGGCGACGGCAGGCCGGCCCCGCCGAGGCGCCGACGGGCGACTACGAGTACGAGCCCGATCCCGGCACGATCCTCGATGCCTTGCTGCCCAGCTACGTCGAGGCCCGCGTGTACGCCGCCCTGCTCAACGCCGCGGCCTCCGAGCACGCCTTCCGTCAGCGGGCGATGAAGTCGGCCACCGACAACGCCGAAGAACTGATCAAGTCGCTCAGCCGGATCATGAACCGGGCCCGCCAGGACTCGATCACGACGGAGATCATGGAGATCGTCGGCGGCGCCGAGGCGCTGGCCGGCGACGGCGACGTGCTGACCCCCCGGATTCTCGTCGAGCTCGAGCCTCGAGTCCGACCTCCAGGACGCCAAGCGCAACTGAACCCCTCGATCGACCAGCACAGGAGACATCACTCATGACCGTCACCGAGAGACCACAGTCGGCCGGCACCGACGGCCGGGTCGTCGGCATCGCCGGGCCCGTCATCGACGTCGAGTTCCCGCGCGGGTCGCTGCCCGAGCTCAACACCGCCCTCGAGTTCGACATCACCGTCGACGGCAAGCCGACGCCGGTGCTCGCCGAGGTCGCCCAGCAGCTCGGCGAGGGACGCATCCGGGCCATCTGCATGAAGCCCACCGACGGACTCCGACGGGGAACGCCAGTGCGTGACACCGGCCATGGCCTCACCGTGCCGGTCGGCCCCAAGGTGCTCGGCCACGTGTGGAACGTGTGGGGTGCACCGCTCGACGTCGACGCCGAGACGGCAGCCGCGGAGTTCGCCGACATGGAGCGCTGGGAGATCCACCGCGACGCCCCGACGTTCGACGCCCTCGAGCCCTCGGCCCGCATGTTCGAGACCGGCATCAAGGTCATCGACCTGCTCACGCCGTACGTCGCCGGCGGCAAGATCGGCCTGTTCGGCGGTGCCGGCGTCGGCAAGACGGTGCTGATCACCGAGATGATCAACCGGGTCGCGTCGCAGCACGGCGGTGTGTCCGTGTTCGCCGGCGTGGGCGAGCGGACCCGTGAGGGAACCGACCTCCGTCTGGAGATGATGGAGTCAGGCGTGTTCGAGAAGGCCGCCCTCGTGTTCGGCCAGATGGACGAGCCGCCGGGCGTCCGCCTGCGCGTCGCCCTCTCGGCGCTGACGATGGCGGAGTACTTCCGTGACGTGCAGAACCAGGACGTGCTGCTGTTCATCGACAACATCTTCCGCTTCGTCCAGGCCGGCTCCGAGGTGTCGACGCTGCTCGGCCGCATGCCCTCGGCGGTCGGCTACCAGCCGACCCTCGCCGACGAGATGGGGCAGCTGCAGGAGCGGATCACGTCGACGAAGGGCCGCTCGATCACGTCGCTGCAGGCCGTCTACGTGCCCGCCGACGACTACACCGACCCGGCGCCGTTCACGACGTTCACCCACCTCGACGCCACCACCGAGCTCAGCCGCGTCGTCGCCTCGCTGGGCATCTACCCGGCGGTCGACCCGCTGGCGTCGACGTCGACGATCCTGTCGCCCGAGGTCGTCGGCCAGCATCACTACGACGTCGCTCGTCGTGTCCAGGAGACGTTGCAGCGCTACAAGGAGCTGCAGGACATCATCGCCATCCTCGGTCTCGACGAGCTGTCCGAGGAGGACCGCCTCACCGTCAACCGGGCACGCAAGGTGCAGCGCTTCCTGTCCCAGCCGTTCTTCGTCGCCGAGGTGTTCACCGGGTCTCAAGGGCGAGTACGTGCCGGTGGCCGAGACCGTCGAGTCGTTCGAGGCGATCGTCGATGGTCGACCTCGACGAAGTTCCCGAGCAGGCCTTCCTCAACGTCGGCGGCATCGAGCAGGTCCATGCCAAGGCCAAGAGCCTCAGGAGGGCGCGGCGCTGATGCGGGTCTGAACGTCAGTGGTGTCGCCCGAGGAGGTGCTGTTCGAGGGTGAGTCGACGCAGGTCGTCACCCGCACGACCGAGGGCGACGTCGCCTTCCTCAACGACCACGCGCCGTTCCTCGGCACGCTCGTGCCTGCCGAGACCCGCGTCTACCTCGCCGACGGCTCGATCCAGCGCTTCGACCTCACCGGCGGCTTCGTCGAGGTCTCCGGCAACAGCGTCACGATCCTCGCCACCTGACCCGCTCCTGGATTCCGACAGCACGTCTGTCGTCCCGGCGCGCGCCGAAGTGGTCGGATTCTCAGATTTCTTGGCAGGGCGCGTCATCGCGGCGGGCGTCACCACTTCTGTAGGTCACCGACTCGACATTGGGAGAGAACGTCGATGAGGGCTGAAACGCAACACGACGTAGTGGTCGCCAACTGGCGAGCGCCTGGGACCGCGCCTCTCCCCACGGTCCCGGGTGCACCACGGAACACAAATTCCGGCGGGAGCGGCACGGCACCGGGGTCTTCCCGGTGCCGTGCCGTGCCTGTCCTTGTCTCGCCGGACGACCGGCGTGGTAAAGAATTGTCGTGAGGCGAACCCGACATCGACTCACGGGCGCCTCCGATGATCGCCTGATCGAACGAGCCCGCAGCGGGGATCGACACGCGTTCGGCGAGTTGTACCGGCGGCATCGTCGGGCTGCCGAGTCCACTGCCCAGTGGATGCTCCGCTCGCGCTCGGAGGTCGACGACGTCGTAGCCGACGCGTTTGCGGGGGTGCTCGAGGCGATCCGCAACGGGAACGGGCCGCGGGACAACTTCCGCAGTTATCTCTTGGCCGCTGTTCGCAACGGCTGCCGCTCGCGTTGGCAGCGGATCAACAACGCCGGCGACCGTGGCCTGCGTGCCGGCGTCGGCGACTCGCCGGCTGTTCGAGGATCCCGAACGCTACGTCGAGGCCGACACGGTGGCGAGGGCGTTCGCATCGCTCAGCCCGCGGTGGCAGCAGACGCTGTGGCTCACCGAGGTCGAGCAACGATCGGCTGCAGAGGTCGCCGCCCACCTGCACCTGGCGCCGAACGCCACGGCCGCGCTCACTCGTCGAGCGCGTGAGGCGTTCGCCACGGCCTACCTTGCCGAGCACATCGATTCCGCGCCGGACGAGGCCTGTGAGCGGTACGCACCACGCTTGGCGGCCTATGTTCGCGCTCAGCTCACTGACACGCAGCGTGACGACGTGGAGCGGCATCTCGTCGAGTGCCCGCATTGCCAACAGGCAGTGAACGAACTCCGCGACGTCAACTCCAGCCTGCGGAAGCTCCTGCCCCCGGCCACGCCGGTGCTCGCCGCACCGTGGACCGTGGGCACGACGCTCGGCACGGTGTCGGGCCTGTTCAGCTCCGGACTGTTCACCTCCGGGCTGTTCCTCAAAGGCGCGACCGCACTTCTCATCACGGCCCCACTCTTCTTCAACCTGACGGGCGGATTCGGTGGCGGTGACGCCGGAGGATGAGGACGTCAGGACCGTGGTCGCCGCACCCCTCGAAGCCGACGCAGAGCAAGAGCCGATCGTCGCCCCTCGACCGCTACCGCCCGCCGGCATTGCCAGCGGTCGGGCGAGCGCCGGGCTTGTCCGGGCCGACCAGCACGACTGCATCTGCGGTGGTGTCAGAGCCTCCTAGCTCGTCACCGGGCGCCGGACGAGTCGAGGTCGGTCACCTTGCCGGTCGGCGGACCCACGTCAGACGACGTCGAGTCGCTTGTCGATCCGGTGATCGAGGACGTCGTTGATCCGGTGATCGATGAGGTGGTCGGCCGGTGATCGATGAGGTGGTTGTCCCGGTGGTCGATGACGTGGTGGTGCCGGTTGTCGATGAGGTGGTTGTTCCGGTGATCGTGGCGATGTTGATGAGTGGTCGTGCCGGTCGTCGATGAGGTGGTGGTGCCGGTTGTTGATGACGTGGTGGTGCCGGTTGTCGATGAGGTGGTGGTGCCGGTGTCGATGAGTGGTCGTCGTTGATGACGTGGTCGTGCCGGTTGTCGATGAGTGGTCGTGCCGGTGTCGATGAGTGGTCGTGCCGGTTGTCGATGAGGTGGTCGGCCGGTTGTCGATGGGGTGGTCGTTCCGGTGGTCGATGACGTGGTGGTGCCGGTTGTTGATGACGTGGTGGTGCCGGTTGTCGATGACGTGGTCGGTGCCGGTTGTCGATGACGTGGTTGTGCCCGGTGATCGATGGGGTGGTCGTGCCGGTTGTTGATGACGTGGTGGTGCCGGTTGTCGATGACGTGGTCGTGCCGGTTGTCGATGACGTGGTGGTGCCGGTTGTCGATGACGTGGTGGTGCCGGTTGTCGATGACGTGGTGGTGCCGGTTGTCGATGACGTGGTGGTGCCGGTTGTCGATGACGTGGTGGTGCCGGTTGTTGATGACGTGGTCGTGCCGGTTGTCGACGAAGTGGTCGGCCCGGTCGTCGATGAGGTTGTCGCGCCGGTTGTCGATGATGTGATCGATGGTCTGCCGCCTGTCACGTTGCCGCCGAACTCGGTGCCGCCAGTTGCGATCCCGAGCGTGACGTTGCCGCCGGTGACAACGCCGGCCGTCACGGTTCCGACGGTGCCTGCGGTGACGTTGCCGCCGGTGACAACGCCGGCCGTCACGGTTCCGATCGTGCCTGCGGTGACGTTGCCGCCGGTGACAACGCCGGCCGTCACGGTTCCGACGGTGCCTGCGGTGACGTTGCCGCCGGTGACAACGCCGGTCGTCACGGTTCCGATCGGTGCCTGCGGTGACGTTGCCGCCGGTGACGACGCCGGCCGTCACGGTTCCGACGGTGCCTGCGGTGACGTTGCCGCCGGTGACTGTTCCGCCCGTGACCGCGCCTCCGTCGACGGAGTCTCCGGGGACCGTGCCGACGACGGCGCCGCCTGCGGTGACGTTGCCGCCGCTCACGGTGCCTGCCGTCACGGTGCCGCCGGTGACGGCGTCCCCCGACGACGGTGCCGCCGGTGACGGCGTCCCCCGCGACGGTGCCGCGGTGACGGCGTCCACGACGTGCTGTCGTCGACCACGCTTCCGGCAGCCGTGCCGGTCGTGACGACGCCGGAACCCACATTGCCGACCGTGCCCTGGTCTTTCGCTACCGAGTTGATCGTCGGGTGATCTTCGTGGCTTGTGTGAGCAGGTAGCGCTCGCTAGCTCCGCCGCTCACGCGGCGGGCTAGTGTGGGCCCGGAGTGCCGGGAAGTCTGGTCGGCGGCAATCTCACCGACCCCGGAGTGCAGCCGTGCAGGCCCGACCGATTCCGAGCGCATCACCCAGTTTCCTCGACAGCGATCGGCGTTTGGCACGCGTCGCCCAGCCGCTGCGTCGCTTTCTGTACATCGAGGCGGCTGGTGGAGTCGCCCTTGTCGCCGCCGCCGCAGCGGCGCTGATCTGGGCGAACGCCTGGCCGGGAAGTTATGAGTCGCTGTGGTCGACCGTCGTGCGTGTCGAGGTCGGCGACTATGTGTTCTCCGAGGACCTCGGGCACCTCGTCAACGACCTCTTGATGGGCCTGTTCTTCTTCGTCGTCGGGATGGAGATCAAGCGTGAGTTGGTCAACGGCGAACTGCGCGACCCACGGACCGTCGCCCTCCCGGCGATGGCGGCCGTCGGCGGGATGCTGGTTCCGGCCCTGATCTACGTCGCCATCAACGCGAGCAGCGCCGGTCGCGACGGTTGGGGCATCCCGATGGCGACGGATGTCGCTTTCGCCCTCGGGATCGTCGCCGTCCTCGGTGCGCGGGTGCCGGCTCCGATCAAGGTGCTGCTGCTCACGCTTGCGATCGTCGACGACATCGGGGCGATCGTCGTGATCGCATTGTTCTACTCGTCGGATGTCGACTCGAAGTTCCTCGTGTACGCGGCGGGGGTCGCCGTCCTCGTCGCCGTCGTGCACAACCTCGATGTCTCCTACCCGCTGATCCCCCTCGGGCTCGGACTGGCGATGTGGTTGATGGTCTACGAGTCCGGTGTTCACGCCACGATCGCCGGTGTCGTCATGGGACTGCTGACGCCCGCCACTCCCCGGCAGACGGACCTCGAGGCCGACGATGTCGTGGATGTGCTGGCCAACCGCCCCGACGTCCATGCCGCAGACGTCCGGATCACGGCGTGGGCGATCCGCGGATCGATCTCCGCCTGTGACCGGCTGATCGACATCCTCCACCCGTGGACCAGCTATCTCATCGTGCCGCTGTTCGCCCTCGCCAACGCGGGCGTCGAGATCCGCGTCGGGGCGCTGACGAGCCCGTCGGCGGTGTTCGTCGGGGTTCTCCTCGGACTCGTCGTCGGCAAGCTCATCGGCATCACGGCGTTCTCGTGGTTGGCCGTTCGACTCGGCCTCGGCCGGCTTCCCGCCGGCACACACTGGGGGCACGTCGTCGGCGTTGGAGCAGTGGCGGGAGTCGGCTTCACGGTCTCCCTGTTCGTCACCGGACTGGCCTTCGATGAGGTGAGCCTGCAGGACGACGCCAAGCTCGGGACACTCACGGCGTCGATCGTCGCCGCCATCGCCGGGTGGGCCGTGTTCAGCTGGGCCGGCCGCACAGACCGAACCGATGGGTGACAGCCCAGACGGCGGGGGTGCTCAATTGGCGTCGAGCACGGCGTTGACCTTGTCGATGCGATGCAGCGCGTCGATCATCCGCACCGTTCCCGATCGAGAGCGCATGACGAGGCTCTGCGTCACCACGCCGCGGTCGTCGACTCGTACGCCGTTGAGCAGCGGGCCGTCGGTGATCCCGGTCGCGGCGAAGAAGCAGTTGTCGCTGCGCACCAGGACATCCATCGTCAACACAGTCTCAGTGTCGTAGCCACTCGCTGCCAGCGATGCCCGCTCGGCGTCGCTCTGGCACCACAGCCGTCCCTGGATCTCACCACCCATCGCCTTCAGCGCGGCTGCGGTGACGACACCCTCCGGCGTGCCACCGATGCCGAGCAGGACGTCGACGCCGGCTCGCGGCCATGCCGTGGCAACGGCGCCGTAGACGTCGCCGTCGGTGATCAGGCGAATGCGCGCCCCGGATGCCCGCACCTCGTCGACGAGCTCGGCGTGACGAGGCCGGTCGAGGATCACGACCGTCAGGTCGCGGACGGATTCACCCTTCGACTTGGCGATCCAGCGCAGGTTCTGCGTCGCCGTGGCGGTGATGTCGATCGCCCCGACGGCGCTCGGTCCGACGGCGATCTTCTCCATGTAGAAGGAGGGCCCGGGATCGAACATCGAACCGCGCTCGCTGACCGCAATGACCGAGAGGGCGTTGGCCCGGCCTTCGGCGGTGAGCCGAGTGCCGTCGATCGGGTCGACGGCGACGTCGACGAGCGGTGGCGTGCCGTCCCCGACTCGCTCGCCGTTGAACAGCATCGGAGCTTCGTCCTTCTCGCCTTCACCGATGACGACGATGCCGTCCATCGTGACCGTCGACAGCACCGTCCGCATGGCGTTAACGGCCGCACCGTCCGCGCCGTCCTTGTCGCCGCGGCCGATCCATCGGGAGGCCGCCAGGGCGGCGGCCTCGGTGACTCGAACGAGCTCCATTGCCAGGTTGCGATCGGGACGAGTCGACGGCGTCGTCATGGCCAAAGCGTAGACAGGTCCCGTTAACGTCTCCGACGTGCTCGATTGGGACCCCAACGATCCGGATGCCGTCAAGGTCCACTACGACGTGTCGGCGTGGGACATCGAACAGCGCGCCGAGCTGTCGGCAGCCCTCGCCGACGAGGACATCGCCCATGTGTGGGCCGACGACGAACTCGTCGTTCCCGAGGAGCTCGAGGCCCGCACGGACGCCCTCTTCGCTCGCCTCGACGAGGAGCTCGGGCCGTTTCCCATCAGCCTCGCCGAGGACGACCCTGCCGTCGAGTACGGCCTCGACGAGTGGCCAGACGACGATCGGGAGACGTTGACCGCGTCGCTCGTCGAGTCGGGTATTGCTCATCGATGGGAGGGCACGACGATCTTCGTCGCCGCCGACACCGAATCGACCGTCGACGAGCTGCTCGACGGCATCGAGGCCGGCACCGTCGTCGCCGGCGCTGCCGCGGCGCCGCCTGAGGATGCGTTGCCGCGCCTGTTCGCAGCTGCCGATCGGCTGGCCAAGGACGCCGACGACCGGGTCGGACGGGAGGACGTCGCCGTCCTGGCGGCAGCGTGCGATCCCGGGCACCCTCCGTACGGCCTGGCCAAGAACGTCTGGCGCGGCGTGGTCGAGGCTTCCGGTCGACTCGCCGAGGCGACGGACGCCCCCGAGCCGGTGCCGTCGGACGTGATCGGCGCGGCCCAGCATCTCCGCTCGCTCGTCCGCCCGTACGTCTGACGTCGGCGCCGCCGGAGCCGAACTCGGGAAACGATGCTCCTCGCCGAGCTGGAGGTGTGGCACACCCGCCCATTGGCGCCGACGCGCCGCGTCGCCCTCGGCCACCTCGTCCTCCCGGCCGATCCAGCGCCCGGCTTCGGCGGCCTGCTGCTCGGCGCCGTCGTCGCCGCCCACATCGACGACGTCGACGAGGATCTCGTCCCAGACGTCCACCGGCTCATCGGTCAGGTCGAGGCGGGCGAACGGATCGTCCAGCCGCGCCTGCGCCACCGCTTCCAGATCGACCGCCACGGGCTCGGCCGGTCGCTGCACCAACTCCACGGTGAAGGTGACGAGCTGAGCTTCCAGTTCGACTCGAGGGGCTCGCCGCTGTCGATGCTGCTCGGTGCGATCTACGCCGTCGAGCGGCTGGCCCCGGAGAGTCGACGGGTGATCGCCCCGCTGCTCCACCAGGCGATGCGCTGGCGCGGGCCGGTTGGTCCGGCGCTGATCACCCACCTCGCCGGAACGACTGCCGTCCCGTTGTCGGCGCTCGCCGACCCGCGGGCGTGGGCGATGGACGTCCTCGGCTTCCCGGTCGGCTCGCCGACGCCGACGCGCCGGCAGCTGGCCGCCCAGTTCCGTCTGCGGATGCGCTCGGTGCACCCCGACCACGGCGGTGCCAGCGCCGACGCGGCCAAGGCGATGCACGATCTGGCGACGGCGCGCAAGATCCTGTCCGAGTCGGTGCGATGACGGCGCGATCGGGCACGATGCTGCTCTTTCCCGGGGCGGGCAGTGGCCGCGACCAATCGACGCTCGTCGCCGTCGATCGTGTGGTGACAGCGCTGCCCGGCTGGTCAGTGGTGCGCGCCGACTTCCCCTACCGCAAGGCGGGTCGTCGGGCGCCGGACAAGCCGGAGGTGTTGATGGCTGCGGTCCGCGAGGAGCTGGCGGCGATCGGTGCACGTCGCAACGTCGTGGTTGGCGGGCGCTCGATGGGTGGGCGGATCTGCTCGATGGTTGCCGCCGGAGCGGACGGTGTGGCGCCGCCGAAGCGGCTGATCGGCGTGGTGACGATCTCCTACCCGCTGCACCCGCCGGGCCGGCCGGACCGCTTGCGCGTCGAGCACCTGCCCGCTGTCGCCGTGCCGTGGCTGTTCGTCCACGGGACGCGCGATCCATTCGGCTCGCCCGAGGAGTTGGAGAAGTGGACTGCCACGATCGCCGGCCCAGTGACGCACCACTGGCTCGACGGTGGCCACGACCTCAAGGGCAAGGACGCCGAGGTCGCCGCCGTCGTGGCCGACTGGGTGCGAGCGTGCTAGCGAGGCTCGGCATTCTCCGGACGCGAAGCGGCCAAATCTGACCGGATCGGGGCAGGAGAATCCGCAGTCAGCGCAACGGCCTCAGCCGGGTGATGGCGGCGGTGGCGGTAGAACTCGATGGCGATCGGGACGAGCGAGATCAGCACGATGGCGACGATGGCGTACTCGATGTTCTCGCGGAAGAACTCGATCTCGCCGAGGAAGTGGCCGAGGGTGGTGATGCCGACCGCCCACAGCAGGCCGCCGATGACGTTGTAGGTGACGAACGTGCGGTAGCGCATCTCGGCGACGCCGGCGACGATCGGCGTGAACGTGCGCACGATCGGCACGAAGCGGGCGAGGACGATCGACTTCGGGCCGTGCTTCTCGAAGAAGGCATGGGCCTTGGTGACGTTCTCGGGCTTGAACAGGCGAGAGTGCGGGCGGTTGAACAGCGACGGCCCAACCCGCCGACCGAACACGTAGCCGACCTGGTCGCCGGCGATCGCGGCGACGGCGAGACACACGAGGACGATCGGCAGGGCCGGGAGGTGCTCGGCGAACTCGGCGAACGGCGCCTCTTCCTTGGCCGCCGACGACGTCAGGAAGCCGGTGAAGAAGAGCAGCGAGTCCCCGGGCAGGAAGAAGCCGAACAGCAGCCCGGACTCGGCGAAGATGATCGCCGTGACGACCGCTAGCGCGGCGCTGCCGGCCTTGTCGAACCACCACTCCGGCTTGAGGAAGTCCGGGCCGAGGGCCAGGACCGCAGGACGAGCATCAGCCGACGGTTGCTTCCAGCTTCGGAGCAGGTGCCGCCGGTGTCGACGCCGCGGCGATCCCCTCGGTCCTGCGCGAGGAGTAGATGATCGATCCGATCAGGACGAGGGCCGCGACGCCGGCGATGACGAAGCGGGCGGCGTTGTCGTCGGTCTTCCAGGTTGATGATCGCCGGCAGCATCAGCAGCGACACGAGGTTCATCACCTTGATCAGCGGGTTGAGCGCTGGGCCGGCGGTGTCCTTGAACGGATCACCGACGGTGTCGCCGATGACGGCGGCCTTGTGCGGCTCCGACCCCTTGCCGCCGTGGTGGCCGTCCTCGATGTACTTCTTGGCGTTGTCCCAGGCGCCGCCCGAGTTGCTGAGGTAGACGGCCATCAGCTGACCGGTGAGGATGACGGCGGCGAGGAAGCCGCCGAGCGCCTGCCAGCCGATGCCGAAGCCGACGATCACCGGGGTGAGCACGGCGAGCAGGGCGGGTGTGGTCAGCTCGCGTAGCGAGGCGGCGGTGCAGATGTCGATCACCGCCCCGTAGTCCGGCTGCTTGGTACCGGCCATGATCTGCCCGTCGGCGAACTGCTCGCGGACCTCGCGCACGACGACGCCGGCGGTGCGGCCGACGGCGCGGATGGCGAGGGCGGAGAACAGGAACGGCACAGCGCCGCCGATGAGCAGGCCGATGAAGATCTTCGGATCGGCGACGTTGATCTGCAGTTCGATCTCGTCGAAGATGCCGCGGCCCGTTTCCAGAAGTTGGTCGATGCGGGTGGCCTCGAGCAGCTCGTTGCCGGCGGTCTCGATGAAGCTGGCGAACAGGGCGACGGCGGCGATCACCGCCGAGCCGATGGCGAAGCCCTTGGTGACCGCCTTCGTCGTGTTGCCGACGGCGTCGAGGCGGACCATGATCCGCTCGGGTTCACCGTGGAACTCGCCCGACATCTCGGCGATGCCGGCGGCGTTGTCACTGACCGGGCCGAAGGTGTCCTCGGAGACGATCACTCCGGTGGTGGCGAGCATGCCCATGCCGCAGAGAGCGACGAGGTAGAGGGAGAACTGGAGGTTGCCGCCGCCGAGAGCCAGCGCCGTGGCGATGGCGATGGCGATGGCAATCACCGCGTAGACCGAGCTCTCCAAGCCGATCGACGTACCCGACAGCACGACAGTCGCCGGTCCGGTCTCGGCGGATTCGGCGATCTCCTGCACCGGGCTGTGGTGGGTGCTCGTGTAGTACTCGGTGAGCCGGCTGACGAGCTGGGCGAGCACGAGGCCGATGGCCACGGCGCCAAAGCACTTCCACCCGGCGTTGTCGTGGTCGTTGCCGACGTACAGCAAGGCGACGAGCAACGTGCCGACGACCGTCAACGACCCGGCGGTGAGGAATCCCCGGTTGATCGGCTTGAGGGCGTTGGTCTCGCCCTCCCGGGCACGCACGGCAAACACGCCGGCGATCGAGGCGACGACGCCGATGGCGCGGGCTGCCAGCGGGAACACGAGGCCGAGCGCCGGGTTGGCCCCGATCGCGTTGAAGCCGGCGACGCCGAGGATGATCGAGGCGACGAGCGTCACCTCGTAGCTCTCGAACAGGTCGGCGGCCATGCCGGCGCAGTCGCCGACGTTGTCGCCGACGTTGTCGGCGATCGTCGCCGGGTTGCGCGGATCGTCCTCGGGGATCCCGGCCTCGACCTTGCCGACCAGGTCGGCGCCGACGTCCGCCGCCTTGGTGAAGATGCCGCCGCCGACGCGCATGAACAGGGCGAGCAGCGAGCCGCCGAACCCGAAGCCGACGAGGATCGCCGAGCTGGTGTTCTGGAAGAAGATGATGATCAGCGATGCCCCGAGGAGACCGAGGCCGACCGTGAACATCCCGGCCACGCCGCCGGTGCGGAACGCCACGGTGAGCGCCTTCGACAGACTGCCCGTGCGCGCAGCGGCCGCAGTGCGGACGTTGCCCCGCGTCGCCAGCGTCATGCCGATGTAGCCGGTGAAGCCTGACGCCAGGCAGCCGAGGACGAAGGCGATCGTGCGGAACGTACCGGACTGGACGAAGCTCAGCGCCTCGGTGCCATCGGTCTTCTCGATCGCTGTCGACGTGAGGAACACGACCGCGGCGAGCGGGACGACGATCACCGCGATCGTCCGGAACTGGCGCTTGAGGTACGCCCAGGCGCCCTCCTGGATCGCCGCGGCGATCTCGCGCATCTTCGGCGTGCCCTCGTCGGCCGCCATCACCGACCTGGCGAGGTACAAGCCGACGCCGATGGCCAGCAGCGCCGCTGCCACCGAGAGCAGCAGCACAGTCCACTCACCACCGTTGAGGGTGAATTCCTGCCAGCCGCCCTCGGCTCCGAACAGTGATAGCTCCACGATGTCTCCTGCTTGCGCGCGGCTACTCTGCCGCCCGATCCGGTGGGACCCGGGGATCTCCACCCGGGCACAGCGGCCGCAAGATTACCCCGTGCGGGGCACGACGCCTACTCCCCGGTAACTACCGATCACAACCAAAGGGTGCGAATGTGACGGAGCCGTCCTACTGGCACCCTTTGGTTGCTCGAAACCTACGCCGGGGTGAGCTCCACGGGGATGCCGTTGAGCACAGCGGTGCCGGTGAGGGCGTCGAAGGCGTTGTCGTCGGTGAGCAGGTTGGTGTTGACACCGGCGTGGCGGGAGGCGACGTCGAGCTCGATGTCGGGCAGGTCGTGGCCCCAGCCGTGGGGCAGGCTGACGACTCCGGGCCGGATCGCCTCGGTCACCTCGACGGGCACCACGACGGTTCCGACCCGGCTGGTCACCTTGGCCTGCCCGCCATCGGCGAGTCCCACTGACGAGGCGTCGTCGGGGTGGACGTGGAGCACGCACCGCGGCTTGCCCTTGACGAGCACCTCGACGTTGTGCATCCACGAGTTGTTCGAGCGCAGGTCGCGACGGCCGACGAGGACGAAGCCGTCGTCGGGCCGCCGCAGCGCCGTCTCCATCCGCGGCAGGTCGTCGAGGATCGGTTGCGGCGCGACGTCGATCATCCCGGTCGGCGTGCGCAGGCCGTCCGGCATGCGGGGCTGCAGCGGTCCGAGGTCGACACCGTGCGGGGCGGCGATCAGGGCGTCGAGGGTGAGGCCGGACGGGTTGGTGCCGAAGTGGTCGCCGTACGGACCACTTCGCAGGTAGAAGTCGATGATCCGCGCCGGGCCGGTTCGCGGCGCGAGGGCGCCGAGTAGGTCCTCGGCGCTGCGCCCGTGCAGCGGTCCGTGCTCGTCGGCGACGGCGGCACCGATCAGCGGCGCCGATCACGAGGTCGTCGACGACGGCCGGGTCGGCGTCGGCCCCGGCACCCTGGACGATCAAGGCGAGGCGAGCGAACACCTCCCACTCGTCGAGTTGGCCGTCCGGCAGCGGGAGCACTGGCTCCGACCAGTTGGCGACGTTGCGCACCCCCAGCTGCAGCAAGGCGACGTCGTAGTGCGGCTTCTCCAGCGCCGACGGCGCCGGGAGGATGACGTCGGCGTGCCGCGACGTCTCGTTGCGGTAGATGTCGACGGACACGATCAACTCGAGCGACCCGAGGGCGGCGTCGAGGCGCCCACCGTTGGGCAGCGACAGCACGGGGTTGCCGGCGACGCACACGAGCGCCTTGATCTGCCCCGGCCCAGGCGTCTCGATCTCCTCGGCGAGGCACACGGCGGGCAGCTCGCCGAACGTGCCGGGAAGGTCGCGCACGCGCGACCGGGGATGGTTGGGACGAACGCCACGACCGACCCGCGGCGCGCCGTGGGTGTTGCTCCCGGCGACCGCGGGCGTGGTGAACATCGCCCCGCCTGGACGGTCGAGGTTGCCGGTGCAGATGTTGAGCACGTCGACGAGCCAGCTGGCGACCGTGCCGAACTCGGCGGTCGTCGTCCCGATGCGTCCGTACACGGCGGCCCGCGGCGCGGTGACCAACTCCCGGGCGAGACGCCGAATCGTCGCCGCCTCGACACCGGTGACACCGGCGACCTCGTCAGGACCGAATGCTGCCAACGCCGGACCCAGCCGCTCCAGGCCCTCGACGTACGGGGCCACGGCACCGAGGTCGACGAGCCCCTCGTCGAGCAGCACCCGCACCATTGCGGCAAGGAGGAACGGGTCTGAGCCGGGTCGCACGGCAATCCACTCGTCGGCCTCCTCGGCCGTGCGACTGCGCCGCGGGTCGACGACGACGAGCTTCCCGCCGCGGGCGCGCAGGGCCTCGATGCGCCCCGGCCAGTCAGGCGCCGTCGCCAGGCTGCCGTTCGACGCGTACGGGTTGGCCCCGAGCATCAGCAGGAAGTCGGTCCGGTCGACGTCGGGAACGGGCACGATCAGCCCGCCTCCGAACATCAGCGCCGCAGACAGCTCCTTGGGTCGTTGATCGACGGTGCTCGCCGTGTAGACGTTCTTCGACCCGATGGCCTTGATCAGCGCCTTGCCGTAGAGCATCCCGGCGAGCGAGTGGGCGTTGGGGTTGCCGAGGTAGACGGCGACGGCATCACGCCCGTGGTGCTCGATGATCGGCGCCAGCCGGCGCTCGATCTCGGCGAACGCCTCGTCCCACGAGGCGGCGACGAGCTCACCGTCGCGACGGACCAACGGGGTGCGCAGGCGGTTGGGGTCCTCGTGGAGCTGCTTGAGCGTCGATCCCTTGGGGCAGATGAAGCCGTGGCTGAACACGTCGTCACGATCGCCGCGGATCCTCCCGACGCGACCGTCCTCCGCAAGCGTGATCTCGAGGCCACAACCCGCCTCGCACAACGGACAGGTGCGAAACGCCGTTCGTGTCGTCATCGCCACATGATGGTCTCCACGGACGGCGCCGAGGCGACATGTGGACATCGCCGTGACCGATTGCACAGCGTGGTTCTCCACCTCTTCGTCAGTCGTTCTTCATGACTCCGGTCGGACTCTGTCCATGATGCTGTTCCCCCTGGGCAGGTGCGCGGCCTTCGTGGCCGCCCTGCCCGATCGATTCGACAGGAAGAACAGCAATGCACGCATTCCGGCATGCCCCGCGCCACGCCCAACCCCCAACCCGACGTTCCCGCCGAGACGACGCCGCTGGCGGACGCTGCTGGCGGCGATGGCCGCCGCCGGTGCCGTCGTTCGCCGGCACCTACCACGTCGACGCCCACGAGCACGAGCGACCGCACTTCACGATCACCGCCACAGCCGACGGGCTGATCGTGCCGTCCCGGGTCCCCGGCGGACTCGTCGACATCACCCTGGAGACCAAGGCCGATGACACACAGCGACGCCGCGGGGGTCGGCCACCATCTCGTGATCGCCCGGCTCAACGACGGCGTCACGCTCGACGAGGCGATGGCCGCCGGCGACGAGGCGTTCACGACGATGATGACGGTCAAGGGCGGCAACGGCACGATCGCCGCTGGCGAGTCCCTGGACATGACCCTCGACCTCGAGCCGGGCGAGTACTTCGTGCTCGACAACCCGCAGCTGCCTGATCCGGTGATCGAGACGTTCACGGTCAGCCCGCCGGCGGGGAACGCCCCTGAGCCGGAGTCCGAGGGGACGATCCACATCGGTCCGAACATGGTGATCGCCGTTCCCGACAACTTCGACGGCACCGGTGTCTGGCACTTCGTCAACGACGACCCGGCGCTGCTCCACGAGGCGGCGATGGCGCGCCTCGCCGACGGCAAGACGATGGACGACGTGATCGCCTGGGGCCACGCCGGCTTCCAGGGCGAGTCTGCCGTTCGACGGCGAGTTCGGCAGCATGGGAGCCCTCGGGCCCGGGGAGCAGGGATGGACGACGCTCGTGCCGCCCGGACCGGGCGAGTACGTGCTGATCTGCTTCGTCCCCGACGAGTCGGGCCTGCCCCACCTCGGCAACGGCATGGTCGTCCCGTTCACGGTGGGGGGCTGATCGCATGGCTCGCTTCTAGTTCACGTCCGTGCCGGTCGAGGGCCACAGCGCCAGCCCGCTGGCAACGATGGCGATCGGCAGTGACGCTCACGCCGACCTGAGCTGAGTGTCGCGGTCGATCGGGTTGAGGTCCTCGAGCTCGCGATGGGCCGTCTCCGGGAACCACAGCAGAACGATCGCGACGACGGCGAGCTGCCCGGTCGCCAACCACCCGAGCACGACGCCATGCGACCGGCCGCCGTCGAGCAACGCCCCCATCACCACCAGCCCGATGATCCCGCCGACCAGCGCGGCGGCCGTAACCAGGGCCGATGCTCGGCTGCGACTGCCGGTCGGGAACAGCTCGTTGCGATAGACCGCCACCGCCGGGAAGGCGATGGCGCCGATGATGCCTCCGAGCGACGCCGCCAACCACATCGGTGGACCGCCGATCGAGAACGAGGTCACGAGTAACGCCGCGGCAACCGGGACGCAGACGGCGATCAGGCGGCGCCTGCCTCGAACGTCGGCGAGACGCCCACCGACGATCAACCCGATTCCTGCTGGCGTCGCCGTCGCCAGGGTGAAGGCGGCGATCAGCGCCGCCGAGTAGCCCCGCTCGTCCTCGAGGTAGCCGTTCTGGAACAGGCTGGCCGGGGCGATGAACAGGTTGCCGAGCACGGCGACTGCCCCGAGCAGGGCGAAGCGGCGTCGGTCGATGGGTGGCGAGACGACGTGACGGCGCTGGAAGCGTTCGGTCTCGGGCAGATGGCGGGCAATCGAGACGGCGACCAGCAACCAGATGAGCGTCACGACGTAGACGAGACGCCACCCGCCGTCACCGAGATCGGCGAGTGGTAGCGACACGACCGCGATGCCGGCGCCGAGTCCGCTGGCCATCGCCAGCACGCTGACCGCGTAGGCACGCGAGTTGCGGGGCATCTCTTCGGCGGCGACGACGGCGACGAGGAAGTCGAGGGCGAGACCGAGCGGCCTTCCGATCGTCTGCGTGGCGACGAGGATCGGGAATGTCGGGGCGAGCGCTCCGGCGGCGGCGACCAGCGGGGCGGCAAAGCCGACGGCGACGATCACCGTCCGCCGGCCGGTCGCGGTCGGCGAGGGCTGCGACCGGAAGCACGAAGACGATGCCGGCGCGCACGACCGCCCCGGCGATACCGATCCCCGAGTCGCCGACGCCGAAGTCGTCGGCGGCGAACTCGACGGTCTGGGTGAACAGCGTGTTGATGAACGCTGACGCCATCGACGAGGCGGCGAGCAGGCCGAGCACGCTGAGCTGCCGCGGCGTCAGCCGATCCGGTGGGGCCCACGCAGGCGTGCGGTGGATGGGCGGGCGCCCGCTCGTCGGGTCGTGGCCGCGCCGTGCGATCGTCCAGCGGATCGGCAGGGCGAACAGCCAGCCGAACCACGGCAACCGGTACCGGTAGGTGGTGCGTTCCTCGATCGTCGCCGTCGCCGTCGTGGGTGACGAGGCGTTCGTACTCGGTGAACGGGCCGGCCTCCTGGGTGAACCTGCCGGCTCCGTCGGCACGCTCGCGGACGATGTCGTCACGGGGTGAGAGGACGTGCTCGGCGGTGGCGCCGCCGGCGGGCCAGGAGCGGGTGACCTGCCACCCGTGTTCGCGGCCCTTCACGGCCGGAGCATACTGGCGGGTCTGTGACTGCCTCCGGAGACCGCGCCAACCACCCCAACCAGATCACGATCCGCCACCTCGGCCCGCTGGAGGGGACGATTCGCGTGCCGGGAGCCAAGAACGCCGTGCTCAAGCTGATGGCGGCGAGCCTGCTCGCCGATGGGGAGTACGAGCTCACCAACGTGCCGGCGATCGACGACGTGGCGATCATGGGCGAGTTGCTGGCGGCGCTCGGTGTCCGCGCACGCAGCCCGGAACCCGGACGGCTGATCCTCGAGAACGACGGCGACCTCACTCCGGTCGCGCCGTACGAGCTCGTCGAGCGGATCCGGGCGTCGATCAACGTGCTCGGCCCGCTGTTGACGCGCTGCGGCGAGGTGCGCCTGTCGATGCCGGGGGGCGACGACTTCGGCGCCCGTCCGATCGACATGCATGTCGCCGGTCTCGAGGCGATGGGCGCCTCGTTCAAGTTCGCCCACGGCGAACTGCACGCCACGGCCGACCGGCTCCATGGCGCCGAGATCGCCTTCTCGTTCCCGAGCGTCGGGGCGACGGAGAACATTGTCACGGCAGCGGTGTTCGCCGACGGCACGACGACGATCGACAATGCCGCTCGCGAGCCCGAGGTTGTCGACATGTGCGATCTGCTCGTCGACATGGGGGCGGACATCAACGGCATCGGCACGTCGCGCATCGTCGTCAACGGCGTCGAACGGGGGTCGTTGAAGGCCGCCGGCCATCGCACGGTGGCAGATCGCATCCAGGCGGCGACGTACCTCGCCGCCGTTGCCGTGGCGGGCGGTGAACTCGACGTCGTCGAGGCGCGTCCCGAGCACATGGAGAACCTGCTCGCTCGCTTCGCCGAGATGGGTCTCGAGTTCACGATCGGTACCGGGCACGATGCGGGTCGCTGCCAACGGCAGGCTGCACTCGATCGACGTGCCGACGCTGCCGTATCCCGGCATCGCCACCGACTACAAGCCGCTGATCATCACCATGTTGAGCGTCGCCGACGGCGCCGGCATCGTCACCGAGAACCTCTATCCCGGTCGCTTCCGCTACGTCGAGGAGCTGATCCGCCTCGGTGCCAACATCCGCACGACGGGCCACCACGCAGTCGTACGCGGTGTCCCGCGACTGTCCGGCGCACCGGTTCGGGCCCATGACATCCGGGCCGGTGCGGCGATGGTCGTCGCCGGGCTCGCCGCCGACGGTGTGACGACGGTCAGCGGCGTCCAGCACATCGACCGCGGCTACGACGACCTTGTCGGCCGGCTAGCGGCGGTCGGCGCCGGTATCGAGCGGGTCTGAGGTGCGACTCGCCGCGGCGCGGTCGACGCGCCGCTTGGCGATCCACAGCAAACCGGCGACGACGACCATCGGGGCGACGACGAGGAGGATCTCGTCCCAGCCGCCCTGGTGGGCCAGCAACGACCGTCACCCGCGCTGAGGGTATGGAATCTTCCATCGGATCGGATGGTTGAATGGGGGTATCAGCACGTCAACCCCCACCAGTTCGACCCTGGGCATGCGCGAGCAGGTCGAGAAGACCGTCGAGGTGATCCGCCCGGCGCTGCGCGCCGACGGTGGCGACATCATCCTCCACGGCGTCGACGAGGAGAACGGCGTGATCACCGTCGAACTGATCGGTGCGTGCGTCGGTTGCCCGGCGTCGACGCAGACGCTCAAGGCGGGGATCGAGCGGATCATGCGCGACCGCATCGACGGCGTGACCGAGGTCGTCAACCTCGCGTGACGCCGCGGCCAGGGCGATCCACCGCGGAGCTGTACGAGGCCGCCCGAGACGGCGACCGCACCGCCATCGCCAGGCTGCTGTCGCTGATCGAGCGCGGCGGCGAGGAGGCCCGCCAGATCGGCCGCCTCGCTGCACCGTCGGCGGGAGAGGCCTACACGGTGGGCATCACCGGGGCGCCGGGATCCGGGAAGAGCACGCTCACCAACGCCCTCGTCGGCCACGTGCGATCGACCGGCGCCGACGTCGCCGTGCTCGCCATCGACCCCTCGTCGCCGTTCACCGGCGGCGCAATCCTCGGCGACCGTGTGCGCATGCAGGATCACGCCACCGACGTCGGCGTGTTCATTCGTTCGATGGCGACGCGGGGTCACCTCGGCGGACTCGCCCTCGCGACGCCTGAAGCCGTTCGCCTCCTCGACGCCCTCGGCCGGCGGTTGATCCTCATCGAGACGGTCGGCGTCGGACAGGTCGAGGTCGAAGTCGCTGGCAAGGCCGACACGACGATCGTCGTCGTCAACCCCGGATGGGGCGACAGCGTGCAGGCCAACAAGGCCGGGCTGATGGAGGTCGCCGACGTCTTCGTCGTCAACAAGGCCGACCGGGCGGGCGCCGAGGAGACCCGCCGCGATCTCGAGCAGATGCTCGACCTCGCCGGCTCGACGGAATGGCCGACGCACGAATCACCGAGCAGCTGGCGCCCGCCGATCATTCTGACAGTCGCCACCGACGGCACCGGCGTCGTCGAGCTGTGGGACGCGGTCGCTGCCCATCGCCTTCACGCCACGGAGTCCGGGCTGCTCGAGCGCAGGCGGGCGGCCCGGATCCAGGAGGAGCTCGGCGAGATCGTCAGCAGCCGCCTACGCCAGCAGGCACGCGAGCTGTGCGGCGAGGACCGCTGGCGCGAGCTGACCGAGGCCGTGGTCGAGCGTCGCCTCGACCCGTGGATCGGCAGCGGACGAGATGATCGCCCCGGCGATCAAGCGGTGAGCGTCGGTGACGTTCGCCGCCAAGTCGGCCAGACTCGCAGCCATGTACGAGCTGCTCACCCTCGAACGGCGCGACGACGGGGTCGCCGTCGTCACGCTGCGCAATGGCAAGGTCAACGCTCTGTCGAGCAGGCTGCTCGGCGAGCTGGAATCGGCCGTCGACGAGTTGTCCGCCGACCTCCCCGGTGCGGTGGTGATCACCGGAGGCGAGCGGATCTTCGCCGCCGGCGCCGACATCAACGAGTTCGGCGGTCAAGCCGAGGCCCGGGCGATCACCGAGCGGTTCCATGCCACGAACGACGCCATCGCCGCCCTCGACCGCTTCGTGATCGCCGCCGTCAGCGGCTACGCCCTCGGCGGCGGTTGCGAGCTGGCGTTGGCGTGCGACTACCGCATCGCCGGCGAGCGGGCCGTGTTCGGTCAGCCGGAGATCCTCCTCGGCATCGTGCCGGGCGGTGGCGGCACGCCACGCCTCGCCCGCCTCGTCGGGCCGAGCCGGGCGAAGGAGCTGTGCATCACCGGGCGGCAGGTCACCGCCGAGGAGGCGGTGCGCATCGGGCTCGCCGACGAGCTCGTCGACGGCGACCCACACGAGCGGGCGTTCGCCCTCGCCGCCGAGATCGCCCGCGGCGCCGTGCTCGCCCAGGCGTTGTGCAAGCGGGTGATCGACCGTGGCCTGGTCGCTGCCGCTCGCCGACGGCCTCGCCGCCGAACGGGAGGCGTTCGTCGAGGTCGTTCGGCACGGAGGACGCGACGATCGGGGTGGCGAGCTTCCGCGAGCACGGACCCGGCAAGGCGACGTTCACCGGTCGGTGACCCGGGCCGGCGGATCTCGTCCCATCGTGAAGAACTCCGGGTTGGGGCGAATATCGAAGGCGTGGGCGAGGCGGTTGGACAGGGCGAAGAAGCCGACGATGGCGACGATGTCCCAGATGTCGTCGTCGGTGAACCCGGCGGCCCGCAACGGCTCGGCGTCGGCGGGCCCGACGTCCTCGGGCGTGCGCGCCAGACGCACGGCGTAGTCGAGCAGCGCCCGGCGGCGGTCGTCGAGCGGTGCCTTGCGCCAGTCGACGGCGACGAGGTCGGCGATCTCGGGATCCTTGTCGCGGATGCGCAGGATCGCCCCGTGGGCGACGACGCAATAGGTGCATTGGTTCGCGGCCGACGTGGCGACGACGATCAGCTCACGGTCGGCTTTCGACAGCGCCGGCGTCTCCTTGTCCATGACGAGGTCGTGGAAGTGGAAGAAGGCCCGGAACAGCGCCGGCCGCTCGGCGAGCACGGTGAACACGTTGGGCACGAACCCGGACTTCTCGGCGACCTCGGCAATGCGGGCGTCGATGTCAGCGTTGTCCTGCATACGGCGACGCTAATTCCGTCATCCTGTGTAAGCGTGCGTGCCCGCCGAGGGCTTAGCACGCTGACGAGCAGAGCTCCTGAGGGCGAGTCAGCCGGCCCAGGTGGCGAGGCCGAGCTCGTAGGGCGAGCCCAGCGCCGGATGCACCGGGATCACCCGGGCGGTGACGCCATACGACCCTGGGGCAGTGAGGACGAGCTCGCCCCGGTAGTTGCCGTCACCCGCCGGCTCCAACGTGAGCGTCGCCGGTTCGGGACGGAACTCGCCGTCAGGGCCGACCGTGCCGTGGAGCACGTCGACGCGCAGGTCGCCCGGGTCGAGACCGTCCATCGCCACGCTCACCGTCACCGGCCGGCTGACGCCGGTGTCCGCGGCACTCGTGTCGACGTCGAGCGACGTGATCGCCACCGACGGCCACGCCGCCCGGACCTTGCGCCGCCACTCGGCGAGCTCGGCGGCGAGCTTTCCGTTCCCGGCAGTGAGCGCACGTGACGACGCTGCCGCCGGCTCGTACAGCTCGGTGGTGTAGTCGCGAACCATCCGGGCCGCTGTGACTCGCGGTCCGAGCGTCGCCCACGCCTCCTGGACCATCTCCAGCCAAGCCCGCGGCAAGCCGCCGGAGGTGTGCTCGTAGAAGCGGGGGATCACCTGCTCCTCGAGCACGGCGTAGAGGCTGGCGCATTCACGGAGGTCGCGACGTTCCAGATCGGGATCGTCGTCGGCCGACTCGATCGCCCAACCGATCCCCGGGGCGTAGCACTCGTCCCACCAGCCGTCGAGGATCGAGCAGTTCAACGCCCCGTTGAGCGCCGCCTTCATCCCGCTCGTGCCGCACGCCTCCAGCGGCCGGCGCGGCGTGTTCAGCCACACGTCGCAGCCGTGGTACATCTCGCGGGCGATCCCCATGTCGTAGTCGGCGAGGAACAGGAACCGGTGGCGGACGCCGGCCCTGCGGGCGAACTGCTCGATCTTCTGGATCAGCTCCTTGCCCGGTGTGTCGGCGGGGTGCGCCTTGCCGGCGAACACGAACTGCACCGGCCGATCGGCGTCGGTGAGCAGCGCCGTCAGCCGTTCGGGCTGCGAGAGCAACAGCGTCGCCCGCTTGTACGTGGCGAAGCGGCGGGCGAACCCGATGGTCAACGTGTCCGGGTTGAGCACGCCGCCGCCGAGCAGCCCGCGCACGAAGCGGACCAGACCGCGACGGCCGGCGACGAGGGTGTCCCACACCTCGGCCGGATCGAGGTCGCGGGCGACCGCCCAGCGGTCGGCACCGGCCGATGACCAGTCGTCGCCGATCGCCGCGGTGAGCAGGGCATCGACCCGGCTCGACGTCCAGCTGCGACCATGCACGCCATTGGTGATCGCCCCGATCGGCACCTCGCTCGCCGGCAGGTCGGGCCACAGCGAGTTGAACATCGACCGGCTGACCTTGCCGTGCAGCTCGGCGACGCCGTTGCGGCGGGCAGCGAGGCGCAACGACATCACCGCCATGTTGAACTTCGGATCCTCGCCGTCCTCGTCGGGGCTCGTGCCGATGGCGAACAGCTCGTCGATCGTGACGCCGCACTCGGCGGCGAAACTGCTGAAGTACTTCTCGACGAGCGCCCGTTCGAAGCGGTCGATGCCCGCCGGCACGGGCGTGTGCGTGGTGAACACCCCACCGGCGCGGACAGCCTCGACGGCGGCGTCGAACGGCAGACCGGCAGCGACGTGCTCGCGGATGCGCTCGAGGCTGAGGAACCCGGCGTGGCCCTCGTTGGTGTGGAACACCTGCGGGTCGATGCCGAGCGCACGCAGCGCTCGTACGCCGCCGATGCCGAGCACGATCTCTTGGCGCAGGCGGTGGTGGGAATCGCCGCCGTACAGCCGGTCGGTGACCGCCACGCCGTCGGCGGAGTTGCCCTCGACGTCGGTGTCGAGCAGGTACAGCGGCACCCTGCCGACGTCGGCGCGCCAGACCCGGATGGCGACTGGGTCGCCGGCGAGGTCGACCGCCACCCGGACGCCGGTGTCGGTGAGCCCGAGCGACTGCGGGTCCATGTTGAGCCGGTGCTCCTGCTGCCAGCCGTCGGCGTCGAGCTCCTGGTGGAAGTAGCCCTCGGTGTACAGCAGGCCGATGCCGACGAGCGGGACGCCGAGGTCGGCGGAAGCCTTGAGGTGGTCGCCCGACAGCACGCCGAGGCCGCCGGAGTACTGCGGCAAGGCCTCGGTGAGCCCGAACTCGGGGGAGAAGTAGGCGACCGTGCCCAGCGGCGACGTCGTCTTCTTGTCGGCGTGCTTGGTGGCGAACCACGTCGGCCCGGTGATTGCGGCGTCGAGGCGGCCCTTGGCGGCGGCGAGGTCGCGGACGACCGCCTGGTCCTCGGCCAGGGCGGCGAGGCGCTCCGACGACGTCGTGCGCACCATGTGCGCGGGATGGGCGTCGTCGGCGGTCCACCCTGGCCAGATGCGCTCGAACAGGCGCATCGCCTCGCGGTCCCACGCCCAATGGAGGTTGGTCGCCAGCTCCGGAAGGGCGGCGAGCGCTTCCGGGATCGTCGGTCGGACCTCGAACCTGCGGACTGGTCGCATAGACCGCGCAGGCTAACGGTCCCCTCATCCGAGTGTTTGCTGCCAACGGAGTGTTTCGCGCGCCCTGTCGCGCGGCGTGGCACTCGGATGCCGCGAAACACTCGGATCGTTTCAGGTGGGGGACAAGGCGGCGTCGGTTTCGGCGGGTGTCGCCCCGGCGTAGATCAGCGCGGTTGCGCCGGCGATCGCCGCCCAGGAGTAGCGGGCGCCGAGCAGCGCGGTGCCGCGGGCGCGCATGTCGTCGGCGAGTCGGGAGTCGCCGAGGACGCGCTCGATGCAGTTGGCGAGCTCGTCGGCGTTGCCAGGCTCGAACAGCAGGCCGGCGCCAGTGCCGGCGATCAGCTCGGCGAGCCCGCCGGTCCGCGCCGCGATCAGCGGCGCGCCGCCGGCCAAGGTCTCCAGGGCGACGATCCCGAACGGCTCGTAGAGCGAGGGGATCACGACGCAGCCGGCGCGGTGGACGAGGTCGCGCAGCTTGACGTCGGGGACGAAGCCGACGAGTCGGACGATGTCGCTGACTCCCTCGATGTCGACCTGGGACTGCAGTTCGGGCAGGTAACTGCCCCGCCCGGCGATGATGCATTCGAGGTCGGGCACTCGTGATCGCAGGTTGCTCATCGCCCGGGCGAGGACCTGGAACCCCTTCTCGTACTGCACCCGGCCCCACGTGAGCACCAGCGGCGGCCGCGACTCGGGCCACTCGCCTGCAGACCACCAGGTCGGGTCGATGCCGTTGGGCACCCGATGGATCCGCTCAGCGGGCAGCTCGAACCCGCTGAGCACCTCGCGAGACATGAACATCGACGGGGCGATGACCTGGTCGGATCCGTGGGCGAGCCACGACTCGACGGCATGGATCGTGCTCGGCTCACCCGGCGGGACGCGGCCCCCGTGCTGCCCGCGCAGCGTCGTATGGAACGTCGTGACCAGCGGAACGTCGTGCAGCGCGGCGATCGTCGTCGCCGCCCAGGCGCACTGCCAGTTGTGGGCGTGGACGACGTCGGGCCGCCAGTCGCCGAGCTCCGTGGTGAGGCGGACGAGATGGTGGTTCGCCGACGCCGCGCTGGCCACGAGGTCGTCGTCGGGGATCCACGGCAGCTCCGCCGTGGCCCGCAGGACGCGGACCGCCTCCGCCCATGGTCGGGTTCGCCGGATCCTGACGGTCCCACCGTCAGCACGACGACGTCGTGACCGGCCTGGCCGAGCGCCCTGCTCAGGCCGTCGACGTGGGCCGCGGCGCCTCCGGTCAGGGGCGGGTACTCCCAGGTGAGCATCAGGACCCGCACCGGCCGCACGCTAGCGGTGAGCTTCTCGACAGCCCGCGCCGCCGCGCCTACGGTGTGCCGCAACCGTCCACAAGGGGGAACACATGCGCACTCGGGCCAAGGTTTGGTCATTGCTCACGGCCGTGGCCGTGCTCGGCGCCGCCGGCACCGCCGGCGCCACCACCGTTCCGCCCGGCACCGAGCCGGCAGGCACGGAACCGGCAGCCACGGAACCAGCGGGCACCGAACCGCCCGCCGACCGCACCCGCGCGCGGCGAGGCCGACCTGGTGATCTGGGCCGACGACACCCGCGCACCCGGTCATCGAGGAGATCGCCCAGCCGTTCGCCGAGGAGAACGGCATCATCATCGCCGTGCAGGAGCTGCAGTTCGGCGACATCCGCGAACAGCTGACGCTGACCGCACCGCAACGGCGAGGGCCCCGACATCATCATCGGCGCCCACGACTGGCTCGGCGAGCTGGTCGCCAACGGCGTCGTCGAGCCGCTCGACATCTCGGGCGTCGCCGACGGCTTCAACCCGGTGGCGGTGCAGGCGTTCACCTACGACGGGCAGACCTACGGGCTGCCCTACGCCGTGGAGAACGTCGCCCTCGTTCCGCAACACCGACCTCGTGCCGGAGGCCCCGGCGACGTTCGAGGAGATGATGCAGATCGCCACCGACTTCAAGGCCGAGCACGCCGACGACCCGTCGTACCAGGGTCTCGCCCTGCAGATCGGCCCGGAAGGCGACGCCTACCACCTGCAGCCGTTCCTGTCCGCCTTCGGCGGCTACATCTTCGCCCAGAACGAGGACGGCACGTACAACCCCGACGACCTCGGCATCGACTCCGAGGGCGGGCTGGCGGCCGCGACCTGGCTGCAGGAACAGGCCGCCGCCGGCCTGCTCAGCGCCGACGTCACCTACGACGTCGATGATCGAGTCGTTCGGCTCGGGCAACGCCGCCTTCGCCGTCACCGGCCCGTGGGCGCTGAGCCAGGCCGACAACGGCTTCCAGGCAACCGGGGTGCCGTACGCCGATCAGCGCCATCCCGGCCCGCGAGGGCGGCGAGGCGCCGGAGGTGTTCGTCGGCGTCCAGGGCTTCATGATCTCGTCGTTCTCCGAGCAGAAGGACCTGGCCACCAGCTTCGTGCTCGACTACATGAGCCAGGAGGCGAGCCAGCTCGCCCTGTTCGAGGCCGGCGGCCGGCCGCCGGCGCTGACGTGCGGCGCACGAGCAGGTGGCCGACGACCCCGACATCGCCGGGTTCGACGAGTCGGCCACGGCCGGCATCCCGCTGCCGGCGATCCCGGAGATGAGCAACGTGTGGGAGTCGTTCGGCCTCGCCGAGGTGAACACGTTGCGCGGCGGTGACGGCCCTGCCGAGTTCACCGCCGCGGCCGAGGAGATCCGCTCGCTGATCGGCGGCTAGCCATGACCGAGGGGGAAGCGAGCGCCCGGGTCGACCCGGGCGCCGGCCCTCGAACGGCAACACGCCAGCGCGCTCGGTGGCGGCCGCGGCGGGACGACGTCGGGGTGGATCGTCAAGATCCTCCTCCTCGGCGCCGCCGACGCCATCGCCATCGCCGGGCTGACGATGGCCATCGACCACGAGGCGTGGGGGTACGTCGCCGTGCTCGCCGTCTCGCTGGTCGCGCTCAACGTCGATCTACCTGCCGCGGCGCTTCGTGCCGATGAAGTACCTGTTCCCGGGCCTGTTCTTCCTCTGCGTGTTCGGCCTCTACCCGGTGCTGTACACGGCCTACGCCTCGACGACGAACTACGGCACCGGCCACGTCCTCAGCAGATCGCAGGCGATCGATCAGATCCAGAGCCAGTCGGTGCGCCCGGTGGAAGGGGCGACGCGCTACGACGCTCACGCCGATGGCCGGTCCCGACGGAACGTTCGCCGGCTTCGCCCTCTACGACCCGGAGTCCGAGCAGCTGTTCCTCGGCACCGACACCGAGCTCACCGAGCTCGATCTCGCCGATGCCCAGCTGACGACGCTGGCCACGACGGGTCGCACGTTCGTCGAGTCGGTCGGCGACCTCACGGGTGTGCGGGCGGGTGACGTGCGCACCCTGCCCGGCTATCCCGACCCGGAGACCTTCCAGATGCCTGGGGAGACCGAGGACGCGGCGATCACGATCTCGGGCGGCCAGGCCGTCGAGAGCCGCTCGACTCGACTGTACGACGCCGACGCCGGGACGATCACCGACATCGTCGACGGACCCGCCAGTCGTCTACCACGAGGAGGAGGGCTTCTTCGTCGCCGAGGACGGAACCGCAGCTGAGTCCGGGATTCACCGCCCGCGTCGGGTTCGACAACTACGAAGAGGTGTTCACGTCGTCGGAGTTCCGTGGGCCGTTCTTCCGTGTGCTCGCATGGAACCTCGTCTTCGCCTTCCTATCCGTCGTCGTCACGTTCGCCCTCGGCCTGCTCCTCGCCGTCGTCTTCGACGACAGGCGGATGAGAGGGCGCAAGATCTACCGCTCGCTGATCATCATCCCCTACGCCCTGCCCGGCTTCATGACCGCGCTGGTGTGGAAGGGCATGTTCAACGAGACGTTCGGGATCAACAAGTGGCTGCCCTTCGACGTGTCGTGGCAGTCCTCGACGATCGTGGCGATGTTCACGCTGATCCTCGTCAACATGTGGCTGGGCTACCCGTACATGTTCCTCGTCAGCACCGGCGCCCTGCAGAGCGTGCCGTCGGACCTCAAGGAGGCGGCGTTCGTCGACGGGGCCACCGGGTGGAAGGCGTTCCGCAGGATCACCTTCCCGCTGCTGCTCGTCTCCGTGAGCCCGCTGCTCGTGGCCAGCTTCGCCTTCAACTTCAACAACTTCACGCTGATCTACCTGCTCACCAGCGGCAACCCGCGTGACACCGGGGAGAGCGCCGGGTCGACCGACATCCTGCTCTCGTGGGTGTATCGCGTCGCCCTCGATCTACAGCCCGCAGCGCCAAGGCCTCGCCGCCGCTCTGTCCGTGGTCATCTTCCTGATCGTCGCCGTGATCTCGGCGGTCGGGTTCAAGTACACCAAGGCCTACGAGGAGGTGAAGTGAGCACTGACCACGGCACCTACGAAGAGGGCATCTACTCCATCGGAAGGATTCCCGCCGCCGGGATGGTCGAGGTCTTCAGCGGCGACAAGCCGCACGTCCGCCAACGGCGGCGCCCGTTCGGACGCTGGTTCCGCGAGACCGGGTGGCGACACATCGTCGGGGTGCTGGCGCTCCTCTTCGCCCTCTTCCCGGTGTGGTATCGTGGTCATCGCCGCGTTCTCCGAGAGCGCGTCGCTGAGCAACCAGACGCTGTGGCCGGAAACGATCACCCTGCGCCAGTTCCGCGCCCTCCTCGACAACTACCCGTTCTGGCGGTGGTTCTTCAACTCGCTGATCATCAGCTTCGTCACCTCGACCGCCACGGTGCTGCTCGCCGCCTCGGCGGCGTTCGCCTTCTCCCGGCTGCGCTTCCGCGGCCGCCGGGCGGGTTTGCTCGCCCTGCTGCTGATCCAGATGTTCCCGGCGGCGCTGGCGTTCGTGGCCATCTACCTGATGGTCCAGCGGCTGGCGGTCTTCGAGGGTCTCGGCGCCGGGTCGGTTGCGACGATCGTGCTCTTCTACCTCGGTGGCGCGCTGGGGGCCAATGCCTGGCTGATCAAGGGCTTCTTCGACACCATTCCCCGCTCGCTCGACGAGAGCGCCAAGATCGACGGGGCGACTCACGCCCAGGTGTACTGGATGATCATCTTCCCGCTGGCGGCGCCGGTGCTGGCGATCATCTTCCTGCTCTCGTTCATCTCCACCCAGGCCGAGTTCCTCATCGCCTCGGTCATCCTGTTCGGCCAGGACATCTCGTCGCCGTCGAAGACGGTGGCGACGGGCCTGCAGGGCCTCCTCGCCGGCGACCGCTACGACCTCAGCTGGGGTCCGTTCGCCGCCGGCGCGCTGATCGCCTCGATCCCGGTCGTGCTGCTGTTCCAGTTCCTCCAGCGCTTCATCGTCGGCGGCATCACCGCCGGCGCCGTCAAGGGCTGAGCGCGATGAGTCCGCGTCGGTCGCGGACCTCATCGCGACGATCGGGTCGGCGAGCTCGGCGGAGCCGGCCGCGACGACGAACCCGCCTGCGGCGGCGGACGTACCGTCGCGGCCTGACACGACGCCGCCGGCCGGCTTCGATCACGGCCATCGGGGCGACGATGTCGTAGGGCTGCAGCCCGGTGTCGATGACGACATCGACGTGGCCCATCGCCAGCTGGGCGTAGGCGTAGCAGTCGCCGCCGAAGCGCACGAGACGGGCGCGGCGGCTCACCGCCTCGAACAACGCCCGCTCGGCCGGATCGGTGAACATCGTCGGCGTCGTGCAGTAGACGACGGCGTCGTCGAGGATGACTCCCTGCCGGGTGTGCAGCGGATGCCGTGAGCCGCGCCGCTCCATCCACGCCCCCCGCCCGGCGATGCCGACGAACGTCTCCTCGAGGTACGGCTGGTGGATCCAACCGGCCACCGGGCGTCCGTCGTCGAGCAGGCCGAGCAGCGTCCCCCACAGCGGCGAACCGGTGACGAACGCCTTGGTGCCGTCGATCGGGTCGATCAGCCAGCGATAGCGGCCGGGCGGACCGCTGCTGCCGGCCTCCTCACCGACTACCTCGTGATCGGGGTACGCCGCGGTGATGCGTTCGCGCACGACCTGTTCGATGTCGCGGTCGGCGATCGTCACCGGGTCGTAGCCGCTGACGCCGCCCTTGTCCTCGGCGACCAGGTCGCTGCGGAACCAACGCAAGGCGATCGCACCTGCTTCGGAGAGCATCGCCGCCACCGTCGCCTCGAGGACGTCGAGATCGACGTCGGGGGTCGCCGCGGTTCCGATGAGGCGAACGGTACCGGGCCGATCCACTTCGCCCGCATGGCATGCTCGACCGATGAACGAGATCGGCGCCGAGCCGCACCACGACGGCTCGCCCCGCTACCTCGACAACCCCGCCCCATCCCTCGGTGAACACGTCGGCGTGCGGCTGCGCGTACCTGCCGGGCTCGCCGCCGAGGCCGTCCACGTGCGCGCCGTCAACGATGGCGAGCCGAAGTACACCAAGGCGAAACTGGTCCGAGCCGAGCCGGGGGACGACGGGGCGACGTGGTGGCAAGGCGAGGTCCGTGCGACCAACCCGGTCACGTCGTACCGCTTCCTCGTCGAGACGCCGGCTGGGACGCGGTGGGTCAACGGCGCCGGAACGTGGCGCCGTGACGTCGGCGATCGCGACGACTTCGTCGTCTCGACGTTCCCGCCGCCGCCGGACTGGCTCGCCGACGCCGTGTGCTACGAGATCTTCCCGGACCGCTTCGCCCGCGGCATCGACGAGCAGGAATGGGTCGATCCAGAGGGCGACTGGGCGATCGAGTCTGACTGGGACACGCCGATCGCCAGCGATTGGAAGCACGCCGTCCGCCAGCTCTACCGCGGCGACCTCGTCGGCGTACGTCAGCACCTCGACCATCTCGACAGCCTCGGCGTCAACCTGCTCTACCTCACCCCGGTGTTCCCGGCGCGGTCGTGTCATCGCTACGACGCCTCGACGTTCGACGCGGTTGATCCCGTGCTCGGCGGCGATGCCGCCTTCTCGGCGCTCGTCGACGCCGCCCACCGGCGCGGCATCAGGGTCATCGGCGACCTCACCACCAATCATTCGGGCAACCACCATCGCTGGTTCGAGGCGGCGCTGGCCGACGCCTCTGCGCCGGAGGCCGGCTACTACTACTTCACCGAGCACCCGCACGACTACGTCGGCTGGTTCGACGTGCCGACCCTGCCGAAGTTCGACCTGCGCTCGGAGCGGCTGCGCGAGGCGCTCGTTGGATCCGACGGTGTCGCCGCCCGGTGGCTGCGCGGCAGCTCGGCCAATAGCACCGACGGACTCGACGGCTGGCGCATCGACGTCGGCAACATGACCGGTCGTCACGGCGCGATCGACGTCAACCACGACGTGTTCCGCCATCTGCGGGCGACGATGGCGACCGTGCGCCCAGACACCTGGCTGGTCGGAGAGCACCTCCACGACGCCACCGGCGATCTCGCCGGCGACGGCTGGCACGGGGTGATGGCGTGCACGTGGTTCACCCGGCCAGTGTGGAGCTGGTTGGCCAAGCCATCGGCTCGGCTGATCGGTGTCCCGGGCCCGCTTCCCTCCGTCGGTGGTGACGACCTCGCCGCCACGATGCGAGCGTTCTGCGGCCGGGGTGCCGTGGCGCTCGGTGAGCGCCAGCATGACGTTGCTCGACAGCCACGACACGCCGCGGTTCTCCACCGTCGCCAAGCTCGCCGCAGCACCAGCGCGTCGGGGTCGGGCTGCTGCTCACGTCGCCCGGAGTGCCGATGGTGTTCGCCGGAGACGAGGTCGGCGTCGGCGGGAGTACGTCCGATTCCGGCCGGAAGCCGTTCCCGTGGGATGAGTCGCTGTGGGATCACGACTTGCTGGCGACCTACCGGCAGTTGATCGCTCTCCGGCGCGGCGTCGATGCGCTGCGCCGCGGGGGCATGCGCTTCGTCGCCGCCAGCGACGATGCCATCGCCTTCGTGCGCGAGACGGCGGACGAGACGGTGCTGGTTCACGCTACGCGGGCGCCCCACCAAGCGCTGAAGATCGGCGGGGGTGACCTCGGCATGACAGGTTCCGCCGAGCGGCTCTACGGCGACGGCGACTTGACCGTCGACGGTGGCACCGTCGCCCTGCCCGGCGACGGCCCGGCGTTCAACGTGTGGCGGATTTCTCAGCCGGTTGAACCCGAACTCCGTCGTTCCCGTTGAGGCGGCACCACTAGGTTCGAACGACGTGGGTTCGGACGTCCTCGACGAGGCGTTGGTGCGCCTCGGACGGTTCGGCCCGGAGTTCGGCGGCGGGTTGTCGAACCACGGACCGATGGCGGTCGAGGCGCTCGTCCGCCTCGGCCGAACGGACGCCGTCGCCGGTTGGGTCGATGCCTACGTCGAACGGCTCGAGGATCCCGTCGCTCCGAGCGGCCGACCGCCCGAGCTCGGCGACATGTCGACGGTCGGCGATTGGGAGCGGCAGTTCGCCGGCGAGCTCGCCGAGCACCCGTGGAACGAGGTCGTACGGACGTGGGTACGGCGCTTGGCGCCGGGGCTGATGGGGGCGGCGACCCACGGCTGGCTGCGCACGGCCCACGCGACCCGCGCCCTGCACAGTCGCCAGACGCCCGAGCGGCTCGCCGAGTTGGCGCGCGGACTGGCCTACTGGGCGGCTAGCTATCAGGAGGTTCCCGGACCGACGAAGCCGTCGGGCACGTTGTCAGTCGCCGCGGGCATCGCCGCCCTGCCGAATCGGCGCACTGCTGGCGACGGACTCATCTTCGAAGCTGTTCGCCAGAGTCTCGCCGGCGACCTCGAGTTCGTCGCCGCGGTCAACGCCGTCGACGGTTCGTCGCTCGACGTCGACGGCCTGCTCGCCGCGGCCGGCGCCGAGATCGTTGCCGGCGGAGCGGGCGATCCGATCGTCTACGTCCATACGTTGACGCCGACTGCGGCGATCCGTCCGGTCGCCCAGCTGCTCGACCCCGAGGCGGCCGAGCTGGTGCTCGGTTGTGCCTGGCGGGCGATCGCCGCCCTGGTGTCGACGTACCGCCTGCCCCGTGCTGCCGGGGTGGAGCCGGGCGATGTCGACGCCGACGCGGTCGTCGATCAAGCCGTAACCGGTGGCGACGAGCACGCCATCAAGGTCGCCGAAGCAGTCTTCGGACCTGACGGATCAACCAGCCCCACCGTGCGCGCCGCCGCTGCTGCGCTCGTCGCTCGACTCAGTGACTGAGGGCGTGCTCACTCGGGACAGCACCATCGCCCGCCGCGACGTGGCGTCGGCGTCGTTGACGCTCGGCGCCGCCGTCGGTGTGTTCGGCCTCGTGTTCGGTGTCGGCGCCGTCGCTGCCGGCGGTTCGGTGGTCCAAGCCTGCGTCATGTCGCTGCTCGTGTTCACCGGGGCGTCCCAGTTCAGCGCCGTCAGCGTGATCGCTGCCGGGGGAGGCACGTCTGCCGCCCTCGGCGGGGCGATGATCTTGGCGGCCCGCAACGCGGTCTACGGGCTGGCGATGTCGCGGGTCATCACGGGATCGTTCGCCCGCCGCGCCGTCGCCGCCCAGCTGACCATCGACGAGTCGACGGCGATGGCGAGCGTGCAGCGAGACCTCGAAGCCAAACGCCACGCGTTCTGGATCACGGGCGTCACGGTGTACGTGTGCTGGAACACGGCGACGCTGGTCGGGGCCTTGATCGGTTCGGCGATCGACCCGCAGACCTATGGCCTCGACGCAGCGTTTCCGGCTGGGTTCGTGGCGATGGTGGCACCGCACCTCCGCCACCGCCTCGGACTGATCGCCGCAATCCTCGGCGGCACGATCTGCCTCGTGCTGATTCCGATCGCGCCGGTCGGCGTGCCGATCCTGTGCGCCGCGGCCGCCGTGCTCGTCGGGCTTCGGACTCCGGATCCGACGCATCCCGACGACGTCCCCGACGAACCGGTGGTCATGTGACCTGGTCGCTCGTGTTGTGGCTCGCTGCCGGGGCCTATGGCTTCAAGTTCCTCGGGCTGGTCGTGATCGGCTCACGGCCGTTGCCCGCCGCGCTGGAGCGTTGTCTTGCTCTCGTCCCGGCGGCGATGTTGAGCGCCCTCATCGTTCAGGGAACGCTGTCGACCGGCCAGCACCTCGTCGTCGACGCCCGCCTGCCCGGCGTTGCCGTCGCCGGCGTGTTGGCTTGGCGACGCGCACCGTTCATCGTCGTCGTCGTCGCTGCGGCCGCAACCACCGCGTTACTTCGCCAGCTCTGAACGTGACCACTGCGTCGGCTGGGGCAGAGATGCTTCGTGCGGCCGAAGGCCGCCTTCATCGAGCTCGCCGAGCAAGCTCTGCTTGCGAAGGCGAAACTCAGACGGCGGCGGCGCCGGCGTGGGCGACGCGGAGGCTGGCGGCGGCGTCCTCGGGCGGTACGACGTTGATCATCACGCCCGTGCCGCGCTCGAATCCCGCCTGAGTGACGAGGTTCGGCCAGAGGTGGACGTGCCAGTGGTACTCCCCAGCGTGCTCGTGCGGTGCGCTGTGGATGCCGAGGTTGTAGGAGACGTCGCCGAGGATGGCGTTGAGCTCGGCGACGACGTCGCGGATCGCCCGGCCCATCGCCTCGAGGTTGTCGTCGTCGGCGGCTTGGAGATGTCCTTCGTGCCGGCGCGGCATCAGCAGCAGCTCGTACGGAGCACCGCTCCAGAACGGCGCCACACACACCACGTCGGCGTCGGCGAACACGATCCGGTCGCCACTGAACTCCTCGGCGTCGATCGTCGTGCAGATCACGCAACCACCGGCGAAGCGGGCGAACGCCCGCTCCTCGTCGAGGACCTCGGTGGGCACGAACGGCAGGCCGAGGATCTGGGCGTGGGGATGGGCGAGCGACGCTCCCGCCTCGCGCCCGTGGTTGACGATCACCTGGGTGTAGCGAATGCCGTGGGCAGCCGCGTGGGCGTTGAGTCTGCGCTTGAGCGCGTGCATCAACGCCGCGGCCTGCTCGTCGTCGAGGTCGGCCAGTCCGCTGTCGTGATCGCGGGAGTACACGAACACCTCGTGCGTGCCGGTCGCCTCGGCGATCACGTGGACGGGCCCGACGTGGTGGACGACGAATCCGGTCCCACCGCCGAACGCCGGGTAGAGGTTGGGGATCACGCGCATCTGCCACGTGCCGCCGGCGTCGACGGTGTCGAGGGCCGGGAGCGTGGCGTCCTCGTTGCCGGGACAGAACGGGCACGGGCGATCAGAGTCAGCGTCGATCGCCGGCTGGCGCGGGGCGAAGTCGTGCGGGCGATGGGCGCGATCGGAGACGATGGTGACCCAGCGGCCGTTCAACGGGTTCAGTCGCATCTGTCTCACAGTTGCAATTCAGGATACGACTGCAGTGCTACGGAATTGGTGCATCTAAATCCCGGAGTGTGGGCACGGCTGGATCAGGTCGCTCGGTAGACGCTGACGTGAAACGGCGATTCGTCGGTGAACGGGGCGCGTTCGACGTCGGCGAAGCGCTCGGCAAGCCGGAGCCCGGCGGCCGTCGGCCCAGTCGTCGAGCTCGCTCGGCCGCGACCATCGCAGCACGTAGGGACGCAGGCGCACCGGCTGGCCGTCGATCAACTCGATGAACTGCCCGGCGACGGTCTGGGCCACTGGGTCGGTGATGTGGCGTCGAGCACGACACGGTCCACGCTCATCGAGCGCACGTCGACGTGCGATCCGCCTCGCGGAGGATCCCACGGCACGAACGCTTCGACGACGAAGGCACCGGTCGGTGCGAGCCGCCTTGCCACGGCTGCGAAGCACTCCGCTTGTCGTGCCGGCTCCGTCGAGCATGAACAGTGAGTTGAAGGCAACGAACACGAGGTCGAACGGGCCGGCCGGGAGGTCGTCGACCATGTCGCCGAGCACGGTGGTCACCCGCTGGTCGACGTCGGCGGCACGCAGCCGCTCGAGCATCGCCGCGCTGACGTCGATGCCCGTGACGTCGTGGCCGAGGGCGGCGAGCGGGATCGCCAGCCGGCCGGTGCCGACGGCGAGCTCGAGGATCCGCGCCGGTCGCCGCGGCGACGAGCGAGTCGAGGAACGCGACGTTGGCCGCCAACATCGCTGACGTTGGCGAACAGCTCGTCGTAGACGTCGGCGATCCGGTCGCCGTAGGTCTCCGGTCGGTACCCCTCCATCGAAGCGACATTCTCATCGCCTTCGCTTTCGTCACCAACGTCGTCGTCACACGCAGCGGTTCTCCGCAGTGAAATGCACCGATCCGGTGCATTTGGCTCCGGAGAGACGTCGGAGAGTCGCCGGGCTATCACGCGGCGATGCCGCCGCCGAGCACGCACCGGTCGTCGACGTCGTACAGCACGACGCTCTGGCCGGGTGCGACGCGCCGCTGCGGCTCGTGCCACGTCGACACGCACGCCGGTGTCCGTGAGCCGCGCCGTTGCCCGATGGGGCGTGCCGTGGGCACTCGTCTGGACGAGCACCTCACCGTCGACCGGAGCGTCGACCCACGTCGGAGCGTCGACGTCGAGCGCCTCGTCGAGCAACTCGCCCTCGTCGCCCACGACGACGGTGGCGGTCGGACGGTCGACGGCGAGGACGTAGCGCTTCGGCCCGCCGCCAGGAAGTCCGAGACCCTTGCGCTGACCGACGGTGACGAGCTCGATGGCGGGGGCGGTCCCGAGCAGCGTTCCACCGGAGTCGACGACGCGGGCTGGAGTGAACGGGATCCGTCGACCGAGGAACTGCTCACGACCACCCGTCGTGGTGATGAAGCAGACGTCCTGGCTGTCCGGCTTCGTCGCCGTGCGCAGCCCGAGCTGGCCGGCCTGGCGGCGGACCTCGTCCTTGGTGAGCGATCCGATCGGGAACATCGTGCGGGCGAGGTCGCCCTGCCCGAGCATGTGCACGACGTAGCTCTGGTCCTTGGCCCGGTCGGCGCCGCGCTCCAGTGTGTAACGGTCGCCGTGTCGTCCGATCCGGGCATGGTGGCCGGTGGCCACGGCGTCGAACCCGAGCTGGGCGGCCCGCTCGGACAGCCGTGCGAACTTCACCTTGCGGTTGCACTCGATGCACGGATTCGGCGTCGACCCGGCGCGGTGCGCCGACACGTACGGCGTCACGACGTGGGCGTCGAAGTCGTCGCTGAAGTTGAACACCAGGTGTTCGAGGCCGAGGGCATCGGCGGCCCGGCGGGCGTCGTCGACATCGGACACGCTGCAGCAGCCGGTGTCGCTCTCGCCGCCCCACAACCGCATCGTCACCCCGACGACGTCGTGCCCGTCGCCGGCGAGGAGGGCAGCGGCGACGGACGAGTCCACGCCGCCGCTCATCGCCACCATCACCCTCATGGTCGACCCGCTCCGTGGGCGACCGGTGCGCTGCGGGCGCGCAGCGTCGAGATCGCCCCGGCGAGGATCTCGACGGCGCGGTCGGCGTCCTCCTCCGTCGTCGTCCGGCCGAGCGTCATCCGCAAGGCGCCGGCGGACCAGCTTCCCCTCGACCCCCATGGCGGCGAGCACATGCGACGGTTCCATCGCCCCGCTGGCGCATGCCGAGGCTGCCGACGCGCACAGACCCGCCTCGTCGAGGAGGAACAGCAGTGACTCGCTCTCCACGCCCTCGACGCAGATGTGCGCTCCGCCGGCGACCTTGATGTCGGTCGGGACGGTCTCATGGACGCCGTCGACGGCGCCGACGAGACCGCCGACGAGGCGATCGCGCAGCGCCGCGATGCGCACGCATTCGGTCTCCCGCTCGGCGTCGGTGGCTGCGAGAGCGGCGGCCATCGCCACGATTCCCGGCACGTTGTGTGTCCCGCTGCGCCGGTCGCGCTCCTGTCCACCGCCGACGAGAAGCGGGTCGATGGTGACGCCCTTGCGGACGACGAGGACACCGACACCCTTTGGCCCGCCGAACTTGTGGGCGCTCAGCGACAGCAGGTCGACGTGCGGCCAGAGCTGGCGGAGATCGAGCCAGCACGCCGCCTGCACAGCATCGGTGTGCAGCAACGCGTTCGGCGCCGCGCCGCGCACGACGGCCGCGACAGCATCGAGATCGTTGATCGAGCCGACCTCGTTGTTCACCGCCATCACCGAGACGATCGACACGTGGTCGTCGATCGCTGCCGCGAGCTGTTCGAGGTCGGCGCGGCCGTACCGGTCGACGCCGGCAACGCGTCCGGTGTGGCGTTCGACGACGTTGAGCACTCCGTGGTGCTCCGTGGCGGGGCACACCGGCACCCCTCCGTGGCGCCACACCGCGCCGGAGATCGCAGCGTTGTCGCTCTCGGTTCCCCCGCTCGTGAACACGACCTCACCCGGCAGGCATCCGACGACCCCGGCGACCACGTCACGGGCGTCATCGACCGCCCTGCGGGCCTGGCGGGCGAATCGATGGGCACCGCTCGGGTTGGCATAGCCGTCGGCGAGGAACGGCAGCATCGCATCGATGGCGACCTGGCGCATGGGCGTCGTCGCCGCATGGTCGAGGTACACGAGCTGCTCGGTCACCCTGGCAAGGCTACGGCCGCCCGCGGTCTCAGCCGGTGGTGGGATGAGCCAGCCTTGGCCGCCGCCTTGACGACAGCGCCGGGGCGCGTCGGCGAGACGACCAGGGCGGTGAGATGGATCGTCTTCCCGTCGCGGTGCGCTCGAGTCGGCGCGACGACAGCAGTGGCGGGTTCGCTGAGGCGAATCTCGACCGCCAGCCCTGGGGTCGGGCCGGTGAGGTCGGCGACCGTGTCTGACGCGACTCCGACATCGGCGAGGGCGACCGCGCCGATCGTCCGGCGCGGAAGCATGAGCGTGTCGGCGAGGACGACGGGGTCGTGGACGACGATGCCGGCCGGAACGAGCACGAGCCAACGTCGCGACAGCTGATGCCACCGGCGGGGCAGCAGCGTCAGCCCAGCTGCGGCAACGACGAGACAGACGAGTGCCGAGAGCCCACGCCCGCCCGGCGAGGGCGGGGAAGGCGAGCACGAGGGCCGTCGTCGTCAGGAGCCAGGTGACGATGCAGGCGAGGAGATAGCCGATCGGCGGCCGCAGTCCGAAGCGCGACTCCGCACCGTACGCCGATGCCTGGAGGTACACGCGGCCGAACTCTGCCGTCACCACGAGCGCGCTGGTGGCGAGGGCGGGGGCCAGCAGAGCGATTCCCGTCGACGGGTCGGCGCGGTCGATGATGGCCACGGCGGCGACGACGAGCGACCCGGGGATCACGACGCGCGCGACGGTGAGCGTGAGCACGCCGGGAAGGGCCAGGGCGATCGCTCCGACGGACCACCCGATCCAAGCGGCAGCCGTCCCGACCACCTGCACGGTCCGCCCGTGTTCGCTCAGCGCCTCGCCGATCGCCGCGCCACCGACGATGGCGACGGCGAGCCAGCCGAGCCGGGCGCCCCACACGACGACGTGGGCGACTGCGGGCACCCGGCCGACTGTACGGGCGGCCGACTGCAGCCACCGTGGCCCGATCGGCCAGACTGCGGTGCGGTGGTGACGACGACGGTTCACCCGCACCTGGCTGCCCCGACCCCGCATCGGGAGCTCGCCCGCGGCGTCCCGCGGTTGGCCGAGCTGCGTCCCGGCACGGCGACCGGGGTCGGGTCGCTCCCGCATCGTTCGGCGAGGGAAGCGGTGCGCTTCGCGATGACCGAGTACGACGTTCCGGCGATCCCGTCGCTGCCCCGCCGGTGTCCCGCCGAGGGCATGATCGCCCAGGCCGTCGTCGGGATCAACGGAGTGACGGCCGGACAATACGGCAGCATTGCCGTCGATCCGGCGGCCGTCGACCCGTACGCCCCGGTGATCACCGACATCGCCACGGACAGCTTCTCAGGCTTGCGGCGCTTCCTCGAACACGCCGTGGCCATTGGCCTCGAGGGCCCGGTCAAGTGGCAGTTCGTCGGACCGGTGACCCTCGGTGTCGCCCTCACACGCGCCGGCCTGTCCGACGACGTGGCGTTCGCCGTTGCGGCGCGTGCCGTCCGCTCGCACGTCGTGTCGCTGTCGGTGGCGGTCGCCTCGACACTGCCCCGATCCCCGCAGATCGTCGTCATCGACGAGCCGTGGTTCGGGGAGCTGTTCACGCCCGGGTTCCCGATCGCTCCGGATCCGGCGATCGACCTGCTGTCGGGGGTGATGGCGAGCGTGTCCGGTGTGGCCACCGTCGGGGTCCACTGCTGCGGTGATGCCGACGTGGCGTCGCTGCTGGCCGCCGGGCCCGACGTCTTGTCCATCCCCGCCCGCCCGGCCATCGCTGGCGCGGCCGGCTACCTCGGCCGCTTCCTCGAGGGCGGCGGGCGGATCGCCTGGGGCGTCGTCGCCACGGATGGACCGATGTTCGTTTCCCCTGACCGTCAGTGGCGCGAGCTGACCGACCTGTGGGGGGAGCTCGAACAGCGCGGGATCGACGCCGACGATGCTGCACCAGCGAAGCATCGTCACGGCCCACTGCGGGCTGGGATTGCACACCCCCGTCGTCGCCGAGCGGGTCTGCCGGGCGGTGCGCGAGATCGGCCGCCGCATCGCCGTCTCAGCGTGCGATGATCGATGTCCGTGAGCGGTGACGTCACTGAAGCCGGCGATCCCGTGCAGGAAGCGCCTCGTTGCCCTCGCCGAGCTCGTTCGCTACCACAACCGTCGCTACCACGAGCTCGACGACCCGGAGATCTCCGACGGTGACTTCGACGCCCTCGTCCGTGAGCTGCGCGCCCTCGCCGAGGCGCATCCTGACGTCGAGTTCGACAACCCGCTGACCGCCGACGTCGGTGGCGCTGGCGAGCACGTTGTTCGCCCCCGTGACCCATGCCGTCCCGATGATGAGCCTCGACAACGCGATGACACGCGAGGAGCTGGAGGCGTGGGGTGCACGCATCGCCCGCGGGTTGCCCGACGAGACCGTGACGTACGTCTGCGAGCTGAAGATCGATGGGTTGGCGATGAGCATCCGCTACGAGGGTGGCCGCTACAAGCAGGCGGCGACACGCGGTGATGGCCGTGTCGGTGAGGACGTCACGGCCAACGTGGCGACGATCGGGGCGGTGCCCCGCGAAGCTCACGCCGCCGAACGGGTCGGTCCCGGCCGTGCTCGAGGTGCGCGGCGAGGTCTACATGCCGGTGGCCAGCTTCGAGCGACTCAACGAGGCTGCCGCGGCAGCCGGCACGCGACCGTTCGTCAACCCGCGCAACTCGGCGGCAGGCAGCTTGCGCCAGAAGGACGCCACGATCACCGCCCAGCGCGATCTGGCGTTCTGGTCGTACCAGCTCGGCGCCGTCGAGGGCGGCCCGGAGCTGACCAGCCACTCCGCATCGCTGGCCTATCTCCGGTCGCTGGGCTTGCCGGTCAACCCGGAGACGAAGACGTTCACGTCACTCGACGACGTGCTCGGCCACTGCAAGCACTGGGAGGAGCATCGCCACGACCTCGACTACGAGATCGACGGCGTCGTCGTCAAGGTCGACGATGTCGACCAGCGCTCGCGACTCGGGTTCACCTCGCGGGCGCCGCGCTGGGCGATCGCCTACAAGTTCCCGCCGGAGGAGCGCACGACGTTGCTGCGCGACATCCAGGTGTCGATCGGGCGCACCGGAAGAGCCACGCCCTTCGCCGTGCTCGACCCCGTCTTCGTCGGTGGATCGACCGTCGGCATGGCCACCCTGCACAACGAGGACCAGGTGCGGTCCAAGGACGTGCGGCCCGGCGACACGGTGATCGTGCGCAAGGCAGGTGACGTCATCCCCGAGGTGGTCGGCCCGGTGTTGTCGTTGCGCCCTGCCGGGGCCGAGCCGTGGACCTTCCCGGAGGTCTGCCCGTCGTGTGGCAACCCGCTCGTCCGTCCCGAGGGCGAGGCGGACCGTCGCTGCATCGAGCCGTCGTGCCCGGCCCAGCGCCACGCCAGGATCGGCTACTGGGCATCGCGTGGAGCGATGGACATCGAGGGTCTCGGCGATCGCACCGTCGGCCAGCTCATCGCCAGCGGTCTGGTCGAGGACCCCGCCGACATCTACGCCCTCACTGTCGAGCAGCTGCTCGGCCTCGAGGGCTTCGCCAAGATCAGTGCCGAGAAGCTCGTCGCCGCGATCGACGAGTCGCGGACACGGCCGTTGCCACGCCTGCTCACCGCCCTCGGTATCAAACACCTCGGCCCCTCCGCTGCTGGAGTGCTGGCGTCGACGTTCGGGACCCTCGACGCGGTGATGAATGCACCCGCCGAGGACCTCGCTGCAGTTCCCGGTGTCGGCGGGGTGATCGCTGCGTCGATCCGCACCTGGTTCGATCGCGACAGCAACCGCGCCTTCATCGAGAAGTTGCGCGCCGCTGGCGTCGACTTCGGCAAGGCTCCGGAGCGCAGTGGGCCGGAGCAGCCGCAGACGCTCGCAGGCAAGGCAGTCGTGGTGTCCGGCACGCTCGCTGGGTTCAGCCGTGACGGTGCCACCGAGGCGATCGTGGCGCGCGGCGGTACGAGCCCCGGCAGCGTCAGCGCCAAGACCTACGCCCTGGTCGTCGGCGACAGCCCCGGCGCCTCGAAGGTCACCAAGGCCGAGCAGCACAACGTCCCGATCATCGACGAAGCGGCCTTCGAGCAACTGTTGGAGACCGGCGAACTCCCCTGAGGCCGACTGCCCCGCTCATCTGGGGAAGATGTGTGTCAGACGTCGACACGAATCTTCCCCAGAACGTCGATTGACACGAATCTTCCCCAGATTGAGGGGCGCGGCTAGACGACGTTGAACGTCCAGCTGTAGGAGCGCGCTGCGCCTTCGCCGCGCTCGACGGGCCAGTACAGGACCGTGACGCTGTGGGGGCCTTCGTCGAAGCGCTCGATCTCGATTCCCGGGCCGGGCGTGAACGTCAGGGTGTCGTTGCCGGGCTCGAACACCACTCCGGGCGGGATCTCGACTTGCTCGCCCGGCTCGACGTCGTCGTTCGTCAGCTCCTCCATGCGCAGGGTCGGGAAGTCGATGCCATCGATTCTGAGGCGACCCTCGTACCCCTCGACGAGGTCGACGACCACCTGTGACTGGGCGAGTACCTGCACGGCGTCGGGTACGGGAGCGATGCGCTCGATTGCGTCCGGGAGCTGGCTGACGTCGTCGCCGGTGACACCGCGGACCACGGCCCAGCCGATCAGCACCAACCCGATGGCGATCGCCACGCTGGCGACGGCGAGCTTGCGGTCGATCCGCCCGTCCGGCGCAGGGTGGGCGGCGACTTCACCGCATCATCATGCCGGTAATGCGTTCCCCGGCCACGCAGGCCGTGGCTGGCCGCTCCTCGGCTGGCGCCTCGTCGCTCGCACCGAAGGACGATCTTTCAATGCCGGTAATCTGCTGCGGCGGGCGGGAGCCATCTCTTCCCGCATGTGACGATCTGTGAGTACATGAGCGACGACCGACCAGCTGACCAACCGCCTCCCCCACCCCGGCGCAAGGGACTCGACGGCCGCACGATCGGTGGCCGCTACCGGGTCCTACGCACTGTCGCCGCCGGCGCCAACACGCTGATCGCCGACGCTCACGACATCGAGCTCGATCGCACGGTCACGATCAAGCTGGTCCGGCCGGAGCTGTCGGAGTCCGAGGCATTCCGCCGCAACTTCCGCAAGCAGATGGACGAGATGGCCTCGCTCTCGCACCCCAACCTCGCCGCCGTGTACGACTGGGGCGAGGAGCGGATCGGCCGTCGCGGCACCGTCTACGTGGTCGTCGAGTACCTGTCGGGCGGAAACCTGCGCGACCTCTTCGACCGCGGCCGCCACCTCACCCCGTCGCAGGCGCTGATGGTCGGGCTCGAGGCGTGCCGCGGCCTCGATTTCGCCCACCGCAAGGGACTCGTGCACACCGAGTTGACTCCGTCGAAGCTCGTGTTCGGTGACGACCGCCGGCTGCGCATCGTCGACTTCGGGCTGGCCCGCATCCTCGGCGAGCCGGACTGGAAGGAGCCCTCCCGAGTGGCCACCCACGTGGCCCGTTATGCCTCACCCGAGCAGGCCGAGGGCAAGCCGCTCGACGGCCACACCGACGTGTACTCGTTGGCGCTGATCCTCGTCGAGGCGGTGACGGGCCACGTTCCGTTCAACGCCGACTCCACCGTCGCCACGCTGTCGGCACGGATCGGCAAGCTGATGCCGGTGTCCGCCGACCTCGGGCCGCTCGCCGCGGTGCTCGAGCGGGCCGGTCGCCCGGAGGCGGCAGAACGTTTCAGCGCTTCACAGTTCGGACGAGCCCTCGTCCGCACCGCCGAGAAGTTGCCGCGGCCTGCCCCGATACCGATCCTCGCCGCGAGCATCTTCGGGAACGCTGCGGCGATGCGGGCACCCGACGACCCGACCGGCGGGATCGCCCGCCCTCCCGAAGGGCCCGCTCCTGCCCTCGTGGCTGCTTCGGCGACCCCCGTGGTACCGACCGACGAGACCGACGAGATTGCCGGCCCACCGAAGGCGATCAGCAACCTCGCCGTGCCACCGGCAGCTGTGACGGCGGGCGCTGGTGCGGCTGTCGATTCGGCAGGCGCGGTCGGCGCTGACGCCGCGCCGGCGGAGGCGACCACGCACGAGTTCGGCGACCTCGCCGACCTGGTCGAACGCACGCCGAAGCAGCCGGCACCGACCGAGGACCAACCGTCGGCGCAGGCGCGACGCGGTGCTGGGGTCGAACCGCCCGTCGAAGCCGGCAAGCCGGCGGCGAAGCAGAGCCGGCGCGCCCGTAAGAAGGAAGCCAAGGCGCGGCTCAAGGCCGCCAAGGCGAAGGACAAGGATGCGGCCAAGGCGGCCAAGGGCGCCGCAGCGGCACCTGCAGCCGCGGCACCTGCCGGTGCCGTCGGCGCGCCACCGGCCGTTCCGGTGGCACCGGCGCAACCAAAGCGTCGGCGCTGGGTGCCGTGGCTCCTCGGGCTGTTCCTCCTCGCCGTGTTGGGCGGTCTGGGGTACGTCGCGTGGGTCCTGTTCCGCACCCCGACGCACGAAGTCCCCGCGGTCGTCGGCCTCCCCCGGGACGAGGCGCTCGCCCTCGTCGACGACTTCGAATGGGAGATCGCGGTCGACAACGGCCGTTCCGACGAGTACCGCACCCCTGGCCAGGTCATCCTCACGTCTCCGTCGGCCGGCGAGGATCTCGCCGAGGGGTCGCCGCTGCTTGTCGTGGTCTCGGAAGGTCCGGAGTTCCGCCAGGTTCCCGACCTCAGCGGACTCACCGTCGCCGACGCCCAGGCGGAGATCGAGCGTCTCGAGCTCGTCGCCGCGGAGCCGGCCACTGCCTACAGCGAGGACGTGCCGGCGGGAACCGTCATCTCGTCGAGCGTCGACAGGCGTTCCTCTCGGCGGCGAGGTGCTCCCCGGTGCCGAGGTCCAGTTGGTCGTGTCCGACGGGCCACAGCCGAGGCGCGTGCCGCAGCTGCGTGGCCTGAGCGTCGAGGAAGCGACGCAGTTGCTCGGTGACCTCGAGCTCGTTCTCGCCGTCGGTGAGGACGTGTTCGACGACGAGGTGCCGGCAGGCGAGATCGCTACCCAGAGCCCGGCCGTCGACACGACGCTCGATCGGGGCGGGACGATCACCGCCAACGTCTCGAAGGGCCCTGACCTGGTGACGTTCCCGGATCTCACGGGAATGACGTTGCCGGAGATCGGCCAGGCGCTCACCGACGCCGGGCTGCGCGTCGGCAACCTCCTCGGATCGACCCAGGGCACCTTCGTGGCGGCTTCCGTCGATGGCGACGAGGTTGGCGCCGGCGATCAGGTCCGCCGCAACTCGGCGGTGAACATCATCATCCTGGTGTAGCCCACCAAAGTCCCACGACCAGTCGCGCGCGTCGGGTACGTTGCGGCCGCTATGGGAGCACTCGACGGGCGCGTTGCGATCATCACCGGGGCAGGGCGCGGTCTCGGGCGCGCCCACGCGCTGCTGTTCGCCCGTGAAAGCGCCCGGGTCGTCGTCAACGACACAGGTGGTGGCGGCGACGCCGAGGCGGCCGAGGAGGTCGTCGCCGAGATCCGTGCCAGTGGCGGTGAGGCGATTGCTGTGTGTAGCGACGCTGCCGACTGGGAGGGCGCCCGAACGCTCCTGAACACGGCAATCGAGGCGTACGGCAGTGTCGACATCCTCGTCAACAACGCCGGCATCCTCCGCGACCGCATGGTGGTCAACATGACCGAGAGCGAGTGGGATGACGTGATCCGCGTCCATCTGCGTGGCCATTTCTGCCCGACCCACCACGTCGCCGCCTACTGGCGCGACGAGCACAAAGCCGGCCGAACCGCGCCACGGAACATCGTCAACACGTCGTCGACGTCCGGTCTGCTCGCCAACCCAGGACAGAGCAACTACGGGGCGGCGAAGTCGGGCATCGCCACGTTCACCCAGATCGTCGCCAAGGAGCTCAGTCGCTTCGACGTCAAGGTCAACTGCATCGCCCCGGTGGCGCGGACGCGCCTCACGATGGCGACACCGGGTCTGGATGAAATCATGGCGGCCCGCGACGGAATGTTCGACGAGTGGGATCCTGGCAACGTGGCCCCGGTGGTCGCCTACCTTGGCGTCGACGGCGTGCCGGTTCAACGGAGAGACGTTCTTCGTGCGCGGCGGGACGGTGCAGCGGGTGCGCTCGTGGGAGCTCGCCGAGAGCGTGACCTGCGACGGCGCCTGGTCGGTCGGCGACCTGACCGCCGCCCTCGACAAACTCTGACCCCGACCCGTGGCGGGGGTGCTGAGATGCTTCGTGCGGCCGCAGGCCGCCTGCTTCGAGCTCGACCGAACGGAGCGAGCGAGCGCAGCGAGCGACGCGAGTGAGGTCGAAACGTCAGGATGTTATTTCGCGGATTTCGGCGGAGGCGGCCTGGGCGGCGGGGTCCGCCGCGGCCAGCGCCGGGAGGGTGACGAGTTTCATCATGTCGCCCTGGACGACCAGCTTGCCGGCCATGAACGCCTGCATCCCCGCCGCCGGGTCGGTGGCGAGGAACAGCGACTTGGCGGTCTCGTAGTCCGTGGTGACTGTGACGTCGGGGTCGTCGAGCTGGCCGAGCTCCATCACGAGAGAGCCCGACGTCGTGTCGACATAGCTGTTGATCGGTCCGTCGCCAAACGGGCCGTCGTTGACAACGAGGTTGATCCTGACCGGCGTCGAGATCGGCGTGGCGTCGGCGACATGACGTTCACGGATCGTCCGGGCGGCGTCGACCCATTCGGCCGACAGGAAGGGATGGGCCATCGGCGTGACGCTACCGAGGATGCCGCATCAGGACTCGGGCACCGGCAAGACGAGGTAGTCGCCGAGCCGGGTGAACCCCACGACCTTGCCACCCTGGGTGAGCTGAGCCCCGAGCTCTTCGCGCAGCCGCAGCCGCCAAGCGGACGCGGCGCCGGGGTCGGTGCGCCGCAGCACGACGATGTCGTCGGGAGTCGGCACGGCGATCGTGCCCGGAGGCACCGGCTGCGTTCGATCCTCGGCAGGCAGAGGACCACTTGTCGACCATGCCACGAGCAGGCGATCGCTCGGGTCGCGACCGTTGACGGAGTCGGCCATCTGCCCATAGAAGTCGACGAGGTAGGCGTCGACCGTGGCGCCGAGGACGCCGATGTTGAACCACGCGTTGCGGCGGACGAGCGGGTCGAACGTCCAGATGATCGTGTCGAGGCCCTGCTGAGCGGCCCATTCCCGTTGATGCAGCTTCATCTGCCGGCCGAGCCCGGTCTTGCGGACTCCCGGGAGGATGCCGGTGACGTGGCTGTGCAGCACCAATTCCCCGTTGTGGCGTCCAAGGAACCCGAGCGACCCGCCCACCATGCGATTGTCGCTGAACGCCCCGGCGACGTAGGCGCCCGTGTGTCCGAGGGCGCGCAGCAACTCGACACCGACGAGCGGCGTCGTCGTCCCCCACACCTGGTTGAGGAGGACAACGAGGCGACGCAGATCGGATGGTGTCTCGACGACGCGGATCTCGATGTCGTCCCCGTCGTCGTGCTGTTCAGCCATCGGTCACCCCCGCACGCTTTCGTCGCCGAACCATCATCATGCCGTCAACGTCACGGCCGATGAACGTAGTGCCCCAAGCCCGTGTGAAGTGCGCTGCCGGCCGGTATGCATGCAGTCCATGGCGCGCATCCTCGTCACCGAAGACATCGCCGAGAGCGGACTGCAGCGCCTCGTCGCCGCTGGGCACGACGTCGATGTTCGGCTCGGGTTGGCGCGCCGCGAGCTGTTGGCCGCTGTCGAGGGTGCCGAGGCTTTGATCATCCGCTCGGCCACGAACGTCGACAGCGAGCTGCTCACCGCCGCCGATCGGTTGATGGTCGTCGGCCGGGCCGGAATCGGGCTCGACAATGTCGACCTCGATGCTGCGACCGCTCGTGGGGTGATGGTGGTCAACGCGCCCGAGTCGAACGTCGTCTCGGCTGCTGAGCACACGATGGCGCTGTTGCTCGCCCAGGCCCGCAACGTCCCGCAGGCGCACGCGGCACTCGTCGACGGACGTTGGGAGCGGAGCAAGTGGGAGGGCGTCGAACTCGCCGACAAGACGCTCGGCATCGTCGGCCTCGGACGCATCGGCAAGCTCGTCGCCGACCGGGCGCGTGGATTCGGGATGCGTCTCGTCGCCTTCGACCCGTATGTGTCGGCGGAGCGCGCCCGTCTCGGTGGTGTCGAGCTGATGGCTCTCGAGCAGGTCGTGGCCGAGTCCGACTTCCTCACGATCCACCTGCCCAAGACCGCTGAGACGGCGGGGCTGATCGGCCGGGAGCTGCTGCTCAAGGCCAGGCCAGGACTGCGGGTAATCAATGTTGCTCGCGGCGGGATCGTCGACGAGGCTGCCCTTGCCGAGGCACTCCGTGACGGCATCGTCGCCGGCGCCGCCCTCGACGTGTTCGCCACCGAGCCGACCACCGAGTCACCGCTGTTCGGCATCGACTCGGTCGTTGTCACGCCGCACCTCGGGGCAAGTACCCGGGAGGCACAGGACAAGGCCGGCGACACGATCGCCGACATGGTCCTGCTCGCCCTCGCCGGCGAGTTCGTGCCGTTCGCCGTCAACCTCGCCGTCGCCGAGGCGCACGACTCGCTGCGTCCGTTCCTCCCGTTGGCGGAGCGGCTCGGTGGCCTGTTCGGTTCGCTCGTCGGCGCGGGTCTGGGCGGTGACCAGGAGTTTCGGTTGCCAGCAACGATCGAGGTGTGTGTCGAGGGGGAGATCGGCGCCCATGACACGCGCATCGTCGGGTTGGCCGTGCTGAAGGGGCTGTTCGCCCGGGTGTCCAGCGATCCGGTCACCTACGTCAACGCCCCGCAGCGGGCGAAGGATCATGGCCTCGAGCTTCGCGAGGTGTCGTCGACGACCTCGGAGGACTACGTCAATCTCGTGTCGGTGAGCGGCGGCGGCCATTCGATCTCCGGAACGTTGCACTGGCGCCGCAGCGAGCAACGCATCGTGATGGTCGACGGCCACACGTTCGACGTGCCACCTGTCGATCACATGGTGATGATCACCAACGACGACCGCCCCGGCGTGATCGGTACGGTCGGCACGCTCCTGGGTGACGCCGGCATCAACATCGCCGACATGGACGTCGGTCGCTCCGACACGACCGGACAGGCGGTGATGCTGATCGCCCCAACTTCGGTCGTCGAGCCCGCCGTGCTCGACGCCCTGCGCGCCGCGCCCGGCATCGTCAACGTCGTCGCTCTGAACAGCTGACTTCGTGATCTGTCCGGAGGAACTTGGGAGTCCTGGCGGGCAGTAACTTTGGGCGTGCGGGCGAATCCCGCCCGTCCGAGCGAAAGGTGCCGTATGCACAAGGACCTGGTGATCGAGGTGGAAAACGAGCCGGGCGCGTTGGCCCGGGTGGCCGCAGCCGTCAGTGACGCCGGGGTGAATCTCGCCGCGGCGACCTGCGTCGGCAACGGGGAACGTGCTCAGATGCACATCCTCGTGCCCCACCCGGAGGCCACCAAACACGCCCTGGCACTGTCCAACCTCGCCGTCAGCCATGAGCACGATGTCGTTGTCGTCGATGTCGAAGACGAGCCCGGTGTGCTCGCCGACCTCGCCCGTCGTGTCGCCAAGGCCGGTGTCGATCTCGAATTCGTTTACGTCGCGACGAACAATCGTGTCGTGTTCGGCGCCAAGGACACCGCCGCCCTTGAAGCTGCCCTGGGGGTGACCGCCGGGGTGTAGCGCTCAGCGGCGCCCGACGACGCTGTCGACGATGCCCAGGTCAGCAGGATGGCGGCCGTAGGGGTGCGGGATCTCCGGCGGCCGATTCGGCTCAGAGCGCGCACCAATCGGGGCCGGGCGTGAATCTCGTCCTCGAGATATCTATCAGCGCAGCGCAGCATTGATGGCGTTCACGGTCTCGAGAGCTCGTGATCGCGCTGCCTCGGCGAAGTCATCGCCGGACGATGCGTAGAGGATTGATCGCGACGAGCTGAGCAGCAGTCCCGTGCGGTCCGAAGTCACTCCGGCCGCTACCGAGGCGGCCACGTCGCCTCCCTGCTCGCCGACGGCGGGAACGAGAATCGGCAGGTCACCCGCGACCTCGCGCACCGATCGAAGTTGCGCTGGGTAGGTCGCCCCGACCACGAGCCCGCACTCACCCAACTGCGACCAGCGTGTGGCGACCATCTCGGCGACCCGCTCGTAGAGCGGGCGGCCGGCGACGTCGAGGTCCTGCAGCTCGCCAGAACCGGCGTTGCTCGTTCGACAGACGGCGAACACGGCGCCGCGTGCGAGCAGCGGGGCGGCGGCGTCGGTGCCGAGATAGGGGTTGTACGTTGCCGCGTCGGCCGCGTAGCGCTCGAACACTTCGCGGGCGTAGAACTCGGCGGTCGTGTCGATGTCGCCCCGCTTGGCGTCGAGGAGGATCGGGATGTGTGGGTAGCCACCTTTGATGTGGGCGCACAACGCCTCCAGCGCAGGTTCGGCACGCTGCGCCGAGAAGTGGGCGATCTGCGGCTTGTAGGCGCACACGAGGTCGGCCGTGGCGTCGACAATCGCGCAGCAGAACCGCTCGACGGCGTCCGGTGCGCCGGCCAACGACGCCGGCAGTCGGGCTTGGTCCGGGTCGAGCCCGACGCACAGCATCGAACCAGACGAAGCCCACGCGGCACGCAGCTTGTCGGCGAACGTCACCGGTGACCTCGCGCCCGCGCCCCGTCACGATTTGCGTCAGCCGGATGGCTCACAGTCGGTCGTCGCGCTGACGCAAACGGGTTCACGCCTTGGCGGGTCGGTAACCATCGGCGGCGGCGGCCTCCGGGCTGGGGTAACAGCGCCCGGCTACCGTGCGATCGTAGAAGCGACCGCCGGGTACGTGGTAGATCCCTGAGCTGTCGTTGACCTTCACTGGATGACTGGCCGGACAGTCTCCGCCATCGAGCGGCTCGACCCAGACCCGGGCCTCGACGGCCTCCGCCGGCGCGTTGGCGCCAGTGAGAGGTGCGACGCTCCTCGGTGCGCCGGTGGCGCCGACCAACTCGGGTTCGGGTTCCGGTGTCGCTGCGGCGCGCAACGCCGACGGGGAGTTCGGTCCGCCGATCGGTGCTCGCCGTCCCGACCCGCCGCCACCGCCTCCGGGCCGGCCAGGTCCGCTCTGCCACCAGCGGTAGATCCCGGCGGCGATGCTGGCGACGAGGGCCAACCGTTGGATCCGGCGGACCCAGCGGGTCACTGAACCGATCATTCCCGTGCGTTCACGGCGTCGCCTTCTCAACATTGTCGTCACCGTAGTGGCTGGTCTCGACGTTGATCGGGAGCTCATCAACAAGGATCTGTTGCGCTAGGTTCGCGCTGATCAGCGTGCCAAGCGTCCAACGCAGAGGCCTCGGGGTTGTGTGATGTCGGACTTCGGCGAGGTGTTCATCTATCCCACCCAGTTCTTCGAGGTGGTCGGTGGTCTGCGCACAGGGTCGGCAGGCGACCCGGACCTTCCCGTCCTCACTGTCCCGGACACTGCCCACGACGGGGGCACCAGCAGCCTCGGGGCGCTGGCGTCGGCGATCGAGGCAACGCGAACGGCGATGACCGCCAACCTCGAGATTGCTGCTCGCATCCTGACCGCTGCTGCCGCCAACACGATCGAGGCCGACATGGTCGAGGAGGGGTACTCGGACTACACACACCTGCCCAACCCCGGAGACCTCGACGGGAGAGTCCCGACCGACGATGCCGGCCTGTACGGCGACGTGTTCCAGTACATCGAGGGTCCCGCCGCCGAGGAGGACTGACGTGCCGCGCCTCGTGACGTCCGCCCAGCTCGCCGCCACCACCGAGGCGTTGGGGTTGTTCGGCGAGTCGCTCGACGCCCGGGCCGCTGACCTCAGCGCGGTCGTGACGTCGACACGCGAGGCACTGGGTCTGTTGACACGCTGCTGGGGCGGTCCGCTGCCCGACGAGATCCACGCCCAGCTCGAGACGTATGCCGACGAGATCGACGCTGCTTCCGGGGCGACCGCGTCCGCCGCCGGAACGGTTGGCAGCTGGAAGCGGCGCGCCGACGAATTGGCGAGCTCGCTGAGCGCGGCAGAGGTGTGGCGTGATTCCACACATGAGATGCTCGATCGCCTCGGCGCCGAGGCGAGTCCCGCCTTGACCGACGATCTGGCGACGGCGATCTCACGGGTGTCGGAGCTGTCGAGCGACTGGGCGCGCGCCTGTGCCGCCTTTGGCGAAGAGCTGAGCTCGGCGACGACCACGCTCACCACCTGCTCGAATGCGCGGATGGGGACGGTTGCTCAGCGCCAAGCCGTTTCCGGACCTTCGTATTTCACGGCAATGGCGGTGTGGGCGCACACGCAGGCGATGTCGCTGTCCGTGATCGACCCCACGGGGCGGTTCCAGCGGGTCGCCGACGGTCGGCTCGACGAGTTCCTGGACGGCGACTACGCCGCCCTCCAGTACATGGTCGTCGAAACGATGAACGACGGGAACATCCTCGAATTCGACGGGAACACATCGTTTTCGGACTGGGCACAGTCGACCGACTACACGATTGTGCGTTACCGGCTCGAGATGGCCGCCAAACTGGCCGGGTACGACCTCGACGCGGCCACGCTCGACGCCCTCGCCCTCGACATCGTGGCGACCGCGGTGTTCACCACAGTCGGCGCGGGCGATCGGTCGGAGGACGTCGACAGCCAGATCGAACCAGATGCGCTCGTCACCCAAGCGCTCGGCGACAAGGCGGTTGAGGCCTATGTCCAGGCCGGTACGTTCAGTTCGGAGCCAACTGCGTACCCGACCGAGATCGACTACTACCTCCCGGCGAACGCCACCGATGCCGATCGCTATGTCGAGGCGTGGCTCGCCGCCAAACTGGCGCCCGACACCTCTCCAGCGTGGTTCGTGACTACGACCGTGTGGTCGTTCTTCGTGCCTGACGTCACCGTGATGAACCCGTTCTCCGACGACTTCTCGCCGCTGTGGACCGCCATCGAGATCGTCGGCATCGGCAATCCACTCGATGAGGGAGCGGGTGTCCTCCGGGCCGCTTCCAACATTGTTGACGGCGCCCGAGACGCGATGCGGGCAAGCGACGAGTTCGCCGAGGTCGACTATGTGCTCGACTTCGAGGTGCTGTCCGGCGCGGTCGACGAGGTTGCCGCGGGCACGGACGAAGTACTGCAGAGTGGCGACGAACTGCTGGGTGCCGGAGACGAGGCGCCCGGTGGCAGCGACAGTCCCGAGTTGTACGACGACCAGCTCGACGCCTTCGTTGCCGAGCCGCCGGTGTTCGATCTCGCCGATCCGCTCGAGCACATGTCCGACGATCTCGTCAACCTCACCGAGGCTCATCTCACCGGCAGCGGTGAGTCGGTGATCGGGCCCTTCCGTCCAGATGGCGGCGGGCCGACGTACGTCGACGTCGCCGACCAGCGAGGGGCCAGCTACTTCGACCTCGGCGACGCATGGAACGACTACGCCCCAAGGGAACAACTCGCCGCCAACCAGCACTTCCTGGACGTCGCCATCGACAACGGCGACACCGTTCGACTGTCGGTCAGCCGCGACGTGATCGTTCCCGGCAGCTACACCGCCGCCGAGGTCGACTACCTGCTCAGGAACGGTTACACGTGGCTCGACGGTTCGACACTGGCGCCGATGGGAGGCTGACGGTGAAACGACTCCTCGAGATACTCGTCCGCTACTTCGAGTTCCTCTACGGCGACCCGGCCTACCGCATGGTCGACTCCGGCGTGGCCCCCGACCACCCGTTCGCGTGGCTGACGCTCGAAGGGCCGACGATGCGATGGCGGCTCGAGAACGAGCGTGATCAGGTCGTCCTGTGGTGGTCGGCGACGTCGGCGCCGTCGAACGGTCCGTGGTTCTGGTCGACTCTCCTCCAGCAGATGCTTGACGGTGGACCCGAAATCGTCGCCACGCTCACCCCTTCCCACGTCGAATGGATACGGGCGAACGTTGGTCGGATCGCCCAACTCGTTGCCGACACTGATGCGACGACGGCCACGTATCGGGCGCTCGCTGACTTGATGAAGGCCAATGCCGACGCTCGATGGGGGCCGATTCCATCGGCGCCGAACCCGGTCGATTGACGGGCCGCGACCTCGAGCTTTGCTCGCTCACGGGGATGGGAGCTCGGCCACGAGGGGCTCGAGCTCGGCGGGCACGGTGAAACGGTTTCCGAGCACCGACACCGGGTGGATCCGGCCGTCATGGTGCCAGAACAGCCGAGGCGAGCACGGATCGTGGGCAGCACGGTACAGACCGGACGTCAGCGGTTCTAGAACTCCGGCGACCGCGAGCGCCTGCGTCGACTGCACCGGGAAGCACAGCAAAGCGCTCAGGCGCGGCGCGGCGACGAGTGCGCCGAACCGCGACGGCGGAAGGCGAAACAGTCTTTCGACCGACGTCAACCCGACGGAGACGAACGGGTTGTCATCGGCCGATGCGAGGGCGACGGTCACGCCGGGGGCCAGTGCGTGCTCACGAGCTGAGACCGTGGCAAGCAGCAGGACGACGGTGGCGCGCCAGCCGCGGCGGATCGCGTCAGCCGGCTCGAGGCCGAGCTCCCTTGCGCCGGCCTCGGTGACGACACGTCGTGCGCCGGCGATGCTGCTGACCAACTCGAGGCGGAAGTTGGAACCGAGACTGCTGCGTGGCAGGCGCCGGGTCGTCGACCGGTGCGGCGGCTGGGACGAGCCGGACGCGCAGGCTGGCGAGCGCTGACGACCGGGCGACGGAGTCGGTCTGACCCACGCCGGAAGCGTAAGGGGAGACTTGTGGTCGCGGGCCTGCTCAGCGCTGTTGGCGCTCGAGGGCTCCGAGCACCGCTTTGAGCCCAGCCGTGGTGATGTCGGGATCGACACCGATGCCCCAACGCGGCTCGTCACTGTCGCCGATCGTCTCGACGTAGGCGGCCGCCGTTGCCTCGGCGCTGCGACTTCCCGCCCCCAGGTCACGGCGTGCTCGGCGTAGTCGACGACGTCGAACGTCACGCCGAACGCCTCGCGCAGCCCGCGCACGAACGCCGAGATCGGCCCGCTGCCGCTGCCGACGACGGTGTGGTGCTTGCCGTCGATGACGACCTGGGCGGTGATCCTGGTCTTGCCCTCGGTGCCCTCGCCGCCGCGGGTATGCAGCTCGTGGCTGACGAGGGTGTATCTCGGTGCCGCCGGCAGGTACTCCGATCGGAACGCTTCCCACATCACGAGCGGGCGAGATCTCCGTGCCGGAGTCCTCGGTGATGTGCTGGATCGTCTTGGAGAACTCGATCTGCATCCGCCGGGGCAGGTCGAAGCCGTGCTCGGCTTGCATCACGTAGGCGACACCGCCCTTGCCCGACTGGCTGTTGACGCGGATCACCGCCTCGTAGCGTGCGCCCGACGTGCTTCGGGTCGATCGGCAGGTACGGCACGCCCCACTGGTCGTAGTCCGCGGGCAGAGCGCGTCGAAGCCCTTCTTGATCGCGTCCTGGTGGCTGCCGGAGAACGACGTGTAGACGAGGTCGCCGACGTACGGGTGGCGCGGCGGGACGGGAAGCCGGTTGCAGTACTCGGCGACGCGCCGCAGGGCGTCGATGTCGGAGATGTCGAGCTCGGGGTCGACGCCGTTGGCGAACAGGTTCATCGCCAGGTTGATGACGTCGACGTTGCCGGTGCGCTCGCCGTTGCCGAACAGCGTGCCCTCGACCCGGTCGGCGCCGGCCATCACCCCGAACTCGGCGGCGGCGACGGCGCAACCGCGGTCGTTGTGCGGGTGCAGCGACAGCACGACGTGCTCGCGGCGGCTGATCGTGCGCCCGAACCACTCGATCACGTCGCCGTACACGTTGGGGGAGTAGCACTCGACCGTCGCCGGCAGGTTGAGGATGATCGGCCGGTCGTCGTCGGGCTCGATGACGTCCATCACCGCTTCGCAGATCTCGACGGCGAAGTCGGGCTCGGTGAGCGTGAAGCTCTCCGGCGAGTACTCGTAGCGGATCGCCGTGCTCGGGTGCTGCTGCTCGAGCTTGCGGCACAGCTTGGCGGCGTTGACGGCGATGTCGACGATGCCGGCCTGGTCGAGCCCGAAGACGACCTCGCGCTGCAGCGGGTTGGTCGAGTTGTAGAAGTGCACGATCGCCCGCGGCGCTCCCTGGATGCACTCGTAGGTGCGCTCGATCAGCTCCTGCCGGCACTGCGTCAGCACCTGGATCGTCACGTCGTCGGGGATCAGGTCCTCGGTGATGAGCTGGCGGATGAAGTCGAAGTCGGGCTGGCTCGCCGCCGGGAAGCCGACCTCGATCTCCTTGAAGCCCATGCCGACGAGCGCCTCGAACATGTGCATCTTGCGGGCCGGGTCCATCGGGTCGATCAGCGCCTGGTTGCCGTCGCGCAGGTCGACCGAGCACCACAGCGGCGCCTTGTCGATGACGAGGTTGGGCCACGTGCGGTCGTGGAGCACGATCGGGACCTACGGCCGGTACTTGTCGAACGGCATCGGCTTGGGGTTGGTTGGCGGTGGCATGTCAGCTCCTGGGCGGATGGTCGGCGGTTGCTGCTCCGAAAAATGAAGAAACCCCCCGGCCGGGCGGCGGGGGGCGGGCGAACGCGATAGTTGTGGCGCTCGCCCTACGTAAGAAGGAGGAGGTGGCCGCGGCGAGTCATCGGGACCAACGTACACGGCGGCGACCGCGTCAACGCGATAGGCTGGTCGCGCTGCGTGACGCCAGCTCGCCGGCACGCAGGCGCCGGATCGATCGCTGGCGGATCATGATCGACCCACCATGACCGACGGCCTCATGCCCTCGGCGGGCGCCGCCCCGGCGCCGCGCCGACCGCGCCGGCGATCGGTCCCAGCGACGACGCGCTCCAACCTCACCACGATCACCGCCCTGCCGCCCGTCGAGGCGCCGACCGGTTTCGCCGACCTCGGCGTGCCCGAGCGCATCGACGTCGGACTCGCCGCGGCCGGTTTCGCCCAGCCGTTCGCGATCCAGACCGACGGCGATCCCGGTCGCGCTGCCCGGCCGCGACGTGTGCGGCCGGGCCGAGACCGGTTCCGGCAAGACGCTGGCCTTCGGCGTACCGATGCTGGCCCGCATCATCGAGCGAGCCGCCGCCGACCGGCCCGCTCGGGCTCGTGCTCGTGCCGACCCGCGAGCTCGCCGTCCAGGTCGCCGAGGTGCTCGTCCCGGTCGCCGCCCAGGCCGGCCTGCGGGTCCTCGCCGTCTACGGCGGCGCCAGCCGGCACCACCAGATCGAAGCGCTGCGCGAGGGGTCGAGCTCGTGGTCGCCACGCCGCTGCGCCTGATCGACCTGCTGAAGTCGGGCGAGGTCGACGTCGGCCGCGTCGAGATCGTCGTGCCTCGACGAGGCCGACCGCATGGCCGACGACGGCTTCACGCCGCAGGTCGAGTGGATCCTGCGCCACTGCACCGGCCGCACCCAGACGATGCTGTTCTCGGCCACGCTCGACGGCGACGTCGGCCACCTGATCCGCCACTACCTCACCGACCCGATCGAGGTCGCGGTCGACTCCGCCACCGGACACCGTCGGCACGATGCACCACCTCTTCCTGGCCGTGCACCACATGGACAAGGACCGGGTCGTCGGCGCGATCGGCCAGGCGATCCCCAAGGTCCTCGTGTTCTGCCAGACCAAGCGCCTGTGCGACCGGGTCGCCAGTTCGCTCGACGACCTCGGCGTCAGCGTCGCGGCGATCCACGGCGACCTCCCGCAGGCCGTCCGCGAGCGGGCGATGCGGCGCTTCGCCGAGGGCAAGCTGCCGTTGCTCGTCGCCACCGACGTCGCCGCCCGCGGCATCGACATCGACGACATCGGCGTGGTATCCACTACGAGCCGGCCAAGGACGCCAAGGACTACCTGCACCGCTCCGGCCGCACGGCCCGCGCCGGGCGCGACGGCTGGGCGATCACGTTCGTCGAGTACAACCAGCACACCCAGATGCGCATCCTGCAGCGCGGCTGCGGCTCCGCTGCACGCCGGCGGTCGAGGTGTTCAGCAACGACGAGCGGCTGCGTGACCTCGACGATTTCCGCGGCGAGGGCGTCGTCGACAGCGAGGTGGCGGTCACCGTCGACTGATCGCGGAAGCCACTCTACAACATGCGTTCGACCAGCTCGTAGCACTAGCCAGCTCAAGGCCGACGCTCGCCACAACGCTCGACGCTCGTCCGCCCGACGTCTGGGTCGCAACCGGCCTCCGCTGGCGGGCGAGCCCCAGCTCGTTCCACTCTCGTTCGCGTGTGACGAGTACCGCGGCGTCGACCGATCGCCGTCCAGCCGACTCTGCGACGCGGTCGCAACATCGTCGCGTCGGGCAAGGCCAGGGGCGGCTTCGGCATCGACCACGTGCGACGTCGGTGCATCGTTGACGCTGTGCTGACCTGCCCACGCGCGACGCCTGCGAAACCGTCGACACACCTCGTCGACCGCTACGCCTCCAAGACTAAGTAATACCCCTCTCTAAAAAGAAAACTAATACTCTTACCTCGTCTTGCAACCCCAGCGAGTGCAGGTGCTTTCGGCAGTCCAACGAGCATCGCCGGCCGACACGGTGATCGCGACGCCGGCGACGTCGGGTCGAGTAACCGCCCGAGCTCGGCTAGGCGAGCCAGGCCGGGCGGGTGGCCTCGTAGTCGGTCGATGTCGTCGGCGTGGCCCAGGCGTGATGCCGATGTCGTCGAGGCCGTCGAGGAAGCGCTGCTGGGTCGCCGCGTCCATCGGGAACGGCTCGACGAGCCCGACCGCCGGCACCTCGACGACGAGGCGCTCGACGTCGACGACGATCTCGGTCCGGGTCCGCCTCGATCGCCGCCCAGATCGCTCGACCGTCGGCTCCGGCAGCACGACGGGGACGAGCCCGTTCTTGGTGCAGTTGTTGCGGAAGATGTCGGAGAAGCTCGGCGCGATCACGGCGTCGAAGCCGTACTGCTGGATCGCCCACACGGCGTGCTCGCGCGACGAACCGACGCCGAACGACGGCCCGGCGACGAGCACGCTGGCGCCGGCGTAGCGCTCGTCGTTGAGCACGAAGTTGCGGTCGTCGCGCCACGTCGAGAACAGGCCCTTCTCGAACCCGGTGCGCTCGACCCGCTTCAGCCATTCGGCGGGGATGATCTGGTCGGTGTCGACGTCGGCTGCGCTTGAGCGGCATGCGCCGGTCCCCGGTGCACGATCCGCAGCTGCCTTCATGACAGGTCCTCCGGGGTGGCGAAGTGGCCGGCGATGGCGGTCGCCGCGGCGACCGCGGGCGAGACCAGGTGGGTGCGCCCGCCGCGGCCCTGGCGGCCCTCGAAGTTGCGGTTGCTCGTGCTCGCCGCCCGTTCGCCGGGGCCGAGCTTGTCGGGGTTCATCGCCAGGCACATCGAGCATCCCGGCTCGCGCCAGTCGGCGCCGGCGGCGATGAAGATCCGGTCGAGCCCTTCCGCCTCGGCCTGCGCCTTCACCGCATGGCTGCCCGGCACGACCATCACCCGCTTGACCGTGACGTGGCGGCCGTCGAACACCGCGGCCGCGGCGCGCAGGTCCTCGATCCGGCTGTTCGTGCACGAGCCGATGAACACCGTGTCGACAGCGATCTCGCGGATCGGCGTGCCCGGCGTGAGTCCCATGTAGTCGAGCGCCCGGGCGACGTTCTCGCGGGCCGTGGGATCGGCGAAGGCGTCGGGCGACGGGACCGTCGCCGTCGATCGACGCGACCTGGCCGGGGTTGGTGCCCCACGTGACGTGCGGCGCAGCGCCGAGGCGTCGATCGTGACCTGCTTGTCCCACACCGCGTCGTCGTCGGTGCGCAGCGTCCGCCAGTCGTCGAGCGCGGGCTCCCACGCCGCGCCCTTGGGGGCGTGGCGCGGCCTTCGAGGTAGGCGAACGTCGTGTCGTCGGGCGCGACGAGCCCGGCCTGGCGCCCGCCTCGATCGACATGTTGCACACCGTCATGCGACCCTCCATCGACAGCGCCCGGATCGCCGAGCCGCGGTACTCGATGACGTGGCCGATGCCGCCGCCGGTGCCGATCTCGCCGATGATCGCGAGGATGATGTCCTTGGCCGTGACGCCGGCGGCACGTCGCCGTCGACGTCGACCGCCATCCACTTCGGCCGCGACTGCGGCAACGTCTGGGTGGCCAGCACGTGCTCGACCTCGCTCGTGCCGATGCCGAACGCCAGGGCGCCGAACGCGCCGTGGGTCGCGGTGTGGCTGTCGCCGCACACGATGGTCATGCCGGGCAGGGTCCGGCCCTGCTCCGGACCGATGACGTGGACGATGCCCTGGTTCGGGTCGCCCATCGGGTACTTGGGTGATGCCGAACTCGGCGGTGTTGGGCCGCAGCGTGTCGACCTGCTTGGCCGAGATCGGGTCGGCGATCGGCTGGTCGATGTCGGCCGTCGGGACGTTGTGGTCCTCGGTCGCCACGGTCAGCTCGGGGCGGCGGACGCGCCGCCCGGAGAGCGCAACCCGTCGAAGGCCTGCGGGCTGGTGACCTCATG
>CAVSZO010000025.1:0-33003 GCA_963732335.1 Ilumatobacteraceae bacterium | reverse complement strand
ACACTCGACGAGCCTCTGTAGCGCGAAATGCACTACATTGAGACGCATGACGACACCGATTTCATTCCGTCCCAACGAGGAAGATACGAAGAACCTCGCCGTCCTCGAAGCGGCCGGGATGTCGACGACGACCGCCATCCGTACCGCACTTGCCGACGCAGCACGCCGCAGAAGACTCTCCAATGCAGTGGCCGCGGAGGTTGAGCGTCTTCGCCGTGACCCGGCCGACCTTGCCGAGATCAAGGCGATCCGCGAGTTCATGGGCGACCGGTTCGTCGAGTTGCCGGAGTGAACCGCGGCGACGTCTACCGGCTCCGGCCTCCGCGCGGTGCCGGCCACGAACAAGATGGCCCTCGATTCGGCGTCATTGTCCAGGCTGACGAGCTGCTACGTCTGTCGAGGGTCATCGTCGCGCCAACCAGCCGCTCCGCTAGACCTTCGACGTTTCGTCCTGTCATCGAGGTCGCAGGTCAACCGACTCGCGTGCTGGTCGAGCAGCTCTCCGCTGTTGACACGGGCCGGCTCGGCAGTCGAGTCGGCCGCCTCTCAGCGGAGGAGTCTTGGAGCGTCGACGAAGCGGTACGGTTCATTCTCGGGGTCTAGGAGCTAGGGCAAGACGCCGCAGTAGGCGAGGGCGACGCGGATGAGGCGGTCGTGGCCGCCGGTCATCTGCTCACGGACGGCGGGACCGACCACCTCGGTCGGGCTGAACCAGGCCAGGTCGAGCGCTTCCTGTGTCGGGATGCAGTCTCCATCGACGGGTACGACGTGGCGAGGCTCACGGCGTGATGGCGCGGATCGTGGAAGCCGGAGCGCTCGGGATCGGGGAAGTACTCGACGACGGTGAACGGCGACGGGTTCGGCGGGACGTCGGGAAGGGCGAGCGGGCCGAGGTCCTTCTCCAGATGGCGGAGCAGCGCGTCGTGGATCCGTTCACCGAACATCACCCGGCCGCTGACGACCATGCGGCTGATCGTCCCGTCAGCCGCCTGGCGCAGCAGCAGGCCGATCTCGGTGACCTCGCCCCGACCGTCGACACGTACCGGGACGGCATCGACGTACACCAGCGGAACGTGGGCACGCATCTGCTCGAGCTGATCCGGCGACAGCCAGCCGGCCTCGGTCTCGGTGTCGATGTCGGACGGGCTCGTGCCACTCACGGCCATCGAGTCTGTCAGACGTGGTCATCACCCCGGTCGGCCCGGCGACGTTCACGGCCGAACGCAAGTTCACAAGGTCACAACGGCAGGTCACCGGTCGCCCGTCGCGTACTACCGGTGTCGGCGTAGGCGGCGACCGTTCGTTGGGCGATGCGCATCTGGTGGATCTCGTCGGCGCCGTCGGCGAAGCGGGCCCAGCGGGCGTGCTGGAACATGTGCGCCAGTGGGGTGTCGGTCGAGTAGCCGAGGGCGCCGTGCACCTGGATCGAGCGATCGATCACCCGGTTGAGCATGTTGGCGACGAAGTGCTTGGCCATCGACACCTCCGACTTGAACTCAACAGTGTCGTCGGCCTGCGATCGATCGAGCTTGTAGGCGGCGTGAAGGACCATCAACTTCGCCTGATACAGCTCCATCGTCGAGTCTGCGATCAGCCACTGGATGCCCTGCTTCTCGGCGAGCAGCGAGCCATGGGAGAAGCGGTTGAGCGAGCGGTCGACCATCATGTCGAGGGCGACTTCGGCCTGGGCGATCCAGCGCATGCAGTGGGCGAGGCGCGCCGGGCCGAGGCGGTACTGGCCGAGTCGGTGTCCCTCTCCCCGTCCGCCGAGTCGTTGCGAGTCGTGGACGCGGAGGTCCTCGATGCGAATCTCGGAGTGTCCGGTGCTGCCGTGCATCGTCTCGATCTGACGGACCTCGGTCCAGCCGTCGGCTGGCAGGTCGATGATGAACGCGGTGTTGGCAGCCTGGGCGATCTCCGGGTTCTCCTCCGTGCGGGTGATGAGGATGGCGAAGTTGGCCCGATGGGCGTTGGAGATGAACCACTTGTGGCCGTTGATCATCCACTCGTCGCCGTCGGGGATCGCCGTCGTGCGGATCAGAGTGGGGTCGGAACCGGCCACCTCCGGCTCGGTCATGGCGAAGCACGACCAGGCCGTCCCCTCGCACAGCGGGCGGAGATAGCGGTCCTTCTGCTCGTCGGTGCCGAAGTGCAAGAGGGTGTGCATGTTGCCCTCGTCGGGAGCCTGGCAGTTGAGCACCCACGGGCCGTGGTAAGTGCGTGCCGCCTCAGCCTGCACCATCGCCAGGGCGACGTGGCCGAGTCCCATGCCACCCCACTCCGTCGGCATCTGCGGGAGCCACAGTCCCGCGTCACGAGCCGCCGATCGCAGGGCGAGCAGCTCGCGATAGTACGCGCCCCTGTCCGTATCGCGGAGGCCGCCGTCGTCGATGCGCTGCTCGGCGGGACGGACGACGTCGTCGACAAAGGCGCGGACGCGGCCGCGCAAGGCCTCGAGCTCCGGAGGCAGGCTGAAGTCGATCGCCATCGTCGGGACAGTACCCACAGCCGGTTAACGTCCTCCCATGCAGGTCTCCGTGCTGGGGGGCGGGTCCTGGGGGACCACAGTGGGTTCGCTGGTCTCGGCGCGGCATCCGACGATGTTGTGGGCTCGCGACCCGGACGTCGCCGAGGAGGTCAACACCGAGCGCAGCAACAGTGGCTACCTTCCCGGCTTCCGCCTCCACCCCAAACTGACGGCGACGGCCGACCTCGAGGAGGCAGCCCGACACGCCGAGCTGCTGATCGTCGGGGTGCCAACGTCGGCGGTACGCTCGACGTTGGAGACGGCTTCCAAGTGGATCCACCCGTGGATCCCGATCGTCAGCCTGTCCAAGGGGCTCGAGCAGAAGACCTTGCTGCGCATGACCCAGGTCATCGCTGAGGTCGCGCCAGGCCGTCCGGTCGCCGCCTTGACCGGCCCGAACATCGCCCGCGAGATCATGGCCGGGCAGGCCGCTGCGGCGGTGATCGCCACCGAGGATCTCTCTGTCGGGGCGGCGATCCAGGCGGTGCTCACCCGTGGGCTGTTCCGCGTCTACCTCAACCACGATGTCATCGGGTGCGAGCTCGCCGGGGCGCTGAAGAACGTCGTCGCCATCGCCGCCGGGATCGCCCAGGGCCTTGGCGTTGGCGACAACACACGGGCCGCCGTGATGACCCGCGGTCTCGCCGAGATCACCCGTCTCGGCGTGGCGATGGGCGGCGAGGCGATGACGTTCGCCGGGCTAGCGGGGATGGGCGACCTCATCACGACGTGCGTGAGTCCGCACAGCCGCAACCGCCATGTCGGCGAGCAACTCGGACGCGGGCGCAAGCTGGCCGACATCCTCGGCGAGATGACCATGGTCGCCGAGGGCGTCAAGACGGCGACAACGGTGCGCGACCTGGCCAAGCGCCACAGCGTGCCGATGCCCGTGTGCGAGGAGATCTACAAGGTCGTCAACGGGCGCACCAGCGCAGCGCGCGCCTATGCCGGTCTGCGCCTCCGCCCCGGCCATGAGAACGAACCCGGCTGAGCGGCCCCACAATCTGGGGAAGATCCGTGCCAAGTCGCGTTCTGGAGTGGGACTCGATCGAGATGAGCCTCGTCCTCGACGAGACCTCACCCGGTTCGCCCTACGGCGAGTCCGCGGCCGACGAATAGAGGCCGGCGGCGCCGGCGAGTTTCTCGAGGCGTTCCAGTCGGGCGGCCATCGAGGTCATCGCCGTCTCCAGTTCGTCAACCCGCTTGCGCAACGAGTCATCGCGCCACGCAGGTTCGACGAAACCGAGCGGGCCGGTGGCATCGACATCGTCGTCGACCTTCTCGGAGACCTCGTCCGTCGCCACCGAACCGATGGCCGCCGCCCAGCGGTCGTCGCGCTCCCCCGGGCGTCGACCCAGCCGCATGGCCAACGGTTCCGGGCTGCGGGCAGCGAGGGCATCGAGGACCTCCTCGACCGTTGACGACTCATCGGCCGGGAGCAGTCGCTCGATGCGCGAGCGGATCTCGGCGGCCGTCTGCGCCCCGCGCAGCGCCAGCGCCGACAGGGCTAGCAACTCGCCGGGCGGCAGGCGCCAGCGTTCGTCAGCGGCGTGGCGATAGCGCGTCGTCCGTCCGCCGTGCGATGGGTGGACGAAGCGGACAAGCCCGACCGACTTCAACGAGAGTAACGCCGCTTCGACGGTGCGGTCGTCGTACGACACGACCGGCCGCCGGTTCGTCGCCTGGTTGCAGGCGAGTCGTAGCGCGTTGAGGGTCAGCGGGTAGCTCTCCGGCACCGCCGCCTCCTTCTCGATCAGAGCGGCCAGTACGCGGACCTCCGGATCGGTGAGCGCCATCGGGTCAGTCTGGCAGGGGAATTCAGCCGAACGTGTCGACCATCGCAGCCAGCTCGGCGACTGGATCGAGATCGCCGGCTCCCGACCCGGACCCGCCGGCGACGACGACTACGAGGGATCGATCGACGCGGGCGGCGGCGAACGTCCCCACGGTCGTGAACTCGCCAACCTCGTTGCCCATTGTGACGGTGAAGTCGAGGCGGGCACTGGCGTCGCCCACGCCGACGTCTGCCTCGTTGGTGATCGTCAAATCGACGTTCGTCTCCTCGTCGCTCATCGATTCGAACGCCGGCTGCTCCTCCATGCAGGCCACCGTCTCCTCGGCTCCGAGCTGTTCGACGAATGTGTCCAGCACGCCCACCGCCGAGTCAGTCGCGGTGAGCACCACGGCACCGGCGTAGCCGTAGTCGCCAACCGATCCGGTCGAGGTCGGCTCGCTGCCGACGACTTCGAAGCTGTGCGAGAACGCCCTCGCCGTCTCTCCGTCGAAGTGCACGTCGGTGTAGTCGAGGTAGAGCTCGAAGCCACTGAGGCACGATCCGAACTCGGTTTCCTCCTCGCCCTCCGGCTCGGACTGGGTGAATGGACCGGTCGACGTCCACCCGGACGCGGTGAGCCGCTCGTTGAACACCGCCACCGCTGTTGTCGGCGGCGGCCTGATCGTCCGCGTCGACTGTCGCCGGAAGGACGAAGGGGATGCCGAAGGCGATTGGGGCTGCCGTAGCAGCGACCAGCAGCCGACTCATGGCGGCGGACGGTATCTGGCCTTTCGTGGGTCGACGACGGAATACTCGCGGCAGTGAGCGACGGGACGGCGGGCATCACGGCACGTGCCCCGGGACGGGTGAACCTGATCGGTGACCACACCGACTACACCGGCGGGCTCTGCTTTCCGATTGCCATCGACCGGGTCGTCGAGGTCTCCGGGCGCCGTGATCGGTCCCTCGGCGAGGTGCGCCTCTCGAGCGCCGGTCAACCCGACGCCGTCGTCGCCCTCGATGTCGACGACCCTTCCGCGACACATCCCGAATGGGCGCGGTACGTCGCCGGCGTCGTCACGCAGCTGCGACCGACCGCCGGCTTCACCGGACTCGTTCGCAGCGACCTGCCAGCCGGCGCCGGCTTGTCATCGAGCGCCGCCCTCGAGGTCGCCTGCGCCCTGGCGCTCGGCGCCGACGCGGGCGACCCGATCGCCCTCGCCCGCCTGTGTCAAGCCGCCGAGCACGCTGCCCGTGGAGTTCCGACCGGGCTGCTCGACCAGCTCGCGTCGATCTGTGGCGTCGAGGGCAGCGGATTGCACCTCGACTGCCGTTCGCTGGAAGTCGTTCCCGTGCCGCTGCCCCCGCCGGACGTGGCGCAGTGGCTCGTCGTGTGGGCCGGCGCCCGTTCCCTCGCCGAGTCCGGATACGCCGACCGCGTCGCCGAGCTCGCTGCCGCCGAGTCTGTCGTCGGGCCGCTGCGCGACGCCCCGATCAGCAGCCTCGAGTCCATCGACGACCGGACCATCCAGGCCCGGGCGCGGCACGTGGTCTTCGAGAACGCTCGAGTCGACCACTTCGCCGCAGCGGTGTCCGGCGGAGATCTGTTCGGCGCCGGAGCATTGATGTCGGAGAGCCACGACAGCCTGAGCGGCTTGTTCGACTGCTCCACCCCGCAGATCGACGAGCTGTGCCGGACGTTGTCCGCCGCGCGTGGCGTGTACGGAGCGCGGATGACCGGCGGGGGCTGGGGAGGCTGCGTCGTCGCCCTCACGGATCCCGGCGCCGTCGACGTCTCCGCGTTTGGATCAGCGTGGTACGTCCGGCCGAGCGCCGGTGCTGCGGTCCACGAGTGAGCCGCGACTTCAGTCGACGACTACCGCGTCCTCGACGTGCTGAGGCTGCGACTGGCCGATCAACGCCGGCCCGAGCTGGCGACGCCGGTCGGGTGACCGCCACAACGCGCTGAAGCTGCGCCGCAGCCACGACGGCTTGCGGCGGACCACGCGGGCCTTGGTCGCGTCCTCGCGCAGCTGGCGCTGATGAAGAACCGTCAGCTGTTCGGACATGTAGGGGTGCATCGTCTCGTCTCCAATCGCCGCATCCGTTCAGCAGTGGAAGAGCGCCATCGAATCGACCTGATACGTGACGTCCGTCGCTTGCTCGGCAGGGCCAGAACCGGGTGTCCCAACTCTCAGCGTCGAGAGGGAGCACCCGGTTCCCCGCGTCTTGGCGCCCTTTGGAAAGCTGACGCAGTGAAGCGACACGCGAAGGCCTCGATCATTCTCGCCGGCGCCGACCGTGCTCGGCAGCTCGATCGGCATGGCAGCGACCAGCGTTGCGTCACCACCGGACACGTACGAGGTGACGATCGCCCGTGACCCATACGGCGTGCCGCACATCACCGCCGCCGATTGGGGATCGTTGGGGCTTCGGGCAGGGCTACGCACTCGCCGAGGACCGCGCCTGCACCCTGCTCGATCAGATCGTCAGTGTCCGCGGCGAACGAGTCCGCTGGTTTGGACCCGGCGACGGCGAAGCCAACCTCAACTCCGACTTCGAGCTCTCGGTTCCCCGCTGACACCAATGTTCGTCGGGCCGATAGTTCACTGGCGGCGTGAACCATGACGAAGATGGCTGGGATGTCCTTGTCAACGACGCCATCAGCGCCGTCGGCATCTTCATGACCGGCACCGACCGCGAGCAACCCAACGACCGTCTGTCGGCTTGATTCCTATGTCGGGTGAACAGTTCGAAGCAAGAAACGTAGAAGATCTCGTTCGACGGGTGCGGACCCTCGAGGAGGAGAACGCCCGCCTCCGTGGCCTCCTCGGACTCGATGAGCGTGTCGATGACGGTCACACGACGGCGTGGACGCCGACGCTGCTTACCTCGCCGAACGCGCGATCTGCTCTCGACGCGACCGCGACGGAGATTGACAAGGTCGCTCTGCTGCGTTTGTTGTTCGGGGCGCGCGCCGATGTCTTCGCTGTCCGTTGGGAGAACGCCTCCACCGGCAGGACCGGCTGGTCCCCGGCGGTACGAGGCGGCTGGTCACGGCACCGATCGACGCGTGACCACCTGCCGTTGACGGACGAGGTGTTCGCTCGCCACGTGCGTGGCGAGATGGCTGCGGGAATCTACCCACTGCTTGCGGGCGACACCTGCGCGTTGCTCGCCTGTGACTTCGACCGGTCCTCGTGGGCACTCGACGCGCTGGCCTATCTCGACGCGTGCCACGCGAACGGCGTCCCGGCCGCGTTGGAACGATCGCGGTCCGGCAATGGCGCGCACGTGTGGGTCTTCTTCGACGGCGTTGTGCAGGCGTCGAAAGCACGGGCCCTCGGCGCTGCACTACTGCGTCAGGCGATGACGACCCGAGTCGAACTGGATCTGGCGAGCTACGACCGGTTCTTCCCGTCGCAGGACTTCCTTCCCAGGGCAGGGTTCGGCAACTTGATCGCAGTGCCGCTGCAAGGCAAGTGCGTGCATCGAGGGACGACGCTCTTCCTGAACCCGACCACCATGGAACCGTGGCCTGATCAGTGGGCGTTCTTGTCGTCGGTGGCACGCATGCCCCCGGAAGCGGTCGCCGCCCTCGCCGAGTCATTGCGACCCGCCGAGGCGGGCCCAACGCTGACGCTCGCCGATCTTGCCAGAGCCGGCGGCGCTCCGATCCCACCCGTCGTTCGAGCGCGCCTCTCCGCGATGCTGTCGATCGAGCGTGCTGGACTTCCACCGCCGACGCTCGCGGCGCTCAAACACCTCGGCTCGATCGACAACCCCGAGTTCTACGAGAAGCAGCGGATGCGGTTCTCCACATGGAACACGCCACGTTTCATCCGCTGCTACGGCGAAGACCTCGAATGGCTCCACCTCCCCGCGGGCTGACGGATCGGGTCAGTGACCTGATCACCAAACTCGGGAGTCGGCTCGACGTCGTCGACGACCGACCGGATCCGACACCGGTCGGGATCCACTTTTCCGGACGTCTACGGAGCCGGCAGGCCGCGGCCGTCGCCGACTTGGTCGACCACCAGCTCGGGGTGCTCGTCGCGCCCCCAGGAGCCGGCAAGACGGTGATGGCCTGCGCTGTCATCGCGCATCATGATCGACCAACGCTCGTGGTAGTCGACCGCAAGGAGCTGATCGACCAGTGGCGAACACGGTTGACGGAGCACTTGAGCCTCGACCAAGCCGCTGTCGGCCAAATCGGTGGCGGGCGTGACAGCCCAACCGGCATCGTCGACATCGCCATGATCCAAAGTCTCAGCCGCCGTGACGATCCCTCGATGTTCGAACGCTACGGGCTCGTCGTGGTCGACGAGTGCCACCACATCCCGGCGGTGTCGTTCGCCGCTTGTGTGCAGAGCGCACGCTCGCGTAGGTGGCTCGGCCTGACCGCAACCCCATACCGACGCGACAAGCTCGAGGCGATCATCTGGTTCCAATGTGGTCCAACCCGCCACGAGATCAAGCCTGCCGCAGTCGAGGGCGCCGAGCTCTTACGGCGCGAACTCGTTGTCCACAACACCACGACCCAGCTGAACGACGAGGGCGTTCAGATCCAGCAAGTGTTCGCCGCGATCGTCGAGGACGATCGGCGAACCGCGCAGATCTGTCGCGACGTGCACCTAGCTGTCGCTGCCGGGCGAACCTGCCTCGTGCTCACGCAGCGAACAGACCACATCGACCGCATCGTCGCCCACCTCGCCGACTTCGGCGACCAGGCCCTCGTCCTCCGAGGTGACCTGGGCAAGAAAGCCCGGGCCGCCGTCGCCGCGGCAATGGCCGCCGATCGTGAGCCCGATGAGGGCATCGTGGTCGTGGCCACCGGCTCGTACCTCGGCGAAGGGTTCGACTGGCCCGAGCTCGACACCCTCTTTCTCGCGTTCCCGCTCGCCTTCAAGGGCCGCGTTGTTCAGTACGTCGGACGACTCCTTCGGTCTCGCGAAGGCAAGCATCACGTCGAGCTCCATGACTACGTCGACAGCCAGATCCCCGTGCTCGCTCGCATGCACACCAAGCGTCACCCGGCCTACACGACGCTCGGCTTCGACGTCGCCAAGGCGCGACAGCGCAAGCAGCGGACGAACCCGAGTCCCGAAACGTTGGCAGATGAGTTCTGACTCCGCGAGCTCATCGAGGCATCACGTGTTACAGGAGACCACGAGCTACACGCGAACGAAGATCGGGGGCGTGGTCCACCGCTCGGCCCTCGTTCTGCTCGCGCCGCAGGTCCATGCCGCGTTGTACGAGCTGCGCGCCCGTCACCTGCGCAACCTCGGGCGGAAGATGCCATCGCACGTGACCGTGCTGTTCCCGTTCCGCAACCCCGTTGACGCCGACACCGTCGCCGAGATCGAGCGCATCTGCACGGCCGTTGCGCCATTCACGGCGAGGTTCGGCGAGGTTCGCCGATTTGGTAGCAGCGTCGTGTGGTTGCAACCAGAACCTTCGGAGGCGTTCAACGAGCTGACGGCGCAAGTTTTGCAGGCGTTCCCCGACTGTGCGCCGTACGCCGGCAAGCATCGCAAGCAGACTCCGCACCTGAGCGTCGGTAGCCGGTTGACCCGGGATGTTGCCGAAGCGCTTGCCGCCGAGGTCGTCCCGCTGCTCCCGCTAACCGACCACATCGACGCCCTGTCGCTGATGTTCGAGACCGGTGACGGCTGGCGGCACGACCGATCGTGGCCGTTCCTGGGCTCACGCAGCCACCGATCCGGCGAAATATTTCCTGCGTAGACGTTGCGGTCACGAACATTTGTTCGATACGATGTGAGCATGGCTGGGGGACTGCTCGACACGTTGACAGCGGCGATCGACGACCTCGCTGGCGTCGACCTCGACACTCTCGATGACGCCTCGTTGCACGACGCCGTGGTCGCTTTGGGTGGATTGTCAACCAGATTGGAGGCGCAGTGGTGCCGGTTGATCGAGCGGTGGGACTGCCGTCAGATCTGGGCCGACAACGGCTCGAAAGCCGCCGGGGCCCGGTTGGCCCGAGAGACCCATCGGCGTCGCGGTGACGCCGACCGGCTGGCCCGCCGGGCCCGCGACCTGAACCAGATGCCGCACACCGCGAAGGCCTATGCCGCCGGCGAGATCAACGGGCCACACGTCGATCTGGTCGCCTCTTGCAACCGGGAGTGGCGCAATGCCGACTTCTCGGAAAGCGAGGAGTTCCTCGTCAACCTGTGCCGGACGCCGTTCTTCGGGGTCGCCCACCGGGGCATCGAGTACTGGAAGCAGCGAGCCGATCTCATCGCCGCTGACCGCGACGCCGATGCCGTGCGGAAAGGCCGCCATCTGTCCGCCTCGGTCGGCTGGCGCGGCGAACTCGTCATCAACGGGGTGCTCGATCCGGTCGGTGGGGAGATCTTCAAGACCGAACTGGACCGCCTCTGCGAACAGTTGCGTCTCGAGGATCTGCGTGACGGGGTCGAACGCACCCCCCAACAGCGTCGAGCCGACGCCTTGGTGGAGATGGCGATGCGTTCGGCGACCGCCCCGGCCGACGGTCTGCGGCCCCGCCCGCTGTTGACCGTGACGATCGGCATCGACCCGTTCAACCACCTCTGCCAGACCGCCGCCGGCACCGTGATCGCCCCCGGCCTGCTACTGCCGCTGCTCGGTGACGCCGACATCGAACGGATCGTCTACGACCCGCCCACCCGGCGCATCGAAGCCTCCTGGCGGCGCCGCTTCACCGGCGCCCTACGCCGCATCATCGAAATCCGCGACGGCCACTGCCAGCACGGCTCCGGCTGCGAAACCCCGGCGGCGCGTTGCGATGTCGACCACGTCACTCCCCACCCCGACGGGATCACCTGCTTGTGCAACGGCCAACTGCTCTGCACCTACCACAACCGCATCGTCAAAGCCGCCGCCGACAAGGCAGCACGACGCCGACAAGCATCCGGGGACCCGCCGCCATGTCCCATCGACCACGCGCCGACGTGGATTCCGGTCGAAGCCGACATCGTTGCCGACGCCCCCGCCCGGGCCCCGCCTGAAGCCGGCTGAACCCAGACGTCACCTTCGGCGGCACTACGTCGAAGTCCGTTCGCACGACGATGCCGTCGTGCTCCAGCTCGCGTGGTTGCTCGGTCAGCATCTTCTGCGTGATGTTCGGCACCAGTCGTCGGAGCTCGTCGCCGATGGCAGACTGCGATTCTTGATGGAGCTGAGCATCGAGCCAGTGGCCGCATCGTGGAGCGGGGAGCGGGCGGGGTGAGCGCTCCGATCGACGTTGCGTTCGACGCCAGCGGCGACGTCAAGCTCGCACGGCCTGGTCAGCCGGCGAAGCGACTCGGACCCCGGCGATGCCGTCGCCGTTCCGCCCGGTCCACACGCTGACTGTCGATGAGGGGCGCTGCGAGTTTCTCGAAGTCACCGTGCCTGAGCGCCCGGCAGTCTGACCTCGCACGGCGGGCCAGTGGCGTTGGTCAGCCCGCTGTCAGCAAGCGCATGCGCTGCTCAACCTCGAATGGGTTGGCGTTCTGGTCGCGGAACGCGCCCGAAAGAGGCTGTTGCGTTAGCTCCTGCGGAGTGCATGAGTATGCGGTGCTCTGAATGGGCGCCGTATCGGACGGAGTTCAACGCGATGAGAGTTCCGCGCTCATAGAGCGCGGAACTCTCATCGCGCCCGGATCTGTCTTCGCCGATCGACCATGTGATGAGCGATCCGCGGACCTACGGGCAGGTTGCTCATCGCGTGTTCGTGGGCCGCCGCATTGGACCCGTCATCGGGCCCGGCCCGTGCCACTTCCGGAGCATCAGCAGCTGCCCGCAGCGAGTCCGTTCAACATGTGGGCGAGTGCATGGTCATGCATCGTCTCGGGCCTAACGCAACAGCCTCGGAAACGAGACGATTCACGCGACCAGAACGAGCTAGTACGCGGGCTCTACGTTCAGGACGTGGAACTGCCACGGCGCGAGCTGCACGTAGAGACCCTCGGCATCCAACTCCGTCCCTTCGCGCTCGAAGTGCTCACCGGCGAGCACGTCGTCGAGCCGCCACGTCTCGCCCGCCAGGTCGTCCCACGGCAGCTGGATGCGTGCTGACGCGGGGGTGTCGGCGTTGTTGATCACGACGAGCGAACGATGATCATCGTCGGTCCACGACCAAGCAAGGAGCTGGTCGTAACTCCGGTCCTCTGGCCAACCGGTGGGCTCGCAGAGCGCCCAGTCGCCGCGCCGGAGCGTCGCCGCGGCGGCGATCAGCAGCAGATGGAAGGCACGCAACTCCTCGTCGATGGGTTCGTCGGGGCGGCGGCGGAGGAACACAGGCAGGCGCACCCGCCAACCCTCGAACTGGCCCTCGTGCCAGAGCGTCGCCCCGGGCAGGGTGGCGACGGCGACGGCAGCGGCCCGCTCCCGGTCAGGAGCAAGCACGGCGGCGGCACGCGGCTCGTCGTGGTTCTCCAGGAAGCGCACCAGATGGCGCTGATAGTCGAGACCGGCGCGCAGGTGGCCACGCACCGACGAGGCGTCCTCGTGGAGCAGCCGGTCGTACAGCCGCTTGTCGTAGCAGAAGTCGAAGCCGAGCTGCTGGAGCTGCCACTCCAGGTCCCAATACGCCTCGGCGACGAACACGAAGTCGGGGTGCGCTGCACGGACCGCACCGATCACGTCGCTCCAGTACTCGTCCTCCGGTGCTGCGCCTGCCCGGTCTCCCCAGGTTCGGGCGAAGACGTCGTTGAGCATCAGCATCGCCATGTCGCAACGGACACCGTCGGCCCGGGCTGCGATGTCGATCAAAGTCTTGGCGGCTGCCTTGCGCAGCCCGGGAGCGAAGGCATTGAGCTGGGCGACGTCGGGCCACGGTGGGAAATACGGGTCTCGGCCGCGGGCGATCACCGCCTTGCCGACCTTCAGGAACGCCGTCGGGTCGGCGGCCAGGTCGTCGGCGGTTCCTTGAATGAAGTACTCGGGGTGCTTGGCCAGCCACCGGTGGTCGGGACCGACGTGGTTGGGGACGAAGTCCACCAACAGCCGAACGCCACGATCGGCCAAGGCGGCCCGCGCCGCGGCGAGGCCGCGCTCGCCCCCGAAGCGGCCGGCAACCTCGTAGCGCCGGATTGAGTACGCCGAGCCGATGACGTCGGCGTCGACGAGGTCGGGCAGGGCGGCACGGAACGACTGCATCTGCTCATCGGACTCCAACGCCAGGCTCGACGCCGAGCCGGCTGCGCGTCCACACGCCCATCAACCACACCGCGTCGACGCCCGTCGGTGTGACCCGGTCCCACTCCGCCGGCGACACGTCTCCCAGCGTCGTCTTCGCCCCGGCCCGGCTGCTGACGTCGCGGAGCCAGGCGGCCGTGTTCAGCTCGTAGATGACAGGGCCGTCCGGCCATGCGCTCGCTCATCGTGGTGCGGCGCCGTAGACGAGGTGGCCCTTGAGGGCGGTCGACAGGAGGTCCTCGGGGCGGAGGTAGCCGAGCACCTGGATGATCCGGGCGACGAGGCCGGTCCATCCGGTCTGGTGGCTGGCACCGAGGCCGGCGCCGTTGTCTCCGTGGAAGTACTCGTTGAACGGCAACAGGTCCCTCCAGAGCGGATCGTTCTGGAACCGTTCCGTGCCGCCATACATCGGACGGCGGCCATCGGCGTCAGGAACGAAGATCGACACCAGCCGGCGACCCAACTCCTCGGCCACTTCGAACAGCGTGAGGTCGTGCCCGGAGCCGGTCGGGCACTCGACGGTGAACTCATCGCCGTAGTAGGCGTACAGGTGCAGCAGCCCGCGCAGGATCAGATAGTTCACCGGGAACCACACGGGGCCCCGCCAGTTGGAGTTGCCGCCGAACATCCCGCTGTCGGACTCCCCGGGCAGGTAGTGCACCTCGTAGCCCTGCCCGTGGACATCGAACGTGAACGGGTGGTCGGCGTGCACGCGGGACAGGGCGCGCAGCCCGTGCGGGCTGAAGAACTCGTTCTCGTCGAGCATCCGGGCGAGGACCCGGCGCAGCTTGTCCTCTTCGAGGATCGCCAGCATGCGGCGGCCATTGACGCCGGGCACGCGGGCGTCGTGGATCGTGGCGAGGAGCTCGGGCATCGACTCGATCCGCCGACGCAGTCTCCCCAGCAGCTCCGCGCTGATCTGCACGTCCTCGGACGGGATCACCATCGACGCGCTGAGCGGCAGCAGCCCGACCATCGAGCGCACCTTGAGCCGCGACGCCTGCCCGTCGGGAAGGCGGAGCACGTCGTAGAAGAACCCGTCCTCCTCGTCCCACAGCTCGTCGTGGTTGTCGCCGATGCGGTCCATCGCCGCGGCGATGAAGATGAAGTGCTCGGCGAACTTGAGCGCCATGTCCTCGTACATCCGGTCGTGCTGGGACAGTTCGAGGGCGATGCCGAGCATCGCTTGGGAGAAGAACGCCATCCACGCCGTGCCATCCGACTGCTCGAGCCGTCCACCAGTGGGCAACGGAGAGCTGCGATCGAACACGCCGATGTTGTCGAGGCCGAGGAACCCGCCTTCGAACACGTTGCGCCCCGTCGGGTCCTTGCGGTTGACCCACCACGTGAAGTTGATCAGCAGCTTCTGGAAGGCGCGCTTCAACCAGTCGACGTCGCCCGCGCCGCGCTGTTCCACTTCAGACTCGTAGACGAGCAGGGTCGCCCAGGCGTGCACCGGCGGGTTGACGTCGGAGAAGTTCCACTCGTAGGCGGGGAGCTGGCCGTTGGGGTGGAGATACAGCTCGTGCAGCATCAGCTCGAGCTGCGACTTGGCGAAGTCGAGGTCGACCATCGCCAGCGCCACGGTGTGGAAGGCGAGATCCCACGACGCGTACCACGGGTACTCCCACGTGTCCGGCATCGAGATGATGTCGTCGTTGACCATGTGGAACCAGCTGCTGTTGCGCACGTTGCCGCCCTCGTCGCGCAGCGGGTGCACATGATGCTCCTCGAGCCAGCGGTCGAGGTCGAAGAAGTAGTGCTGCTTGCTCCACAGCATCGACGCCAGTGCCTGGCGCATCACGGCGGCCTCGTCGGACGTCGTCGTCGATGGCGTGATCGACGCGTAGAACTGGTCGGCCTCGGCGATGCGGGCGGCGAACAGCCGTTCAGCGTCGTCGAGCCTGGTCCGCGCTGGCCGGGCACAAGCGCAGTTGGACGACACGGGAGTCCTCGGCGGGGATCTCCAGCTCATACAAGGCTGCCGCCTTGGTACCGGCCCGGGCCGGGTTGACCGCGTCGGCCTGGCCGTTCACGACGTACTCGTGAAAGGCGTCCTTCACGTACGGCGTCTCGTTCGCAGTTCCCCACAACCGCTCGGTGTTCGACTCGTTCTCGGTGAACAACAGCTGCGGTGCGCCCTCGCAACGCAACTCGATCCGACCGAGGTCGGGGTGGTCGACGGCGATCACGGCATTCGCGCCGGCGTCGACGGCGCGCAACGAGCCTTTCTCGCCGCCCATCCACCACGTGTTGCGGAACCACAGCGACGGCAGGAGGTGGATGGTCGCCGCGTCGCGGCTGCGGTTGGCGACGGTGATCCGGATCTCGATGTCGTCCGGGTCGCGTTTCGGCGTACTCGACGTCGACGTCGACAAAGCGGTTGTCGTCGAAGACTCCCGTGTCGATCAGTTCGTACTCGAAGTCGAGGCGGTTCCTAGCCCGGTTCGTCGCCACGAGGTCCTCGTACGGGTAGGCGGCCAGCGGGTACCGGTAGCGGTACTTCAGGTACGAGCTCGTCGGCGTGGCATCGAGGTAGAAGTAGTACTCCTTGACGTCCTCGCCGTGATTGCCCTCGGCGTTGGTCAGCCCGAACATCCGCTCCTTGAGGATCGGGTCGGCTCCGTTCCACACGGCGATCCCGAAGCACAGGCGCTGGTGGTCGTCGCAGAGGCCGGCGATCCCGTCCTCACCCCACTTGTAGGTCCGCGACCGCGCCTGGTCGTGAGTGAAGTAGCTCCACGCGTCGCCGTTGTCGCTGTAGTCCTCGCGGACGGTGCCCCACTGGCGCTCGCTGAGATACGGGCCCCAGCGCCGCCACGGCACCCCAGACCGTAGCCGCCTCGAGTCGATCGGCTTCGACGCCGTGGGCCACAGTGGAACGTCAGTCGTCGCCGTCTGCCGACGGCGCATGGTGGTCGTGCTCGGAGCTCTCTGCCTCGTCGTGCTCGGCGTCGGCCTTGGTGACGTGCACGGTGCCCGGCGGATGGTCGGGCGGGGCGTACACGGAGTACAGCTTGAGCTCGGTGTCCCCCTCGTTGACGACGTCGTGCCAAGTGCCGGCCGGGATGATCATCGCCCAGTCGTCGGACACCGCGTGCTCCTCGGCGACCTCGTCGGCCGACGCGGCCGAGCTTGAGCGTGCCGGAACCACTCTCGATGCGGAGGAACTGGTCGAGGTTGTCGTGCATCTCCCAGCCGATGTTCTCACCGACGGCCAGCGACATCACCGTGAGTTGAAGATGCTCGCCGGTGAACACCACAGTGCGGAAAGTGGTGTTGGCGTTGGTGACGTCCTCGATCTCGCCGACCCAACCGATCGAGCTCGGGTTTGAAGCGGTGTCGCTCATCGCCGGTCAGTCCCGGGCCAACGCCGCGGCGAGATGCTTCTCGACGTCGATGTACGCGTCCTCGGCGACGTCGATCACGACCTTGACGACGCGACCACCGGTGAACTCGAACCTCGGCGTGTACTCACTGCTCACTGCATCGCCACCGTCGTAGCCGATGCACAAGCCCTCACCACAGAGGCTGTAGCGCGAGGCAATCGTCTTGATCTCCTGCTCACCGACGACGTCGTCGTCGACGTAGAGCTTGAGCGTCCCGACCGGCGAGTAGTGCTCGGCCGTCCCTGTCTTGGCGAAGTCGATACCGACGATGTGGGTTCCCGACGTCGGGGCGGCGGCGACGACCTTCTGCTCGGGTGGGATGCCGAGGAAGTTGTACACGTAGGTGAGCTTGCCCTCCTTGACGAACAGCGTGTATCCGCCGAAACGGGAACCATGGGCCACGATCACTCCCCGCGAGTCGGGCGTGAACTCGACCTCGGCGAGGATCCGGTGCGACACGTTGATCGTGTTCGCCGCCGATGCTTCTGGGATCGCCGACGTTCCCGGGTAGTACGTGTACTGCCCGCTCGACGGGACGGCGACCTCGTACTCCAGCGCCCGGAAGTCCATGATCGACAGGTCGTTGAGCGGCAGCACGTCGTACTTTTCGGCCTCCTCGAGCCACAGCGCCTTGAGCTCCTCGAGCTTCTCCGGATGCTCCTCGGCGACGTCGTGAGCCTCGGACCGGTCCACGTCGGTGTGGAACAACTGCCAGCGATCCTCGTCGAACTTGCCGAGCCCGATCGGGACCGGGCCGTGCTCGGCGGCCGCCTTCCAACCCTGATGCCAGATGCCCCTCGTGCCGAGCATCTCGTAGTACTGGGTCTCCTTCTGTGTCGGCTCATCGGCCGCGTCGAACGAGTAGCGCATCGACACTCCAGGGAGCGGTGTCTGCTCGTAGCCGTCGACGACGTCGGGCATCGACACCCCACAGCAGTCGAGGATCGTCGGGACGATGTCGGTGCAGTGGTGGTACTGCTGGCGCACCTCACCGTTGGCCTTGATCCCCGCCGGCCAGTGGATCACCAGCGGATCGCAGATGCCTCCTTGGTACTGCGAGTACCGCTTGAACATCCGGAACGGCGTCGAGAAGCCCACCGCCCAGCCCGTCGGGTAGTGGTTGTAGGCATCGGGACCGCCGAGCTGGTCGATCAACGCCAGGTTCTCCTCGATGCTGTCGGGATAGCCGTTGAAGAACTTGTTCTCGTTGACCGAGCCGTTCGGGCTGCCCTCGCCCGAGGCGCCGTTGTCGGCGCAGTACAGGATCAACGTGTTGTCGAGCTGGCCCGACTCCTCGAGGTAGTCGACGATCCTGCCGACCTGCACATCGGTGTATTCGGAGAACCCGGCGTAGACCTCGGCCATCTTGGAGAAGAGCCGCTTCTCGTCGTCGTTCAGCGAGTCCCACGGGCGCACGGCGTCGCCCGGCGAGAACGTGCCTTCGGTCATCGGGTTGATCGGGGTCAACTCGGTGCCCTCGGGCAGGATCCCGCGCTCGATCATCCGCGGCAGCACCCACTCTCGATATGCCTCGTAGCCGTCGTCGAAGGCGCCCTTGTACTTGTCGATGTACTCCTGCGGAGCGTGGTGCGGGGCGTGATTGGCGCCAGGGCAAAACCAGAGGTACCACGGCTTGTCGGGCTCGGACTGCTTCGAGTCGCGGAGGAACTCGAGCGCCTTGTCGGCGAGGTCCTTGGACAGGTGATACCCCTCGTCCGGTCCATACGGCTGGTCGATGTAGTGGTTGTCCTCGGCGAGGTCAGGGAACCACTGGTTGGTCTCGCCGCCGATGAAGCCATAGAAGCGGTCGTAGCCCAGTCCAAGGGGCCAGTCCTTCTTCGACGAGCCCATCGTCCACGCGTCGACCGGTGTGTTGTGGTTCTTGCCGACCCAGAATGTGCTCCAGCCGGCATCGCGAAGAACGGTTGCGATCGTCGCGTTCTCACGTGGGATGTGCGAGTTGTAACCGGGGAACCCGACCGCTGTCTCGGAGATCGAGGCGAATCCGTTCTGGTGGTGGTTGCGGCCGGTCAGGAACACCGAACGGGTCGGCGAACACAATGCCGTGGTGTGCCACTGCGAGTAGGTCAAGCCGTTGGCCGCCAGGCGATCCATCGTCGGCATGTTGATCCGTCCGCCGTAGGGCGACCACGCCGCGAGACCCGTGTCGTCATACAACACGACCAACACGTTCGGCGCACCCTCGGGGGCTCGGTCCGGCAGGAACGCCGGCCAGTCCGGCGTCGACTCGCGGATGTCGAGCTTGATCTCACCCTTGAAGTCCTTGGCCACGGCGGTAGCCCCCTCTGTGAACGACTCGGTTGTCAATGGCGGACCAAACTCTTAGCACGGCGCGGCGCACGTTCGCTCAAGCTCGGCCACAGCAAAGGAACCATGGTGGACCTCGACCTCGACATCCAGAGCCACGACCTCTACCTCGATGGCCCTCCCTTCGAGCGATTCGACCGGCTGCGCCGCGAGATGCCGGTCTTCCGTCACGAGGATCGCAACCCCGACGAGATCGACTGGTTCTGGGCGGTCACGCGGTACGACGACATCGTGACGGTGAGCCGTCAATGGGACGCGTACTCGTCGGCCCAGAGCGTGACCCTGGCCAGAGAGCGCCCCGACATGGAACTGGCTCGGATGATGCTCGAGATGGACCCGCCCGAGCACACCCGCCTGCGCCGCCTCGTTGATCGGGGGTTCACACCCAAGCCGATGAGACAGCTCGCCGACCACTACGGCGAGGTGACCCGGGGCCTCGTCGACCAGGCGATCGCCGCCGGCGAGATCGAGTTCGTTGCGGCGGTGGCCGCCGAGCTGCCACTCATCGCCATCGCCGAGCTGCTCGGGATCCCGATCGAGGACCGGCATCGGGTGTTCGAGTGGTCCAACCGGATGATCGGCATGAGCGATCCTGACTACTCCGGAGGCCAAGCGGACGGTGCCGCGGCCGCGGCCGAGCTGTACCTGTACGCCCAGGAGCTGGCGGCCGAGCGGCGGGCAAAACCACGAGACGACGTGATCAGCATCCTCGTCAGCGGCGCCGACGGGGACCAACTCACCGACCATGAGTTCAACGTCTTCGTCCTCCTGTTGTCGGTTGCCGGCAGTGAGACCACACGCAATGCGATCAGCCACGGTGTGCTGGCGATGATCGAGCACCCCGACCAGTGGATCCGCTTGCGGTCCCACCCCGAGTTGATCGACTCTGCCGTCGAGGAGATTCTGCGTTGGTCGACCCCGGTCAACACGTTCCGACGGACGGCGATTTCCGACGTAGACCTGCGCGGGGAGACGATCCGCGAGGGCGAGTCAGTCGTGCTGTTCTATGCATCGGCGAACCGCGACTCCGAGGTGTTCTCCGACCCATACCACTTCGACATCGGACGTCATCCGAACCCCCACCTCGCCTTCGGCGGTGGCGGGCCGCACTTCTGTCTCGGAGCAAGCTTGGCTCGTGTCGAGATGCGGGAGTTGTTCGCCGAGTTGGCTCGACGATGTGCGCGCATCGAGCTGACTGGCGAGGTCGGCCGCTTGCGCAGCTCGTTCGTCAACGGCATCAAGACCCTGCCCGTCCGGCTCAGCTGAGTAGACGTCGATGGTTAACTGCGAGCCATGACCCGGCGCCGGGGTTCCAGGGAACATCAGCCACGGCTCGGCCTCGACTCCGCGAGCGCGAGTCCGTCAAGCCGCTCGAGCTGTTCTTCGACTTGGTCTTCGTGCTCGGCTTCACGCAGTGCACCGCCCTGATGGCGGCCGAGGCGAGCTGGCCCGGGATCGGCCGGGGGATCCTCGTCCTCGCCGTGCTCTGGTGGGCCTGGGTGTGTTTTGCCTGGCTGACGAGCCTGATCGAGCCAGAGGAGGGCTTGGTTCGACTCGTGATGTTGGCCGCGGCGACCGGCCTGCTGATCGTCGCCCTCTGCGTCCCGGAGGCATTCGGCGAGCGCGGGCTCACTTTCGCGATCGCCTACGGGCTGGTGCGGCTGGGGCAGATCACCCTCTACGCCTTGGCCAGACGCGACAACACTGGCATCCGCCGCTGGATGCTCGGCTTCGCGATCAACACGAGCATCGTGGTCGGTCTGCTCGTTGCGGCCTCGTTCGTGAACGGCGGCGTGCAGGCAACGCTTTGGGTGACGGCGATTCTGGTCGATTGGTGTATATCACCGATGTTCGGCGTCGCCGAATGGCGATTGATGCCTGCACACTTCGCCGAACGACACAACCTCGTGATCATCCTCGCTCTCGGCGAGTCGATCGTGGCGCTCGGTGTCGGCGCCGAGATCGACCTCAGAGCAGGTGTCATCGTCGCAGCCGTGCTCGGAATGGGGCTGGCGTCGGCGCTGTGGTGGATCTATTTCGACGTCGTCGCTCTCGTGACCGAACGCCGCCTGATCCAGGCGGCCGAGGGCCGCCCGCGCAACACACTCGCCCGGGACTCCTACTCCTACCTGCACTTTCCGATGGTCGCCGGGATCGTGCTCGCCGCCCTCGGTCTCGAGGAGACCTTGGCGCACGTCGACGAACCGCTCGACGCGGTGCACGCGTTCGCGTTGCTCGGAGGCACGGCGATCTATCTCCTGGCCCATGTCGTGTTGCGGCTCCGCAACGCGCGAACTGTCAACGTCGAGCGTCTCGCCCTGGCCGTGTTGCTGCTCGCGCTGATCGCCGCAGCGGTGAAGGTTGACTCGCTGTACACCATCGGCGCGGTCAACGTGCTCATGTGGGCGATGATCGCCTACGAGACGTTCTTCGTCTATGACGAGCGGCGCTACCGCCTGCGCCATGGGCTCGAGATCGACGTCCCCGGCAGCAGCTAGACGCACGGCATCGGGCCTCCGGTTCATTTGTATCTACTCGGTCCGACAAATTCTTGGACGTCGGGGGACGGCCCGAATACCGTCCCGCCACCTGGCGCCATTCGGCGTCGGACGGGCGGAGGTGATGGACAGGGTGAGGCGGACCAAGATTGTCGTGTTCCTCGTCGCGGCTGGGCTGGTGGCCCCGGCGTGCACCGTGCTCGGCAGCGCACTCCCGGTCGCCGGGTCGACGACGGCCAACACGTCGACGTCGACGGTGACGACCGTGGTGGCGGCCACCTCCACCGTGGTGCCGAGTGCCGATGACGTTGCCGCGTCGATCGCCGCCACCGGCCTGGGAGTCATCGATACGTTGGACTCGCCGACCAGCGGCGTCGCCGTCACCCGCGGCCAGCTCGAGGTGATGGCGGACGAGGTGGTCGGGGGCTCGGGGGTCCTCGGTGACGAGCTCGACACGGTGACACCGATGCCCCAGGGCGCTCCTCCGTTCAGCTATCTGCTGGCCGCCTGGCTGCACGACGCCCCGACGCCACGGGCGCAACTGGCGCGGAGCTGGTATCCCGACGACACCGACTGGACGCAGGCACCAACGGTCCTGTTCCCCCGTGCGGTCTTGTTGTTGTTCGTCGTCGACGTCGCCGAGCAGGCCGACGCCGAGTTGCCCCCTCTCCCCGCGGATCAGACGTTTGTCGTCCCCTCGTCCGCTCCAGCCCCGGAGGGCACCGTTGCCGGATTGCGAACCGGCTCGGTCGGCGCGGCCTGCAGCCTGATCAACGGGTTCTTCACCAATCAGATCGCCGCCCTGTTCGAGATGCTGAAGCTGCGCCCCGACTTCCTCGGCGGCGGGGCACTCGGCTTTATCGGAGGAATCATCGCGACGGTGTGGAACACCGCGATCGATCTCGCTGGTGCCGCGGTTCAAGGGCTCGTGCGCAACCTCGGCGAACCGGTGCTGCAGGCGATCGGCAAGGCGATCGCCATCGCCGGGATCATCTCTCACGTCAGTACCAATGTCACCGGATGGAACATCTCGCTGCAGGCCAACCCGCAACAGATCTCCTTCCCGGTCGCCCCGGCGCCGCGGCTCACAGGCCAATTCGTCGTCTCCGACGCCTCCAGCCGTCCTTGGCAGCCTGAGCTCGCACGGTGTGCACAGGCGTTCGGCGTCGCCATTCCCAGGGTGCTCGAGCCCGACTCGCCGATCCGCTGGGACATTACCAACAACGGCGGGATCCCCGACGGTCGCACGCCGCTGATCACGCCGACCAGCCCCCTGACCGGGGTCGTGCCGAGCGAAGGGTCACCCCGATTGGAATACACCACCGGCCAGGACACATCCACCGATGGCGACTTGGGATTGGGCAACGTCACGGTCACCGTCGGCATGTCACGAGCCGAGCTGACGAAGCTCCTACAGCTCGTCCAGCGACTGGTCGATGACCTCGTGGCGAGCATCGTCAACTTCGCCCTGCCCGTGCCGGCGCTGGCCGAGCCCGTGGGCGCCGAACTTCAGAAACTGCTACGCCCGTTGCTCGACGATCTGGCGAGAGCGATCGGTGGCGGACCGGCGGGGGTGGTCGAGATGAGCGGCCGTGACCAGCTGTTCGTCACCTACCGACGCCCACCCGACCCGACAACCACGTCGAGCTCGACGACCGTGCCGCCTTCGACTGCGCCCGTCGACCCGCGGGCGGCGTTCTGCGCCAAGCTCGACGAGCTCTACCCGCTGGCGGCGGACGTCATGGACTGGGCCGGCACCGGAGCCGCCGGGATCGACGCGGTCAATCAGCTGATCCCGCTGGCGCCGATATGGCGACGATGATGGCGATGTACCAGGCCTCCAGCACCGTCTCCGGTCCGCTCCCCAACGAGGCCGTCCTCGCCGTCGCCGAGCCTTTCGCCTACGCGGCGATCACCGTGTTCGAGTTATGCGGCTTGACATACACGGGATGACAACGCCCGGAAGGCTCGCCAGCGAACCCTTCAGGATGACGCCCAACGCCTTCGTCGTCACTTTCAGAGTGGTAGTGGATTGTTGAGGACACCGGTTCCTGGGAGGCGACCGCAGACGGTGCGGATGAACTCAACGGCGTCGATGTCGATGCGCTCGCCGTCGACGCCGTGGGTGAACTTGCCACCGGCGGGACCGTCGAGCACGAGCTCGAAGGGCTGGCCGTGGATGCTCGCCCACTCGGCGACGATGTCGGCGACGAGGCGGCCATCGTGATCAGCGGTGAGGTGCATCGGCCGGTCGATGGCTTGGTGGATGTCGATGCGATGGGCCCAGACGTCACGGGTGAAGCCGACGTCGAGCAGGTACTTGAGCGGGGCCCAGCCGATCGGCGGGCCGAACGGGAGCGGTAGGTACCGCGCCGGGGGTGGGGTGCGCCAGCGTCCCTTGACCGCCTCGGGGCCGACGGCACGGAGCCGGGCGACAAGCTCGTCGTTGGAAAGGTGGGAGCGCTCGCGGATCTGCAACTCGTTGAGGCCGTCGACCCAGTGGTGCGAGTCGATCTGTTTGTTGAGCGGCATGCCGCGCCGGAACTGGTGGGCGAACTCCCTAACCGACGCCTGGGCGTCGGCAGAGCCGAGGACGTGCAAGGCGATTATGCGGACGTCCCACCCGGTGCAGTCCGTCGGCCGCGCCCATTCGTCGGGGGTGAGCGACTCGACCAGGTCGGCGAAACGAACGAACTCCTCTTCGGCCAGCACTCGGGCCTCGCGACGGGTGATCCGGTTGGGGTTCATCGGTGTCTGCTCCTGTTGATGGCGTCGTCGACGTACAAATCGACGAGACGGTTGAGGTGACGGCTCCAGCGGTTGCCGCCTGGATCGTTGCTGAGCTGGGCCGCTATCAGACCGGCAACGATGGCGACGAGGCAGTCGATGTCGCCCTGTTGGGTGACGCCTGCTTCGTTCAGCACCTTGACGACGCGACGCAGCGCGTCGTCGGCGAATGCGTACGACTCCGGGGAGGGGACGAAGCCGGGGACGTGGCGTAAGAAGAGCAGTTCGTGGCGTGCTGGGTCCTCGAGGGCGAAGGCGACAAACGCGCCCAGCGATTTCTTCAGGGCAGCTCGCGGATCACGCGGGTAGGTCAGTTGCTCGAGCCGGTCGAGCAGTTGCCGGTTACCGTCGGCGAACATCGCGTCATAGAGCGCGTTCTTGGAGTCGAAGTACTCGTAGAGAGACGGCTGCCGCATCCCCACCTCACGGGCCAAGGCATGCAGCGAAACCCCGGCGATCCCATGTTCCCGAGCCAGCTTCCATGCGGCGTCGACAATCGAGGCGATCTTCGCCTCTCGACGCTGCGCCACCTTGTCGGCCATCAGTCGATCTCAGGACCCGACCGCGGTCGACGACGGAGCGACCATCGCCGCACCATGGGGCAGTGTTGCCGCCGGACTCACGGCCGCCCGGATCCGCGTGACCAACCCGCGTGACCGGCGCAGCCCGGTCGGCAGCCCCGCCGTCAGCCGGCCGGGCTCAGCGGCCCGGCGTGCGCGGGCGATCCGCCGGTGGTGCTCCGCTGCCTGCAGGTGTTCACGGTGCCGCTCGGCGATCAACAGTTCCACGCCGTAGTTGTTCATCAGTCCCCCTCTTTGGTGCATCACCATGATGCCCTATCGGTAATAGGAAGATACCCTATCATTGATAGGAAGTCAATCGGAAGTGCTCCATCAAGAAGTTCGTCGGTCGTCAGAACGTTCGAGCCCGGTCCGCGGCCTGCTCGCACGAACTACTCGATACGCAGGCCAGATATTGCCCGGGCGATGACGAGCTGCTGGATCTCGGAGGTGCCTTCGAAGATCGTGTGGATCAAGCTCTCGGCGTTTTCTGGTGCCGTCCCGTACCGCACAGTGCCGTTGATCAGGTGCGACGCGATCACCTCGTCCGTCTCGTGCCGTCTCTTCCGCCTGTTTCTAGGGCGGGACTAGGGACGCGCGGGGCCGGCGACGTCTCCATCCGTCCATCCAACCCTACGGTCGCGTCGCGGCGGATTGGGACGCTCCGGCGCCCGCCACTCGAAGATCGAACGAAGATCCGCCTCCGCTGCACATCGTCGCCGAGGTTGATACCCGAGTCCTCTCGGCCGCTGAATTCGTCACCGCCGCCCGCCGAACCTACGGACGGACGGCGGCTCGCAGCGCGCCCGTTCGGTGCACGGCAGGCTCCGGCGTGGCGAGCTGCGTCTGCCGCAGCGGGGACTCGCCGACGCGGTTGGCATCGGCTGCTGGAGCGCCGATACGGATCCGTCTGATCGGTCGCTGCTCCCAGCGGCCTTGATGCGCAAAATGGCTGCGTGCCAACCAATCTGCGGGTCAAAGCGGTGCACAGACTCGGCGCTCCGTGCTCGCCTGGACGCGCGTCGGCGGGACCCGACTGCGCTGGTCGACCGCTGCGGCTAGACTCCGCCGATTCCAGGAGTCGACACCGAACGTGTCGCTGCGGCGTTCGGTTGCGGATGCCGACTCGACTTCCTCGCCGTCGTCGAACCGCCGACGGTCGACAGTGTCCACCTTGACAGCCGCGTAGCCGTCGATCGGTCGCGCTCCACGTGGGGTCCGCGCTCGTCGACGGAATGGTTGTTCTCTGCGTTCGGCGGCCACGCGACCGCGTTCTCGTGCGCTCGTTATGTGCGCCGCGCGGGCCGCAGGTCGCCGGGTGTAGTGACTCGGGATTGGCACGTCGTCGCGACTGCGGTTGCGCCGGCACAACCTTGTGCCATCGCCGGGCCGTTGATCTCGCCGATCCGGTGAACTTGACGCCCGTGCGCTCGCAAACTTGAGACGTGCTCAACGTACACGTGCGGTGAAGAGGCTGCGCTGGAGGAGGCCTTCGGCGATCGCAGCAAGGGTGAGACGGCGGTCGGCTTGGTTGGCTGCGAACTCGCTGTCAGAAGTGAGCCGGCGAAGCTCGTGAGCACGTGATTCGGTGGCCTCGTACCAGGCCCGCTGCGTGTGAGCGTACGCGGCGGTGACATCGATCTCGACGAAATCACCGAACCCGGCCTGCGCGACGAGGTCGGGGTACGGCCGTCGCGTCGCCACATGCGGCGGCCCGGCCCGGTGGGCACGTCGCCGCTGGATCGGGTCGAGGTCGGGCGACAGGTAGATGGTGGTGAAGGCCAGGCGACCGCCCGGCCGGAGAAGTTGGCGGCAGGCGCGAAGTACCGCGAGCTTCGGGCTGAGGCAGCAGAGGACGTCGGTGTGCACGACGGCGTCGAAGCTGCCGGGTCGGAATGGCTGCCGGCTGCCGGTGGCCACGGCGTAGCTGGCTCGACCGGTGAGCCCGTCATAGGCAGCGCGCAGCTGGGCTCGCCGTAGACCATCGAAGGGGAGGTCACTGCCGACGACCTGACAGCCCGTCGTGGCTGCCAGGTAGAGGCCGGGCCAGCCCGACCCCGCTCCGATGTCGGCGAGGCGGTCCCCCGGTCCGAGGTGGAGATGGACGGCGAGGTCGTCGGCCTGGTCTCGGGTGGTGTAGCCAGTCGAGCCGTAGTCGCTGCCGAGCGCCTGATCCTCGACAGCGATCATCGGTGGCGTGCAGCAAAGGCGGTAGCGGTCCGTGAACCGCTTGACGTTCGCTGCCTCCGCCCGAGTGGTCATGGCGGTCGTGCGCGCTCAGCTCCGCTGTCGCACACGTATCGCTCGCTGCGAGCGGGGTCAGCCATCAGGATGCACATCGACGCCGGTGCGACACATCCTGACCCCAACGGTGCGAGCCAGCTGAACACGGCGCCTCGGACCGGGTAGCACACGAGTGCGGCGTCGCTGCTGAGCCCGGCGTTCTGGCGCGTCCGCGGCGACCGCCGATTCGTCTGATCTGGGCGCCAAAACGCTACGAGTTCCGCAACGATTGGCGCCCGGCACGACTCCCAATCGGGTTCCGCGGTTGACCGGCCGTGACCTATACCGTCGCAGGCCGCGAAGCTTGCCGGTGGGCGGTGCGGAACAGGGCCGAGTCGATCACCAATGCCGTGCCCTCGCCGAACCCGACGATGTGGGACGAGTGTCCGAGACCCTCGTCGACGCCACAAACGTCGGACCACCGTCACCGCCGAATCGCCCGTTTCCCGTCCTTGTGCCGTCCTCGGGTATCACGGTTTGTGGGCGAGGATGGACACGCTCTTCACGCCGTAGTTGGCGCTGGCGTTTCGGGCCTGGTCGGAGATGAATTGGTATGGGTTGCTCTTGAGCGTCGCGATCGTGAACCCGGCGGCTTCGATCGCTCGCTGGTAGGCGTCCTGATGGGCGGCGCCCCCAATACAGGAGGCCCACAGGTCGGTGTTGGCGACGATCTGGTCGTGGAGTGGGCGTTCGGTGACGATGTCGGCGATCGCCAGGCGGCCGCCGGGGCGCAGCACTCGGGCGGCCTCGGCGAACACGGCTGGCTTGTCGGGGACGAGGTTGATCACGCCGTTGGAGATCACCACGTCGAAGGTCGCCTCGGCGAACGGCAGGTCCTCGATGTGACTATTGGTGAACTCGACGTTGGCGAGGCCGGCTTCGGCGCCGAGCCGTTCGGCCTTGGCGAGTTGGGCGGGGGTCATGTCGACGCCGGTCACCTTCCCCGACTCGCCGACGTGGAGGCCGGCGACGAAGGCGTCCATCCCCGATCCGGCACCGAGATCGACGACCTGCTCGCCGGCTTCAAGTTGGGCGAGGTCGAAGAAGTAGCCGACACCGGCGAACGATTCGATCGCCGCGACGGGAACCCGGTCGAGATCGGCCGGCTGGTAGCCGAGCCGTTCGGCGAGTTGGCGTCCCATCTCGAAGTGGAAGGAGCCGTCCGGGTGCTCGGCAACTTCCCGGTACATCTCTTTGACTTTCACCTCCAACTCGTCGGCATCGAACGTTGGGGTCGTCTCGGTGGTCATGTTCATCCGTTTCCTCGTGGGTTGGTGATCAGTAGTTGAACGTCAGGGCGCCGCCCTGCGTGAACTCGTACAGCGCAGGCGCGCCTTTGACCTCGGCGCCGTCGGTCCAGTCGGCGTCTTCCAGGCCGTGGGTCTTGACGCAGATGGGGCAGGCGAAGAACCGGCCGCCGCGCTCGACGTACTCGGTGTGCAAGTCGGCGACCGACGGCGCGCCAGGTACTGAGATGGTCTCTGGGTAAGCCTTGGTTGCCACGTTGACGCCGTCCTTGGTCAGCCACATCAGGGCCTGTTTGCCGGCGCGCAGTGCCTCGACACCGAGCAGGTAGCCGACGAGCACGGACTCAGGGTCGTCCTGCCCATGGGTTTGGCCGATCACCACTCTGTCATCAACAGCCATTGCTTGTCCTCCTACTCCGTTGATTGGTTGGTTGGTCCGGACCCGCCTGTGCTGTGTCCGGTGCTCACCTGTTCGGGGTCAGCTGAGCAGCCGATAGAAGCGCCAGAAGTCGTTGTCGATCGGGAGCACCTCGACGTCGCTGAACCCGGCGGCGAGTGCGTACTCCCGGAACACCGGCGTGCGCATCACGGTCCCGGTGCCCGCCGCCGGTGGTGACGTGAGGGCGGTCGGGAGACAGTGCAGCGCGCTCCATCCCCACTGGAAGCGTTCGGCGTCGTCGACATCGATGGTGAACTCGTCGGCCACCCGCTCGTCGGCGACGAGCACGGTCCCGCCGTCGGCGCGGAGGGCCCGCATCGCCCGCAGCGCGCCGACGGGATCGCACATGTCGTGGATCGTCTCGAACGCGCAGACCAGGTCGAACGTCCCGGCGAGCTGGGGGTCGGCGGCGTCGCGTACTTCGAACGTCACCCGGTCGCCGACCTCGACCGTCGCCGCGTTGCTCGAGCGTCGCTGATCGAAGCGTCATCGAGGTCGAGGCCGGTGACCGAGACCGTGGGGAAGCCGAGGGCGATGGCGATGCTCGACCATCCTGAGCCGCAGCCGACGTCGGCCACTCTCGCCGGAGGGGCGGCACCGAGACGCTCGATGAGGCCTGGAACCCGTGGGAACCACTCCTCGGCGAGCAGGTTCAAGTACATCGGGCCGATTGAGGCTGGCGATCCCGCGGCGCACCTCAGGCCCGTACGCCTCGTAGGGCACGCCTCCGCCGCTGCGGAATGCCTCGATCACGCGAGCCAGCGGCACGGTCATGCTGACGAACAGCGACGCCAGTGGCGCCAGATACGACAAGCTGTCAGCGTCGAGTAGCACTTCGATGTGGCCGGCAGGGAGAGCGAAGCGGCGGTCCCCATTCGTCGCTTCGACGGTGAGGATTCCGGCCACGGCTTGCTGTTCGAGCCACTCCTTGGCGTAGCGCTCGCTGACCGCGCATTGCTCCGCCAGGCCTGCCGCGCCGAGCGACCCCGCCGATGCAAGGGCACGGTAGAGGCCGAGTTCGTTGCCGACGTGGATGTGGAGCAGGTCGAGTCCGCCGATGCACGCGCCCAGTAGGCGTTCGACCAGCGCCTCCCGGGGCGAAGTTTCGATCACCGTCATGAACCGCCCCCCTTCTTCAAACCAGCCTTTGAACAATCGCGCCATGATCCCTCATTGTCAAGAGTTCGTTTGATCATTGACGAATACTGTCGGCGTGCTGCAAGATGGCGCCATGGGAGACCGAGCTGCCAAGGACGCCCTCTTCGATGCCTTCGCCGAGGCGGCCAAAGCGCTGGCCAGCGGCCGACGCGCCGAGATCATCGACGTCCTGGCGCAAGGTGAACGCTCCGTCGAGGAGATGGCCGACGAGCTCGGCCAGAGCGTGGCCAACACCTCCCATCACCTGCGCGCCCTGGCCCGTGCCGGGCTGGTCCGCACCCGACGCGACGGCACACGCATCTTCTACGACCTGGCGAGCAAGCACGTCGTCGAGTTGTGGTCAGCGATGCGCAAGGTTGCTAGCGAGCACGTCGCCGGGATTGAACGGCTCGCCACCGCCTATCTCGGGGACCGCTCCGCGCTCGAGGTCATCAGTCGCCAGGAGTTGGCCGCCCGGCTGCGGCGCGGCGATCTCGTCGTGCTCGACGTCCGCCCGGAAGCCGAGTTCCACGCCGGTCACATCGCCGGAGCGCGGTCAATTCCGTTGGCTGAGCTGCGCCGCCGGCTGCGGTCGCTCCCCAAGGACGTCGACGTCGTCGCCTACTGTCGCGGCCCGTACTGCGTCTACGCCGACGACGCAGTACGCCAGCTGCACCGTCGTGGCTACCGCGCCGGCCGGCTGGAGGACGGCTTCCCGGAATGGAAACAGGCCGGCCTGGCGGTGGCGCTCGGCACCGGCGAGTGAAGCCACATGGCGCTGACTCCCGACGACGTCATCGCCAGTGCCGCGATGTGTCGTCGGGCGCTGGAGCCGCTTGCCGCTGAGGATTGGTCGGTTCCGGCCGGCGACCTCAACTGGGATGTCCGCACGACGATGACCCACGTGTGCGATGCCGTCGGCTGGTACGCCGCCCAGCTCGCCCACTCCAGTACCGGCCCGCTACGTCTCGACTACCGCGTCCACGACGGCGCCGCCAACGCCAACATCCTCGACGTCCTCGACGCCGCGGCGGCAACACTCGCCGTGGTGGCAGAGGCCACCCCACCCGCCGCGCGGCTTCCACGAAATGGGGATGGCCGACGCCGAAGGCTTCCTGGCGATGGCCTGCGACGAGATCCTCGTCCACTGCTGGGACGCCGTCCGCGGTCTGCGGAACGAATTCGCCGCCCCGGACGAGCTCGCCGAACGCATCCAGCAACGGCTCTTCCCGTGGACCCCGACTGGCGGGACGGCGTGGCAGCGCCTGTTGTGGGCCAACGGACGTGTCGACATCCCCGGCCAACCACACCGGCCCGGGCCCGACTGGGTGTGGCAGTGCGCCCCGCTCGACGACTGGACCGGGCACGATCCCAACCAGCGCTGACCTGCACCGACCGACCTGACACATCGTTGCCACAGGCCAGCTGATGTCGTGCCGTCAAGTTGGTCATGAATGCGGCGGCTTGTGGCCCGCGGCGTGATTGACATTCACCTTGGTGGTCAGGGGCGCGGTGCCGTGGTCGGTCCGGGTTCCCATCCCCTCTCAATCCGTGCGTGCGGTTTACCCCACACGGCTTACCGATGGTCGTCTGGACATGGTTACGCCGGTCTCGGGTAGCAGATGGTGCCGAGCTATTGGTGCAGGCGCTCCGGCGCTTACCCGGACGAACTTCCACCAGCAAGTTGGTCCAGCTTCCGCACGCCAGCCCGGCGAGCAGATCGAAAGCGGGAGCTCATCACCGCGAATTGTCCACCTGTACCGATCCTCGTGAGGTTCGGCGGCGTCGCCATCGTGGACCCGTGCGGCGGGCTCAGGCCTTCCGGGCGACGCCTTGTAGAGGTAGCTGGGGGTCTTCGGTTCGCTGAGGTAATGAGAGTGCAGCGTGCTGATCTCGAACCCGCCGCGGTGAGAAGGCGGTCGATCGGCCGGTCGAAGTCGCATCCGCCGCAGACCCGCCATTGAAGTGGTGTGAGCCGGTGTTGCCATTTGGCGACGGACGGTACGGGTGAGAAGCCGTATTCGACGAAGTTGAGCTGTCCACCGGGGCGCAGCACACAGTGGAACTCGCCGAGGGCACGCCCCACGTCGGGGATGGTGCACATCGTGAACGTGCAGAGCACGGCGTCCCCCGACCGGTCGTCCAAGGGAAGGTCTTCACTGTCGGGGCCGACGAACTCCACGGGGATGGCACAGACCTCGAGTCGGCGGGCGGCGAGCCGTCGCCCGGTAACCGCCGGGTCGACGGTGAGGAGGCGGCGGACGGTAGCCGGCAGGTGGGGCAGGTGAGCCCGGATCCGAACCCGATCTCGACCACGTCGCCGTGCAGCCCGTCGGCGACCCCGGCGTGCAGGTCGTTGATCGCCTTGACGCCGCACGCCTTGTCGACGAATCGGGGCAGGAGCTGCGCTTCGTAGAAGGCGCCGAGCGAGCGCAATGGCCGCATCGCCTCCCACCGCGCCGTCGGTGGCGGGCCGTCCGGCATCACAGACGCAGAACTCGATCCCCTTTGGGGTCGGCCATGAGGATCCAGCTCGAACCGGCCTTGCTGCACGGCCGTCGCTGACTGGGCGGCGCCGAGCGCGACCAGGGCGCTCAGGCTTCGCGGGCGCTGCATGTCGGCGCGGCCTCGACGTCCAGCCCATCCGGTTCTTCACCGCCTTGGCTTCCTCGACCCGCTGCAACAGCACCTGGGGCCGCTCCGTCTGTCGGGGTACAACGCCCGTAGGCGCCGGCAGTCCCTACATTCACGTAGCCGAGCGCCCGGCCCCAGAACCGGGCCAGTCGTTGGGATCGGCGCAGTCGAGCACCAACCCGAACCGCACACCGTCATCACTCATCCCGGA
>CAVSZO010000024.1:0-9418 GCA_963732335.1 Ilumatobacteraceae bacterium | reverse complement strand
TCGCCTCGACCGTCACAGGCCATCGCCATGATGTGACGTGCCGACACACCCCCTTCGCAGACGACGACGGAGGAGGAGGCGAGATGGCCCTCGACGAGAGCGCCCTCGCGGCAGAGCTCAAGCAAGGCCGCGGGGTCACGACGATGGAACGGCTGGCGAAGTTGGGCATCGGTCGGCGGGCGGTCGACACACTCAAACGCCGAGGCCGCTTGCGACTCGTCGGCCAGGGGGCGTTGGTCAGCACGAGCTGGCCCGACAGTCTCGAGCACCGGATGGCGATCGCCTGCGCGGCCACTGGCGGAGTCGTGTGCTTCCCGACCGCAGGAATCGTGTGGGAGTTGCGCAAGACACCGCGGATTCCTGACGTGTGCGTGGCCATTGCCGAGGGTCGGCGCATCGATCCGATTCCTGGCGTCCGCATCGTGCGGAGCTGTCACCTTCCCGAATGTGACATCGTCAGGCGAGCGGATGGCATCGCCGTCACCTCTCCGCCACGCACCGCGTTCGACGCTGCGTGGACGCTGTCGAACGATGACCTGGAATCGCTGATCGAGCACGGTATTCACCGCGGCTACTTCACGCTGGCCTCGCTCTGGGCGCTTGGTCGCCGACTGCGACAGCGGGGCCGTCCGGGCAGCGCCCGGTTCGGCGAGGTTCTCGCCGCTCGCGACCCGTCGCAGCGACCGGTCGAGTCCGACTACGAGCTGCGACTAGAACGAGCGCTTTGCCGACGCGGGTTCCCACGGTTCGTTCGTCAGTTTCGGCTGGAGATTGCCCCGGGCCGCGTCATTCACCCTGACCTCGGGCTTCCGGACGTGGGCTTCTTCGTCGAGATTGACCACCTCACGTGGCACGGTGGACGGCTGGCGACCGACTACGACTGCCAACGCGATCTCGAGGTCGAGGCACTCGGCCATCACATCGAACGGGTCACCGATGTCGCCATCGACCGCCACCTCGGCGCGACCGTCGAAGCCCTCTGGACGATCTATCAACGCCTTCTCCGGAGTCAGGTACACACGACAGGTGCAGTTCGCTCCGCGGATCGGTGAGGGGGCGTGGCAGGAGCACGCCGTACTCTCGGCAGGCAATGCCGACGGCACCGCCACCCTCGCCAGTGCCGTCATCCGTCCGCCAGGTCGTCAGCGACCGTCGAGTCGCCACGTTCCTTGTGGCGCAGGCGACATCGACGATCGCCGTCACGTTGCAGGCCGCCGCCCTGGCGAAGCACGTGTACGACATCACCGACAGCGCGTTCGCCCTCGGTCTACTCGGCCTCGTCGAGTTCATGCCGGCGTTGCTACTGCTGCCGTTCACCGGTTCGGTCGCCGATCGCTTCGACCGCCGGCGCGTCGCGGCGCTCGCTTTCACGCTGGAGATCGGCGTTTCACTGCTGATGTTCCTCTACGCCACCACGTCACCTACGAGCGCCGTGCCGATCTTCGGCCTCGCCGCCATGTTCGGAACGGTGCGAGCCTTCGGGGTACCCGCCATGCGGGCCATCCCGCCGCTGATCGCCGTGGAGGGCGGGCTGCCGCGACTGATCGCCCTCTACACGGCGACGTGGCAGATCGGCATGATCATCGGTCCGGCCTCCAGCGGGTTGCTCTACGACATCGACCCCGCTGTTCCCTACGTCGCCGCAGCGATCGGGGCCGGGCTCGCCGCCATTGCCACGCTGGCCATCACCTATCGGCGGCCGCAGCAGCGCACACCTGCGGAGCTGACGCCAACTCTGCACCACGCCCTCGAGGGACTGCGCTTCGTACGCCGCCGGCCGATCCTGCTCGGGGCGATCTCGCTCGATCTGTTCGCCGTGCTGTTCGGCGGCGCTGTCGCTCTGCTCCCGGCGATCGCCGAGGACCGCCTGCACGTCGGCAACATCGGCTATGGATGGTTGCGTGCCGCACCGGGCGTCGGGGCCGTGATCGTGTCGGCACTGTTGGCCATCCGGCCGGTGCGCCGCCATGTCGGTTCAACACTGTTCGCTGCCGTCGCCGCCTTCGGTGCCTTGACGGTCGTACTCGGAATCACCCAGTCCTATGCCGTCGCCTTCGCCGCCCTCGTCCTGCTCGCCGCGGCGGACTCGGTGAGCGTGTTCATCAGGGCGACCCTCGTGCCGTTGGCGACGCCGGATCACATGCGCGGGCGGGTGTTGGCCGTCGAGAACGTGTTCATCGGTGCGTCCAACGAGCTCGGTGCCTTCGAGAGCGGAGTCGCCGCGGCACTGCTGGGCATCGGCCCAGCCGTCGTGCTGGGCGGCGTGGCGACGATGGCGGTCGTCGGATTGTGGACTCGATGGTTCCCTGAGCTTCGTCACGTCGACACGTTCGAGGATGCCGCCGTGCCCGATCACGCAGGACCCGCCGGTGCAGAAGCGGCCTCCGATCGGAACCTGCTCGAACACGAACTGCCCTAATCTCCGGCTCGACACCCGCGAGCGAGAGGACCTGTGCGTTCCATGAAGAAGCTGTTCGGCGAGTATCGGGATTTCATCAATCAGGGCAACGTCATAACCATCGCCGTCGGGTTGGTGATGGCGTTGTACTTCAAGGAGATCGTCGACGCCTTCATCAACGGGGTGATCATGCCGATCGTGTCGGCGATCGTCGGCGAGGAGAACTTCAACGAGATCGACATCGGGATCGGCGACGCGACGCTCGAAATCGGGCTCGTCATCCAAGCCATCATCATGTTCCTCGTCGTCGCGCTGGTCCTCTTCTTCATCATCAAGGCGTACAACACGTACATCGCCAAGCCCGCCGAGGAGGTAACGACCGATTCCGAGCTGTCGCTGCTCACGGAGATCCGCGACGAGCTGCGCACGCGCTGACGGTTTGCCCGGGCGACCCGCGCACTGGCGGGTAGTGTCGGGGCCCAACCTCCCCTATGACACGATTCCGCCGGTTCCTCCCTGTGGTCGGCGTCGCCCTCGGCGTCGTCCTCGTCCTCCCGTTTTTCGGTTCAGCTGCCGCCCCGCCGGACATCACCGAGCCAGCGGCGAGCGCACCGGAGTCGAGCGCTCCGGCGTCGAGTGATCCCACCGCCGGCGGAGCGGGTGGTGCTCGCCTGCGGTGGCTGGAGTTCGTCGACGACGCCGAGTCGGACACCTACGCCGGTGGGGCACCGCTGCGTGACCTCGTCGACGGCACGCGGGTGCTGATGATCGGCGACTCGATCATGGCGTCGACGTCCCGTCGCTACGGCGGCGAGATGTGTGAGGAGTTGGTGCCGCGTGGCTGGGAGGTCGAGATGGATGCCGAGACAGGTCGCTTCGTCGACTTCGGCGACCGCGTCCTCGATGCCCGCCTCGACGCCGAGTGGGACGTCGCCGTCGTGATGCTCGGCAACAACTACGGCGCCGACAAGGCCGTGTTCGAGGAATACCTGACCGAGATCATCGACCGTTTGGCGCCGCGGCCGACCGTGCTACTCACGGTCACCGAGTTCCGTTCCGATCGTGCCGAGGTCAACGAGGTCATCTACGACATCGCCGCCGAGTACGAGAACGTGCGCGTCGTCGACTGGGCGAGCGAGACCGCCGACGACCCTGCGCTCGTCGCTGGCGACGGGCTCCACCTCAGCGACCTCGGGCGGGCCCGCTACGCCGACCTCGTCGGCCGGGAACTCGGCAGGGCACCCGGCTTCGGCGAGGGCGACTGCCTCGGCTCGGACTTCGCCGACGACTCCGCCATCACCCCAGAGCCAGGGCAGGTGACCATGCCCCCGAGCACCTGGCCGAGCAATCAGGGCGGTGGGGGAGGTGGCGGTGGTGGAGGAGGCGGCAACACGACGGCCCCGCCAGCTCCGCCCGCGCCGCCGCCGGTGGACACCACGCCGGCGACGACTGTTGCACCCACCGTGTCCCCGACTGTTACTGCTCCGGAAGTGACGCAGCCACAGCCGCCGACCACCCAGGCGCCGCCGCCTCCGCCACCACCACCGACGCCACCACAGACGACGGCGGCAACGACACCGCCGCCGCCACCACCTCCGCCCGATCCGCCGGAGGAGCCGACCGGAACTGGCTGACAAGGGAACTTCGGGGCTGAGGCGACACAACCGGTTGATTCAACTCCGAAGTTGTGTGCGATCGCTGCTACCGCTGCCTTCCGGAGCCAACAAGCGCCACCAATCACCGGCTTGAACCCGTCGCTAACGCGGTTGGAACGGCGCCCCCGGCCCGCGAGGCTTGTCGGGTGCTGCAAGCGCAGGGTCTCGCCGTATCGGTTGGCGGCCGCCTCGTTGTCGAGGGGGCCGACTTCACCGTCATGCCCAAGGACAAGGTCGGCCTTGTCGGGCGCAACGGCGCCGGCAAGACCAGCCTGTTCCGTGTCCTCGGCGGCCATTCCGAGCCGGCCGCGGGACGGGTGATCCGCAAGGGCGGGTTCGGCTACCTGCCCCAGGATCCGCGGGTCGACGCAGCTGCTGACGCCCGCTCCGCCGTCACCCACGTGCTCTCGGGGCGTGGTGTCGATGCCGAGATCGAGCGCATCGAGAAGCTGCGCATCACCATGGAGGAGCATCCCGACGAGCGCGCCGTCACCCGGTACAGCCGGGCTGAGGAGCTGTTCCGCGCCAACGGCGGGTATGCCGCAGAGAGCGAGGCCCGAGCGATCGCCGCCGGCCTCGGGCTCGACCCATCTCGGCAGGACCTCCCGATCGGCGTGCTCTCCGGTGGCGAGCGGCGCCGCGTCGAGATCTCCCGCATCCTCTTCGCTGGCAGCGACGTTCTGCTCCTCGACGAACCGACCAACCACCTCGACGTCGATGCCAAGGAGTGGCTGCTCGCCTTCCTGCGCGGCTACCGCGGCGCCCTCCTCGTGATCAGCCACGACCTCGAGTTGCTCGACGAGGCGATCACCCGCGTCCTCCATCTCGACCGTCCGGGCGAGGCGGCCACCGGCACGATTGTCGAGTACCGCGGCACGTATTCGCAGTACGTCCGTGCCCGTGCCGAGGACGAGCGGCGCGCCGCCAAGGTGGCCGCCAGGCAGGGCAAGGAGATCGCCAGGCTGCAGGCCGTCGTCGACCGCTTCGGTGCCAAGGCCTCGAAGGCGGCGATGGCGCACAGCATCGAGAAGCGGATCGCCCGTATCGAGGATGACCGGGTGGAAGTCCGCAAGGGGGACCGGACGCTGCGGGTCCGCTTCCCGGCGCCTCCCACCGCTGGCCGCACTGTCATCGAAGCCGTCGGGTTGACCAAGGCGTATGGCGGTCCGGACATCTTCGCCGACGTGTCGCTTGATCTCGGGCGGGGCGAACGCCTCCTGGTCCTCGGACTCAACGGCGCCGGCAAGACAACCCTCCTGCGAATTCTCGCCGGTGAGACATCGGCTGACCGCGGCACGTTCCAGTTCGGCCACAACGTCACCGCCGGCTACTACGCCCAGGAGCATGACAACCTCCGGGTCGGCGAGACATTGCTCGACAACATCCGCGCCGAGGTGCCGGTCGGGATCACCCTCACCGAGACCGAGCTGCGCGGACTGCTCGGCATGTTCGGGTTGTCGGGCGACAAGGTGTTCCAGCAGGCTGGCACCTTGTCGGGCGGAGAGAAGACGAAGCTTGCCCTGGCGATGATGATGGTCGGGCGCAACAACTTGCTGCTCCTCGACGAGCCGACCAACAACCTCGACCCCAATAGCCGCACGGCCGTGGCCAACGCCCTCACCGACTGGCCGGGCTCGATCATCTTCGTCAGCCACGACACCGAATTCGTCGAGCACCTCGCCCCGAACAAGGTGTTGCTGATGCCGGACGGTGACGTCGACTACTTCGACGCCGACTGGCTCCAGCTCGTCGCCCTGGCGTGATGTCGAGCGGAACACGAACCGCCATAGCCTCGACGGCATGCTCCCGCGCGCGACCCAAGCCCTCGACAACGTCGTCACCGGGATCGAGGAGGCAAGACGCCGGCGCACGGCGAGCCTGATCCTCGAGCTCGATCTCACCGAGCCGCTCGTCGAAGGCGTCCCCGCCGACCCGCTGAGCGCCGCTATGGCCCGTCGGAAGACGCCACTCCATGTGGCGCTGGATGGCCTTCGAAAAGGCGCTCGCGATCCCAGGGTCCGCGCCCTGGTTGTGAAGGCAGGGGGTTCGCGGTCGGTGCTCCAGCCCGGGAGGGCGCAGGAACTGGGTGAGGCGATCCGCGAGTTCCGCAGCCGGGACAAGCTCGCCGTCGCCTGGGCGGAGACCTTCGGGGAGTTCAACTACGGTACCGTCGGCTACTACCTGGCGACGTTCTGCGACGAGATCTGGCTGCAGCCCTCTGGCGATGTGTGTCTCACGGGCATCGCCATCGAGGTGCCGTTTCTGCGTGGGGCGCTCGACAAGGCCGGCATCACACCGCAGCTCGCCCAGCGGCACGAATACAAGAACGCGGCCAACCTGTTCACCGAGCGCGGGTTCACCGAGGCACACCGTGAGGCGACCCGGCGCATTGTCGAATCGATGATGGATCAGGTGGTGGGCGGCATCGCTGCTAACCGGAAACTCGACAACGACGGTGTGCGCGCTCTCGTGGACCGGGCGCCGTTGTTCGCCAACGAGGCGCTCGAGGCCGGTTTGGTCGATCGCCTGGGCTATCGCGACGACGTGTACGACGCGGTGCGCGAGCGAGTCGGTGCCGACGTCGTCCAGCAGTACGTTGGTCGTTACGCGCGACCGAAGTTGGGTGGCATCCCCAACCGTTTGGTGGGCGCTGGGGACACGGTTGCGCTGGTGCACGTCACCGGGCCGATCCACCTCGGACCGAGCGGTCGCCAGCGCCTCGCCGTGACGAGCGCCGGCTCCGACACCGTCGTCGCCGCCCTGCGATCGGCGACGAAGGCTCCCGACGTGAAGGCGATCGTCATGCGCGTCGCCAGCCCGGGCGGCTCGTACGTCGCCTCCGACGCGATCTGGCGACAGGTGGCGCTCACACACGAGGCCGGTAAACCCGTCATCGTGTCGATGGGTGACGTTGCCGCGTCGGGCGGGTATTTCGTCTCGATGGGAGCCGACGCGATCGTGGCCGAGCCGGGAACGCTGACCGGCTCGATCGGCGTGGTTGCCGGCAAGCAGGTGGTCGACGGTCTTGTCAGCCGTCTCGGGATCAGTCTCGACGACGTTGCCGAGGGTGATCACGCCAAGATGTTCTCGTCCCTCCAGGAGTTCAGCGAGGACGAGTGGCAGCGGCTCAACGCCTGGCTCGACCGCATCTACGACGATTTCACGGCCAAGGTCGCCGACGGACGTGGCGTGCCGCCGGAACGGATGGACGAGGTCGCCCGCGGCCGGGTGTGGACTGGCGCCGACGCCAAGCAACACGGGCTCGTCGACGAGCTCGGCGGCCTGCGCACGGCGTTGGAGTTGGCCAAGGAGCGAGGTGGGCTCCCGGCGTCGGCCGAGATCGAACCGCGGCTCTATCCACGGGTGCCGATGATTGCCCGGCTACGACCGGCGCAGTCGAGCGAGGATCCCGCCGCGGCCAGCGCCCGACTCGGCATCGAGGCGTGGGGACCATTCGCCAATCTGGCGAACCGACTCGGCCTGGCAAGCTACGGGCCGTTGACGCTCCCGATCACGCTGCGGTGAGGCCATTGCGAACCGCCCAGGCGGCGACCTCGGTTCGGCTGGTCATCCCGAGCTTCGTCAGGATGTTCGAGACGTGGACGGCGGCTGTGCGCGGCGAGATGTAGAGGCGGCGCGCCAGCTCGGAGTTGCTCAGCCCTTCGGCCAGGAGGGCGGCCACCTCACGCTCGCGGGGCGTGAGCTCACCGTCGGTGGCGACGGCTGTATCGAGACGCTTCAACAGGGCGTCGACCTCATCGCGTCGCCAGCCTGGCCAACGCTCGAGCAACGATCTCGCCGTGGCGGCCCGCTGACGAGCCTCGGAGGTGCGCCCCTGTGCCGTCAGGGCACGGGCCAGCGTCAGTTGCAGCGTTGCCTGCACGGGCACCGGGAGCCTGGTCGTCACGCCTCTGGATTCGCTGTCGAGGAGGGCGATGACGGCGGAATGGTCGGCGCGGGCACGGGCGATGAGCGCCCGGGCCGCGGCCTCGTAGTCCTTCGGCAGGTGGTCGGACTTCCCTGACTCAAACGTCGCCAGCACGTCGTCCGGTTCGATGCCCGCGGCGATGGCGTCCTCGACCCCGGTGACGACCTCCTCCTCACAGTCCGGGGACCTCGACTCCTCGAGGACCTCGTTGAACCGTTGGGCTGCTGCCAAGCGGTCTCGGCTGCGGCCAGCCAGCATCAGGTGCTGCGAAGAGAAGCGGTGCTTGTCGTCCCGGTCGGGCGGGGCACGTCTCCTCCACTCGGCGAGCAGCGCCTCCGCTTCGTCGACGCGATCGACTTCGAGAAGCAGCCTCACCTGCAACGCCAGCGCCCAGTCGCCAGCCCTACCCTCGACATGGGTACCAACGCGCGACACGTGGTCCCACACCCCAGGTGCATCGCCTTCCCAGAAGGCCGACTCGGCGAGGCGGACGTGGTAGTTGGCGGCGACCATGTTGTCGAAACCGGCCCTTCGCCCGGCGTCGCGCATCCGCTCGAGGTAGGCACGTCGCTCAGCACCGTGCGTCACGTTGCTGAGGTTGTGCAGCGCCCGCGCCAGCAGCACCCAGTCCTCGATCTGCTCGGCGTCGGCGACGGCCTCGAGAAGGGCGGTCACCCCGTCGGTGTGGCGGTCGGGTAATTCGCTCATCGCCGTCGCCCGTTCGATCATTGCTTGGACGCGCACGGCTTTGGCGCTCACCCGGTCAGCCTCGCTGATCGCTCGTTCGGCCCAGCCGATCGCATCGACCCCGCGTTCGTGGAGCATGTCGACCTGGGCGATGGCGGCCATCGTCGCCGCCCGCTCCTCACCAGGCGACAACACGTCGACAAGTCGCTCCAGTTCGCCGACGAGCTGCCACATGCGGTCGAGGTCGTTGCGTTCATGAGTGATTCGCGCCGCGAGGCGGACGGCGATTGCGCGTCGCTCATCGCCTCGGTCTTCCGTCACGGCGAGGAGCCGCTCGGCGTGCCCCCAGGCTTCATCGTGGGCACCGCTGAGCCAGGCGGCGCGCGTCGCACCGGTGAGTAGGTCGACGTCGTCGGGTGCCTCGGCGAGAGCGGCAACGGCGAGTCGCAGCGCCTGGTGGGTCGCACCGATGTCGAGATAGTGCGCCACGCCGTCACGCGCCAGCTCGACCATCTCGTCGTATCGACCCGCGCCGGCCGCATGCCGGGCGAGATCGGCGAGGTCCGTGCCCATCGACTGGCGCAGCACCTCTAGTGCCCGCTCGTGCAGCCGTCGCCGTTCGCGCCCGAGCAACTGATCCTCGACGGCGTCGCGGACGAGCTCGTGACGGAAGCTGAACCTGTCGTCGTCTTCTTCGACGAGCAGGCCACGCGGCGACGAGGCTGCGCAGGTCGGCGATCAGCTGTTCCT
>CAVSZO010000023.1:0-29191 GCA_963732335.1 Ilumatobacteraceae bacterium | reverse complement strand
GGCGTAGGAAGGCCGCAGCTCGGCATTGATCCGCATCGCTTCGTCGGCGTAGAAGCGGAACACCTCCTGCTCCGAAGCGCACCTCCTTGAGCGAGTCCCGGAACGGCTTCCCCTGCTCTACGCGTCAGCAGCCAGGCGATCTCCTCGGCAGCGACGTCGATACGGTCCGCCGCGGCGCGGAGGACCTGACTGTCTCGCTCGGCCGGGCCGAGCCGCCACCACTCCTCCTGACCCCGCCGGGCGGCGGTCACCGCCGCCCCGACCGTGGCACGATCGGCCACCGACGTCGTGCCCACCGGACTCCCGGTGGCCGGGTTGGTCACCACCGCGGTCGTGGGACCGGCGGTCCACTCGCCGCCGACGAAGAGCAGCCGGTCGGTCATCGACCGGACAGCCTTCGCCACAGGTCTTCGTAGACCGCTCATTGTTGGCGTTCGCCGCTGGTAGTCGGCGACGTTGGGACTTCGCATCACCTTCGGCTCGTAGCCGCGACCGAGCAGGACCTCGGCCGTTCTGGCGACGATGCTGTGGGCAACGACGACGGCCACCGGCGTGACGCGGACCGAACAGCGCGTCAGTGCCGTCGAGTGCCAGACCCGCGTCCGCCGTGGGCACTCCGGTGTCGATGACGATGTCTGCGGCCTCGAAGAGCCGCTTGCCAGAGGAGTGACGCGACGCGACGCCGCTGGAGTGGGGGATCGACGTGACACCGACGACCGTGAGACCGCGCTGCTTGCACTCGATGGCGATGTCGAGAATCACGGCGTTGAGTCCGGACTGCGAGAACAGAATCATCGTGTCGCCGGGATCGAGCCGGTGAGCCCGCAGGATCGCGTGCTCTTTGTACCCCTCCTGCTTGTCAGGAACCGGTACTGGTGGGTTCCCATGTCGCCGAAAATGTGGTGCATCAGGGTGATCGGCAGTTCGGCGATTGGCCGGAACCCGGCGATCGTCCCGGTGCGGGGGAACATCTCGAGGCCGCGAATGCGCCGTGGCCGGTGCCGAACGAGAACACGAGGCCATCGCCTTCGATCGAGTCGGCGCACGCCGTGGCGGCGGCGTCGATGGCCTCGGCTTGGTGGTGGATGATCCAGTCCAGCCGTTCGGAGACCGCCTCGAAGTAGCGGTCAATGACGGTCGTCATCGTCGTTCTCCTTCCGTCGTCGGATCGCCGGTGGCCACCGTTGCGGCGGTGGCCACGTCGAAGGCGGTCGCATCAGCCGGGCTTCGCCCGCCTCTCGCTCGGGAGCAGCGAGCATCACGGGCCCCACGACGTCGACGGTGGCCAGGCACAACGAGCCGAAGCTGACGTCGAGAGCCGTCGCCACGGACGCCAGCGCCGATGTCTCCATGTCGAGGCCGAGCACGTCTTCGGCGTCCCAGCGGGCCACGAGATCCGCCGGCACGTCGGCAAGCAGGTCGGTCATCTGCGTGTAGAAACCGTCGCAGGAGGCCACCGTGCCGCGGACGACCGGGACGTCGTGGCAGGCAGCTTCGAGGGCGTCCGCCATGCCCCGATCGAGCTCGACGGATCCGGCGTCGTTGCCGTAGGTGATCGAGGTGCCTTCGTGGACGAGTGCCCGATCGGCGACGATGTAGGTGCCCAGCGGTGGGCGGCGGGTCATCATCGTCCCCGCCCGCACGAAGGTCGTCGCGCCGAGTGCGGCCAGCTCGTGCATCACGACCGCGGCGATCGGCGCGCCCATGCCGAACGCGGAGACGATCAGATCGGCACCGTTCGACCTGCCGACGACGGTGGTCAGGCCGCGTTCCTCGTTGACCAGCCGGGCGTCATCGAGCATCTCGGCTGCCATCAGCACCCGTCCCCGGTCACCCACCAGCACGGCGGCCGCCGGGCTGGCGTCCACCTTGAGGTACCACGCGGTCACGGTGTCGCCTCCAACCGCCGGCGCGCTGCGGCGGCTCCCGCAGCCACACAGCTCGCCTCGTCGGCGGAGTCGAGCCACGCCGCCAGATATCCACCGGCGAACGCGTCGCCGGCGCCGGTCGGGTTGCGCACTGTCGCGCACGGCGCGATGGGATAGGTGCGGTTCGCCCCGCCGGTCGTCACGATGACAGGGTGCGGCCCGTCGGTGCGCACGACGATCGTCGTCGACTCCGCCGGCATGCCTTCCACGACGGACGACTCGGCGGCGTTGTGAAAGACGATGTCGGCTCGCCGGCGCAACGCGGCGACGACATCCGCGAGCAGTGCCGCCGGGTCGTTCTTGACGATCCAGGCGACGGTGGCGCCGGGGCGGGAACCGGCGAGCGTCGCCCGGATCACGGACGCCGGTCCGACCATCGCGACCAGCACGTCGGCCGCGGCGACGAGCTCACGCTGGCGTGGGGTCAAGTCGGCCCACTCGACGCCGGGATCGAACACGCAGGCAGTGGCACCGTCCGGGTCGTAGAGCAACTCCGCGGTCGGGCTCCGGCCTTCCGACGTCACGATGCCGTCCACCCGGCACCCTGCCCCGGCGAGGAACTCGGTGAAGGCGCGCCCGGCGGTGTCGTCACCGACGGCGCAGACCGGGACGACGTCATCGACAGTGGCGGCCAGCGCCAGCGCCGTGTGGCCGATGCCCCCCGGGCGGAGGCCGGCGTCGCCGACATCCGAGAGCACCCGAGCGGTCACGTCCAGCCGATGGCAGCCGGTCCAGCCGCAACGTTCGGTCCACGCTGGCGTATCCGACGACGACGATCACAGCAGCCCGATGGCGTCGTCGAGCGGCACGACCCGAGCGATGTATCGCTCCATGTCCTCGATCGACGCGGCCTCCAGGTGTGGGCGATTGGAGTTGGTGGCCTCGCGTGGAACCACGACGTTGAAGCCGTGGGCGAACCCGTCGGTGGCGGTCGCGCGGATGCACACGTTGGTCTTGACCCCCGCCACGATGATCGTCTCGACCCGGTGCTCGTGGAGGAGGATGGCGAGGTCGGTGGCGAAGAACGCCGAGTAGCGGCGCTTCTCGACGACCGGCTCGGAGTCGAGCGGCTCGAACCCGGCGAAGAACTCGGCCTCGAAGCCGCCGCGGGCGAGGTGTTCGGGGAGCACCGAGTACTCGTGGTCGGCGACGTCGGGTCGATGACGGTCGGCGACGTGGACGACGAGCGAGCCCGAGGCCCGAGCGGTCGTCAGGAGGCGCCGGAGGGCTGGGACCACTCGCTCGACCTCCTCGTACCACATCGAGCCATCGGGGTGGAAGAACCCGTTGAGGACGTCGACGAGCACGAGCGCGGTGCGGCTGTCAGATGGCACGGGTCCTCCTGCTCGACGCGGCGGACAAGGTCAAGGCGACGATCACTGCGACGTACGGCAAGGTCTCGATGAGCTGGACGGGAATGCCGGGGAGTCGCAGTTGGAGACGCGTCCTGGGTGGCGTCGATGACGACATAGATCAACGTGGCCAGGGTGGTGGGCACCGGGCGGGCTCGTCCGAAGTACACGGCGGCGAGGGCGATGTAGCCGCGGCCGGCGCTGATGCCAGGCGAGAACAGCCCGGCGGCGGCGATCGACAGGTGCGCACCGCCCAGGCCGGAGAGCGCCCCGGCGACCACGCCAGCCCGCTCCCGAACGGCGGGAACGGAGATGCCCAACGCCGTGGCCGTCACCGCGTCGCCTCCCGCGGCCCGGATTCGCAGACCAAATCGGGTGCGGCTCAGTGTCCAGCTGACGGCCACCACCGCCGGGATCATCGCCCAGACGACGATGTCGTTCGACGCGAGGAGTGGCCCGAGCACGGGAACATCTTCGAGGAAGCCGAGCCCGAAGGACGGCAGATCGATGTCGGCGTCGGGACGAAAGGCCGAGCGGCTGCCGTAGCGCTCTGCGAGGACGAGCCCGGCCAGCCCGAAGAGCACCGTGTTGATGCCGAGCCCGACGATGATCATGTTGCCTTCCAGCCTGGTCACGATCACGGAGAAGAGCCAGCCGACGACGGCACCTGCGACTACTCCGGCGCCGAGTCCGATCGTCCCGCTGCCGGTGGCGTCGGCGGCGATGATCCCGACGAACGCACCGACGATGATGTACCCCTCCAGGGCGATGTCGACCACTCCCGACCGCTGATGGATCACACCGCCGAGGGCGGTGAACACGAGCACCGGGGCGAGGACGAGCGACGCGGTGATGACGCCGTCGAGGAACGTCATGTCCGACCCCTCACGAGGGGGATCACGGCGGTGATCAGGATCGTCCCCTGCATGATCCTGATCACGTCGAGGGGAACGTCGATGAACAGCTGCACGGTCGGCCCGGCCGCGGCGAGGGCACCCAGGGCGACGGCGGCGAGGAGCGCCCCGATCGGATTGAGCCGTCCGAGCAGGGCGACGGCGATGCCGTTGAAACCGAGGTTCGCCCCCGCCCCGTCGACGAACCGCCCGAGCGTCCCGAGCGTGAACGTCGAGCCGGCGAGGCCGCCGAGGGCGCCGGAGATGATCATCGAGACGATCACGATGCGGGCGATGTCGATGCCTTGGGCGCGGGCGAAGCGCGGGTTGGCGCCGACCATCCGCAGCTCGAAGCCGAACGTGGTGCGCGAGAGCCACCACTGTGTGGCGAACACGAGCACGAGGGCGATGAGGAAGGCGATCGTGAGTTGCGTTCCGTCGACGAGGCTGGGGAGTCGCGTCTGCGCGGCAACCATTTCCGAGGCGGCGTTGCCGGTGCCCTGGGCGAGGAAGTAGTCGTTGAGCAGCCAGCTCACGACGCCCGCCACGACGAAGTTGCCCATCAGCGTGACGACGACCTCGTCGACTCCGAGCCGCGCCTTGAGCCACCCCGGCCCCCATCCAACCGCGGCGCCGGCGGCGCTTGCCGCGGCCATGGCGAGGGCGATCTGGACGGGTCCCGGCAGGTCGATGCCGGCGCCGACGATCGCAGCCGTGAACGCCCCGGCGATGAACGATCCTTCGACGCCGATGTTGAAGACTCCGGCCTTGAAGGCGATCAGGGTGGCCAGCCCGGTGACGATGAGCGGTGTCGCCGATGCGCCGGTGGCAGCGAGGCGGTCGGTCCCCGAGAACGCCTCCCGGGCCAGGAGACGGAAGAACTCGACGGGCGAAGCGCCCGCCCACGCCACCACCAGGCTCCCGACGACGATTGCTGCAGCGAGCGGAAGGAGGGCACCGATCAGCGCACCGCGCTGGCGAGGAGCCCCGCGGACCGTGACGACCGCCGCGGTCACCCGGCTCCCATCGTCATCAACTCGGCGATCGAACCGCGATCGGCGTCGGCCCGATCGAGGTGGCCGACGATCCTGCCCGCCCATCAGCACGAGCACGCGGTCCGCCAGCGCCAGCACTTCGTCGAGCTCGTGGGACACCAACAGCACGGCACCGCCGGAGGCGCGCATCTCCCGGATGAAGCGATGGACGTCGCTCACGCCTTGGATGTCGACCCCCCGCGTGGGATCGGATGCGATGAGGACCTTCGGATCCGCTTCGAGCTCGCGCCCGACCACCAGCCGCTGCTGGTTGCCGCCGGAGAGCGTTCCGGCGGGGACCGACGGTCCTTCCGCGCGGACCCGGTAGCGCGCCACAACCCGATCGAACCGTCGGCGCCAGGCGTCAGCCACGATGACCCCTCGGCGCGAGAACTGCGGCCGGCGCTGCTGGCCGGCGACGACGTTGGCGAGGACGGGCTCGCCGAGGGCCAGGCCCTCGTGCCGGCGGTCGGGGGAGATGTAGGCGAGGCCGGCGCGGCGGCGCTCGGCGGTGGGCCGGTCGGAGATGTCGACGCCGGCGAGGCGGACGACCCCGCCGGCGGGCGTGAGCCCGATGATCGCCTCGACGAGCGATCGCTGACCTGAACCCGCCACGCCGTACACGGCGACGACCTCGCCGCCTGCGACCGTCAGGTCGACCTGGTCGAGCCGGAGCGCGCCACGATCGTCGACGACGGTCAGGCCCGATGTCTCGAGGATCACGTCCCCAGTCGTGCCGGCGTCCACCACCGTCACGGTCCCGACGTCGGCACCGACCATCGCCCGGGCGAGCGAGGCGGCATTCGTGTCCGGCTGCGGACCGGACCACACCACCTCGCCGCCCTTGAGCACGGTGACATCGTCGGCGACGCGCATCACCTCACCCAGCTTGTGGGTGATGAACACGATCGTCTTGCCGGCCGCTCGCAGTTCGCCCATCGTCGCCAGCAGCTGGTCGACGTCGGCCGGGCCGAGGACCGCCGTCGGCTCGTCGAGGATCAACAGGTCGGAGCCCCGATGGAGTTGACGGAGAAGTTCGAAGCGGCTGAGGTCGGCGACCCCGACGTCCCGCGCCGGCCGGTCCCACGGCAGCGTCCAACCGGTCCTCGCCTCGAGGCCGGACGTCGCCGACTCGATCGCCGCGAGATCGAGTGCCCCGCGCCGGGTCGGCTCGATCCCGAGGACGAGATTCTCGGCCAGGGTGAGGTCGTCGACCACCGAGAACTCCTGGTGGACCATGCCGACGCCGAGCGAGCGGGCAGCCTCGACCGAGGTCACCCGATGGGCGTCGCCTTCGAACCGGATGTCGCCGGAGTCCGGTGCCGTCAGGCCGGCGACGCACCGCATCAACGTCGTCTTGCCGGCACCGTTCTCGCCGACGATGGCGTGGACCGTGGCGGTCTCGACCGCCATCGAGATCGCCTTGCAGGCGGTCACCGCCCCGAACGACTTGGTGAGCCCGACCACCTCCATGCGCGGCGGTCGGGCTCGATGATCGGGATCGGTCAACCCTCGAGCCAGTCCGGATAGCCCTGCTCGACGACGTCCCACACCTCGAGGTCGCCGTCGATGATCTGTTGACGGAACTCGTCGATCTGGGCGATGAACTCGTCAGGGATCTCGTCACGTGTCTCGGTGAACTCGCTCAGGCCGACGCCGTCCTCGGCCAGCCCCAGTTCGAGGACGGTCCCGCCCTCGAACGTTCCGTCGGCGTACTCGGTCATCAGCTGCTCGACGGCGACGTCGGCTCGTTTCACCATCGACGTCAGGATGTAGCCCGGCTCGAGCGAGTCCTGGTCGCTGTCCACGCCGATGGCGTAGTGGTTCGCCTCACGTGCCGCCTCGAACACGCCGAGGCCGGCGCCACCCGCAACCTGGAAGACGATGTCGGCACCCTGGTCGTACATCGCCTCGGCCGCCGTGCGGCCGGTCGTCGGGTCACCGAAGTCGTTGGTGTAGGAGACGAGCACCTCGACCTCGGGGTCGACGGTGGTGGCGCCCTCGATGTAGCCCGAGACGAACTTGTCGATGCCCTCCGAGACCGTCCCGCCGATCACGCCGATCACCTTCTCGGGGTTGATCTTGTCGTTGTCCTCGACCGACGTCATCATCGCCGCCAAGGCACCTGCGAGGAACGATCCTTCGTGCTCCTTGAATACCACCGAGCGGATGTTGTCCCCCTCGATCGGCAAGTTGAAGAACGACCACAGCGCATCGGGGTAGTCAGCGGCCACCGTCGGGAAGTACTCGCTGTGGGAGAACTCGAGGTCGATGATCAGCCCGAAGCCGGAGTCACCGGCGCGCCGCAGGACCTGCTCGCCCTCGGCCACGATGTCGTCCGCCTCGACCGGCTGGGCTTCGAGGCCGAGCGCCTCGGCCCCGCGCTCGAGGCCAGAGAAGGCCAGGTCGTTGTACGCCGCGTCGCCGAGCCCGCCCTGGGCGATGATCAGGGCGACCGGCGCCAACTCTGGTGGAGCGGTGATCGTGGCGGAACCGCTGACGCTTTCCGTGGTGTCCGTCGTCGGTTCGGTCGTGTCGGTCGCCGCCGACGCGACGCCAGTGACGGCGAGCGTCGCCACGCACAGCAGGGCCATTGATAGGTGTCTGCCAGTGATTCTCATCTTCTCTCCTCGGGTCGTTGGGTAGTTGCTCGGCGATTCAGGTCCCGACTCCGCACGCTCTCGGCCGTGACCGTGTACCGCGCGGAGTGGTAGCGGGCCTCGACGACCTCGATCGGTCGACCGACGAGGTCGTAGGTGTGGCGCTCGACGCGGAGCAGGGGACAGGGCTCGTCCACGCCGAGGAGGGTGGCCTCCTCGCGATCAGCGAGGACCGCCGAGAACTGCTCGTCGGAGCGCCCGAGATGGATTCCGGCTTCGGCCATCGCCGCGTACAGCGACCAGTTGTCGCGGCCTTCGAAGCGCTCGAGCAGGTTGAGCGTTTCGGCGAGCTCGCACGTCACGACGACGCGGTGAATACCCACCGGAACGTCGTCGATCGTTCGTAGTCGGGAGAAGTCGACGAGGCGGGTGCGGGTGTCGAACGGCCGGTGGAGCGGGTTCCTTGCCGACCACCTCACCTCGCGCCACCCGAGCAGCCGGCCACCGGCGACCCTGCCGGTGGCCTCCACGTGTTCGGTGAAGCTGACGAGATGGTTGGCCGAGCGGAGTGCTGGTCGTCCCAACACGAACGTGCCGCGGCCCTGCACCCGCCGAACGATGCCCTGCCGTTCCAGTAGGTCCATCGCCCGCACGACCGTGCCTCGGCTGACGTCGAACTCACGGGTGAGATCGTGTTCCGATTCGATCTGTTCGCCGGCCCCCCGACCTTCCACGGCGATGCGCTCGGCCAGCGCCCCGGCGATGTCCGCATAGCGCGGCATACTTGACTAGTCAAGCAGGCAAGCTGACGGCAGTCAATCTGCGATCTGGGCGGCGTCCGATCACCGATGTATCCCCATGCAATTCGGATTCTGCGGAGCCTGCGGTACCTGGCTGGTACCGGACACTCCGCAGAACGCGCTTCGCCCTTACCGTTGCGAGATGGACGAGGACCGGTTGGTGCAAGTGGACTGGGACGATGGTCGGTGGCTCGACGTGCCGGTCGCGACGAAGCGCGACGGGGACGACGTCGTCGTCACTGCCGTCGAGGGGAGCGACTTCTGGCGCACTACGGCGTACGGCTTCGTACACGACGACGGACACGCGCTGTTGCGTCCGTTCCCGATCGGTCAGTCGATCGAGGTGTCGTTCGTCCTCGACTACGACCAGCAGTTCGACCAAGCGGGCGCGTTCGTCCGGGCCAGCGAGACGACGTGGGCCAAGGCGGGAGTGGAAATCAGCGACGGTGTCGCCCAGGTCGGAGCGGTGGTCACCCACGGCGCATCCGATTGGTCGGTGGCCCCGGTTCCCGACTGGATCGGTTCAGCGGTGACGGTCCGCGTCAGTCGCGGCGATGACGCCCTCACCATCCGTGCCAAGGGCGCCGGTGATTCCTGGCGGCTTGTGCGGGTGGCACCGTGGCAGGTCGACGCTCCCACCTCGGCAGGTCCGTACTGTTGCGCGCCCACCCGGCCGGGCCTCCAGGTCCGATTCACGCGGTGGGTGACCGGTCAGGCGGACGCTGCGCTCCATCCCGACTGAGAAGACGGGTGATGAGTGCTCGGTAGCTTCATCGACGATCGAAAGGTTCATCACCCCAGCATGAATGGGTGTCACGCTTGACGTGTTCGGTATTTCTGCAATACGTTCAGCCGTCGAAAGTGGGGATCGACGTCGTTCGGTGGAGCCGGCGATCGACAGAGGGGAGAACGGTATGAACACGGTCATCCGCCCGCGCTCCGTCGCGGCGCTCGCAGCCCTTGGGGTGCTCACGGTGTCCGGCGTGGCCAGCGCCGGCTCGGCCGTACTGAATCCGGCGTCGGTGCCCGACACGACGGCGCCAGCGTCGGATACGGCCGCGACGTCGGGCACGGCCGCAGGTGACGGCGCACCGGTGAGCATCGCCTTCTTCGCCTCGTCCAGTCAGAACGGCTACAACCAGGCGGTCTACGACGGCGTCGAGCAGGCGGCCGAGGAGGCGGGCAACGTCGAAACGGAGATCTTCGACGGCGAGTTCAACGCCGAGATCCAGTTCAACCAGATCGAAGACGTGGTCGCCTCTGGTCGCTTCGACGGCTACGTGATGGTTCCCAACGACCCGGTGGGAATCGCTCCGGCCGCCGAGCAGGCGCTAGCGGCGGGTCCGACGGCGACGGCGCTGTTCCCGATCGGGCCCGACCTCGACTCTCTCGAGCCGCAACTCGAGGGCATGATCACCTCAGCCGGCTCAGTCTCGGTGTCGGCGGAGGCGGCGGCCGAAGAAGTCGTCACCTTCTGCGAGTCGATCGACCCGTGTCGCGTCGTGATCCTCATCGGCCAGTTGCAGTTCCCGTTCGACAACCTCCGCCTCGAGACGTTCGAATCGGTGCTCGGTGAGCACGACAACATCGAGATCGTCGCCACCGGCGAGGGCCAGTACTCGCAGGATGTGTCGCTGACGGCGATGCAGGACATCCTCCAGTCCAACCCTGAGTTCGAGGTGCTCCTGTCGAATGCCGATCAGCACGTCACCGGAGCGCTCGTCGCCCTCAACGATGCCGGTCTCGACGTCGAGTCGATGTACATCAGCGGCGGCGGCGCGTCCGAGGTTGCCATCGAAGGCATCCGATCCGGCATCTGGGACGCCACGATCATCGGACTCCCGAAGACCGAGGGATACCTCGCGGCGAAGGCCGTGATCGCGTCGCTCCGCGGCGAGGAGTTCGAACAGGTCAACGACGTCAACGTCGTCAACGAGCTCGGCGTCTCGGTCGTCACCGCCGAGGTGCTCGAGGAGAACCCCGACTGGGTCGCCGAGTGGGCCGGCTGAGCGCCGACATCCTGGAGTGACCGCCCTCGTCGAGACGGTCCAGGGGGCTCGCGTCTCCATCGAAGGAGTCTCCAAGAGATTCGGAGCGACGCAGGCCCTCGACGACGTCTCCCTGGAGATCGAGCCGGCCAGCATCCACGCCCTCGTCGGTGAGAACGGAGCCGGCAAGTCGACGCTCGGCAAGATCATCGGCGGCGTCTACGTCGCCGACACGGGGGTCCTGCGCGTCGACGGCACCGACGTCGGCCGGTGGAATCCGCCTGCCGCGCTGGCCGCGGGCATCGCCACGATCCAGCAGGAGCTCTCCCTCGTCCCCGCGCGATCCGTCGCCGAGAACGTCTTCCTCGGGATCGAACGGGCTCGGTTCGGCGTGCTGCTCGGCTCGGTGCTCGACCGCTACCGCGAGTTGGACGAGCGTGTCGGTTTCGGCTTGCCCGGTGACGTGCCTGTTTCTTCGTTGCGTCTGGCCGACCAGCAGAAGGTCGAGATCATGCGCGCCCTCGCCCGCGACGCACGCCTCATCGTGCTCGACGAGCCGACGTCGTCACTGTCGAGGGACGAGTCCGACCGCCTCCACACGCTGATGCGGTCGCTCACCGCCCACGGCCGCACGCTGGTCTACGTCAGTCACTTCCTCGACGAGGTGCTCGAGATCGCCGACACCGTGACGATCATGCGCGACGGGAAGGTGACGCGCACGGCGCCGGTCGCCACCGAGACGAAGAATTCGCTGATCGTCGGCATGCTCGGCCGCAGTTTGGAGGTCAACTTCCCGCCGCTACCAGTCGTCCCAGACGACGCGCGGGTGATCTTCGAGGCCCGCGAGCTGTGCGGCGCGATTCCTCAGGAGATCTCCCTTGCTGTGCGCGCCGGCGAGATCGTCGGCCTTGCCGGCCTCGTCGGCAGCGGCCGTACCGAACTCGCCCGGATGATCGCCGGTGCCGACTCGGTGACGTCCGGTCAGATGCTGCTCGACGGCACGGTGCTGCCCAAGCTGCGCCCGCACCGAGCGATCGGGCGCGGCGTGGTGATGCTGCCCGAGGACCGGCGTGCCCTCGGCCTGGTGATGACCCAGAACGCCCGGGAGAACATCACATTGCCGCGGCTCTCCAATTTCCGCCGCACCGGGGCCGTCAGTCTGGGCGCCGAGCGCGACGCCGTCCGCCGGATCATCGAGCGCCTCCACATCGTGCCACGGCGCACCGACGGCGCCCTGCGCAACTACTCGGGCGGCAACCAGCAGAAGACGCTGTTCGCCAAGTGGACGCTGGAGTTGCCCAACCTCATCGTCCTCGACGAGCCCACACGCGGCGTCGACATCGGCGCCAAGCGGAGCATCTACGAGGCGATCGTCAACGTTGCCGAGTCGGGCGCCGCTGTGCTGCTCATCTCCTCCGAGCTGGAAGAGGTGCTCGGCATGTCGCACCGGACCTTCTTGATGTCCAACGGTCGGATGATCGGCGAAGTCGCCCACGGCGACCTCGACGCCGACCAGGCGCTCGCCATCGTCCTCGAAGCAGGGGACAAGGTTCCCGCGCCGTGACCGATTTCGCCACCGGCACGGAGGTCGTCGACCGCTCGTCGCTGACGCTTGCCCGCGCCGCCGCGTTCGGGCGCCGCTATGGCGTGCTGATCCTCATCGTCCTGTTGATGATCGCCCTGACGATCCAGAGCGACGCCTTCCTGACCACGCGCAACCTGCTCAACATCCTCACCCAGAACGCGCCGCTGGCGATCGTGGCGATGGCCGGCACGCTGGTGATCATCGCCGGCGGCTTCGACCTCTCGACCGGCGCCATCTTCGCCGTGGCCTCGGTTTCCGCGGCGTGGATCGGGCTCCACCACGACCCGGTCCTCGGCCTCGTCCTGGCCCCGCTCGTGGGGCTCGGTCTCGGTCTGATCAACGGGCTGATCATCACCGGGCTGCGCGTCCACTCGTTCCTGGCGACGCTGGCGACGAGCCTCGTCTACCGCGGCATCGCCGTGCTGATCACCGGCGGGTCGTTGATCTCGCTCACCAACGACACGACGTTCGCCAAGCTCGGTCGTGGCAAGGTCGGCGAGGTCAGCTACGCCATCTTCATCCTCGCTGCGGTGTTCGCCGCGCTGACGTTCCTCGCTCGGCGCACCGTCGCCGGCCGGCACATCTACGCGGTCGGCGGCAACGTCGACGCCGCCGTGCTGTCCGGGGTGCGCGTCTCGCGCATCCAGATCCTCACGTTCGCCCTCAGCGGCACGGCGGCCGGCATCGGCGGGGCGATCACGGTGTCGCGGGTCGCCACCGGATCGGCGCAGGCCGGCGACGGGGTCGAGCTACAGGCGATCGCCGCGATCATCCTCGGCGGCACGAGCGTGTACGGCGGCGAGGGTGCCGTGTGGCGATCGTTGGCCGGGGTGATGTTGCTCGCCCTGATCAACAACGGCTTCAACATCCTCAACGCCAACCCGTTCTACAAGGACCTGACGACCGGCGTTGATCATCGTCCTGGCGGTCGCCCTCTCTGCCGGCGGTGGCCGGCGATGAGCGCGAGCCCGGCAGGCCGGCTGACGATCGAGCACGCTCGGCTGTTCGACCCGCGGACCGACGACGTCGTCGAGTCGACGATCCATGTCGCCGACGGGGTCGTCACCGGCCTCGGCGGCGCAGCTCCGGCCGGCGCCGACGTCATCGACGCCGACGGCAGGCTTGTCGTCGCCGGCCTGATCGACGCCCACTTCCACGCCTACGGGGTCGGCCTCGACGTGCTCGAGATCGAGGCGGCGCCACCCAGCTACGTCGCCGCCGCGGCGGCGCAACGACTCGAGCGGGCGCTGCGGCGCGGCTTCACGACCGTGCGCGACGTGGCCGGCGGCGACCTCGGACTCACCCGGGCCCTCGACGAAGGGTTGATCGAGGGTCCCCGATACCTGTTCGCCGGCCGGGCGCTCACCCAGACCGGTGGGCACGGCGATCCGCGACCGGGCGGGCTCGATCTGTGCTGCGGCGGGCGCGGCCACCTCAGCGAGATCGTCGACGGCGTCGACAACCTCCGGCGTGCCGTGCGTGAGCGCTTCCGCACCGGGTCGCACCTGATCAAGGTGTTCGCTTCCGGCGGCGTGGTATCGCCGACCGACCCGCTGCGGCTCAGCCAGTACTCGGCCGGAGGAGCTGCGCGCCGTGTGCGAGGAGGCCGCCCGGCGCAACTCCTACGTCGCCGCCCACGCCTACTCGCCGGAGGCGATCACCCACGCGGTGACCAGCGGCGTGCGCTCGATCGAGCACGGCAACCTGCTCGACGACGCCACGGCGGCGCTGATGGCCGAGCACGGTGCCTATCTGGTGCCGACGCTGATCGCCTACCAGGCGATGGCCGAGCGTGGAGAAGCCGCTCGGGCCTCGCCGGAGGTGAGCCGGCGCAAGAACGCCGAGGTGCTCGCCGCCGGCATCGGATCGATCGAGATCGCCCGCCGCCACGGCGTGCAGATCGGATTCGGCACCGACCTGATGGGCGCCCTCGAGAGCGAGCAGTTGCGCGAGTTCGAGCTGCGCAGCGCCGGTGAGTCGGCCCGGCGAGCTTCTCGTCGCCGCCACCGCCACCAACGCCGCGCTGATCGGGCGACCCGAGCTGGGCGTGATCGACGTCGATACACCCGCCGATCTGGTGATCTTCGACGACGATCCGCTGGAGTCGGTGAAGGCGCTGTGGACGTCGACGCGCACCGTCATCCGCGCTGGAGTCGTCGTCACGTGATCCGCACGTTCCTCGACCTCCGCGTCAAGGCCGGCCACGCCGAGCAGCTGGCCGCGGCGTTCGAGCGCCTGGCCATCCTCGACCAGTCGGTCGCCCAACCCGGGTGCTCGTCGGCGGAGCTGAGCGTGAGCGAGGACGGCACCATGGTGACGGTCACCGCCACCTGGGACTCCCCCGAGGCCTACGCCGCGTGGACCTCGCGCGGCGATCGGGGCGACCTGGCCGATCAGCTCAACGAGCACCTGGCGCAACCACTCGATGCGGCGACGGTCGGCCGCATCCACCGCGTCCTCGTCAGCGGCGAGCCCGGCCGACCGACGGACAGGGAGGGAGAGCAACGATGAGCAATCGCATCGCCATCGACGTCGGCGGCACGTTCACCGACGTCGTCCGCCTCGATCCGGACGGCGAGCTGCGCTTCGAGAAGGTGCCGACGACGCCGGCGGAGCCGACCCATGGAGTCCTCGCCGCGTTCGATCGAGCCGAGGCGCCGCTCGACGACACGTCGATGTTCACCCATGGCACGACCCTCGGACTGAACGCCCTGCTGACCCGCACCGGGGCGCCGACCGCAGTCGTCGCCACGAAGGGGTTTCGCGACGTCTACCTCCTCGGACGAACGGCTCGCGAGGGCAACTACAACATCTTCTACCGCAAGCCCACCGGGTTGGTCGAGCGCGCCGACACCTACGAGGTCGACGAGCGGATGTTGTTCGACGGTTCCGTGCACCGTCGGTTCGACGAGGAGTCGGCGCGTCAGGTCGCCACCGAGATCCGCGACCGCGGCTACCGCGCCGTCGCCGTCGCCTTCCTCCACTCCTACGCCAACCCCGACCACGAGCAGGCGATGAAGGACGTGCTCGCTCGACGTCGCCCCCGACGTCGAGGTGTCGCTGTCCGCAGACCTGTCGCGCGAGTACCGCGAGTACGAGCGGACGAGCACGGCGGTGCTCGACGCCTACATCAAGCCGATCATCCGCACGTACCTGCGCGTCCTCCAGGCCCACCTCGACGATGGCGACTTCGGCGGCCAGTTCCTGATGATGCGCTCCGGCGGCGGGGCGATGACGGCGGCGCTGGCCCAGGACCAACCCGTCAACCTGATCCTGTCCGGGCCGGCCGGCGGCGTCGTCGGAGCTGCCGGTTTCGCGGCGATCACCGGCGAGCCGAACCTCGTCACGGTCGACATGGGCGGCACGAGCCTCGACGCCTCACTGGTCATCGACGGGCAGCCCGTGCTGCACCAGGGCGCCCAGTTCGAGGGGCTGCCGATCAACACCTCGTCGCTGTACATCCACACGATCGGCGCCGGCGGCGGATCGATCGCCTGGCTCGACGAGGCCGGTGGCTTGCAGGTCGGTCCGCAGAGCGCCGGGGCCGAACCCGGGCCGGCGTCGTACGGCATCGGCGGTCGAGCAGCCGACGTTCACGGATGCCGCCCTGGTGATGGGCTACCTCGGCGAGGAGACCCCGCTCGGCGAGACGCTCACACTGCGGCGCGACCTGGCCACGGCGGCGCTCGAGCCGATCGCCCGGGTGCTCGACATGTCGATCCCTGAGCTCGCCCGTGGTGTCGTGCGCATCTCGACGACGAAGATCACCGGTGCGGTGCGCTCGATCACCGTCGAGCTCGGTCGCGATCCGAAGGACTTCGCCCTGCTCGCCTTCGGCGGTGCCGGGGGCATCGTCGCCGTGGACGTCGCCAGGGAGCTTGGCATGACGAAGGTGATCATCCCCCCGGGGCAGGGTGCCTTCTCGGCCGTCGGGATGCTGATGGCCGACGTCCAGCACGACACCAGCCGCACGTCGTTGACCGGCCTCGCCGACGTCCACGCCGACACCGTCGCCAAGTTCTGGGCGGAGATGGCCGACGAGTCGGCGGCCGTGCTCGCCGAGCAGGGGTTCGCGCCCGAGCGGCAGGTGTTCACCTACAGCGTCGATGCCCGCTACTCCGGTCAGGAGCACACCGTCACCGTCCCGGTCCCCGCCGATCTCGGCGACCCGGCAGCGCACATCGGCGAGCAGTTCGAGCAGCTGCACCGCCAGCACTACGGGCACACCCTCGAGGACTCGATCGAGGTCACCACGTTCCGCCTCAGCGCCGTCGGCGTCGTCGACAAGCCGCAGCTCCCGCTCGCCGCCGCGCCGCGAGACGGGAGCACCGGAGCCGATCGGCTCGCGAGCGATGGTCGTCGCCGACGGGGAGGTGTCGGCGAACGTCTACGTCCGCGAGCGTCTGCTCGCCGGTGACGAGCTCGCCGGTCCGGCGGTCATCGTCGAGCACACGGCGACCACCGTGATGCACCGGGGCGACCATCTCGTCGTCGGCGACCACGGCGAGCTGATCATCTCTCTGGGAGAACCGTCATGATCGACCCGATCACCCTCGAAGTCATCCGCCACGGCCTCATCTCGGCGTGCGAGGAGATGGCCCGCAACCTGTGCCGGACGTCGTACAACACCGTCGTCTACGAGATCCACGACTACGGCATCGGCCTGCACGACCGCAACGGCGACATCGTCGCCGACGCGCCCGGGATCGCCGTGTTCACGCGCGGCAACGACTACGGCATCAAGCGGTCGATCGAGTTCCTCGGCGCCGAGTCGATGAAGCCGGGCGACGTCTTCCTCAACAACTACCCGTACTGGTCGTCGGCCCACACGCTCGACCCGCTGGTGTTCGCTCCGATCCACGTCGACGGCGAGCTGATCGGGTTCTCGTCGTGCCGCGTCCATGTCCTCGACCTGATGGCCAAGGACATGGGCTACGTCCTCGACTCGACGGACATGTTCCAGGAGGGCATCTTCTTCCCCGCCGTGCGGCTCTACCGCGAAGGGGTCATCAACGACGACATCTTCAACATCGTCAAGTTCAACAGCCGCCTGCCCAGCCACACCATCGGCGACATCCAGGCCGAGGTCTCCGCCGTCGTGACCGGCGTGCGCCGGGCCCAGGAGCTGTCCGCCAAGTTCGGCGTCGACACGGTGTGCGCGGCGATGGAGGCGATCAACGACCATGGCGAGCGGCTGGCGCGGGCGGCGCTCCAGCGCATGCCCAAGGGCTCCTGGAGCGCCGTCGACTACGTCGACCACGACGGCGTCGACCTCGACCGGCCGGTGAAGATCGCCGTCACCGTCACGGTGACCGACGACGAGATGATCGTCGACTGGACCGACAGCGCCGACGACGTCAAGGGGCCGATCAACCTGCCCCGGGGGATGACCGAGGCGTTCAACTGCCTCGTGTTCAAGGCGTTGACGACGCCGGACTGGCCGGTCACCGCCGGCAACTTCCGCCCGCTGCGCATCATCACCAAGGAGGGATCGGTGATGCACGCCGTGCCGCCGATGCCGACGTTCACGCTGTGGACTGGCCTGCTCGGCGGGGAGGTCATGCTCAAGGCGCTCGCCGAGGGCATGCCCGACCGCGTTCCGGCGTGTTCGGGCGGCGACGTCTGCTCGGTGATGGCCTTCGGCATCAACCCGCGCACCGGCGGGCCGTGGCTGGAGGCGACGAACGACGCCGTCGGCTTCGGCGCCCACGCCGGCGGTGACGGCGAGGACGGCATCATGCACCTCACCGAGCCTGGCTGTCGCAACAACCCGATCGAGGTCCTCGAGGTCAAGGGCCCGATGCTCATCGAGCACTACGGGTACCGCCCCGACACCGGCGGACCGGGCAAGCACCGGGGCGGCGTCGGCGTGTCCCGTGCCTACCGCTTCCTCGCCCCGACGTCGGCGATCTCGATCCTGTACAAGACGATCAGCCCGCCGTGGGGGCTGGAGACCGGCCGCCCGGCCAAGCCCAATCGCATCGTGGTCAACCCCGGCACGGAGGCCGAGCAGATCAAGGGCGGTGGGCTCAACCAGCTCGCCGCCGGGGAGGTGCTCGTCAACGACACCGGCGGCGGCGGCGGTTGGGGAGACCCGTTCGAACGCGACCCGGAAGCCGTCGCCGACGACGTCCGCAACGGCTTCGTCTCCCTCGGTGCCGCCCGCACCGACTACGGCGTCGTGCTCGACGAAACCACCTTGGCGGTCGACGTGGCGGCGACAGCCGGTGCCCGCGCCGCGCTGGTCTGAACGGACCACGGCCCAGGACCGGTGGACGTCGAACTCGCCGAAGTCGGCCGGCGCATCGCCAACTTGCGCGCCGCCGAGGGTTGGCGACTGGCCGACCTGGCCGAGGCGACCGGGTACACGACGTCGTATCTGTCGCAGATCGAGCGCGGCATCTCCATCCCTTCGCTGACCGCGCTCGCCACGGTGGCCAGCGCCCTCGGCGTCGAGATGATGACCCTGCTACAGGACGTGACTGGGCCGACCGTCACGGTGACGCGCGCCGGCGAGGGGGACGAGATTCGCTTGACCAGCGGTGCCGTGTTCCGAGTGATCAACCGCCTCGGAGGAGAGCGTCCGTACACGGTGATCGTGCAGAGCCTCGCCATCGACGCCACCGACATCCGCCTCATCGGTGAGCGCTTCCTCGTGGTCTTGTCAGGAGCTGTCGAGGTCACGGTGGCCGGCGACGGCCACGTCCTCGAGCCGATGGGTGCAGTCCACTACGGGGCGCACGAGACACACTCCGTGTCGCCCAGCGGTGCGGCGCCGGTGGAAGTGCTCATCGTCTCGCGACCGGCGTTGTTCTGATGGCCGACACCCACCGCGATGACGTCGCCCGACTCGATCTGCAAACGCTCGTTGGCAGCCGTCTCCGCGAGCAGCGCCTCACGCGTCGCGCTTCGCTACGGGACACGGCAACTGGTGCGGGCATCTCGCCGGGTCACCTGAGCGCCATCGAGAACGGCAACTCCCACGCCTCACTTCCTGTGCTCTTGCGTCTCTGCCGCGCCCTCCACCTGCCGATCGCTGACCTGCTGCCCCGCCTCGGCGGCCGGCGCATCCGCGAAACCGTCGTCACCGCGGATCGACCCGGCTCGCAACGCCTCTCCCATCCCGAGCTGCAACTCCGTGTCGACCGCATCGTGATGGCGGCCGGGAGCAAGCGCGTCGAAACGGTGGACGCCGGCGACGATGTGTTCCTCTTCGTCGTCTCAGGCTCGTGCCACATCGTCATCGCCGGGATCGCCTACGACCTCGACCATGGGGATGCGATGGATGTCGAGCGCGCCTCCGAGCTCGAGGTTCGATCTGCGGACGGCGTCATCTTGCTGCTCACTCGCGCGGCACGACGCTAGAGCCCCGGCGCGCTCAGTCGTCGGCGCTGCAGCACACTTCGAGTTCCATCCCGTCGGGATCGCGGAAGAACAGCGACCATTCGTTGCCCAGCCGTTGGATCTCGCCGACCTCCTGGGCGCCGGCGGCGCTGAGTCGCTCTTGGACCGCTTCGAGCGTGGCACGCGAGTCGACGGCGAGGGCAAAGTGGTCGATGGCACCGCGCTTGCCCTGACTGCGTCGCTCGCCGATGATCTCGTCGGCGGCAACCTCGAAGACGTTGAGCGCGGCTCCGCCCCCGAGGTCGAGGATCTTCATCCACGGGTGGTCGTCGCGTTTTGCGACCTCGAAGGTGACAGCGGCGTCGAACGCCTTCTCGTAGAAGCTCACGGTCAGGTCCATGTCCGTTGTCAGCGTCGCCACGTGGTTGAAGCCGGTGGTCAGCGTCATCGCTCCGCCCCTCTCGATCGGTCACTGTTCAGTCGGCAGAACAGTACGTCGATGTCGGCCTCGGCATCTCCGCGTACGACCCCGCTAGCGGGCCAAGCGCCGGGCGACTTCGAGCACCCGGCGTCGCGCGCCGGCATGATCGATGGTGGTGCAGCGGCCGTCGACGACCACTGGCGTGCCGTCGACCCACACCGATCGCACGGCGTCGCGGTTGCCGGCCCAGACCACTCGGCCGACGAGCGCGTCCGGCGCGAGAACCGGGTCGAAGCCGTCGGCTTCGATGTCGATCGCCATCATGTCGGCACGAGCCCCAGGTGTGAGGCGGCCGAGGTCGGACCGACCGACCGCGTCCGCAGCCTCCCTGGTCACCATTCCCAACAGCGTGGCAGCGCTCATCGGCGACGCGTCGTTGGCCAGGATGCGGGCGAAGCGGGCCGCCGTGCGGACGTCCTCGAACAGGTCGAGGCGGTCGTGCGAGGCCGGCCCGTCGGTGGCGATCCCGACGTTGATCCCTGACGCCCGCATCGCCTCGACGGGAGCGATCCCGCTGGCGTGCCGCCCGTTCGAGCACGGGCAGTGGGCGACCCCGACTCGGCGAGCGGCGAGCAGCTCGATGTCGTCGGCGGTCACCCAGACGCAGTGCGCAGCGACTGTGCGTGGTGTGAGCAGGCCGATCTCATCGAGGTAGCCAGGGACGGTGCGCCCGCTCTCGCGCTCGACCGCGGTGGCCTCGTCACGTTGTTCGGCGACGTGGATGTGCACGAGCATCGGGTCGTCGCGGACCAGGTCGGCGACGGCGACGAGCGCCTCGCGCGACAACGTGTAGGCGGCGTGCGGGCCGACAGCGATCTCGATGGTGCGGTGGTCGCGCCACGTGTCCCGGAGGGCTCGGGTCGCCTCGATCTGCTCGTCGATCGTCCCGAAATGCGAGAAGGTGGCGGCCTCGATCAGCGGGCAGGCGACGATGCACCGGAGCCCCGCCGCTGCGGCGCCGCGGGCGACCGCGTCGGGGAAGAAGTACATCTCGCTCGAGGTCGTGATCCCGTTGCGCAGCAACTCCGTGGCGCCGAGCTGCATGGCCGCGAACACGTCGCCCTCCGACAGTTGGCTCTCGCGTGGCCACATCACCTCGGTAAGCCAGCGGTCGGTGGGCAGGCCCTCACCGGTCCCGCGTAGCAGCAGCATCGGGGTGTGGGCATGGATGTCGAGCAGTCCCGGCATCAAGAGGCCGTCGACACGGTGCTCGTCGCCGTCGTGCGGTGGTGCTTCAGTGGCGGGGCCGGACCAAACGACGTCGCCACCTTCGACGTCGACCACGCCAGGGGTGTGGACTGCCGGGACGCCGTCGTCAGTTGGCGCCATCGTGATGAGGTGATCGGCGTGGAACCGCGTGATCGTCATGCCGCACGACCGGTGAGGTCGACGAGGCGGATGAACCGCCGACGGGCGATGACGAGGGCGAGCAGGGTGGCGACCCAGGGAAGCGCGTCGGTGACCTGGACGGCGAGGCCGTTGCCTTGGAGGCGGAACCCGAGGGCCTCGGCGAACCCGAAGAGGAGGCACGCCGCCAGTACGCCGAAGGGATGGGCCTGGCCGAGGAGCACGGCGACCACGGCGATCCACCCCCGTCCGGCGGTCATGTTCTCGGCGAACTGCACCACGTTGCCGAGGGCGAGCTGGGCGCCGGCGAGCCCGGCGAGCAGACCGGAGCACAGCACGGCCGAGTACTGGTAGGCGGTGACCGGGACCCCGCGGGTACGGGCAGCTGATGGGTTCTCGCCCACGCCACGCAGCCGCAGCCCGCGGGCGGTGCGGAACAGCACGATCCACACCACCGGCACGAGCAGGAACGCCAGATAGCCGAGCAGCGTCGTGTCGAAGAGGGCGTTCCCGAGCACCGGGATGTCCGCCAGCAGCGGGAGCGCGTAGCTCTCCAACCCGACGATGGCAGGATCCTGGAAGACCCCGCGGAGGTCGAAGAACTGGGGCAGGAGGAATCCGGTGAGGCCGACGGCGAGCAGGTTGATGGCGATACCGATCACGATCGGATCCCCCTTGCGGGTGACGTGGCCGACCGCAAGGAGGCTCGACGTCGCCATCCCGGCGGCCATCGCGGCAAGCACTCCGAGGTGGGCGTTGCCTCCGACGTAGGACACGGACACGGCGGTGAAGGCACCGATGAGCATGGTGCCCTCGAGGGAGATCTGGAACACGCCTGCTCGCTCGCAGATGAGCCCGCCGATGGCGGCGAGCAGGATCGGCACCGTCGCCCGGGCGATCGAGTCCAGGAGGGCGGCGTCGAACAGTTGGTCGAACATCAGACCCGCACCGCTCCCGGCGCCTCCGGAGCGACCTGCCCGATCGGCTCGGCGTCGACGGTGGCGACCTCCTCGCTCGGCCCGCGGCGACGCCAGCGGCGGGCGAATGGGACCACTCCCATCGCCAGTGTGAGGATCACGACGGCCTGCAGCACCTGAGCGAGCTGCCACGACACGTTGGCACTGCGCTGCATCGCCAACCCGCCGACTTGCAGCGCGGCGAAGAACGTGCCGGCGAGGAGGATCGGCAGGGGGCGGTTGACGGCCAGCAGGCACACCAGCAGACCCGTCCAGGCGAACCCGGTGCCGACCAGGTCGCCGTCGACGAACCGACCCGATTGGCCGAGTACCAGGTGGGCGCCGATCATCCCGGCGATCGCGCCACCCACGCCCATGCTGGCGATCGTCTGCCGCGCGATGTTGACCCCGCCGTACCGGGAGAAACGCAGGTTGATGCCCGAGATCAGGCTCTGGTACCCCGGCGCCGTGCGGGTGTTGAAGAGGGCGACGGCCACGACCAGGACGAGCACGAGGAGGACGCTGGCGCTGGCGTCGGAGAGCCATCCCAGCGTCGGGACCCTGGTCGCCTCTGGCACGGCGACCGTCGTGGTGGAAGTGGCCGTCGGATCGCCGAAGTAGTTCTTGACGAGGTAGCTCGTGAGTGCCCGTGCCGGGGCGTTGAGCAGGAGACTGGAGATGAGGATCGGGAGCTGCAGCGACGTCTGGCCGATCGCTGGGAGCGACGCCCACAGCGCGCCGGCGGCTGCCCCGGCCACGAACGACGCCACCAGCGCCACCGAGCCGGGTGCAGGGAGGTGGATCGCCGTCAGCGCGGCGGCGAGACCTCCGACGACGAGCTGACCCTCGCCGCCGAGATTGACGATGCCGGCCCGGAACGGGATCGAGATCGCCAGCGCCATGCCGACGATCGGGATTGCACGATCGATCACCGTGCGCGGGCCGGACCCCGATGTGGCGCCTCTCCACATCTCGGCGTAGGCCGACAACGGGTTCTCCCCGGAGACCAGGATGATCACGGCGCAGATCACGAACGACAGCCCCACCGCCGCCGTCACAGGGCTCGTCCCGATCGTCGCCAGCCGGCCGCCGACCGCCCGCGGTTCAGGCATCCGCACGAGCGTGCTCCTTGGCGCCGGTCATGTGCAGGCCGATCTCGACCTCGTCGGTGCCATGCGGATCCAGCTCGGCGACGATCCGGCCCTCGAACATGACGAGGATGCGAGTCGACAAGGCGAGGATCTCGCTGAGTTCCGCCGACACGAGCAGGACACCCCGGCCGGCGTCACGATGGGCGATGAGCTGTCCGTGGATGAACTCGATCGCCGCTACGTCGAGTCCCCGGGTGGGTTGCTCGACGACAAGCAGCGGGGCCTCGTGGGCGAGCTCCCGACCCACGACGACCTTCTGCAGGTTGCCGCCAGATAGCTCGCCGACGAGTTGGTCTGGTCCGGACACCTTGATGTCGTAGGCGTCGACGAGCTCGGTGGCGTGGCGCTCGACGGCCCGGCGGCGCAGCCATCCGTAGCGCTGGAACCACGCCTTCCACTGGTAGCCCATCAGGAGGTTCTCACGGGTCGAGGCTCGACCCGCCGACCCGACGCGGTGGCGATCTTCCGGGACGTAGGCGATGCCGGCGTCGCGACGCCCTCGCACATCGACAGGCGCGAGGTCGATCCCGCGCAGGGCGATCGTGCCCGACGCGGTGCCGCGCAACCCGACGATCGCCTCGACGAGGTCCGACTGACCGCTCCCCGTGATGCCGGCGATGCCGACGATCTCCCCCGCCGCCACGTGGAACCGCACGTGATCGACGCGACGCACGCCGTCGGCATCGTCCACGCAGACGTCGTCGACCTCGAGCAGGATGGCACCCACCTCGTGATCCGGCCGGCGGCGGGTCGTCGTGTCGACCGCCCGTCCGATCATCGCCAGCGAGAGCTCGGCCGGCGAGGTCTCGGAGGTCAACGCCTCGTGGACGACTCGGCCGCGACGCAGCACGGTCACCCGGTCGCTGAGCGTCATCACCTCGTTCAGCTTGTGGGTGATGAACAGGATCGTCCGACCGTCGGCCCGCAGATGGCGGAGCACCTCGAACAAGCTGTCGCGCTCCTGCGGTGTGAGGACCGCAGTCGGCTCGTCGAGGATGAGCACACGGGCGTCTCGGTAGAGGGCCTTGAGGATCTCGACGCGCTGCAGCGCGCCGACGCGCAGGTCCTCGATCCGTGCCGAGGGATCGACGCTCAGTCCGTAGCCCGTGGCCAGCTCGTTGACCGCTCGCTTCGCCGCGGCCCGGTCGAGGAACCAACCCGTCCGCGGCTCGTGGCCGTACACGACGTTTTCGGCGACGGTCATCGTCGGGAACAGCCGGAACGCCTGGTGGACCATCCCGAGCCCGGCTTCGATGGCGTCGTGGGCGGACCGGAAGCGTACGGGCTCACCGCGCACGAGGATCTCGCCCTCGTCGGGCGTGGTGAGGCCGTAGAGCACGCTCATCAAGGTCGTCTTCCCGGCACCGTTCTCGCCGACGATGGCGTGGATCTCGCCGCGGCGAACCGTCAGCGAGATGTCATCGTTGGCGACGACGGCGGGATATCGCTTGGTGATCCCGCGCAACTCGAGCTCGGCCGGCCGATCGTTCACGGCGCGTCCCCCACCGCTGCCGGTGATCGCCGGTTAGCCGCCTGCCAGTGGGTCGGGCACGACGATCGTTCCGTCGATGATCTGCTCTGCTGCGGCCTTGACCTGCTCGATGATGTCGGGATGGTCGGCGATGAGGCACTCGCTGTCGGCGACGTCGTCTTGCATGGCGATCACGCCGGTCGCCCCTTCGGCGAGACCGTACGAGACAACCGATTCAGCGGTGCCGGCGAGGACGTCGTCGATGAGCTGCACGACGACCTCGTCGACGAGCTTGAGGTTGTTGTCGACGATCGTGCCGGGTGCCGTCGGGCACTCGTTGACATCCACGCCGTAGGCCATCACGCCGGCCTCGGCGGCGGCCTCGAAGATGCCACCGTTCGACCCGGCACCAGCGGCGAAGATCTGATCGACGTCCTGGGCCACGAGGGCGAGGGCCTGTTCCTTGGCTCGTGCCGGATCGAGGAAGGGGTTGTCGCCGCCGATGAACACCTGAGTGTCCGTGATCTCGGGGTCGATCGACTGGGCACCGAGGGCGAAGCTGTCCGAGTAGCGGTGGAGGAACGGGATGTCGAGCGCTACGACCGAGCCGATGTTGCCGGTCTCGGTCAACGATCCTGCCTCGATGCCGAGCAGGTACGCCCCCTCCTGCTCGCGGAACACGCCGCAGTGCAGGTTCTCGGTGGGAGCCTCGGGACACGCGTCGATGAGGATGAACTCCTGGTCGGGGTTGGCCTCGGCGAACTCCTGGGCGAGATCCGTGAAGTCGAACGAGGTCAGCACGATCACGTCGGGGGCCTCCTCGACGGCGGCTTCGACGTTGGCTCGGCGGCTGTTCAAGTCCGTCGACTCGTACACCTCGAACGAGCCCCCGAGGTTCTCGGCGGCCGCCTCGGTGCCGATCGCACCGAGCTCGAGGAATCGGTTGACGCCGATTGGAGTGGGAGTGATGTAGATGAAGCTCGGCCCGTCGCCGCCACTCTCGGGCGATGCTGCGGTACCCGCGGACGTTGCCACGGCGCCGGTGCCGACGACGGCGAGGACAAGGGCGACGCCCGCCGCCATTCGTGTCGGATGTGCGTTCATGATGTTCATCGCTGCTCCTTGATGGTCAGGCGGTTCGAGCAATCGTGTCGACGCTCAGGGTCGCGCCGGATCGGTGGCCCACGACGCGACGATCGGTGACGATCGCGTCGATGAACGCCACGGGGGTGATGTCGAATGCTGGGTTGATCGTCCGTGTGCCCGGCGGGCTGATGCGAACGGCGCCGATGGTGCAGACCTCGTCGTCCCCGCGATTTTCGATCGTGATGGCGTCGCCGTCCGGCGTGTCCATGTCGATGCTCGACTCCGGGGCGACGACGATGAACGGGACACGGGCGTGGCGCGCCGCCAGGGCGAGCGCGAAGGTGCCGATCTTGTTGGCCGTGTCACCGTTGGCGGCGATGCGATCGGCACCGACGAGCACGGCGTCGGCGATGCCCTGAGCGAGCAGGAAGGCGGCCGCCGAGTCGACGATGAGGCGGTGTGGGGCGCCCATCCGGGCCAGCTCCCAGGTCGTCAGTCGTCCGCCCTGCAGGAGCGGCCTGGTCTCGAGCGGAATCGCCTCGGCGAGTCGTCCGCGCTCGTGGAGGGTCTGGATCACGGCGAGGGCGGTCCCCCGCTCGACGGTTGCCAGACCCCCGGTGTTGCAGATCGTCATGATCCGCAACGGTCGGTCGCCGAGCAGGTCGGTGAGCAGGTCGGCGCCTCGCTCTCCCATGGCTTGCGACGCAGCGAGCTCCTCGTCGCGGATGGCGTCGGCGGCGGCAAGGTACGCATCAGGCGAGGCTGACTCCACCGCGGCGACGCGATCGACCATGCGGGCCAGATTCGTCGCCGTCGGCCGGGCCTCGCGGAGGGCGGCAACACTGGCGTCGAACTCGGCGTGGCGCGGGCCGTGGCGGAGGGCCGCCAGGGCCACACCGTACGCACCCGCCACGCCGATCGCCGGAGCGCCACGCACGGCGAGCCGGCGGATCGCGTCGACGACGTCTGCCACCGTCGTGCAGTGGAGCACCACCTCGGCGCCAGGGAGCTGTGTCTGGTCGAGGATGTCGACGCCGTCGCCGCCCCAGGCGACAGTAGGCGGACGGGCTCGCTCGCCGCGGCGGCCAGTGTCAGACTTGTCTGACAACATCGTCGCAGAGTAGTGAAGCGCGACCGCACCGGTCAAGGCCGGACCCATCAGCGGACGCGCACCAGGTTGAACTGAAAGCGACCTTCGAGGAACCAGGTACGCGAGTACGCAACGGCCCGGCTGCGGGCGTCGAAATGGGTCTGTTCGAGGAGCACGTAGAGCGTTCCGAGTGGTTGGTCACCCCAGCCGATTTCTTCGCCGGTCGAGGCGTGGATGCCGGTCAACGCCGACGTCACGTCGACCCCGTGCTGCTCGAGCAGGGCGAAGAGCGATCCCGTGACCGTGCGCACGTCGAAGTCGGCGGCCAGCACGTCGCGAGGGATGGCGTCGTGGGAGTAGGCGACGATCTCGTCGTCGGCGGTGATCTCGCGCTGGATGAACAGCACCGGCGACCCGATGGGAACGTCCAGCGCAGCGGACTCGCGGGGGGTCCCATCGCAAATCGTGATGGTCCGGAAGGTCGTGCCCGGGCGCCGTTCGAGCCGCACGATGGTGGCCGAGATCGACTCCAGTCGCTGGAGGTTGGCGGGGACCGCGCGGGTGGCGGCCGTCGCGAACGTGCCGAGGCCATGCAGGGTCACCGTCAGACCTCGGGTGTCGACAGCCCGCAGGGCCGTCCGGATCGTTGCCCGCGACACGCCGTAGTGGGCGGCCAGCTCGTGCTCGCCCGGCAGGCGCTCACTGGGGTTCCACTCACCTTCCTCGAGGCGACGGCGCAGGTCGTCGGCGACCGCTGCCGAGAGCTTCTCCGCTCGCCGTCGACCGGTCGCCGTGGCGCTCATGCCTGCCAGACGCTACTCCTCGACTCGCTTGACGCGATCGACCATCGTCGATAGGTTGTCAGACAACCTGGGAGAGACCGAATGATCTCGATCGACTTGACCGGCATGGTAGTGGCGGTCACTGGGGCGGCAGGGGGGATCGGCTCCGGCATCGTCAGGCGCTTCGCCGCCGCCGGCGCTTCGCTCGTGCTCCACCACCACAGCAGTCCGCTTCTCGATACCCCAGGTGGGTCGTGTTCGATCCGTGCCGACCTCACGGCGCCGTCCGGGCCGGACCGGGTCCTCTCCGCCGCACTCGATGCCTTCGGGCGCCTCGATGCCCTCGTCAACAACGCCGGCGTACAGCCGGCGGTGCCGTTCATGGACGTCACACCGGAGGGCTGGGACGAGATGATCGCCACCAACCTCACGGCCTGCGACCGCCTGACGCGAGCCTTCGCAGCACACGTCATCGGCAGCGGAGGGCACGGTGTGGTCGTTCACATCGCCTCGATCGAAGGATCGCAGCCCGCAGTCGGCCACAGCCACTACGCCGCGTCGAAGGCGGCGTTGATCATGCACGCCCGAGCGGCCGCCGTCGAGCTCGGCCCGCATCACATCCGCGTCAACTCGGTCTCACCCGGGCTGATCCGTCGTCCAGGCATCGAGGAAGCATGGCCCGACGGCGTCGGCCGGTGGCTCGGCGCCGCCCCGCTCGGGCGGATGGCGAGCCCGAGGACGTCGGCGACGCCTGCGTGTTCCTCTGCTCCCCGCTGGCGTCCTGGATCAGTGGGATCGACCTCGTCGTCGACGGTGGGATCTCGGCCCGGTCGACGTGGTGACGTCAAGGAGGTCTCGATGAAGTTGCAGGATTCCGTCATCATCGTCACGGGCGCCGCCGGCGGTATCGGCCGCGGGATCGGCACGGTGCTGCTCGACGAGGGCGCCCTGGTGGCGCTCACCGACCTCGACGTGACAGAACTCGAGGACGTCGCCGACGAGCTCGACCCCGGTCGAGCGCGCGCGCGCTGCGTCGCCGCGGACCTCAGGTCCGAGACCGACATCGACCGCGTCGTCGCCGCCACCGTCGAGCGTTTCGGCACGGTGGATGGTCTGGTCAACAATGCTGGTGTCCTTACCATGGATGCCGCGTGGGATGCCTCGCTGGGCGACTGGGCGATGCAGCTGGAGGTCAACGTCACGGCATCGTTCGCCATGGCGCGGGCCGTCGGCCGGCGGCTCCGCGAGGGCACCGGCGGCGCCATCGTCAACATCTGGTTCGCGGTCCGGCAAAGTCGGCTAC
>CAVSZO010000022.1:0-14197 GCA_963732335.1 Ilumatobacteraceae bacterium | reverse complement strand
CGCATCGCCACCGCCGTGGCTGCTGTCGCCGGACTCTTCGTTGTCGCCCAGGCGCTCGGCCGTCAGCTTGCAACCGCAGCCGCCGAAGATGGCGTGCGCTCCGCGCTCGGAATCACATCCGCCGAACAGGCCGCAGGGAAGTGGCTGACGTTCGCGCCGGCGGCGCTCGCCGGTGCGGCGGCAGTGCCGATCGTGGCCTGGGCCGTCAGCGGCGCATTCCCGCGCGGGCTGGCCCGGCGGGCCGAGGTGGAGCCCGGTATGCGCTTCGACACGTGGGCCATCGCCGCGGGCGCCACGGTGACTCTGGCGCTCGCCCTTGTCCTCCTCGCCGTGATGGCGTTGCTTGCATCGCGGCGCCGCACGCCGGCCGTTGTCATCCGGAGATCAACGAGTACTCGTTTGCTCGGTCGCCCCGTGCTGTCGCTCGGCGCTTCGTTCGCCGCCGATCCTGCCGGCACCGGCCGTTCACGCCTCGGCTCGTTGACGCCCGTCGCGGCGATTGCGATGGGAGTCGCCGCGGTGCTCGCAGTCGCCACACTCGACAGCTCCCGCGCCCACTTGACATCGTCGCCACGCCTCTACGGAGCGGCCGCCGAGCTGATCTACGAGTCGAACGGGACGTTCGGCATCTCGGACGTCGTCGAGCACGCCGTCGCCACTCCCGGTGTCGACGCGCTCACCCGGCGGTTGTTGATCAACGACGACACGATGTCGGCGACAGGGTCGAGCACCGCCGAGGTCGAGCCGGAGGCGTTCGAGACCATCCTCGGGGGAGCCCTTCCGCCGATGTCGGCTGGACGCTATCCAGCGGGTCCCGACGAGGTAGCCCTGGGCACTGCAACAGCAGACGATCTCGGTGTCGGCGTCGGCGAGCCGGTGACCATCACCGCCCTCGACGGTTCAGCAGAGTTGACCCTTCAGGTCACGGGAACGGTGGTGTCCTGGGGGGACGAGGACGTCACCCACGCATTCATCGTCACTGCCCCGACGCTGCAGGCCCTGGTCTGTCCCGGGGTCGAGATGGAACGTTGCAACCTGAGCGCCGACGTCGCTGCCGATGTGACCGACGACGCGGCCGGTGAAGCCGCCCGGGCGACCCTGATCGCCGACGGCTTCTCCGAGATGACGCCGCCGGCCAGCGTGGCTCGGCTGGACGAGGTCGGCGCCGTCCCGTCGTACCTTGCCGCGTTCATCTGCGTCCTCGCCGCCGCCGGCCTGCTCCACCAGTTGACGACTACATCGCGGCGAAGGCGCCGCGACCTCGCCGTTGCCCGCGCCCTCGGCCTTCCCGCCCGCAACGCCGCGGCATCGCTGACATGGCAGGCGGTGCTCACGGTCGTCGCCGGAACCGTGGTCGGCGCGGCGGCCGGAGCGGTGATCGGACCGCTGGTGTGGCGGATCATCGCCGGCCAACTAGGCGTGCTGACGGTGACGCGATTCCCGGTCGTGTTCATCCCGATCGCCGCGTTGGTCGGAGCAGCCGTCGCCGTACTCGTGTCGCTCGGGCCACGGCTTCGGGCAGCGCGGCTGCCCCTGGCCGAGACGTTGAGGGCGGAGTAATGCGTGGCCGGGGAACGCAATGACGGCTGCATGGCTGTGGGCTTGGTCCGACATCCGACGGCGGCGTTGGTCCCTGCTTGCTCTCGCCGCCCTTGTCGCCTTGCCCGTCGGGTTCTCCATTGCCCTCGTCGCCGGCGCCCAGCGGGCAGGATCCTCGGTCGACCGCTTTGTCGAGTCGACGGGGCTGGCCGACGTCGTCGTGTTCACCGGCGGCGAGCCCGGCACCGACGTCCTCGAGCGCATCGCCGCGGATCGGCGAATCGCTGCGTTCGACCGCACGGAGACCGTGGTGATCGTCCCGTCGCCGATGGAGCTGGGAGAGTCCGGATTCGCGCTGGTCGGCACCGACGGCGCACCGGTGGGCGGCCTCGGGTCGCCGATGCTGCTGTCGGGCCGCTACCCGAGCGCAGGTGCCACAACTGAGATCATGGTCAACGAGCGGGCGGCGCAGAAGTACGGGTTCGAGGTCGGGATGCGGGCGCCGTTGTCGGGGCTCGTGTCGTTCGGGTCGTGGGACGCACGTCCACTCGGTGAGGCGACGATCGTCGGGATCGTGCGCACCCCGTTCGATCTCGTCGACGACCCGTCGACGGAGTCGTTCGCCATCGCCGGGCCAGGTTTCCTCGAGGGCGACTGGGGCGAGCTCGCCCGCCCCGGAACGATCCTCTGGCTCCACTTGCACGACCGCGGTGACGTCGGTGCCGTCGTGTCCGATCTGTCGACGATCGTCGACGGCGATGTACGAGGCGCCGCCGACCTGCTGAGCACCGCAGAACGTGCGGCCGGCCTGCAACGGCGCGGGCTGCTCCTGGCCGGCGGCGTCGTGGCTGCCGCGGGGATGCTTGTGATCGCCCAGGCGGTGGCCCGCCATCTCGCCGTACGTTCGGAGGACAGCGACGTGCTGGCGTCGATCGGGCTGACGCGCGGCGAGCGGTGGAAGGCCGCCACCCTGAGCGTTTCGCCGGCCCTCGCCGCCGGCGCCGTGATCGGGGTGGCGCTGGCCGTTGGGCTGTCACCGCTGCTCCCGCTCGGCCTCCCGCGCCGGGCCGATCCCGGCGTCGGGTTACACGCCGACTGGATCGTCATCGCCCTCGGTCTGGCGGCTGCAGTCGTGCTCGTCGGCGCGGCGACGGCGCCGGCAATCTGGCGATGGCTGCACACCGCGCACGATCGGGTCGACGAGCGGCCGGCACTGGCGGCACGGCTTGGTTCGGCGCTCGGATTGCGCCCGGTCCCGCTGACCGGCTCGCGCCTCGCCCTCGAGGGCGGCCGCGGCCGACGCCGCATGCCCGCGGTGCCGACCCTCGTCGCCCTCGTGGCGACGACGGGTGTGGTGGTTGGATCGTTGATCGTTTCGGCCGGCCTCGACGGGCTCGTCGCCAACGCCGAGCGCTACGGCCAGCCGTGGGACGTGTTCGTCACGAGTATCCACGAGGCCGAGCTCGCCGACGCCGGACGGCTACTCAGTGAGGACGCCCGCGTCGCCGGTGTCGACCTCGCCCGGAGCGGCGAGCTCAACGTCACCACCGCCGACGGCATGACAACGCAGATCGGGGCGATCGGGCTCGACGGAGCGACTGGTCCGATGTGGCTGGCCGTGCTCGACGGACGTGCTCCCGGCGGGCCGGCAGAGATCGCCGTCGCATCGCGGACGATGGACCAGCTCGGCCTCGAAGTCGGCGACAGCACGACCGTCAGCGGTCCGTGCGGCGAACGCACGGTGACGGTCGTCGGTCGCGCCATCGTCCCAGTGATCCTGAGCGGTGATCCCGACCACGGCTCGGTCGTCACCGGCGACCTGTTCGACGAGCTGTGCGCAGCCGAGCTGATCGCCGAGATCGACCGCGACTACGGGGCGCTGATCCGGCTGCACGATCCCGCCGATACCGATGCGGTGCTCGACGAGCTTTTCCCGGACGCGGCGTTCACCCAGCTGCCCGGGGTCCCCAGCTCGGTCACCGCCCTGGCGGAGATCGGCCAGGTGCCTCCAATCGTCGCCATCTTGGTCGCCCTCATCGGCATCGCCGCGGCGGCCAACTCGCTCGTGCTTGTTGGGCGCCGGCGGGGTGGCGACCTCGCCGTGCTGCGGGCCCTCGGCCTGCGCCCCCGGGACGTTCGCCGCGCCGTTCGGTTGGCAGGCTGCGACGATGGCGGCTGATCGCCGCGGCTGTTGGCGTTCCCGCCGGGGTCGTCCTCGGCAGGTTCGTGTGGACGGGTATCGCTCGACCGGCCAACGTGCTGATCCGCGTCGACGTCAGCCCGCTGCACCTCGTCGTCGTGCCGGCTGCGCTTCTCGCAATCCTTCTTGCACTCTCGATCTGGCCCGGCCGTCGAGCATCGCGGCTGAACCCGGCTGAAGTCCTGCGGAGCGAGTAATGAGATGCAGCCGATGCGAGGACCGCGCCAGCGAGGAGCGGCCAGAATGGCCTGCGTGGCGGACCCGATCCGACCTCCGCCGACGGTGGCGCGGCGCGCTGTTCCTCGCTCTCCTCGCCGGCCTCGGGGCTGGCGTCGTGCTCGCCGCAGTGGTCGGTATCCGCCGCACCGACTCGGCGCTGGACCGGGCGATCGCCGAGCGTCGCGTCGCCGACGCCATCGTCCAGGTGAGCACGCCCGAGGACATCGCCATGGTTCTCGCCCGGCCGGAGGTGGTCGAGGGCGACTCCGCCGACATGTACCTCGGCCGGATCGACGGTGTCGAGTTCGACGCCTTTGCCATCGTCCCCCACGGCGGCTGGGGCACCGACTTCGACTCGATCGAGTTGACGGCCGGCCGCTTGGCCGACCCCACCGCAGCACATGAGGTCGTGCTCCCCCGAGCGACGGCTGCCGAGATCGGCATCGGCGTCGGCGACACCTTCACCCTGCGCACAGATCAGCCCCGGGCCAGTTGCGTCACTTCTTCGGACTCGACGCCCTCGAGGGTGCAGAGGACGGGCCGGCGGGACCAGCGATCGAGTTGCTCGTCGTCGGTCTCGGCGACACCTCGACCAACGAGGTCGAGACGGCGGAGGGGATGATCTTCGCCACGCCGGCGTTCGACGACCGCTATCACGCCGCGGCCGGTCACCTCGGCGGTCACGGCGTCGGCGGAATGGTCGCCGTGCGGCTGCGCAACGGTCAGGCCGACCTCCCCGCCTTCGAGGCTGGTGTGCGTGCCGCCCTCGGCGTCGACGCGACGAGCGACGAGATCGGCGTTCAGCCTCGCGCCGCGACGATGGAGAAGGTCGAGCGCGGCGATCGCGACCGACCTCGATCGGTGCCTCTCGTCTTCGCCATCGCCGCGGCGGTCGCGACCGTCGTCGCCGTCGGCCAAGCCATCTCCCGCCATCTCGGCCGCAGCCAGCCGGACCAAGCGGTGCTCAGCGCCCTCGGACTGCCGCGCCGCGACCGGACCGGGGCGCTCGCCTTCGAACTCGTGCCCGTTGCAGCCGTGGCGGCGCTGCTGGCCGCTGCCGTCGCCGTGCTGGGCAGCGTCTTCACGCCGTTCGGGGCGGCCCGTCGATTCGAGCCCGAGCCCGGCTTGCACGTCGACGTCACCGTGTTGCTCGTCGGCACCGCCGTGGTCTTCGCAGTCGTGGCGCTGCTCGGCGCGATCCAAGCCTGGCGGGCGACGCGGTTCGCGGGCGACCGAGCCGGACAACGACCGACGATGGCAGCGTCCTTCGCCGAGCGGGCGGGCGCCGGCCCGACGTTGACGACAGGCGTGCGTCTTGCGTTCGAGCGCGGCCACGGGCGTCGAACCGTGCCGTCGCGTTCGGCCGCTGACGGCCGCCGTGCTCGGTGCCGCCGCCATCGTCGGCGCAGTGTGCTACGCGGCGAGCCTCGACCGGCTGGTCTCCGAACCGATTCGCTGGGGCTGGGACATGGGACCTGATGGTCGAGGTCGATGCTGAGCGGATCGACCTCGCGGTCGCCGCGCTCGGCGACCTTCCGGAGATCAGTGGCGTGGCGACCGTCACCGATCGCCAGGTCATCGTCGACGGACGAGCGGTACGCGGCCAGTCGGTAGACGTGCACAACGGCACCCCGCCCGTCGTCGTCCACGGCGGACGGTTGCCCGTCGGACCCGACGAGATCGCCCTCGGCTCGGCACTGTCACGCCTGCTCGATCGCGAGATCGGCGACATGGTCACGGTGGCGACTCCTGACGGGTCGAGCCAGCTCACCGTCGTCGGACGGGTCACGCCGTATCCGCTCGACGGCGACGGCCTGGGCGACGGCGTGCTCCTCGACTCCAGAGGGCTCGATGACCTCGCATCGAGTGACGGATTCGACTCGCTCGCCCTCACTGCATCCGAGACAACGTCGACGGAACAGCTCGTCGAGGCGATCATGCCGCTCGTCGATGACGATCTGGTGGAGCTGTCCGCCTATGGCTACCCGCAGCGGCCCGACGAGGTCGTCAACGCATCCTCACTGAGCGCCGTCCCATGGGCGTTGGCGGCCTTCATCGGCGCCCTCGCCATTGCGGGTGTCGGCGCATGGCGTCCACACGACGGTACGCCGGCGGCGCGGCGACTTCGCCGTGCTGCGTGCCCTCGGCTTCCGCCCGGCCGACCTACGCACCTCGTCGTCGTGGCACGGCGCGTGCATCGCCGTCGTGGCGATCGCCGCCGGGATCCCGCTGGGGATCGTCGCTGGGCGACTGGCGTTCCGCACGTTGAGCAACGACGTCGGCGTCGAAGGCGGGTTCGTCGTTCCGGTCATGGGGGTGACGTTCGCCGCCACAGTCATCATCTTGACGATGCAGTTGCTGGCGGTCGTGCCCGGGATGCGAGCCTCGCGCCTGTCCCCGGCCGAGATCCTGAGGTCGGAATGATCACGCAGGGCACACCAACGCCGCGGCTGCGAGCGACGAGGCGCCAGCCGAGGAGCGGTCACCCGCGGCCTGCGTGGCCGGGGAACGCAATGAACGGTGTGGCTGGCACCACCCCCGTTCGCCGAGGCAGCGCCCTTGCCGCGGCGTGGCCGCAGGAGTCGACTAGGAGCATCATGGTGATCGCCCTCGACCGAGACGTACCCGTACCGACGTCGCCAGCCAGTGCCGGCGCGTCGACGTTTGCCGAGTTGCGTCCGGCCTACTGCCTGCTCGGCGCCCCGCTCGCGGGGATCATCGCCGGTGCGGCGCTAGTCGATCGCCGCGGCGGATGGGCCGTCGGCGGTGGAGATCGTCCGGCCGATTCTCGTCGTCCTGTGGGCTACGGCGGGCCTCCTCCTCGGGTTGCGTCGGCGGCGCGAGCGACTCGCACCGATCGTCCTCGGCGGAGCGCTCCTCGGGGCGGTCGGCACGCTCGCAGCGGCGATGCTCGCCCATCAGGCCCTCGACGGGTCCGCCGAGTTGGCCTGGGACGTCGCCTTGCGCTTCGCTGCCGCGCTGCTTCCGGCGGTCGCCCTGCACCTGCTACTCGGCCTGGCCGACGGACGCCTGGCGACGCCGATCCGGCGCAACACAGTGCTCGCCGGCTACGCCAGCGGTGCGGCGATCGGTCTCGGTCTGCTCGCCAACCGGGAGCACCTGCTCGTCTGGCCGCTGGCCATGTTCTGGCTCGCTGCTCTGGGCATCGGCCTGTATGCCGCCCATGCCCGCTATGTGAAGGCGGGGGCGGAGGACCGGCGCCGGATGCAATGGGTTGGTTGGGGCATGGCCGTCGCGGCCGAGGCCGGCGTCGTCGTCGTCGCCCTCCGGCTGCTCAGCGACTGGCCGGACGACGCCGGTGCCGTCGCCCTCGCCCTCACCGGGTTCGTTCCCATCGGACTCGGGTGCGGGACGCTGCCGAGGATGGTTGCCAGGGTCGATCGCCTACTCACCCACACCGTCGCCCTCGCCGGGCTGACGGCGCTCGTCGTCGGCATCTATGTGGTCGTCATCCTCGGCCTCGGCCGCACCCCTACGGACGACGAACGTGCGCTGCTGTTGCTGTCGATGGTCGCCGCTGGGCTCGCCGCGCTGCTCTACCTGCCGGCTCGGCGCTGGCTGACTGAACGGGCCAACCGTCTCGTGTACGGCGAGCGGGTCGCCCCCGACGAAACGTTGCGCACGTTCGGTCAGCGGCTGACCCGCTCGATCCCGATGGACGAGCTGCTCCTCCAACTCGCCGAGAGCCTGCGCAAGTCGATGGTGCTGGAGTCCGCCGAGGTGTGGACCGGACAGGCCGGACACTACGAGCTGGCGTCCGGTGTCCCCCATCGCCAGGCTGCACCGATCACCATCGGCGCCAAGGAACTACCGGTGATCGCCCGCGCCGGTATCAGTGGCGGGACATGGCTCGACGTCTGGCTGCCGCAACTCGTCGGACGGGGCGGCTCGGCGGCCACGCGCGTGGCTCCGATCGCTCACGGCGGCGAACTGCTCGGGGTGATCGCGGTAAACCGCCCTCACGACGGCGAGGCGTTCACCGAGGCCGAGGACCACGTCCTCACCGAGCTCGCCCGTCAGGTCGCCCTGGCGCTGCACAACCTCCAGCTCGACGCCGCCCTGCAGGCCAGCCTGGAGGAGCTCCAGCAGCGCAACGAGGAGCTGCAGCATTCGCGGGCGCGCATCGTGGCGGCCGGCGACGCCGAGCGGCGCAAGCTGGAACGCAACCTCCACGATGGCGCCCAACAGCATCTTGTCGCCCTTGCGGTGAAGCTGCGCCTCGCCAAGGATGCCGTCGAGGACGACCCTGCCGACGCCCTGGCGATGATCGACGAGGTCAAGGGCGACCTGCAGGGGGCGATCACCGAGCTGCGCTCGTTGGCGCACGGGATCTTCCCCCCGCTGCTCATGTCGGGGGGACTGGCCGAGGCGCTGCCCGCCGCAGCGACGCGGGCCGCTGTCGCCACCACGGTCGAGACGTCGGGCATCGGCCGCTACGGCGCCGACATGGAGGCCGCTGTGTACTTCTGCGTGCTGGAAGCACTACAGAACGCCGGCAAGCACGCCGGTGAGTCGGCGAAGGTCGCGGTCCGGGTCTGGGAGGCCGACCGTGTTCTCGGTTTCGAAGTCAGCGACGACGGTGCCGGCTTCGACACCACGTCGGCCTCCGGCGACGGCCACGGATTCGTCAACATGGCCGACCGCCTCGGCGCCTTCGGTGGCACCCTGACCGTGCGGTCGCAGCCCGGGGAGGGCGCAACCGTGACCGGCACCCTCCCCCTGCCCGCCGCCTGAGCCGTTCCCCAGCGATCGATCAGCGGGTGTGCCAGGGCACGTCGCCGCCGTTCTCCCACATCCGGCGCACGACCCGCGGGGACAGCTCGTCCTTGTTGACGTAGCCGACGGCGCCGCTGGCCAGCGCCCCGGGCGGTAGATCTTCGAGTTCGTAGGTGGACACCAGGATCACCTTCGTGTCCGGGCTGGCGGTGGTGATCAACCGTGTCGCGGCAATGCCGTCGAGCTCGCCCATGTTGATGTCCATCAGCACGAGGTCGGGCGTGTGGGCGGCGTTGGCGGTGACGGCCTCTTCCCCCGACGCGACCTCGGCGACCAACTCGAACCCGTCGATGCGGTCGACGACCGCACGCGCCGCGGCGCGGAACGGCGCCTGGTCGTCGACGATCATCACGGTCACTCGGTCGGGCACGGTGCTCTCCATCTCACCCAAGTGTCCCACGGACCTGAGCAGCGGGCGAGGGTGCCACTACGCCACCAGTGGTGTTGCTAGCTTCCCGCCGCCGAGAGGTACACGAGGACCGCCTTCACCCGCCGATTGATGTCGGGCTCCTCGGTGAGGTGGAGCTTCGAGAGGATCGAGTTGATGTGCTTCTCAACGGCGCGTTCGCTGAGGATCAGCGTTGCCGCGATGGCGGCGTTGCTCTTGCCCTGGGCCATCTCTCCAAGGATCTCGCGCTCGCGTGGCGTGAGCCGTTCGATCGGTGAGCTGGCGCTGCGCTCTCGTGAGGCGACGAGCTGCTCGACGACCTTGGAGTCGATGACCGATCCCCCCGCCGCCACGGCGCGCACGGCATCGACGAGATCGTCGGCGTCGGCGACGCGATCCTTGAGCAGATAGGCGCGGCCATCGGACCCCGCCTCGAGGAGCGCCAGGGCATACGATGGAGCGGCGAACTGGCTGAGCACGACGACGCCGGTGGTGGGGTGACTCTGGCGCAGGCGGGCGGCGGCCCGGATGCCCTCGTCGGTGCCGGTTGGCGGCATACGGATGTCGGTGACGACGACGTCCGGCGCAAGTTCGTCGACCAGTTCCAGGAGCTCGTCGTAGGAGCCGGCGACACCAGCCACTGAGAGGTCATCCTCGGCGTCGAGCAGCCGAGCGACTGCCTCGCGAACCAAGTAGCTGTCGTCGGCGATGACGACGCTGGTCGACGCGACCTCAGATTGCGCGGGCACCGCTAGGACGATAGGTCAGCGCCGCGCCGCGCCCGTCGCTCACCACTCGACCCGCCCTAGTCGAGGCAGAAGGTACGCACGAGGGCAACGGTGCTCGACACCCCACGATCCGCGAACGCCGCCTGCGCCGCACGCGCGTCGGCTTCGGTGCCGAAGTACACGCTCACCGACAGCGACCCCGCCGGCGCCCCCATTGCTGCAGCGGCACCCTCGTCGCAGCCGGTCTGTCCGGTGGCATAACCGACGGCGTGGGCAGCTTCGATTGCGGCGACCAACGCCGGGTCGTCGAGCATCGGCGCGGCGGCGAGGATCACCGCCCAGATCTCACAGCCCTGGCACCGCGGAGAGCTGTCCTCGGGGAAGCCGGCGATCTCCGGAGTCGGGTCGAGCTCCCACGGGTCGACCACGCCACTGCCGTCCTCGTCCCGGCCGTAGACGAAGTCGGCGGTCAGCGCCGGCCACGTGCGTGGTCCGACGAGGCCGTCGACGGCGAGTCCGGCGGAACTCTGGAACTCGCGCACGGCGGCCTCGGTTCGCGAGCCGAAGTAGCCGTCGACCTCCAACTCCGGGGCGACGGTGTTGCGGAGGGCGAGTTGGACGACCGTGACCGCCTCGCCGGAGTCACACAGGCGCAGCGGGTACTCGACACTGTCGGCGTAGTCGTCGCAGACCCGGGCGTTGGCAAGCGCCTCGTCGAGACGGGCCAACTCGACCGTGTCGCCGACCCGGCGGGCGAACACTGTCCCGCCGATGTCGCTGGCGACGACCTGCCAGCCGGTCGGCACCGTGTGCCACGCGCCGGTGCCGTCGGCGGCGAGGGCGGCGATCACCGGCATCGTCTGGGAGAACTCGTTCCCTTCGATGGGCGCTCCGACGTAGGTCCAATACACGCCGCCCCCGTTGGAGGTCGGTGCCGGAGGGGACTCACCGGCGAACTGCGGCGTCCAGTCGGGGTGCCGCTCGACTGCCAACGTCCACTGCCGCGAGCCGTTGCTCACGACGTTGTCACCGTTGATCGTCCACAGCGGGCCTGCGGCAACCGTTGCCGGACTGCCCGTGACGTCGACGTGACCGACCATCACCGCGCCCGGCTGCCGAACGCGATCGACCACGCCGGCCGCGGTGTTGCCGAACGCTCCGAGTGGCAACTCGAGGTATCGAGAAGGATCGACGACCGGTTGACGAGCGATCACCTGCCCTGCGTTCGCCCCCATCAACGAGATGGCAACGGACTCGATACCACCTCCACCTGCTTCGGCGAGCCCGTACACGACAGGGCCGGGTGTGGCGACGATGAACCGGGGCAAGACGTCGAGAGCGACCGACGACACGCTGCCGTCGCGGCCGACGAGGAACGCGTTGGAGCCGCCCTCGTCGACGAGGATGGCCCCGCCGTCCGCCAGCACCGCCACCTCAGGCACGTTCGTGCCAACCTCCAGCTCGGTGTCGACTGGTACGTCGACGACGGCGTAGGGCACGAGGTTGAGCGCCGGCGGGAGATCGGCGTAGCTGATCGTGATCGGCGTGCCGGGCGCCGCCGGTGCCGCAGCAGCGGTCGCTCCCTGACAGCCGGCCACGCCGCAGGCGACTGCGGCGACGACGATCGCACTTACGCGCATGCCCTGCGACCGTACCCGGCACGTCGGTAACCAAAGTCCCACCGACCGAAGAGCGTGCTACGAATGGGCCCCGAGATGGCTTACTGGTTGCTCAAGTCAGAGCCGGACGAGTTCGGCTACGACGACCTCGTCGCCGCCCGTCGCGAACCGTGGGACGGCATCCGCAGCTACCAGTCGCGCAACTATCTGCGCGCCATGCGCAAGGGCGATCAGGCGATCTTCTATCACTCCTCGACCAACCCGCCGGGAGCCGCCGGAATCTGCAAGATCGTCAAGGAGGCCGAGCCCGACCCGACCCAGTTCGACCCGGCAGCCAAGTACTACGACCCAGCTTCCAAGCCGGACGATCCGCGCTGGGACATCGTCACGGTGGCACCCGTGAAGAAGCTGCGCTACGTGCCCCTCGACGAGCTGCGGGCGATGCCGGAGTTGGCCAACTCACGCCTGCTGGCCAAGGGCAACCGCCTGTCCGTGGTGCCCTTGGCCGACGATGAGTTCGCCGCCATCGTCAAGGCTGGTAGCCGCCGGCGCTGACTCAGCCGGCGGTCGTCGGGGTGGACTCCGGAGTTGACGTCGTAGTCGGGCAGCTCGTTCCCAAGGACACGAGCAGTGTTCCTGCGGTGGTCACGACGTTGCCCAACGCCGACACGGCGTCGCGCACGCTGCCGTCGTCGCCGACGGCGTCGACAGCGGTCTCGAGCTCGCCGAGGGCGTCCTCCACGTCTTGCACCTGACTGCGCAGTTCAGCGCCCGCCGCTGATCCGACGGCGGCGAGGTCCTCCCGAACATCGCCGATGGCATCGGTGACAGCGCTCATCCCGCCAGACGTGACGTCGGAGATGCTGACGTCGCCGAGGGTGCCGACGGAGTCCGACAACTCGTCGCGTGCGGCGCACACCTCGCCCGCCGGGGCGCTCGATTCGGGGGCGCTCGATTCGGGAGCGCTCGATTCGGGAGCGCTCGACGCCGACGCGACTCCACCCTCCGCCGCAGTCGTCGCCGCGGCGTCATCGCCGGCAGCCGCAGCTCGTTGCCGTCGCATCGTCGGTCGCGGCAGTGGTCTCGACGCCAGCGATCTCGGCGGCGGGGGCGGTCGTCTCGCCAGCCCCGTCGGCCGCCTCGGTGGTCTCGGCGGACAACTCGGCGACGGCAGCGCTGGTGACGGATGCAGCGTCATCGTCGTCGTCGCCACAGGCCACAACCACCAGGCTGACGGCGAGGCAGGCACCAACCACTCGCATGAATCGAGTCCGCTCGCGTGTCGTCATTGCCACCTCCGTGATGTCGGCGCACAGCATGCCACCCCAGGCCGCGGCGGCGGCGCATGTCTCCTCCCACGAGGACGCCAAGCTCAAGAATTGTCGAACAGGTGTTGCATTTGCTTGCGAACGTCTGTACGATGTGAGGTATGAGTGCTGGGACGTTGGAGTACAGCGAGGCGATTACCGCCGACCCCGCGTCGATCGGTGCCACCACCGCCAGCGAAGCTGCGGCACGCGGGTTGGAGCCGCGCATCGCCGAGGTCTGCGGGCAGCTCAACGTGTTGTCCGCCGAACTGAGCCGGTTGGTCGGCGAGGCGGCGGCGACGGGGGCGTGGCAGGGCCACGGGATCCGGTCACTGGCCCAATGGGTGCAATGGCAGACCGGGCTCACCGGCTCCAACGTCCACCAACTCGTCGCCCTGGCCGCCGCCCGGGAGACCCATCCGCGGATCACGGAGTGCTTCGACGACGGACGCCTCTCGCTCGACCAGGCAGCGATCGCCGTCGAGTGCGAGCCCGGTGACGACGCCGAGTTCGCCGAGTTGGCGACAGTGCTGACGATCCCCCAGCTGCGCAGCGCCGTGCGGGCGGCCAACCCGCCCGAACCCAAGCCGAAGCCCAACGATCATGAGTCGGTGACGATGGGACCCAACCGTCACGGCATGTGGGAATGCACGCTGCGTCTGCACCTCGACCGTGGCGCCGTGTTCGAAGCGGCGTTGGCGGCGATGCGCGACGACCTGTTCCGCGAGACTGCCGGTGGCTCGGTGACCTGGGCTGACGCTGCCGTCGAGTTGGCCCACCGCGGCCTCGACAGCACCGCCGCCGCCCGTCGTGAACGGTTCCGCATCAACGTGTTCGTCGACTTCGACCCCGACACCGGTGAGCCGACGGCGACGTGGAGCAACGGCGCTCGGGTCCCCGACGCGATCCGTGACCTGCTCGGCTGCGACGGCGACGTCACCCCGATCACCCGCATCGGTGGCTATCCGGTCAACGTCGGACGGACCCAACGGATCGTGCCGGACCGCACCCGTCGCATCGTCGAGCACCGCGACCAGAAGTGTCGGGTGCCGTGGTGCCCGAACAGCCGCTGGCTGCAGGTCCACCACATCATCCACTGGACCGACGGCGGACCGACCGAAACGTGGAACCTCGCCGGCCTGTGCCCGGCCTGCCACCGCCAGCATCACCTCGGCGAACTCGGCATCAGCGGGAACGCCGACCTGCCCGACGGACTGACCTTCACCGACCGCAACGGCAACATCATCAACCCGGCCACCCGACCGGCCAAACCGACCGGGCCACCACCCGAACCGCGGCACCGCTACCAACACCCCGACGGCGGACGCCTACAGAAGACGCCCTCCTCTTCGACCCACAACGCCGCACCCGCCCCAACTGGGCACACTGAGCTGGCCGCA
>CAVSZO010000021.1:0-7082 GCA_963732335.1 Ilumatobacteraceae bacterium | reverse complement strand
AACTGCCCGTTACAGCGAGCAGCGGCGTTGGAGCTGAGCCGGCTCAATCAGCGGACGGCAACGTGATGACGAAGCGGGCGCCGCGCTCGTAGGCGGGATCGACGGCGATGCTCCCGCCGTGACGCTCGACGATGTCGCGGGCGATGCTCAGTCCCAGCCCAGCGCCGCCGCCGTCAGCGGAACGGGCGGCATCGACGCGGGCGAACCGCTCGAAGATCCGCTCGCGATCGGCGATCGGGAATGCCACGACCGTCATCCTCGACCACCACCGACACGGTGTCGCCGTCACCTTGCACGTCGACTCGTACAGCGGAGGAGGCGTGCCGCACGGCGTTGTCGATCAGGTTGCCGATCGCTCGCTCGAGATCGCCCGGGCGCCCTGATGTCAACGCCGGTTCAGCCGCCTCGATGGCCACCGTGACTCCTTCCCGCGGGTGCGACCGCTGGGCAGCCCGCTCCGCCACGTCGCCGAGATCGAACCGCTCGACACCTGCGATCGCTTCCGCCGCGCCGTCGCTGCGGGCGAGCAACAAGAGGTCATCGACGAGTTGCTGCAGCCCGACGACTTCCTCGAGCACACTCCGATGAGTCGCCTCCGGGTCGGCCGTCGCCGGGTGCTCGAGATCGACCTCCAACTCCGTGCGCATCCGCGTCAGCGGGCTGCGGAGCTCGTGTGAGGCGTCGGCGACGAAGCGACGCTGGCGCGCCTGCGCCTGCTCGACGCGGGCGAGCATGTCGTTCATCGTCGTCGCCAATCGTCCGATCTCGTCGGCGGCGTCGGGGACCGGCGACGCGACGGTGAAGTTCCGTCCCACCGATCTCGGCGACCTCGGCTCGTATCCGTTCGACCGGCCGCAGCGTTCGCCCGACGAGCACCCACGTGAGCAGGGCGAGCGCGATCGCAGACAGCGGGATGGCGACGAGCAACGAACGCTGCAGTGTGGCGACGCTGTCCGTGACGTCGTCGCTGGGTGCGGCGACGTGGATCACTGCTGGACCATCCGGCGTGTCGACGGCTCGGCTGAGCAGGCGCATGGCGTCGTCGTCGCCACCCGGCAGTGGATCGATGGCGCGGATCTCCTGACGATCGACCACAGGCCCGATGGACGGCAGGTCGTCGATGGTCGCGCTGGCCGCGACGATGTCGCCGTTCACGGCCACGACCTGGGCAACCCAGTCGTCCTCGCCGAGTCGATCGAGATCGGGCGACTCACCGGCACCGATCTCGGCGGCGACGCCATCGGCGACCTCCGCCATCCGCTCCTCGAGGTTGCCCATCAGTTCACGCCGGTGGTTGACGACGAGGCCCCAGCCGACGGCGACGAGCACGACGACGATCGCCGCAGTCGCGACCAGGGTGACGCGCCAGCGGACCGTGGCCGGAAGGAGCGTCACGGCACGTCCACCCGATAGCCCGAGCCGCGCACGGTCGTGATCGTGTCGACACCGAACGGCTCGTCGAGCTTGCGTCGTAGCCGACGCACGTACACCTCGACGATGTTCGGGTCGCCGTCGTAGTCGAACTCCCACACCCCAGCGACGATCTCGCGCTTGGAGTGCACCTCGCCGGCGCGGCGAACGAGGAACTCGAGCACGTCGAACTCTCGGCTGGTCAAGTGGATCTCGGTGTCGCCGCGCCACACTCGACGAGCGGCCGGCTCGATGCGGAGGTCGCCGATCGTCACCGGCGCCGGGGCCCCACCAGGCGCACGGCGCAGCAGGGCGCGGACGCGGGCGACGAGCACCGGGAACGAGAACGGCTTCGTCAGGTAGTCGTCGGCGCCCGTGTCGAGGGCCTCGGCCTCGTCGAACTCACCGGCCTTGGCCGTGAGGATGAGGATCGGTATCCACACGCCGGCGGCGCGCAGATCGGCGCACACTTGGAACCCGTTGCGCCCGGGCAGCATGAGGTCGAGGATCACGAGGTCGTAGCCGCCCTCGATCGCCATCCACCGCCCCTCCAGCCCGTCGTCGGCGATCTCAACCGTGAAGCCTTCGGCCTGGAGGCCGCGTCGCACAGCGCTGGCGATCTTGCGGTCGTCTTCGACCAACAGCACCTTCACACGACGTCCTCCGGGCGACAGTCTCGCCCAGTTCGCTGAACCGCGGCTGAACGAACGGCTCGCGCGTTCAGCGCAGCGTCAGGCCTGCGGTGCGACGTTCGGCTCAGACAACCGACTGGAGCAACCCATGAGCAACCATCCGACCATCGCCCTCATCGGCACGCTCGGACTGTCGTTCGGCGCGGTCGCCGGGACTGACACCACCGAGCCCTCGGCGGTCATCGACCCTGGCGACGGCGGCGACTACGCCCCGGACATCGATCCGGCGAGCTTCGTCGACGTCATCGACAACCCGTACCTCCCGTATGCCGTCGGGTCGCGGTGGGTCTACGAGGGCCAAAGCGAGGGGGAGATGGAGCGGATCGAAGTCGAGGTCCTCGACGACACCCGGGAGGTCATGGGGATCACGGCGACCGTCGTGCGAGACACGGTCTACGTGGACGACGAGATGGTCGAGGACACCTACGACTGGTTCGCCCAGGACGCCGACGGCAACGTCTGGTACCTCGGTGAGGACACACGGGAGTTCGAGGACGGCGTTGCCGTCAATGCCGCAGGAGCGTGGGAAGCCGGTATCGACGGAGCCCTGCCGGGGATCGTCATGCCGGCCGATCCGCAGGTCGGCGACGCCTTCCGCCAGGAGTTCTACCCGGGGGAGGCCGAGGACATGGGCGAGATCACCGAGGTCGGCGTCGCCCGCTCGATCGGCCTCGGTGACTTCGACGACGTCGTGGTGATGACCCACTGGACGCCGCTCGAACCCGATGTGGTCGAGGAGAAGTGGTACGCCAGAGGCGTCGGGACGATCTACGAGGAAGCGGTCGCTGGTGGCGACGAGCTCGTGGAGCTCGTCGAGTTCACACCAGGTCCGGCCGGCGGCTGACCCGCTACCGGTTGTGTCAGGCCAGGGTCAGGACGGCGCTGGCAGAATGAGGGTAACTCGACAAGCTCTGGAGGCAGTGATGAAGCGCAAGACCCTGGCAGCGGCGGCTGGCGCCGGCTTGGCCATCGCGGCTGGCGCTGGGATCGCCGTTGCCAACGCGACGTCCGACGACGACGACGGGCCCGACGACGACGCGACGGAAACGGCGATCTCGGGTGACGCCTTGGATCGAGCCAGTGAGGCCGCCCTCGAACACACTGGCGGCGGCCGGGTGACCGGTAGCGAGGTCGACGACGAGGAGAGCAAGTACGAGATCGAGGTCACCCTCGAAAACGGCGACCAGGTCGACGTTCAGCTCGACGAGGCGTTCAACGTCGTCGGCGACGAGAACGACGGCTCCGGCGAGGACGACTGACGCCCAATCTGGGCGTCCTGGGTCTCACCCGCCGATCTGGTTGTCGTCAGTCTCGAAATCGGGACTGACGACGCCCAGATCGAGGACGATCAGCCAGTCAGCTCGGCGGCGAACTCGCCGAACACGTCGGCGTAGCGCATCGCCGCTGGCTCGTCGTGCATCACCGAGACCAGCCACTGCTCGTCGAGGCCCGGGGGCAGCAGGATGCCACGGTTGATGCCGTGGATCCATTGCGAAAACGCCAGCTCGAGGTGCCCTGACCGGTAGTCGCGGTAGTTGCGCACCCGCTCGCGGCGCCACGTCACGCAGCCCTTCGCTCCGAACTGGACGGTGTGGGCCGGCAGACCGGCGCCGTCAATGATCGCTTGGCAGGCGGCGGTCAGCCGCTCGTTGCGGGCGATCGCCTCGGCCGTCGCCTGTTGATCGCAGGCCTCGGCGAGAGTGGCCCGGGACGCTGCCATCACCAGTGGGTTGCCGTTGTACGTGCCGAGGTGGAGCACGCGGCCCTCGGTGATCAGATCCATGATCTCCTGCTTGCCACCGAAAGCCCCGATCGGGAAGCCGCCGCCGATCGACTTGGCGAGCGTGACGAGGTCGGGCTCGATCCCGAAGTAGCCGGTGGCCCCTCCGTAACCGGCGGTGATCCCGGTCTTGACCTCGTCGAAGATCAGCACGGAGCCGTGCTCTGACGTGAGCTCGCGAACCGCTTGGAGGTAGCCCTCGTCGGGCAGGCAGATGCCGATGTTCTCCATCACCGGTTCGAGGATGAAGCAGGCGATGTCGCCCGAGCGGAGGACGCGCTCGAGGGCGTCGAGATCGTTGTACGGCACGACGACCGTGGCCGCCACGACGTCGGGGGCGATCCCCTCGGTACCCGGCACGGAGTTCGGGGCGTCGGCCGGACCGGCCAGCTCGAGCGGCGGCTTCATCGAGATCATCACCTCGTCGTGATGGCCGTGATAGCCGCCTTCGACCTTGGCGATGCGGTTGCGGCCGGTCGCGCCGCGGGCGAGGCGGATGGCATCCATCGTCGCCTCCGTGCCGGAGTTGGTGAATCGCCACATCGGCAGCCCGTATCGGTCGCGCAACAACTCGGCGACCTCGGCATTGAGCTCGCATGGGGTGACGTACAGCGAGCCGTCGCCCAGCTGGGCCTCGACCGCAGCGTGCACCTCCGGGTTCATGTGCCCGGCGAACAGGGCGCCAAAGCCCATGTCGTAGTCGATGTACTCGTGACCGTCGACGTCGATCATCTTCGACCCGGACGCATGGCGCACGACGATCGGATGTGGGTCGTACGCCTGGAAGCTCGACGGGACGCCGAGCGGCAGGACACGCCGGGCCCGCTCCGTGGCCCGTTGCGATTCGGTCGTGCGCGCCTTGTACTGATCGAGCTCGCGCTCAGTGATCAGCTTCGCTCGTTCGAGCAGCCGCGCATCGAGCGGCTCGGGGTCGACGGCCACTCCAGAGTTCGGATGGGTGGCGGCCATGACGTATCACATCCCTACGGTTGTCAGATCCGGGTGCCGCCACGGTAGCAGCGGCCCCTCCGCGCAGCCGATCCCGCCCCGAACGGTTGCCGGGAAGGCACGGTGGTGAACGGCCCAGACGTGGCAGACTGACTGACCTCCACGGTGGGCGTAGCTCAGTTGGTTAGAGCGTCAGGTTGTGGCCCTGAAGGTCGGGGGTTCAATTCCCCTCGCTCACCCCAGTCGGTGCCGGGTGTACGGGCTCACCCGTACACTCGGCCCGTCAATTTCGCGCCTCTAGCTCAACGGCAGAGCAGTGGACTCTTAATCCATTGGTTCTGGGTTCGAATCCCAGGGGGCGCACCAGGTAGACGGCAATTTCGGTGTGTGGCCGAAGTGGCAGGTGATTCTCCCAGCTAGGGCGCTATATGCTCCCTGATTTACTCGGCGATGGCTGAAAAGTTGCTACGCTGTTGCTACGCAGCCAGGAATTCCCGGGAATTCGTCACGGCGTTCGTCCAAGGCTGTCGTCGTCCGCTGACGTTCGCCGGCGACAGGTCGATGCTTGAGGCATGACAACACGGAGGCTTGGGGCGCGACCAGTGGGAAGCCGAGGAGGCACTTGATCTGCGTACACGCCAGCATCGACCTCAATATCGACGCTGCTGTGCGTGGCCCGGGCCCGGCGGTGACGGATGACGGAGTCGCCCACGACCAGCAGCGCCCACCGGCAGCTTGGCGTCCATCGTTCACTTCGACGATTCGCCGTCCCCACGATCGACGGGTCCAGTTTGTGTCGCCGGTAGTGGCAGTAGTTCTTGAGTGACGCAGCGCTACGGTCCGGGCGATCCGGCGAGGCGACGCCGCTGCGCAGTTTGCGAGCTGCTCGGTCGGCGTTCATCGCGGTGCGGCAGTCGTCGCAGCGGCACCGGTCGGATGGCCAGTCTACGCGCCGCTGTGCCGTGCGGGGGTTCTTCGCCCGGCGCTCGTTTGTTTCGTGGCCCGTGTTGGCGCGGCCATTGACGGAATCCCCGCCGGCCGCAAAAACGTTGGCGCGGTGCCGCTGTGCACGAGTGATGGCCTCGTCGCGTTGTGGGGCCGTCGTCCGCGAGGATGCTGCCCGCTCACGCCACGCCCGCACGTCGATGGCACCGAGCGCAGTTGCGGTGTCGATGTGGACACCGCGCACGTCGGGGCGCAGGATGCGATACAGCGTCGTGCGGGCAATGCCGGCGGCGACAGCGATGTCGGTGTACGTCATGCCAGCCTCGAGAAGCGCGGCGCGCAGCCGTTCGCCGACCGGGCCGACATCGTGCGCGGTGCCCGGCGTGGGACCGGCACGGGCGGCGGCGGAATCGCAGACAACATCGCCAGCTCGCTCCGGCGACGTGCAACTCGATCGTCGCCGGCGCCGACACAGCGGACGCACTCACACAGGGCGAGTTGGTCATCGGAACCCGTCCCGTGGAACGGAACGATCTAACGCTGCAGCGCCGCGTACCGGTGGGCGGCTGCCACGTTGTACACCCGCGGGTCGACGTCCGTTCGATCGGGCCCACCTTCGACGAGCGGCACCGAATCAGGGTAGTGTCGCCCGCCCCGCCGGACAGCGACAGACGACCGGGCGCCGCGAGATCGGCCGCATCGCCACCGCCCGCCAGCTGTTTACCATCGCCTGCCCGGATGTGCGATGGTTGCAAGCGCAACGAGATGCCGATCGGAGCGGCTTCTGCCGAAGCCGTCGCCCGTGATTCGGTGCTGTCGTTCGGTAGTTCCGTTCGGTGCGGCCACCGCCCTTACGCCGGAACCGCTTGACTCCGTCGGCGAGCTTGCCAACGGAAGGCGACGCCGTGCACGTACCGCCGATGGTGTGCAGCAGCTCCGCGACGTTGACGGGGTTCGGGACCTGAAAATGACGGCAGTTCGGCGATCTTTCGATTCGATGGGTATCGTCAGCGCCCGACCCGCCCCCCGGCGGTGACCGACCGATGCTCCTGTGTTGTCATCTCTGAAGGAGCGGGGTTTGTCATCTCTGAAGGAGCGGGGTTTGTCAAGTGCCGTCTCGCCGGAGGCGAGTCCTTGTGAAGGGCGCGGCTGGTCGTCGAGCCGGTTTTGGCGTGCTCGTGGCGGTTGGATGGATTCGTTGTCGTGGGTGCCGTCGCCAGGTGTGCGCTGCACGGGTCTCGCCGGGTGTCTCCTGGGGGTCGGTCATCTCTTCTCCTCGTGGTAGGGGCATGGTGTTCTTCGGCAGC
>CAVSZO010000020.1:0-34797 GCA_963732335.1 Ilumatobacteraceae bacterium | reverse complement strand
GACCTCGGTCGTGTAGGGTGCCCCGGGAGGGCGGCCACCATCGGCAACGCCCCTGGTGCCGGCTGCCACGCGGCGTCGACGAGGAACATCTCCTGCTCGGCGCCGATGCGCCTGACATCCGTCTCGAAGCGATCGTCCTGGAGCATTGTCTGGAGCGCCTGCAGGTCGCGCAGCATCCAGCGGATCGCCGTTTGCCGATCCGCGATCATCACCCCCGAATGTTCACCCATCAGTCTTCAAGATCACTCGTTCGCTCGCTCCGCTCGCTCTCTCCGTTCGGTCGATCGTCCCCGCCGTGCCGAGTCGTTCGACATCATTTCACCAGTTCATCCAGGTAGCCGGGGAGCATCGCCCGCCAGAGCGGCCAGTCGTGGGCCCAGTGGCCGACCCCACGAGTCGACCGGTTGGGGATGCCAGCGGACCCGATCACGTCGGCGGCCTGCCACGACTCGCCGATGTCCTCGTTGGCGCCCTCGCCGCTGGCGAACACCACGAACCGCGTGCGCACCAGAGTCGAGGTGCTCCGCATCGAGGTGGGGTAGCACCTCGAGCGGCGACGACTTGACGAAATCTTCGCCGACCGGGCCGTCGAAGAAGCGGCGCAGTTGGAACGTGCCGCTCATGCAGATCGCTGCCTGGAACATGTCGGGGAACAGGCAGACGCAGCCGAGGGCGTTGAACGCCCCGATCGACGACCCCGGCGGCGAGCAGCTCGATGTCGGCCGACCCGCAGTCGGCGCGCACCGCGGGGACGAGCTCGTGGGCGATGAACTCGAAGAACTGCCGCTGCACCCAGGCCTGGTGGGCCGGCGTCGCCCTCGCCGGCAAGCATCGCCCGCCCGTTGATGCTGTCGACCGAGTACAGCTTCACCCTGCCCGGCGTCGAGCAGCCGGCGCACGCGCCGACGAGGTGGAACCGCTCGACCTCCTCGGCGTCGCCACCCGCTGTCGGGAACACGAGCACGGGCCGGCCGTAGTCGCCCCAGCGCACGACGCTGACCTCGCGTTCGAGCCGGTTGGAGTACCAGCTCGTCGGCAGCTTGCTGACTCATGCCTGCGTCCGTGCGACGTTCGCGCCAGAGCTGGATCCGCTCCCAGAACAGGTCGGTGAAGAAGTCCACCTCGTGGCCGGGAACAGCGCTTCGACCTTCTGGCGGACGGCCCCGTAGGCGATGCTCGTCGCCGAAGAACTCCCACACGACGGCATCGAGGTGGGCGAGGTGAGTGGCGCAGAACTCCTCGAACTCGTCCGCCTGGAAGCGCTGCCGGGCGATCGCGGCGTAGGCGGCCAGCTTGTCGGCGTAGGGCGCGTCGGAGTCGGCGATCTCGAAGTACGGCGACCAGTCGAGGTTGACCGGCATCGGCCGCTTCGTCGCCGCGCAGAAGATCGACCAGCGCAGATTGGCGGCGACGAGCCACGGGAAGTGGTAGTGCAGCGATGTCACCTGCGAATCCGGGCAGGCGTTGGCGAAGTCGATCGGTCGCCACTCGCCGTTCTGCCGCAGCGCTTCGCACGAGTTGAACTCCCAGCCGAAGAACGAGTTGATCGTCAACGTCGTGTCGACCAGGATCTGGCGCTCCTCGTCGGACACCCCGCCGTCGTCCATCGTGTAGCGGTCGTGCAGCGGCGCCGACGGGTCGTAGCGGATCGAGACGTGTCTGCGGGCCGAAGCCGATGCAGCGGATGAACAGGTCATGTGGTTCGACGGCCTGTTGCAGATGCAACAGATAGGTACCGCTTTCGTCGTAGGCGCGGTGCAGCTCGGCCTCGTCGTCGACGCGCCTGACGCCGGCCCAGCCACCACCGTCGTAGGGCTTGACGAAGAGCGGGTAGCCGACCTGCTGTCCAACCTCGCCGAGGTCGAACAGCCTGGCATAGCGCTCCAACGTGACCTGGAGATCCGCTTTCGGCTCGTACTGTTTCGGCGGCACCATCGCCGTCGCCGGGATCGGCATGCCGAGTCGGATCATCGCGCAGTACGAGGTGTGCTTCTCCATCGACTGGATCGCCCACGGGTTGTTGAAGACGTACAGCCCATCGGTGAGGATCGCCTTCTTGATCCACTCCCTGCTCGTCGTGTACCAGTGCGTCAGGCGGTCGACCACGAGGTCGTACTTCGTCGGCTGGCGTAGGTCGAACGGCTCGATGATCACCCGGTCGGTCTCGAAGCGGACGACGTCGCCGTCGATCGGCAGCGCGAGATCGAGGCGGCGAAGCACCTCCTCGTAGCAGATCGGCCAGCACAGATCGGCGCCCAGCGAGAGCCCGATGCGCCGGCTGACGTCAGCCACGTGCGGAAGCTAGCAGCGCAGCGCTCGCATTGGTTGCCCGGCCGAATCCGCCGTTCAGCCGCCGATCGGCGAGCGCTCGTACACAGACGGGTGGCCAGCAGGGCGGGCAGGGCAACCCCGAGCCGGTCCCGCCAGCTCGCCCAGTTGTGGCCGTCGAGCGACTCGTCGAATGTCACGTCCATCCCTGTGCTCTCGAGCACTGGCACGATCCCACGGTTCTCGCAGATCAGCGACTCGTACACGCCGCAGCGTGACGTAGATGCGTTCGGCGACGATCGATGGGTTGGCGAGGTACGAGTGGACGAACCGCTTGATCGGCCGCCACAGCGCCTCGGGACGCGGCCAGCATCCGACTCCGGCGCCGGCGAACGAGCCGGACTGCAGCAGCAGGCGGCCGAACGTCCCGGGCGCGTGGGCGGCCGCCGACAACGACGCCACGGCACCGAAGCTGGCGCCGACGAGGCAACGCTTCGCCGGCTCGCCGCCGGCTGACAACTCGGACTCCAGGTGGGGGAGCAACTCCTTGGTCAGGTACTCGTGATGGCGGACGTCGTCGGCGTACTCGACCAGACGCTCGGCGGCGTGCACGAAGGCGACGACGACGGGGGGCAGCACGCCACCGTGGATGAGGTTGTCGACGACGGTCGACGCCGCGGCGAAGCGCAGGTAGTCCGGCCCGTCGTGGACGATGACGAGCGGACAGCGCTGCATCGGATCTGCCGAATAGCCGGCGGGCAGGTACACGGACGTCGTCGTCGGTCGACCCAAGGCGGCGCTCTCGAGGAACACGTCGTGGATCGACCCGCGCGGCACGTCGTCACGCGCGATCGGCCCAATCCGGCGTCGAGTAGCCATCCGCCTCGCACACCGAGTTGCCGCCGAAGGGATGGCTCGCCGTCCGCGGGTTGAGCGGATCCTCGATCAGCCTGGTGCCGAAGCTGTCGGTGACGTCGAGCTTGTACTCGAGGCGCGAGCCCGGCGGGAACCGGAGACTGAGCAGCCACCACTCGGATTCGCCGAGCGGCTGGAACGCCAGATCGTCGGGCAGGCCGACGCCGAAATGGGTCGAGCCGCACGGCGATCGCCGCGCCGTGAAAGGCGAACGTGCAAACCTCGCCGTCGACGATCGGGAACGGCTCGCCGGCGTCGCGGCGTGCCTGCAGCGATTCGGGCGTGATGTCGTGCGGTGGCGCCACGCGCACCACCGGAGTCGACGCCGCCGTCATCCGGCGCGGACGCGAACCGTGCGGCCGACCTCGTCGAGCATGCTGCGCAACGTGTCGTAGTCGGGATGACGCATGCGAACCCAGGCGTTGGCCATGTAGCCGGCCTCCACCGGTTGCGTCGGTGTGCCAGGCGGCGGAAGGTGGGCGTCGATGACCCACTCGCCGTGACGTCGGTGCAGCTCGTCGACGCCGTCGTAGCCGGAGATCGATCCGTCGCGCTCAGGGCGCAGGGCGATCATCCCGGCGGCGAACTGCCGCGACGGCTCGCTGACGAGGTGTCCGTGGACGATGGCGTTGGCCCACTCGCGATAGATGTCGAAGCCGTTGGCGGCGGCGTACAGGTCCCATGCCCGCACGCCGGAGGGCGGGCCCCGATCTCGGAGAAGTACAGCCCCTTCGATCCGGCGAACCACTCCATGTGTGTCGCCGAGGTGCCGATGCCCAAGGCGGTGATGACCCGCTGGCCGAGCTCGCGCAGCTCGGCGTAGCTCGGGTCGTCGATGCGGTTGGTCGTGACGAACTGCGGCGAGATCCAGCGTGTGCGCATCGCCTCGAGCACGTTGGGGTAGTAGTGGGTGACGAAGTCGACGGCGACGTGGCCATCGATCGAGATCGTGTCGTAGAACCCCTCGTGGCCGTCGACGAACTCCTCGACGGCAACCTCGGCACCGTGATCGACGCCGCTGCGGGCGATCGCCTCGTCGAGCTCGTCGGGGGAATTGACTCGCTCGGCGCCGGACGCACCGGCCCCGGCTGCTGGCTTGAGGATGATCGGGAAGCCCGACCTCGGCGGCGAAGTCGCGCACATCGTGGCCGCTGCGCGGTGCGGCCGAACGGGCGCACGGCACGCCGGCGACGCGCAGCGCCTCCTTCATCGCCGGCTTGTCACGGCAGAGGTAGGTCGTGTGCACCGAGGTTCCGGGGATCCCACAGGCCTCCCGGGCGCGGGCGGCCGCCATCACGTGGGCTTCGATCGTCGCTTCCAGCCGGTCCACCCACAGCCGGCCCTGTACCCACCGCACGACGTCGATCAGACGCTCCTCGTCGACGACGGACGGCACCTGCTCGTAGTGGGTGAGCCAGCTCTTGACGTCGTCACCGAGCCAGTCCTTGGGTCGCTCGCCGATGCCGATGACGGTGGCGCCGACGTCGTGCAGGGCCCGCACGAACTGCTTCTGGTTGTCCGGGAAGCTCGGCTCGAGGAAGATCATGTTCACAGGCGCCCCATGTTGTAGCGCACATCCGCTGGCGTCGGCGTTCGTCAGCGAATGCTCACAACCGGTGCCCAGCTGACGCAAACCGGCAGCGCGGTCCGCGGTACGGTCCGGACGTGGCGAACATCGTGTTCGTGGCGCCGTACGCGATGGCGGCGACCGTGCGCTTCGTCCGCGCCGTCGCCGCCGTGCCCGGGGCCCGAGTCGTCGTGATCAGCAGTGATCCCGCCGAGACGTTCGGCGACGCTCCGATCGCCGGCCACTGGCACCTCGCCGACTGTCTCGACGTCGACGCCCTCACCAGCGCCGTCGCCGAGGTCGGCGACCGCATCGGCGGCGTCGACCGCCTGCTCGGCATCCTCGAGAACCTCCAGGTCCAACTCGGCGAGGTGCGTCAGCGTCTGGGCATCCCCGGCATCGGCCCGGACGTCGCCGACAACTTCCGCGACAAGGCGCGGATGAAGGCCGTGTTCGACGCTGCCGGCGTGCCCTGTGCCCGCAGCCGGCGGGTCGCTTCCGGCCAGGAGGCGATCGCCTTCGCCTCCGACGTCGGCTATCCGTTCGTCGCCAAGCCGCTCGCCGGCGCAGGCGCCCGCAACACGTTTCGGGTCGATGGCGATGCTCGCCTCGGCGAGTGGCTGGCGACGTCGCCACCGAGCGACGCCCAGCCGATGCTCCTCGAGGAGTTCATGACCGGCCAGGAGCACTCCTTCGACAGCGTGGTGATCGGCGGCGAGATGGTGTGGCACTCGATCAGCCGCTACCTGCCGAGCCCGCTCGACGTGCTCGAGCACCCGTGGATCCAGTGGTGCGTCCTGCTGCCGCGGCGGATCGACGATCAAGGCGACATCGCCGCCACCGCCGGCCGGGCGTTGGAGGCGCTCGGCCTGCGCGACGGGCTGTCGCACATGGAGTGGTTCAGGCGACCGGACGGGAGCATCGCCATCTCGGAGGTCGGGGCGCGACCACCTGGTTCGCAGTTCATGACGTTGATGTCGTACGCCCACGACACCGATCTGTACGCCGCCTGGGCCCGGCTCGCCGTCGACGGCGTCTTCGATCCGCCGCAGCGCTCCTTCGCCTGCGGCGGCGCCTACCTGCGGGCCCAGGGCTCCGGCCGCACGATCGTCGCCATCGAGGGGCTCGACCGGGTGAGCGAGGAGACCAGGTCACGAGTTGTCGAGGTCAGCCTCCCGCTGGCGCGGGCGGCGCCGACCGGCACGTACGACGGCGACGGCTACGTCGTGGTCCGCGACCCCGACACGGCGGCTGTCGAGGCGGCGCTCAACGAGATCATCTCCACGGTTCGGGTGGAGGTGGCGTGACGGACGTCGTGTTTCTCGGGCCGTCGTATCCGAGTGACATGCCGCTGTTCACCCGCGGGCTGGCGAGCGTCGGGGCGACGGTGATCGGCGTCGGCGACCAGCACGCCGACGCCCTGCCGCATCGGGTGCGCGAGGCCCTCACCGACTACGTCCGCATCGACAACTGGTTCGACGAGGAGGCCACGGTGGCGACCGTGTTGCGCTCGTTGAAGGGACGCAACGTCGACCTCGTCGAGACGCTCTGGGAGCCGCTCGTCGTCACCGCCGCCCGGCTGCGCGAGGCGATCGGCGTGCCAGGACTGAACGTGCGTCAGGCGATGGCGTTCCGCGACAAGGGGCTGATGAAGGAGCAGGTCGAGGCCGCGGGCATCCGCACGCCGCGCTCGGCGCGATCGACCACGGCCGATGGATGCCGAGCAGCCGCCGCCGCGATCGGCTACCCGATCATCATCAAGCCGATCTCCGGGGCCGGCTCGATGGACACCTACCGGATCGAGAACGACGGCGAGTTGGAAGCGGCGCTCGCCCGCCTCGGCAGTGTTCCCGAGGTCAGCGTCGAGGAGTTCATCGACGGCGACGAGTTCACCTACGACACGATCTGCGCCGCCGGCAACATCGCCCTCGAGAACATCTGCGAGTACCGCCCGCGCCCGCTCGTCGGCAAGCAGGTCGAGTGGATCAGCCAGCAGATCTTCGCCCTTTCCGATCACGCCGACCCCGGGCTCGCCGGAGGCTTGCAGATGGGCCGCGACGTGATCGCGGCGATGGGTTTCACGAGCGGGTTCACCCACATGGAGTGGTACCGCACGGCGCAAGGTGAGGTGGTCTTCGGGGAGATCGGAGCGCGGGCGCCGGGGGCCCGGATCACCGACATGATCAACTACAGCTGCGACACCGACGTGTTCACCGGCTGGGCCGAGGCGGTGTGCCACGGCACGTTCAGCCAGCCGACCGAGCGCCGCTACAACGTGGCGATGATCGTCAAGCGGGCCCAGGGTGACGGAAGGATCACCCACGTCGAGGGCCTTGGTCATCTCCTCGCCGAGCTCGGCGACCACGTCGTCAACGTCGACCTTGTCGACGTCGGGCAGCCGCGCCGGGATTGGCGCCAGACCGTGCTGTCGGACGGCTACGTCGTCGTCCGCCACCCCGACCTCGCCACGACGGTCGACATGGCCAACCGCTTCGCCGTCGAGCTCAACCTCTACGCCAGCTGACGTCCGTCCAGGAGCGATCTGCGGAGCGAGGTGCACCGATTTCGTGCACCTCGCTCTGCAGAACGGCGCGGCGACCCGGCGGATAGCGTCCGCCGGCATGACCGTGCACGAGCGGCCGTTCGGCCGCTACCTCGAGGACTTCGTCGTCGGCGACGTCTATCGCCACTGGCCGGGCAAGACGATCACCGAGTACGACGACCATCTGTTCTGCATGATCACGATGAACCACCACCCGTTGCACACCAACGACTGGTTCGCCGGCGAGAGCGTGCAGGGGCGCAACGTCGTGGTCGGCAACCTCGTCTACTCGCTGGTGCTCGGGATGAGCGTGCCCGACGTCTCCGGTGCGGCCATCGCCAACCTCGAGGTGGAGACGCTGCAGCACAAGTTCCCGACGTTCCACGGCGACACGATCCACGCCGAGACGCGGGTGCTCGACGTCAAGGAATCGACGTCCAAACCCGACCGGGGCATCGTCACCGTCGAGACCAAGGGGTTCAACCAGGACGGTCAGGAGGTCTGCTACTTCCGCCGCCGGGTGATGGTGTGGAAGCGCGACGCCGCCCCCGAGCGCAAGCGCCCCTACGACGGCGTCGACGTCTGGGCGGACTAGCAACGGCACGGACCCGACGACGCCAACGACCCGTAACGTCTCGCGGCGTGGAGTCGCTCGAGCCCGGCGCCGTGCTCGCCTGGGGGCTGCCGCGGCTGCGCGACCTGCCTTGGCGCAACACCCGCGACCCGTGGCAGATCCTCGTCGCCGAGGTGATGCTGCAACAGACCCAGGCCGAACGAGTCGTTCCCAAGTGGCGGGCGTTCCTCGCCGCCTTCCCCACGCCACGCTCGTGCGCCGACGCCTCGCTGGGCGACGTCCTGCGACTGTGGCAGGGACTCGGCTACCCGCGGCGGGCGCGCAACCTGCACGATGCCGCCACGACGATCGTCGAGCTCCACGGCGGCGACATCCCCGACGATCTCGCCGCCCTGCTCGCCCTGCCCGGTGTCGGCCCGTACACCGCCCGGGCCGTGCGCGTGTTCGCGTTCGAGCGTGACGAAGCCGTCGTCGAGACGAACATCGCCCGCCTGCTCGCCCGCGTCGCCGGTGAGCGGCTGACGGCGAAGCGTGTCCAGGAGGTCGCCGACGCCCTCGTCCCGGCCGGCGACGGGTGGGCGTGGAACCAAGTACTGATGGATCTCGGCGCCACGGTCTGCCGTCCGATCCCAGGCTGTGTCGAGTGCCCGGTGATGACGAGCTGCACGTGGAATCGCGCCGGTCATCACGAGCCCGACCCGGCGCTGGGATCGGCGGGTGTCAGCGCCCGCCAGGCACGTTTCGAGGGAAGCGACCGGCAAGCACGCGGTCGGGTTCTGCAGGCGCTCACGCTCGGCCCGTCGCCTGCCGACAGGTTCGCGGCGCGCATCGTCGACGGCCTGGTCGCCGACCGTCTCGTCGTGCGCGATCGGGGCACCCTCCGCCTTCCGTAGCGGCCACCGGCGTTTCGCCAGCACGGCCGTACGCTGACGCCCCGATGCGACCGCCCAAGGACTTCTTCCGCCCGCTCGCCGCCGGCGCTCCCGAACCGGTGCGCGAGATTCCGGTCCGGCCGTCGCGGATGATCCACTTCTTGCCGCCGTCGAATCCGAAGATGGTGGCCAAGGTGCCGGCGATCGCCCCAACGGTCGACGTCCTACTGGCCAACCTCGAGGACGGCGTGGCGGCCAGCGACAAGGAGGCTGCGCGCGCCGGACTGATCGAGATCGGCAAGGCGTGGACCCACAACGACACGCAGTTCTGGACGCGGGTCAACGCGCTGGACTCGCCGTGGGTGCTCGACGACCTCGTCGCCGCCGTCACCGAGATCGGCGATCGCCTCGATGTGATCATGATCCCCAAGGTCGAGGGCCCTGAAGACATCCACTACGCCGACCGGCTTGTCGCCCAGCTCGAAGCCAAGGCCGGGGTCAGCCGTCCGATCCTCCTCCATGCCATCCTCGAGACGGCCCGCGGCGTCGCCAACGTCGAGTCGATCTGCGCGGCGTCGCCACGGATGCATGGCCTCAGCCTCGGTCCCGCCGACCTCGCCGCCAACCGCCGGATGAAGACGACTCGAGTCGGCGGCGGGCACCCCGGCTATCTCGTGCGCGCCGACCCCGACCCCGATCGGCCCGAATCGCCGCGACCGACCTACCAGCAGGATCTCTGGCACTACACGATCGCCCGGATGGTCGACGCCTGTGTCACCTACGGCGTGCTTCCCCACTACGGCCCGTTCGGCGACATCGCCGACACCGTCGCCTGCGAGGACCAGTTCCGCAACGCCTACCTCCTCGGATGCGTCGGCGCCTGGAGCCTGCACCCGTCGCAGATCGACATCGCCAAGCGCGTGTTCAGCCCCGACCCGGCCGACGTCGCCCACGCCGTGCGGGTGATCGAGGCGATGGGCGATGGCACTGGCGCGATCATGCTCGACGGCAAGATGGAAGACGACGCCTCGGTGAAGCAGTGCAGGGTGGTCGTCGAGCTCGCCGGCCAGCTCGCGGCGCGTGATCCCGAGCTCGCCGAACGCTACGCGTTGTGACCGAACTTCTGCGCTCCGTCCTCTACATGCCCGCGGCCAACGAGCGGGCGTTGGAGAAGGCCAAGTCGATTCCGTGCGACGCGATCATCTTCGATCTCGAGGATGCTGTTGCCCCGGACGCCAAGGCCGAGGCTCGTGACCGTGCCGTCGCCGCCGTCAGATCAGGTGCCTACGGCCGTCGCCAACTGACGATCCGCTGTAACGGGCTGGCCACGGCATGGGGGAGTGACGATCTTGACCGGGCCGCCACGGCACGACCCGCTGCGGTGGTGATCCCCAAGGTCGACTCGCTGGCCACGCTCGACGAAGTTGCTGCCCGACTCGACGCCGGCGCAGCCGCCGAGACATCGATCTGGGCGATGATCGAGACGCCGACAGCAATCTTCGATGTCCGCGGCATCGCCGCCCACCCTCGCGTGAGCGCCCTCGTGATCGGCACCAACGATCTCGCCCGCGAGCTGCGCGCGCCCCTCGGCGTCGCCGGCCGCACCAACCTGATCCCGTACCTGGCGGTGGCTGTCCTGGCTGCCCGCGAAGCCGGCAAGCTGATCATCGACGGCGTGTTCAACGACGTGCGCGATGTCGAGGGCTTCGCTGCCGAGTGCAGGCAGGGCGTCGAGATGGGGTTCGACGGCAAGACGCTGATCCACCCCGATCAGGTCGAGCCGGCCAACGCGGCCTGGACGCCGTCGGCAGAGGACGTCGAGCAGGCCAGCCGCGTGATCGAGGCATACGCCGCCGCCGCGGCCGAGGGTCGCGGTGTCGTCACCGTCGACGGACGCATGGTCGAGGCGCTCCACGTGGAGAACGCCGGGCGCACGCTGGACATCGTCGAAGCGATCGCCTCCGTCTCGTGACGACTTGGAGTGTTTCCTGCATCGGAGTGTTTCCTTCGGGACGTGTGCGCACGTGGCACTCCAAGAGCAGGAAACACTCCGACGAAGGCTGCGACCGACGTCACGGTCATCCGACGTTTACACCGTCGATACCGTGCACGTACCCTGTGGAAGCGATCTATGGCAAATGTTCGGGGGCCCGTTAGGTGATCGTCACTTTCTACGGCGTGCGCGGATCGACACCGTGCCAGAGCGACGACGTCGCCCGCCACGGCGGCAACACCGCCTGCGTATCGGTGGAGTCCCCCGGCGAACGCCCGCTGTTGTTCGACCTCGGCACGGGCCTGCGGTACTACGCCGAAACGATGGCTGCCGACGAGCTGTTCGACGGCACCTGCCTGCTCAGTCACCTCCACTGGGACCACGTGCAGGGACTGCCGTTCTTCAAACCGCTGCTGCGCAGCGGCGCCCGCCTGTCGATCCATGCCCCCTCGCAGTTCGACGGGCGCCATCCGGGCGAGGTCCTGCTGAACACGATCTGCCCGCCGCTGTTCCCGATCTCGCTCGACGAGTTCAACGGCGACGTCACGATCCATTGCGCCAAGCCGGAGTTCTCGGTCGGCTCGTACGTCGTTCATTCCGGCGCGGTGCCGCACAACGGACCGATGGCGGGCTACCGCGTCGAGCGTGCCGACCTCAGCGTCACCTACATCAGCGACCATCAGCAGCCAGACGACCCAACCAAGATCGCCGAGACGGTGCTCGAGCTCTGCCGCGGGGTCGATTTGCTGATCCACGACGCGCAGTACACGCCGAGCGAGTTCGAGCAGAAGCGGACGTGGGGGCACTGCACGGTCGAGTACGCGGTGTCGGTGGCGATCGCCGCCGGCGTCAAGCGGCTGGCGCTGTTCCACCACGATCCGTACCACGACGACGACATGATCGAACGGATGACGACCGCGGCGCAGCACTGCGGCGGCGGCTCACGGGATCGAGGTCTTTGCCGCCACGGAAGGCACTTCCGTCGACCTCACCGCTGCGTGAGCAGACTTGCTCGACGCGACGACGGTTTCTGACGTCGCACGCGTCGTTCTCGGCGCCGCCCTGGTTGTCGCCGCTGTGGCCAAGATCGCCGCTGGATCGGGGTGGGTTGGTCAGGCTGCCGGACTTGGCGTGCCGCGACCAATCGCCATCGCCTTGCCGTGGTTCGAGCTGATCGTCGGGTCGGCGGTGCTCGCCGGCCTCGCCGAGCCTTGGCCGAGCGTGGTCGCCGTGGTTCTCCTCGCCGCATTCACGGCGTGGATCGTCGGCCGCCTTGCACGCGGGCAGCACCCGCCCTGTGCCTGCTTCGGCTCGCTGTCGGCTGCCCCGCTGTCCTGGTGGCACGCGGCACGCAACGGCGTCCTGATCCTCCTCGGAGTGCTCGCCGCTATCCCTTGATCGCCCCAGCCATCGCCTCGCCACCGATGAAGAAGCGGCGGAAGATGACGAACAGGGTGATGGGCAGCACCATCGAGATCGCCAGGGCGGCGAGGAAGACGTCGAGTTGCAGCGTGTCGCGCACGAGTGGGAGGCGGACCGACAACGGCTGGATGGCGGGGTCGGGGAGCACGACGAGCGGCCACAGATAGTCCTTCCACGTCAGCAGCACGGCGAAGACCGACACGACGCCGATGACCGGTTTCGACAGCGGTATGACGATCGACCACAGCAGGCGGATCGGACCGGCTCCGTCGACCCGAGCCGCTTCGATGATCTCCGTCGGCAGGTTCTCCATGAACCGCTTGACCAGGATGACGTTGAAGGCGCTCGCTCCCGCCGGCAACCAGATCCCCCAGTAGGAGTTGAGCAACGAGGTGCCGGCGATCGGCAGATCGAGCACCGTGAGGAAGAGCGGGACGAGCAGCACGACGGGCGGCACGAACAGGGTCACGAGGACGGCACCCGTGAGAATCCGGGCGTACCACGGGCGCAAGATGCCGAGCACATAGCCGCCGGTCACGGCAACGACCAACTGGACGAGCCACGAGCCGACGGCGATCTTGACCGTATTGAAGAAGTAGCGGCCGATCTGGGCGTCGCGCCATGCCGTGACGAGGTTCTCGAAGTCGAATCCGCTCGGCCACAGGCTCATCGGGTGGCGCAGCGTGTCCTGGGTGGTCGAGATCGCCGACTTGGCCAGCCACAGCAGCGGTCCGAGACCGACGATGATCAGTACGACGAGCAACAGGGCGTTGGCGCCGCGTAGCCCCCACCGCACGCCGGGCCGGCCACGTTCGACGGGCGAGAGAACACTGCGATTCATGAGGTGGACCAAGCGCGGGTTGCCCGGAAATACACGGCGGTGAAGGCCGCCAGGCAGCCGGCGAGCATCAGGCTCAGCGCCGCCGCCGCGCCGTAGTCACCGCCGCCACCGGCGCCGAAGGCGTAGCGGAAGATCAGCAGCATGACCGTCATCGTCGAGTTGGCCGGCCCGCCCTGGGTGAGGAGATACGGCTCGGTGAAGATCTGCAGCGTGCCGATCAGCTGGAGGATCAGTGTCACGAACAGCACGGTGCGCAGTTGCGGCAGGGTGACGTGCCAGATCTTGCGCCAGATCGAGGCGCCGTCGACCTCGGCGGCCTCATACAGCTCGCTGCTCACCCCTGTCAACGCCGCGAGGTAGATGATCACCGTGGCCCCGGCCGCTGACCACGTGGCGAGGAGGACGATCGACGGCATCGCCCACGTTCGGTCCTGGAACCATGGATACGGTCCGAGTCCGACCCAGTCGAGGATCGTGTTGAACGTGCCGGTCGGGCTGGCGTCGTAGAACACTCGCCAGAGCAGGATCGCGGCGACCGGTGGGATCACCACCGGCAGGTAGGCGAGCCCGGCGTACAGGCCGCGAAATCTGCGCACCTCGCTCATCCACACAGCGAGGATGATCGGCACGGGGTAGCCGAAGACGAGGGCGAGGAAGACGAACCACAGCGTGTTCTTGACGGCGGTCGTCAACAGCGGGTCGTCGAGGACGCGGCGGAAGTTGTCGAGCCCGACCCAGCGGGCGCTGTCGACGAGGTTGGTCTCCTGCAGGCTGAGCACGAAGGCCCGCACGATCGGCCACCACGAGAAGTACGTGAACGTCAACAGCAGCGGGAGGGTGAGCAGCAGAGTGCTCAACCACCCGCCCCCGGCCGGGGTTCGGCGTCCCCGGCCGGGGATGGACGGCATTGCTCAGGCGGCGGACTCGACCAATGCGGTCACGTCGGCATCGGCCTGGGCGAGCAGGGCGGCGACGTCGGCATCCTCCTCGGTGAGGACGGTCTGCACGACCGTGTCGAGGATGGCGTACATCTCCTGTGTGTTCGCCGGCGGCTCGGGGATCAGCGGCTGCTCCAGGAAACTGTCCTTGAACGGCGCCATCTGCTCCTGCGGCACGTTGACGAGGTCGGCGACCCAGGCGTCGGACTCGGCGAGCTGCTCGGCGCTGAAGATTGGCAGCGCCGGCGTCCCGATCGGGGCGTCGTTGGCAGCGAGTGCCTCGGCGTCAGCGAGGGCGGCTTCCTGGTCGGTGAGCTTGGCCATGTAGTAGAAGTCGATCCACTTGACAGCGGCGTCGCGCTCGGCATCGGTGGCGTCGGCGCGCACCGCGGCGACGGTGCCACCGGCCAGCACTCCGGCGTCGTCACCCTCGAGTGGGATCGTGGTGAGCCCGTAGGTGGCCGGATCGATGCCGTTCTCGGTGACCAGGCTGTTGTAGACGTCGGAGCCGCCCATGTACATGCCGACCTGCCCGGCAGCGAACGCCTGGTTGATCGTGCCCCAGGCGAGGAGGAAGTTCGAGCCCATCGAGTTGTCCTCCCAGCGCAGCGCCTTGAGGTACTCGAGGGCGGCGGTCGTGCCGGGGTTGTCGACCGTGACTTCGACGCCATCGGCGGTCTGCTCCTGGAGACGGCCTCCGAAGGCGTAGCTGAGCGTCGTCAGCATCCAGCCGCCGGTGTTGTCCTGCGACATCTGCGCGAATCCGGCCTGGCCGGTCGCCTCAGAGATCGCCGCCGCTGCCTCACGAACCTCTTCCCACGTCGTCGGCGGGGAATCAGGATCGAGCCCGGCCTCCTCGAACAGTGCCCGGTTGTAGTGCAGACCGATGCTGTAGCCCGCGATCGGGATCCCGAAGACGGCTCCGTCGGTGTTCTCGACGACCGTCAGCACGTTGGGGTTGAAGTCGGCGGCGTAGGGCAGCGACTCGACCTCGGCGGTGATGTCGGCGACCTGACCACGCGCGATCAGGCCTTGCGAGTCGGTGAATGGGATCTGGAACACCGTCGGCAGCGTCCCGCCGGCGAGCTGGGCGGCGAACGTGTCAATTGCCCATTCGTACTCGTTCGGCTCGACGGTGATGTTGGGATACTCCGCTTCGAACGCCTCGACGCGCTCGAGGAACGCCTCGCGTGCTCCCGACTCTGTGCTCGGCGGCAGGTTGCTCACCGAGATGGTGACTTCCTCGGCGGAGGCTTGGACGCTGGTCAGGCCGGCTGCGGCTTGCGTGACGGCGAGTGCGCCACATGCCGCCAGCACGGCGGTTCGGTACCGGTTTCGCATGATGTTGCTCCTTACTGTTCCGGTTTTTGTTGTTGATTGTCGAGTTGGATCCATGCCGCCGTGTCGACCGGGAGCCGGCCGCCGTCCAGTGGACCACTGGTGATCAGGACGGTCCCGGCAGGCAGCTGGACAGGACCGGGGGACAGGTTGACGACGCAGCCGGTGTCGCCGCGCCGAAAGGCGAGCACGCCTTCCGGTCCCGGCAGCCAGTACAGCGGTTGCTCGTTGCCGACGAGGCGTTTGCAGCGCAGGGCGATGACGTCGCGGTAGAGCGTGAGCATCGAGCCCGGGTCGCCATCCTCGGCAGCAACCGTGAGCGTCGCCCACGACGTCGGCTGCGGCAGCCAGGGCGTGCTGCCGTCCGGTCCGAAGCCGAAGGGTGGCTCGGTGCCTTCCCACGGCAGCGGCACGCGGCAGCCGTCGCGCCCGGGGTCGGTACCGCCGGACTGGAAGTGCATCGGATCCTGCAGGTGCTCGACCGGAAGGTCCTCGACCTCGGGGAGGCCGAGCTCCTCGCCCTGGTAGACGTACAGCGTCCCGGGCAGGGCGGCGACGAGCAGCGCCGCGGCGCGAGCGCGGCGCAGGCCGAGGTCGAGGTCCGTGGGCGTGCCGATGCGCTTGGCGGCGAACGAGAAGGTCGTGTCGGCGCGTCCGTAGCGGGTCACCACGCGGGTGACGTCGTGGTTCGACAGCACCCACGACGGTGGTGCCCCGACCGGCGCGTGGCTGTCCAGCGTGTCGTCGATACAGGCACGCAGCGCGATCGCTTCCCAGGGGCAGGCGAGGAAGTCGAAGTTGAATGCACCGTGCAGCTCGTCGGGCCGCAGGTAGCGGGCGAAGCGCTGACGATCCTCGAGCCACACCTCGCCGATCAACGCGCGCGGGGGATCGTAGGAATCAGCGATCGCTCGCCACGTCCGGTAGATCTCGTGGATCTCGTCGCGGTCGACATAGGGGTGGGCACTTCCAGCCGGAAGCGATGCGAGGTCGGGGAGCGCTGGATCCTTGATCGCCAGCGCCGCCGAGTCGATGCGGATCCCCGCCGCGCCACGGTCGAACCAGAAGCGCAGGATCGCCTCGTGCTCCTCGCGGACGGCGGGATGGTCCCAGTTGAGGTCGGGCTGCCCTGGTGCGAACAGATGCAGGAACCAGTCGCCGCGTGTGCCGTCGGGGTTCTTCGTCCGCGTCCACGCCGCGTCGCCGAAGTGCGAGCACCAGTCGTTCGGGGGCTGCTCTCCGCCGTTCCTCCCGGGCCGGAACCAGAAGCGCCCGCGCATCGGCGATCCCGGACCGCCGGCGTGCGCCTCGATGAACCACGGGTGCTGGTCCGAGACGTGATTGGGGACGATGTCGATGATCGTGCGGATGCCGAGGTTCAGTGCCTCGGCGATCAGCGCCTCGGCCTCGGCGAGCGTGCCGAACGACGGCTGGATCGCCCGGTAGTCGGCGACGTCGTAGCCGCCGTCCATCAGCGGGGAGGCGTACCACGGGTTGTACCAGATGGCATCGACGCCGAGGTCGCGGAGGTACCCGAGGCGAGCTCGCACGCCGGCAAGGTCGCCGACCCCGTCGCCGTTGGCGTCGGCGAAGCTGCGCACGTAGAGCTGGTAGATGACGGCGTCGCGCCACCAGCCATGCTCTGCATCCGCCATGACTTTCGACACCCCTCTCGGCAGCGTCGTCGAACTTGCTGCGGGTGCTACCTAAGCAAACGGAGACGGCATGATGCAAGAAGTCGCCGAACTTTCGCAGAAACGCAACCGAAGTTTGCGGAATGCAAACGGAGCGGACGCTACGCAGCGCTCCCGGTCGACGATCGAACGACCAACTCCGGGGCGTAGAGCAACTCCGCCGGCCCGTCGTGGCGCCCCTCCAGCTGGCTGACGAGCCGGTCGACGGCGGCCCGCCCCATCGTCTCGATCGGCTGGCGCACGGTCGTCAGCGGCGGGTCGGTGTACTTCATGAACGCCGAGTCGTCGAACCCGACGACCGACACGTCGCCAGGCACTTCGAGGCCGCGGCGGCGCGCCGCCCTGATCGCACCGAGGGCCAGTGGATCGCTGGCGCACACGATGGCCGTCGCCCCACCGTCGAGCAGATCGCCGCAGGCGGCCTGCCCACCCTCTGCCGAGAACATCGCCCGGGCGACGCGCCGGTCGGGGATGTCCAGGCCGTGGCGCGCCGCGGCGGCCCTGGCGCCGTCGCGGCTTGCGATTGCTCGGCACGTGATCCGACGGTCCGAGAAGCAGCCCGATGTGACGGTGGCCGAGGGCGACGAGGTGGTCGAGCGCCTGCTCAGCGGCCATCGTGTCGTCGCACGAGACCGTCGGGAAGTCGAGCCATGCGGCTGCCGCGTTGATGAACACGACGGGGAGGTTGCGCTCGGCGAGCTTGGCGTAGTGGCCGTGCGGGGCGTCCTCTTGGGCGTACAGGCCGCCGGCGAACACGACGCCCGACACCTGCTGGTCGAACAGCAGGTCGACGTACGCCGCCTCGGTGAAGCCGCCGACGGTGCGCGTGCACAGCACGGGGGTGAAGCCGTGCTGGGCGAGGGCCCCGCCGACAACGTCGGCGACGGCCGGGAAGATCGGGTTCTGCAACTCGGGCAGGACGAGACCGACGAGGCGTGCCCGTTCGCCGCGCAGCTGCGTCGGTCGCTCGTAGCCGAGCACGTCGAGCGCCGTGAGCACCGCCTGGCGGGTTGGTTCGGCGACACCAGGGCGCTGATTGAGGACGCGGCTGACTGTGGCTTCACTGACCCCGACGTGACGAGCAACCTCGGCAAGCCGCCTACGCACGGCCGCAAGCCTAGAACATCAGTCTGCAAGTTCTTGCAAGCCCCACCTTCGCACGAAATCGAGCACAAAGCTGTCCGGCGGCGAGAAAACTTCACGCTGACGAGCTTTGTGCGGGTTTCGTCAGCGCGAGAGCTCGCTGTGGAGGAAGGTGATGACCCGGGCCTCGTCGCGCCAGGCGTCGTAGCGCCCGCTGCGGCCGCCGTGGCCGGCGCCCATCTCCGTGCGCAGGACGAGCGGTCGGGTGAGGCCGGCGCCGACGGAGCGCAGCCGGGCGACCCACTTCGCCGGCTCGTGGTAGGCAACACGTGGATCGTTGAGCCCGGCCGTGACGAACAACGCCGGATAGTCGGCGGCCACCGTGTTGTCGTACGGCGAGTAGCCAGCCATGTAGGTGGCAAACGGTTCGGCGCGCGGATCGCCCCACTCCTCCCACTCCGTCACCGTCAGTGGTAGCGACGGGTCGCTCATCGTGGTGACCACGTCGACGAAGGGCACCTCGGCGACGGCGGCGAGGAAGCGCTCGGGGCGCATCGTGACGCACGCTCCGACGAGCAGCCCGCCGGCGCTGCCGCCGCGCAGCGCCAGGCGTGAACCGTCGGCGACCCCCGCGGCGACGAGGTGGTCGCACGCGGCCAGGGTGTCGGTGAACGTGTTGCGCTTGTTCAGCAGCTTGCCATCGAGATACCACGACCGACCGAGCTCCCCGCCCCCGCGCGGATGGACGACGGCGAAGGCGACGCCGCGATCGAGCAGCGAGAGACGGGCGACGCTGAACCACGGTGCGAGGGAGTACTCGTACGCGCCGTAGGCGTAGACGACGCACGGCGCCGTTCCGTCGAGCGGTGTGTCGCGGTGGCGGACGACGTCGATGGGGATTGCAGCTCCGTCGGCGGCGGTTGCCCACGTGCGCACGGCGACGTAGGCGGCGAGATCAACGCCGGGTGTCGGGGTCTGCTTGCGCAGAACCCGTTCGCCCGTGGCGAGATCGTCGTCGAACACCGATGGCGGGGTCGTGAGCGACTGGTACGACAGCCGCACCGTTGTCGCCGACCACTCCGGGTTGGCACCGAGGGAGAGGTCGTGCGGTTCGTCACCGAAGTCGAGCACCTCGGACCCGCCGTCGCGGCGCAGCACCCGCACCCGCGGTTGCGCCGCCATCCACTCGTGCAGCACGAGGTGATCGGCGAACGGTTCGGCGTCGGTGAGGCGACGGCCGGCTTCGTGGGCGATGAGGTCCGACCAGCTGCCCGGGTCGTCGTGCGGCGCCGTCATCAGGCGGAAGTCGGGGGCGTCGAGGTTGGTGAGCACGACAAAGCGATCGCCCCAGTCGTCGATGCCGTATTCGACATCCGGCATCCGTGGCCGAACCAGTCGTGGCGCGCCCTCCGGATCGTCGGCCCTGAGAACGAAGGACTCGCCGCTCGTCTTCGACGCCGCGGTGATCACGATCCAGCGCCCGCTGCGGGTCGACGAAACGTTGAGGAAGAACCGTTCGTCGTCCTCGCTGAGAACCCGGAGGTCGTCCTCCGGTGAGGTACCGAGGCGATGGCGCCAGATCTGGTACGGGCGCATCTGGTCGTCGGGTCTGGCGTAGAACAACCAGTCGTTGCCTGCGGACCAGGCGACGCCGCCCCACGACGACGTGCCGGTGATCTCGTCTCGGTCATCACCGTTGGCGAGGTCGCGGACGCGCAGCGTGTAGCGCTCGCTCCCGTCGACGTCGCTCGACCAGGCCAGCAGGGCGTGGTCCGGTGACGGCTCGACGTCGTGCACATCGAAGTACTCGTGGCCCTCGGCCTCGGCGTTGCAGTCGAGAATCACGGAGTCCGGTGTGTCCGGAACCTCGGCGTCCCGGCTGCGGCAGAACACCGGATACGACTTGCCCTCGATCGTGCGCGTGACGTACCACCACCCGCCGTGCAACACCGGGACCGAGAGGTCCGTCTCCTGGACTCGCGACTTGATCTCCCCGAACACGGTCTCCACGAGGGCCGCCCGTGCCGGCTCGGCGAAGTACCGATCGGCGTAGGCATTCTCGGCCTCGAGGTAGGCGATCGTCTCGGGGTCGTCACGATCGGCCAGCCACGCCCACGGGTCCTCGACGACCCCCGTCGGTCGTTTCCACTGGTGCGGTCGGGTGGGGGCGACGGGAGGCTCGAGTGGCTCGTTCATGCGTGCGCGAGCGTACGGCGAGCGGTCTCTGGCCCGAACGTCGTGATCTGCCGGGTACCGTGCGAACTGATGCGGGTGTGGATCGACCAGGACCTGTGCACCGGTGACGGCCTGTGCGTCGATCACTGCCCGGAGGTGTTCACCCAGCTCGAGGACGGCATCGCCTACGTCACCGAGCACGGCGTGCCGCTCAACGACCCGGGAAGTGGCGGGTCGCTGGCCGACGTGCCGCGGCGCAACGTGCTCAATGTCATCCACGCCGCCGAGAAGTGCCCGGGGGAGTGCATCTTCATCGAGATCGACGACCGCGTCGACGCCACCCTCGACGTCAACGTCGACGTCCGCCTCGCCGCCCGCGTCGAAGTCGTCTGACGTTCATTGCGTTCCCCGGCCACGCAGGCCGCTGCTGGCCGCTCCTCGGCTGGCGCCTCGTCGCTCGCATCTGTTGAGCCTCGCGGGGAACGCTACTCACGAATTGTTACTATGGCGGTAGTGCTAATCCACGGAGGAGCGTCGTGACGTCGTTCGACCTAGATCTCAGCAAGTACCAGCTCGGATGGAGTGACGAGGTCGAGTACGCCTTCGCCCCCGAAAAGGGCATCGACGAGGGCGTCGTCGAGCAGATCTCGTGGTGGAAGGGTGAGCCGCGGTGGATGGCGAACATGCGCCTGCGCAGCCTGCGGACGTTCGAGCGCAAGCCGATGGCGCCGTGGTTCGCCGTCAACATGCCCGACATCGACTTCCAGGACATCTACTACTACCTGAAGCCGGCCACCGCCCAGGTCGACGAGTGGGACCAGCTGCCCGCCCAGATGCAGGCGACCTACGAGAAGCTCGGCATCCCCGAAGCCGAGCGCCAGTACCTCGTCCGGCGTGACCGCGCAGTATGAGTCGGAGGTGGTCTTCCACCGCAACCGTGAGGAGCTCGCGTCGCAGGGGATCCTGTTCTGCGACATGGACACGGCGTTGCGCGAGTACCCCGACATCGTCAAGCAGTACTTCGGCACCGTCATCCCGCCTGGCGACAACAAGTTCGCCGCGCTCAACAGCAGTGTCTGGAGCGGTGGAAGTTTCGTTTACGTGCCCGAAGGTGTGGAAGTGGAGATGCCGCTGCAGGCGTACTTCCGCATCAACTCGGAGAACGCCGGGCAGTTCGAGCGCACGTTGATCATCGCCGAGGCGGGCTCCAAGGTGCACTACATCGAGGGCTGCTCGGCACCTGTGTACACGAGCGACTCGTTGCACTCGGCGGTCGTCGAGATCATCGTCAAGCCGAGTGCCCGGGTCACCTACACGACGATCCAGAACTGGAGCCCGAACGTCTACAACCTCGTCACCAAGCGAGCGAAGGTCGAGGCTGAGGGCCACATGGAATGGATCGATGGCAATATCGGATCCAAGCTCACGATGAAGTACCCGAGCGTGTACCTGATGGGGCCGAAGGCCACTGGCGAAGTTCTCTCGGTCGCCTACGCCGGCGCCGGCCAGCACCAGGACGCCGGGGCGAAGATGATCCATGCGGCGCCGGAGACGTCGTCGAAGATCGTGTCGAAGTCGATCTCCAAGGACGGCGGGATCACGACGTACCGCGGCCTCGTGCGCGTCGACGAGGGGGCGACGGGCGTCAAGTCACACGTGCAGTGCGACGCCCTGATCCTCGACGACGACTCCGAGAGCCGCACGCTGCCGTACATGGAGGTCGGTCAGCGCGACGCCCAGATCGGCCACGAGGCGACGGTGTCGAAGGTCGCCGACGAGCAGCTCTTCTACCTGATGAGCCGTGGGCTCTCCGAGGAGCAGGCGATGAGCATGGTCGTCAACGGCTTCATCGAGCCGATCACGCGCACGCTCCCCATGGAGTACGCCGTCGAGTGGAGCCGCCTGATCGAGCTGCAGATGGAGGGGTCGGTCGGCTGATCAAGCCGACCCGCCGGCTGTCCGGCTTCGATGTCAGCCTGTAAGCCCGCAGAGGTCACGCACGCTGACACAGACGACCGTACGGCGATGAGTTCGGCCCGACGGCCCAGTCGATACGGGTGACTGATTACGTGAGGAGGACCATCCGTGTTCCAGAACAGCAAGGCATTCAGCGGATTCGCAGTTTCCGACCTCGAGGCCGCCAAGAAGTTTTACGGCGAGGTTCTTGGGATCGAGGTGAGCGAGGAGAACGGGTTGCTCAACCTCCACCTCGCGGGCGGGCGTGAAACGCTCGTCTATCCCAAGCCCGATCACGCCCCGGCGACCTACACGATCCTCAACTTCCCGGTGCCGGACATCGATGCCGCCGTCGACGAGCTGACGGCCCGCGGCGTCACGTTCGAGCGCTACGACGGCTTTGACCAGGACGACAAGGGCATCGCCCGGGGCGCCGACGGCCCGCCGATCGCCTGGTTCACCGATCCGGCCGGCAACATCCTGTCGGTGCTCGAGTCGTAAATCGTGTCGTCACACGTTGCCCGAGTTGTGCTTGAATAGGCGGCACCAGAGGAAGGAGGTGGTCCACCACGATGCATGAACTATCCGGGACCCTGGAGGTGGTTGGCCGCTAGGCGGTCACGCTGAACCGGCTGGCGAATTCCCGCCAACCTCCGCCGATCGAGCTGCCGGAAGTCGTTCCCCCGGCTACAAAGGGCTCGTTCGGATCCAATCAGTGTTCGTTCCGAGGGGCGCGCAAGCGCCCCTCGGTCGCGTCTGCGGGTCAGCCCTTGGTGAGGCCGGTGACGACGACGTCGAGGCAGGCCTGTACGTACTCGGGCGTGAGCTTGCGCCTGCGCACGAGCCTCTGGAACACGATCGGCCCGACCGTGACACCGATCAGCGCTTCGAGGCCGTAGTCGGCGACTTCCTGGCGGATCTCGCCGCGCTCGAGGGCCCGCTCGACGATCGTCCGGCACACCCGCTCACGATCGTTGCCAAGTCGCTCGAGCAGGTGAGCCATCTCCGGATCGCGTCCGGCGGCTTCGATGACAGAGGGCATGATCTGCCCGACGTTGCCCGAGAGATCGGTGCGCATCACCTTCCCGAAGAACGCCTCCAGGTCGCCGCGCAGCGATCCTGTATCGGGCGGCGTGAAGTGACCGAACATCGCGTTGACCGCCTCGACGATGAGTGACGTGCGCTCCGGCCAGTGCCGGTAGATCGTGGTCTTCGCCACTCCAGATCGTGACGCGACGTCCTCGATCGTCAGGTTGACGACGCCCTTCTCGACGATCAGGTCTTTCGCGGCGTCCAGCGCCTTGCGCCTGGCCTCGTCGCTGCGTGGTGTCGCCACGTGTCACCTGTCACTTTCCTGCACAACTACCGCTACGATAGCGTAGCGATCGGACTGATCCATGACCACCCATTAGCTGCGTAGATGGATGTGACACCCTTGACTGATGCGATTCAACGAGCCGAGAGCGTAGCGATCGATGTCGACCACCTCGACGGCATCGACCCCGCCGTGTACGCGCGGCGGTGGAAGACCCTGGCGGTTCTGTGCGCATCGCTGATCATCGTCATCGTCGGCAACACCGTGCTCAACGTGGCGTTACCGACCCTCCAGCTGCCGGCCAGCGATGGCGGCATCGGGGCGTCGAACACCGACATCCAATGGATCGTCGACGCCTACGGGCTCGTGTTCGCCGGGCTGTTGTTCACCGCGGCGGCCCTCGGCGACCGCTTCGGTCGTAAGGGTGCGTTGCAGGCCGGCTTGGTCATCTTCGGCTTCGGCTCCTTGCTCGGCGTGTTCGCCGACACGTCCGGCCTGTTGATCGCCTCACGCGCCATCATGGGCGTCGGCGCCGCGTTCGTCATGCCGTCGACGCTGTCGATCCTCGCCAACGTCTTCCCGGCCCGCGAACGGGCGAAGGCGATCGCCGTCTGGGCCGGTATCTCCGGTGCCGGCGCAGCGATCGGACCCGTGGCCTCCGGATTTCTCCTCGAGCACTTCTGGTACGGCTCGGTGTTCCTCGTCAACCTGCCGATCATCGCCACCGCGATTGCTGCCGGCTACGTCCTCGTGCCCAAGTCGCGAGACGCCGGCGAGACACCGCTCGACCCCGTCGGGGCGATCCTGTCGATCCTCGGCCTCGGCGCCCTCGTCTACGCCATCATCGAAGGGCCGCACCACGGCTGGTTGAGCGTCGAGTCGGCGATGTGGTTCGGGGCCGCGGCCGTCCTCCTCCTCGCCTTCGGGCTGTGGGAGTGGCGCAATCGCCATCCGATGCTCGAACTGCGGTTGTTCCAGAACCCGCGGTTCGCCGTCTCGTCGGGTGGCATCACGTTGGTGTTCTTCGCCATGTTCGGTTCCTTCTTCATGCTCGCCCAGTACTTCCAGGGCGTCATCGGCTGGAGCCCGCTCGGCGCCGCGTTGCGCCTGCTGCCGTTCTCAGTGGTGATGATGGTCATCGCCCCGAACACGCCGAGGCTCGTTGGCCGTCTCGGCGCCAACCGTGTCGGCGCCATCGGACTCAGCTGCGTTGCCATCGGCATGATCGGCACGCAACTGTTCTTCGACGTCGACACCGCCTACTGGGTGATGCTGATCGTGATCTTCTTCCTCGCCGCCGGAATGGCGATGACGATGACGCCGATGACGACCCAACTGATGGCTGCCGTTCCACGCGACCGTGCGGGGATGGGTTCGGCGACGAACGACACGACCCGGGAGCTCGGCGGCGCCTTGGGTGTCGCCGTGCTCGGTTCGCTGCTCACCGGTCAATTCGCCAACGGCGTGGCACCGGCGGTGGAAGGTCTTCCCGCCGCCGTCCGCGAGGAGGCCGAAGGCGGCCTCGGCGGTGTGATCGGCCTGAACTTCCGAGGTCTCGTGCCCGACGGCGTCGTGGAGACGGCGAGGCACGCGTTCGTCGACGGCCTCGGCTTGGCCACCACGGTGTCGGCGGTGGTCGTGGTGATCGCCGCGATGCTCGTGTACAAGTTCCTGCCTTCTGATCGCAACTCGCTGGAGGTTTCTGGCGAGGGCGTCGAGGTCGAGCCGGATGAGGCCGAGTTCGACCGCGCAGTCGCCCCGGTGGCCGGTCGCTGACGGTCACGCCGCCAGGCGTTCGTAGGCCGGCTCGGGCTCGAAGTCGACGACGTCGCTACTGACACCGCCCGTAGCGTCAACCGTCCGGCGAGCCGCGGCGACGACGATGACGAGCAGCACGACGACGGCAGCGACGGCGCCGAGGATCATCGATCCGGCGACGTGCACGCCCCATCGCTCGCTCACCGAGCCGAAGACGAGGGAGAAGGGCAGGAACACCACCCAACTGCTGGCGCCGATGCCGGAGGACACCCCGGAGCGGACGTCCGACGGGATGGCGTCGTGGAGCAGGCGGGTGAGGTAGATGCCGATGGCGATCGCCAGAACGGCGAGGACGGCCTGCGCGGCCGTGGCCACCGCTGCATGGCGAGCGAACACAAGGGTCAGGCCAGCTGTCACCAACACGGCTGACACCGTCGCCACTGCCGGCCACTGGTCGAAACGCACACGCCCAGCGAGCAGGCCACCGAGTCCCAGCGACGCCATCAATGCCGCCCACGCCGGACCGAACGACCCGGCCGATGCGTCTGCATCGACGAGCCACAGCGGACCGAACTCGAACACGGCCTGGGTGACCAGGGCGGTGAGGACCAGCAGCAGGGCGATCGGAATCAGCCGGGTCTGGCACCGGACCGTGCGCACCGTGACGGCGAGGTGCGCACCGAGCGAGCGGCGCTCGACCGCCTGGTGCAGGCGCGGTTCGCGGAAGCGCAACAGGAACATCGTCGACACGAAGAGGAACGGGAGCGTGGCGAAGTAGGTGACTCGGGGCGCCGTCGCCGAGGCGAGGGCGCCGCCTGCCAACGCACCAAGCGTGAGCGACACGCTCTCGGCGATGCGCACTCGGCCGACGACGGACTCGAAGCGGTCGCTGGAGCCGGTCTCCTCGAGGACGGTGTCGTAGACGATGGCGTCGAACGTGCCGGACTGCATCGCGAAGTAGACGCCGAGGAGCATCGCGGCGACGACGTACATCCCGACGTTGCTGCTCAGTCCACCGACGAGGACGCTCCCGAAGGCGCCGATGTTGCCGATCACGAGCACACCGCGGCGACTCCAGCGGTCGGCGAGGACTCCTGACACGACCTCCAGCAGCGGGACGATGGCGGCATAGGCGGCGGCCATCAGACCGATCGTTTGTGGCGTGAAGCCGATCTCGCTGAGGAACAGCTTCTCGATCGGCACCCAGAGGGCGACGCCCCCGAAGAAGAAGGCGGCGATCAGTGGTGCGAGGCGTTGAGTCATACTCCTAAAATAGGAGTTATACATCCTGATAGTCAAGTAATAGTTGCGGAATTAGGACTAATGTCACTAGGATGGTTGACATGACGACGATGCGTACCTACGGGGACGGCTGCTCCTCAGCCCACGCTCTCGACCTCGTCGGCGAGCGATGGGCACTGCTGATCGTCCGTGACCTGTTGTTCGGGCCGAAGCGGTTCTCCGACCTCACCGCCGGGCTACCTCAGGGCAGCCCCAACGTGCTGACCCAGCGGCTACGCGAGCTCGAAGCAGCGGGGATCGTGCGCCGCCGCAAGCTCCCGCCGCCGGCATCGACGATGGTGTACGAGCTCACCGAATGGGGTGCCGAGCTCGAGCCGATCCTCATGGGATTACAGCGCTGGGGAGCGGCGTCCCCCACCTTCCCGCACGACGTCCCAGTCGGTTGCGACGCGGCGATGCTGGCCCTGAAGAACGGGTTCGATCCCCGCGCCGCGGCCGACGTCAGCGGGGTCGTCGAGATTCGCTTCGGTAGCGGGACGTTCGCCGTCACGGTCGGCGATGGCCAGCTCGACATCCGGCGCGGGGCGGCCGACCACCCGGGTGCGGTCACCGTCACCGAGCCAGTGACGCTCGAGGAGGTCGCCTTCGGGATGCGATCGCTCGGTGACGCCGAGTCAGCCGGCGATCTCGTGGTCGAGGGTGATCATGACTTCGCCGAACGCTTCTTCTCGATGTTTCCCGTCGCCCAGGATCAGGTCGCTGGCTGACGAGGACCGCGTTCTGAGCGGGCCCACGCTCCGATCACCGTCGGCAGGATCTGCACCCCACGCTCGCGGACGATCTCGGCGCGCAGCCGCTCCTCCAGGGTCTCGATCTCGGCCTCGGCGGAGGTCACCGCACCGGCCTGCTCGAGGACGGGGAGCAGGCTGCGCACGGAGCCGGCGATGTACGCGAACCCCGGCCAGTCGGGACCACCGCCGATCGGAGCGTCGAGGCGCAGCTGCGGCGCGGGCAGCCCGGCGTCCAGGAACGCGCGGTACAACTGCAGACCCATGTCCGTGGTGGGTCCGGGCGCGTCGTCCAGGCGCGCCGTCCACCGCACCACTTGCTCGTGGAGCGGGGCCGGCGGATACGTGCGAACGGGCGATGTGAGGTCGCTCTCCAGGAAGGCTACGAGACCGCCCGGGCGCAGCAGCGCGCCGGCCCGGCGCAAAGTGTCGACGGGGTTGGGCACGTGCATGAGGATCCACCGGCCGACCACGGCGTCGAACTCAGCCGGCAGGTCGAGTGATCGGACGTCACCGTGGCGGAACTCGATGTTCGACCATCCGGCGGCGCGGAACTCGCGCCCGGGCCGTCTCGAGGATGCCGGCGTGGCTGTCGACGCCCACGACGCGACCGCTGGGGCCGACGAGGTCGGCGAGGAGCAGCGCCACATCGCCCGCGCCGCTGCCGAGGTCGAGGACCGACATGCCCCTCGTCACGCCTGCCGTGACGAGGAACTGCCGCGTGATCGGGCTGTAGATCTGGTTCTGCAGGATGAGCCGCCCGGTCTCCGCCTCCGAGCGACCCAGCGCATAATCGTCGGCGGACTCGTGCCGGTAGGCGAAGATGCGGGGTGCGCCGGCAATGCCGAGCACGGACGAGACCTCGACGTCGAGATCGGGCTCACGCCGGAACCCCATCCGTTCGTACAGCGCGATGGCGGCGGTCATGAAGGCGGCGGTGTGCAGCCCGATCGTTGGTGCGTGCACAGCGCGGTCGATGCACGCGTCGACCAAGGCCCGGCCAATGCTGTGCCCGCGCCACGCGGGGTCGACAGCGAGCGCCCGGATCGCGGCCCAACCGGCCGGCCAGCCGAGCCCGATGGCCGAGGCGTCCGGGAACAGGTTGACGGTCCCGGCGATGACGCCGTCCACCTCGGCCACGAGCAACACCGACCCACCGCGGTCGTCGACCTGGAACAGGTTGGTCAGGTAGGCGGCGTGCAGTTCGGGTCCGAGGTCGTCCTCGTACTCGCGATAGGCCGCCTCGATGACCCGCCGAACCGCCTGGCGGTCGGCCGGCGTGGCGGTGCGGATCACGGGCGCGCAGACAGTGGGCGACGTGATGGTCGTCATGACGAGCAGCATGACGAACGTCGGCCTGGCGCGCATGGAGACCCCGTGACGAACGTGTGGAGATGCAACGTTGGCTATCCGATCGAGGCGCTGCTCGTGTGCGTCGCCGCGCCCGTACGCTTGGCGCATGCCGATGCGTACGGAGTGCAAGCACTTCGAGAGCCGCACGTACCGCAACGGGGAAACGGTGCGCAAGTGCGATCTCGACCTCGCTCCTGACGCGCCGTGGCGCTGCCCCGACAACTGCCCGGCCTACGAGCGCCGGCTCGCCGACCGGTCGTGGACCCACGGCTCGCTGATCACGCCACCGACGCCGGACGAGCCACAGTCAGTGGCCGACGGGAGTGCGGCAGCGATCCTCGACGAGGCCGAGGATCATCTGATGGAGATCGGCGAGCGCGTGCGGGCGGAGGTCGATGCCGAACGTGCGGCGCGCCAGCGTCGACCCTGGTGGCGCCGGTTCTTCCGCACCTACGATCCCTGACCGCCCGCGGTCGATTGGAGTGGTACCGGCCGACACGCCCCGCGTAAAACACTCCGATGGCGGCAAACACTCCAATCGGTCAGGCGATCGCCACCGTGCGGCCGATGTCAGCGGCAAGCGTTGCGGCAACCGCGAGCTCGACTGCGGCCGTCGCCGGGGCGAGCCCGGTCACGGGCTGGTGGCCGCGGTCGACAGCATCGAGAAGATCGGCGAGCAAGCCATCGATGCAGTAGCGGTAGACGCGGTCCTTGGCATCGGCGCCCCGGTGGGCGAAGCGCATGATGACCGGTCCGCCGGCAGTGTCTGACTCGGGCCTCTCGAGGTGGAGTTGGAGTGCTCCATCCAGCTCCGCAGCGACGCCGGCGAGCACCACCTCGACGGCAGCTGCGATCTCGCCGTCGACGACCTCGATCTCGAGCGTCAGCGGCACCCAGCCTTCGAGGCGGATCTCGGCGTCGCGGACGCCGATGCGCCAGTGCTGTCGCTCGGCGACCCGACGATGCGTGAAGGAGTGGTACCAGGTCGCCGTGGCGTCGCCGGTGAAGGTCGCAGTCGCACACACGGTGTGCGTCCGCGATCGGGCGCCAACGGCCATGGCCTGCACCGTCGTCGGCGCCGAACCGATGAACCACGTCGCAAGATCGAAGAAGTGGACGCCGTGTTCGACGAACACCCCGCCGGACCGGGACTTGTCCCAGAACCAGTGGTCACTCGGGAGGCCCTCATCGGCGGCGTCGTTCTCGAAGGCGAAGCGCGCCACGTCCCCGAGCAGACGACGCTCGGGCTCGCCGGCGCGCAGCAGTCGGTTGACCGCGACGACGAGTGGGGCGAATCGCAGGAGATGGTCGACGGCGACGATCCTGCCGTTCGCCTCGGCGGCGGCGGCAACTCGCCGGCAACCGGCAACGTCGACGGCGAGCGGCTTCTCGACGAGGACGTGGCAGCCGGCATCGAGCGATTGGACCGCGAGGTCGCCGTGCGTCCACGGAGGTGTCGCAACGACGACGAGGTCCAACAGGTCGCCGCCGAGTGCCGAGCCGGCGTCTTCGTAGATGGCGACCTCGGCGGACAGCCGACGGGCGAGCGCTGCGGCGGCTTCTTGGTCGTGGTCGCAGACGGCCACCAGCCGGGCCCCAGGCGCCCGTTCCAGGGCGGCGGCGATGAACGAACCAAACTGCCCGCAGCCGATGAGTCCGACACGCTTGATCGCGAGGTTGCCGCCCTCCGTCACGGCGATTGGCGGGTGAGCTCGGCAACGCCGATGCGCGCATCGGCCATCCCGTAGAAGACGAACTGGCGGTCGCCGATCGCGGCGATCGCGGTCGGGAACACGACGTTGGCCACGGTGCCGACCTGCTCGTCTGCGGTCTCCGGCCGCATCAGCGGCTCGGCCGTGCGGTCGAGGACCAGCGCCGGATCGTTCGGGTCGAGCAGCAGGGCCCCGGCGCAATAGACCGCCGAGCTCGGCGCCGTCGGATCGAAGCCAGTCGGTACCTCGCCGGCGACGCCATGGTGGATCAGCAGCCATCCTTCCGGGACCCTGATCGGTGGCGGCCCGCCGCCGATCTTGGCGCTCTCGAACGAGAACTCGCTGACCGCAACGCAGCGGTGAGACCGCAGCACCGTGAGCGCCCTCAAGTCACCCTCGACGGCGGCCGCCGTGACGTAGGAGATCCAGATCCCCGGTCGCTCGTCGATCCCCACGGGAGGCACGAGGGCGTCGCCGACGCCGAGCCAGTCCGCATGCCACATCGGCCGGTGCAACATCGCATAGCACGGTTCGCCGTCGGGGCCGGGGATCGGCTCGGGGAAGAACAAGGCGTCCTTGTTCGGGTACAGGTTGAAGTCGACATCCCACGCCGACTCGTAGCCGAAGAGCACCGGTCCGAGCCGCCGCCACGAGGTGAGGTCGCTTGACACGGCGACAGCGATCCTCGGCCCGAGCGGCCCGAACGCGACGTACGTCATCACGTGCACCCCGAGCCGATCGACGTAGGTGACGCGGGGATCCTCGACCCCGGCGTGATTCACGCCGCGTTCCCACGACAGGTCGGGTTCGAGCACGATTCCGCGTCGATCGACGCCGACGGGGACGCCGTGTTCGACGACGACTTCGGCGAGGCCGACGCGGGACACATTCCCCGCGGCGACCACTCTCGGCAGGAGGTGCAGGCGACCGTCGGGCGTGTGCCCCACTGCTGGGTTGAGCACGCCTTCGGCTTCCAACGGGTCCCCGGGCTCGGGAGCCATCACGATCCCCATACGTGTCAACCGGTACGGGATCAACCCTTCACTCCTGAGCCGATGTCGCTCGACGTGAAGTGGCGCTGGAACACGATGAACAACCCGACGACCGGAGCCGCCAGCACGCACGCCCCGGCCATCACCGACCCGAACGGGTTGGCCACCGTCGCTTGCAGGGTGGAGATGTAGTTGGCGAGCGACACGGCGAGCGGTTGCATGTCGGCCTGCTTGGTGATGAGGAACGGCCAGAGGAACTCGTTCCACGGGCCGATGAACGTCAGCAGCGTCGCCGTGAGGATGGCCGGGCGGGCGAGCGGAACGGCGATGCGGCGCAGGATCGTGAACTCGCTGGCGCCGTCGATGCGGGCGGCGTCGAACAGCTCGCGGGGAAGTTGCAGGAAGAACTGACGGAAGATGAACACGGCGGCCGGGCTGATGGCGAACGGCAGGATCATCCCGAGATAGGTGTCGCCCAGCCCGTAGTCGCGGACGAGCAAGACGTACAGCGGGATCATCAGCAACTGGAACGGGATCGTCTGGACGAGCAACACGCTGGCGAACGTGGCGCCCCGCCCGCGGTAGTGGAGCACGGCCATGGCGTAGCCGGCGAGCAACCCGAAGAAGATCGTGCCGAGCAGCACACCGATCGTGACGATCGCCGAGTTGCCCAGCGAGCCGACCAGGTCGATGGCCTCGTTGATGTCGCTGTAGTTGGCGGTCGTGAGATTGCCAGGCCGCGGCACCGCGCCGCCGATCCCGCTGTCGGACTCCTCCTGGAGCGAGCCGATGAACATGTACCAGAACGGGAAGATGAAGACGAAGGCGCCGACCGTCAGCAGCAGAAGTCGTCCGAAATGGCGCTGGCGGGGTGCCGCGACTCGATCGCGGTCGGTGGCGATGGTCTCGTCGGTCGTGGACATCACGCGTTCCGTTCGCTGAGGTACCGGGCGATCAGCCCGACGATCGCCGACGAAGATGACGAGGATGACGCCGATGGCGGCGGCCTCACCGGCGTTGCCCTGTTGGATGCCGCGTCTGGTACATGATCAGCACCGGCGACGACGACGCGCCGTTGGGCCCACCTCCGCCGGTCAGCAGGTACGGCTCGGTGAACAGGTTGGCGCCGGTGATGATCGCCAGCACGAGGACCAGCGTCGTGGCCGGCCGGACGCCCGGCCACGTGACGCTGCGGAACGACCTCCAGCGTCCGGCTCCGTCGACCGCCGCCGCCTCGTACAGCTCCTTCTGCACGTTCTGCAGCGCGGCGAGGTACAGCAGGATGTAGAAGCCGAGCCCCTTCCACGTGACGTAGATGGCGATCGTCGGCATGGCGAGCCGTTCGTTGATCAGCCATGACGGGTCGGGGGCGAGCGGGCCGAGTATCGTGTTGACGAGCCCGTCGGTCCTGAACAGCCACAGCCAGACGCCGATCAAGGCCACGCTCGCCGTCACGTACGGCAGGAAGAAGGCGGTCCGGAAGAACGCCCGGAACGGGATCGACGGCGTTCAGCGCCATCGCCAAGGCGATCGCCAGGATCACCGTGAGCGGCACGTTGATGACGAGGAAGACGACGATGTTCCTGAACGATTGGCGCACGTCCTCGTCGGTGAGGGCGTCCCAGTAGTTGTCGAACCCGACGAACGGACGCTCCACGGTGGCACCCGGCGCGGCGAAGAAGTAGTCGTAGAACGACATCCACACCGCGAACCCGAGCGGGTAGGCGAAGATCCCGACGAAGAAGACGACCCAGGGCGACACGAAGAGGTAGCCGGCGAGTTGCTGCCGCAGCGGGATGCGTTCGCGCTTGCGCGCCGGCGCCGGGTCGAACGACCCGGCGCCGGCCACGGAGGGGCTGGCCGTGGCGGCCATCGTGTCGTCGTCGCCTACTCGGCGACGAGCTCGTTGATCGTCTCGGCGGCCGCCGTCAACGCCTCCTGCGGGTCGCTGTCGCCGAAGATCACCGACTCCGACCACGCATCACGGAAGGTCTGCCAGACCTCGATCGAGTTGGCCACGTTGGGCACCTCGATGGTGCGGTCGGCCTGCTCGGCGAAGGCCGCGTAGTCGGGGTTGGCCTCGAAGTAGTCGGGGAACGTGCCGAGCAGGTCCGTGCGCATCGGCATCTGTCCGGTGACCTCGAGCAGCGCGCCATCCTGCTCCTCGCTGGTGGCGAACTTGAGGACGTCCCACGCCGTCGCCTGGTTCTCGCACGCCGTGAACATGCCGATCGACTTCTCGTCGCTGAACGTCTGGATCTCCTCGGCGGGTGTGCCTTCGGCGGTCGGCACCGGCACGACGCCCCAGTCGATGTCCTCGCCGTAGACGGCGATGGCCCACGGTCCGACGATCGCCATCGCCGACTCCTCGTCGGCGAAGGCATCGGCGGGGTAGGCCTCGCGGGGCGTCAGACCGGCGTCGTACAGGCTGCGCCAGAAGTCGGCGACGGCGAAGCCGTCCTCGGAGGCGAACGTGGCCTCCCCGTCCTCGACCAGCGCGCAGCCCGCTCTGGGCGATGTACGTCGGGTAGAAGTCGAACCACGGCTGGAAGAACTCACCGGCCGGCGACGGCCAGATCGCCGCCTGCACGCCGCCTTCGTCGACGAGCGTCTGGGCGGTCGCCAGGAACTCGTCGTAGGTGCCGAGCGGCGGGTTGTCGGGGTCGAGACCGGCCTCCTCGAAGATCGCCCGGTTGTAGATGATCATCACCGGGTTCGCCTTCCACGGCATCTGGTAGAGGCCGCCGTCGGTCGAGCGGTACTGCTCGGCGCGGTCGCCCGTGCGCTCGGCGACGTAGTCAGCGCCGTCCGCGAAGCTGTCGAGCGAGACGAGACCGCCCTGGCGCTGGAACTGCGGCACCGCAGCCGGCGCCGTGTTGAAGATGAGGCACGGTGCGTTGCCGGCCGTGATGGCGGCGCCGATGACCTCCTCGCTCGTCCGCCCGGCCGGGATCTCCTGGGCCGCGACCTCCTCGTCGGGATGCTCGGCGTTCCACGCCTCGACCATCGCCGTGCCCCATTCCAGCTCGAACGGCGTTGTTGGAGAGCCAGATCGTGATCGGGCCGCGGACTCGAGGGCGCCGGTCGGGCGGCGGCGTTCACCCCGAGCCCGGTGCCGAGCGCGCCGCGGGTGAGCCCGATCGACGGCGAGTGCCGCGATCGTTGATCGTTTCATGATGTCCTCCTGGTTGGTCCTGATGGATGGATGGTTGCGATCGGCGGACGCGGCTGCCCACCGTGTGGCGGCGGGCGGTCGATTCTCTGACGACGAGCCGGGCCGGTGCCAGCTCGACGTCGTCGTCCGCGCCGTGCTCGACGAGCTCGAAGACCGCCCGGTCGCGGCGCGACCCCAGGCCAGGGCGTCTTGGGCGACGGTCGTGAGCGAAGGGTGCATGTAGGCGGCGACGGTGATGTCGTCGAAACCGACGACGGACAGGTCGCCAGGTACCCGGCGGCCGC
>CAVSZO010000019.1:0-14156 GCA_963732335.1 Ilumatobacteraceae bacterium | reverse complement strand
GTGGTGGCCGATCGCTGTCGCGCTGATCGCTGTGCTCGTGGCGGTGCGCACGATGCACCGCGACGTTCGCGTGAACGGCCGGATCGTCGGTCGACTCGTCGCAGGGCAGCCCGAGGGCGAGGCGGCCGGCGTGGAGCAGGGTCAACTCATTGCTGAACGGATGGAACTTGAGGCCGCGAACATCTCGGTAGGCGCGCTCGATCGGAGAGCCCTTGAAGAAGGCGGCTCCGCCGGCGATTTCCATGGCCAAGTCGCAGACTTCGATGCCGGCATCGGCGATCTCCCGCTTCGCCGCCATCACCGCGGCGACGGTGTCCATCGATGGCCCGGGGTCGTCACCGACCGCGTTGAAGGCGCCTTCGAGCGCCCAGTCGGCCACCTGCAGCCGGTTGCGCATGAGGCCCACCTGCCGCTGCACGGACGGGTCGATCGCCCGCGGTTGACCGGTGACGCCGGCGATCGCCGCCGCAGCAGCCGACTCGGCGACGCCGAGGTAGACGGCGCCGATGATCGGGAAGGCGATGCTGGCGATGACCTGCAGCGGAGGGTCGACCACTCCGTAGGGGCGGTCAGCAAGCACCCGCTCGTCGGGGACGAACACCTCGTCGATGGTGATGTCGTTGCTCGCCGTGCCGCGCATCCCGAGGGTGTTCCAGTTGTCGTGCACGGTGACGCCGGGATCGCTGAACGGCACGGACATGTTGAGGACGCGCAGCCCGCGCTCCGGATCCTCGAACGGGAACATCGTCGACATCACCGTGCCGACCGGAGACTGGCTGCCGAAGATCTTGCGTCCGCTCACCTTGTAGCCACCGTCGACGCGCACCGCCTGTCCACGCGGCCGGACGAAGTCACCGCCCCCGGTCGACACAATCACGATGTGGTCGTCGACGATACGCCGCAAGGTTGCTTCGGCTCCTGGCAGCTCGCGTCGGTAACGCCACGCCGTGAAGTTCGTGACGTGCTGGTGCATCGACAACGCCAAGGCGGTCGAGCCGCAATGGTGGGCGAGCTCGCGCATCACCTGCGCCGTCTGGCGGATCGTCGCACCCATCCCGCCGAGCTCGGTTGGTACTGCCAAGGCGAGGAACCCGGCGTCGCGGAGCGCCTCGAAGGACTCCTGCACCCACGAACCCTCGGCATCGTGATGGGCTGCATGCTCGGCGAGTACTGGTCCGAACGTGGCCGCCCAGGCGACGAGCTCCGCCTCTCGCGCCTGGGGGCTCTGTGTCTCGATCACTGTGGTCATGCGAGCATTGTCTCCAACTGCCGCTCGCGAACCAGTCGAATTTGTGGACTCATCCGGTACGAATATTGGACTTCGACCGTCGTGGGGTCGGGCTACGTTGGCGCCGATGCCCGACTACGGAAAGTTCTGTCCCGTCTCGATGGGTGCCGACGTCGTCGCCGATCGATGGACTCCGCTGATCCTGCGCGAGTTGATCTTGGGCAGCACCCGGTTCAACGACATTGCCCGTGGCTTGCCGGGCATCTCCCGATCGCTGCTCGTCCAGCGGTTGAAGCACCTCGAACGCAAGGGCGTCCTCGAACGATGGCCGGCCGCATCGGGCCGCGGCAGCGAGTACCGCCTCACTCCTGCTGGCAAGGACCTGGAGAACGTCGTCTTCGCCCTCGGCGAGTGGTCCGTGCACTGGCTGTACAACGAGATGGAACCTCGTGGCATCGATGCGATCACGCTGACCTGGTGGATGCACCACCGCATCGACCCCTCGGCGCTGCCGCCCGGCCGGGTGGTCGTGCAGTTCGACTACACGGCGCCAGAGCGAGTCACGGCGTGGATCGTGCTCGATCGCGGCGAGGCCTCGGTGTGCAACCAGTACCCCGGCTACGACAGTGACGTGATCGTGACGTGCACATCGGCTGCATTGTCGGGGGTGTTCAACGGCGTCGACTCGTGGAGCCATGCCATCGCCACCGGGTCGGTACGCGTCGACGGTCCTCCTCGGCTGGTCCGGTCGCTGCCTCGGTGGTTCCTCGGTAGCCCGTTCACCCCCCTGGTCGCCGAGCAAGCGGCCCGACGGCGGGGGGCTCGGGGGGAAGCTCAGTCGAAAACGACGGTGCGCCTGCCGTAGACGAGCGTCCGGTGCTCGACATGGGCGCGCACGGCGCGGGCGAGCACGGCGACCTCGAGGTCTCTGCCCTTGCGGCGCAGGTCGTCGACGTCGTCGCGATGGCTCACGCGGATCACGTCCTGCTCGATGATCGGGCCCTCGTCGAGGTCGGCGGTCACGTAGTGGGCCGTGACGCCTATCAACTTGACTCCTCGCTCGTGGGCCTGGTGATAGGGGCGGGCACCACTGAACGACGGCAGGAAGGAGTGGTGGATGTTGATCGCCCGTCCGGCCCATGTGTCGCAGAACGCGGGGGAGAGGACCTGCATGTAGCGGGCGAGGACGACGAGGTCGACTCCGTGGTCGGCGAGCGCGGCGGCCACCAGAGCTTCCTGGGCAGCCTTGTCGCCGTCGACGATGGGGAGGTGGCGGTAGTCGACCCCGAACCACTCGGCCATCCCTGCGTGGTCGGGATGGTTGCTGATCACCACTGGGACGTCGATCGCCAAGTCGCCGCTCCGGCGGCGGTGCAGCAGGTCGTTGAGGCAGTGCGATTCTCGGGAGACAAGGACCGCTACGCGGGGCCGCTCGTCGGTGAAGCGCAGCGACCAGCGCATCGAGAACTGCGCCAGCACGGGCTCAGCGGCGGCGGCGATGTCGTCTCGCGACAGCGGGAGACCGTCGAGCTCGAACTCGACCCGTTGGAAGAACGAACCGTCGGTGTGGTCGGTGTGCTGCTGGAGGTCGACGATGTTGCCACCGTGAGTGGCGACGAACGAGGCCACCGCGGCGACGATCCCACGGCGGTCGGGACAGGCGACGAGCAGGACGGCGTTGGCCATCGCCTCACGCTACGGGTGGGAGGATGACGCGGTGATGTCGTTGACGATGCTGTGCACGGACGGCTCGGATCTCGCCACGGACGCGTTGGTCGCCGGGCTTCGGGTGCTCACCCCGGCAGAGCGCACCCTCGTCGTCACGGTGGTCGAACCCGTCGACGCCTCACTGGTCTTCGGTGCGTCCGGACTCGCCGGCGGAGTGATCGACGAGCGGGAGTATGCGGACATGGTGGGCGCTCAGCGCGAGACGGCCGACACGATCCTGCGTGGTGCCGTCACGGCCCTGGGCCTCGATGGCGACGCCACTGTCGAAATGGTGGCGGCCGAGGGCGATCCCGGCCGCGCCTTGTGCGACCTGGCAGCCGAGCGTGGGGCCACGGTCATCGTCGCTGGATCACGCGGTCGCGGTGGGCTCAAGCGTGCAGTGCTCGGCTCCGTGTCGGACCACCTTGTACGCAACGCTCCGTGCCCGGTCCTCGTGTCCGGGGCAAATGACAGCTGAGGTTCGTGCTGGCCGCTACTCGGCGACGGTGAGCAGATCGCGGTAGATCGAGGCCGTGTGCGGCGTCGAAGCACACGAAGCGGACGAGCTCGACCGAGGTCGGCGTCGACCGCACCGTGTTGACGGCGATCGTCGGCCGCCGACTCCACGGGGTAGCCGTACACACCCGTGGAGATCGCCGGGAAGGCGATGGAGCGGGCACCGACGCGGTCGGCCTCCTCCAGCGAGCGGCGGTAGCACGACGCCAGCAACTCCGGCTCGCCGGCGTCGCCGCCGCGCCACACGGGCCCGACAGTGTGGATGACCCACTGCGCCGGAAGTTGGAAGCCCGGCGTGGTCTTGGCGTCTCCGGTGGCGCAACCACCGAGGCCGCGGCATGCAGCTCAGCAGCTCCGGTCCGGCAGCCCGATGGATCGCCCCGTCGACTCCGCCACCGCCGAGTAGTGACTGATTGGCGGCATTGACGATGGCGTCCGTCGTCTCGACGGTGATGTCGCCGTGCACGACCGCGATGCGCGTGCCCACGTCACTGACAATATTGCTGTCGGTGACCTGGCCGATCGCTCCGATGAAGGCGGAGACAGCGAGAGTGGTGCCGGCCGGGGACGGGTGGATGTACGAGCCGAAGTGGGACGGCCATCGGGTGCTCGTGCGGCGCGTGGGCGACGGCTTCGACGCGGTGAGCTCGACTGGCAAACCGAAGCTCCCGCAATGGCCATGGCTGGCCACCGCCGTCACCGCGGCCACCGACCACGACGTCGTCCTCGACGGCGAGGTGATCGCCTACGACGCCGACGGGCGGCACACGTTCCAGAGCGTCGGTCGCGCCGACCGCGACCACGCCTTCGTCGTGTTCGATCTCCTCGCCCTCGACGGCGAGGACCTGCGCGACCGCCCGTGGAGCGAGCGTCGGGCACTGCTCGAGTCGTCCGTGCGCGCGACATCACCGCTGATGATCACGCCCGTCAGCGACGACGCCGAGGTGATGGAAGCGGCGACGAGGTCGCAACGATTCGAGGGGATCGTCGCCAAGCGGGCGTCGTCGACTTACCAGACCGGTCGGCGGGTCCCCGCCTGGGTGAAGGTCAAGTACACCCACGCTCAGGAGATGGTCGTCGGCGGCTACAAGCTCGGCGAGGGCAACCGCGCCGGACTCTTCGGCTCCCTACTCGTCGGCGTCCACGACGAGGCCGGCGACCTCCAGTTCGTCAGCGCCGTCGGCACCGGGTTCAACGAACGGACGCTGACGGAGCTGATGGCGAAGCTCCGCCAGTTGGAGACCGAGGAGTGCCCGTTCGCCGTGCCACCGAAGCTGCCGCGCGGCCGCTACCGATGGGTACGCCCGGAGCTCGTCGCCCAGGTCGGGTTCCTCGAGTGGACCGAAGGTGGCGGTCTCCGTGCGCCGGTGTTCCTCGGCCTGCGCGACGACAAGCCGCCCGCCGAGGTCGTCCGCGAGAGTTAGCAGGCCTGCCGAACTCTTTGGTCGCTGTGATGACGTTAGTGGCCGACGATCGACCAATGACACGAATCGCGCCCGGATCGCGGGGTCAGGCGGACTTGCGAGCGCGGGTCTTGCGGGCCTTGGGCGCTTCCTCGACCTCGGCGTCCTCGGCAGCGGCCGCCTTCTTGGCTCGCGTCGCCTTGGCCGGCTTGGCGGTGGTCGACGAAGGGTGGCGCTGCTTCGCCGCCTTTGCCTCCGCGAGGCTCGCTTCGAGAGCGGCGGCGAGGTCGATGACGGCGGCGCGTGGGGCCGCCTGCTCCTCGAACACGGGTGTGCGTCCGGCGGCCTTCTCCTCGATGATCCGCTCGACCCCCGTCCGGTACTCGTCGACGTACTGCTGCGGTTGGAACTCGTCGCTCAAGGCGTCGATGAGGCCCTGGGCCATCTTCAGTTCCTTGTCGGAGATCTCGATGTCGTCCAACTCCTCGAACTCCTCGATCGAGGTCGGCTCGACCAGCTCGTCGGGGAACACGAGGGTGGACAACGTGAGGTGGCTCCCGTCGGATCGGATCGCCGCCAAGTACTCCTTCTGGCGCATCACGAAACGGCCGATGCCGACACGGCCGGATCCGGACATGGCGTCGGCCAGCAGGGCGTACGGCTTGGCGTTCTTGTCCGGCAGGACGAGGTACGAGGAGTCGAACATCATCGGGTTGACGTCGGCCTCCGGCACGAACGTCTCGAGACCGATCTCCCTCGACTTCACCGGCTGCAGCGGCGCCAGGTCGTCGTCAGTGACGACCACGTAGCTCCCGCCACCAAGGTCGTAGCCCTTGACGATGTGCTCCGACGGCACCTCCTCGCCGCTCTCCTCGTTGACCTTGCGGTAGCGGATGCGCGACATGTTGCGGTCGTCGAGCTGGTTGAACGAGATGCTCTTCTTGCGGACGGCGGGCACGAGCCTGATCGGGATGGCGACCATGCCGAACGAGATCGAGCCCGTCCAGATCGGACGAGGCATGGATACAAGAGTACTCGTGTTCGGTTGCCAACCCTGGTATCGGTTGTAACTACAGCAGGGGAAGTGCCTGCTCCTGCCCGGCGAGCGCATCGAACGGATCGCCGACCGTCTCCAGGCGGCCCAGCACGTCTCGAATCGTCCAGCGGTCAGGGCGCAACTTCGGGTCGTCGAGCTCGTCCCACTCCAACGGCACCGACACCGGGGCGCCCGGCGCCGGGCGGATGCTGTAGGGAGCGACGAGCGTCTTGTTGACCTGGTTCTGGGTGTAGTCGAGGCGGGTCTTGCCGCCGCGTGCGTTCTTCTGCCACTTCCAGCTGACCAGCTCGCGCACGACGCCGCCGACGGTGCGTGACAGCGCCTCGACGAACTCCGACGTCTCCCTGAAGGAGTATCCAGACTTGACTGGGATGTAGACCTGGATGCCGCGCTTGCCAGTGACCTTCGGGCGGGCGACGAGGTCGAGCTTGTCGAGGGCGACGCGGAAGAGCCGGGCGATCGTCAGCGTGTCGTCCCACGTGGTTTCTGTCCCCGGATCGATGTCAACCAGGGCGTACGACGGCTCGTCGGGCGACGCCGCCGTCGACGTCCACGGGTGGATCTCGAAGCCGGCGAAGTTGGCCGCCCAGACCAGCGCCGGGGCGCCGTCGATGAGGAGGTACTCGCGCGTCTCGCCGGTGCTGGCCCTCGGGTTCGGCCAGCGGCGCACCCACAGCGGCGCGTGCGTTGGCACGGCCTTGTGATAGAAGCCGCCCTTGGCGCCGTCGATGCCGTCCGGGAACCGGTTGAGGTTGATGGGGTGGCCGGCGAGCCCCATCGTCATCCACGGGGCGACCGTTGCGTAGTAGGCGATGATCTCGCGCTTGGTGATCGGCTTCGACTTCCCCCGTCCCGGGATCAACACCTTGTCGAGGTTGGTGATCTGCTGGGTGACCCCGGCGACGCTCCACTCCGCCGTCGACTTCTGGGCACCGCCCAGACCCTTGGCGCTCGGCAGCTTGCGCAGACTGGCCAGTTCGTCCGCCGTCGCCGCTCGCCAGCGCCCCGGGCGTCCCTCGGCGATGTCCTCGTTGGTGCGCGCGCTGAGCACCGATCGGGGGTAGTCCTCGGGATCCCAGCCGGGCACCGCGGTGTCGTCCTTCTTCTTCATCAGCAGCCACTGGTCATCCGCTTCGCCCGGCTTGCTCGTGCGAATGAGCACGAACCGGCCGCGCAGCTTGCGCCCGACGAGCATGAACTTGAACTCACCGCTCTCGATCGCCTTCGCCGCCGCCGGCTCGTCGGGATACTCCGGATCGGGCTCCCACCAGCCGTCGTCCCAGAGGACGACGTCACCCATGCCGTAGCCGCTCGGGATGATCCCCTCGAACCAGCCGTAGGCATACGGGTGGTCCTCGACCTTGACGGCGAGCGACTTGCGCGCCGGATCGAGGTTCGGTCCGCGGGGGACGGCCCAACTGACGAGCACGCCGTCGACCTCGAAACGCAGGTCGTAGTGCAGCCGGCGGGCTCGATGGCGCTGGACGAGGAAGCGGTTGCGGCCATCGGCACTGCCCGCGACCTGGCCCGGTGGTTCGGGCGACTTCGCGAAGTCGCGCATCGAGTCGTACTTGGCGAGCCTGCGCCCGGCGGCCATCCCTGCGAGAGTACCCAGCCCGGGGGCTAGTCGACCGTTGCCGCTTCGCCTCTCGGCACGCCGACGGCGTGCTCGGGGTCGAGTTGGCGGATGTCGGCGACGAGGGCGATCAGCTCGCCCATCACCAGGTCGGCGGCGCGCCGCACCGCCTCCGGAGGCGGATCGTCGACGTGGCCGACGAGAGCGCCGACGTCGATCGGGGCGCCGACCACGACATCGACCCGCGGGCGCAGAAGAAGGTTCGTGAGCAGGCGCCACACGACCCGCTTGCGGCCGACGACCTCGTGGGCACCGACCATCGCCACCGGGACGATCGGGGCACCGGACTGCAGGGCGAGACGGACGGCACCGGTCTTGGCCCGCTCCGGCCACTTGTTCGGGTCGCGGGTGATCCGCCCTTCGGGAAACACACCGACCGCTTCGCCAGCGGCGAGGGCGGCGGCCGCGGCGTCGAGAGCGTGAGCGGCGTTGGGGCCGCCGCGGGCGACGGGAATGAATCCGAGGCGGGCGGAGATGCGACCAAGGATCGGCGCACGGAACACACCAGACGTCGCCAGCAACCGCAACGATCGACCGAGCCGGCGGCAGGCCAGGGCCAGCAGGACTCCGTCGGCGTAGCTCGTGTGGTTGGCGATGACGATGATCGGCCCGTCGGGGAGTCGTTGGGCAGCCAGCCGCCGTCCACGTTGGCGCTCGACGGTCAGCCGGCTGACGGCAGTGACGGCGACGCCGAGGACCGCAGCGAGCACGGCGTAGAGCAGCGCGCCGGTGCGGCCGGGATGGCGCCAGCTGGCGCTCACTGGTGGGCGGGGCGATGGATGACCACGGTTTGCGATCCTACGATCCGACCCGCGCCGGTGCCTCGATGCCACGATGGGTCGAGTGCAAGGCCCGCGCACGCTCACCGAGTTGCTCGCTCGCCCCGATGTCGTGGAGCAGTGCGAGTTGCGGTCGACGTTCGGGATGATGGCGATCCACGGCGGCGGCCTGGAGGTGATGACCGATGTGATCGCCGCCGCTGCCGCCGAATCGGCGGGCACGTCGTACTACGCGGTCGTCCATCCCGACGACGTCGAACACCACCTCTCGTCGCTGCGCTATCGAGTCGGGGAGTCGGCGGCGCTCGCTGCGTTCGTCGACCACGTCGATGTCGTCGTGTCGCTCCACGGCTACGGGCGGGAGGGAAGCTGGACTTCGATCCTCGCCGGTGGACGCAACCGTCGACTCGCCACCACGGTTGCAGCCGAGGTTGCGACTCGGCTCCCGGACTATGAAGTCGTTACTGATCTCGCTGGCATCCCGGTTGAGCTGCGCGGCCTGAGCGTGCGTAACCCGGTCAACCTCCCGGCCAACCAAGGCGTCCAGCTCGAGCTCCCGCCCCGCGTCCGCGGACTCAGCCCGCTCAGCCCACCCCCAGGGGACGACGGGCTGTCGGCGCCGACGCGTGCGTTGATCGACGCGCTCGCCGCCGTTGCCGAGCGTTGGTCGGCGATCGACCGTGCGGGCGTGATCACCGCCGCCGACGCCGAGGCGATCGCAGCGGCGTTCGGGCTCGGCGAGGTGCTCGACTTCGACGGACCGTGCGACCGGGGCGAGCTCGGGCAGGTCTGGCGGCTGTCGGCCGAGTCCGGTGACTGGGCGGTCAAGGAGTCGTTCGAGACGGGTGGAGTACACGATCACGAGGTGACGACGGAGTTCCATGAGACCGCCGTCGCTCTCGGCGTCCCGGCACCGTCGGTGCGCCGGGCCACGGACGGATCGGCCGCCGCCCTCATCGGCGACACGCCGGTGCGGGTCCACGGCTGGGTGGACCTCGACCCTCCCGACCCTGCGTTGGATCCGGCGATGGTGGGCGCCGCCGTCGCGGTCCTGCATCGAGTGCCCTTCACCGGTGACCTGCCCGCCCACTGGTGGAACTCGGAGCCGGTCGGTGCCGACGGGTGGGATTCGCTGATCGACGAGCTGCAGGCCCGACGGTCGCCGCTCGCCGACCGTTTCGCCCGCTGGCGTGACGAGTTCGTCGCCCTCGAGAGCTGGCTGGCACCTTCCCGCGCCGTGCAGATCTGCCATCGCGACCTGTTTGCCGACAACCTGCGCCGCACCACTGCTGGGGCACTCTGCATCATCGACTGGGACAACGCCGGCGAAGTCGATCCGAACCAGGAGCTGGCGATGGTCGTGTTCGAGTTCACCAGTGACGACGTAGCAACGGCGCCGATCCTGATGTCGTCTTACATCGACGCCGGCGGACCAGCCCGCGTCTTGGGTCGACAGGACTTCTCGATGACGATCGCCGTGCTCGGACATCTGGCCCGTCGCATCGGCGAGTTGTGGTTGGCACCAGGCGCCACGGCCGAGGAGCGGGTTCGCCTGGAGCGGCGTTTCGACGAGTACGACGAACGCCCGTTCACCCGCGACGTCATCGACACTCTCCTCGACGCCATCGCCTGACCCCGATCCGAGTGTTTCGGTCATCGGAGTATCGCACCCTGTCGCGCACGTAGCACTCGGATGGCACGAAACACTCGGATGGGCGGGGCCGGAGATCTCAACAGGGGGCTGACGACACGGCGCAGCGGCGTCCGTACCATCACCTCGATGACTGAGGCAGTTCGGGCGGCGCGCAACCGCGCTCCACATCTCATCGACGTCGTGCTCGTGTTGCCGATCCTCGTCATCGTCATCCTCGGGACGATCAACATCCCGGTCGAAGCAGGCGATCGTCCGATGGATGCGCTGGCGTACGCCTGCGGGATCATCGGAGCAGGGTCGCTCCTGTTCTGGCGGCACTGGGGGCTTGCGGTTGTCGGCATCGTGGCGGTCACGACGGCCGTGTACTCGGCTCGGGAGTACGCCGGTGGCCCGGCGCTGCTGCCGGGTCCGCTGGCCCTCCTCGCCCTTGGTTACACGGCACCGCGGCGGGTCGGGTGGATCGGCGCCGCGGGGTACGTGGCAGTCGCCGTGGTGGTCCGCCTCGCCGTGGGGGACGCCGATCTCGGCCCGCTACTGATCATCGCCGGATGGGCCTTCGCCGCGGTCCTCGCCGGCCAGGCGATCGCCGCCCGCGCCGAACGGGCGGCGGCGGAGCGGGAACGCGTCGTGCATGCCCAGGAACAGGCGCTCGCCAACGAACGGCTGCGCATCGCCCAGGATCTGCACGACTCGGTGGCCCACGCGATGGCGACGATCAACGTCCAGTCCGGCGTCGCCGCCCACCTCCTCGACGGCGACACCGGCCAGGCCAAGCAGGCGTTGGAGGCGATCCGCGCCGCCAGCAGCGATGCCCTCGACGAGCTCACGGCGATCCTGTCGGTGCTTCGCGCATCGGGGGACGGCGGCCAGCCCGACGTTGCTCCACGCGCGCCGATCGGAACGCTCGGCGACATCGGCGAGCTCGTGACCCGTGCGCGGGCGGATGGCCTGGCGATCGACGTCGACGTGAACGGCGACGTTGGGACGCTGCCACCGTCGGTCAGCGCCGCCGCCTACCGCGTCGTGCAGGAGGCGCTGACGAACACCCGTCGCCATGCCGGTGCGTCGGCTCGCGCCGAGGTCACCGTCGACGTCGGTTCGCGCGGCGCCGTGACGATTCGAGTGACCGACGACGGCGGCGGTACACGGCGACCCGCAGCACCGCCGCCGGACACGGCTGGTGGTGGTTTCGGGCTGATCGGCATGCGCGAGCGCGTCGAGTCGACGGGAGGGTCGCTCGAGGCCAAGGGGCGACCTGGAGGCGGCTTCGAGGTCCTCGCCGTGTGGAGTGACCGACCGATGATCCGCGTCGTCGTCGCCGACGACCAGGTGCTCGTGCGCACCGGCTTCAAGGCGCTGCTCGACGCCGAGGACGACATCGAGGTCGTCGGCGAGGCCGGAACCGGTGCCGAGGCCGTCGCCGTGGCGCTCGAGCAGCATCCCGACGTCGTGCTGATGGACATCCGCATGCCGGAGGTCGATGGGCTCACCGCCACACGCCATATCGCCGAGCACGCTGACCTTGCCGACGTGAGAGTCCTCGTGCTCACCACGTTCGAGCTCGATGAGTACGTGTTCGAGGCCTTGCGCGCCGGAGCGTCGGGATTCCTCGTCAAGCACACCGAGCCGGCCGAGCTGATCCGGGCGGTTCGGGTCGTCGCCGCCGGCGAGGCGCTGCTCTCGCCCGGCGTGACGAGGACGGCTGATCTCGACGTTCGCCGATCGTGCTCCGACCGACCACCGCCGAGCCGGACGCTCGCGTCGTCGCGCTGCTCACCGCACGCGAGCGCGAGGCCGTCGTGCTCGTCGCCGACGGCCTGTCCAACGAGGAGATCGCCGAGCGCTGGGTCGTCAGCAACGCCACCGTCCGCACCCACGTCAGCCGGGCGATGACCAAGCTCAACGCCCGCGATCGCGCCCAACTCGTGGTCTTCGCCTATCGCGCCGGCCTGGCGTCGATACCCCGGCCGGAGTCGTCGGGCTGACTCCGCGCCGCCGCTCAACATCTGACGTACGCCGCGATCTCTGCACCTGGGCGACGACGCGACGAGTGGCCGACGTTCACGCTGGATCTCATGACAGCAACAGCGATTCTCCCGCACGTCGGTCCGCCGTCGATCGACGCCGACGACGCCGTCGTCGTCGATCGGCTGACGAAGCGTTTCGGCGACCGAGTCGCCGTCGACGAGGTGTCGTTCTCCGTGCCGGCCGGTTCCGTTGCCGGCCTGATCGGCCCCAACGGCGCCGGCAAGACGACGATCATGGCGATGCTCCTCGGGCTCGTCCGCCCGTCCGGCGGGTCGGCGACGGTGCTCGGCAGCCCGGTGAGCAAGCGCACCGAGTACCTGTCACGCGTCGGCGCGCTGATCGAGGGCCCGGCCTTCCACCCGGGCGTTTCCGGCGTGGACAACCTGCGCTCGCTTGCCGTCCTCGGTGGCCACTCGACGGTTGGCATCGACGACCTCATCGATCTCGTCGGGCTCACCGGCCGAGGCGGCGATCGCGTCGGCTCGTACTCGTTCGGGATGAAGCAGCGCCTCGGCATCGCCGCCGCGCTGCTCGGCGACCCGCAGCTGGTGCTTCTCGACGAGCCGACCAACGGCCTCGACCCCGTCGGCATGCAGGACATCCGCACGCTCATCCGCGCGATCTCCGACGGCGGCCGCACCGTGATCGTCTCGTCGCACCTGCTCGGCGAGCTCGAGCACGTCTGCGACTGGTTGATCGTCCTCGATCACGGCGGGCTCGTCCACCTCGGCACTCCCGAGTCGCTCGGCGGCACCACCGACACGCTCGTGCTGCGCGCCGAGCACCCGAACACTCGCCGATCTCGCCGTCATCGCCGGCTCGTCCGGCATGCCGGATCGAGCGCGGCGCCGACCAGCTCGTGCTGACGGTCGCGACGGACGTCGACGCCCCCGCCTCGCCGCCGCGTCAACCGCTTCGCCCACGCCGCCGGGATCATCCTCACCGAGCTGCACCACCAACGGGCCGACCTCGAAGCCCGCTACCTCGACCTCGTCAACCGCCACGTCATCCAAGGAGGCACGTCGTGATTACCACCTTCCGCTCCGAGTGGATCCTCCTCAACCGCTGCCCGGCTGTGGCTCATCACCGGGCTGACCACCGTCGTGTTCACCGTCGTCGCCACATCGTTGGCGATCTCGACGGCGAAGCCATTCCTGCAGGCTGACGACACGGGGCTCGTGCTCGAGGCCCTGCTCGGCTCGGGCGGCGCGACGGCGGCGGTGATCTTCTCCGTCGCCTTCACCTCGATCCTCGTGCTGGCCGCCTTCGCCAGCAGCACCGGCAACGAGTTCACCCGCGGCACGCTCGCTTCGGCCTGTACCCACCAGCCGCGGCGATTGGCGCTGATCAGCGGCAAACTCGTCGCCAGGTTCACCGTCGCCGCGATCCTATGGCGCTCGCCCTCGGCGTCGGCGCAGCGACCTCGGCGATCGTCGCTCCTGCGCAGGACATCGACACGACTGGATGGTTCGGTGGCGACGCCCTCAGCCAAGCCCGCCGGCGATTACGTCAGGCTGCTCGGCTTCGTCGCCGTCTACGCCTTGATCGGGACGATGGTCGCCGTCCTGGTGCGCTCCACCCCGATCGCCCTGGCGATCTGCCTGCTCTGGTTCGGCCCGATCGAGAACGTCATCGGCGAGGGCCGGGCGTGGGCCGACCGCTGGTTCCCGGGTCTGCTCCTGCGTTCGATGCTGCAACCGGACAACCCCGGCTCGATCGCCACCGGCACCGCCGTCGCCACGCTCGCCGTGTACGCCGCGGTCGTGCGTCGGCGTCATCGCCGTCGTCATGTCCCGTCGCGACGCGACGTGAGGCTTTCGAGCGAAAGGCAAGCCTTCCGCTCGAGCCCCTGGCCACGAACGCCGATACCCGTCGGCGCTCGTGGCCGCGGCACCGCTACCCTTGAAGACGTGCGTACGACTTCGTCTTCCGTGATGATGCGGCCCCGCCCGGGGCCGGCTTCGCGCACGCACTAGCGATTCCGTTCGACCCTGGAGCTGCCTCCGGGGTCGACCGATGTCAGCGCCGGTAGGTCGTCTCCCGGGTCACCAACCACCAGGAGACTCCAGATGAGCACGACCTACGTGACTGTCGCCATTCCCTACGTCAACGCCGAGCCCCATCTTGGCTACGGCTACGAGTTGGTGC
>CAVSZO010000018.1:0-49853 GCA_963732335.1 Ilumatobacteraceae bacterium | reverse complement strand
GATCCGATGACCGTCGACGCTCGGTTGTTGCTATGTGGTGGCGGGGGCAGGATTTGAACCTGCGACCTTCGGGTTATGAGCCCGACGAGCTACCGGACTGCTCCACCCCGCGTCGGAGTGGGTACCCATGGTAGGGCCACGAGCGCCGGTCGGCAACCCTCGCACCGCGACCGAAGGGTGCAGGTGTGACGGTTCCGTCATAGTGGCACCCTTTGGTTGGGAGGGCGGGGACTGTCGGGACCGGTTCAGCCGCCGGCGAGCACCGTGCGGGTGTACTCGACCACCGCGGCGATCTCCTCCTCGCTGAGCCTCTCGCCGAACGCCGGCATCCCGCCGCGTCCGTTGGTGACGACGGCGATCTGGTCGGCGGGGTCGGGATAGACGGTGACGACGCGGCCGCCGGCGAGGCGCGGTCCGATGCCACCGGAGCCGTCGCCTCCGTGGCAGCCGGCGCAGTTGTCTCCGAACACCGCCGCCCCATCGACGCCGCCGGCCGCCTCGACGACGGCGGCCGGGGCGGCGGGTGGCTGTGCCGGGGAGTTGGTGAACAGCAGGACGACCGCAACCACCACAGCGACAGCGACGACAGCCTCGACGATGTAGGAGATGCGCCGGAGCATCAGCGCTCCACCCCGATCTCGTTGAAGAACCACCACGAGCTCGTCAGCCAGATCAGCATGAGCACGGTGAACAACAGTCCACCGACGACAGGCAGCGCCCATCCCGGCATCCGCTGGGACCGCACGACGAGAATCTTCGTGGCGAACGCCCCATAGAACGTGCAGCCGAGCACGGAGTGCCAGAAGCGCCGGCTGCCGCCGGGATCAGGGTTGAACCCGAGCGACCACAGGCAGTGGTAGGCGACCGGCAAGGACACCAGCAGGGCGAGGCTGCCGGTGATGCGGTGGGCCGGGCCGACCCACGCCGGCGCCGGTCCGAGCGGCAACTTCCCGAACATCCACAGCCCGCCGAACAACTGGCCGATCGCCAACAGCAGCGCCAGCGTCGTCATCCACGCCTTGAAGTGCAGCGTCGTCGAGAACACCCAGCGGATCGTCGTCTCGGAAGCAGGGTCGTGCAGCTGGCCGTAGACACCTGCGGCGACTGCCACCAGCGCGCCCACCAGCGCGGCGCCGGCGAACATTACGCCCGGGGCCGGCGCGGCGGCTGCTGTGCCGCGAGCGGTGTCGGTCATGAGCACCCCCCATGTCGATGCCCGTCCCCGGGCAACGCAACGGTACACCGCGGCCGATCCGGCCCGGGCCAGATGCATGCTTGACCGATGCCGTCCCCACCAATCAGTCCGGACCAGCACACTCGTCGTCGCGACGGTGAGTCTCCTTCTCGCTACAAACGCACTCGCCAAGTCGGCCGATAGCTGTCTATCCCGCGAGACGAGTGAGGACCGCACCGCCGTGCTGGCGGGCACCACGGACGACGACGCCGAGTGGGTCGCCGCCTTCGGCATCGACGATCGCGGCATCCAACTCGTCTGCGTCAGCATCGCCCTCGATGGTGAGGAGGCCGCACAAGGAGTGCTCGGCGGTCCCTTCGAAGCCGCTCCCGATGAGGACGACATCGTGGTCTCCGTCATGACCACCGGCTACCGCGGTGGGCCGCGTTGGCACGTCTTGCGCGGGACAGTGACCGAACACGCCACGCGAGTCGAGCTGTCGATCGAAGGTGCCGACCCGATTCGGGCGGAGATCGCCGACACCGGCCCGGAAGACGGCTGGCGCTGGTACGCGGCGGTTGTCGCCGTCGACGAACCCGGCATCCCTCACGTCACGGCGACCGCCTACGACGTCGACGACGACGTCATCGCCTCCGGCGAGAGCCCGTTGTGAACCACCCGCTTGAACCCGCCGCGCTCGGCGTTCTGGACGATCGCCTCGATGATCTCACCCCATCGTCGGCGGGGAAGGTCGTGGCCCATTTCGGGGAACATCAGCAACCGTGATCCGGGGATCGCCTTGGCCGTCGCGATGCCGCCGCTCGGCAGCACCAGCGGGTCGCGCAGGCCGTGGATGACGAGCGTCGGCGCGGTCACCGACCTGAGCGCGGCGGTGCGATCGGGGCTGGCGGCGATCGCCATCATCTGGTGGACCACCCCGGCAGGGTCGTAGTCGCGAGCCAGCGCCTCGGCCGCCAGGGTGCGGATCTCCTCCTCGTCGAAGTACTCGCCGGAGACCAGCTCGAAGATGAGCAGCTGTTTGTCGATGAAGTCGTCACGGCTCCTGGAACGGATCTTGTTGAGCTTGGTGAGCAGCTTGGGATGGACGCGTCCATACCTCCGGTGACCCGTGTTGGACATGATCGACGTCAGGCTCGACACCCTGTCGGGGTGTTGGATCGCCAGGCACTGGGCGATCATCCCGCCCATCGAGACGCCGACGACGTGAGCCCGGTCGATCTCCAGACAGTCGAGCAACGCAGCGGCGTCGTCCGCCATATCGCTGAGGAGGTACGACGGCTTGGCGAATCGTCGCGACACGACCGAGGCGAACATGCGGCCGAACCCGGGCGACTGCCCGGCGGTCTTGGTCGACAACCCGACGTCGCGGTTGTCGTAGCGGATCACACGGAAGCCCTGCTCGACGAGGAGGTTCACCCAATCCATCGGCCAGGCGACGAGCTGCCCGCCGAGACCCATCTCCAACAGCAACGGCTCACCCTCGCCGAACGACTCGTACTCGATCGAGATGCCTCTGGACGTTGCCCGCGTCATGCGTCGCCAAGTTAGGCGAGCCGTCTCGATGTCCCAACCGATCGACGGCGGCTAGGTTGCTGCCAACCATGAGTTTCTTCCGACGGACCAGTCGAAACTCCGCGGATCTCGACCGGGTGAAGTCGGAGATCGGCCGCCTCGACGACACGCTGCACCGCTACGACGAACGGGCGAAGCAGTTCGAGGACGCCCTAGCCGCCCAGCCCGACAGCGCCACCGCCCTGCAAGCCCGTGTCGACGCCGTCGCCGAGCAGCTCAGTGCCCTCGAAGGTCGGTTGACAACGGTGTCGACGGAACTGGCCAACCAGCTGTCCGAACTCGGCAACGACATCGAAGCGCTGAACAACCGCCCGCCCGCGACACCCGTCGACGAGGGAACGCTCGACGAATTACGCGACACACAGACTCGACTCGCCAGCGAACAGGCTCGCTACCAGATCGCCTTTCGCGAAGATCTCGCCCGTCTGGCCGACCAGTTGCGACGACCCGACGATCGCCGCCGCCGAACCTGATGTTCAGTCAGTCGGTTCGGTCGAAACCGGCTCGGCGACTGGGGGATCCGTCGAGGTCGTCGCTTCGGCGCCGAGCAGACTGAGTGCCTCGTCGACGAGTGCCGCCGCCTGGTTGACGCGCTCCTGGTAGGCACCGAGGTCGCCGTCGAGGCGCAGCTGTTCCTCGGCCGTACGCAGGAGCTCGTCGGCCTCGGCGAGCAGGTCGGTGGGCGCGCCGGACCCCGAGCCGGTTGCCGTGGTGTCGTCGACCGGCTCTGCCGGAGGGACCCCGAGCTCGTCGGCGCCCGCTGACGCCGGCGAAGAGTCGTCGAGTTCGGCCACCGGCGTGATCTGGGTATCGGAGCGCTCGCCGATGTTGGCACTGAGCCCTGGGAACAGATCAGCGAGGGCGCCGCCGAGCGTCGTCGAGTAGGCCGAGCGTTCGTCGTACGTCGCCATCACGAAGGCGTACTCGGTCACGGACGTCACACCGCCGCTGTCCTGCTCGACGCTGACGTAGAACGGCCGCACCCACAGCAACCCGCCCGCGACGTTGACGAGTTGCAGGTCTCCGAAGCGGACCCGTGAGCCGCCGCGCTGGTTCTGCAGCGTGATCTCGGCGCGGATCTCCGGTTCGGCTTCCATCGCGTTGGCGATCGCCAGCGGCCCGTCGGGTAGCCCGTCGGCGGTCTCCTCGACGACGTGCACGGTCAGCTGTCCGTACGTGTCGGGGTTGCTCGACGCCGTCATGAACGCCTGCAGCTCGCGCCGCTGGTCGTCGCGGGAGAACGGCACGAACGGGCGCAGCAACACGAAGTCGCGCTGGTCGCCCTCGCCGAACAGGGTGTAGTAGGGCACGAAGCGAACGTTCGACGTCTCGGTTGCCAGGGCGGGTTCGCGTTCGTCGGCGGCGGCGGCCGGTTGCTGTTGCTGCTGCTGCGTGTCGATCGTGGAGGTCTCGCGTGGTGCGACGGCGGGCGCCTGGGCCACCGACCAGGCTCCGTCGCGCTCGAAGAACTGGGCCGGATCGAGCTGGTACTTGGAGTACACGTTCGTCTGCACCCGGAACAGGTCCTCGGGGTATCGGAGGTGGGCCCGCAATTCCTCGGGCATGTCCTCGTCCGGAGTGAACAGGTCGGGGAATGCCGACATCCACGTCCGCACGATCGGGTCCTCGTCGTCGACGACGTACATCGTGACGGAACCGTCGTAGGCGTCAACGACGGCCTTGACGCTGTTGCGCACGTAGTTGGCATCCCGCGGGATGCCACTGTCGGCGCTGAGGGCGACGTCGTCCCCGACGGCTTGGGCGTACGGGTAGCGGCTCGTGGCCGTGTAGCCGTCGACTACCCACTGCACCGTGCCGTCGATCACCACCGGGTAGGGGTCACCATCGAAGGACAGGAACGGTGCCAGCTTGTCGACGCGGTCCCGGACGTTGCGCACCCAGAGCATCTGCGAGTCGGCGTCGATCGCCCCCGAGGCGACGACGTTGTAGTCCATGAACGCCAAGCCGAACGCCAGGCGGCGGACGAACGACGACATCGCCACGCCCGACGTGCCCGAATACGCCCGCCCGTCGCCGCACGGACGCTCGCTCTCCTCCGTGCCGGCGACGGCGTAGCCGGTGAGGCTGGGGCTGAAGTACAACTCAGGGCGCACGAGGTCGACGGTTTGGTAGGCCGGACGACCGCTCTCCCGGACCCTCCCGGCCGGCGCCATGAGCAGCTCGCATCCTCGGGTGTTGATCAGGTGACGACCCTGCCAGCTGCGGTTGGGGATGCCGTCGAGGTCGAGCTCGCGGGCGGCGATGAGCACCTGTTGAAGGTTGCCGTCGAGCTCGTAGCGGTCGACGTCCACGTCGTCGATCGTCAACCCGGCCTCCTCACCACCGTCGATCTGGAAGCGGCTCTGGAACTCGCTCGGGTTGAGCAGGCGCACGTCGACGAGCGGCTGCAAGTTGCTCGGATCGTCCGTCGCGATCGACTCGGCGGTGATCGGTTCGAAGGAGATCGGCACGGGTGAGACGTCTGCATCAGTGAGCCCCATCGCCTCCCGAGTGGCAAACACGTTGCGCTCGATGAAGGGTGCCTCACGCGCCTTCTGGTTGGGGTTGACGACGAGTCCTTGGACGGCGGCCGGATAGATGTAGCCCGCCAGCACGGCGAGGACGAGCCAGATCGCCGATGAGATCAGCGGCAGCCGCCAGGACTCCGTGCGCAGCGTCGAGAGGTACAGCGCAGCGGTGACGATCGCCACGACCGAGAGGAGGAGCAGCGCCGGCAACTGGGCGTGGACGACCGAGTACGTCGCCCCCTGGACGAACCCGCGTCGCTCGTTGGTGGTCTCGTAGCGACGCACCCAGTAGTCGGCGGCCTTCAGCGCGGCGAGCACAGCGAGGAGCACGGCGATGTGGCCGCGGGCCCCGGCGCTGAGTGTCGGGATGGGAGAGGCGAACATCACCCCGCCGTTGAGCACGTGGACGAGCACGGTGATCAGCAGCACGACGATGACGGCGAAGAACAGCCAGTCGAGGACGAAGTTGATGAAGGGCAGTTCGAACACGTAGAAACCGACGTCGACATGGAACTCGGCGTCGGACGTGCCGAACGACTCGGCGTTGCGGTAGAGCAGCCAGGCCTGCCACTGCGTCGACGCCGGGAGGGCCAGGAGCACGGCGAACACGCCGGCAAGAACATAGCGATAGAGCCGCAGGCGTCGCCCGAACACCTCGTGGAGACGGTCGACGAAGGGGTGCGGGTTGGTGGGATAGCGCGACGGGGCGAGCTTGTCGGCGATCGCCACGTTGCCGGCGGCCATCGCCGCGAAGCCGACGAAGAACAGCGTGAACAGGGTCAGCCGCGCCCTGATGACCCCCCAGAACACCCCGGACTGTCCGAGCCCGTCGAACCACAGGGCCTCGACGTAGAAACGGGCGAGCGCCCGGCCGAAGATGATGACGACAACGATGAAAACTGCAGCCGCGATGAGGACGACGCGGCCCGAGGCACGCAGCCACGAGCGGCGACGAGGAAGATCAGCGGCTCGCCGCACAAGCCGCGACGCTACCGTGGCATCTTGCGACCGCGACGGCAGCCAGCCGCACCGGATCGCGGTTGTAATGCTCCTGAAGCGGGTGCGATCGCCCTCGCGACGGAGTTCCATCGGTGCGATGAGAGTTCCGCGCACCTCCACGCGGAACTCGCATCGCGGCGGCATCGAAGGTCAGTCGACGCGAACCACCATGCACCGGCAGCCGGCGTGGGCCGGCGGGCACGTGTGGCCGGTCGGGAATGCCGTGCCGGCCGGGACCGACCCTTGCAGCGAGTTGTCCTCGCAATCCGAGCAGGCGCCGACCGACGGATCGAACGCCCAGCGAACGGGCTGCCCCTTGGCGATGGCGGCGAAGGCGCCACGGCCGTAGGCGTGGCGCAGCAGGTCGTCGAGCTCGTCGTCGATGCGCCTCGTCTTCCACTCGCGGTAGATCGCCCGGGCCTTCTTGGTGAGGTCCTCGTTGTCGCCATCGACGGCGTCGATGCCGGCACCGAGGCGATCGCGCAGCGGCTGCACGAGGTCGCTGGCCAGGGCCTCCCGGATCGGGGCGAGGACGGCGTCGGCGTCGGGTGCCGGCGCGTCGGCGGGAGCGCCCAGCGAGGTGGCGCCTGCCGCGGCGGCCGCGTGCAGGTCGGCGGCGAAGGCGTCGAAGTAGCGGGTCACCTGCTCAGTCGGCGGGAGGTAGGACGTCGTCGATCGAGCGCACCGCCTTCTTGTCGCGGAGGCGGTCGAGCACGTTGTTCTGCTCGTCGGCGAGCACTCGCTTGAGCTTGCGGCCGCTGCTCACGATCAACGGCGTCAACGCCTCGTCGCGGAGCTCGAAGGGCGTCGGGGTGGCCGGCTCGCCAGACTCCGTCTCCGTGGCGGCTTCATCCGATGGGCCGGTCTCACTCTCCGAACGCAGCCGGGCGAACAGGTTGTCGACGTCGTTGGCGGTGATGTCGTCGTCGTCGACCTCGTCCTCCTCGCTGACGGCACGCACCGGTGACATCGTCGTCGGCTGGCCTCGCCGGGCGCCTCGGGCTCCGACTCGAGCTCGTCCTCCGACTCGAGCTCGTCCTCGGCCTCGGACCCGGGGGCGATCACGACGGTGTCGGCCCGCCGGTCGGGGAACTGCAGGACCGTGGCTCCAGCGGTCGGTGCGGGTGGCGCCGCGTCCGACTCATCCGCCGCCGGCGCGATCGGGCTCGGACGGCGCCTCGCCCGACGTCGTGGCAGTGCCAGGCCCGGTGTCGAAGCGGGCGTCGATCGCCGCGGTGGCGTCGGACGAGCCGTTGGGATCGAGCGCCGGATCCTCCGGGTCGCTCGACGCTTGCATGGCGAGGGCGTCGTCGCTGATCGAGGAGATCTCGCCGAGGCGCGACGCCGGGACCATCACCGGCACCGGGCCGGTGGTTGGCGACAGGTTGACGTACTCGCTCAGCTCGCCGAGCGGGGCAAGCTCGGCGACGACGTCGGCGGCGACCAGGCGCGCCCGCTCGAACGCCTGAACCAGGCGATCGCGGCCGTGGACGAGTTGGTCGATCTGTTGACGGGCGAGGTCACGACGGCGGGACAACTCGCTGAGCACACGCTCGCGGTAGGCACGGGCCTCCTCGACCATCTCGCGACCCTGCTGCTTGGCCATCTCCAACTCGGCCTCGGCGTCCTGCTCGGCGTCTCGGCGCCGCCGGCCGGCCTCGCTCTCTGCCTCGTCACGCAGGTGCTGGGCGTCCTCACGCGCCTCCCGCAACATGCGATCGGCGGCCTCCTCGGCCTTCGACCGCATCGCCGCGGCACTCTCCCGGGCCGCCTGCAGGATCCGCGTGGTCTCTTCGCCGAGCAATCGGGCGAGCGTCTCGTCGTCGAGCTCCGGCGGCGGCCCGGCGCGATGAAGCCGCATCGACCGCAATTCCTGATCGAGGTAGCGCTCGCGCTCCTGCATCCGCGCCAGTTCGGCGGCGACCATCCGCAGGAACTCGCGGACCTCCTGCTGATCGAACCCGCGACGCGCCGTCGGGAAGTTGGCGTCCCGAACCGACGCCGGCGAGGACGGGTCGGGGCGCGAGAACGAGATGGCCACATCCCCAGCGTAGATGGGATGTTTACGGAGTTGGTGTCATTCCTCCGTCAGGCAGCGGATCGCCGCCGAGCCGTTCGAGGGCGGCGAGTGCCTCGTCGATGTTCGCCACGACGATCAACTCGACCTCGTCGCCGGCAACCTCCCTGGCGCTCGCCATGTCGACTTCGGACTGGCCGGCGGGGACGATGAAGTGCTCGATCCCGGCCTGCCGGACCGCCGACACCTTCTGCGGCAGGCCGCCGATCGGCCCGACCGAGCCGTCGAGCTGCATCGTGCCGGTGACGGCGACGTCGACCCCGCCGAGGAGATCGCCCTCGGTGAGCTCGTCGAGCAGGGTCAGCGTGAATGCCAGACCGGCGCTCGGTCCACCGATCTCGCCGGTGTCGAAGGCGATCTCGAACGGCAGGCGCACCGACCTGGTGTCGAACGGGACGAACCCGATGATCCCCTTGCCGGCCTCGTCGGGCGACTCCATCAGCTCGACCTCGACGTCGACCTCGCCGACGTCGACCCGGTCGACGGTGACGGCGACGGTGTCACCCGGCTCGTTGTCCTCCAGGGCCGCTGTCAGATCGTCGATCGTGTCGATGTCCGCTCCGTCGACGGCGACGATGGTGTCGCCCTCGTCGAGCTGCTCGGCGCTCGGCACGTACTGGAGGCAGCGCTGGCCCTCGATGTCGAGGCACAGCATCTGCTCGATCTGCACGGGACCGGGGACCAGCTCGGGTTCGTAGCCGGCCAGCGTGAGGGCGACGTACTGGGCGACCTGGCTCGACGTGCGCATCATCTGCAGGGCGATCGTTCGCCGTTGCGACGGCGTCTGCGACCCGAACTTCTCCTCGCTGGTGAGGAAGCGGATCTCCGGCTCGTTCTTGGCGACCCACCAACCGAGCACCGACTGCGCCGGCTCGGAGACCGTGACGAAGAACACCTGTCCGTCGGGATCGGTGTCGACGGCCACGTCGGCGCCGAGATCGGCGTACGACACACGGTCGGCGACGGCTTGCACCGAGGCCGGGACGACGGCGTACGGCGTGTCCTCGCTGACGGTCTCGCCGTCCCGTTCGACGTCCTTGCTGGCGACCAGGCGGGCCGGCAACAGCGCCGTGACGACGATCGTCACGAGCACGAGCAGCGAGAGGACGGCGAGCGGGACCGCCCACAGCGGCGGCGGCGGCTCGGAGGCCGCGGGCGGGACCGACCTCAGCCGCCGCCGGTAGCGGCAGAGGCGTCACTAACGTTTGTTGTCGCGTGTCGGTCAACGATCTCACCATCCGAGCAGCGATCATCGCCGGGCTGGCGATCATCGCCCTCGTCCTTACGGGCTGGCGTAAGACTGCCAGGGCTACGCCGAAAACGTCGCGCGGGACGGCCACGACGCCGCGCCAGGTACCGATCCAGGTGGTACGTGAACCGACGCCCGCCTATCACGCGCCCAACCCGGTACAGCGACTCGTCTCCCTGTTCACGAGCGGCGGCCTCGCCCTGCTCGTCGGTGCGGTCATCGCCACAGTGAGCGCCTTCGCCATCGCCGTGATCGTCACGACGATGACGAACCTGCTGAAGGACTGAGGGTCACGATCGAACCGACGCGGCGCAGCGTCTCCCTGGCGGGGCACCAGGGCGACACGGCGGCGGCCCGCGCCGGGCTCCGCTCCGCCGATCCCGGTGTGCGCGCCGCCGCGCTCGGCGCCCTCGAACGGCTGGGGGCGGCCACCGATGACGATGTGGCGGCGGCGCTGGTCGATGTCGACCCGCTCGTCCGCCGCCGGGCTGCGACCGTCGCCGCCCGCCACCCCGGCGTCGACCTGCTGGCCGCGCTGGCCGATCCCGATGCGACCGTCGTCGAAGTCGCCGCCTGGGCATGTGGTGAGCGCGAGGGCGTCGGCGACGTCGTGTTGCACCGGCTGATCGAGTTGGCGACAGCAACAGCCGCCGATCCGCTCGTGCGCGAGTCGAGCGTCGCCGCCCTCGGTGCCATCGGCGACGACCGCGGCCTCGATGCAATCCTCACGGCGACCGAGGACAGGCCGCCGATCCGCCGTCGGGCCGTGCTCGCCCTGGCGCCGTTCCTCGACCCCGCCCATCCCCGGCGCCGCCGAGGTCGACGGCGCCCTGCGCCGCGCCCTCGAGGACCGCGACTGGCAGGTCCGTCAGGCGGCCGAGGACCTCCTGCCCCGGGACTGATCGCTGGTGCAGCCGACGAAAGTCAGAGCGTGTAGCGATAGACGTTCGTGTCGCGGGCGACGAAGCCGAGGCGCTGGTACAGCCGGTTGGCGGCCTCGCGCTTGGGCTGGACGTCAGGTCGACCTCCTTGGCCCCGCGGCGCCGGGCCTCGTCGAGGGCAGCCCGACTCAACGCCGTGGCCACACCGTGACCACGAGCGGCGGCGTCGACGACGACGTCCTCGATCCACGCCTTCAACCGGGTCGGCAGCGGGTACATCGCCAGCGTGAGGCTGCCGACGATCGCCCCGTCGACGCGGGCGACGAACAGGACGCAGTTGGGATTGCCGACGATCGCCTCGAGGCCGTCCCGGCCCGGGGGCGGCGCCGAGTTCGACAGTTGCGGGATCAACCGGTCGAAGGCGGCGACGAGTTCGTCGTCGACCTCCGTGACGATCTCGATGTCGGCACTCACAGCGCCGCGAGGCTAATGCCGGGCCGTAGGGTGAGTGCCGGTGGAAGACGTTCGGCTGCTCAGCGACTTGCGGCTACGTCGACCTGTGCTGCTTTTCGGGTTCACCGGCTGGAACGACGCCGGCGACGGGGCGTCCAACTCGATCCGTGTACTGGCCGAGCACTGGGATGCCACCCAGATCGCCGAGCTCGACCCGGAGCCGTTCACCGACTTCGCCACCGTGCGCCCGTTCGTCGTCATCGACGAGGGTCGCCGCCAGATCGTCTGGCCGACGGTCGACGTGTGGGCGGCTTCGCTCCCGTCCACCGACGTGCTGCTCGTCATCGGACCGGAGCCGGCGATGCAGTGGCGCCGCTTCTGCGATCAGATCGTCAGCCTGGCCAAGCACTACGACGTCTCGATGGCGGTCGGCCTCGGCGCCCTGCTGGCCGAGTACCCGCACCGGCGGCCTGCGCATCTCACCGCCACGTCGATCGACGAGTCGCTGCGGGAGCGGTTCGGGTTGCGGACGCCGAGCTACGAGGGCCCGACCGGCATCGTCGGCGTGCTGGGCGATGCCCTGGCGGCAGGAGGCGTGCCGACAGCGTCGCTGTGGGCTGCGGTGCCGACCTACACGGCGCAGTTGGCGGCCGCCAAGGCGACCGCCGTGCTGGTCCGCGCCGTGTGCACGATGGTGCGCGCCGCGGTTCCGGCGACCGCCCTCTCGGCGGCCATCGCCGATTACGAATCGCGGGTCGCCGACCTTCTCGAGGACGACAAGCTGGCGGCCTATGTGCGCCGGCTCGAGGAGGCGATGCCGCTGCACGACGACGATGACGCCGGCAACGAGTTGATCGGCGAACTCGACATCGACGGCGACTCACGCCTGGTCGCCGAGGTCGAAGAGTTCCTGCGGAGACGGGACTCGTCAGTTCCGAGCGACAAGCCCCGAGCCGCCGACTCAACTCCGCCAGATCGGAGAACGGACGCCGTCGAAGGCGGTGTGGTAGCGCTCGCCGCGGATCGCGCCGAACGCCTTTGGCCCCCACCATTGCGCACCGAGCGTGCCGGCGGGCAGGGCGTCCTCGGCGAACCAGCCGACGCCGGCGGTCTCCAACGGATGCGCCGCCAACTCGCCCCCCGTCGCGGTGCAGTGGAACAGCAGCATGTACATGGCGAAGCGGGAGAACCCCATGCGCTGGCCGTCCACGACTGCGAGCAGCTGCACGGGCTCGCAGACGATGCCGGTCTCCTCGGCGACCTCCTTGACGGCGACCTCCGCCGGGGAGTAGCCGACGTCGGCCCAGCCCGTTGGATACAGCCAGAACCCCGAGTCGGCGCGCTGCACGAGGAGGATCTCGCCCCGATCGTTGCCGACGACGGCACCAATCGCCACCTTCGGCGTCACGTAGCCCGGCACGTCGACCCCGATCGACTCCATCCACTCCTCGACGAGATGGGCATGCTCACGACGTTCCTCGCCGGCCAGGAGAACTTCGTTCGCCGCCATCTTGATGTCGGCGGCCACCCTCAACACCTCCTCGAAACGCTCGCGCTCGTAGAGGTTCTGGGTGAAGCCGAGACCGGTGCGGGCGATCGCCGCGAGGGCCTCGCTCCATCGCACCAGGTCACGCGTCGACAACTGCTCCCGACGCTCGACATCGTCCGACACGCCATTCACGCTAGTGGTGGTGCCTGCTCGGTTCGTGGGCACCGGCCCTAGGGTTGCCCCCTGATGGGCCCGACGGGAAGGCGTGCGGCGACGGTGAGCGTGACAGCGGCACTGCTGATCGCATCGACCGCCGCATGCGGCGGCGACAGCGACGACGGCGGCGCAGCGAATGCACCGGCGACTTCCGGACCGAGCGCATCACCCACCGCAGCGGAACCCGCATCGACCGAGGTGACCACCTCGTCGCCGCCCGGCCGAAACGTCGATGGTGTGCTGACGATCGGCACGCTGCTGCCGGTGACCGGCGCGGGCAACCACATCGGGATCGCCGGCATCAACGCCGTCAACATCGGGATCAGAGAGATCAACAACGCAGGCGGCGTGCTCGGCCAACCAGTGCAGTAGGTCAACGCCAGCGAGGGCACGACCGCCGACGAGGCCCGTGCTGGTATCGACACGTTGCTCGCCGGCAACGTCGACGCCGTCATCGGTCCGGCGTCGTCGCTGGTCGCTCTCGAAGTACTGGACGAGCTGATGGCCGCTGGCGTCCTGGTGTGCTCCCCCACCGCAACGGCGCTCGCCCTCAACGACTATCCCGACCGCGATCTCTTCTTCCGCACGGTGCCGAGCGATTCGTTGACAGCGCAGGCGATGGCGGCCATGGCGCTGAACACCGGCGTCGACTCGTATGCCGTCGTCTACCTCGACGACCAGTTCGGTCGTCCGTTCGCCCAGCAGACGATCGGCAGGCTGACCGGACCTGAGGCCCCCGAGCTTCGCGAGCGGCCGTTCTCGTCGGACGCCACGCCGGACGAGCTTGCTCAGATCGCTACGGAGCTGGCCGATTTGGCGCCCCGGACGATCCTGCTGATTGCCGACTCAGCACACGGCTGGCCGATGCTGCAGGCGATGTCGGACGTGTTCGCGTCCGATCCCCCGTTCATCTTCATCAACGACGCGATGCGCGCTCCGCCAAGCACCGACGTCGTCGTCGACCTGCCGCCCGAGTTCCGTGAGCGGATCCAGGGGGTGTCGCCAGTGGTGCCTCCACTGCTGCCACCGGACGGTACGGAACTGCCGGGTGCCTACGCGACCAACACCCTCGACTGCGTCAACCTGATCGCCCTCGCCACCGTCAGGGCCGGCACCGACGACCCGGCGGCGATCGCCGCGGAGATGATCGACGCCTCCGTCGCCGGCACGCTGTGCAACTCGTTCGCGGTCTGCCTCGCCATCGCCGAAGAGGACCGCAACTTCAACTACCAGGGGCCCAACGCCATCGACTTCTCAACGCGCGGCGACCCCGCCCGCGGCCGCATCGGCATGTTCCGGTTCGACGCCACTGGCCTCGACGTTCCAGATGCCCCGGCGACGATCACCGAGTTGGCGGAGTGAGGTGTTGTCTGACTCGTCAGCGGGCGACAGCGCTCAGGGCGGAAGACAAGTCGGTGAGGTAGCCGACGTAGAAGCGGCCGAACTCGCCGTACAGGGCGGAGGCCTTGTCGAAGCGCATCGTGTAGACGACCTCCTTGACGACCTCAGGGCTGACGGCGAACAGGGTCACGCCCCACTCGAAGTCGTCGAGGCCGGTCGACCCGGTGATCAGCTGGACGACCTGGCCGGCGAAGCGGCGCCCGCTGCGGCCGTGCTCGTACATCATCTCCTGACGCTCGGCGAACGGAGTGGCGTACCAGTTGGCACTGGCGCCGCGACGCTTCGTCATCGGATAGAAGCAGAACACGTCCTTGCCAGGCGGCGGCAGCGTGGGGTACAGACGCTCGTTGAGCAGGTGTTCCGGCATCCCCTTGGCGTACTCGCTGACTTCGGTCAGGCTGACGTAGCTGTCGACGACTCGCAGTCCGGCCGCCTGGAGTGAGCTCTGCAGGGTGCGCAGGACGGTCCAGTCGGGATGCAACGCCATCACCGCCACGTCCGCCTTGTGGCCGAGAATGGAGGCGACGACCACCTGAGCATCTGTCGAGGTTGCCGCCTTGACCGCTGCCTCGGCGGCCTCCCGATCAGCGTGCGGTTCGGGAGTGCAGAACAGGTGCAGGACACCGAGGCCGGTCTCGACTCGCATCGCGTCAGGCTACGTGCCGTGACGGCCGGCCAGACTGGCCATCACCTCGGCGTCGGTGGTCTGGTCGAAGTCGTCGTAGAACTGCCCGACTGCCGAGAACCATCGCGGGGTATCGAGGGCGACGAAGTCGTCGGCGTACGGGGCGATGCGGCGCTCGATGCCGTGAGGGGCCACGGGTGTGGCGAGCACGGTGCGCGCGGCCCCGAGCGCACGGGCGACCTGCAACGCGGCGATCGCCGTCGACCCCGTGGCGATGCCATCGTCGACGACGATCGCCGTCTTGCCGGTGAGGTCGAGGCGTGGGCGATCGCCGCGGAACCTGCTCGCCCTGCGCTCGAGCTCGGCGCGTTCGGCGGCTTCGACGGCGGCGAGCTGTTCGGCGCTGGCACCGACCGTCGAGACAATGTCGTCGTTGAGGACGCGGACACCGCCTTCGCCGATCGCCCCCATGCCGAGCTCCTCGTGGCCGGGCGTTCCGAGTTTGCGCACGACGATCACGTCGAGCGGCGCGCCGAGCGCGCTGGCGACCTCGGCGGCGACGGGCACGCCACCTCGCGGCAGGCCGAGGACGACGACGTCCTGGTCGCGAAGGTGTTCGAGCGCCGCCCCCAGCCGCCGCCCGGCTTCGACGCGATCGGCGAACCTCACGCTCCAATTCAACTATGTGGGGCGTCAGGCATAGACGTTGAAGCCGTCGTCGCGGACGAAGCCGACGAGCGTGAGGTTGGCACGACGGGCGGCCTCGACGGCGAGCGACGTCGGCGCGCTGACCGCGACGAGAGCCCGAAAGCCTCCGGCCCACGCCTTCTGCACCATCTCGATCGACGCCCGACCACTGACGAACAGGCCCATTGCCTCCTCGGACACGGCCGGCAGGCGACCGTCGAGGAGCAGGGCGCCGATCACCTTGTCGACGGCGTTGTGGCGGCCGACATCTTCGCGGGTCAGGACGACGCTGCCATCCACATCGAACGCAGCCGCGGCGTGGACCGCGCCGGTTTCGCCGAACAGTCCCTGTCCGCCCAGCACGGACTTCGGCACGGCAGCGAGCACGTCAGGAGCAATGACCGGCGCCGGGTGGAAACGGCGCCAGCCGCTCCGTGAGGGCGTCGAGCTGGTCGCGTCCGCACAAGCCACAGCTCGACGACGTCGTGCCCAGCCGTGGCGTCGGGACGGGCGCCAGCCCGCCGGTCTCGACGGTGACGACGTTGAACTCGCTGTCGATCGCCGGGCCGTCGGCGCAGTAGCGCACGCCGGTGACCGGAGCCCCGGCGAGCAGACCTTCGGTGAAGCAGAACCCGGCGGCGAGCTCGAAGTCGTTGCCGGGCGTGCGCATCGTCGTGGTGACGACCTCGCCGTCGAGCTGGATCGTCAACGGCTCCTCGACGATGACCCGGTCCGGCCGCCGGGTCGACCGCCCCGAAGCGTCCACCCGCGTGACCATCACCCGGGCGAACGCGTTGACTGACCACGACCCGACACTAACGCGAGGGCAGTGGGGAGTCGATCACCCCGGTACACCGGTAGCGCCACTGACGGTAGAGAGGCTTTCAGCGCAGAGGCCGGGCGACGAAGTCGCCCGGCCTCTGCTGCGATGAGCTCGCTGCGAAAGGTCCCCTTTCGCAGCGAAACGGATTAGAAGTCGTCCATGCCACCGCCGCCGGGCATGGCGGGGGCAGCGGGTTCGGGCTTGTCGGCGATGACAGCCTCGGTGGTGAGGAACAGGGCGGCGATCGACGCCGCGTTCTGCAGCGCCGAGCGGGTCACCTTGGCCGCGTCGATGACACCGATCTTGACCAGGTCCTCGTAATCGCCTGTGGCGGCGTTGAGGCCGTTGGCGCCCTTCAGCGTGCGCACCTTCTCGACGACGACGCCGCCCTCGTGGCCGGCGTTCTCGGCGATCTGCTTCAGCGGCGTCTCGAGCGACTTCATCACGACGGCGGCACCCGTGGCCTCGTCGCCCTCGAGCTTGTCGATCGTCGCCTGCACCGCGGTCTGGGCCCGCAGCAGGGCGACTCCGCCGCCGGGCACGACGCCCTCTTCGATGGCCGCCTTGGTGGTCGACACGGCGTCCTCGATGCGGTGCTTCTTCTCCTTCAGCTCCACCTCGGTGGCGGCGCCGACCTTGAGCACGGCGACACCGCCGGACAGCTTGGCGAGGCGCTCCTGCAGCTTCTCGCGGTCGTAGTCGGAGTCGGTGTTCTCGATCTCCGCCTTGATCTGGTTGATCCGACCCTTGATGTCGTCGTCGGTGCCGGCGCCCTCGACGACCGTCGTCTCGTCCTTGGTGACGATGACCTTCTTGGCCGAGCCGAGCAGGTCGAGCGTGACGTTCTCGAGCTTGAGGCCGACCTCCTCGGAGATGACCTGGCCACCGGTGAGGATCGCCATGTCCTGGAGCATCGCCTTGCGGCGCTCGCCGAAGCCCGGGGCCTTGACGGCGGCGGACTTGAACGTGCCGCGGATCTTGTTGACGACGAGCGTTGCGAGGGCCTCGCCCTCGACGTCCTCGGCGATGACAACGAGCGGGCGACCGCCCTGCATGACCTTCTCGAGCACCGGCACGAGATCGCGGACCGTCGAGATCTTCGACGAGACGAGCAGCACATAGGCGTCGTCGAGGACGGCCTCCATCCGCTCCGGGTCGGTGACGAAGTACGGCGAGATGTAGCCCTTGTCGAAGCGCATGCCCTCGACGAGGTCCATCTCCATCCCGAACGTCTGGCTCTCCTCGACGGTGATGACGCCGTCCTTGCCGACCTTGTCGATCGCCTCGGAGATCATCGCTCCGATCTCCTCGTCGGCGGCGGAGATCGCCGCGACCTGGGCGATCTGCTCCTTCTCGTCGACGTCCTTGGCGAGCTTGCGGATCGACTCGACAGCGGCTTCGACACCCTGTTCGATGCCCCGCTTGAGGCTCATCGGGTTGGCCCCGGCGGCGACGTTGCGCAGGCCTTCGTGGACCATCGCCCAGGCGAGCACGGTGGCGGTGGTGGTGCCGTCACCGGCGACGTCGTCGGTCTTCTTGGCGACTTCCTTGACGAGCTCGGCGCCGATCTTCTCGTACGGGTCCTCGAGATCGATCTCCTTGGCGATCGACACACCGTCGTTGGTGATCGTCGGCGCGCCCCACTTCTTCTCCAGGACGACGTTGCGGCCCTTCGGGCCGAGGGTCACTCGCACGGCATCGGCGAGCTTGTTCATTCCCGCTTCGAGCCGGCGACGAGCGTCGCTTTCGAAGGCGATCAACTTGGCCATCTGTGTCCTCCGTTGGACGAGTTGCGTGGGTCTGGGCGGAGCCCAGGTTCTGTTAGCACTCTAAGGGTGAGAGTGCTAGCACTCTAGACCAGCGACTGACAACGGACAACCGTGTCGGGTTTCAGCCTCCGGCGACGGCGGGGATGATGCTCACCGTCTGGCCATCGGGGACCTTGGTGTCGAGCCCTTGGAGGTAACGGACGTCGTCGTCGTCGACGAAGACGTTGACGAACCGTCGCAAGGCGCCCTCGTCGAGCAGCCGCTCGGAAAATCCCGGGTGGCGCTGATCCAGCTCGGCGATGACGTCGTTGAGCGTGCCGGGAGCGACATCGATCGTCGACGCCCCGCCCGACAGGGGGCGCATGGTGGTCGGGATTCGCACAGTGACGGCCATGGGAGAAACCTTACCGGGTAGGTCAGGAATCCAGCGCGCACGACCGATGGGTGACTCCTGACGGAACGGTCATCAGAACACCCTATCGGTCGCGTGGGTACGGTGACGGCGATGCGGGTGCTCGCCGCTCTCGACAAGTTCCGCGGCACCCTCACTGCCGCCGAAGCGACCGCAGCAGTCGGCGCGATCTGCTGGGAGCTCGGTATCGATTGCGACGAAGCGCCGCTTTCCGACGGCGGTGAAGGGCTGCTCGACGTGTTCGGCGGCGGCAACCGAACGAGTGTGGTGACCGGACCGCTGGGCAGTCGTGTCGAGGCCGCATGGCGGCTCGATCGCCGGACGGCAGTGGTCGAGATGGCCCGGGCCAGCGGGCTGGCCCTGGCCGGCGGCGCCGAGGGCAACGATCCGCTGGCGGCGACGACACGCGGCACCGGCGAGCTGATCGCCAAGGCGATCGAGCAAGGCGCCCGCACCGTGCTCGTCGGGCTCGGAGGCTCGGCGACGACCGACGGCGGCCTCGGCGCCATCGAGGCACTCGGCAACCCGGCGCGGCTGCGCCCGATCGACCTGCAGGTGGCCTGCGACGTGCGGACGCGATTCGTCGACGCGGCCGCCGTGTTCGCCCCGCAGAAGGGGGCCACGCCGGCCCAGGTCCGCCTGCTCCAGGCCCGCCTGGAGGGACTGGCCGAGCGCTACGTGGCCGAGTACGACGTCGACGTCCGTGACATCGACGGCACGGGCGCCGCCGGCGGGCTGGCCGGCGGGCTGCTTGCCGTCGGTGCCCGGTTGCTCCCCGGCTTCGACCTCGTCGCCGAACACGTCGACCTCGATGAACGGCTCGCTGCCGCCGACGTCGTCATCACGGGTGAGGGCCACCTCGACGCCCAGAGCCTCGACGGCAAGGTGGTCGGCGGGGTCTGCGACCTCGCCGCCGCGGCACAGGTTCCGGTGGTCGTGGTCGTCGGCGACTTCGATCCGGACGCCCGCGACACCCTCGAACGGAGAGGGTCATGGCCGCCTCGTTGGTAGAGCGATTCGGGGAGCAGCGGGCGTTCACGGAACCGCGCTGGTGCATCGAGCAGGCGGCGCGCCAGGCGCTGAGGACTCCCCTGTCCTGAGGTTGCCCCGGGCCGTGTTCAGCCGGCCGTCGTGGGTGGCACCTTCAGCAGGCGCCGGGGCCTGCACGTTGGGGGCGGCGGAACCCTGAAGATCCTCGAGTGACTCGCCGGCCGTGTCGTTGCCCATCATCACGAGCACGGTCGCTGTCCCGATGCTCCCGCCTTCGACAGGAATCGGCGACGGCATCGGCTCCACGGTGAGGCCGCCCATGTCGCGGGCGACCGACTGGGCGACGGCCTGGATCGCCGGAACACCCTCGGCGTAGTACACGAGGCTCTCTTCGAGGGGCTCCTCGCTCGCGTCGCTCGTCGCCTCGTCGGTCACCGTGTAGCCGAGTTCCCCCAGGGCGTCCTGCATGTTCTGCGCTTCACCGCCGGCGGCGCTGGCGTTGGCCACGATCACCGTGGCGCCCTCGGTGACCCTGGTCGGTGCGGTCGTCGCCGGTGCCGCCGTCGTCGCCGTCGTGGCCCCGGCCGCGGTCGTGGTGGCGCCCGGCGCCACGGTGGTCGAGCCTCCCGGGTCGTCGAGGCCCCCGGCGTCGCTGTTGTCGATCGACCGGAAGATGAGGAAGCCGACGGCGACGGCGATCAACGCCAGGACGATCGTCAGCGGCGAGCCGACCGGTGACCCCGAATCGCCCACTCGTGTCGGACGCCCTCGCTCGGTGTGGGCACCCACGCCGCCCGGATCAGTCGGATCGCTCATTGTCTCTCGCTGCGCTCGCTCATCTTGTACCTCCCCGACGCTCACGCACCGCCGTGCTGCTGTCTGGGTGAACGTGTCGTGCCATCGGTCGTGTGTGGTGTGCCCTCGATCAACGCTCGCCTGCGGCGCAGACGGCGTCGCTGGAAGCGTCGCACAACGAGCGGATCGTGGCGCATCGCCCCCGGATGTTCGAGTACCTGGTCCAGCTCGGCATCGTACTCGTCGGGCCTGGAGCCGAAACGCGCCCTGATCAGCTCGTCGCGGCTCTCGTCGAACTGCCACCACGCCCGCTCGAAGTCGAGGAGGTCGCGCTGGCGGTCGGTCAGCTCACTGTCGGGCAGGTCCACGGAAACAGTCTGACCTGCATCCACGCCGAAGTGGAGGATGGCCCCCACTAAGTTCGCAACGTGACAACGCTGGCGTCGCGGCCGTTCCTGATCGGCGTCGCCGGCGGTTCGTCCTCGGGCAAGACGACGGTGGCGGAGCGGCTGGCCCAATTGGCAGGCGACGAGCACCTCGCCCTGATCAAGCTGGATTCGTACTACATCGAGTTCCGCGACGCCCCGATCGAGGAGCGCCGGGCGTTCAACTACGACCATCCCGATGCCTTCGACTGGCCCCTGCTCAACGACCACCTCGCCGCTCTCGTTGCCGGAGCGGCGATCCCGGTTCCCGTCTACGACTACGTCGAGTTCAACCGTACGAGCGACGTGCGCATCGTCCGACCGGCCCAGATCGTGGTAGTCGAGGGGATCCTCGTGCTGTGGGAGCCGACACTCCGCGATCGCTTCGACCTCAAGGTGTTCCTCGACACCGACGCCGACCTTCGCTTCATCCGCCGCCTCCAGCGTGACGTCGCAGACCGCGGCCGCAGCGCCGACAGCGTGATCGCCCAGTACCTCGACACGGTGCGTCCCGCCCACGAGCAGTTCATCGAGCCGTCGAAGCGTTACGCCGACGTGATCATCCCCAACGGCGGGCTCAATCGCCCGGCCCTCGACGTGCTCCTCGCCCGTGTGCGCGAGCTGGCCGTCTGAGAATCGGGACTCTCGCGTATCAGCCGGCCGGCCGGATCGACTCTTGTACTCCGACAACCACACGTGCGGAGAGACAACCGCATCGAACGGTCGAGCCCGGGGGTACGTCACGTGGCGGGATCAACGGCGATCAACGGCGCTTGCCTGGTCACCCTGATGGCAGCCCCCGGGCGGAAGACATCGACCGGTTGTCTCGACGTGAATGAGCGGCGGCGGAGCCACTCGGCTCGCGTCAGCGGGCCGATCGCAGCGGGGATCTCGGCGGAATCCCCGCTGCGAACAGCCGCGTCAACGCTCGACTCACGTGTTCATGGTTGGATGGCGGTGATGCCTGAAGCGCCGGGGGTTGCCAGCGAGGCGGCCGGACATGACGTCAACGTGATCGTCGGTGCCCTCGCCGACTCCGATCGGCGGCGGCTGCTCGCCGCCATCGAGCTCGGCGCGGCGACTCTGCAGGACGCCGCCAAGGTCAGCGGCCTCCCCGATCACCGCGCCGCCAAGGCGCTCGCCCGGCTCGTCGCCGGCGGGCTCGTCGTCAGCGACGCGGACGGTGGCCTCCGCGTCGACGGCGCGATGTTCGCGGGCGCGGCGCGCGCTCGCCCTGGCCCGGCCGCCCAGCGACGAGCACGTTGGCGAGACGCCGGAACGGCGCAAGGTGCTCGAGGCGTTCGTCCGTGACGGGCGGATCACCTCGATGCCGGCGGCGCCCGCCAAGCGCGAGATCCTGTTCGACTGGCTGGCCGGAACGTTCGAGGTCGGCCGGCGGTACTCAGAGGCCGAGGTCAATGCCGCCCTCGACGGCCACGCCGAGGACCATGTGTCGCTGCGTCGTGCGCTCGTCGACGCGGGGCTGCTCTGTCGTGACGACGGCACCTACTGGCGGTGCGGCGGCACCGTCGTGTGACGCACGTCCGGGAACCTTTGCCTCGATCCGCTGTTCCGTAGCCTCTGACCATGGTGCGGTTCAACGTGCTCGGTCCCGTCACCGTCGTTGCCGACGACGGCACCGACGTCACGCCTCGGGGCGCGCAGCAACGTCGATTGCTCACGGCCCTGCTCGCTGCCGCTCCCGACACCGTCCCGGCGAGCACGCTGGGGGAGGTGCTGTGGCCGGCAGAGACGCCGACCGCCAACGCCCTGCAGTCGCAGGTGTCCAAGCTCCGTCGCGCTCTCGCCGGGGCCGAGATCGCCGCCGAACGCGGCGGCTACGCCCTCGTCCCCGGTCCCGATGACAGGGTGGACTTCGTCGAATTCGAGCGGCTCGCTCGGGCGGGCCGGCAGGCCGCCGACGAGGATCGACACGGCGACGCCACGGCCGCCCTCTCGGCAGCCCTGCAACTGGTCCACGGCGCACCACTCGACGACATCGCCGACAGCGAACACGGACGGGCCCCGGCGGCGCGGCTCGCCGCGCTCGTCACCAGTACGCGAGCCGCCTGGCTGGAGTCGGAGCTGGCGGCCGGACGGCTCGCCGAGGCGGAGTCGACGTTGGAGGAACTCGTCGCCAAGGAACCACTCGACGAGCACTGGTGGGCGTTGCTGATGACCACCCGGTACCGGCAGGGCCGCTCGGCCGATGCCCTGCGCGCCTTCCAGGACGCCCGTCGCATCCTCGCCGACGAGCTCGGCCTCGAACCCGGACCGGAGCTGCGCCGGCTCGAACGGCAGGTTCTCGGCCACGACGACGCCCTGCGTGCCTGCCGATGGAGCCGATTCGCGTCATCGGTCGCGCCGGATCCCCTCGCTGCCCGCCCGACTGACGTCGCTGATCGGGCGCGACGATCTGCTCGCCGACCTCGCCGCCGACCTGCAGCGCAGCCGGCTGCTCACACTCGTTGGAACCGGCGGGGCCGGCAAGACCAGCCTCGCTTTCGCAGTGGCGAGACAACGGCCGGTGGGCGAGGCCGCCGTCGTCGCCCTCGCCGCCGTCGACGACGGCGAGTCGATTCCCGGCGCCGTCGCCGCCGCGGTCGGGTTCTCCGTCGAGGGCGGCGTCGTCGGCGGCCCGCAAGGGTCGACGATCGAGCACGTGATCGACGGCCTGGGTGGCGAGTCGGTGCTACTCGTGATGGACAACTGCGAGCACGTCGTCGAGGCGGCCGCCAAGTTCGTCCATCGCCTGCTCGAGAGCTGTCCGGGGTTGACGGTGCTGGCGACGAGCCGGCAGGCGTTGGCCGTGCCGGGCGAGATCGTTCGCGAGGTTCCGCCGTTGGCCGAGCCCGACGCCGAGAGCCTGTTCGTCGAACGGGCAACCTGCGCCGCTCCCGGATTCGTGCCGAGCTCCGCCGATCGCGCGGCCATCGCCGACATCTGCACCCGCCTCGACGGCTTGCCGCTGGCAATCGAACTGGCCGCGGCGCGCATCCGATCGATGACACCACTCGAGCTGCTCGCCCGCTTGGACAACCGGTTCGCCGTGCTCGGTCCGGGCCCTCGCACCGTCGAGCCGCGCCAGCAGACGCTGCGGGCGGTCGTCGAATGGAGTCATGACCTGCTCGACGACCAGGAGCGGGCGGTGTTCCGCCGGCTCGCCGCGTTCCGCGGCGGCGCCGCCCTCGCCTCCGTCGAGGCGGTGTGCAGCGACGACGACCTCGTCCTCGCCCACGACGTCGCCGCCATCGTCGCCCGACTCGTCGACAAGTCGCTGCTCGTCGTCGACCGCCGCGGCTCCAAGGCGCGGTACTGGCTGCTCTGGACGCTCGCCGACTACGCCGCCGAGCGGCTGCGCCACTCCGGCGAGGTCGAGCACGTCAGCGCCCGCCACGCCGAGCACTTCGCCCGGCTCATCGCTCCGTCCCAAGACGGACTGCTCGGGCCGGAGCAAGGCTTCTGGCTCGACCTCCTGGCCGTCGAGCGGGAGAACTTGCGCGTCGCCCTCGACGTCGCCGTTGCCCGTGGCGATGCCGATCTGGCCCTTCGCCTCACCGCCCCGATCGGCTGGTACTTCTACATGGTCGCCCAGCACGAGGCCGGGGCGGTGGCGCTGGCCGATGCCCTCTCCTGCCCCGGCCCGACAAATCCGACTCGGCGGGCGCTCGCCCTAGCCCACTACGGGTGGCTCGAGGCGAACGGTCCGGACATCAAGGTCGCCCTCGACGCGACCGGTGAAGCGCTCGACCTCCTCGCCGCCGTCGACGACCCGTGGGTCGAGTCGTGGGTCCTCACCACCCGAATCCTTGTCGCCTTCTTCAGTGGCCGGCTGGACGAAGCGCGTGCGTTGTACCCGGCTGCCGAGGACGCCGCCCGACGCGCCGACCGGTGGTCCCAGGCGATCAGCACGCTGATCGGCGCTGAGCTCTCCGGGTTCGAAGGCGACGCCGCCGCGGCGCGGGCCGCGACGGATGAGGCGATCGAAACGTTCGAGGAGCTCGGCGACGACTTCAGCCTGGCGATCACGTTGACCCAGGCCGCCGACCGTGCAGAGGTGCGCGGTGACTACGACGGGGCGCTCGCCCTGCTCAGGCGCAGCGTCGAACTCGGCGAGCGCATCGGATTCTCCGGCAAGCCGCAAGCAGTCCGCGCCCACATCGGCACCGTCGAAGCCCTGCGCGGCAACCTCGAGCTGGCCGAGCGTCTCCACCGCGACGTACTCGCCGAGTTCACCGACGACTCGCTCCCCTGGGTGCAGGTGCTGTCGTGCTGCGGGCTGGCGTTGATCTGCAGGCGTACCGATCGCGTCGACGAGGCCCGGACGTGGCTCGACCGTGGATGGGCGCTGGCCAGTTCGCGGGACGCACCGGCGATGCGGGCCAACGTGCTGGTAGGCCTCGGCTACACGGCCGACCAGCGATGTGATCCCGACGCCGCGCTCTCGTACCAACTCGACGGCCTGCGGGTGACGATGGTCAGTCCCGGCCCGCGGGCGATCGCCTACACCTTCGAGGGCATCGCCGGTGCCCTCGCCGCGGGTTCGGACTCGACGCGTCACGCCCTCGCCGCTCGGCTGCTCGGGGCGGCCGATGCCCTGCGCCGCAGCGCCGGCGGTCCGCTCCCTGCGGGCGAGCGGTTCGACGTCGACCGAGCCGAGCGACGGCTGCGGGAGGCGCTCGGCGAGGGCGCGTTCCAGGGCGCATTCGAGAACGGGGCGACGACGCCGACGGACTCGCTCATCGCCGAGATCCACGCCCTCTGAACCGCGACCATTGCTGGGCATCGGAGTGTCAGCTGCACACACGGTGCGCCGGAAACACTCCGACGCGGCCGACGCCACCACCGCGATGAGAGTTCCGCGCTGATAGCACGCACAACTCTCATCTCGTCGTCGACCGGCGAGCGACGGCACGACACCTGCCCCGCCCCGCCCTTCTGGCGCAACACAACCATGGCGCAGCGAGCGGCCGGACCCACGGATAGGTGAGGAGAGCCAGTTCTCTCCACGCCACTGAGCTCTGTGCTCGATTTCGTCCGAGATCCAGGGGGGTCAGCGGTTGGTCAGGGCCGGGTCAGCGCGGTCGCGGACGATCGCCGCTGGCCGGGTTCCCCCGCCCGGCGCCTACCCGGAGGAATGTGATGTCCAACGTGTTGTATCGGTGGGGACGGGCGGCAGCCCGTCACCCGTGGCGGATGATCGGCGCCTGGGTGCTCGTCGCCATCGCCGTCTTCGCCCTCAACTCCAGCATCGGTGGTGACACCACCGACGACTTCTCGATCCCTGGCACCGAGGCTCAGAAGGGCGTCGACCTGCTCGAGGAGCGCTTCCCGACCCAGGGCGGCGTCGGCGGCCAGGTCGTCTTCGCCGACCCCGACGGCGACGTCACCGACCCCGCATCGCGAGCCGTCATCGGCGACACCCTCGCCGAACTGGCCACCGGTCCGAACGTGCTCGCCGTCACCGATCCCTTCGATCCGGCGAACGCGTCGGTCAGCGCCGACGGGCGGGTCGCCTTCGCCATCGTGCGCTACAGCGTCGATCCCCCGGGCAAGGCCGAGGGCGAGGCCGCCCTCGAGGCCGTCGAGATCGCCCGCGACGCCGGCTTGCAGGCCGAGCTGTCGCAGAACATCGTCAGCGGCGCCGAAGAGGTCGAGAGCACCGAGATGATCGGTCTCGCCGTCGCGATCATCGTCCTCCTCGTCGCCTTCGGTTCGGTGATCGCCGCCGGAATCCCGATCGGCAGCGCCCTGCTCGGGATCATGATCGGGCTCGGCCTGGTCGGCGTCATGGCCGGCTTCGCCGACGTGCCGACGATCAGCCCATTGTTGGCGACGATGATCGGCCTCGGCGTCGGCATCGATTACGCCCTGTTCGTCGTCACCCGCCACCGCGGTTTCCTCCACGAGGGCCGCCCCCCGGTCGAGTCGGCGGCCCTCGCCAACGCCACGTCGGGCACCGCCGTGCTGTTCGCCGGAACCACCGTCGTCGTCGCCCTCGTCGGGCTGTGGATCGCCGGGATCCCGTCGATCGGCGTGATGGGCGCCGCCTCGGCGCTGACCGTCGCCGTGGCGATGGTCGCCGCCGTTACTCTGCTGCCCGCCTTCCTCGGCCTCGCCGGGACGCGGATCGACAAGTTGCGCATCGGACGCCGCGTGCGCACCGACAACGCTGCCGCCCACGAGACAGTCTCCGGACGTTGGGCGGACCACGTCGGACGCAACCCGTGGCGCTATGCGATCGCCAGCTTCCTCGGCTTGGCGCTGCTCGCCCTGCCCGTGCTCGGCATGCGCACGGGGATCGCCGACGACGGCACTGCGGGGACGGACACCACCTACCGCAAGGCCTACGACCTCCTCGCCGAAGGGTTCGGCGCCGGGTTCAACGGCCCACTGACGGTCGTTCTCGACGGTGCCGACTCCGCGACAGCGGCAGCGATCCACGACAGCATCGCCGAGACCGGCGGCATCGTTTTCGTGACCGACCCGGTCACCAACGACGCCGGTGACACGACGGTGCTGACCGCCTTCCCGGCGACCTCGCCGCAGGACGAGGCGACCACCGCCCTCGTCCACACGCTGCGCGACGAGGTGTTGCCGGCGGGGCTCGACGGAACCGACGCCGAGTCGTACGTGACTGGCCAGACGGCGGCGTACATCGACATCAGCGACAAGCTCGCCGACCGCCTGCCGTTCTTCCTCGCCGCCGTCGTCGGGCTCTCCTTCCTGCTCTTGATGGCCGTGTTCCGCTCGCTGCTCGTGCCGCTCAAGGCGGCGGTGATGAACCTGCTGTCGATCGGGGCCGCCTATGGCGTCGTCGTCGCCGTGTTCCAGTGGGGCTGGGGCAACGAGCTGATCGGGGTCGACACGACCGTGCCGATCAGCCCGTTCCTGCCGATGATCATGTTCGCCATCCTCTTCGGACTGTCGATGGACTACGAGGTGTTCCTCCTGTCCCGGGTGCGTGAGGAATACGTGCGCAGCCGGGACAGTCACCAGAGTGTCGTCGACGGGCTCGCTGCCACCGCCCGGGTGATCACGTCGGCGGCGCTGATCATGATCAGCGTGTTCGCCGCCTTCCTCCTCGCCCCCCAGGTCGAGGTGAAGATGTTCGCCGTCGGGCTGGCGGTCGCCGTGCTGATCGACGCCAGCATCGTTCGGATGATCCTCGTACCTGCGACGATGGCGCTGATGGGCGACGCCAACTGGTGGCTTCCCCGCTGGCTCGACCGGATCCTCCCCACCGTCGACGTCGAGGGCGGCGCCCTCGTCGACGAGCACCCGGTGGTCGCCGACGACGAGCCGGTCGCCGACGACGAGGAGCCCGCCGAGCGCGAACCGGCGCTCGTCGGCTGAGCACCGGGAGCGGCCCCTCCGGGTCGGAGAACGCCCGGCGCCGTCGCCCGCCTACCCGGGTCGCGGCGTCGGGCGAAGCCTCGTTGTGGCCGCGATTTGGCGCACACCCCGCGGGATCGCCGCGGCGAGATGGCGGACCTCGGCGAGCGGGTGGCGGAGGATCCACCGCGGATCGTGCAGGCCGCGCAGCGGGTGGCGCAGCTGCTCGACCAGCCCGGCCGGCAACGGCGGGGTCACGCCGTAGACGCTGGGACGGCGACCGGCAGGCATGAAGTAGGTGCCGAACAACAGGTCCCACACCGGCAGGAAGATCGAATAGTTGGAGTTGTGGGCGTCGGCCTCGTCGGCGTGGTGCCAGTGATGGAACTCCGGGGTGCTGACGACGCGGTGCAGCGCCCGCCAGCGCCAGCGCACGTTGGCGTGGAGGAACAACCCGGTCACGATCTGCACGACGGCCAGCACTCCGGCGAGTTCGGCGCCGAATCCCGCAGCCAGGAGGAACAGGAACGGCGGGGCGACGAGGACGCCGTCGAACGGGTGGTTGCGCAGGCCGCTGACCCAGTCGAGATGCACCGTCGAGTGGTGGACGGCGTGGAACCGCCAGAGGAACGGCACCTCGTGGCTCCAGCGGTGGGCCCAGTAGGCCACCAGGTCGAACAGGGCGACGCCGAGGAGCGTCCGCGCACCCGACGGCAATGAGTCGACCAGCGGGCGCACGGCGAGCCCGGGCAGCCACGCCAGGCTGACGACACCGATGACCAGGCCGACCGCAATTCCGATCGGGGCGAGCAGCGGTTGGGTCAGCCCGTAGGCGATGTCGGTGGCGACGCCGGGGCGGCGCAGCCGTTGGCGATGCCGCGGGAACAGCTTTTCGAACGGCACGACGAGCACGAACAACACCGGCACGAGCAGTGCCGCGGTGACGTCCAGCACGAGGGCGACGGCGATCGCTGCCAAGGTCAAAGCGGGCCGGAGGAGCCGGTCACGACTCACCATGCTTCGACGGTACGGATCGGGAGTTCGCCTGTCGTCGGCCGGAGTGCTGACCGGCTCCTCCGCCGCTCGGCGGAGGAGCCCGCCGTGGCGATCTACGTTGTGCAAGCGATGAGCGAAGGCTCTCCCTATTCGATCGCCGACGAACGCCAGGAACCGGTCGTGGGCGACGAGGACGGCGAACAGTCCGTCTTGCTCGATCGCATCGACGCCCTCCGGGTGGTGCGCGCCGACACCCCCGAGGAGCGCGGCCGCTTGCTCGAGGAGATCGGGGGGAGTGGCAAGGTCGAGCAGGACATCGTGTTGGAGCTGTCCAAGGTTCGCCCGCTGTGGAAGCCCCGGCAATTCGAGGAGGTGCACCAGTTGGCGATGCGCTCGCTCGAGGTGCTCGACCGCAACGGTGCCCGCCAGGCGCCGATGCCGCGGCAGATCGGCCCACTCAAGCCAATCGCCAGCTGGCTGGTCCAGCAGGTCACCCGCTGGATCGTCAAGGGTCATCAGAACACTCTCGTGACCGCCATCCGCAGGCTCTACGAGCGCCGCGAGGCGAACGCTCCGTGGGAAAGCGATGAGCACCACATGCTCCGCCGAGCGCGCCTCGACACGGCACGAGTCGAGGCCGGCCTGAAGACGAATCCGATCGGACTGCCGGCGTTCCTGCTCGGTGGTGCCTTCCTGTCCGGCATCTTCTCCGGGCTGCAGGGCCTCGGCCGGGCGGCGGTCGGCAACCGCGTGCTCGTGGTCATCGTCGCCCTGGCAATCGTGGCGGTGCTCGCCTCCCTCGCCTGGGTGGCCCTGTACGCCGCTGGCGTCGCCCGCCGCCGGATCCGCCTGTCGACCGACCAGCCGATGCGCGCCCTGTGGGACGCCGTCGGCGCCGCCGGAGATCCGCCCCGCGACGAGTCGTACAACTTCGCCATCTACGCCATCGTGCTGCTGATCGTCGCGGCGATCGTCGTCCCGGCGGCGATCGGCCTGCTCGTCAGCCTCGGTTGAACTGCACGTGGCGACGGTCGACGACGTGCGCCCGTTGGCGTTGAGCCTGGAACGGTCCTACGAGGTGTTCGTCCGCGACCGCCGCAAGTTCCGCGTCGGCCAGATCGTGTACCTCGCGTTCTCGCGCGACGAGTCGATCATGGGGTTCGCCTTCCCCAAGGACGAGCGCGCCGCCCTGGTCGGCGGCGAGCCGGACAAGTTCCTGATGCCGCCGACCAGCGACCTGCGCTTCAACTGGGTGCTCGCCCGGCTCGCCGCCCTCGATCCGGCCGAAGCGCGCGAGCTCGTCGTCGACGCGTGGAGGATGGTCGTCCCCAAGAAGCTCGCCCGCGCCTACGACGAAGCCCACCCGGCCGGACCCGGCTGACCGCCGAGGGCGCAGAGGTCGCGCCAGGCCCTGGCGAGACGGTCGATGCCCTCGCGGACGTGATCGAGCGGGCGATCGACGCAGATCCGCACGTACGGGCCGGACACCCTCCCGGTCACGTGGATGCTGCCCGGAAGGACGCGCACACCGAAGCGCCGGGCGTTGCGGACGAGCGGTTCGGTGTCGTCGACGGGGAAGCGGACCCACAGCACGGAGCCACCGTCGGGCGGCGTGAACTCGGCGTCGGGGATCATCGCCGCCAGCTGTTCGGCGGCGAACCCGACGGCGACGGCCAGGCGCTGGCGGCGCTCGGCGATGATCGCATCGAGACTCGGCAGGAAGCCGAGGGCGAGCAGTTGCGATGGAACGGACGGGCCGAGGTCGAAGGCGAGGTGGCGGTACATCGTCTGCTCGACGATCGGGGCCGAGCCGCGCATCCAGCCCAGCCGCAGCCCCGCCCAGCACGTCTTGCTCAACGAATCGACGGACACCACCGTCGTCGACCGGCACAGCTCGGCGAACAGCGGTACCGGTCCGCCGAACGCCAGGTGGGCGAGCGTGGAGTCCTCGATGACGGTGACGTTGTGGCGGTCGAGGACGGCGGCGAGGGCGCGCATGCGCGACGCCGGGGTGATCGTTCCGGTCGGGTTGGAGGGCCCCGCCTGGGCGTACAGCGACGCCGGGCGTTGACGAGTGATCACCTCGTCGAGCGACTCCGGCAGCATGCCGGCGCGATCGGTGCGCACCGGGGCCGCCCGCGCCTCCAACCCGTCGACGATGTCGAAGATGCCGGGATAGTTCACTTCGCCGAAGGCGACGGACTGGCCGCGGCCGGTGAGGCTGGCGACGAGCAGGGCGATGGCCTGGTGGGCACCGGAGGTGATGTGGATCTCGTCGGCGGTTGTGGGCCGCGGCGACGCCGACAGCCGGCCCGTGGTGTACAGATCGGCGATCGCCTGGCGCATCGCCGGCAAGCCGAAGGCGTTCACGCCAGGGCCTCCGCCTGCGGCGTTGAGCAGGGTCATGTCGACGGTGACCGGGGGCAGGTGGGACAGGTCCGGCGGGTTGCCGGTCGCCAGGTCGATGCCGGGACCAGTGAGCAGGTGCTCGGCGACGCGGGTCCCGACCGGTGACGGCGCCGATGGTCCGCTGACGTACGTGCCGCTCCCCTGGGTCGACGTCAACAACCCTTCGCCGCGCAGCTCGTCGAGCGCCTGGGTGATCGTCGCCCGACTCACCGACAGGGCGGTGGCGAGGTGACGTTCCGGTGGGAGCCGCCACCCCGTCGGGAGCACGCCGGCGTTGACGACGTGGCGCAGGGCGTGGGCGAGCCGGCGCGGCAAGGCGCCGTGCCCGGTGCTCGCCCACCCGTCGAGCATCGCCACGAGGTCGGGGCCGCCGACCGGGTTGGCCTGTGAATTGGCCTGTACAGCCACACGCCAATCGTAGGACATTGGCTCTACCTCGTCCAGGCCATTGGCGAGACGATGGCATCCATGTTCGCTCCCTACTGCCCCACCTGCGGACAGCGCGTGCTGCTCGGAACACGGCGTGTCATCGCCGCCAACGTCGACGTCAAGCCGGCCCGCGTCCTCCTGCGCTGCTATTGCGGAACCGCGGTGCGCCACGACGCCAACCCTCCGCCGTCACGCGAGCACACCGAGCGGCTCGCCCGCTGACGTAGCCGGCTTGGCGTGGCCAAGCCGGCATCGATGGCCAGCCGTAGGCTGCCGTCGATGCCGGCCACGCCACCTTCGGTTCGGTTGCGCCAGCGCCTGGACACCGAGTTCTTCGCCCGCGACGCCACGATCGTGGCACCGCAACTGCTCAACAAGGTCTTCGTGGTCGACGGCTGTTCCGGTCGGATCGTCGAGGTCGAGGCCTACACGTCCGACGATCCAGCGAGCCATTGCTACCGCGGGCGCACGCCACGCAATGCCGTGATGTTCGGGCCGCCCGGTCGGCTCTACGTCTACTTCACCTATGGGATGCACCACTGCGTCAACATCGTCACCGGCAGCGACGGCGACGGGCAGGCGGTGCTGCTGCGGGCCGTCGAACCGCTCGACGGGCTCGACGTGATGCGGTCGCGGCGCGGCCCCGTACCCGATCGGGCGCTCGCCGACGGTCCGGGCAAGCTCACCCAGGCCCTCGGCCTCGACCTCACGGGCAACGGCCGCCGCGCCGAGGTCTACGACGACGGCGTCGACCCGCCGGAGAACCCGCGAATCGGCCCGCGCGTCGGGATCCGGCAAGCCGTCGACTGGCCCCGACGGTTCCGCCTGCCGGCCTAACCGCCGCGCGCTCTGACGTCGACAAGCGGCCGCTGCGACTGGCCGTGTCCGCGGTGACGAGCGGCGCGGTCAGTCAGGCCTTCACGAGTCGTTCGATGGCGTCGCTCGCCTCGTCGATCAGCCGTGCTGACTCGTCGTCGTCGCCTGACGCGACGGCGCCGGCGACGCAGTGACGGAGATGATCGTCGAGCAGACCGAGGGCGACGCTCTGCAACGCCCGCGTCGCGGCGCTCACCTGGGTGAGGATGTCGATGCAGTACTTGTCGTCCTCGACCATCCGTTGCAGACCTCGGATCTGGCCCTCGATGCGGCGCAGGCGCTTGAGGTAGGCGTCCTTGTCGGTGGTGTAGCCACGTTCGATCATGGTTCGAAGTATACCCCTAGTGGGTATAGTGATGCTGTGCGCGTCGGAACCAAACTCGCTGCTTACGGCCTCGTCCTCGCGGTCGCCTTCGGCGCCGGCGCGGCCGTCGGCGCGGCCATCGGGCCGGACCGCGACGACGAACCCGCGCCCACGGTCTCCGATCCGGAAGATGGGCATGAAGACCACGCCGGCTGACGCCGGGGCGCCCGCCGGCTTCGAGGTCGATCTGCAGATCGACGGGATGACGTGCGCGTCCTGCGCGGCACGGATCGAGAAGTCTCTGAACAAGATCGATGGCGTCGAGGCAACCGTCAACTTCGCCACCGAGGAGGCCAAGGTGCGGGCGGCGGCACCCGTCGCTGTCGATGATCTCGTCGCCGCCGTCGAAGCAGCCGGTTATCGCGCCCACCCCCCGCACCGCGTAGCCGCCGAAGACGAGGGCCACGAGCACGACCACGAAGTGCCCGACGCCCTGCAGCGCCTCGTCGTGTCGGCAATCCTGTCGCTGCCGGTGATCGCCCTCGGGATGTTTCCGTTTCTCCAGTTCGACAACTGGCAATGGCTGTCGCTGACGCTCGCCGCCCCGGTCGTCGTGTGGGGTGCCTGGCCGTTCCACCGGGCGGCATGGGCCAACCTGCGCCACGCCGCGGCGACGATGGACACGCTGGTCTCCGTCGGCGTGCTGGCCGCCTTCGGGTGGTCGCTGTACGCCCTGTTCTTCGGCGACGCCGGCGATCCCGGCCTACGCCACGGCTTCAGCCTGATCGCCGACCGCGACATGGCGTCGAGCCAGATCTTCCTCGAGGTCGCCGCCGGGGTGACGACGTTCATCCTCGCCGGCCGCTACCTCGAGACGCGCGCCAAGCGCAATGCCGGCGCGGCGTTGCGGGCGCTGCTCGAGCTCGGCGCCAAGGACGTCGCCGTGCTCCGCGACGTGCCGGGCCCGGGTCCGGGAGGTGCCCAGACCACCGTCGAACAGCGCATCGACATCGACGACCTCGTCGTCGGTGACCGCTTCGTCGTGCGTCCCGGCGAGAAGGTGGCCACGGACGGCGTCGTCGAGGAGGGGTCGTCGGCCGTCGACGCTTCGTTGCTCACCGGCGAACCGATCCCGGTGGAGGTCGGGCCGGGCGACTCGGTCACAGGTGGCACCGTCAACGCCGGTGGCCGGCTCGTCGTGCGCGCGATGCGCGTCGGCGCCGACACCAAGCTCGCTCAGATTGCCCGCCTCGTCCACGACGCCCAGGCAGGCAAGGCACCGGTGCAACGCCTCGCCGACCGCATCGCCGCGGTGTTCGTACCGGCGGTGATCGCCGTCGCCGCCGCCACTCTGGGGTTCTGGCTCGGCACCGGCGAGGCGCCGTCCGTTGCCTTCACGGCGGCCGTCGCGGTGCTGATCATCGCCTGCCCGTGCGCCCTCGGTCTGGCGACGCCGACGGCGATCATGGTCGGTACCGGTCGCGGCGCCCAGCTCGGCATCATCATCAAGGGACCCGAGGTACTCGAGTCGACGCGCACGGTCGACACGATCGTCCTCGACAAGACCGGCACGGTGACGACCGGTGTGATGAGCCTCGTCGGCGTCCACGCTGCTGCCGGCACCGACGAGAGCGAGGTGCTCCGTCTCGCCGGTTCGCTGGAACACGCAAGCGAGCACCCGATCGCCGCGGCGATCGCCGCCGGCGCCACCGCCGCCGGTCACGACCTCGCGGCTGTCGATGGGTTTCGAAGTACTCGCGGACTCGGCGTCACCGGAATCGTCGACGGACATGCCGTCGTCGCCGGCCGGCGCAGCTTCCTGGCCGACTGCGGCATGCACCTCGACGGCACGCTGCGCACGGCCTACGACGACGCCGAGTCGGCCGGCCGCACGCCGGTTCTCGTCGGCTGGGACGGCGAGCTGCGCGGCGTGGTCGTCGTCGCCGACACGGTGAAACCGACGAGCGCCGAGGCAGTCAGCCAGCTGCGTGACATCGGGCTGCGCCCGGTGCTGCTCACCGGTGACAATCGGCGAGCAGCGGAGTCGGTCGCAGCTGCTGTCGGCATCGCCCCTGCCGACGTGATCGCCGAGGTCCTCCCCGAGGGCAAGGTCGACGCCGTCCGGCAGCTGCAGGCCCAAGGACACGTCGTGGCGATGGTTGGGGACGGTGTCAACGACGCCGCCGCCCTCGCCCAGGCCGACCTCGGCATCGCCATGGGTACCGGGACCGACGTCGCCATCGAGGCCAGCGACATCACCCTCGTCCGCGGTGACCTGCGCGTCGCCGTCGACGCGGTCCTCTTGTCCCGCCGCACGCTGCGGACGATCAAGGGCAACCTGTTCTGGGCGTTCGCCTACAACGTGGCAGCGATCCCGATCGCCGCCGCCGGACTACTCAACCCGATGCTCGCCGGAATCGCCATGGCCGGCTCCAGTCTGTTCGTCGTGTCCAACAGCCTGCGCCTGCGCCGCTTCCGGTCGTCGACCACGTAACCGTGACGAGGAGTACTGCCACATGGAGACCGTGACGCTGTCGGTGCCCACGGTGCACTGCCACGCCTGCAAGCTGAACATCGAGGAGGCCTCGACGAGCTCGGCGGCGTCGACGAAAGCCGCGTCGACCTCGCCACCAAGACGGTGACGCTCACCTACGACCCCGACGTCGTCGAGCTCCCGGAGATCACCGAGGCGCTCGACGACGCCGGCTACCCCGTCGCTGAGCCCCGACTTGGTCGCTGTGAGGCCACTAACGTCATCACAGCGACCACGGAGTTGACAGCTCGTCACGGCGGACGAACTCGACCTTGCGCTCGAAGTGCGTCGCCGCGGCGCCGTCGTGGCCGTTGAACTCGTAGACCTCGATCGCCTTGTCGCCGGCATAGTGGTTGAACGCCGAGAACACGGTCGAAGGGGGCGTGATCAGGTCGGTGAGGCCGACGCTGAACAGCGCCGGGACCTGCAACCGGCGGGCATGGTTGACGACGTCGAAGTAGGAGAGCGTCGTGAAGACCTGTTCGACCCGGTCGGGGTAGAGACGGCAGTACTCGGTGATCTCGAAGTACGGCGTGCTGTCGGTGACCGCGACTGCCCGCCTGAAGTTGCACAGGAACGGCACGTCGGCGGCAACCCCGGCGACCCCTCCATGCAGGTGGGCAGCGGCCAGCGCCAGGCCACCTCCCTGGCTCACGCCGGTTGCCACCAACCGCCGCCCGGTCAGCTCGGGGATCTCCGCGGGGACCGACAAGTGCCCGCGCCGCGTCGACGAACAGCCGGGTGTAGTAGTGCGACTCCGGCGACGCCAGCCCGCTCGTCAGGAATCCCCGGGCGCCGGGTTCGCCCGACGCGCCGAGCGTCCGCGGTGTCAGCCGCCCGCCAGCCACCGCCCTGGCCACGCGAGTCCATCACGAGGTGGGGAAAGCCGGCGCACGACCAGTTCAACCACTCCGTCGGCCGGCCCCGACCGCCGCCGTAGCCAACGAACTCGACGACGACGGGACTGCCAGCCTCGACATTCGGCGGGACCAACATCCAGGCGGCGATGCGCGCCCCGCCATGACCGGTGAAGTTCACGTCGTAGACGTCGATCGCCGACACGACGCTGTCGGCGCGGCGGACTTCGACGTCGAGCGGTCGCGCCGCCGCCGCCGCGAGCGCCCCGGCCCAGTACTCCTCGAAGTCGTCGGGCTCCTCGACGGTTGGCCGGTACCGTCGCAACTCCTCCAACGCCATGTCGAACTGCATCGGTGGCCTCCTCGTCGCTTGCAGTCAATGGCCGTGGCGCGTGATCAGCCAGGTCTCCGCCGCCTCCGACGCAGCCCACCGTTCGAGCATGGCCCGAGTTCCCGCCCTCACGGCTGACCGGCCTTGGTCGCATCCCACTCCTCGAGGTCGAAGACGCGTCGCACCAGGCTCGACTTGCGAAGGAGGCGGATCAACGGCCACGAGAACACGAAATTGGTGATGCTCCCGAAGCGTTCGTGGATCACCGCGTTGAAGACGATGGCCAACACGATCGTCCTCCCGAGGATGAAGAACCAGCCGAGCGTCACGATCGTCGCCCCGAACGTGCCGTACAGCTCCGAGGCGCGGCTCAACCGGTTGGGGATGTACAGCTGGCTGATCGCCTGCATCCCCGTCAGCGTCAACGCCACAACAGCGGCGCCGGGAAGCAGGGCGCCAGGATCCGTTGGTCGCCCGCGGCAGGAGCATGCAAGACGACCAGCCACGCCACCAGGTAGATGACGAACGCCGCGGCGAACGAGATGGACGCCACGCCGACACCGCGGTCGGCGCGGATCCGATTGATGATCAGCGCGACCAAGCCGACGCCAGTGATCAACCCGACGAGTGCTCCGACGACCTTCGGTGAGGCCTTGGGCGCGCTCGGGGAGCTGCCAGCCGACCGCGCTGGCCGCCACCATCACCTTGCTCAACGAGTAGCCGGCGGTGCACGGTGCCGAACAACCCGACGACCACGGCCACCCAGCGCGTCTGCGTCGGTTGCGAGAGCGCCGTGTCGATCTGGGCAGCCAGGTTGCCGGTCAGACCCGGCGTCCTCGTTGACGTCATCGGCGTCGACGAGGTGCGACACGAACCCGGCAGATGCCGACGACGAACAGCAGCAACGGGACGAAGAACAGGAACATCCGGAAGGCGATGGCACTGCCGACGACGGTTCCAGTGATCTCGCGGTCGCGTCGGTAGATCCGCAGGCCGAGGTCGACGAGGGGCTTGTCCTCGTAGCGCTGAAACCGCTCGTTCAGCGCCGCCATCGTGCGCTGCACCAGGCCACCGGCGTCGTCGTCCGGAGGCGCGGAAGGCGCAGAGGGCACGGCGGCACAGTACCTGTTGCCGTCTGCGGCGATCCGAACCTGCGATGATGACCACTCGATGGCCGACGACACTGTGATCGAGGACGCCGGCCGGAGCGCCGGTGGTGGATGGCGGAGCGCGCTGGCCGCAGTCTGCGGCGTGCTCGCCGTCGTCTGCCTGACCGGTGCGCTGATCGGCATCTGGGCACGAGCCACCGTGTTCGACAGCGACAAGGTCGGCGAGATCGTGTCGGTGGCCCTGGCTGATCCTGAGGTCGAGGCCGGGCTCGCCGCGTGGGTGACCGATCAGGTGTTCACGGCCGTCGACGTTGAATCAGCGGTGAGCACGGTGCTTCCGGCCAACCTCGATCGATTGGCGCCGACGTTGACGGCGGGTGCCGAGACGGTCGTCGATCGAGGCCTCACACGAGTGTTCGCCAATCCCGAGGTCCAGTCGGCGCTCACCCAGGCCGTCGAACGCGCCCACTCGGCATTGATGCAGCTGCTCTCTGGCGACGGGTTGATCGACGGGATCACGGTCGAGGACGGGGCGGTGACCGTCAATCTGTTGCCGCTCGTCTCCCGCGGCCTCACCGTGGTGCAGGGACTCGGTCTGTTCGACCAGCTCGAGGTCCCCGAGCTGACCCGCGCCGGTGACCCGAGCGAGCAGATCGCTCAGCTCGAGTCGGCCACCGGTCGTGATCTTCCCGACGACTTCGGCCAGCTGGTCGTGTTCGAGAGCGAGAAGCTCGCCGAGGCTCAGGCCTCGGTGGAGAACGCCCAACGCGCCGTTGCCCTTCTCAAGCGAGCGACGTGGCTGCTTGCCGCCTTGGCGGTCGTGTTCCTCGTGGCGACGGTGATCCTCGCTCGCAACCGCTGGCGTGCCGGGCTCCTGTTGGGCCTGGGATCCATCGTTGCGATGGTGCTGTCGCGCGCCGTGGTGCACCGCGTCGTCGACGACGCCCCCGATCTGGTTCCCGGCGCGGCTGGCCGGGCGGCGATCGCCGACATCCTTCGGAGAGGCGACCCGAGGTTTGCTGCGACTCACCGTGCTGGTGGTCATCCTCGCCCTTCTCGTCGCCGTGTGGGCTCTGTTCCAGCGTGGCTGGAGGGGCAGCGACCTGCTCCTCGTCGGTGCTGTCGTGCTCGGCTTGGCGGTGGTCGCCGTGCTCGGCTTCAGCATCGGCTCGTGTTGCTCGGGGTCGCGCTCGCGGTCGCTGCCGTCCTGATCGTCCCGCGCGTGCTCGCGTCAAGGCGTCAGGTGGCACCGACCACCTGACGCCGACGGGCGGTTCCTCGGAGGTTCAGGCCTTGAGCTCGCCGCCGTGGACGATCAGTGCATAGAGCACGAAGAATCCGACGGCGATACTGACGATGCCCCAGAACGGGTACAGCGGGAGGTAGGCGAACTGGGCGATCAGGTTCAACGAGACGAGAGCGATGCCGATGACCCTGGCGAACGTCGATCCCTGGAGCAGCAGGTAACCGATGATCACCGACAGGATTCCGAGTATGAGGTGGATCCATCCCCACGTCGTGATGTTGAACGTGAGCACGGCGCCGTTCTGGGTCACCCAGATAGGCCTCGTCGCGGAACAGCGCGGAGAGTCCCTGGATGGCAGTGAACGTGCCCTGGATCATCAGAATCACGGCGGCGAACACGATCCAACCAACCCAGCCGGTCATTTCCCGATATCCGGACTGGCCAGTGTCGTAATTCGACATGGAGTAACCCCTTTCAACTGTCCAATGTGGACGGCGCGTGATTCAACCACACGCACGATCGACGATTGGTGGATTCTCCGAGGTGGAAACAGATCGTTACGCACTCGTAACGACGCGGAAGCCGAGATTGCCGGTCGAACTGTCCGGGGTGTTGGCGCTGCGTGCCGCCACGCGGTAGCGCCGGCAATACGAGGCGTGGCAGAGGTACGAACCACCACGCATCACGCGGTGGGTGCCGCTGTCCGGACCAGTTGGGTCGCGACGAGAGCTGCGGGCGTAGTACCCCGGGTCGAACCAGTCGGAGCACCACTCCCACACGTTGCCGGTCATGTTGTACAGGCCATACCCGTTGGGCAGGTAGGTGTCGACCGGGGCCGTACCGATCCATCCGTCGGTAGCCCAGTTCTCCGCTGGGAACGTGCCCTGGAAGACGTTCATCCGGTGCTGCCCGCCTGGCTCGAGCTCGTCGCCCCACGGGAACACCGTCGACTGCGCACCGCCCGCGGCGGCGTACTCCCACTCCGCCTCGGTGGGCAGACGTGTGCCACTCCATTGGCAGAACGCCTGAGCGTCGGACCACGACACGTGGACGACGGGGTGGTCCGATCGTCCGTCGACGTCCGAATGCGGTCCTTCCGGGTGCGCCCAGTCGGCGCCGTAGACCTGCCGCCACCACGGAGCGGTGGCGACCGATCGCGTTTCCGGGAAGTCGTCGGGGAGCAGCCCGGCGAACACGAACGACCAGCCGAAGCGCTGAGCCTCCGTGACGAACCCGGTGGCGTCGACGAACTCGGCGAAGCGGGCGGTGGTCACGGCGAACGGCTCGATGCGGAACGGGCTCAGTTCGACCTCGTGCACGGGGCCTTCGCCGTCGGCCGGGTACGCGGCTTCGCCGGTCGAGCCCATGCGGAACGACCCGCCAGGGAGATCGACCATTGTCGAGGCACCCGTCGTTCCGGCCGGCACGACGGCTGGGCGTGGTTCGCTGCCGTCCGGGCGGCCCGACGACGGCGCGCAGCAACCGGTCACGAACGTCAGTCAAGCAGGGCCTCACGTCCTCGTCGAATCCCCGCGAGGCGCTGACGATCCCCGAATCGGACGACGGGCCAACCTTATGATCCGCTCATGCCGAACACGACGTCGGCCGTCTCATCGCGGCGTCTGCCCGGCATCGGACTCCAGCTGTACGCCTCGACGCAGGACGAACGGCGGGCGCGCCGACCGACCGACATCGCTCTGGCGATCGTCAGCGCGGCGACGTTGGCCATCTGCATCGCCTTCGCCGAGGTTGCCACCACCTTCGAGGCCGACCTTTCCGAGTTGATCGGCTCGTTGCCGGGTCTGTTCGAACCGCTGTGGGACATCGCCTTCTGGGCACCGCTCGTGTACGCGGTCGCTCTCTTGCTCATCGCCGCACTGCGCGGCCGGCGCGCCCTCGCCCGTGACATCCTCGGAGCAGTCGTGCTGGCGGTGCTCATCACGGCATTGGTCGCCGCCCTGGTGATGGATGACGGCCGCGGCGTCGTCGAACTCCTTCTCGACGTCAACGGCCCTCCGGTGTTCCCACCTGGTGCGCTGGTGGCCGCCACGGCGGCGATCTCGACGTCGTCGCCTCACCTCAGCAGTCCATTCCGCCATTTCGGGCGGTGGCTCATCGGCGGCCAATTGATCGCCACCGTGCCGATTCAGGCGGCCGTGCCCTCGGGTGCCCTTGCCGCCTTCGCCATCGGCACACTTGCAGCGGCCGTCGTCCACCTCGTCTACGGATCGCCGGGCGGCCGGCCGACCGACTCGCGGATCAAGCTGGCCCTCGCCGAGCTCGGCGTCTTCGTCGACGACCTCGCGCCGGCGGCGATGCAGCCGGCCGGAGTCGTGCTCTTCGAGGGGAGTGACCAGCACGGACCGCTGCTCGTCAAGGTGTACGGGCGCGACGCTTGGGATGCCCAGCTGCTCACCTCGCTGTGGCGGACGGCTTGGTACCGGGGGGGTGGTGAGCGTGGGGCGGGACGGAGCCGCGTCGACCTCGTCGAGCACGAGGGATTCGTCACCCTGCTGGCCGAGCGCGCCGGCGTGCGAGTTCCGCGCCTTGTGACGGCCGGCAGCGCAGGGCGGGGCGACGCCCTCGTGGTGGTCCGACCGGAGGGAACCCCCCTGGCGGCGACGCTCGGCGATGTCACGAGCCCAGCCGCCGCGCCTGCCGACGTCAACCTCTCACCGCTCTGGCACGATCTCGGCCGGCTGCACGACGCCGGCATCGTCCACGGCCGGCTCGACCTCGACCGCATCGTCACCCATCCTGACGGCTCGCTCGGCTTCGGCGACCTGTCATCGGCTTCAGTCGCCGAGGAACCCGGCGCCAAGTCCAAGGATCGAGCGCAACTGATCGGTCTGGCCCTGATGCTGGCCGACGAGGAGACGGCCACGACGACTGCTCGTGACGTGCTCGGCGACGAGCGCCTGATCGACGTCCTGCCGTTCCTGCAAGACGCGGCGATGCCGCCAAGGTTGCAGGACGCCCTGGAAGCCGCGGACGTCGAGCTCGAGGACGTGCGCACGCGGATGGGCAAGACGCTGAACGCCGGTGATCAGGAGCTGATCAAGCTGCGCCGCGTCACGTGGGGGTCGATCCTCAACCTGGCCCTGCTCGTGTTCGCTGCGTACGCCCTCATCGCGTTGCTCGGCGACATCGATCTGGAGAGCTTCCTCGACGAAGTCCGGAATGCCAATTGGTGGTGGCTCGGCTTCGCCATCATCCTCGCCCAGATCCCGCGCATCCCGTCGGCGGTGAGCACGATGGGGGCCGTCGACCGCCCGTTGCCGTTAGGTCCGCTGACGGCGTTGCAGTTCGCCATCTGCTACATCAACCTCGCCATTCCCAGCACGGCGGCGCGGGTCGCCGTCAACATCCGGTTCCTCCAGCGATTCGGTGTCGACCCGCCCACCGCCGTGGCAGCGGGGGCGATCGATGGCGTGTCCGGGTTCGTCGTGCAGATCATCCTGTTCCTCGCCTTGTCGCTGTTCTCCGACGTCGACCTCGACCTGACCTTCGACACGGAGGACCTCAGCGGACTCGTCACGATCTGCTTGATCGCCATCGGTGTGATCGTCGTCGCGGCGGTGATCGTGCTCGTCGTTCCCTCCCTCCGCGCCCGGCTGCTTGCCGCCCTGGTCAAGGTCCGCCAGTCCCTGGTGGTCCTCAGATCGCCGACGAAGGTGCTCCAGCTGTTCGGCGGCAACCTGGCCAGCCAGGTGCTCTTCGGGGTGGCGATGGCGGCATGCGTCGAGGCGTTCGGAGAGCAAGTCCCGTTGAGCGAGCTCGTGCTGATCAACACCGTCGTGTCGCTGTTCGCCGGTCTGTTGCCGATACCCGGCGGGATCGGCGTGTCGGAGGCGGGACTCACCCTCGGACTCACAGCCGCCGGGCTGCCGTCGGAGACAGCCTTCGCCGTTGCTCTCGCCTACCGCTTCGCCAGCTTCTACCTCCCGCCGATTTGGGGGTTCTTCTGTTACCGATGGCTGATTCGCCGCCGCTACCTGTGAGCAGCGCTTCACGTCGAGCGACGTCGTGCGTTGGCCTATGGTGTGTCGTCGACGCTCTGTGACCGAACGGGAGGACGAGGATGGGCATTGCGGACGAGATCAAGGGCCCGGTGGATCTGGTGTTGTTCCGATTCCCCGGCAACCAGTTCACCGGCGAGATCGCCCCAGCACTCGGGGACTTGGTGTCGTCGGGCACCGTGCGCATCCTCGACCTCGTGTTCATCACCAAGGACGCCGACGGCAATGTCGCTGGGGTCGAGCTCGCCGAACTCGGGGAGGCTGGAGCGGCGTTCGAGGACATCGACGGCGAGGTCAACGAGTTGTTGACCGACGAGGACATCGAGGCTGCCGGCGAGGAGCTCGAGCCGAATTCCTCAGCAGCGTTGTTGATGTTCGAGAACTCGTGGGCAGGTCGCTTCGTCGACGCAGTGCGGGCGGCCAACGGCGAGGTCGTCGCCTACGAGCGGATCGGTCGGGAGGCGCTCGACGAGTTTCTCTCAGCGGTCAAGGGCTGACCCCGACCAGCACTCACGTAGAACAACAAGGAGATCGTCATGATGCGAAGAGGTATCGGAAGGGTCGGTCGACCTTCATTGGTCGGCACCATGGCCCGCACCGCAGTGGTTGCCGGCACAGCAACCGCCGTGGCGGGCGGCATGAGCCGCCGCCAACAGGGCAAGCAGCAACAGGCCGCCGAGGCCCAGGCGTATGAGCAACAGCAGCAACAGGCCCAGATCGACGCTCAGGTCGCTGCGGCCGTCGCCGCCCAGCAGCCGGCCCCCGCTGCTGCTGCTGCGCCTGCGGCGGACCCGGTCGCTCAGCTCACCAAGCTCGGTGAGCTGAAAGCGCAGGGCATCCTGACGGAAGAGGAGTTCGCCGCCGAGAAGGCCAAGATCCTCGGAGCCTGACTGTTCTGCGGCGGGGGGTACGGGGGGCAGAGGCTCCGCCGGAGCCCCCCGTTCGCCGAGCCACCGCTGTGGTTCGACCGCCTCGGTGGTGTGGCCTGGCGTGGCGTCATCATCATCGTCGCCGGGGCGATCATCGTCAGCGGCACCGTCGCCTTCAGCGCCGTGATCTTGCCGGTCGTTCTCGGTCTGCTGTTCACGTGTGCGCTGCAGCCGGTTGCCGCGTGGTTGCGACGCGCCGGCGCGTCGGCGTCGTTGGCCGCGGGCTTGTCCGTGCTGGTGCTCACCGTCGCCCTCGCCGGAGTCGTCTGGGTGACGATCAACGCCGTCGTCGACAATTGGCCACAGATCCAGGCGCTGATCGACGACGCGCGAGACACCTTGAACGAGACGGCGGAGGACAACGGGGTCGCCGAAGCGACCGCGTCGACGCTCGAGCACGCCACCGCCGACGCCGTCGGAGAGATCGTCGACCTCGTGTTCCACGGCCTCGTCCAAGTGATGCCGACCATCGCCGGGCTGATCATGGCAATCGTGCTCAGCCTCCTCGTGACCTTCTTCTTCGTCAAGGACGGGGTGTCGATGTGGCGGTGGATCGTCGCTCGCTTCGACACCAGTGACGGCATCGTCGACCGGGTCGGCCGACGGGTCTGGCCAGTTATCACCGGATACATCCTCGGACAGACCGCAATCGCCGCGATCGACGCGTCGCTGATCACCCTCGGCGCCATCGTGCTCGGCGTCCCGGACGTCGGCGCCATCTTCGTGATCACGTTCTTCGGCGCCTATGTCCCCTACATCGGCGCGACGATCGCCGGGTTCGTCGCCGTGATGCTCGCTGCCGCCGACGGCGGCATCGCCAGGGGCGTGGCCATGCTCACGGTGGTGATCATCGTGCAGGTGCTCGAGGGCAACGTCCTGCAGCCGTGGATCCAGGGACGGGCAGTTCGGTTGCACCCCCTGGTGGTCGCCTTGGCGGTCACCGCCGGCGGCGCCCTCGCCGGCTTCCTCGGCATCTTCCTGGCAGTCCCAGTCACCGCCGCGGCGGTTCTCGCCCTCTCCGAACTGCGTGCTGCCGGCGTGCTCGGCTCGCGGATCGCCGCGTCGGAGACGACGTGATCATTCGAGCCAGTTGATCCCGAAGGCGACGGCGAAGCCGAGGACGGTCAGCAGCCCGACGGCCCGGCCGGCGTGCTCGAACGCTTCTGGCATCATCGAGGTCGCCAGCATCGTCAGCATCGCACCGCCGGCAAAGGCGAACGTGAACGCCAGGGTGTCGGGTGCGGCTCCATCGAGCAGAGCGAACCCGGCGGCGGCAGCAGTCGCCGACGACAGCGCGATCATCGTCCACAAGCCGAACACCTTCGGCCGCGACCATCCACCGGACCGCAAGCCGACGGTCGCGGCGATTGCTTCGGGGACATTGGACACGAACACGGCGGTCAACATGGCGAGGCCGATCTCACCCGTTTCGAGGAGAGTGAGCCCGAGCACGGCGCTCTCCGGGATCCCGTCGAGCAAGGTGCCAAGAACGATCGTCAGACCACCGGCCTCCTGGGGAGTGCCGCCGATGTCCTTGCGGTCGGCGTAGCCGAACTTGCCGATCAGCACGTCGCCGATGGTGAAGACGATGGCGCCGGCGAACAGGCCGAGAAACGTGCTCAGCAGCCGCCCCGACGTGACTACCGCCTCCTCGACCAACTCGAAGGACACTGCACTGAGCAACACTCCCGAGCCGAACCCCATCACGAGTCCGAGTGTTCTCGTGCCGGGTGGGCGGGCTTCGGCGATGGTGGCGCCGAGGAGCAGCGAACTGGCGGCGAGCAAGCCCCACAGGCCGGCCTCGATCATCTGCGGTTGAGTTGCCTTTCGTCCGCGGGGCGGGTCAGCGCGAACGTACTCGGATCGTTCTGATGGCGCGACTCGGCAGCCGGCTACCGAATTGCGGCTCGAGAAACGGAACCGCTACCTGCCCAGCACGGTCATCGCCACGAGCGCGAGCCATCCAGTCATGGATGCCAGCAGCCAGGCGACGGCCACACCTCTCACCAAAGTTCCCATCGACAAGATCGTCGCGCCAGAAGCGCGGCGTGTCCTGGAATATCCGCGGGCGGAGGAAGTGTCGTGTCAGTCGGTGCGGAGCGCGCATCGAACCACCCGCAAGTTGAATACAGCATTTGCGCCACATGCGGCGCAAATGCTGTATCAGACTCCGCGCCGATCGAACGTTCCGTCGACGTGCCCGCCGGCGCGAGATGGCTTGGTGGCGCGGATGATGGCGTTGTGCACGCCGCCGCCGAGCGCATCGGTGGGCTGGACGGACACTTCGGCGAGGCCGGCGCGGCGCAGCTTGGCGGAGTAGTCGGCGACGGTGATTGCTCGACCGGCGCAGTCGACCGTCGGGACGGTGTCATCGTGACCGTGGCGGACGATGTCGCTGATCCCGACGCGGCCACCAGGACGAAGGACGCGGGCGATCTCGGCGAACACGGCGTCCTTGTCGGTGGCCAGCACGATGACGCAGTTGGAGATGACGACATCGACCGAGGCGTCCCCGAGCGGCACCCTGTCGATGGTGCCGAGGAGGAACTCGACGTTGCCGACGCCGGCCTCGGCGGCGTTTCGGCGAGACAGGTCGACCATCTCGACGGTGGCGTCGAGGCCGTAGACGAAGCCGGCCGATCCAACGCGGCGAGCAGACAGGAGAACGTCGAGGCCGCCGCCCGAGCCCAGGTCGAGCACCGTCTCTCCTTGGTGGAGTTCGGCGACGGCCGTGGGGTTGCCGCAGCCGAGACTGACGCGCACCGCGGCGGCCGGCATGCCGGCGAGCTCGTCGTAGTGGCCGGACCCGAACGGCGAGCCGTCGGCGGCGCAGACGCAGCCGCCATCCCCGGCTCGGCGGGCGGCGTCGGCGTACCGGGAGAGCGTCGGGTCGCGCTGTTCGGCGTTCATCAGCACGCTCCGTCCGGTCCGCAGACAGCAACGCCGTCGTCCCAGGGGACAGTGAGTGGGAGGCGGCCCATGATCAGCTCGGCGGCGCTGGGGAAGCAGTCCAGGCAGCGGTCGTTGATCTGCCACCAGCTCGAGTTGCCCACCCGTTGCACATGGACGAAGCAGGTCTCTCCGAGGATCTGCAGATGATGCGAGATAGTCGATTGGCCGACGTCGAGAGCGTCGACGATCTCGCCGACGTTCATTGGCCGCGACTCGGTGGCCAGCAGGTGCAGGATCAGGATGCGGGTCGGGTCGCCGAGCGCCTTGAACCAGCCGGCCCACGTCGCGGCGTCGTCACGAGAAATCTTCATCGACCATTGACGATAATCGATGAACCCGATACGGTGCAACCCATACATCGAGGAACGTCGATCTGATCAAGGAGTGATCCCGTGAGACTGCAACTGGCCCTCAACGTCGCCGACCTCGACGAAGCGGTCGACTTCTACACCCGCATGTTCGGCGTCGCCCCAGCCAAGACGCGGCCCGGGTATGCCAACTTCGCTATCGACCAGCCGCCGCTGAAACTGGTGCTGTTCGAGGGCGCCGGCGAGTCGGGATCGATCAACCACCTCGGCGTGGAGACCGAGACCGCCGCCGAGGTCGTCGCCGCCGAGGCTCGGATCGGCGAGGCTGGGCTGGAAACGACCGGCGTCGACGACACGGTGTGTTGCTACGCCGAGAAGACCGAGACATGGGTGCACGGACCTGACGGGACCCGTTGGGAGTGGTACGTCAAGAAGGCCGACGCCGAGCAACTCGTCAACGTCGTCGTCGGCCACCACGGCGACGGAGCAGGCACCACTTGCTGCGCCTCGTGAGCTGACTGGCTGCTCGACTCACTGGTAATCAGACGCCGCACGTTGACTCAACCAATGGTGAGTGAGATGATCGGACGATGCCGCCCCCGCTCGATGCCCGCGCCGCCCGGCACGCCGCGTTGGGTGATCCGATCCGCCTGGCGATCGTCGACGAGCTGACCGCCTCAGATCGATCCCCGGTCGAGTTGCGGCGCCTCACCGGATCCGAATCGAACCTGTTGGCCCATCATCTCGATGTGCTCGAGGGTGTCGGGCTGATCACCCGGAAACGATCGAGCGGCGACCAGCGACGGCGTTACGTGCAGCTGCAGCGAGACGCTCTCGACGAGCTCGTTCCGGGCGCTCGCTTCCGCCGCCAGCCAGTCCTGTTCGTGTGCACACACAACTCGGCTCGCTCACAGCTGGCGGCTGCGTTGTGGGTCGTGCTGACCGAACACCCTGCGGAGAGCGCCGGCACCCATCCCAGCGCTCGCGTGCACCCTGGCGCCGTCCAAGCCGGACGTCGCGCCGGACTCGACTTGAGCACCGCCGTACCACGCCGGCTCGCCGACGTCACTGTCGGTCGCCGGCCCGTCGTCACGGTGTGCGACAGAGCTCACGAGGAACTCGACCCGACTCCGTCGGGGCTGCACTGGTCGATCGACGACCCCGTCGCCAATCCATCCAAGGCGGCGTTCGACCGCACCGTGACCGCCCTCCGTGAACGGATCACGTCTCTCGTTGACGTCGCCTGATGACCGAGCTGGCCAACCAACCCGAGACCGGCACCGGCGCGACCGGCGCCGACCTCGCACAACGGCTGGTGGCCGAAACGCTCGGCACCGGGTTGCTGATCGTCGCCATCATCGGCTCGGGCATCATGGCCAGCCGTCTCTCACCCGACGACGTCGGCCTCCAGCTGCTGGAGAACGCCGCCGCCACCGCCGGCGCCCTCATCGCCCTGATCTGGATGCTCGGCGCCGTGTCCGGCGCTCACTTCAACCCCGTCGTCACCCTCATCGACCGAGGCCACGGCGCCATCTCCACACGCGACACCGCCCTGTACATCGCCGCCCAGGTGATCGGCGGCTGCCTCGGCGCCATCGTCGCCAACCTCATGTTCTCCCTGCCAGCCGTCGACTGGTCAACCACCGAGCGCTCCTCCGGGGCGCTATGGCTGTCCGAGGTGGTCGCCACCGCCGGGCTGCTGCTCGTTATCCAGGGCTGCGTGCGCAGCGGACGCGGCAACGTTGTCGCCGTCGCCGTCGGCGTGTGGATCGGCGGCGCCTACTTCTTCACCTCCTCGACCAGCTTCGCCAACCCCGCCGTCACCGTCGCCCGCACGCTCTCGGACAGCTTTGCCGGCATCGCCCCGTCCTCGACACCGATGTTCATCGCGATGCAGCTCGCTGGCGCCGCCGTCGCGTTTCTCCTCATCCGCCTTCTCTACCCCGCCGCCGACACGGAACCCTCGACCTGAGCGCCACCACCATGCCTGACCTCGACACCCTCTCCATCGACCAGCGTTACGCCATCCGGCTCGCTGCCGCCACCCTCCACGACGAGTTCGACGACTTCTTCTCCACGGAAACCATCGAACTGTTCCTGGAGACGAGCTACGACCAGTTCGCCGACCGCGCCAAGTTCACCAACTTCCTGCCGCTGATGGCCGAACGCTTCGCCCGCCAACGGCTGCGCGCCCTCGCCAAGGTCGAAGGCAAAGGCACCGACGGCACCCCGGTCGTGCTCTTCCTGTGCGTCCACAACGCGGGCCGGTCGCAGATGGCCCTCGGCTGGTTCAACCACCTCGCCGGCGACCGCGCCGTCGCCTGGTCCGGCGGCTCCGAACCCGGTACCGAGGTCAACCCCGCGGCCGTCGCCGCGATGGCCGAAATCGGCATCGACATCACCGGCGAGTTCCCCAAACCGTGGACCGAAGAGATCGTCCGAGCCGCCGACGTCGTGATCACCATGGGCTGCGGCGACGCCTGCCCGCTCTATCCCGGCAAACGCTACGAAGACTGGGAACTCGACGACCCCGCCGGCCAAGACCTCGACGCCGTCCGCCCCATCCGCGACGAGATCCGCGCCCGAGTCGAAACCCTTATCGCCACGCTACAAGTAGCGCCGACCCGATAGCCG
>CAVSZO010000017.1:0-6496 GCA_963732335.1 Ilumatobacteraceae bacterium | reverse complement strand
CGGTCGCGTCCAGGTGTTGAAGAAGCTTGGCACCTTCGACGTCCAGGTCGGGCAGGTTGCGTAGCCAGCGTGGAAGCCACCATGCGGCCTTGTCGAACAGGGTCATCACGGCAGGGACGATGATCATGCGGACGATGGTCGCGTCGAGCAGGACGGCCACGGCCAGGCCGATTCCGAACATCTTGATGATCACGTCGTCGCCGAGGACGAAGGCCCCGAACACGGAGATCATGATCAACGCGGCGGCAGTGATGACACGCGGCAGAGCTCGCCAGCCCCTTGAGCACTGCGTGGTGGGGATCGCCACTGTGCGAGTACTCCTCTCGCACCCGGGAGAGGATGAACACCTCGTAGTCCATCGACAGGCCGAAGAGGACCCCGAACATGATCGTCGGGACGAACGAGACGATCGGCACGCTGGAATCGACGCCGATCCAGCTGGCCACCCAGCCCCACTGAAAGATGGCGACGACGACACCGAGTGATGCACCGATCGACAGCAGAATCGCGATCGCTGCCTTGATCGGCACCAGGATCGAGCGGAACGCGACGAGCAGGAGCAGCATCGTCAGAACGATCACGAACGCCATGTACTTCGGTAGTGCCGAACCGAGCTTGTCGGAGATGTCGATGTTGGATGCGGTGTTGCCCGTGATGTACGTCACCGCACCTGACCCGGCCACGGCATCCGAAGCGAACGTCTGCCTCAGTCGATGGACGAGCTCCTCGGTCTCCTCGCTTGCTGGCCCCGACTTGGGGATGACGGCCACGATGGCGGTGTCACGCTCGGCGTTGATGATCGGGTCGGCGACGACCACGACGTCGGGATCGTCGCCCGCAGCGGCGCGAATCGCTGTCAGCGCCTCGGTCCGGTCGGTGACCTCTTGCAGGTCGGCGACGACGGTCAAGGGACCGTTGAAGCCGGCGCCGAATCCGTCAACGAGCATGTCGTACGCCTGACGTTCGGTCGTCGCGAGTGCCTTGGTGCCATCATCCGGGAGGCCAAGCCGCATCGACAGGATCGGTATGGCGAGAACGAGCATGAACGCGACGCCAACGATGAGGTACGGCCAGGGTCGATCGGTGATGGCCTTGGCGAATCGTCCGGAGAAGGTGGCCCGACTGTCGGCGACCTCGCCGGTCGAGAGCTTGATGCCGGGGATCCGAACCCGGTCGATGTTGTCGCCGGCGAACCCGAGGAGGGCGGGCACGAGGGTGATCGCGACGAGCACGGCGATGGTCACCGCGGCGGCGGCGCACAGGCCCATCACCGTGAGGAACGGGACGCCGGTGACGAACAGGCCGGCGAGGGCGATGATCACGGTGCCACCGGCGAAGACGACGGCGCCGCCAGACGTCGCGGTTGCGCGGGCGGCGGCCTCCTCAGGGGGCAGGCCGGTGGTGTGGAACGCTCGGTGACGGGTGACGATGAACAGCGCGTAGTCGATGCCGACGGCGAGGCCGATCATGATCGCCAGCGTTGGGGCAGTGCTGCTCAAGTCGACGAACGCCGACATCAGCGTGATGCCGAGCACCGCGATCACCACGCCGATGAGAGCTGTGAGCATTGGCAGCCCCATCGCGAGCACGGACCCGAAGGCAAGTAGCAGCACGACCATCGCGACCACGAACCCGATCAACTCGGACGGTGGCTCCGGCTGCTGGACGGCCTTGCTGACGGCCTCGCCACTGAAGGCGACCTTCAGCAATGCTGGAGCGGCCTCCTCGGTTCCGTCGACGATCGCCTGGATCAGCTCCTCGGGGACCTCGGTCGCCGATTGGTCGAACCGGATCTCGATGAATGCGATCCGCCCGTCGGCAGAGACGGTGACCGCCGACGAAGGATCCGTCGGGGCAACGACGTTCGGGAGCAGGAACAGCGGCTGCAGATCGCGATCGAGCTGCGCCTTCGGAGCGAAGTCTTCGATCGTCCGACCCTCCGGTGCTTCGAGAGCGATGCGGATCGTCGTGCCCGACTGCGCGGGGAATCGCGCGGCCAGCAGATCAGCCGCATCCTGTGATTCGGTTCCGGGGATGGACAGCTTGTCGTTGGTCGTGCCGCCGGCGGCGTTCGACCAAATGCCGACCACAGCGAGCAACGAAACCCATCCAAGGAGTACAAGTCGACGTCGTCGGACGCAGAAATGGCCCAATCGATAGAGCAGCTTCGCCATCGAGGCTCCTTCGGGCGTGGTGCTTAGGGCGGCAGCGGCGGGCTCGCGGGCGGGGGGAGGTGGCGACGAGCCCGCCGCTGTGGGATCAACTCGCATTGGCCGGGCGGAACGTGTCTTGGAGCGCGCTGATGGCGATGGTCATCGCCCCGCGTGTGGCGTTGGTGTTGGCGAGGGCGTCGAGCATCACGAAGTCGTGGATCGTGCCGTCGAACCGCGCTGCGGTGACAGGGACCCCGGCCCGACGCAGGCTGGCGGCGTAGGCCTCACCTTCGTCGCGGAGCACGTCGGCCTCCGCAGTGATCACGGTGGCCGGCGGCAGCCCTGCGAGGTCGTCGGACGTTGCTCGCAGGGGCGACGCGGTGATCTCCGCACGCTGCGCCGGGTCGGTCGTGTACTGGTCCCAGAACCACTGCATAGCGTCGCGGCGGAGATGGAATCCCTCGGCGAACTGCTCGTACGACGGCGTGTCGAACGCCGCGTCCGTCACGGGGTAGAAGAGCAGTTGGTGCGCGAACGTCGGTCCGCCGCGCGCCTTGGCCATCAGGCTGACGGCGGTAGCCATGTTGCCGCCGACACTGTCGCCGGCGATCGCGATCCGCGAGGAGTCGAAGCCGTTGGCGGACCCCTGCGCCGCGATCCACTGCGCCACCTCGTAGATCTGCTCGATGGCAGTCGGATACGGCGCTTCGGGCGACAGGCTGTAGCTCGGAAACACGACCGCGGCCGGGACGCCGACGGCGAGCTCGCGGATCAGCCGGTCGTGGGTCACGGTGCTGCCGAGCACCCATCCTCCGCCGTGCAGATAGAGAACAACCGGTAGGTCGCTCGGCGCGTTGGGTGGGCGCACGATCCGCACCGAAACGCGTCCGGCCGGCCCGCCAGCGACGTCGATGTCGGTGATCTCCACGGCTGGCCTGGGGACGTCGCCGGATTGGACGTCGTCGAGCAGGGAGCGCCCCTTGTCGGGTGGGAGGTCGGACAGGAACGGCGGGTCGGCGACGGCGTCGGCGAATCCGCGGGCGTCCGGTTCGAGCACGATTTCGCCGGTGGTGATGGTGGACATGGCAGGTCTCCTTCTGAGTGTTGGCGGGTCAGTTCGTGGCGTTGACGGCAGCGAGTCCGTCGACGAGGACTTACAGGCGCGCGACCTGCGAGCGTTCGCTGGACTGTCCAGCCGCTATGCGTTGTGCACAGAAACCACGGCGAGGAACGTGTCGACGTCGGTGGCGAACTCGCCGTAGTGCTGAAACAGGAACCCGTGGGCGCTTTGCGTCCTTCATGATCTCTCCAGTGTCTTGTTGTCGGGCGGGGGGAGGCGGCCGGCGAACGCCGGCAGCAGGGCGGTGAGGTCGCGGCGGGCGACGCAGCCGGCCCACACCCCGGTGCCGTACGCGAAGTCGTCGGCGAGCCGGAGCAGGATGAAGGTGACGACGCCGAGGTCGGGACGATGCTCGCGGTGCTCGATGAGAGCAGGGACGACGGCGGCGGCAGCGAGCGCTGGGCGCGCTCGTCGCCAGCCCAGGAGCAGCGCAAGCGTCAGTGGCCACCAGGGGCGGTGCAAGGCGTCGGCGACCTGGCGGCCGGCGAACAGGTTTCCGAGGCCGGCCAGCCTGAGGGCTTCGGCGACCGGGTGGCGCAGCGAGTGCAGCTTGGGCACGAGCGCCGCGGTGGTGCCCGCTCCGACGACGACGCCGGCCATTGGCGAGCCGGCGACCACCAGACCCCAGGCGGTGGCGCTCCACCCCGACACCGTCAGCGGCGCAACCGCGTCGCCGTGGCGTTGGCCGAGTGCGGCGGCCGAGGTGCCGTAGCGGTACCGCTGCCGGGCCCATGCCGGCCAGGTCGGTCGCATCGGGTGGTGGGCTCGGGCAGACGGTTCGTAGCGCACGACCCACCCGGACCGGTGGAGCCGCCACACGAGGTCGACGTCCTCGCCGACGCGCAAGCCCTCGTCGAAGCCGCCCACGGCTTCGAGGGCGTCGCGCCGCACGACGAGCGCGGCGGTCGGGACGAAGGGAACTCGGGCCCTGGGCCGCACCGGCGACTCGAGCGGACCCAGGTCGAGCGAGGAGCGGCAGGCCTCGTACGCGGCGAGCACGGCCGGGGTGCCCGGCCCGCGGCGGGCAGGATCCGCGGGGCGACGGCGGCCACCCGCGGGTCGGCGAAGTGGGCGAGCAGCGGGTCGAGCCACCGGTCGGTGGGCTCGACGTCGGCGTCGACGAAGGCGACCACCGGCCGCGTGGACGCCTGCCAGCCGACCTGTCGGGCTGCGGCCGGTCCGACGTTGCGCTCCAGCCGCAGGAGGCGGGCGCCGTGCGCGGCGGTGACGGCCGCGATGGCCTGGCCGTCCGGCGACGCGTCGTCGACCACCAGCACCTCGCCGACGGGGCCCAGCGTGGACAGCGTGCGGTCGAGGTCACCCGCCTCGCCGTGGACAGGAACGACGGCCGCCATGTCGGCCTGGGCCCAGGGCGGCGGTACGGCGACGGGACGGGGGTGGGCCAGACCGGCGTCGAGGAGCCGCCGGGCGAGACGCTGGGCGCCGTTGGCCGCGTCGACCGGCGCGCCGCCGGCCCAGCCGTCGACGAGGCACTGCCCGGCCGACGAGAGGCGGACGATCCGTAGCGGGAAGCCGCCGATGAGCGTGGCGCCGTCGTCGACCCGCCGGGCCGCGGGGTCGAGGGCGAGCCGGAACCCGTCGGGCAGCACGGCGACAGGGGCGTTCATCGCGGCCGCCGCCAGTCCGCCACCGCGGCGAGCAGGTCGGCGGCCAGTGCGTCGAGCAGCGCGTCGCCCTCGGCCGAGCTCGCGCCGGTCGGGTCGCCGAGGATGCCGTTGGGTGAGACCTCGGCGACGCCGTGCCGGCGGAGCGCCGGCAACAACTCCGCCAGTGGGCGGGTGTCGCCGGGCTGGGCGCCCGGCCGGACGAGCCCGGGCGCCAGGCCGAGGAGGAGCGACGTCTCGGTCCGGCCTGCGTGGGCGTCGCCCCCGGGGACGTGCGGCCACCAGACGAGGATCGACCGACCCTCGGCGTCGAGCGTCGCCGCGGCGGCGGCGAGCGGCTCGGCGTTGCCTGCGTGGCCCGACACCAGCACGACGCCGGCGAAGGCGTCTGCAGAGCGGACGAGCTCGACGACCAGGTGCTCCACCGCTGCCTGCCCGATCGAGAGGGTGCCGGGGAAGTCGGCGTGCTCGCCGCTCGAGCCGTAGGGAACGGCGGGGGCGACGAGCACGTCCTCGCGGGCGTCGGCCAGCCGCTGGGCCAGTGCGGAGGCCACCAGGGTGTCGGTCGCCAGCGGCAGGTGCGGGCCGTGCTGCTCCGTGGCCCCCAGCGGCACGACCAGGACTGTGGCGGCGGCGCGGCCGTCCAGCTCGGTCCACGTCGTCTCGCCCAACGCTCGCCCGGTCACAGCGCCAGTCCTCCGTCGACGGGGACGACCGCGCCAGTGATCGCGCCGGTGTGCACGCCGGCGAGCCAGACGATCGCCCCGGCGATCTCCTCCGGTTCGATCAGTCGCTGCGCCGGCTGCTGCGGGGCGAACGACTGCCCGCTCGGCAGCCCGTAGAGGCGGGCGCTCTCGGTCAGGATCGCGGTGTCGGTGGATCCCGGGCTGACCGCGTTCGCCGTCACCCCGGTGCCGCCCAGCTCGGCGGCCAGTGCCCGGACCAGCCCCGTTACCCCGGCCTTGGCCGCGCAGTAGACCGCCAGCAGCGGCATCCCGCGGGTGGCCGCCGCCGAAGCCACGGCGACGAACCGCCCGGTGCGCGGCTCGGGGCGCCGCAGCAGCGCGGGGACCGACGCACGCGCCAGGGCAAGGACGCCTCCCAGGTCGACGTCGAGCACCGCCTGTTGCTGGGCGACCGGCATCTCCCAGAGCGGGACGCCGCCGGCGATCACCCCGGCCGCCGCGACGGCGACGTCCAGGCCACCCCACCGCCGTTCGGCCTCGGCGACGGCGTCGACCATGGCGGTGGCATCGCGGGCGTCGGCGGTGACGGCATGCACCGCGTCCTGATCACCACCGGCTGCCGCCGCCTCGACCACCGTCCGCTCCAGGTCGTCCGAGGTGCCGAGCGGATAGGGGAGCGCGGGATCGTCGGCGCACCGGTCCACGGCCAGCACCGCCCAACCCTGCGCCGCCAAGCCGCGAACGGTCGCCGCGCCGATGCCGCGTGCCGCTCCGGTGACAAGCGCTACCCGAGTCGAGTGATCCGTCATGGCCACAGCGGACCTCAACGGAGGTGCTGGCGTCCTCAGTAGCCGCTACGAGGAATCCCGTAGGCACTACTGAGGACCCGGTCAGGACCGTCGTGGTCTGCTG
>CAVSZO010000016.1:0-9140 GCA_963732335.1 Ilumatobacteraceae bacterium | reverse complement strand
TCAGCTGAGATCATCCCGCAACGGCCAAGTCGCGCGCCCTCGCGAGATCCGCCTTGCCGTTCGGCGAGCGGGGGATCTCGTCGACCAACACGATGCGGCGGGGGGCCTTGTAGCCGGCAAGGTGCTCGCGCACCGCGGTCTCGAGATCCAGCGCGGACAGGGACGCTCCCGGTGCCGGTTGCACGACGGCGGCGACTGCCTGGCCGAGTCGGGCATCGGGGATCCCCACCACGATGGCGTCGACGACCTGCGGCAACGACTTGAGGACGGCCTCGACCTCCTCCGGGTGGACCTTCTCCCCACCGGTGTTGACCACGGAGCTGCCGCGGCCGAGCAGGGTGATCGATCCGTCCGGCTCGATGCGTCCGAGGTCCCCTGGGACGACGTAGCGCTCACCATCGATCGTGCGGAAAGTCGCCGCCGTCTTCTCCGGGTGCTTGTAGTAGCCGGAGGTCTGGGTCACGGCGGCGATCATCCCCATCTCCCCGACGGCGGCCTCCTGGCCATGCACATCGAGGATGATCGTCCCCGGCGCCCGTGTGAACCTCGCCGTGCTCACGTCGTCGCCGTGGTGCACGATGCTGACGCCGTACGTGCCGCCCTCGGTCGACCCGCACGCGTCCACCAGGGTCGCCCGGGGCATGTGATCGAGGAGCCGCCGCTTGGTGTCCGCGCTCCACGCCACACCGGCCGAGCAGACCACCAGGACGCTCGACGTGTCGTACGGCGCGCCGTTCGTCGACCGCAGGTCGAGAGCCTCCACGAGCGGCCGGCCGAACGCGTCGCCGACGATCGCCAGGACCGTGCCGTGCGTCTGCTCGATCGCCGCGAGCGTGACGTCCGCGTCGAAGCGTCGTTCGCTCGAGCGTGACGATGGCCCCACCGGCGGTCAGGGCGGGCAGGGAGGCGAACGTGAACGCCGTGCTGTGCATCAGCGGCGATGCCGGCATCGCGACGGGTCGCTCACCGCGGTTGCGCAGCTCGATCGCCGCGGCCGCCGGGCCAGCGGCCCAATCGACGTCCACGCCGCAGATCAGTGCCCGCGTGTCCAGCGTGCGCTGGGTGACGCCGGCCATCTCGTACATCACTCCCTTCGGCAGCCCGGTCGTGCCACCCGTGTAGGAGAGGTACATCCCGCCTTGCCGCTTCGTGCGGGCGATCGGTGCATGGCTGGCGATGAGGTCCTCGTACTCCGAGCCGGCAGGGTCGGAATCGGGATCGTGCACCTCGACGACCCGCCGCAACAACGGCAGCCGCGGGGCGATCTCCTTGATCCGGTCGGCGAGGCCGGCGTGCACGATCACCACCTCGGCATCAGCGTCGTCGAGCAGCTGGCGCAACTCCTCGTGGCGGTAGCGGTAGTTGACGTTGACGTGGACGGCGTTGAGCTTGACCGTGGCGAAGAAGGCCTCGAGGTACTCGCTGCAGTTGTACAGATCGAGGGCGACCTTGGTCCCGTCCGCCACGCCGGCTGCGCGCAGGCCGGCAGCAAGGCGACCGGCTCGCTCGTCGAACTCGTGCCAGGTGCGCACGCGTGGCCCGTGGATCAGGGCGATCTCCTCCGGAACGGCGTCGGCGATCGATTCCCAGATCGATGCCAGGTGCAGTTCCACGCTCATCCTCAGGGTCTGCCGTGATCTTGGTGACGGGGGCAACCGGCAGCGTCGGCGGCAACGTTTGCCGGCTCGCCGCTGCTCGCGGCATCGACGTGAGAGCGCTGGTGCGCCCTGGGAGCGCCGTCGACACCCTGGTTGCGCTCGGGGTCGAGCCGGTGGTCGGCGACGTCACGGACCGAGCCAGCCTGGATGTGGCCTCGCGTGGTGTCGACGGCGTTGTGCACTGCGCCGCCCAGATCGGCGGGACGTGGTCCACCGCCGAGCCGAAGGACTTCGAGGCGGTGAACCAACGGGGAACGATCAACGTCCTCGACGCCGCACAGGCCGCACGCGCGGCGCGGACCGTCGTGCTGCTGTCCGCGGTCGTCAACGATCGTCGGGTGACGGCCACCGAGACGTCGCCGATCGCTCCGCTCGAGACGAGCAACTCGCCGTACCTGCGGACGAAGCTCGCTGCCTACTACGAGGGCATGGCGCGGGCGGCACGCGGTGTCGACGTCAACTTCGTCGTGCCAGGCGGCGTCTACGGACCGACGCCGTTCGTCGAACGTGCGCTGGTCCCGACGATCTTCACCGGGACGCTGCTGACGGCGGCGCGGGGCGAACTGCGGCGCTACCTGCCGATGCCGATCCCGTGGGTGCTCGCCGAGGACGTCGCCGACATCGCCCTGCGCGCGCTCGAACGGGGTCGTACCGGGCACCGCTACCTGGCGATGGGACGACCGAGCGACACGTGCTCGCTCCCCCAGTTCTGCAACGCCTTCCTCGAACTGGCCGGGATCGACCACCGGGTCGAGGAGTTCGACCCCACCGGTCCAGGAGCGCACGACGACCCGGAGTTCGGATCGATGGTGAGGATGCTGCAGTCGTCGTACCCCACGCCCTCGCATGACCCGTCGGCCACCACCGCCGAGCTCGGCCGCGCGCCGACGCCGCTCAACGACGGCCTCCTCGCCACGTTGAGGTGGCTGCGTCGCGAACACAGGCTCTGAGTCCACTGCAGACATCACCGGTACATTACACCTTTCACAATCAGTCAGATCAATGTACGATATGCCGATCGGTTGATCACAAGGGGGTCACAGTGGCACGGAACCAGCTTCGTTCGACGACCATCGCCATGTTCGCCGTCCTCGCCCTGGTGGCCACGGCCTGCGGCGACGATGACGACGACGACGACGGCGCCGCCGCGGAGGTCACCGCCGCGGACAGCACCGTGGTGGAGACGACGGACGCGGGGGAACCCGGCACCACGGCGCCAACGGGCACGTCGACGGACGCCGGTGCCGACACGACAGAACCGTCCGAAACGGCCACGAGCGCGCCGGCCGCGGACGAGGACCTCGATCTGGAGGCGACGATTCGCATCACGACAGCTGCGCCGGGCGTCAGCCTCGACCCCCACCGCGAACGGCAGTCCGGCGATCGCGACTACACGAACCTGCTCTACGACCGGTTGACCATCATCAACACCGACCGCGCCGTGGAGCCGATGCTCGCCGAGTCGTTCGAGTTCTCCGACGACGGCGCCACGCTCACGCTGACGCTCCGCGACGATGCGACGTTCCAGGACGGCACGCCGATCGATGCCGAGGCGGTGAAAGCCAACCTCGAGCGAGCCAAGACGCTGGCCGACGGCACCGTCGCCTCCTTCCTCGCCAACGTGAGCGCCATCGAGGCAGTCGACGACACGACCGTGACGCTCACGATCACAGAGGGCGGCGCCGACCTGCCGGCGATCCTCGCCACCAACGTCGGCATGATCGTCAATCCGAAGGCGTTCACCGACGGCCGCGACCTGGTCCTCGCCCCCGGAGATGCTGGTTCCGGTCCCTACCAGGTCGTCGAGTTCGTGCCCAACGAACGGGCGGTCTTCGAGCGTGTCGACGGCCACTGGGACCCCGACGCCGGCAAGGTCAAGCGCATCGAGATGGGCTTCATCCCCCGCGGCTCGTCACGCGTCGACGGACTCCGGGCAGGACAGCTCGACCTCATCCAGGTGACCGGCGTCGACCAGCAGGTCGGCCTGCCGCTCGTCGAGTCCGGCGAGTTCGGCGGCTTCCAGGTCACGGTGTCGACTGGCCACCAGCTGATGTTCAACACGGCGATGGGTGACCTCGGCACGCCTGAGCTGCGTCAGGCGATCGCACAGGCCATCGACAAGCAGGCCATCGCCGACCAGTTCCTCGAGGGCAACTGCATCGTCACCACGACGCTGCTGCCCGAGGATCACTGGGCCGCGCCGGGGGCCGAGGAGCCCTATCCGTACGACCCGGAGGCTGCGCAGGCACTGCTGGCCGACTCGGGGCTGTCGAGCCCGGCCATCGAGATCGCCACCGCCGCCGGTTCGAGTGCCGAGCCGATCGCCCAGGTCGTGCAGAGCCAGTTGCAAGCTGTCGGCATCAACGCCACGTTGAGGCCGCTCACCCAGGTCGAGGTCGACGGCGGCTTCCGAGGCGGTGAGCTGATGAGCTATGAGGGTTTCATCATCGGACAGGCCGACCCGGCGCTGCTGTTGAACAACTTCTACTTCGCCGAGAGCGGGTTCAAGCTGGGCGGCGAGGAAGCGGTCACGAAGTATCAGGAGCGGGCCAACGAGGCCAACGATCCGACGCTCACGCAGGAAGAGCGGGCCGACGCTGTACCAGCCGCTGTTCGCCGACATCCAGTCCGAGGCGTGGAGCGTGCCGATCTGCCACACCAAGCAGCTCTGGATGCACACCAACAAGGTCGGCAACGTCTCGGAGGACACCCCGTACATCCCGGTCGGTCTCGGCGACTTCCGGTACGTCACCGTGTCGAAGTAGGCGACGGTGTTGTCGTTCGTCGGTCGCCGCGTGCTGCTGGCGATTCCGATGCTCGTCCTCGTCTCGTTCCTGATCTTCCTGCTCGTCGACCTCACTCCCGGCGACGCCGCCGAGTCGCTGGCACCCGAGAACGCCAGCGAGGAGCAGGTCCAGGCGATCCGTGAGCGGTTCAACCTCGACGATCCGGTGGTCGTGCGGTACGTGGACTGGCTGGGCGACGCCGTCACCGGCGACCTGGGCACGTCGCTGGCAACGGGGGAACCCGTCAACGACCTCATCTTCGGTCCCCGACTTGCCGTCACGTTCTCACTTGCAATCGTCGCGTTGGTGCTGACGGTCACCGGCTCGCTGGTCCTCGGCATCATCGCCGCGGTTCGCGCGGGCAAGCTCTCGGACCGGGCGATCTCCGTGTTCGCCGCCGTGCTCGTCGCCGCGCCCTCGTTCTGGATCGGCATGGTGCTCGTGCTGAACTTCGCGCTCGAGCCGAGGTTGTTCGGGATCCACTTCCCCGCGATCGGCTACCGGCCGATGTCGGACGGCTTCTGGACGTGGCTCAACGCGCTGGTGCTGCCCGCCTTCGCCCTTGCCGCACTGCCTCTCGCCGAGCTGACGATCCAACTCCGCGCCTCGTTGATCGACGTCGGGCAGCGGGACTTCATCCTGGCCACCCGGGCGAAGGGGCTGCGACCGTCGAAGATCGTCGTCAAGCACGGCCTCAAGAACGCGGCCATCCCGGTCGTCACGGTGCTCGGCTTCCGCATCGCCCAGTTGCTCGGCGGCTCCGTGATCATCGAGCAGGTGTTCGTGCTGCCCGGGCTGGGCACGTTGGCGATCAACAGCGTGTTGGCGCAGGACGTGCCTGTCCTGCTCGGGCTCGTGCTCCTCAGCACGATCGTCGTCCTGGTCGTGAACGTCCTCGTCGACCTCTCGTACGGCTACTTCAACCCGAAGGTGAGAACCACCTCATGACGACGGCCGAGACGTTCGCCGAGGACGTCGTCGTCGTCCCTGCCGCGCCGGGCGCTCCAGCGCCGTCCCGCGCCCGCCTGCTGCGCCGCTTCCTCAGCAACAGGCTCGCCGTCGTCGGTGCGTGCGTCATCGTCGTGGTCGTCACTGTCGCCGTGTTGGCGCCGCTGATCGCGCCCCACGATCCCAACACGCAGGACCTGCTCCTCCGGTTGCAGCGACCAGGCACCGACGGCCACCCGCTCGGCACGGACCAGTTCGGCCGTGACGTGCTCAGCCGGTTGATCTTCGGCGCACGCGTGTCGCTGCTCGCCGCGCTCCTGGCAGTCGGCGTGGCGGCGTTGCTCGGGGTGCCGCTGGGGATGCTCGCCGGCTACGGCTCGCGGCGGGCCGATGGCGTGCTCAGCTGGGCGAACGACGGGCTGATGAGCGTGCCGGCGCTGACCCTCGCCCTGACGATCGTCGCCGTGCTCGGACCGGGCAGCCTGACGAACGCAATGATCGCCGTCGGCATCGTGAGCGCACCGCGCTTCTTCCGGGTGGCCCGGGCGGCGACGCAGGACGTCCGCCACGAGACCTACATCGAGGCATCCCGCGCCATCGGCTGCACGCGTTCGCGCATCCTTTCCCGGCACGTGTTTCCGAACGCCGTGACTCCGTTGGTGATCCAGGTGACGCTCATGCTCGGGGCCGCGATCGTCGCCGAGGCGAGTCTGAGCTTCCTCGGCTTCGGAGTCCGGTCGCCGACCGCCAGTTGGGGCTCGATGCTCAACGACGCCTACGTCAACCTGAGCCAAGCGCCGTACCTCGTGTACATCCCGGGTGCCGCGATCGCCGTCGTCGTCCTCGCCTTCACGCTCGTCGGCGACGGCTTGCGCGACGCGCTCGGCACACGAACGAAGGCCGGGGCCGATGTCTGACGATTCGCTGCTGCGCGTCGACGGGCTGACCGTCGAGTTTCGCGGCGGTCGCGGTTGGACTCGCGTCGTCGACGACGTGTCGCTGGCCGTCGGCCCGGCGCAGACCGTCGGGCTGGTTGGTGAGTCCGGCTCGGGAAAGACGGTGAGCGCCCTGGCGACGATCGGTCTCGCCCAGGCGCTCGGGGCCAAGGTCGCGGCGCGGTCGATCCAGTTCGAGGGCCAGGAGCTGACGACGCTGCGCCCGTCGGCGATGAATCGTCTGCGCGGCAGCCGGATCGGCATGATCTTCCAGCAGCCGGCGCGCAGCCTCGACCCCGCCTACACGGTCGGCGACCAGATCGCCGAAACCGTCAGGCGGTTCGGCGGCGTGAGCCGGAGAGACGCGTGGCGGCAAGCCGTGGAGATGCTCGACCGTGTCCACATCGCCGACGCCGCGAAGCGTGCCAAGGAGTATCCGCACACGTTCAGCGGCGGGATGTGCCAGCGGGTCATGATCGCCATGGCGCTCGCCTGTGGTCCGAGCCTGCTCATCGCCGACGAGCCGACGACCGCCCTCGACGTCACCGTCCAGGCGCGCATCCTGGACCTCCTCCGGGAACTGCAACGTGACACCGGCGTGGCGATCCTGTTCATCTCCCACGACCTCGGGGTGATCGCCGAGATGTGCGAATCAGTGCTCGTGATGTACGCCGGACGGGTCGTGGAAGCCGCGCCGGCGGACGACCTCTACTTCCAGCCGAAGCACCCCTACACCGAGGGGCTCCTCGGCTCGATCCCCCGAGCCGGCAAGTCGCTCATCTCCATCGCCGGCAACGTCCCCCCGATGGACCACCTCCCAGCGGGCTGCCGCTTCCATCCCCGGTGCGTGTACGCCGTCGCCGGCCGCTGCGACGGCGCCGAGCCCGAACTGGCACCGCTGACAGGCGCCCACAGCGCGCGATGCGCACGCGTCAGCGAGCTCTCGCTCGCAGGCGTGGAGGTCCCGGCATGACAGCGCCGCTGGTCGTGGCCGAGAACTTGGAGAAGACATTCCGCCCGCCGCGCCCCTTCCTGGGCCGAGCCGGTGATCCGTTCCATGCTGTGCGCGGCGTCAGTTTCACGATCGCTGCGGGCGAGACGCTGGCGCTGGTCGGCGAGTCTGGTGCGGGCAAGTCCACCACCGGCCGTCTCCTGCTCCGGCTCGTCGAGCCTGACGCCGGCCGGATCACGTTCGACGAGACAGACGTTCTCGCCCTGACGGCGGACGAGCTGCGCGCGACGCGACGGCGGATGCAGATGATCTTCCAGGACCCGTTCAGTTCTCTCGACCCTCGGGTGCCGATCGGCGAGTCGGTCGCCGAGCCGCTGCTCGTGCACTTCAAGATGAAGCACGGCGAGCGCCTGGACCGGGCGGCCGCGCTGCTCGAGCGCTGCGGCATGGGACGTCACCACCTGGGCCGCTACCCGGCCGACCTGTCCGGTGGCCAACTGCAGCGAGCCGCCATCGCCCGCGCCCTCACCCTCAACCCGCAACTCATCGTCGCCGACGAGCCCGTTGCCGCGCTCGACGTCTCCGTACGGGCGCAGGTCCTCAACCTGATGAAGGAGCTGCAGCAGGAGTTCGGGATGTCCTACCTCTTCATCACCCATGACCTCGCGTTGGTCGAGGTGATCGCCGATCACGTCGCCGTGATGCGGCACGGCGTGATCGTCGAAGAGGGCACCGTCCAGGCGCTCTTCGCGGCACCCGAGCATGACTACACGAAGGAGCTGCTCGCCGCGATCCCTGTCCCTGATCCACGGCGACGGCTGGCCGCAGCGACAGGTACATGAACGTCTCCTCCAAGCTCGGCCCAGGCGTTCGCAGCGGGACAAAGCCCGATCTGCTCCGTTGACGGCGACCGCATGAACGAACTCGACGGCAAGTGCGTGGTCATCACGGGTTCCGGGCGCGGGCTCGGCGCCGCCTACGCCCGGTGCGCCGCGGCCGTTGGCGCAGCGGTCGTGGTGAACGACATCGAGCCCGAGCCGGTCGACGAGGTCGTCGCGGAGATCCTGGCCGGCGGTGGCGAGGCCGTTGGAGTCGTCGCCGACATCTCGTCGTGGGACGGCGCCGCGGCAGTCATCGCCGCGTGCATCGACACGTACGGTCAGCTCGACGGACTCGTGAACAACGCCGGCCTCTTCTCGATGAGCCGCCTGGAGGAGATGGATCCTCGCGACGTCGCGAAGTTGGTGGCGACGAACGTTCAGGGCAGTGCGTTCTGCGCCAGCCACGCAGTCCGACACATGGAGCAACGCGGCGCCGGCTCGATCGTCAACGTGACGTCAGGTGCCCATGCGGGCATCCCGATGATGGGTGTCTACGGCGCGACGAAGGGGGCAGTGGCCTCGTTCACGTACTCCTGGGCAGCCGAACTGGCTGGCACTGGCGTGCGTTGCAACGCCATCTCACCCCTTGCTCGCACACGGATGGTCGACACGACGCAGCGCTACCTGGAAGCGCACCGCCTGCCGATGTATGCCGGCGACGCGCCGGACCCGGAGGCGAACGCACCGGTGGCAGTGTTCCTGCTCTCGGATCGCAGCGCCGAGGTCAACGGGCAGATCGTCCGCATCGAAGGCGGGCAGCTCTCGATCATGACCCATCCAGCAGTCTGGCTCCCCGTCCTGACCCGGGACGCCTGGACGCTCGACGCCGTCGCCGAAGCCTTCGCGACCGACCTCGTGCATCGTCAATCGCCGACCGGCGTCGTCGGCATCCGGCCCGACCTGAGCGGGGCCGCCTCGTCGTTCTGGGAGGCGACCGCGCCGGAATGAGGTGGTTCGGTGGGCACCGTCAGTAGGTGCGC
>CAVSZO010000015.1:0-24047 GCA_963732335.1 Ilumatobacteraceae bacterium | reverse complement strand
CGTCCAGCAGCTGACCTTGCGTGAAGCCGACGGCGACGCGGGCGGGAATGCCGAGCGAGCGGGCCATTGCCGCATAGGTTCCGGCGAACTGCTCGCAGTACCCGACGCGATCCTCGAGGAACGACTCGATGGCCGAGTTGCCGTGGCCGTCGGGGACGTCGGTCGAGTAGGTGAACTCGCTGCGGAACCAGTCCTGCAACGTCACCATCTGGTCGAAGACGGACGCCTGGCCAGCCGTCACCTCACCGGCGGTGGTGGCGACGACGGCCGGAAGGTCATCGGGGAGCTCGAGAAAGACGGGATCGGGGGGCGAGTTGGCGGAGGCGGACCGCAACTGTTCAGCGGTGAAACGCGGCATCGCCGAGATGACTGCGTAGGTGTCGCCGTCGTCGAGTTCCGACGTCGTCTTGACCAGCGTCTGCGTCAACGAGTTGAAGCCGAGCCCTGGCCCCTCCGCCCGCACGGGCTCGGCGGCCGCCGGCACGAGGGCGCCTTCGAGGCCGCGGATCGTGACGAGCTGCTCGTTGGGGACGGACCCGGGCGCCGGAGCGTTCGCTGTCTCGTTGACCTCGTCAAGGATGGTCTCGGGCAGCGACCACTGTTCACCGTCGAACTCCGGCAGGGCGGCGGCACGCCAGTATGACGGGAGGTCGGCGTCTACAGTGAACAGCTCGTTCTCGGCCTGGTTGACGAGGCGTGAGCGGATGTCGACGAGCGGGGAAACGATCTCGGTGACGCCGCCGCGGTCGTTGTGCGTGTCGAACAGTGGCTCGGCATCGGCGCCCGGAAGATTGGGGCCGAGCGCCCACGCACCGGCGAGCACGACGGTGGCGGCACAGACGATGGCCGGAACCGTGGTCACGAGGGGATTGAGCGACCTCCCGAGCACGGTGCGAGGCCGACGTTCGAGGCGCTGACGTAACAGGGCCAGGGCACAGAATCCCGCCCCGATCACCGCCAGGCTGCTGACGATCCGGCGCTCGTCGACACCCAAAGCGGCGACGAAGACAAACAGCACAGCGCCAGGGACCAGTGCCTCCCCGCGGGCCTGGGCGCGAAAGGCGAACGTGTCGGCGAGCCACACGGTTGCCGCCATTGTGGCCCCGGCGAGGAACGCCCACCCCCCGACGTAGTCGACCGGTGGTGTTGTCGATTGGAAATCGTCGCGGACCAACCGGAAGTCGGCGCGCACGGCCTCCCACGTGTCCGCCAACGGGAACACGCCTGTGAACGTGTCCGGGTAGTACATCCACGCAACCAACCAGGTGAGCACGACGAGCACTAGGGGAATGGCGACGAACGGCGGGATGCGGAGGCGACGTGTCACGTAGGACGCACCGTGTCCGACGACGGCGATGATCACGAGGTCACGGAGGAAGTCCCAGCCGACGAACACCTTGGTGAACCCAAGCGCCACCGTGATCGCGTAGGCGATCATCCCAACTGTCGCGGCGAGGTCGAGACCGAGCGGTTCGTCGCGGGCGTCGGTCGGCGGGACGGTCTCCGTCGACGACGTGACCGGCGCCAGTCCCGGAGCCCGCGAGTCGCGGTCCAGCGCTGGAGGTGCGAGGGTGTGTGTCACGCCGTACCCCACCGGGGGCTGCGCCCCCGAACCCCATCGCCGTACGGCTCGCTGGCGCTCGCTCGCCCGGCCGGCATTCGCAGGCTCATGCCGTACCCCACCGGGGGCTGCGCCCCCGAACCCCATCGCCGTTCGGCTCGCTGGCGCTCGCTCGCCCGGCCGGCATTCGCAGGCTCATGCCGTACCACCGGGGGCTGTGCGAGAGTCCCGTCATCGCTGGAGGGATCGTCGACCGCCGCCACCTTGCCCGCCAGCGGGTTCACCTTGAGGTAGCTCGGGCGCCGGCCACGGCCGACGAGAGACGCCCACGAATCGATCAGTTGGGTCTCCGTTCGGGCGTCGACGAACAGCTTGGTGCGAATCGTCCCGGGTGATTCGGTGAACACGCCGAGCACCGTGAGCGACGGGTCGCGCATCTCCTGCAACGTGTGCCAGGCGTCGGAGTCCGGGCTGGGCGTGATCAGAAACACAAGGCCGAGACCCTCGCCGGGATCGCGTTCGATCGGTCGCGGTGGCTGGGGGTCGGGCATCACCCGGGCGAGGTGGTGCATGGTGTGCACCGAGACTGTCGGTCCGCGCAGGTCGACCCCGGCGGTGGTTGCGAAGCGGGTCTGCAGGCTGTACTGGTCGGCGCTGTGCACGAGGCTTGCCGCGGCCACGACCGCCCGCTCGAACGCCTCGTCGTGCGGCGGTCCCGGCGGCACCCGTTGGTCGAGCACGACCGTGCAGCGGCGCAGCCCCTCGGCGGAGTACTGGCGCACCTTCAGGTCGTCGGAGCGGGCCGAAGCCCGCCAGTGGATCGTTCGTGGCTCGTCGCCCGGGACGTACTCGCGCAGGCTGTGGAACTCGCCCGGCCCGAGTCGCACCGACTGGACGAGGAGGTGCCGGCCGAGGATGCCGTCGCCGAGCTCGGGCATCGGCAGCTCGAACGCCCGTGGGGCGACGAGGATCTCGTCGACCCCTGCGACGACATCCACCGATCGTGCGAGGCCGAGCAGGTCGGAGCGCAGCGCTACGAGCGGACCAATCGTCAACACACCGCGCCGCTCGGTGGGGACCCGGTAGCCGGCGCTCTTCTGCCGGCCGCCGCGCATCGGAGACACAGCCATCCGGGCGGTGCGGTCGGAACCGACCCCCTCGATCAGCTCGAAGCTCGGCCGCACTCCCGATCCGTAGGGTCGCACGACGAGATCGACGCGGCCGACGTCGCCGGCGGTCAGCACCTCGGGGCGCACCCACCTGCGCACCGCGACGCGGGGGCGCCGCAGCAGCACAACGACGACGGCGGCGACGAACGCACAAATCAGCCCGGCAGCGAGGAGGTACAGCTCGAGCACGCCGAACACGCGGCCGAGCACCGCGGTGGCCAGGGAGCAGGCGACGACAATCCATCCCTGGCGCGTGGGACGAGTCATTACATCGGCTCAGCTCCGCGCTCGGGGCACGGCGACGTCGGCCAGGATCTCGCCGACAGCGTCATCGGGATCGAGGCGGGCGCCGTGGTCAGCGCGCAGCATCAGGCGGTGGCTGAGGGCGGCGACGGCGACGGACTTGACGTCGTCGGGGGTCGCGAAGCTCCGGCCTCTGGCCGCGGCGTGGGCCCGCGCCGCGGCGGCGAGTTGGAGGGTTGCCCGCGGTGAAAGCCCGAGCTCGACGGCGGGGTGGCGGCGACTGGCGATCGCCAGATCGACAAGGTACGCCCTGAGCGGATCGGCAACGTACACCGAGCGCACCGCTTCGATCATCGTCATCACCTCGGCTGTCGACACGACGGCCGAGAGCTTGGGCAGCGAATCGACCGCCCCCCGCCCGGCGAGAATCGAGATCTCGGCGTCGCGGCTGGGGTAGCCGAGCGAGAGCCTGAGCATGAAGCGGTCGAGCTGACTCTCGGGTAGCCGGTAGGTGCCTTCCTGGTCGACCGGGTTCTGTGTGGCGATGACCATGAACGGGATGTCCAGCACATGGCTGGTTCCGTCGACGGTGATCTGGCGCTCTTCCATCGACTCCAACAAGGCCGACTGCGTCTTCGGGGAGGCTCGGTTGATCTCGTCGGCGAGCACGATGTTGGCGAACAGCGGGCCCGGCTGGAAGCGGAACTGCTCGGTGCTGCGCTGGTACACGCTGACCCCAACGAGGTCTGCGGGCAGCAGGTCCGGTGTGAACTGCACGCGCTTCCAGGTGCAATCGATCGACGTCGCCATTGCCTTGGCCAGGCTCGTCTTGCCCACGCCCGGGACGTCCTCGATCAGGAGGTGTCCTTCGGCGAGCAGACACATCACGGCCAGCTCGATCGCCTGCTGCTTGCCGTGCACCACCTGGGAGACGTTGGCGGTGATCGCGTCGAACAGCGTCGCGAAGCGTGTGTTGCCGGTCGCCGAGTCGGTGCCGGGGCGGCCGGGAGCTTGGCTGGGCGCTGCATTCACTGCGGCAAGGGTAGACCGGCGACGTCGCGATCGGTGCTCGGCGGCTGCTCGACGGTCGTCCGCTACCGTCGGGCGACGATGTCGTGGAGAGGCCTTCCGCCGCCGGCCGCGGAGACGGCGGCGAGCGCGATCTACCTCGCCATCGATGTCGGACACGATCGCCTTGCTGCCGGGATCGTCAACGACTACGGAGAGGTTCTCGTCCGTGACCGCATCGCCACGCCGGCGCGGGACGTGTGGCCGGCGCTGCAACGACTGATCCGCCGGGTCGTCGCGGCGCGTCCCGAGGACGCCGGCGCGTTGGTGGCATGCGGCGTGACGTGTGAGGGGCCGATCGACAAGGACGAAGGCACGGTGGCGCCGTTGCACATGCCGTCGCTCGTCGGATTCACGCTCCGTGAACGGGTCCATGAGTTGACCCGACTGCCAACCGTGCTCGCCACGTCGGCGCAGGCCCGAGTGTTGGCCGAGCGGTGGATCGGTGCGGCCCGCGGCGTGGCCGACGTGATGGTGCTCCTCGTCGCCGACGCCGTGGAGGCCGGGATCGTCAGCAACGGCCGGCTCCTCGGCGGCAGGCGCGGCAACGCCGGTCTGATCGGTCACGTCAACGTCGAGCCGAACGGACTGGCATGCGTTTGCGGGGCGCGTGGCTGCCTCTGGGCGTACGTCTCCGCGGCCGCCCTCCAAGCCGAGATCAATCGTCCGCTGCGCCGGGCACCAGCGGCGGTTGTCGAACGCACGGGCGTGATGATCGGGCGCGCCGTCGCCTCGGCGGCGGCCGTCTTCGACCTGCGCCTCGTGCTCCTGGCAGGAAGCGTCCCGGCGACGTTCGGTCAGCCGCTCCTCGAGGCGGCGAGCCGCGAGCTCGACCAGCGAAGTCGCATCGCCTTCCTGCGCAGCATGCCGGATCGGGCGCGGCCGCTAGTCCAGCTCGGAACGACGACGCTCGGTCGGGAGTCGGCATTGATCGGCGCCGCTGGGCTGGCCAGGCTGGCGCTGCGCCAAGCACCCCGGGCGAAATCGTCGGCGGGATGACGCACCTGGCACCCGTCGCCCTCGCGGTGCTCCGCAACCCGAGGTTGTGGCCGACTGCAGCGCGGCAACTCCGCCGCACCGCTCGTCGTGGCTGGTGGCGGCGACCGCCGTTCCTCCCGCTGCCGAGCCCCGATTACATCCGCTTCCGCCTACTCACCCAATACGGAGATGCTGCCACTCCGACACCGGACGACGTCATCAGCTTCCTCCGGTGGTGCCGCGAGTGGCCAGCGTCGTGACGGCCGCCGACTTCGCGCTGGAGACGTTCCACGGCGCCGTCGCCGACTTTCACGCCACCGACCTGCTCGCCGACGTCCGACCACGGATCGTCGTCTGCGCGGCGGAGGCGGCCGCCCTCGTCCTCGGATCCCGCCAACCGTTCGACACTGTCGACGTCGATGCCTGCCGTCGCGCAGCGATCGACGTCGTGCAGCGGCGCAGTGGGGGAGGGGTGGTGCTCGTCGAGCCGCGGGCGATGTGCTGGCTCGACGTCGTCGTGCCCGCCACCGACCCGCGCTTCGAGTCCGTCGCCCACGATGTCGGGGCATCGATGCGCTGGCTCGGCGAACATGTCACCGCGGCGCTGCGCTCATTTGGCGTCGCGGCGCTCAAGGTCCACGACGGGCCGATGACCGGTGGGCGATGGTCGCCGCTGGTGTGCTTCGCTGGGGTCGGCCCCGGCGAGGTGCTGCTCGGGCGACGGAAGCTCGTCGGCATCAGCCAGCGACGGACGCGCCGCGGCGCGCGGTTCCAGTGCATGGTGCACGTGCGCTGGTCGCCGGACGTGCTGGTCGGCTTGCTCGCTGTGCCGCGGCCAACGGTCGACGAGCTGCCACCCGTGGCGGTCGTGTCACGCGAGATCGCCGACGCGTTGCCGCGCGCGGTGGCGCGCGCGTTCTGTCCGCGACGGCTTGACCCCGCGCCCCGCCCGCAACCGATGGGTGTTCAGGGGACCGTTCCGTCCCCTAGGCACCCATCGGTCGTTTTCGGTGGGGGATGGTGGGCGATCGGTGGCGTGAAGTGGGGAGATTCGGTTGACAGAGGGCCAATCGGGGGGCAAAGTGGGGGGCGGTGGGATCCCGTCCCGGGTCCCGCGCGAGGCAGCCATCGGGACGTCTGGATCGGAAAGGGCAGGTCGAGCGCGGTGCTTTTCGGGCTCCACGAGCGTCAACTTGACGCCAAGGGCCGTGTGGCGCTCCCTGCCAGCTATCGCGATGACCTGGGTGAGCGATGTGTGCTCGTGTTCGGCGACTCCCAGTGCATCGAGGTGCACGCTGCCGACGCCTTCGAATCCCGTGCCACCGAGCTGCGCGAGGACGTCAAGCGAGGCGCCGCCACGATGTTGCGGCAGCGGGCGCTCGCCCATTCGGCGACGCCGGTGTCTGTCGACCGGCAAGGCCGGATCACCGTTGACGAACGGCTGCGCGAGTTCGCCCAGATTCCGCTGTCGTCGAAGGTGATCGTCGCCGGCAACATCGACTGCGTCGAGCTGTGGAGCGATGCCGTGTACCGCCAGGTCGCCGAGCGGTCGAAGGCCGAGATGGCGGGGATGTCGTGACTCCGGACGACTTCGTCCATGAGCCGGTGATGGTGGACGAGGTCGTCGCCGTGTTCGCCCCCGTGCCCGAGGGAACGCTGCTGGATGCGACGCTCGGTGGTGGCGGGCACGCGGAGGCGCTCCTCGAGCGCTGTCCGCAGCTGTCCCTGCTCGGGCTCGACCGCGACGAGCAGGCGTTGGATGCGGCGCGGCAGAGGTTGCACCGCTTTGGTGAGCGGGCGACGACCGTGCACAGCCGCTTCGACCGCCTTGCCGAGGTGATGGCTGACTCCGGCATCGACCGTCTGTCCGGCGCGCTGTTCGACCTCGGCGTGTCCTCGCCACAACTCGACCACGCCGAGCGTGGATTCAGCTACCGCAACGAAGGACCACTCGACATGCGCATGGATCGGCGCGGCGGCCGCAGCGCCGCCGATGTCGTGAACGGCTACGACGAAGTCAGCCTCGCTCGGGTGATCCGGGAGTACGGCGACGAGCGGTTCGCCCGCCGCATCGCACGGGCGATCGTCGCTGGGCGACCGATCACAACGACCACGGAGCTTGCCGCGATCGTGTCCGCGGCGATCCCGGCAGCCACACGGCGAACCGGTGGCCATCCGGCGAAGCGCACGTTCCAGGCTCTCCGGATCGAGGTCAACAGCGAGCTGGAGCAGCTCCCAGGAGCACTTGACCACGCGATCGATGTCACCGTCCCGAAGGGGCGGGTGGCCGTGTTGACGTATCACTCCGGCGAAGACCGTCTCGTCAAGCAACGACTCACCGAAGCCGTCACCGGCGCCTGCACGTGCCCGCCCGGATTGCCGTGCGTCTGCGGCGCCGTCGCCACCGCACGCCGAGTGCGCGCGCCGCGCACGCCGTCGGCCGAGCAGTCCGAGCGCAACCGGCGGGCCCGCTCCGCCCGGCTGCGTGTCGTCGAGAAGGTCGGGGCTGCGCTATGAGTGCGCTGCCGATGCGCCGCATCGACGCTCCGCGGCGACGTCCTCCCGGCTCCCGCCAGGCCCGTTCCGAGCGGCTGGGGCGCTTCGAACGCCGCCCACTGCGCCGCTTGCAGCGGCGCGATGGCTACGCCGGGGTTGCCGAAGCGGCGGCCGAGCTCGAACCGGTCGATGAGCTTCAGGTGGTTCCCCGCCGGCGGCTTGCCGCCAACTTCGCCGCCCTCGCCCTGGTGTTGCTCGGCATCCTGATGCTGTCGGCAGTCGTGCTGCACACCCGCTTGGCGGAACGGCAACGCCAGATCGACCAGCTCGAACAGCAGGTCGAGGTGCAGCGCGACTTGTTCGACATCCTGCGCCAGCAGCGAGCGGTGCTGCGGTCGCCGACACGGCTTGCAAGCGAAAGCTCGCGGCTCGGCATGTTCGCGCCGCCTGACTCGAACTTCGTCGCCGCCGATCCGTGGACCCTTGCCCAGGTGATAGCCGCTACCGGGAGCACGGGGTCGTTGGACGGCCTCCTCGTCGACGGTGATGCCCTCGATCAGGTCCGGCGCGTCAGGGCGGCAGAGGCGCGGCAGTGAACGGCGATGGGGTTCGGGGGCGCAGCCCCCGTGAAAACGAGACGCAGTCTTGATCCCCGAGGGCCCTGATCGCTCGGCGCGCCCCTATCGGAGGCACGGTCCGCGACGACCGTCGACCGGGGCGTCGATGGGTTCGATCGTCCGTCCGAGCCCTGATCAGCGCGACTCCCGCGCTGGGCGGTCGACGTCCGACCGTAAGGGTGCGTCGGCCTCGCCGGCGTCGCGCCGGTACGGACAAGACGGTGTCGCTTCACTTGGCGAAGCCCGCGCCTATCGCAAGTTGCGACGCGACGAGCTCCACCAGGAGCGGCGCGAGATCAAGCGCAATCCTGGGCGGCCCTCCCGCTCGGCGCGGACGTCCCGCCCGACAAAACCTCGGTCGCGCACGCGCACCCGCCGCACGATCAAGACGACGCGTCCATTGCTCGTCAACCGCTTCGGTGCCGGCCGTCCGCGGGCGCGCCTGATCTGGACGCTGGTCGTGCTCGTTCTCGTCCTCGGCGGGGTGCTCGCCAAGATCGGCCTCATGCAGGGCACGGGAGGCGAGGCGCTGCGGGCCCAAGCCGCGGAACTGTGGACCCGGAGTCGTGAGCTTCCTGCCCAGCGCGGCACGATCTTCGATCGCAACGGTGATGAGCTGGCCCTCTCGGTGCCGGGATCGACGATCGCCGTCGACCCGCGTCGGGTGCTCGACCAGGCAGGGACCATCGAGGCCTTGGGCGAGCTGCTCGGCCTCTCCGAGGAGCGAAGAGCGGACCTGCTGACGGAGATGTCGACGTGTGAATGCGGTTTCCTCTACGTCGTCCGGCAGGCGGATCCACGAATCGGCCGGCAGGTCAGCTCACTCGGTCTCACCGGTGTGACCGTGTATGACGAAGACCGCCGAATCATGCCCGGGGGGAACACCGGCCGCAGTGTCATCGGGCGGACCGACATCGACGGCATCGGCACCGCTGGCCTGGAGCGGCAATACAACGCCCTGCTGCGGGGCAACCCCGGACAGACGACGCTCGAAGTCGCTTCCGGTGGGGTCGCCATTGCCGGGAGCGAGCACACGCTGCAGCCGGCGACTCCGGGGACCGACCTCGTCACGACGATCGACCGCTCGGTGCAGTACCAGGCCGAGCAGGTGCTCGTCCGCCAGGTCGGAGTCACCGGGGCAGTCGGCGGCCAGATCATCGTCATGGACACCGACACCGGCGACATCATCGCGATGGTGTCGGTCGATCGCAACGAGCAGGGCGTCCCAGTGGTGAGCGGCGGCAACTTCGCCGCCGTCGGAGCCTATGAACCTGGTTCGGTCGGCAAAGTGATCACCCTCGCAGGCGCCCTCGAGGAGGGTGCCGTATCCGCGGACACGATGTTTGGCTACATCCCCTGGGAGTACGACTGCACGATCGACGTGGGTGGCGTGCTCCATGACTCGCATCCGCACGATCCGTGGTCGCTCACCTCCGCCGGCATCCTCGTCGAGTCGTCGAACGTCGGCACGATCCTGGTCAGCAAGACGATCGGCTACGAACGGCTCGACCACTACATGCGCGCGTTCGGGCTCGGCGAGCGAACCGCCCTCGACTTCCCGGACGAATCGCCCGGCATCCTCAAGCCGTGGAACGACTGGACCGGCACGGAGCGGTGCACCGTGGCCTACGGCCAGGGTGTGTCGTCGACGCCGATCCAGCTGACCAGCGCCGTCAACGTGATCGCCAACGACGGCGTCTACGTGGCTCCCCGGCTGGTGACGGCGACGGTGGGGCCGGACGGCGAGCTCGACCAGGCCGAGCCGGGAGCCACACGGCGGGTGGTCAGCGAGCAGACGGCGACGCAGATGCAGTCGATCATGCGCCAGGTCGTGTGCAGTGGTACCGCCGACTCGGCCAAGGTCGAGGGCTGGTCGATCGCCGGCAAGACGGGAACTGCGTACAAGGCGCAGGCCGACGGTACCTACTTCAACTCCGACGGGGTCACCCACGACTACTACTCGAGCTTCGTCGGGTTCTTCCCTGCCGAGGACCCGCAGGTCACCGTGCTCATCTCCATCGACGAGCCGCAGCGCGGCTTCAACTCGGGCGCACAGTCGGCGGCACCCACGTTCCGCATGCTCGTTCCCACCATCATCCACGAGCTGGCGATCGTGCCGCCGCCCGGATCCACCGATTGCGATGGAAACTGAGCCGGCAATGAGACCCACGATCCCGACCGTTGGCGAGCTGACCACCGTGGTGCCGCCGGCCCTGCATGCCACGGTCGATGGTGACGACGGCGTCGCCGTCCCCACGATCACGCATGACACCCGATCGGTGAGGGCGAAGGGGATGTACGCCTGCCTGCGCGGCACGCGTCACGACGGACACTCGTTCGCCCCGGCCGCCGTCGCGGCGGGGGCGTCGTCGTTGCTCGTCGACCACCACCTGCGCACAGCGGACGTCGGCGACGTCGCCCAACTGATCGTCGACGACACGCGGCTCGCACTCGGCCCGATCGCCGCGGCTGTCAACGGCGATCCCTCGACAGCGCTGCGAGTCGTTGGCATCACCGGAACCAACGGCAAGACGACAACAAGCACGCTCCTTGCCGCGATCCTTCGTGCCGCCGGCGACCCGACAGGCGTCATCGGGACCCTGTCGGGCGCCTACACGACACCGGAGGCTCCCCAGCTGCAAGCCCGCCTCGCCGAGCTCCGCGAGCGCGGCGACAGGTCAGTCGTCATGGAGGTCTCGTCGCACGCCCTCGCCCTGCACCGCGTCGACGGGACGCGATTCGACGCCGCGGTGTTCACCAACCTCGGGCGCGATCATCTCGACCTCCACGGCACCGTCGAGGAGTACTTCCGGGCCAAGGCACTGCTCTTCCAGCCCGGTCGCGCCGTGGTCGGAGTCGTGAACATCGACGACAATCATGGGCGTCTGTTGGTCGATGCCGCCCCCATCGAAATGGTCCCGTTCAGCGTCGACGATGTCTCCGATGTCGAGGTGACGGCGTCGACGATCGCCTTCACATGGCGCGGTGCGCGAGTCGCGTTGCCGCTCGGCGGCGCGTTCAACGTGATGAACGCGATCGCAGCAGCGACGACAGCGGCCGCGATCGGGATCGGTATGGAGGCGATCGTCGCCGGCCTCAGCGCCGCCGACGCCGTCCCCGGCCGCTTCGAGCGGGTGACGGTCGACGCTGCAACGCCGCTCGCGATCGACGTCATCGTCGACTATGCGCACACCCCGGACGGCCTCGAGGAGGTGATCGCTGCCGCCGGCGCTCTGGTTGATGACCGCGGCAGGGTCATCGTGCTCTTCGGCGCGGGCGGAGACCGCGACCGCCCGAAACGGCCGGAGATGGGTGCGACAGCGGCGCGCCTCGCCGACCTCGTCGTGGTGACGTCGGACAATCCACGTTCCGAGGATCCGGCAGACATCATCGAGGACATCGTCGCGGGCATTCCCGACGATGACCGATCGCGTGTCGAGATCGAGGTCGATCGAGGCGGCGGCGATCCGCATGGCGATCACTCTGGCGGAGCCTGGCGACATCGTGATCATCGCAGGCAAGGGTCACGAGACGACCCAGACGATCGGCGACCAGGTCGTCCCGTTCGACGACCGGGAGGTCGCCCGCGCCGTTCTGGCGGAGGTCTGCGCCCTGCCCCAGGACCCGATCGGACTGGAGTCCGGTCGGTGATCGCCGTGATGATCGCCGGCGTCGTGGCCGGGCTGGTGTCGCTGTTCTCCACGCGGGCCCTGATCACGATGTTCCGCACCCGCGGCCTCGGTCAACCAATCCTCGGCAAGGAGGATCGCGGTCCCGAGCACCACATGCCCAAGCAGGGCACCCCGACGATGGGGGGAGTCGCCATTCTCCTCGCCGCCCTCGTCGGCTGGATGTGTGCTCATGTCCGCGAGGGCCTGCCGTTCAGCACCCAGGCGTTGATCGTCTGGGTCGGCATCGTGGCGATGGCGACGATGGGATTTCTCGACGACTTCATCAAGGTCCGCAGACGCCACAACCGAGGCATCTTCTGGAAGCAGAAGAACTACGTGACATTGTTGATGAGCTTCGGCATCGCCTGGTGGCTCGTGTACGCCACTGGTATCTCGGAGACCATCTCGCTCACCCGGGCGGACTATCCCGGATGGGAGGTGCCGGCGTGGACCTGGGTGTTTTTCGCCGGGGCGATCATCTGGGCGACGACGAACGCAGTCAACGTCACCGATGGACTCGACGGACTCGCCGGCGGCTCGGCGCTGATGGGCTTCGGCGCCTTCATGATCATCGGCTTCACCGCCTTCCGCTTTCCCGAGATCTACGGCGGCGTGGTCAACCCGCTCGACCTCACCACCCTCGCCGCCGCCTTCGCTGGCGCTTGTCTGGGATTCCTTTGGTTCAACGCCGCGCCGGCACGGATCATCATGGGCGACGTCGGTGCTCTCGGCCTCGGGTCGGCATTGGCGATGCTCGCCCTGACGACGAACACACAACTGCTCCTGCTCCTCATCTGCGGGCTGAATGTCATCGAAGCCGGTTCGGTTGCCCTGCAGATGGGGGTGTTCAAGGCCAGCGGACGATCCCGCCGGCTGTTCCGGATGTCACCGATCCACCACCACTTCGAGCTCGTCGGGTGGCCGGAGACCACGGTGATCATCCGCTTCTGGCTCATCGCCGCCGTTGCTGTGGCCGCCGCCCTGGGCATTTTCATCGGCGACTTCACCCGCGTGTCTGACGGGTCGCCGTGACGTTCACTGCGTTCCCCGGCCACCGGGAACCGTGGAGCCGGTTGCACCGATGTTGTGCACCTGGCTCCGCAGATCGCAGGATCCGTTTGGAACGCGTCTGGCCGCTGCTCGGCTGGCGCCTCGTCGCTCGCATCGGCGACAGGATGCACCGATGACCTCCGCACTCGTCTACGGGTTGGCCGTCGCCGGCGCCGCGACGGTGCGCGCTCTCGGGCGCGGGGGTTCGACGTCGTTGCCGCCGACGACGTCGACACGCCGGCTCGGCGCCAGCTCGCCGCCGATCTCGGGGTCGACCTCGTGATCGATCCAGGCGACAAGCAGCTCACCGCGATTGTCGATCGCAGCGACGTTGTCGTCCCGGCACCCGGCGTACCCGAGGGTCACCGCGTGATCGCCATGGCACAGCGCAAGAGCCGGCGCATCGCCAGTGAGCTCGAGCTTGCCTACGAATGGGAGCAGGAGCGCGTCGGTGGGCCACGACCGATCCTGGCGATTACCGGCACGGACGGCAAGACGACGACGACGTTGCTCACAGTCGCCATGTTGGAGGCCGCCGGCTGCCGCGCAGTCGCCGCCGGCAACACCGACGTGCCGCTCGTCACCGCAGTCGACCTCGACGTCGACGCCTTTGTCGTCGAGTGCTCGAGCTTTCGGCTGGCATGGACGGAGCGGTTCCGCGGCGAGGCGGCGGTGTGGCTGAACCTGGCGCCGGACCACCTCAACTGGCACGACTCGGTGGCGGCCTACGCCTCGGCCAAGGGCCGGATCTTCACCAATCAGCGACCGAGCGACATCGCCATCGGCTTCGCCGACGACTCCGAAGTGATGCGCCACCTCGCCCGCGCGCCGGCCCGCCACGTCACGTTCGCCGCCGCCAACGCCGACTATCGCGTCGAGGGTGGGGTGCTCGTCGCTCCGCGAGGCGAGATCGCTGCACTGACTTCGATGCGTCGCAGCTTGCCTCACGATGTGACCAACGGCCTCGCCGCCGCCGCTCTGGTGCTCGAGACCAGGCTCGCCGACACCTCGTCGGTTGCCGGCGCGTTGGCGTCGTTCGTCGGCCCGCCACACCGCATCGAGCTCGTCGCCGAGGCCGAGGGTGTCGCCTGGTTCAACGACTCCAAGGCGACCACGCCGCATGCTGCGGCGGCGGCGATCGGCGGGTTCGGCCGGGTGGTCCTGATCGCCGGCGGCCGCAACAAGGGACTCGACATTTCGCCGATGGCCGCCGCGCCGGAGCGCATCCGCACCGTCGTCGCCATCGGCGAGGCGAGTGGCGACGTAGCCGCCGCGTTCGCCGAGACCGGTGTACCGGTCACGATCGCATCGTCGATGCCTGAAGCTGTCGACGTCGCCGGGGCAGCTGCCCTCCCCGGCGACGTCGTCCTCCTGTCGCCTGGCTGTGCGAGCTTCGACTGGTATCCCGACGGCGGTTTCGAGGCACGGGGCGACCACTTCCGCGACCTGGTTCGCCAGTATTTGCGTTCCCCGGCCACGCAGGCCGTTCCTGGCCGCTCCTCGGCTGGCGCCTCGTCGCTCGCATCTGAGGAGTCGATGGGCTCATGACATCCCCGGCCACGCAGGCCGTTCCTGGCCGCTCCTCGGCTGGCGCCTCGTCGCTCGCATCTGAGGAGTCGATGGGCTCATGACATCCGTGGACCTCACCGGTGACTCCGCTCGTCCGCAACGGCGCCCGTTGCGCGAGCGGCGGCAGTTGGCGTTACAGCGCTTGCAGGTGTCGACCGAACGCCGGCAACGCCGGCAACGCCGGCGACTTCCGGTGCTCTTCGGGCGCGAGCGTGTGCGCTTCTGGGACGTGCCCCGCGGTCCTGCGCCGGTCGGGTACTACGTGATTGCCGTCGTCGTGACGGCGTTCCTCGTGCTCGGCCTCGTCATGGTGCTGTCGGCGACAGCACAAGCCCAGGCGCAACGGGGGAGGAGCCCGTTCTTCCTGTTCAACCGCCAATTGATGTGGGCCGGCATCGGGATCGTCGGGCTCCTCGTCGCGCTCCGCATCAACCTGGTGTGGTTGCGCCGGCTCGCCGTCCCCGCCCTCCTGGTCGCCGGGGTCGGGATGCTCGCGCCGTTCTCACCGATCGGCGTGACGTTGAACGACGCCAGGGCCTGGATCGCCGTGGGCGAACTCACGGTCCAGCCGTCCGAGTTCCTCAAGCTGGCCGTCGTGGTCTTCTCCGCCGATCTGCTCGTGCGCCGCAAGGACGACCTGTCGGACGTGCGCCGCAGCCTCAAGCCGCTGCTCCTGTTGGCGGGGTTCGCGGCAGGAGCCTGCCTCGTCCAGACCGACCTCGGCGCGGCGATCGTGATGGCGGCAATCGTCCTCGTCGTGGCGTTCATCGGTGCGGTGCCGTTGGTGCCGATGGTCGGGGCGACGCTGATGTCAGCGGGAGCCGCACTGGTGTTTGTCGTGTCCAGCCAACGGCGGATCGACCGCTTCACCGCGTTCCTCGATATCACCGGCCATCGCGACCGGCTCTCGTACCAGACCTACCAGGGGTTCTTGGCCATCGCCGACGGTGGTCTCACCGGCTCCGGCGTTGGCGCAGGAAACAGCAAGCTCGGCTATCTCCCCCTGGCCCACAGTGACTTCATCTTCGCGGTCGTCGCCGACGAGCTCGGCCTCGTCGGAACCGTCGCCGTCCTCGGCGGCTTCGCGCTACTGGTCTGGTTCGGCATCCAGGCAGCCCTCGCCGCCCCGGATCGCTTCGGCATGCTGCTCGCCGGAGGCGTCGCCGCGTGGTTCGGCGTGCAAGCGATCGTCAACACGGGCGGAGTATCCGGACTGTTGCCGGTCACAGGGCTGACGCTGCCCTTCTTCTCGGCGGGCGGATCGTCGTTGTTCGTGTCGATGACCGCCGCCGGCCTGTTGCTCAACGTGGCACGGCGCGGCCGTCAGAATCAGTCCGGAGTGACGTTCGCGGTGATCACCGGCGGCGGGACGGCGGGACACGTCCTGCCGGCGCTTGCCATCGCCGAGGAGCTCGAGGAACGCGGTCACCCCGCCGAGTCGCTGCACTACGTCGGCGCCCAGCGCGGCATCGAGACGAGGCTGCTCCCGGGGACGCCCTATCCGCACACCTTTCTCGACGTGGTCGGGGTGCAACGACGAGCCGTGCGGGCCAACGTCTCTTTCCTCCCGCGGCTCGTCCGCGCGGTCGGAGCGGCTCAGCGGCTGCTCGGCGAACTACGTCCGAATGTCGTCGTGTCGGTGGGCGGCTACGCCAGCCTGCCCGCTGTGCTGGCCGCTCGCCGTCTCCGCATCCCCGTGGTGGTCGTCTCATTCGACCGCGTACCGGGACGTGCCAGCGCCCTCACTGCCCGCTTCGCGGCCGCGTCCGCGGTGGCGTTCGAAGGGTCGCCGCTGCGCCGCGCGGTCGTGACCGGGGCGCCGGTACGGCGGGCAATCCGCGACGTTGACCGGGTCGCCGACCGATCCGGTGCGCGAGCCTCCCTCGGGCTGCCCGCCGACCGCTTCGTCGTCGCCGTGACCGGCGGGTCGCAGGGCTCCGGGGCGCTCAACGAGGCAGTGGTCGCCTATGCCGCGGAGCACGACGGCGACAGGGAACTCGCCATCTACCACGTCGCCGGCGAGCGGTTCGTCGCCGCCGTTACCGATGACCTTGCGACCGGGGCCGGACTGGTCCATCGGCTGGTCGGTTTCGAGCAACGGATTGAACTCGTGTACGCGGCTGCCGACCTCCTCGTCGGCCGCGGAGGAGCGTCGACAGTCCTCGAGGTCGCCGTCACGGGGACGCCGTCGATCCTCGTTCCGTGGTCCGGGGCAGCGGAAGACCACCAGACCGCCAACGTTCGCTGGCTGGCCGACCGCGGCGCGGCTGTGCACCTCCCGGATGCCGATCTCAGCAGACTCGGCCGGGCGATCGACGCGCTGCGCGACGACCCGGACGTGCGCGCCGACCTGGCCCGCAATGCCCTGGCGGCCGGAGCTGTGCACCGGCGAGGCGAACTCGGTGCGCTCATCGAACGGGTCGCCCTCCCCGAACCGGCGAAGACCGGCCAGTAGCCTCGATCCATCGTGACGGCTCGACCTGCCCCGCCGCTGGACCTTTCCCAGCCACGACGACTCCACGTCATCGGTGTCGGCGGTCCAGGCATGTCGGCGATCGCCATCGTGCTCGCCGAGATGGGTCACACGGTGTCAGGGAGCGACATTCGCGAACAGCCGGTGCTCGATCGCCTGCGGGCCGCCGGCATCGCGGTTCACGTCGGCCACGATCGCTCGTACGTCGAGGGATGCGATGCGGTGACGTCTTCAACGGCCGTACCGCCGAGCAACACCGAGCTACGCAGGGCGATCGAACTGGGGATCCCGACGCTGCGCCGCGCCGGCATGCTGACGTCGATCTGCGCCCGGGCCCGCTCGGTCGCGGTCGCCGGCACCCACGGCAAGACGACGACCTCCTCGATGCTGATGCTGGCGCTCGCCGAGGGTGGTTTGGCGCCGAGCTTCGTGGTCGGCGGCGACGTCTCCGACGCCGGAACAGGGCGCGCAGTGGACCGGAAACGATCTTCTCGTCGTCGAGGCCGACGAGAGCGACGGCACCCACCTCGAACTGCCGCTGTACGCCACGATGCTGACGAACATCGAGGCCGACCATCTCGACCACTTCGGATCGTTGGAAGCGATCGTCAGCAGCTTCGACGAGTACCTGGCTCACGTGGATGGCCCCAAGGTGCTCTGCCTCGACGATCCCCGCTGCGCCGAGTTGGCCCGCAAGCACGGCACCACGACCTACGGGCTTGCCGCCGGCGCGGACTTCCGCGCCGTTTCGGTGCATCCGGCGTCCGGGTCGTTTCGCTTCGAGGTCGCCCACCGCGGTGCGCTGCTCGGACCCCTCGAGCTCCCGTTGCGCGGGGTCCACAACGTCGTCAACGCCGTCGGCGTGGTGGCTATGGCCACCGAGCTCGGGGTCCCGTTCACGGCGATCGCCGCGGCGCTCGGTCGGTTCGGCGGGGTTGCCCGACGATTCGACGTGCGCGGCGTCGACGGGGGTGCGACATTCGTCGACGACTACGCCCACCTTCCGACGGAGATTGCCGCCGTGATCGGCGCGGCGAGGGAAAGTGGGGACAGCTGGAAACGTGTGATTGCCGTGTTCCAGCCCAACCGCTTCAACCGAATGGCGGTGATGTCACGCGACTACGCCGACGCCTTCGTCGAAGCCGACGTGGTCGTGCTCACGGAGATCTACGCATCAGGCACGACGCCGATCCCGGGAGTCACCGGTCGCCTCGTCGTCGACGCCGTGCTGGAGGCACACCCCGACGCACGCGTGGTGTGGCTGCCGCGCCGCGAGGACATCGTCTCGTTCCTCGCCGGCGAGGTCGGGGAGGGCGACGTCTGCATCTCGATGGGCTGCGGCGACATCGCCACGCTCCCCGAAGAGGTGCTTGCCCGCAGGGCGACGAGGAAGTCGGAGTGATCAGCTTGTCCGGCCTGACCCCCGCGCTTCACGCGGCCGCGGCAGTGCTCGGTGATCGCGCCGAACGGGACGTGTCGCTGGCCCCCTACACGACGTATCGGCTCGGCGGTCCCGCCGCGCTGTTCGTGAGGGCGCGCTCGATCGACGATCTTGCCGCTGTCGCCCGGGCACGCGCCGCGTCAGGGCTGCCGGTACTCGTCGTGGGAAGGGGGTCGAACCTGCTCGTCGCCGACGCAGGCTTCCCAGGCATCGCCGTGCTGGTGACGGCGCTCGGGGGCGATCTCGTCCTTCCCCAAGCGGCTGGCGAATCGGGCAAGGCCCGCGGCGGGTCGGGCTTGGCGATGCCAGTCGTCGCCCGGCGTCTTGCCGCCGCCGGTTGGCGCGGCTTCGAGTGGGCGGTGGGTGTTCCCGGCTCACTCGGCGGTGCCGTGCGGATGAACGCCGGTGGTCACGGTTCGGACATGGCCAGCTGCCTCGTTGCCGCCCACGTCTTCGACATCGCCGCCGGCACTGCAGCGTGGCGTTCGGTCGACGAGCTCGGGCTGCGTTTCCGGGCCTCCGATCTGTCCTCCCTCGATGTCGTCATCGAGGTGACGTTGCGTGTCCACGCCGGTGACCGTGCGGCTGCCGAGGCGGAGATCGCCGAGATCGTCAGATGGCGCCGCGAGAACCAGCCGGGCGGTCAGAATGCAGGCTCGGTTTTCGTCAACCCCGTACCGGGGAGGTGAGCGCCGGGCTGCTCATCGATGGACTTGGACTGCGCGGCCTCCGGGTCGGCACGGCGTGGGTTTCGGAGAAGCACGCCAACTTCATCCAAGCGTCCGATGGCGGTTCGGCACACGACGTGCGAGCAGTCATCGAGCTGGTTCGAGCCCGTGTTGCCGAAGCCACCGGCGTCGAGCTGCGCAGCGAGGTCCGGCTCGTCGGGTTCGAGGACCAAATCGTGAGCGAGCCCAAGGCCGAGGACGAGAGGTCTGTCGGCGACGCGCCATCTGCTGGCGTCCTCGACGAGCTGCAGGCTGCCTTTGGTAGCCGTCCACCTGACGCAACCTCGGCCGACCCGATTGCGCAGAAGCCGGCCTCGCCGCCCCCGGATCCCCTCCGCCACGGCCAGCCAGGGGAGACCGCGCCGTCGATCATCGCCGAGTCGCTGGTGCCGGAAGCCACCAGGCGATCGCAACGTCGATCTCGACGTGAAGCAAAGCGTGAGGCGAAGCAGGAGGCCAAGCGGGTCGCCGCCTTGGAGAAGGACGCCAAGCGGAAGGCCAAGCAGGCACGGAAGGCGGCCAAGAAGGCGCCTTCAGACAAGTCTCGACATCAACCCGACGTCGATGTTGCCGCACCGTCCGGAACGGACGAGGACACCGGTGTTCGGATCATCGCCGCGCCGGCAGCGGCCGCCACGGTCGCCGAGGTGCGTCCGGGCTCGGTCGAGCCACCCGCTAGCGCAACGATCGCCATCGAAGACGACGGCTTGCCGGACCCGGTCGATGTCGAGGGCGAGCCCGGAGAGGGCGGCAGCGCCACGTTGCTCACAGGGGTCGGCGGCGACCAGCGAGCGACCGTGTTCATCGACGACCGCGGTCCCGGCACCGGCGAGATCGTCACCATCGACGTGGCGACGTCGGCGGCGCGGATGGAGCCGCGTATGCGCGAGCGGCGCATTGCCGTCAAGCGGGCCGTCGGGCGCAAGCGCCTCAAGTGGATGGCGATCGGTTGCGCCGTGGTCGGAGTTGTCGTTGCCGTTCTCGGCGTCCTCGGCTCCGGATTGTTCGCGATCACCGCCGTCGAGGTCGATGGAGCCGTGTACAGCCAGGGCGACGCCCTCGATGCCGTGGTCGCCGAACTCGAGGGCGCCAACGTTCTCCGTGTCGACACCGCCGCGGCGGAGCGGACGCTCGAGGCGATTCCATGGGTCGCTGACGCTCGCGTCACGACCGACTTCCCGCATGGGGCGAGGATCGAGATCCGCGAACGCCGGCCGATGGTGGCCTACCTCGCCGCTGACGGTCGCTATCGCGTGCTCGACAGCAACGGCCGCGTGCTCGACGTGATCGCGGGACGCCCGGTCGACTATCTCGAACTGAATGTCGACGGCGGACCGGAACTTGAAGCCGGTCAGTTGGCGCCCGCTGGATATCGCGCCGCGGCAACGCTCGTTTCAGCACTGACGCCACAGATGCGGCAGCGGGCGACATCGGTGTCGGTTGACCAGAATGCAATGGAATTGACCTTGATGCTCGATGATGAAATCGAAGTCCGCTTTGGAGCAGCGGAGGACTTACTCGATAAGCTCGTACGCCTTCAAACAGCGCTGACAAACCCGAACCCGGAACTCACCGCGACAGAGCTGATCGACGTCTCGACCGAGGACATGATCGTCCGTTGATGGCCTGGCCGATCGAGATACCGCCGCCGCACGTCACGACGTGCGAGGATGACATCCGGTAGGCACGTCGACGACGCCGAACGATCGAAACCAATGAACCGCATCCGCATCGAACCCACGACAGGGAGGTCACGCTGATGGTCGGCGCGCCCCAGAACTATCTCGCCGTCCTCAAAGTCGTGGGGGTTGGCGGTGGCGGCGTCAACGCCGTCAACCGGATGATCGATGCCGGACTGAAGGGCGTGGAGTTCATCGCCGTCAATACCGATGCGCAGGCGCTGCTGATGAGCGACGCCGATCTCAAGCTCGACATCGGACGAGACCTCACCCGCGGCCTCGGTGCGGGCAGCGATCCCGAGGTCGGTCGCAATGCCGCCGACACTCACTCGGAAGAGATCGAGGAGATTGTCAAGGGCGCCGACATGATCTTCATCACTGCGGGCGAAGGTGGTGGCACAGGGACAGGCGCAGCACCGGTGATCGCCGAGATCGCCCGCGGCGTCGGCGCCCTCACGATCGGCGTCGTGACACGGCCGTTCTCCTTCGAAGGTCGCCGGCGGGCGGTGCAGGCTGATACCGGTGTGCAGCGACTGAAAGAGAAGGTCGACACGCTGATTGTCATTCCCAATGACCGTTTGTTGACTGTCGCCAATGAGAAGACAAGTGTGCTCAACGCCTTCAAGATGGCCGACGAGGTGCTTCTCCAAGGTGTTTCTGGCATCACCAATTTGATCACTACTCCTGGCCTCATCAACACTGACTTCGCCGATGTGAAGATGGTCCTGTCGAATGCCGGATCGGCGTTGATGGGTATCGGTCAGGCTTCCGGCGACGAGCGCGCTGTCGCCGCGGCGAAGGCGGCGATCTCCAGCCCGTTGCTCGAAGCGGCGATCGACGGAGCGCGCGGAGTGTTGCTCAACATCACCGGACCGTCGAGCATGGGACTGTTCGAGATGAACGCTGCGGCCGAGGTCATCCACGGCGTGGCCCACGCCGACGCCAACATCATCTTCGGCACCGTCGTCGACGACGAGATCGGTGACGAGATCCGTGTCACCGTCATCGCGGCCGGCTTCGATCGACTCGACGGCCCCATCACGGGCGGTCAGCCGAAGACGCCGTCGTCGATCAGTGAGCTGTTCTCCGACTCCGCCGACCCGTTGGCGTCCGACGACGACGACTTCGACGTTCCGTCGTTCTTGCGCTGAACGTCGAACGCCGGCTGCCACCCGTTGACGCGGGACTCGTAGCGGCGAGGCTGTCGGCACTCCGCGATCGCATCGCCGACTGCCGCGCCCACGCGGCCGGTGGAGATCCTCGCGGTCACCAAGGGCTTCGGCGCCGACGCCATCGCCGCCGCGGCGTCCGCCGGCTGCACAATGGTCGGTGAGAACTACGCCAAGGAGTTGCTCGGCAAGCTCGACGAGCTCGAGCCCAGCCACCGTCCGCCCGGCGATCCACTTCATCGGCCGGCTGCAGTCGAACAAGGTCCGCCCCCTCGCCACGTCGGTGGACGCCTGGGAGTCCGTCGACAGGAGCGTCGCTCCTCGACGAGATCGCCCGACGTCGTCCTGGTGCCACGGTGCTGATTCAGGTCAACGCCACGGGCGAGCAACACAAGGGTGGCTGCCCTCCAGCTGAAGTCGAGGTGCTTGCCGAGCACGCCCGAAGCCTCAACCTCGACCTCAACGGTGTGATGACGGTTGGACCGACGGACGGCGACGTCGGGGCAACACGCCGTGCCTTCCGGCTCGCTCGCCAGTTGATGGACGAGCTCGGGCTGTCCACTTGCTCGATGGGGATGACCGACGACCTTGACCTGGCGCTGGACGCCGGCACGACCCGCGTCCGCGTCGGGACCGCCCTGTTCGGCCCGCGTGTCTAGACACCCAGCGGAACAACCTCGACCCTTCCGCGGCCATGTTGGTGGCCTGCGGTAACCTGCTGCGGGGAGCAGGAGGAACGCGATGTCATTCTGGAAACGGTCCATGGAATACCTTGGTCTCGGTCCGGACGACGCCTACGACGACTACGACGATGGGCCGGAGCCGGAGCCGCCGGGTCGGCAACGCCACCGCGACGACCACAGCAGATCGAGTTCGCGCTCCTGGCCCGCTGAGCCCGACTCCGGTGCCGTCCGCGCCGTTCCCTCCCGCCCCAGCTTCCCGTCCCGAGATTTCGAGAGCGGCCGCCGATCGGCACCCGTCGGCGACGACTCGGGGATGCCGAGTCGTCCTCGTCCGTCGTCGCGATCCTCCGCTCCTCCGCCCACTGCAGAGCCTGCAACGGTGCGCCCGCGCCGCTTCGACCAGGCCCAGGAGCTGGCCGATCGGTTCAAGGAGGGCAACTCCGTGATCCTCAACCTCGAGTCGGCCGACCGCGAGGTCACTCGCCGCCTCGTCGACTTCGCCAGCGGTGTGTGCTATGCACTCGACGGCACGATGGAGAAGGTGGCGACGGGCGTCTACCTGCTCAAGCCCGCGCCCACTCGTGTCCATCGCTTCGACGACTACGAAAGCTGAACTCACCGATGGCGATCAGCCCACACGACATCCGCGCCCGGCAATTCGCCACCGTCAAGCGAGGCGGCTACGACCAACGTGAGGTTGAAGCGTTTCGCACCGCCGCGGCCGAGGCCTTGGAACAGGCGACACAGGAGGCGACGGCGATGGAGGCTCGCGCCCACGCTGCCGTCGCTCGCCTCCAAGAGCTCCAACAGCAGCCGAGCGGCCCGGCCCCGGACGCTGCTTCCCCCGCGCCGAGTGCGGTCGCCGCCGAGGAGGCGGAGACGATCAGCCGCACCCTGCTGCTCGCCCAGCGCACCGCTGACACCACAGTCGCCGAGGCCGAGCGCGAGGCGAACCAGATCATCGAATCGGCCAAGTCGGAGTCGCGCAAGGCCGGTGAAGCCGAACGTGTCCGCGTCGAAGGCGAGGTCCAGGCGTTGCTGGCGCGGCGCGATTTCCTCGAGTCCGACGTCGACCAGCTCGACCAGTTCCTCGCCGCCCAGCGAGATCGGATCACCGCGGTCGCCGCCGACTTGACCAACGTCACCGCCCGCGTCGGCAACGGGCTCGGGCCCTTGCGCCGGCCCCAGCTCTCGGCGTCCGACAACGACCACTCCGGCGAACTCGAGACCCCCGGCGACGGCGCGCCCGACCCGACGACGCGGAAGACGAGGCGGATGTGGCCGAGCTCATCGAGCAGGTCGGCCAGAAGGCGCGGTCGACGAGGCCGCCGAACTGCCCGGCGACGACGACCGGCGCGATTCGTTGTTCACGGCCGACGAGCAACAGTAGGTGCGTGCCCCGGGCTGGGCACGAACCCGCTGGCTGCTGACCATCGCCTTGTCGGCGCCCCT
>CAVSZO010000014.1:0-40584 GCA_963732335.1 Ilumatobacteraceae bacterium | reverse complement strand
AGGTCAGCAGGATGGCGGCCGTAGGGGTGCGGGATCTCCGGCGGCCGGTTCGGCTCAGAGCGCGCACCAATTGGGGCCGGGCGTAAATCTCGTCCTCGAGATATCTATCAGCGCAGCGCAGCATTGATGGCGTTCACCGTCTCGAGAGCTCGTGATCGCGCTGCCTCGGCGAAGTCATCGCCGGACGATGCGTAGAGGATTGATCGCGACGAGCTGAGCAGCAGTCCCGTGCGGTCGACGTCACTCCGGCCGCTACCGAGGCGGCCACGTCGCCTCCCTGCTCGCCGACGGCGGGAACGAGAATCGGCAGGTCACCCGCGACCGTCGCGCACCGATCGAAGTTGCGCTGGGTGGGTCGCCCCGACCACGAGCCCGCACTCACCCAACTGCGACCAGCGTGTGGCGACCATCTCGGCAACCCGCTCGTAGAGCGGGCGGCCGGCGACGTCGAGGTCCTGCAGCTCGCCAGAACCGGCGTTGCTCGTTCGACAGACGGCGAACACGGCGCCGCGTGCGAGCAGCGGGGCGGCGGCGTCGGTGCCGAGATAGGGGTTGTACGTTGCCGCGTCGGCCGCGTAGCGCTCGAACACTTCGCGGGCGTAGAACTCGGCGGTCGTGTCGATGTCGCCCCGCTTGGCGTCGAGGAGGATCGGGATGTGCGGGTAGCCACCTTTGATGTGGGCGCACACCGCCTCCAGCGCAGGTTCGGCACGCTGCGCCGAGAAGTGGGCGATCTGCGGCTTGTAGGCGCACACGAGGTCGGCCGTGGCGTCGACAATCGCGCAGCAGAACCGCTCGACGGCGTCCGGTGCGCCGGCCAACGACGCCGGCAGTCGGGCTTGGTCCGGGTCGAGCCCGACGCACAGCATCGAACCAGACGAAGCCCACGCGGCACGCAGCTTGTCGCCGAACGTCACCGGTGACCTCGCGCCCGCGCCCCGTCACGATTTGCGTCAGCCGGATGGCTCACAGTCGGTCGTCGCGCTCGACGCAAACGGGTTCACGCCTTGGCGGGTCGGTAACCATCGGCGGCGGCGGCCTCCGGGCTGGGGTAACAGCGCCCGGCTACCGTGCGATCGTAGAAGCGACCGCCGGGTACGTGGTAGATCCCTGAGCTGTCGTTGACCTTCACAGGATGACTGGCCGGACAGTCTCCGCCATCGAGCGGCTCGACCCAGACCCGGGCCTCGACGGCCTCCGCCGGCGCGTTGGCGCCAGTGAGAGGTGCGACGCTCCTCGGTGCGCTGGTGGCGCCGACCAACTCGGGTTCGGGTTCCGGTGTCGCTGCGGCGCGCAACGCCGACGGGGAGTTCGGTCCGCCGATCGGTGCTCGCCGTCCCGACCCGCCGCCACCGCCTCCGGGCCGGCCAGGTCCGCTCTGCCACCAGCGGTAGATCCCGGCGGCGATGCTGGCGACGAGGGCCAACCGTTGGATCCGGCGGACCCAGCGGGTCACTGAACCGATCATTCCCGTGCGTTCACGACGTCGCCTTCTCAACATTGCCGCCACCGTAGTGGCTGGTCTCGACGTTGATCGGGAGCACATCAACAAGGATCTGTTGCGCTAGGTTCCGCTGATCAGCGTGCCAAGCGTCCAACACAGAGGCCTCGGAGTTGTGTGATGTCGGACTTCGGCGAGGTGTTCATTTATCCCACCCAATTCTTCGAGGTGGTCGGTGGTCTGCGCACAGGGTCGGCAGGACCCGGACCTTCCCGTCCTCACTGTCCCGGACACTGCCCACGACGGGGGCACCAGCAGCCTCGGGGCGCTGGCGTCGGCGATCGAGGCAACGCGAACGGCGATGACCGCCAACCTCGAGATTGCTGCTCGCATCCTGACCGCTGCTGCCGCCAACACGATCGAGGCCGACATGGTCGAGGAGGGGTACTCGGACTACACACACCTGCCCAACCCCGGAGACCTCGACGGGAGAGTCCCGACCGACGATGCCGGCCTGTACGGCGACGTGTTCCAGTACATCGAGGGTCCCGCCGCCGAGGACGACTGACGTGCCGCGCCTCGTGACGTCCGCCCAGCTCGCCGCCACCACCGAGGCGTTGGGGTTGTTCGGCGAGTCGCTCGACGCCCGGGCCGCTGACCTCGAGCGCGGTCGTGACGTCGACACGCGAGGCACTGGGTCTGTTGACACGCTGCTGGGGCGGTCCGCTGCCCGACGAGATCCACGCCCAGCTCGAGACGTATGCCGACGAGATCGACGCTGCTTCCGGGGCGACCGCGTCCGCCGCCGGAACGGTTGGCAGCTGGAAGCGGCGCGCCGACGAATTGGCGAGCTCGCTGAGCGCGGCAGAGGTGTGGCGTGATTCCACACATGAGATGCTCGATCGCCTCGGCGCCGAGGCGAGTCCCGCCTTGACCGACGATCTGGCGACGGCGATCTCACGGGTGTCGGAGCTGTCGAGCGACTGGGCGTGCGCCTGTGCCGCCTTTGGCGAAGAGCTGAGCTCGGCGACGACCACGCTCACCACCTGCTCGAATGCGCGGATGGGGACGGTTGCTCAGCGCCAAGCCGTTTCCGGACCTTCGTATTTCACGGCAATGGCGGTGTGGGCGCACACGCAGGCGATGTCGCTGTCCGTGATCGACCCCACGGGGCGGTTCCAGCGGGTCGCCGACGGTCGGCTCGACGAGTTCCTGGACGGCGACTACGCCGCCCTCCAGTACATGGTCGTCGAAACGATGAACGACGGGAACATCCTCGAATTCGACGGGAACACATCGTTTTCGGACTGGGCACAGTCGACCGACTACACGATTGTGCGTTACCGGCTCGAGATGGCCGCCAAACTGGCCGGGTACGACCTCGACGCGGCCACGCTCGACGCCCTCGCCCTCGACATCGTGGCGACCGCGGTGTTCACCACAGTCGGCGCGGGCGATCGGTCGGAGGACGTCGACAGCCAGATCGAACCAGATGCGCTCGTCACCCAAGCGCTCGGCGACAAGGCGGTTGAGGCCTATGTCCAGGCCGGTACGTTCAGTTCGGAGCCAACTGCGTACCCGACCGAGATCGACTACTACCTCCCGGCGAACGCCACCGATGCCGATCGCTATGTCGAGGCGTGGCTCGCCGCCAAACTGGCGCCCGACACCTCTCCAGCGTGGTTCGTGACTACGACCGTGTGGTCGTTCTTCGTGCCTGACGTCACCGTGATGAACCCGTTCTCCGACGACTTCTCGCCGCTGTGGACCGCCATCGAGATCGTCGGCATCGGCAATCCACTCGATGAGGGAGCGGGTGTCCTCCGGGCCGCTTCCAACATTGTTGACGGCGCCCGAGACGCGATGCGGGCAAGCGACGAGTTCGCCGAGGTCGACTATGTGCTCGACTTCGAGGTGCTGTCCGGCGCGGTCGACGAGGTTGCCGCGGGCACGGACGAAGTACTGCAGAGTGGCGACGAACTGCTGGGTGCCGGAGACGAGGCGCCCGGTGGCAGCGACAGTCCCGAGTTGTACGACGACCAGCTCGACGCCTTCGTTGCCGAGCCGCCGGTGTTCGATCTCGCCGATCCGCTCGAGCACATGTCCGACGATCTCGTCAACCTCACCGAGGCTCATCTCACCGGCAGCGGTGAGTCGGTGATCGGGCCCTTCCGTCCAGATGGCGGCGGGCCGACGTACGTCGACGTCGCCGACCAGCGAGGGGCCAGCTACTTCGACCTCGGCGACGCATGGAACGACTACGCCCCAAGGGAACAACTCGCCGCCAACCAGCACTTCCTGGACGTCGCCATCGACAACGGCGACACCGTTCGACTGTCGGTCAGCCGCGACGTGATCGTTCCCGGCAGCTACACCGCCGCCGAGGTCGACTACCTGCTCAGGAACGGTTACACGTGGCTCGACGGTTCGACACTGGCGCCGATGGGAGGCTGACGGTGAAACGACTCCTCGAGATACTCGTCCGCTACTTCGAGTTCCTCTACGGCGACCCGGCCTACCGCATGGTCGACTCCGGCGTGGCCCCCGACCACCCGTTCGCGTGGCTGACGCTCGAAGGGCCGACGATGCGATGGCGGCTCGAGAACGAGCGTGATCAGGTCGTCCTGTGGTGGTCGGCGACGTCGGCGCCGTCGAACGGTCCGTGGTTCTGGTCGACTCTCCTCCAGCAGATGCTTGACGGTGGACCCGAAATCGTCGCCACGCTCACCCCTTCCCACGTCGAATGGATACGGGCGAACGTTGGTCGGATCGCCCAACTCGTTGCCGACACTGATGCGACGACGGCCACGTATCGGGCGCTCGCTGACTTGATGAAGGCCAATGCCGACGCTCGATGGGGGCCGATTCCATCGGCGCCGAACCCGGTCGATTGACGGGCCGCGACCTCGAGCTTTGCTCGCTCACGGGGATGGGAGCTCGGCCACGAGGGGCTCGAGCTCGGCGGGCACGGTGAAACGGTTTCCGAGCACCGACACCGGGTGGATCCGGCCGTCATGGTGCCAGAACAGCCGAGGCGAGCACGGATCGTGGGCAGCACGGTACAGACCGGACGTCAGCGGTTCTAGAACTCCGGCGACCGCGAGCGCCTGCGTCGACTGCACCGGGAAGCACAGCAAAGCGCTCAGGCGCGGCGCGGCGACGAGTGCGCCGAACCGCGACGGCGGAAGGCGAAACAGTCTTTCGACCGACGTCAACCCGACGGAGACGAACGGGTTGTCATCGGCCGATGCGAGGGCGACGGTCACGCCGGGGGCCAGTGCGTGCTCACGAGCTGAGACCGTGGCAAGCAGCAGGACGACGGTGGCGCGCCAGCCGCGGCGGATCGCGTCAGCCGGCTCGAGGCCGAGCTCCCTTGCGCCGGCCTCGGTGACGACACGTCGTGCGCCGGCGATGCTGCTGACCAACTCGAGGCGGAAGTTGGAACCGAACTGCTGCGTGGCAGGCGCCGGGTCGTCGACCGGTGCGGCGGCTGGGACGAGCCGGACGCGCAGGCTGGCGAGCGCTGACGACCGGGCGACGGAGTCGGTCTGACCCACGCCGGAAGCGTAAAGGGGAGACTTGTGGTCGCGGTCCTGCTCAGCGCTGTTGGCGCTCGAGGGCTCCGAGCACCGCTTTGAGTCCAGCCGTGGTGATGTCGGGATCGACACCGATGCCCCAACGCGGCTCGTCACTGTCGCCGATCGTCTCGACGTAGGCGGCCGCCATTGCCTCGGCGCTGCGACTTCCTGCCCCCACGGTCACGGCGTGCTCGGCGTAGTCGACGACGTCGAGCGTCACGGCGAACGCCTCGCGCAGTCCGCGCACGAACGCCGAGATCGGCCCGCTGCCGCTGCCGACGACGGTGTGGTGCTTGCCGTCGACGACGACCTGGGCGGTGATCCTGGTCTTGCCCTCGGTGCCCTCGCCGCCGCGGGTATGCAGTTCGTGGCTGACGAGGGTGTATCTCGGTGCCGCCGGCAGGTACTCCGATTGGAACGCTTCCCACATCACGACGGGCGAGATCTCCGTGCCGGAGTCCTCGGTGATGTGCTGAATCGTTCGCGAGAACTCGATCTGCATCCGCCGCGGCAGGTCGAAGCCGTGCTCGTATTGCATCACGTAGGCGACACCGCCCTTGCCCGACTGACTGTTGACCCGAATGACCGCCTCGTAGCTGCGCCCGACGTGCTTCGGGTCGATCGGCAGGTAGGGAACCCCCCAGCGCTCGTACTCCGCAGGAAGCGCGGCGAAGCCCTTCTTGATGGCGTCCTGGTGGCTCCCGGAGAACGACGTGTAGACGAGGTCGCCGACGTACGGATGGCGCGGCGGGACGGGAAGTCGGTTGCAGTACTCGGCGACGCGCCGCAGGGCGTCGATGTCGGTGATGTCGAGCTCGGGGTCGACGCCGTTGGCGAACAGGTTCATCGCCAGGTTGATGACGTCGACGTTGCCGGTTCGCTCGCCGTTGCCGAACAGCGTGCCCTCCACCCGGTCGGCGCCCGCCATCACCCCGAACTCGGCGGCGGCGACTGCGCAACCACGGTCGTTGTGCGGGTGCAGCGACAGCACGACGTGCTCTCGCCGGCTGATCGTGCGCCCGAACCACTCGATCACGTCGCCGTACACGTTGGGGGAGTAGCACTCCACCGTCGCCGGCAGGTTGAGGATGATCGGCCGGTCGTCATCGGGCTCGATGACGTCCATCACCCGTTCGCAGATCTCGACGGCGAAGTCGGGCTCGGTGAGCGTGAAGCTCTCCGGCGAGTACTCGTAGCGGATCGCCGTGCTCGGGTGCTGCTGCTCGAGCTTGCGGCACAGCTTGGCGGCGTTGACGGCGATGTCGACGATGCCGGTTTGGTCGAGCCCGAAGACGACCTGACGCTGCAGCGGGTTGGTCGAGTTGTAGAAGTGGACGATCGCCCGCGGCGCTCCCTGGATGCACTCGTAGGTGCGCTCGATCTGCTCCTGCCGGCACTGTGTCAGGACCTGGATCGTCACGTCGTCGGGGATGCGGTCCTCGGTGACGAGCTGGCGGATGAAGTCGAAGTCGGGCTGGCTCGCCGCCGGGAAGCCGACCTCGATCTCCTTGAACCCCATGCCGACGAGCACCTCGAACATGTGCAACTTGCGAACCGGGTCCATCGGGTCGATCAGCGCCTGATTGCCGTCGCGCAGATCGACGGAGCACCACAGTGGCGCCTTGTCGATGACGCGGTTGGGCCAGGTGCGGTCGGTGAGCACGATCGGGACGTACGGGGCGTACTTGCCGAACGGCATTGGTTTGGGGTTGGTGGGTTGTGGCGGCATGTCGCTTCTGCTCCGAAAAATGAAGAAACCCCCCGGCCGGGCGGCGGGGGGCGGGCGAGACGCGATGAGTTGTGGCGCTCGCCCTAGGTAAGAAGGAGGAGGCGGCCACGGAACGTCATCGGACGAAACCCTACACGGCGGCGCTACGACGCGTGTCCAACGCCGATACGCTGGACGACCTGACATGACCTGACCCACACCCCCGGCGAGGCGCCGCTCGGCGCCGACGCCAACCGCGCCGGCCATCCGTCCAGCGAACCGCTCCGCTGACGCGGATCGCCGCACTGCCGCCCGTCGAGGCGCCCACTGGTTTCGCCGACCTCGGCGTGCCCGAGCGCGTCGACGCCGGACTCGCCGCGGCGGGGTTCGCCCAGCCGTTCAAGATCCAGGGGGCGGCGATCCCGGTCGCCCTGGCCGGCCACGACGTGTGCGGTCGGGCGCGCACGGGATCGGGGAAGACGCTGGCGTTCGGCGTGCCGATGCTGTCACGCATCGTCGAGCGAGCCGCCCCCGGCCGTCCCCTCGGACTCGTTCTCGTACCGACCAGAGAGCTCGCCGTGCAGGTGTCCGAAGTGCTCGGACCGGTCGCCAACCACGCCGGCCAGCGTGTCCTCGCCGTGTACGGCGGCTCGAGTCGACCGCACCAGGTCGAACAGCTGCGGGAGGGCGTCGAGATCGTCGTCGCCACGCCGCTGCGCCTGATCGACCTGCTCAAGGCTGGTGACGTCGCGTTGTCCGACGTCGACGTCGTCGTCCTCGACGAGGCCGACCGGATGGCCGACGACGGGTTCACGCCGCAGGTCGAGTGGATCCTCCGCCATTGCACCGGTCGCACCCAGACGATGCTGTTCTCGGCGACGCTCGACGGCGATGTCGGCCACATCATCCGCCGCTACCTCACGGACCCGGTCGAGGTAGCGATCGACTCGGCGACGGACACGGTCGGCACGATGCACCACCTGTTCCTCGCCGTGCACCACATGGACAAGGACCGTGTCGTCGGGGCGATCGGCCAGGCGATCCCGAAGGTGCTCGTGTTCTGCCAGACGAAGCGATCGTGCGACCGCGTCGCCAGTTCACTCGCCGACCTCGGGGTCGCCGTCCAGGCCATCCATGGCGACCTACCGCAGGTGGTTCGCGAGCGCGTGCTGCACCAGTTCGCCGACGGGTCGTTGCCGATGCTCGTCGCCACCGACGTCGCGGCGCGCGGCATCGACATCGACGACATCGGGGCGGTGATCCACTACGAGCCGGCCCCGGACTCCAAGGACTACCTGCACCGCTCCGGGCGCACCGCCCGCGCCGGCCGTGACGGCTGGGCGATCACGCTCGTCGAGTACAACCAGCACACCCAGATGCGCATGCTCCAGCGTCGTCTGCAGCTGCCGCTCACGCCGGCGATCGAGGTGTTCAGCAACGACGAGCGGCTCCGTCACCTCGACGATTTCCGCGGCGAGGGTGTCGTCGACAGCGAAGTGGCGGTCGCCGTCGACTGATGGCGCCGACCCGCGTACCGACCTGCACAACGGGTGGCACGACGCTCGCGCAATTCTCGACGCTCGTCCGCCCGACGTCTGGGTCGCCTCGGCATCCCCGGCGGGCGAGCCCCATCTCGTTCCGCTCTCGTTCGCGTGGGACGGGGACGCGGTGACGATCGCCGTCCAGACCGACTCTGCAACGGGGCGCAACATCGTCGCATCGGGCAAGGCCAGGCTCGGCTTCGGCACGACGCGTGACGTGGTCATGGTTGACGCTGTGCTGACCTCCCACGCGAGCGCCAGCGAGGCCGACGACGGGGTCGTCGACCGCTACGCCGCCAAGACGAAGTGGAACCCCCGCGAAGAAGAGGACGAGTACGTGTACCTCGTCTTGCAACCGCAGCGTATGCAGGTGTGGCGGGAGGCCAACGAGATCGCCGGCCGAACGGTGATGCGCGCCGGCGCGTGGGTCGAGTAACCGCCCGGTTCGGACTAGGGGAGCCAGGCGGCGCGGGTGGCCTCGTAGGCGGTGATCTCACCCTCGTGGCCGAGGGTGATGCCGATGTCGTCGAGGCCTTCGAGGAACCGTTGCTGGGTCGCCGGGTCGAGCTCGAACGGGCTGTCGAGGCCGATGCTCGGCACCTCGACGGCGAGGCGCTCGACGTCGACGACGATCGTCGTGTCAGGATCCGCGTCGATCGTGTCCCACAAGCGCTCGACGAGGTCGTTCGCCAGCACCACAGGAACGAGGCCGTTCTTCGTGCAGTTGTTGCGGAAGATGTCCGAATAGCTCGGGGCGATCACAGCGTCGAAGCCGTACTGCTGGAGCGCCCACACGGCGTGCTCGCGAGATGAGCCGACGCCGAACGCCGGCCCGGCGACGAGGATGCTGGCGCCGGCGAAGCGCTCGTCGTTGAGCACGAAGTCGCGGTCGTCGCGCCACGTCGCGAACAAGCCCTTCTCGTAGCCGGTGCGCTCGATCCGCTTGAGCCACTCTGCCGGGATGATCTGATCGGTGTCGACGTCGGCCCGCCGCAACGGCAGCCGTCCCGTGATGACCCGCACGGCCTCATTGCGTTCCCCGGCACGCAGGCCGTAGCTGGCCGCTCCTCGGCTGGCGCCTCGTCGCTCGCAGTTGGCGAGGTCGTCCGATGGCCTCTCACGACAGATCCTCGGGGGTGGCGAAGTGGCCCGGCGACGGCGGTGGCGGCGGCGACCGCAGGTGAGACGAGATGGGTGCGCCCGCCGCGGCCCTGGCGGCCCTCGAAGTTGCGGTTGCTCGTGCTCGCCGCCCGTTCGCCGGGGCTGAGCTTGTCGGGGTTCATCGCCAGGCACATCGAGCAGCCGGGCTGGCGCCAGTCGGCGCCGGCGGCGGTGAAGATGCGGTCGAGCCCTTCCGCCTCGGCCTGCGCCTTGACGGCGTGGCTGCCCGGCACGACCAGGACCCGTTTCGCTGCCACGTGGCGGCCGTCGAGCACCGCCGCGGCAGCGCGCAGGTCCTCGATCCGGCTGTTCGTGCACGACCCGATGAACACCGTGTCGACGGAGATGTCGCGGATCGCCGTGCCAGCGCTGATACCCATGTAGTCGAGCGCCCTGGCGACACCCTCGCGGGCAGTGTCGTCTTCGTAGTCGTCGGGCGACGGAACCGTCCCGTCGATCGTGGCGACCTGGCCGGGGTTGGTCCCCCACGTGACGTGGGGTCGCAGGGCCGTCGCGTCGAGGGTGACCTCGCGGTCCCACACCGCGCCGTCGTCGGTGGCCAGGGCCCGCCATTCGTCGAGCGCCTGCTCCCACGCCTTGCCGGTGGGGGCGTGCTGTCGCCCTTCGAGGTAGGCGAACGTCGTGTCGTCGGGGGCTACCAGCCCGGCCTTGGCGCCCGCCTCGATCGACATGTTGCAGACGGTCATCCGCCCCTCCATCGACATCGCTCGGAACGCCGCGCCGCGGTACTCGATGACGTGGCCGAGCCCGCCTCCCGTGCCGATCGACCCGATGATCGCCAGCACGACGTCCTTCGGTGCGACTCCGATCGGAAGAGATCCGTCGACGTTGACCGCCATCCAGCGCGGCCGCACCTGCGGCAACGTCTGGGTTGCCAGCACGTGTTCGACCTCGCTCGTGCCGATGCCGAAGGCGAGGGCGCCGAACGCACCGTGGGTCGACGTGTGGCTGTCGCCGCACACGATGGTCATGCCCGGCAGAGTGCGGCCCTGCTCCGGTCCGATGACGTGGACGATGCCCTGCCCGGCGTCGCCCATCGGGTAGTGGGTGATGCCGAACTCGGCGGTGTTGCGCCGCAGCGCCTCGACCTGCTTGGCCGACACTTCGTCGGCGATCGGCCGGTCGATGTCGGCCGTCGGGACGTTGTGGTCCTCGGTGGCGACGGTCAGCTCGGGACGACGGACGCGCCGCCCGGAGAGGCGCAACCCCTCGAACGCCTGGGGGCTGGTGACCTCATGGACGAGGTGGAGATCGATGTACAGCAGATCGGGCTCGGTCGGCGTCGATGCAGCGTGGACGACATGGCGGTCCCAGATCTTGGCGGGCAGCGTGGCGGCGGTCATCGCGGAGTGAACTTGCTCGTCTCTCAGATGCTGAGATAGCGTTCCTGAGTCATGGAAAGCGTATCGAGCGTCGGCGTGCTTGACAAGGCGATCGGTGTGCTCCATGCGATCGAGCACGACGGCCCGCAGGCACTCGTCGATCTGCAGACAGCGACGGGCTTGCCACGGGCGACGTTGCACCGCCTCGCCGTGGCGCTCGAACGTCACGGACTGTTGCGGCGTGACCAGGCCGGCAGGTTCTGTCTCGGACTCGGCCTCGTCGCCCTCGGCAACGTCGCCAGTGAGACGTTTCCGATCGCCGCCCTCGCCAGGCCGCGTCTCGCCGAGCTGTGCCAGCAGACCGGTGAGAGCGTCCAGCTCTACGTCCGCGACGGCGAACGACGACGGTGCGCGGTGTCGTTCCCGTCGCCGCACGGGTTGCGCTGGATGGTTGGCGAAGGCGCCCTGCTCCCGCTGCACCTCGGCTCGGCAGGGCGGGTGCTCACCGGCGAAGTCGGTCGCCTCGGCTGGGTGGAGACGGTCGAGGAGCGCGAGCCCGGCGTGGCGTCGGTCAGCGCGCCGATCGTCGCCGCAGCCGCCGGGGTCCTCGCCGCCGTCAGCGTCGGCGGCCCGATCGAGCGGCTCACCCGCCAGCCCGGCAAGCGCTTCGGGGCCGACGTCGTCGCCGCCGCGACCGATATCACGGCGATGTTCGTAGCGGCCGCAGCGCCGTAGGGTGAACCGTGATGGACACGGTGGGAACGACACCGGTCGACATGCTGCCCTCCGACTGGCGGGAGCAGGTCCGCGAGCTCGCCGAGCAGCGCGATGCCGTGATCCTCGCCCACAACTACCAGCTGCCCGAGATCCAGGACGTCGCCGACCACGTCGGCGACTCGCTCGGCCTGTCCCGCGTCGCCGCCGCAGCCGAGGCGTCGACGATCGTGTTCTGCGGCGTGCACTTCATGGCCGAGACGGCGAAGATCCTCAGCTACGACAAGACCGTGCTGATCCCCGACGAGCGCGCTGGGTGCAGCCTGGCCGACACGATCACCGCCGACCAGTTGCGGTCGTGGAAGGCCGAGCATCCCGGCGCCGTCGTCGTCAGCTACGTCAACACCACCGCCGCGGTGAAGGCGGAGACGGACATCTGCTGCACCTCGTCGAACGCCGTCGACGTCGTGCAGTCGATCCCCGTCGACACCGAGGTGCTGTTCTGCCCGGACCAGTTCCTCGGCGCCCATGTGCAACGCCTCACCGGCCGGGAGAACATGCACATCTGGCTCGGCGAGTGCCACGTCCACGCCGGGATCAACGGTGCCGAGCTGAAGGCCCGGGTCGCCGAGGATCCCGACGCCGAGCTGTTCATCCACCCCGAATGTGGATGCGCGACGAGCGCCCTCTACCTCGTCGGCGCCGGTGTCGTGCCGGAGACGCGCACGAGGATCCTGTCGACGAGCGGGATGGTCGACGCCGCGCGGGACACGACGGCGTCGAAGGTGCTCGTCGCCACCGAGACCGGGATGCTCCACCAACTCACCAAGGCCAACCCCCGGGTGTCGTTCGAGCCGGTCAACCGGGCGGCGGTGTGCAAGTACATGAAGATGATCACTCCAGCCAAGTTGCTGCGGTCGCTTCGCGACGGTGTCGACGAAGTCGACGTGCCCGCCGACATCGCCGAGCGGGCCAGAGCGTCGGTCGAGCGGATGATCGCCATCGGCACCCCGTCGCCGACCGCTGAGTAGTTGCGACAACGATGTCGCCGATGCGCAGACTGCCGGCCCAGCTCGCCGCGCCAGAGCCGTCGTGGGAGCGCGAGGTTGACGTCGTCGTCGTCGGATCAGGGGCGGCCGGCCTTGCCGCCGCCCTGGCCGTTCGCCCCGTCCGCAGCGCGTTGATCGTCACGAAGGGGACGCTCGCAGCCGGGTCGACGGCGTGGGCGCAAGGTGGTCTGGCGGCCGTTCTCGACCCGACCGACTCGCTGGAGAACCATGTCCGCGACACGCTCGCCGCCGGCGCCGGGTTGTGCGACGAGTCCGTCGTGCGCGAGCTCGTCGCCGAGGCGCCCCGGGCGATCCGCTACCTCATGCGCCTCGGCGCCGCCTTCGATCCGGCAGGGCAAGGCGGCGACGGACCCGCGCTCGGCCGCGAAGGCGGGCACAGCCACCATCGCATCGTCCACTCCGGCGGCGACCGCAGCGGCGCCGAGGTGCAGCGAACGCTCGACCAGTCGGCCCTCGCCGCCGGCGTCGAGGTGCTCGAGCGGGCATTCGCCCTCGACGTCGTGGTCGGGACGACCGCCGCTGGGACCCGCCAGGCCGCAGGCATCCGCGTTGCCATGCTCGACGCTGACGGTTCGGTCGAGTCCGTCGGCGTCGTGAGGGCACGCGCCGTGGTGCTGGCGACCGGGGGCTACGGACAGGTGTTTGCCGCAACGTCGAACCCGCCGGCGGTCACCGGCGACGGTGTGGCGATCGCCATGCGAGCGGGGCTCGACGTCAGCGACGTCGAGTTCGTGCAGTTCCACCCGACGGTGTTGTGGAGCGGCCCTGACGCCACCGGGCAGCAGGCGCTCGTCAGCGAGGCGGTCCGCGGCGAGGGGGCGATCCTCTACGACGGCGCCGGCCGCCGCGTGATGGCGGGCGTGCATCCGCAGGAGGACCTCGCGCCACGAGACGTCGTCGCCGCGGCGATCAGCCGAACGATGGCGGAGGCACCGGGCGGCGTCGACGACCACGTCTACCTCGATGCCACGGCGATGGGCGAGCGCTTCTACGAGCGCTTCCCGTCGATCACGGCGGCGTGCCGTTCGATCGGGGTCGATCCGGCGCGGGACCGCATCCCGGTCGCCCCGGCGGCCCACTACGCCTGCGGGGGCGTCCCGGCGCAAGCTCGACGGGACGACAGCGCTGCCCGGCCTCTACGCCGTCGGTGAGGTTTCCTGCACCGGTGTCCACGGGGCCAACCGCCTGGCGTCGAACAGCCTCACCGAGAGCGTCGTTGCCGGGACCCGGCTCGGACGCGACCTCGCCTGGGAACTGCCGGCCGAGGCCGTCGACGTGGTGGACGGGTCTCCGCCGGGCGGGTTGGTCGACCCGGCACACAAGATCACCATCCGCACGGCGATGTCCCGGCACGCCGGCGTGGTCCGCGACGCCGCCGGGCTCGACGAGGCGGTCACGAGCCTCGACACCATCATCGCCACGGTTGCGCCCGGTGACGTGCAGCCGTCGCAGGCGGCCTACGAGGCGACCAACGTGGCGACTGTCGCCAGGGCACTGCTCGCTGCCGCAGCGGCGCGGACGGAGAGCCGCGGCTGTCACCGCCGCAGCGATCATCCCGAACCGCGACCGGAGTGGGTGACCCACCTGCACGTCGGGCTCTCGTCGTCGCCGGACATGGAACCGGTGGCGGTCGTCGGCGGGCCACGTCCCACGGTCGTGGCGCAGTAGGCGGCGAGGTGTTCGTGTTCCATCCGCTTTCGGCGACGACCCGGGACCGGTTGATCGCTGCCGGCCTCGATCCCGATGCCGTCGCCGGATTGGCCCGCACGGCGATCTCCGAGGACCTGATGGGCGGGATCGACGTCACGTCGGCTGCCACGGTTCCGGCAGCCCAGCGCAGCGTGGCGACGTTCGGATCCCGCGGCGACGGTGTCGTCGCCGGGCTGCCCGTCGCGGCCGCGGTGATCGACGCCGTCTGCGGCGCGGCTGCGTCCGACTTCGACTACCTCGTCGCCGACGGGCAACGCGTCGTGCCCGGCACCGACGTCGCTCGGGTGACTGCGCCGACCCGCCTCCTGCTCACCGCCGAACGCTCGGCGCTCAACCTGCTCTGCCACCTCTCGGGAGTGGCCACGCTCACACGGCGGTGGGCCGACGCCCTCGCCGGCACGGCAGCAATGGTGCGCGACACGCGCAAGACGATGCCGGGGCTGCGGGCGCTGGAGAAGTACGCGGTGCGCGTCGGGGGCGGGGTCAATCATCGGATGGGTTTGTCAGATGCGGCGCTGGTCAAGGACAACCACGTGATGGCCGCCGGCGGTGTAGCCGAGGCATTCGCCGCCGTGCGCTCGCTCGCCGCGACGTTGCCGGTGGAGATCGAGGTCGACTCGATCGAGGCCTTGGCTGAGGCGCTCGAGGCCGGTGCCGACGTCGTCATGCTCGACAACTTCGCCATCGCCGACATGCCTGCCGCCGTCGCCCTGCGCAACGAACGGGCGCCCGGTGTCGTGCTCGAGGCGAGCGGCGGGCTCACCCTCGACGACGCCCGCGCCGTCGGCGAGACCGGCGTCGACTACATCGCCGTCGGCGAGCTCACCCACTCGGCGCCGGTGCTCGACATCGGCCTCGACCTCGAGGACGTCCTCGAGTGACGCAGCGTTCGAGTGAGATGCCGTCCGTGCTGCTCGAAGCGTGCGTGAGCCGCCGCGGTGCGAGCGACTCTCGACCACGCTGCACGGCAACGCCATCGACCCGCCAGCCGGAGCGCTAGCTCGGCGTCGGTGGTCTCGGTCGGCACGGACGTCGAGGACGGCTCGCTGGTGGCGGTGGGCTCAGTCGACGTGGTGGGCTCGCTCGTGTCGATCGGTTCCGTCGACTCGGTGGGCTCGCTCGTGTCGCTCGGCTCTGTCGACTCGCTCGGTTCGCTCGTGTCGGTCGGTTCGGTCGTCGCCGGCGCCGGGGATGTCGGGTCGATGACGGCGTAGAGGTCGACCACGAAGATCAGGTCGTGGTTGGCGCCGATGCCGAGGTCGAGATTGCCGGCTTCGCCGAGGGCGAGTTCGGCGGGCACGCTGATGATCCGCTGCCCACCGACCTTCATCCCCTCCAGGCCCTGGTAGAGACCCTCCATCAGCCCGCCTTGCCCGCTCTGCATCGGCAGCTGGACACGGTCTTCGGCACCCCAGCTGTTGTCGATCACCACTCCGTTGTTGGCGCAGACGGTGTACACGTCGGCGTAGCCCGTCGTTCCCGGCGTCAGTTCGGCGCCGTCGCCCTCGGTCACGTCGTCGACGACGACCTCCTCGAGTGGCTCCTCGCTGATCGGCAACTCGAGGTCGGTCGGCGCATCGGCGGCGTCGGTCGCGGGGACGATGGCGACGACGTCGACCAGGAAGCTGAGCGCGGCGCCTTCGGGGATCGATTCCGAGGGCACACCGACGTCGCCGTAGCCGGCGTCGGCCGGAACGTCGATCTGTAGCTGGGCACCGGTGGTGGCCCCGACGAGGCCTTCGTCCCAGCCGGGGATCACGTCGCCGGCACCAATGGTCACCGGGTAGGGCTCGCCTTCGAAGTTGGAGGCGAACCGTGAACCGTCTTCGCTGAGCACGCCGGTGTAGTTGACGAACACCGTGTCGCCCTCGGCCGCCGGCTCGCCCGTGCCTGGTTCCAGCACCGTCACCGTCAACTCGGTGGGGACCTCCTCGGGAAGCTCGACCAGCGGCGGTCCGGTGACGTCGTCAACCTCGACGACGAACGTCATTGCGGCGTCGGGCGGGACGCGCCCGTCCGGTGACCCGGTCTCGCCGAACGCTTCGTCGGCGGGAAGGTCGAGCTGCACCACGTCGCCGGGGCGCACGCCTCTCAACCCCTCGTCGAGGCCGGGGAGACTCGGTTGGCCGAGTGTCAGCGGGATCGGGTCGCCCATCCCGAACGTTGACTCCCACACGGTGTTGTCGTCGATGAGCACGCCGATGAACTGCAACTCGACGGTGTCGAAGCGCTGCGCCTCACGTCCTTCGGAGTCGCCTTCCTCGAGCACCGTGCGCACGAGCTCATCGGGCGCTTCCTCGGGCACCTCGAAGTCGGGAGGTGAAATCGACGTCGACGACTTCGACCACGTAGGACAGCGCGGCGTCCGGCGGGATTCCGGTCTCCGGCTGGCCGGTCTCGCCGTAGGCGAGGTCGGCGGGGATGTCGAGCTGCAGCTGATCGCCGGGACGAGCCCCGATCAGCCCTTCCGAGAGGCCGGCGATGTCACCGACAGCGGGGTTGTTGCGTCCGATCACGACGATCTTCGGGGTCTCGCTGCCGAAGTTGTTCTCGATCTCGGTGCCGTCGGCGCTGAGGACGCCGCGGGCGTACACCGTGACGGTGTCGAAGTTCTCGACCTCGGGTCCGTCGCTCGGTCCTTCGGAGATGACGGTCCGCTGCAGCTCGGTCGGCTGCTCCTCGGGCAACTCGACCTCGGGCACGTCGACGACGTCGACGACGTCGATCACGAACGTCAGGGCGGCGTCAGGTGGGATCGCCGGCGGGCTGCCGGCCTCCCCGTAGGCCAGGTCGCTCGGGATGTCGAGCTGCAGTCGGTCGCCGGGACGGGCTCCGACGAGTCCCTCGTCCCAGCCGGGGATGACGCCGCCGGCGCCGAGCGTGACGGGGAACGGCGTGCCCGAGCCGTAGTTGGAGTCGAACTCCGAGCCGTCCTCGCTGAGGACGCCGACGTAGTACACCTCGACGATGTCTCCGTCGCCGGCCTCGGGGCCGTCGCTCGGGCCCTCCTCGAGCACGGTGCGGACGAGCTCGGTGGGGATCTCCTCGGGCAGCTCGACCTCAGGCGCTTCGGCGAAGGGATCGACCGTGGTCTCGGTCACCTCGCTGGAGTCGGTCGGCTGGCTGGAGTCGGTCGGCTCGCTGGAGTCGGTCGGCTGGCTGGAGTCGGTGGGCTGGCTGGAGTCGGTGGGCTGGCTGGAGTCGGTCGGCTGGCTGGAGTCGGTCGGCTGGCTGGAGTCGGTGGGCTGGCTGGAGTCGGTCGGCTCGCTGGAGTCGGTGGGCTGGCTGGAGTCGGTGGGCGCCGTCGGGCCGGTCGGTTCCGTCGTCGCCACCGGGACGGTCGTGTCCGGGACGGTCGCGGCGACCTCGAAGCCGTCCTCGTCCTCCTCCTCGCACAGGTCGACGGGCTCGGTGGCCGGGACCAGGCTGATCTCGGGGATCGTGTCGCTGTCGTCGCCACTGCACGCGGCGAAGGCGAGGAGGGCGACGAGAGCGAGAGGCATGGTGCGGCGCAGGGACATTGGCGCAGCAAGCTATCCGCGGATCGTCACAACGAGAGCGGTCAGCGCGGTCCGCAGCCAGCGCCCGCTCGGCCACGCCCATCGGTCGTCGCCGGGGGACCGTCGGAGAACGGCCACAGCTCCTCGGCGACCCGGCGGTAGTTGCCCCGGGCGCCGAGATCGCCGAGCAGGGCGTAGAGGCCGAGATTGATCCGCTGGATGAACACGAAGGCGCGGGGCACCGTGGCGTACTGGGCGATCGGGCTCGTCGCGGTCGAACGTGTGCCGAACGATCTGGCTGGCGTACTCCTTCGTCCACGTCATCGGGGCGTCGTCGGCGACCGGTGCGTAGAAGTCGGAGAAGTACTCGCCGACCTCGCCGGTGTCGACCGGCGCTCCTGGGAGCAGCAGGCCAGCCCGCTCGACGAGGTCACGGAACGCGGCGGCGTCGTGGTCGACGGCCGCAGCCTTCACCAACCCGGCGAACACGGCGATCTCGTCGCTGCTGAAGTAACGGACGAGGCCGAAGTCGAGGAACGTGATCCGCCCGTCGCCGTGGAACAGGTAGTTGCCCGGGTGAGGGTCGCCGTTGAACGCCTTCATCCGGTACAAGCTGCGAAACACGAAGCGGAACAAGCCCTCGCCGATCTGGTCGCGTTCGCTCTGGTCCCACGCCAGCGCCTCTCTCCACGTGGCCCCGGCGGCGAGGTCGGTCGTCAGCACCCGGGCCGTGCAGAGCGGGTGGATCACCTCCGGAACCGAGAAGAAGGGTGGCCGCGGTAGAAGTCGACGAACCGTTGCTGGTTGTCCCGTTCCTGCCGGTAGTCGAGCTCCTCGCTGAGTCGCTGCTTGATCTCGGCGACGAGCTCGGTGGGATCGAGCGAGCTGAACGTCTGGCGCAGGAACATGCCGATCAGGTCGGTGTTCTGCAGGTCGGCGGCGATCGCCGCGGCGACGCCTGGATACTGCACCTTGACAGCCACCGCCCGCTCGCGACCGGTGCTCGGGTCGCGGATCATCGCCCGGTGGACCTGCCCGATCGACGCCGCGGCGATCGGCACCGGGTCCCACTCGAGGAAGACCTTCTCCGGCGGTCCGCCGAGCTCCTCGATGATCACCTCGGCGGCGAGCTCGCCGCTCATCGGCGGGGCGTTGGCCTGCAGCTCGGCGAGGGCCTGGCGTACCGGTTCGGGCAGGCCGTCGTCGAGGTAGCTGGCCATCTGCCCGACCTTCATCAGCGCCCCTTTGAGGTGCCCGAGGCGCTCGGCGACCTGCTCGGCGGTGCGCAGTTGTCGCTCGGCGTCGATCTCGACCCGTCGTTCGGCGGAGGCGAACAGCTTGCGCGCCGAGGCCGTCGCGTACGTCGATCCGACACCGAAGCCGATGCGCGCCAATTGGAGGTTGCGTGCCGAGCGGGATGTCTGCGAAACGGGACGGCCTGCCTCGTGGTGCCGCCGGCGTTCGCCAGGCGATGCGCTACCAGCGCGCCGGCAGCGAGGGCAGCGGCCGTTCGCCGCTTCACGATGCGCGGGCGATCACGGAGTCGATCGCCGCGACGAGCGTGGCTGGGAACTGCGGCACGGAGGCGACGGCGTCGTGATCGCCGTCGACGGGGAACACGACGACGTCGGGGATCAACTCGGCGAGAAGGCGCTGGCGGGTGATCGGCACCATCGAATCCTGCAACGTCATCACGACGGCGACAGGCACGCTGACCTCGGCGAGCCATCGGTCGGATCGGAAGCGCCCGAGGGCAGCTGCCGCTTCGAGCACCGCCCGCCAGTCCGATCGTGAGGTCTGATCGCGGGCCCACTGTGCCCAATCGGCGTGGCGATCGCGCCGATACCGCTCGACGACGGTGCGGCGCAGCGCCGGAGGTGTGACGCGGGCCAGGGCAGCGAGCCCACCGAGTCCGAGGAAGTTGACCTGCTCGAGCGGCGGTGCCGTTGAAGTGGCCCGCCGTCGCACACAGGACGACTCCGCCGACCCGCTCCGGGTGGCGCCTCCAGACCTGCTGGGCGACCGCTCCTCCCATCGAGTAGCCGACGGGAACGAACGTGTTGACGCCGACGACATCCGCCATCGCCACCACATCGTCGGCGCAGTCGGCGATCCGGAACGGGCGTCGTGTGCGGATGCCGTCGCCGTGGCCGCGGTGGTCGAATGCGAGCACGCGGAATCGTTCGCCGAGCGACGAGTAGCAGCGGTAGAAGTTGATGTCGGCCGTCACGCCGAGCCCGTGCAGCAGGACGATCGTCGGCGCCCCGGCCGGCCCGGGGAGTTCGCGCAGCGAGACTCGTCCGGCTGGCAGGGTGATCGGGCGCTTGTCCGGCAGCATTCGCGGCACCGGTGCGAGCGACGCTCCGGTGTTACGCCGTTTCGGCCTTGAGCACCTTCACGCGCAACTCGCCGTTGGGCGCTTCGTAGGTGACCCACTCGCCGTCGCGGGCACCGATCAGGGCCATGCCGAGCGGCGACTCAGGGCTGACCACGTCGAGGTCGCCTTGCCGTTCCTCGATGTGCCCGACGAGGTAGCGCTCCGCCGCCGACTCGTCGTCGCCCTCGTAGACGACGGTGACGATGCTGCCGGGGCCGACGACACCGTCGGCAGGCGGATCGACGATCTCGGCGTTGTCGAGGAGGTACTCGAGCTGACGGATGCGGCCTTCCATGTGCCCTTGCTCGTCCTTGGCGGCGTGATAGTCGCCGTTCTCGGAGAGGTCACCCAGCGCCCGGGCACGTTCGATCTTGCCGGCGACCTCGATGCGACCACGTGTCGTGAGGTCCTCCAGCTCGGCCTTGAGCCGTTCGAAGGCGTGTTGGGACAACAGGTGCGTAGTCATGATCGAGTACGAGCCTACCGGCGGGCCTCGAAGTGCCCAGTCACGCGACCGACTCGAAGCGCACGACGTGGTCGACGTCGGGGCTGGCGAACTGCAGGAACCGAGCGGCCTCCGCATTGACGTCGGCCGCAACCACCCTGGGCAGGCGACGAAGCGTCGTGATGGTCATCGTGACCGGCTCAGATCGTGGACGTGGATGTTCGCTTCGGTGCGTCGATTCGCCACATGCCGGCCAGCATCCCGTCGACCAGCACGCTGCCGACGAACCCGAGCTGCCCCATCCAGATCGAACTCATCGCCGCGAGCATCGCCGCCGATGAACCTGCTCCGATCCTTGTGCGACAGCAGCACGTTGTCGTACTGCGGCAGGATCCGCACCGGCGCCGGGGTGTCCGGGTCGGGCACCGGGCCGTCGGGCACGTCGAAGTACTCGCGTCCGTCCTCGTCGCGGTACGTCCGCAGGGCGGGTCGGAGACGTTCGAACACCTCGCGCAGACCGGTGTAGCGCGACCAGGTCGCCGCGTCCTGCACGGTCGCCGGGCCGAAGGCGGCCACGTAGCGCAGCATCACGTCGTCCACCGAAGGGGCGGGTTCGACGTCGCGGCCGAGCCAGGCGCAGCGGAGTGGTGCCGACGACCTGGCCTGACCGCGACCACAGCCCACGCGGCGGAACCTGGATGAACGGGAGCAGGTTGCGACAGGCGAAGGCCAGCGCCGCGGCGTCGTGCTCGGGGAACCGTGCAGCCAGCTCTGCGCGCAGCTGGCGGGTGTTCCGGGGCGCGGCGAGCACTTCGGCGGCGTATGGCCATCACGGGATCGAGGTCGACACCGCGGAGGAGTGGACCGTAGTCGCGGTGGGTGTGGAGTTGCTGGGTGAGCACGCGTTGGGCGAGTGGGCGCAACACGAGGCAGTCGTCGGCGGTCACGGCGTGGACGGTTCCGCGTTGCACGACGAGCCGCACAACGCGGCGCTCGAGGAGCAGCGACTCCAGTTCGGCGGGATCGAAGTCGACGAGACGTGACCACAGTCCGACGTACGGATCTCGCGGCTCCTGGGCCTGTAGTCCGACGAGATGCTGGATCATGTCGTAGGCCGGCATCGCTGCTCGTTCGAGCAGATGCTGTCGTGCAAGGGTCGCCCGGTTGAGCTGACGAAGCGTTAGTGGATCGGCGCTCACGGAGTCGCGACGATAGGTTCGGTCACGATGCCGGGCAGTACAGGTAATGGTCCACACCGCATCGCCGTGATCGGCGGTGACGGGATCGGTCCCGAGGTCACCGCCGAGGCGTTGCGCGTCCTCGACGCCGCGGGGGTCAAGCTCGACACCGTCGAGTTCGATCTCGGCGGGCAGCGCTACCTCCGCGACGGGGAGATCCTCTCCGACGACACGCTCGAGGAGCTGCGCGGCTTCGACGCCATCCTGCTCGGCGCTGTCGGCACGCCCGAGGTTCCGCCCGGTGTCATCGAGCGCGGGCTGCTCCTCAAGCTGCGCTTCACCCTCGACCTGTACATCAACCAACGTCCGTTCGTCGGACCGAACCACGAGTTCGTCGTCATTCGCGAGAACACCGAGGGACCGTACGCCGGCGAGGGCGGGGTGCTGCGCAAGGGCACGCCCAACGAGGTCGCCACCCAGGGCAGCGTCAACACGCGGATGGGTGTCGAGCGCTGCATCCGCTACGCCTTCGAGTTGGCCCGGTCCCGGCCGCGCCGGCACCTCACGCTCGTGCACAAGACCAACGTGCTGTTGTTCTCCGGCGATCTGTGGCAGCGCACGTTCAACGAGGTCGCCGCCGAGTTCCCCGACGTCGCCACGGCGTATCACCACGTCGACGCGGCGACGATCTACTTCGTCCAGGATCCCCAGCGCTACGACGTGATCGTCACCGACAACCTGTTCGGCGACATCCTCACCGACCTCGGCGGTGCCGTGTCCGGTGGCGTCGGGCTGGCCAGCTCGGCCAACCTCAACCCGGCTCCGCACCGGGCCGAGCCTGTTCGAGCCGGTCCACGGCTCGGCCCCCGACATCGCCGGCACGGGCCAGGCGAACCCGATCGCGGCGATCCTGTCGGCGGCCCTGATGCTCGACTTCCTCGGCGAGTCCGACGCCGCCGAGCGGATCCGGGCGGCGTGCGCCGAGCCTGTTAGCGGAACCACCAGCGAAGTGGGTGCCGCAATCGCCGACCGAGTGCGAGACTGAAACCATGCCGATTACGCCGACTCCGAAGATCTGGATGAACGGGGAGCTCGTCGACTGGGACAAGGCCCAGGTCCACGTGCTCACCCACACGCTGCACTACGGCACCGGTGTGTTCGAGGGCATCCGCGCCTACGAGACGTCGCAGGGCCCGGCGGTGTTCCGGCTCACCGATCACATCGTCCGCCTCGCCAACTCGGCCAAGATCCTCGGCTTCGAGTTGCCGTACACGGTCGACGAGCTGATCGCCGCCTGCAAGCAGACCGTGCTGTCGACCGGGTTGTCGTCGTGCTACGTGCGCCCGATCGCCTACCTCGGCTACGGCGAGATGGGGCTCAACACGCTGCCGTGCCGCGTCGACGTGGCCATCGCCTGCTGGCCGTGGGGCGCCTACCTCGGCGACGACGCCGTCACCAAGGGCGTGCGCATGAAGATCTCGTCGTGGATCCGCCACGAGCACAACACGATGCCGCCGGCGTCGAAGACGACGGGGAACTACGTCAACTCCTCGCTCGCCAAGGTCGAGGCGCTCAACGCCGGATACGACGAGGCGATCATGCTGTCACCGAACGGTCTCGTCGCCGAGTGCAGTGGGGAGAACGTGTTCGTCGCCCGCAACGGCATCCTCCTCACCCCACCGCTGTCTGCGGGTGCCCTCGAGGGCATCACCCAGAACTCCGTGATGACGATCGCCCGTGACCTCGGCTACGAGGCCCGCGTCGACAACATCGCCCGCAGCGACCTGTACATCGCCGAGGAGATGTTCGTGTGCGGCACGGCGGCCGAGGTGTCGTCGGTCAACTCCGTCGACGACCGACCGATCCCGTGCCCCGGGCCGATGACCAAGGCGATCGCCGAGACCTACGCCCGCGCCGTGCGCGGCGAGGAGCCGGCCTACAAGGACTGGTGCGAGCTGGCCGAGTAGCCGGTTTGCGTCAGCAGGGGCGCCAATGGTTGGGCGGTGGCCGGGTCTGAGTCGCCGCGCCGATCACGGTTGCCGGCTCTGGCAGCGGGGGAGTGTCCCGCCGCAACGGGTCGAAGCTCGGCGCGATCAGAGATCCGCGCGATGCAAGCGATCTCGCATGCGACGGCGAAAGCAGAGCACCCCGGGGGCGCTGCGGCCGAGGCCGCTGCGCCGCCCGGGGCGGCTCCAATGGGAAGACCATCCACCACTGGTCGATCTCTCGGCGTTAGCCTCAACTCGACCTACATCGCCCGTCGTGCCCGAAGGCATGGCGGGCGATGCCGCGTTATCGGCCCGGTTGCGGGTTGCCCCGCTCCGTTCCCGTCACGAAGGAATCCGTCCCACCCGATCCGGACGAATCCGGATCGACTGCGGCGGCCCACTCGTGAAGATCCTGAACTCGGGAGGCGCTCCGTTGCCGAAGCCCGGTTGCAATCCCCCTCTGTTCAAGACCCTCGCTGACAAGGTCGGCCACCGGCGAACCGGCGGCTCCCCTCACCAGCACGTCATCGTCGGCTGGATCCCCGGCAAGCCGGTTCACCAGTCGGCGACGACTGGGTGGTAGTCGTCCCGTGCACCGGGTCCGCTGACGCATCGTGGACCGAAGCCGTTCTCCGTCAAGTTCCCGAAGGCACCTGACAGACTCAGCTCCGACCCCGGTTTGCGTTGCGCTCTCCGGTACGTCGGACATCTTTGTAGCCGCATACCCCCAGGTCAAGGGCTATCCGCCGAATTCACAGGGTTGTCCACGAAACTTTCTCGTTACCCACAGCATTGAGCCATTCATCCACCGTTCATGCACAGCCATACCCACAGAAATCGGCGTACCGCGCACCTCGGCGCGGTCCGGCACGGCGTTCGGCGTTGACACCAGTGCCGTCGAACGGGTTGAATGGCCGCTCCGTGACCCCGATGACGACGACCCGCACGCCCGCACCGGCGATCATCATCATTTGCTAGTGCGTGCGGCCACCAACCGCATGCACGCCGAGCCGCCCACCGGGCGGCTCTTTCAGTTTTCGCCATTCGAATCCACCGACAAGCGCAACGAGACCACCACGATGAGCACCGCCCAGACCACGATCGAGATCTTCGACACCACCCTTCGCGACGGCCTCCAGGTCGAGGGGGTGACCGCGACCGTCGAGGACAAGCTGCGCATCGCCGAGCAGCTCGATGTCCTCGGAGTCCAGTTCATCGAAGGGGGTTGGCCGGGTGCCAACCCGAAGGACATCGAGTTCTTCGCCAGGGCGAGCCGTGAGCTGCCCCTCACGACGTCGACACTCGTCGCCTTCGGGTCGACGCGGCGACCGAGGGGCAAGGTCGACTCCGACGACACGCTGCGCAACCTCGTCGACGCGTCGACGTCGGCGGTGTGCATCGTCGCCAAGAGCTCCGCCTACCACGTCACCGAGGCGCTGCAGACGACGCTCGACGAGGGCGAGGCGATGATCGCCGACTCGGTGCGCTTCCTCCGTGACGCCGGCCGGCTGGTCCTCGTCGACATGGAGCACTTCTTCGACGGCTTCAAGGCCGATCCCGAGTTCTCGCTGCGGGCCCTCGAAGCCGCCGTCGTCAGCGGCGCCAGCCACGTCGTGCTGTGCGACACCAACGGCGGCTCGCTGCCGCACGAGATCGAAGCGGCGACCGCCGCCGTGGTCGCCCACGTCGGCAGCGATGTCACCGTCGGCATCCATTGCCACGACGACACCGGCTGCGCCGTCGCCAACTCGATGGCCGCCGTGGCCAGCGGAGCGCGGCACGTGCAGGGGACGCTGACCGGCATCGGCGAACGCACCGGCAACGCCAACCTCTCGACGATCATCGGCAACCTCGAGCTCAAGCTCGGCTACCGCTGCCTTCCGGACGGTCGACTGGCGAAGCTGACGAGCGTCAGCCACCACGTCGCCGAGTTGCTCAACCGCGCCATCAGTCCGCAAGCCCCCTACGTCGGCTCCGGGGCGTTCGCCCACAAGGCCGGTCTGCACGCCAGCGCGATCGCCCGGGCCAAGGATGCCTACGAGCACGTCGACCCCGAGACGGTCGGCAACGGCACGCGCTTCGTGGTGTCGGAGATGGCCGGGCGGGCGACGATCACGATGAAGGCCGCCGAGCTCGGCCTGCCGATGGACGGGCCGGCGGTCAACAGCGTGATCGACGACCTCAAGCGCCTCGAACACGAGGGCTACCACTTCGAAGCCGCCGATGCGTCGCTGGAGTTGCTGATGCGCCGCGCCGCGGTTGGGAGCAGGACTTCTTCAGCGTCGAGAGCATGCGCGTCATCACCGACGAGCAGGCCGGAACGGAGTTCCGCACGGAGGCGACGGTCAAGGTGTGGGTCGGCGAGCACCGCCACATCCAGATCGCCGAAGGCAACGGCCCGGTCAACGCCATCGACAAGGCGCTGCGGGCCGCCCTCAACGGGGCGTACCCGGCCCTGCAGCGTGTCCACCTCACCGACTTCAAGGTGCGCATCCTCGACGGCGCCGGAGCCACGGGCGCGGTCACCCGCGTGCTCCTCGACGCCACCGACGGCGAGCACGATTGGACCACCATCGGGGTCAGCGCCAACATCATCGAAGCGTCGTGGCGGGCACTCGAGGAGAGCATCGTCTACGGCCTGCTCCACTCCACGCAGTAGAACAGGACCGTGGCCGCGCCCAAGTTCGCTCCGGTTCCGGCAATCGGTGACGTCAAGTCGTACCGATCCCCGGCGTACGTGCCCGATCGGTGGGAGGCGGACCGCCCTGGCGAGCTCGACGGGCGCCAGCCGGCCAGTCCCGGGCTCGGCTTCCAGGGCCCTGACCAGGGCTATGCGTTGCGGCTGGCCTCCCGATTCCGGCCGCAACTGGTGCTGTCCGACGCCGAGCGGGAGGACGACGTCGTCACCGGGTGCACGGCGATCGGGCTGCGCAGGGCTTCGCTGTTCGGGCGGGCGCCGGTGATCCACGATCTCCGCATCGCGTTCACGATCTGGGGCTTCCTCGACCCGGCCCCGGCGGCCGAGCTCGTGGCGTACCGCGTCAAGATGTTCGAGGGAGTCGCCGACCCGCACCACTACGAGGAGTTGCGCGCCCTCGTCGACAGCATCCCGGAGTCGACCCTGCGGATGTCACAGGCAGAGGTCAACGAGATCTACTCGGTGAGCTGGAAGCACCTGCTCGGCGTCAGCTGAGCGCGGGACGTCACCCTTGGGACGCATGGGCGCGGAGGTCGTCGAGGCTGACGAACTCGAGCGCCGAGACGTGCGTCGACTCCAGCACGACCGGGCAGGCGGCGCCGCTTTCCAGCGCCTCCGCCCAGCGGGCCGCGCAGACGCACCACTGGTCGCCTGGCACGAGCCCGGCGAAACCGAACTCGGGGGCCGGCGTCGACAGGTCGTTGCCGTGCGCCGCCTCGAACTCGAGGAACTCTTCGGTCACCCGGCAGCACACGACGTGCATGCCAGGGTCGTCACCGTGGTTCTCGCAGCAGCCGGTGCGGTAGAACCCGGTGAGCGGTTCGAGCGAGCAGGGAACCAGTTCGCCACCGAGCACGTTGCGCTGCATGACCGCTAGCTCAGCACATCGGCGCCCACCCCCTCTAACGTGACGGAGATGAGCGCGGCTGGCGACGTCGACGGCGAAGCCGCTCGTCTCCGTGCTGATGGGGTCGGCCAGCGACTGGTCGACGATGCACAAGGCCGTCGAGGTCCTCCAGCGCTTTGGCGTCCCCCACGAGGCGCGAGTCGTCAGCGCCCACCGCATGCCCGACGAGATGTTCGCCTTCGCCGAGTCGGCCGCTGATCGCGGCGTGCGCGTGATCATCGCCGGGGCCGGCGGCGCGGCACACCTCCCGGGGATGCTGGCGGCGAAGACCACGGTGCCGGTGCTCGGTGTGCCCGTGCCGTCGCGCCACCTGCACGGCCAGGACTCGTTGCTGTCGATCGTCCAGATGCCCGCCGGCGTCCCGGTCGCCACGTTCGCCATCGGCGATGCCGGGGCGACCAACGCCGGGCTGTTCGCCGATCGCCCTGCTCGCCAACGAGGACCCGAAGCTGCGGGCAGCGCTCGACGCCTACCGGTCGGAACGGCGCGAGCAGGCCGCCTCAACGGTCCTCGACGCCGTCCCACCGTCGTGAGCCCGCAGCCAGACCCCGATCGCGCCACCGGCGACGATCGGGATGCTGGGAGGTGGTCAGCTCGGCCGCTACGCCATCGTCGCTGCCCGCCTGGCCGGCTACGGCACGGTCGTGCTCGACCCCGATCCCGCCGCTCCCGCCGGGGCGGTGGCCGACGTCCACCTCGTCGCCCCCTACGACGACGCCGCTGTCTCTCGACGAGCTCGTCGGCCGCTGCGCGGTCGTCACCACCGAGTTCGAGAACCCACCGGCGCTGGCGTTGCAACGGCTCGCCCGCGACGTCGTCGTCGCCCCACCCGTCAGAGCGGTGGCGATCGCCCAGGACCGCATCGCCGAGAAGTCGTTCCTGGAAGGCGCAGGTTTCCCCGTGGCACCCTGCGCCGCGCTCATCGACGCCGCCGATCTCGGCGCTGCCGCCGCGCTCGGCGGGCCGGCCATCGTCAAGACCGCCCGGCTCGGTTACGACGGCAAGGGACAGCGTTCGGTCAGCGACGCCGCCGGCATCGAGCCGGCGTGGGAGGAGCTCGGCCGCGTGCCGTGCATCGTCGAACGACGAGTGCCGCTCGACCTCGAGATCAGCGTCGTCCTCGCCCGCCGCGGTGACGGAGCCACCGCCACCTACCCGGTCGCCGAGAACGTCCATCGCGACGGGATCCTCGATCTGACCGTCGTGCCGGCGAGGGTCGACAGGCAGTTGGCGAACGAGGCACAGGAATTGGCGGCGCACATCGCCGAGGCGCTCGACTTCGTCGGCGTACTGGCCGTCGAGATGTTCGTTTCGGGTGGCCGCCTGCTCGTCAACGAGCTGGCCCCGCGGCCCCACAACAGTGGACACTGGACGCTCGACGCGGCACAGACGAGCCAGTTCGCCCAGCAGATCCGCGCCGTCACCGGAACCGCCCTCGGCGCCACGACGATGACGGCACCGGCGGCGGCGATGGTCAACCTGCTCGGCGACCTGTGGCTCACCGGTGGTGGCGACGAGGTGGTCGAACCGTACTGGTCGGACGTCCTCGCCGACCCGGATGGGCGGCTCCACCTCTACGGCAAGCCGGTGCCTCGACCGGGGCGCAAGATGGGCCACATCACGGTCCTCGGCGACGACGTCGACGAGGTTGCCGCCCGAGCCCTCCGGTTGCGCGACGGTCTGCGACGGAAATCCGGCCGAGCCGCGGCCTCGGCGGTCGGCGACGATGGGCGGATGCGACACCCACCGGAACGGATCGACGTCCCGGCCGCCGGAGTGGTGTTGCGCCGTCACGTCGCCGGCGACGTCGATGCACTGCACGCGGTGATCGAGTCCAGCCGCGCCCACCTTCGCCCGTTCATGCCGTGGGCCGACCAGGATCGCGACGGCACGGCCCAGTTCGTCGCCAAGGTCGCTGAGGGCTGGTCGTCCGGCGACAACTACAGCTATCTCGTCACCGACGCCGGGATCGGAGGGCGACGGCGAGCGCATCGTCGGCGGCTGTGGACTGCACCGGCGGGGCGAACCCGAAACGATCGAGATCGGCTACTGGCTGCGGCCTGACGCCGTCGGTCGCGGCGTGATGACGGCCGTCGCCCGCTCGCTCACGACGGCGGCGTTCGCCCTCGACGGGATCTCCCGTGTCGTGATCCGCTGCGATGCGGCGAACGAGCGCAGCGCGGCGATCCCCAAGCGGCTCGGGTTCGTCCACGTCGGGGACGAGGAGTACGAACCGGTCGCCGGTAGCCAGACGGGTCGCCACCAGATCTGGGTGTGCGACAACCGTTCCGGCTCAGGCACCGCGCTCGGCTCGCCGTAGCATCTCGGCGCCATGCTCGACACGCTGCGCTCCGTCCTCCGATTCCGACGCTTCGAGCTCGACTCCAACAAGCGCCGGCTGGCCACGGCAGCGAACACCGACGACTTGCGGCGGATCGCCAAGCGTCGCCTTCCGGCCGGGGTGTTCGACTACATCGACGGCGGTGCCGAGGACGAGCGGACGATGCGTGCCAACCGCGACGCGTTCGCCAACTACCGGTTTCGCCCGCGGGTGCTTCGCGACGTCTCGGCCATCGACACGACCACGTCGTTGCTGGGCAAGGAGGTCGCCTTCCCCCTCGTGCTGGCACCGACCGGGTTCACACGTATCGCCGATCCCCAAGGCGAGCTGGCCGTCGCCCGGGCGGCACAGCGGGCTGGCCTGCCGTACACGCTGTCGACGTTGTCGACCCGTTCGATCGAAGAGGTGGCCGCCGCCAACGGAGACGGCCGCCGCTGGTTCCAGGTCTACGTCTGGAAAGACCGGGCGCTGTTGCGCGACATGATCGAACGGGCGGCGGCCGCCGGCTACGAGGCGCTGGTCATCACCGTCGACACGGCGAACCTCGGGCGCCGCGAGCGCGACGTTCGCCGCGGGTTCGAGCTGCCGCCGAAGCTCGGGCTCGACTCGATCGTCGACGGCGTCTTGCACCCGTCATGGACCTGGCGTTTCGTACGCGCCGAGCCGATCCGCTTCGCCAACGTCGCGACGTCGGCGGCAGCCACCGGACAGCCGGAAGGGACGTCGGCCGTCAATCTCGCTGCAACGTTCGCCAGCCAATTCGACGCTCGCCTGTCGTGGGACGACATCGAGTGGTTCCGGTCGAACTGGGGCGGGCCGATCGTGCTCAAGGGAATCCAGTCCGTCGACGACGCTCGGATGGCCGCCGAAGTCCGGCGTCGACGCCATCGCCCTGTCGAACCACGGCGGCCGCCAACTCGACGATGCCCCGGCCGCCCTCGATCTCGTAGCCCCCGTGGCCGACCAGGTTGGCGGTCGCGTCGAGATCATCTGCGACGGCGGTGTGCGCCGCGGCAGCGACATCGTCAAGGCGCTCGCCCTCGGAGCCACTGCGTGCATGGCCGGCAGGGCGTACCTGTACGGGCTGGCAGCAGGTGGGGAACTCGGTGTCGACACGGTGCTCGACCTGCTCGCCGCCGACGTTCGCCGCACGATGGCGTTGCTCGGAGTTGCTCGCGATCGACGAGCTCTCGACGGACTACATCGAACCGGTGCCCTGACCGCCCAGCCATGCTCGACACCCTGCGCTCCGTCCTCCGCTTCCGCCGCTTCGAACTCGATCCGGCGAAGCGAAGGCTCGCCAGGGCGGCGAACGTCGATGACTTGCGGCGGATCGCCAAGCGACGCCTGCCGGCCGGGGTGTTCGACTACATCGACGGCGGTGCCGAGGACGAAGTGGCGATGCGGGCGAATCGTGAAGCGTTCGGCCGCTACGAGTTCCGCCCGCGAGTTCTCCGCGACGTCTCGACGGTCGACACGACATCGACGTTGCTCGGGTCGCCTGTGCCGTTTCCGCTCGTTCTTGCGCCGACGGGCTACACGAGGATCGCCGACCCGCAAGGCGAGCTGGCGGTCGCCCGTGCAGCGCAACGCGCCGGGGTGCCGTACACGTTGTCGACGATGTCGACGCGTTCGATCGAGGAGGTCGCCGCCGCCAACGGAGACGGCCGCCGGTGGTTCCAGGTGTACGTCTGGAAGGACCGCGCCCTCGTACGCGACATGGTCGACCGGGCGGCCGCCGCCGGTTACGAGGCGCTCGTCATCACCGTCGACACCGCCTACCTCGGGCGTCGCGAGCGCGACGTCCGTCGCGGCTTCACGATGCCGCCGAAGCTCGGACTCGACACGATCATCGACGGCATCATACACCCTGGCTGGACCTGGCGCTTCGCCCGGGCCGAGCCGATCCTGTTCGCCAACGTCGCCACGTCGAAGTTGCGGCGACCAGTACGAACGGCTCCCGGCCGATCCGGCTCGCCGAGAAGGTCTCCTCGCAGTTCGACCCGTCGTTGTCGTGGCGAGACATCGAGTGGTTCCGCTCGATGTGGAACGGATCGATCGTGCTCAAGGGGGTGCAGACCGTCGAGGACGCGCGCCTCGCTGTCGACCACGGGATCGACGCGATCGCCTTGTCCAACCACGGTGGTCGCCAGCTCGACAGCGCTCCGGCCATCCTCGAACTCGTCGCCCCGGTCGCCGACGCAGTGGGCGGGCGCGTCGAGATCATCTGTGACGGTGGCGTTCGGCGGGGGAGTGACATCGCCAAGGCGCTGGCCCTCGGCGCCGACGCGTGCATGGCCGGGCGGGCCTACCTCTACGGGCTCGGCGCCGCCGGCGAGCTCGGGGTCGACCGTGTGCTCGAGTGGCTGCTCGACGAGCTGCGCCGGACGATGGCGTTGATCGGCGTCACCACGATCGGCGAGATCACCGCCGAGCACGTCCGGCTCGGCCGGAGGCGGTAGCCGACGCCTACGCTCCACTGACATGTCTGCTAGGTCTGCCAGGTCTGCCGCGGTACTCGCCGTGCTGGTCGTCGGGACGTCGCTCACCGCCTCAGCCTCGACGTCGGCGACGCCATCGACATCGTCGACGACGACCATGGCGACGGTCGCGACGACGAGACGTCTCGCTGCTGGAACGACCACCACGGCGGCGGCTGCGACCACGGCGCCGGCCGTGACGTCCGTGTTCCCCACCCTTGACGATTCGTCGTGGCGTGGAACCAGACCGCCAGCCGATCTGCTGCTGATCGACCCGTCCGCGGAGGTGTTCATCCTCGACCCGACATTGATCGTCCGCGGCCCGCTCCCTCCGGACACGACGCCTGGGCAACGTCGAGGTGTTCGCCGTGCCGATCGCCACGAGCACGTTCGTCGGAGGGCTCATCGATCCGGCGACCGGCGCGGTCACCGCCGTCACGGTCGGCGGGGATCCTGATGCGCAGGTGGTGCGCGGCGCTGCCGGCACCCTCCTGCTGGCCACCCTGGATGTATCGCTCGCCGCGCCGGCGGTGCAGGCGTGGGCGGCGTTGGCGGCCGACACCGCGACGGTCCAGGCCAACTACATCGTCGCCGGCCCGCTCGGAGTCATGTTGCAGGTCATCGAGGGCGCCGAGGCCGGCGACAACCTCGTGTCGATCGTCATTGCCCCGGCGACGACGGAGGAGGATGCCTTCGTCGCGTCGTACCTGACGTACGTCGCCGTCTTCAGCCTGGCGATCAGCGCGCCACCGCCCCCGATATTGGCCACGCCGTCGTCGACCGCGCCGATCGCCCAGTTGCCCGCCACCGACGGTTGCCGCGGCGCCGACGACGACTGGGCTGCCGATGATCAGCCTGGCGCCGCCAGGTGCCACGACGACGGTCGTCCGGACCACCGCCCCCTGACAGCGGCTCGACACGCCGCGGAGCAAGTACTGTCGACGTCGCAAGCAGCGGATAGTGCTCCGACAGCGTGGTCGGGGCAGGAGGTTGACCATGCAGGCCCATACCGACGTGGCCGAGGCGCTCGACCGGCTTCGTGAGCTTGCCGCTGTCCGTCGCCCCGACGACGAGGTGCTCGGCCAGTTCCTCGCCCTGTACTACTTCGAGCTGCCCGAGGAGGATGTCGACGACCGCAAGATCGACGACATCTACTCGGTCGGCGTCGCCCATTTCGAACTCGGTCGTACCCGCCCTGCCGGATCGCCCGTCGTCCGCGTCATGTCGCCCGACCGGGAGCGCGACGGTTGGGCGACGCCCCACTCGGTCGTGCTGATGGTCACCGACGACATGCCGTTCCTCGTCGACACGATGCGCATGCTGCTGGAACGTCACGGTCTTGACATCCACCTCCTCGTCCATCCGATGCTGCTCGTCGAACGAGGGGCTGCCGACGAGATCCGGCGGGTGGCACCCTTCAGCGACCGCCTCGAGGGCAAGGCCGACGAGGCGCTGATCGTCGAGGCATGGACCCAGATCGAGATCGATCGTGTCTCCGACGAGCTGGCCGCGGACCTGGAGTCCGAGCTGGAGTCGGCGATCGCCGACGTTCGCCGAGTGGTCGGCGACTTCGGTCGGATGCGCGAGCGCTTGCTCGAGCTGGTCGACGTCCACCCGGCAATGCAATGGTTCGCTGACGGACAGTTCGTCTTCCTCGGAGCCGTGGACACGACTTGCGACGAGTCCGGCACCGTCGCGCCGATCGATGGCACCGCACTCGGTCAGCTCGCCGACGTTCCACCGGCGGCGCGGGAAGCGTTCACGTTCTCGACGTCGAGCGGACGGGAGGACCGCCCAGCGGTGATGGCCCGGGCCGACACCGTGTCGACGGTGTTCCGTCCGCAGCGGCTCAGCGTCCTGATCGTTGGCGACCCGGGCGAGCCAGGGTTGCAGCATCGGTTCGTCGGCCTGCTCTCGACAGGAGCCCAACGAGCCAGCGTGTTCGACATTCCCGGGTTTGGCGACCAGATCGCCAGCGAGCTCGGCCTCGTCGGCGAGGCGGTCCACAGCCACTCGGGCCGGGCGGCGCGCACCGTCCTCGAGAACCTTCCCCGCGACGTCGTCCTCGAGCTGTCGCCCGCGGAGGTCGCTGACCTCGTTCGGGAGATCGTCGGGCTGCAGGAACGACGCGTCGTCCGGGTGTTCGAGGTTCCGGAGCCTGCCGGTCGGTGGACGACCGTGCTCGTGTACTTCCCCCGCAACCGGTTCACCGCTGAGCTGCCGGAGCGACTCGCCGACATCGTCGCCGAGGCCTACGGCGCCGAGGTCCGGACGTTCGAGTCGTTCGTGTCGGCCAGCTCACTCGCCCGCGTGACCGTCAGCGTGCGCCGTCCCTCGAGTGACAGCTACGCCAACCTCGACGCCCTCGAACGAACCATCGACGAGCAGTCGATCTCGTGGACCGAGCGTCTTCGCGCGGCGTTGGTCAGCGAACTCGGCGAGGGACAGGGGCACCGGCTGTTCGATCTCGCCGGGCGATCCGCCCCGGCGGCCTATCGCGCCGCCGTCGTACCGGAACGGGCGGTTGCCGACCTGCGCCGCATCGACGAGGTGCTTACCGGCGACAGCGACATCGTGGTCGCCTTCGGCCATGATCTCGACGCCTACGTCGGGGAGTGGCGGATGCGGGTGTACCGACGCGGCACCGCGATGGCATTGTCGGAGCTGCTCCCGCTGCTCGACCACCTCGGGTTCGTCGCCCTCGACGAACAGCCCTACACCTTCCGTGTCGGCAGCGACCGCGTCTATCTCTACGACATCGGCGTCCGCGCACCCGAAGGGTGTGTGCTCGAACGCCACGCCGCTGACGTCATCGAGGCGTTCGTCGGTCTCGTTCGTGGTGCGATCGAGAGCGACGGCTTCAACCGATTGGTCGTTGCCGCCGGACTCGACGCTCGCGACGTGGCCATGATCCGCGCCTACGCCAAGTACCTGCGCCAGATCGGTTTCGCCTTCAGCCAGCAGTACATCGAGGACACCCTCGCTCGTCACGGCCAGCTGGTGACTCGGCTGGTCCAGCTGTTCAAGGCTCGCTTCGACCCGGCATTGGGTGGTACCGGGCGCGCGTCTGACGATCGCGATGCCGCCCAGCAGGTGCTGCGGGAGCAGATCGTCAGCGCTCTCGACGCCATCCCGAGCCTCGACGAGGATCGCATCTGTCGCAGCTTCCTCACCCTCATCGAGGCGACCACGCGAGCCAACTTCTTCCGTGGCGACGACACGTTGGCGTTCAAGTTCGACCCGGCAGCGATCCCTGAACTGCCGCTGCCGCGACCAGCGTTCGAGATCTGGGTGTGTGGGCCCAGGGTCGAGGGTGTTCACCTCCGCGGCGGGCCGATCGCCCGTGGCGGGTTGCGGTGGAGCGACCGGCGCGAGGACTTCCGCACCGAGGTGCTCGGGTTGATGAAGGCGCAGATGGTCAAGAACGCCGTGATCGTGCCGACCGGAGCCAAGGGCGGCTTCGTCGTCAAGCGTCGGTTCACCGACCCCGACGCAACGCGTTCCGAAGTCGTCGACTGCTATCGGATGTTCGTCGGGGCGATGCTCGACCTCACCGACAACCTGGTCGACGGGCAGGTGGTCCACCCGCCTGGCACCGTCGTGCACGACGCCGACGACACCTACCTCGTCGTGGCCGCCGACAAGGGCACCGCCACGTTCAGCGACATCGCCAACGGCGTGTCGCTCGAGCACGGCTTCTGGCTCGGCGACGCCTTCGCCTCGGGCGGCAGCTACGGCTACGACCACAAGGCGATGGGGATCACGGCGCGGGGGGCGTGGGAGAGCGTTCGGCGTCACGCCAGGTCGCTTGGCCGCAACGCCGACACGGATCCGCTCACCGTGGTCGGCATCGGCGACATGTCCGGTGACGTGTTCGGCAACGGGATGTTGCGATCGAGAGCGCTCCGGCTCGTCGCCGCATTCGACCATCGCCACGTGTTCATCGACCCGAACCCCGACCCAGCCGCGGCTTGGGCCGAACGGGCGCGGCTGTTCGCGTTGCCGCGGTCGTCGTGGGCGGACTACGACCCCGAACTGATCTCGCCTGGCGGCGGCGTCTACGCCCGCACCCTCAAGTCGATCGAGCTCAGCCCGCAGGCACGAGCCGTGCTCGGCATCGCCTCGGCTGAACCGCTGACGCCCGACCAGCTCGTCTCGGCGGTGCTCAAGGCGCCTGTCGACCTCCTGTGGAACGGCGGCATCGGCACCTACGTGAAGGCGGAGTCGGAGACCCACAGCGAGGTCGGCGATCGAGCCAACGACGGGGTGCGCGGTCAATGGCGCCGAACTGCGCTGCCGGATGGTCGGGGAGGGCGGCAACCTCGGGTTCACCCAGCGCGGGCGCGTCGAGTACGCCCTCCATGGCGGGCTCATCTACACCGACGCCATCGACAACTCGGCCGGCGTCGACTGCAGCGACCATGAGGTCAACATCAAGATCCTCCTCGACGGTGTTGTCGTCTCTGGCGAGTTGACGACAAAGCAGCGCAACGAGCTGCTGGCGACGATGACCGACGAGATTGCCGGCCTCGTCCTCGCCAACAACAAGGCCCAGACGCTGGCCTTGCTGATGGCCCGCAAGCAGTCGCTCGGCATGGCCAACGTCCACGCCCGCTACATCGAGGCGCTGGAGACCGAGGGCTGGCTCGATCGCCAGTTGGAGTTCCTTCCCTCGGACCGCCAGATCGCCGAACGGCAGCTCGCCGGCACCGGGCTCACCGCTCCCGAGTTCGCCGTGCTGATCGCCTACACGAAGAACACCAACAAGGCAGAGATGGTGCGCAGCGACCTCCCCGACGATGACCTGTTGCATCGCGACCTCGTCGGCTACTTCCCGACGCCGCTCCGAGAGCGATTCGCCGAGGCGATCCTCGCCCACCCTTTGCGCCGGGAGATCATCTCCACGATCGTCGTCAACCAGATGGTCAACCTGTCCGGGATCTCCTTCGACCATCGCATGACCGAGGACACCGGGGCGTCGGTCGTCGACGTGATCCGGGCCTGGGTCGTGTCGCGAGAGGTGTTCGACTTCGCCGCACTGTGGAGCGAGATCGACGCTCTCGACGCAACCGTGCCGCTCGACACGCAGTTCGACCTGTTCCTCGACTGCCGGCGAATGGTCGAGCGAGGAGCGTTGTGGGTGCTGCGTCATCGCCGCCCGCCGTTCGGGCTGGCCGAGACCGTCGCCCACCTCAAGCCCGGGATCACCGAGCTGGCGACGTCGCTGGGGGCGAAGCTGCGCGGCAGAATGGCCGACGTCGCCATGTCGGAAGAGGCCTCGCGGCTGGCGGCGGGTGTGCCGGAATCGCTTGCCGAGCGGGCCGCAGCGTGGCCCGTCCTGCACACCGCCTTCGACATCGTCGACCTGGCGGAGTCGACCGGACGACCGGTCGGCGAACTGTCCGCGGTGCAGTGGGAGCTGTTCGACGCCCTCGACCTGATGTGGCTGTGGGAGGGCATCGGTTCGCTGCCGCGGTCTGACCGCTGGCAGACCCAGGCCCGCTCGGCGCTGCGCGACGACCTGCTGTCGACGTTGGCCGAGCTCACCGCGGCCTGCGTGAGGAGCGGTGGTTCCGTCGAGGAGTGGATGTCGATCAACGCCCGCCCGGTGAGCCGCGTCGGCGCGATGCTGACGGAGATCCGCCGCGCCGAGAGCTACGACCTGACGACGCTCTCGGTCGCCCTCCGCCAGCTCCGCAACCTCGCGTTGACGTCGCGATCTACGTCCGCAGCGTCTGTGTAAGCGTGTAAGCCCGCAGCGGGCTTACACGCTGACACAGAGCGACGATGACGCGTCGGTAGCGTTGGGGAACCATGTCGCCGCGCTATCGGTTCGCCCCGTCGCCCACCGGGATCTTCCACATCGGCGGGGCGCGCACGGCGCTGTACAACTGGGCGTTGGCGAAGCAGCAGGGCGGCACGTTCGTGCTGCGGATCGAGGACACCGACGAGGTCCGCAACCATCCGGAGTGGACGCAGGGGATCGTCGACGGCCTGGCCTGGGTCGGCATCTCCGCCGACGACCCCACGTTCGAAGGTCCGTACTTCCAGAGCTCCTACGCGGCTGCCCACGTCGCCGCCGCTGAGCGCCTGTACGAGCAGGGCCTCGCCTACTACTGCGACCTCACGCCAGAGCAGATCGAGGAGCGTGCCAGGGAGCGGGGCAAGCCCGGCTACGACGGCTACTCGCGCGACCGTGGGCTCGGCCCCGGCCCCGGCCGGGTGTTGCGGTTCCGCGTCCCCGACGGGGGAGACGGTGATCGACGACGTGATCCGCGGTGCCGTGACGTTCGAGCACGAGCACATCGAGGACTTCGTGCTGCTGCGCAGCAACGGCTCGCCGGTGTTCGTCCTCGCCAACGTCGTCGACGACATCGAGATGGGCATCACCCACGTCGTCCGCGGTGAGGAGCATCTCTCGAACACCCCGAAGCAGCAGATGCTGTGGTCGGCGCTGGGCTGCCCGCCACCCGTGTGGGCCCACGTCCCGATCCTCGTCAACGAGGCGCGCAAGAAGCTGTCGAAGCGTCGCGACAAGGTGGCCCTCGAGTCGTACCGTGACGACGGCTACCTCGCCGAGGCGATGGTCAACTACCTGATGACGCTCGGCTGGGCGCCGCGCTCCGCAGGGCAGGTCGCCGACCCGGCCAGCGAGTCGGAGATCGTGCCGTGGTCGATGATCGAGGAGTCGTTCCACCTCGAGGACGTGACGCACTCGCCGGCGTACTTCGACATCAAGAAGTTGGCGGCGTTCAACGGCGAGTACATCCGCATGCTCACGACGGACGAGTTCGTGGCGGCCTGCGAGCCGTTCCTGCCCGCCGACTACGACCGCGAGCTCTTTGCGGCGATGGCGCCACACGTCCAGACCCGTGTGGTGACGCTGGCCGACGCGGCGCCGATGGTCGACTTCCTGATGCGACCGGATCCGGTCATCGACCACGACTCGTGGGTCAAGGCGATGCACCAGCCGTGGTCGCGTGCGGTGCTGGTCGAGACCGTCGGTGGCTTTGCTCGCGCCTCGTGGGACGCCGTGTCGCTGAAGGCCGTGCTCGAGCGCGTCGGCACGTCACACGGCGTCAAGCTCGGCAAGGCGCAGGCCCCGGTGCGAGTCGCCGTCACCGGTCGCAGCGTCGGCCCGCCGCTGTTCGAATCACTGGAAGTGCTCGGTCGCGACGAGACGATCAGGCGACTCAACGCCGCCGTCGCCCGGCTCGGGCGTGACTGACGGTCGCGATGGCCGTGTCAACACCGCATCGCGACAACACGCCGGTGGCGGCGATCCGGCCGATCCCCCGGGGCGAGATCGCCGGAATCGACGACCTCGTCGACTTCACGGGCGGCCAACGGGCGGCCGACGCGCGCCGCCGGCGGCGGTGGAAGGTCGTTCGCCGATCGGTGCTCGCGGTCGTCGCCCTCGCTCGTCGGCTACTACGCCGTCAGCCTCGTCCAGGTCTACGCGACCGGCCGCAGCGACCAGGTCGAGCAGTCCCGGCCGGTCGACGCCATCGTCGTGCTCGGCGCCGCTCAGTACGACGGCCGCCCGTCGCCACAGCTCGCTGCCCGACTCGACCACGTCGTCACGCTGTACGAGAAGGGCGTCGCGCCGCTGATCGTCGTCACAGGCGGCAAGCAACCAGAGGATCGCTTCACCGAGGCGGAGTCGTCGGCGCAGTACCTCGTCGACCGCGGCGTGCCTGCCGGTGCGATCGTCATGGAGAGCAACGGACGCACCACCTCGCGAGTCGATGGCGGGCACCGCCGAGCTGCTCGAGCAGCGCGGCCTCGATCGTGTCGCTCATCGTCACCGATCCGTACCACGCGCTGCGCGCCCGCCTGATCGCCCAGGACGCCGGGCTGACGGCCTACGTGTCGCCGACTCCGACGTCGGTCGTCCGCGGTGCCAGCTCGGCACGCCGTCACCTCGCCGAAGCCGGCGCCGTCGCCCTCGGCCGGATCATCGGCTTCGACCGCCTGTGACCCCTGCAACCGGCTGACGGACCGTCCGACTCGACCGCCGGTCGACACTGCGGTAAATGCGGTCGCTCCGATGGGGAGTGGTGTAACTGGCAACACAGCAGATTCTGGTTCTGTAATTAGGGGTTCGATTCCTCTCTCCCCAGCTCATCGAGTCGTCGCGCTGGTAGCGTGGCGGACCGCTTGGCCCGTTCGTCTAGAGGCCTAGGACACCACCCTCTCAAGGTGGCGGCACGGGTTCGAATCCCGTACGGGCTGCGAAGAAAAGCCCAGGTCAGAGGCACTCTGCGGAGTGCCTCTTCTGGTTTCCGCCCGTGTTGCCAATGGCGTGCCAACGTATTGATTGGAGAATCGCCATGAAGGGGTTCATGCGCCAACGGGGTGACGCCTGGGAGCGACGCGGTGACGGGAGAACAGCGCTGGTCGC